>NZ_LGLN01000053.1 GCF_001293775.1 Pseudomonas syringae pv. cilantro
ATGAGTGCGCAGACCACGGGCATGGATGGAGTGATCACGAAGGCCAACGGCAGCCCCATCACAAAGCCTGCCCCGCTGCAGCCAAAAACGGTCACCCACATCTCATCCGCCGTAAGACCACCAATCACCACGGGCTGGTTATTCAAGCGACTGGGCAGAAAACGCAGGGTGCCGTCTTCATGCTGATCGTGCTGGAGCTCAGACATGCAAGCCTCACCGCCTTAAAGGATGTTAGACGCGGTGGTGACGAGGTAGATCGTGACGCCAATCAAGCAGACGCCGACCACTGCGGTGCTGCCCAGATCGGCCCATTTGGCCTTGCCCATGTGGATTTCGTGATAGACGCCCAGCGCATGTCGGCCCACCAGAATGATGCCGAACGCGCACAGGCATAAGCCGAGCAGCGTGAAGCCGTCGAAGGCATAGTTTTGGAACGTCTGCAGGAAGCTGGTTCCTGTGCCGCGCGTGGGGGCTTGGGCACCCGGTAGCGCTGCAAAACTACTACCGGGGGTGGCAGCCATCAGCAGGACCGGATAAGGCCGATGTTTCAAAAAGGTACGTGCCTGGGTGAACAATGAAAGCAGCGTCATCTTTATCTCCTTGGAAAAATCAACTCAACAACATGAAAGTCATGATCATGAACAGCACCGCCCAGCGAGCGGCAGCGACTGCCGCCGCCGGGGCTGCCAGGTTTCGGGTAGCCCA
>NZ_LGLN01000009.1 GCF_001293775.1 Pseudomonas syringae pv. cilantro
TGGCCATCATCGTTTTGCCTGTACCCATCTCGGCATTGATGATGCCAGCCCGTTCAGTCTGATCGAGCAAAAGCGCGGCAACGGCCTGGACCACTTGAGCCTGTGCAGGGAAGGGCTGTCGTTTGAGGCCCTCCAGCACCCGCTGCCGAGCCGGATTGTCGATGCCGGCATAGACCGGTGGGTTCGAACGGTTGAGTGACTCCAGAAGTTCGTCACCAAACTCCTCGATAAACTCAGTGAGCCCAATGTTTAAAGTTTCCCCACGAGAGTGGCCTACAGGCACTTCTAAAGTCAGGTCGTTCATGATGCTTCTCCACTAATGGGTTAAACAGGGCATGCACGACACCACCAAGGGTATTGTTCATACCCTGTTGAGCGGTTAGATGATTGAAAGGTCTTGATAAAGTTTAGTTAGTAGTCAGATGGCAACATGACTGTTGTTACTGAGCGATCTGACTCGGTAATGATCCAGAGTCTGGTCTCATCTTCAGCGTCGATGTCATACCCGGAAAATAGTCGACCATCAGCTTTGAGTGCGTGCTGATTGCTGTCCCAGTCGTCATTCGAAATCTCGCCCCAATCGCCCGTCGCGTGACGCTGCAGGTACTGCATCACGTCGAGAGAGCTGTTTTGGAGCAGGCTTTGAACGCTATGCGTGACCATCACACGGCCCATTTCAAATGAAGCGTCCTGACTACGTGCTTCAGTGTTGGAGGTGGTTACAGGTGCAGCTGGTGTAGTCGCATCCGAGCTGATGGTCAGTGAGCATCCAAGTTGGCGTGAGCCTGGCGTCATGTCCCATGCCCGGACTCTGGGCACAAAACGATCAGTCAAGATCCGTGTCTCGAAAACGTTGCCGTCCTCGTCCTCGGTGAATTCGGTCTTGGGAAC
>NZ_LGLN01000100.1:0-713 GCF_001293775.1 Pseudomonas syringae pv. cilantro
CCTGGTTACCAACTTCCGGATACACCAAAGCCCACAGCACCGGTTCAAACTGACCCACCGTCCAACACTGGAAAACCCCGGTAAACAGCACCTTATCGGCCGTGGCCGTTGGGCATTGGCCATCGGCACTGCATCCTCCGGCTACCTTCTCAACCCTACCCCAGACAGCAGGGTCTGAGGGCGGGAGAAATCTCATTGGAGTCTTTATGCGTTTGTATCTGTGCGAGAAGCCCAGCCAGGGTAAGGACATTGCCGCCGTACTCGGAGCAAAAACCCGGGGCGACGGCTGCCTCAGAGGGCCGGGGGTGGCCGTCACGTGGGGCATTGGCCACTTGCTGGAAACTGCTGCGCCGGATGCCTACGGCGATCACCTGAAAAACTGGAGCCTGGATACGCTTCCCATTCTACCTGCACAGTGGAAAGTCATCGTCAAACCGAAGACCGCCAGCCAGTTCAAGGTCGTGAAGCAGTTGCTCAAAGAAGCAACAGAACTGGTGATCGCGACCGATGCCGACCGCGAAGGTGAGATGATCGCGCGCGAGCTGATCGAGTATTGTGGGTACCGTGGGCCGATTCAGAGGCTGTGGCTTTCGGCCCTGAATGAAGCATCCATCCGCCAGGCACTCAGCAGCGTCAAACAGGGTGCGGAAACCTATCCGCTATACCTATCAGCGCTCGCACGCTCCAGGGCGGACTGGCTGATCGGCATGAAC
>NZ_LGLN01000100.1:1906-3036 GCF_001293775.1 Pseudomonas syringae pv. cilantro
TGCCAGAGAGCATGCTGGATGAAGTCCCCATGGTTCTTGATGCTCTAAAGCGCACTGATCCCACCATCGACGAGACACTGCGACTGATTGACTCTAAGCTACGGTCGCGTGCATGGAACGACAAAAAAATCACCGGCCCTCACCACGGGATCATCCCGACGCTTGAACCTGCAAACCTGTCGGCGATGTCTGAGAAGGAGCGCAAGGTCTATGAATTGATTCGCGCACACTTTCTCGCGCAGTTCATGCCTACCCATGAATATGACCGTACCGTGGCCACCTTCGAGTGCAACGCGGTTTCACTGCAGGCCGTGGGCAAGCGGATTATTGTGCCAGGCTGGAAAATGCTCTTTGCTACATCGTACGACGATGATGGAGAAGAAAGCACCGGACGTTCTCAAACCCTCCCCATACTTCAAATGGGCACTCGGTGTGACCTTCAGGACCTGCAGTTGAAGGCGCAGAAAACCGAACCGCCAAAACCCTACACCGAAGGTACGTTGATCAAAGCGATGAAAACCATCGCCAAGATGGTCAAAGACCCGCGGCTGGCTCAGAAACTCAAGGAAACAACGGGCATTGGGACTGAAGCAACCCGCGCAGCTACTATCCAAGGCTTGATAGATAGAGGATCACTCATCAAGAAAGGTCGTGCGATAAGGGCCTCTGAGGCAGCGTTTTCACTGATTGATGCAGTCCCTCCTGCCGTGGCCGACCCCGGCACCACTGCGATCTGGGAACAGGCACTCACGATGATCGAGCAAGGCACCCTTACACTGGATGATTTTATTGCCCGACAGTCAGCCTGGATCACCAGACTGGTAGAGCAGTACAAAGGGACGACGCTGTCCATCACAGTGCCAGAGGGACCCGAATGCCCGCTCTGCCGTGCGAAAATGTCACAGCGCAAAGGCTCTTCAGGCGTGTTTTGGGCCTGCACTCGATACCCAGAGTGCAAGGGCACCGTTAATATTGAGCAAAAGAAAAAGAAGTCCCCCAGCAAATCTGCTAAGCCGCAGGCCAGAGCCGCATCAGGCAGCTGACAGGCTGCGTGTAGCATCCCCACAAATGTTATGCCACAATAGCTCCATTCACTGTTCCACCCCGTTGGTCACTGACGGTCATCAGTG
>NZ_LGLN01000100.1:3679-4941 GCF_001293775.1 Pseudomonas syringae pv. cilantro
TAGTCTGGATCTCATGACTACGGTGCGTTCAACGCATTGATCCATCCCCAAGTTCGCAAAGCTTCCGGAGGCGCGAACGTTCGGTATTCCGTACCGATGGATGCATACTTCACGTCGCACACCGTGCTGCACTCGGCTTAGCCGAGTCATATCATATAACTCACCTACCCTCGGGGAATACTTTCCCTCGGGGACAAGTGTCTCCGTTTTCAGCTATTTGAACGGAGATAGACCATGTCGAACCACGCGGCTTCATCCTCACCACTCCAAAATGTTGAGATTACTGAACGCGTCAACATGCTGTACGGCGACGCATGTTGCAAGTTTCCCACATACGAAACCATGGTCCTCAAACATTTCTGTTCGCGGATGATCGAGACTTTTGGCGGTGACGAAACGTCACCCGAAGTGGCGGAGGCATTTGCCTATGCACGCTATGCCTATGGTTATCTTTCACCGTCGGAAATTGAGGCACACATGGACGATATTCGTAGTCACGGCATCTGCAGCCACGGTCTGACTGAAGACACTTGTCCTTGTGGGTGTTTTGAGCTCCCTGGGCCAGATGACCATGGGGACTTCAGTACAGATGGATATTACCCCGAGGATGATTCGGAGCTCATCCGCAAAGAGTGGGCCGAGAAAGAGGAGCGCTGGCGTCAAGAGGAAATTGCAGACGCAAGTAGAACCTGCATGAAAGCCATTGTCCTCAACACAAAGAACGCCTGTATCCGGAGTGTCCTCAATATCTTGCGCCTATGGCGTTGATGTTGTCAGCAGCACCCCAGGTAGTCTGGATCTCATGACTACGATGCGTTCTGCGCATTGATCCAAAAAAAGTTCGCAAAGCTTCCGGAAGGGCGAACGTTCGGCGACCCAATTGCCGATGGTTGCACACTAAACGCGTCACTCACCCAGCGGGGAATCACTCCCCTCTCGGGCGGTGTTCTCCGCATTTTTCCCTGGAGAAACACCATGAGTACAGCAAGCTTTCGTTTTGGCGTTAGGGTCGGTAAGGCATTGCGTGAATGCATCCGTGCGGTCAACCAAAAGCCAAAACCTGCAACAGTCCATGTGGTAGCAGCGCAGTGCAGGATGATGCCTGAACCTGTGATGACCCACGACGAGTGCGAAAACTACTGCAGCGTGCCAGCCATAGTGCGTCGCAAAGGGATCAATCTTCATGATTGGTATGAGGCTAATACGCAAGAAGCTCAGACCAAGCCGGTGAAGAAAACCCGTAAGCCTCGCGCATCAAAAGC
>NZ_LGLN01000066.1 GCF_001293775.1 Pseudomonas syringae pv. cilantro
ACAACCACCTTGAAAAACGCCGGCATGGCACGTTTGGTGATAGCGTGTGGGGCTTCTGAGGCTTTAGCATTGCTGCCGCCTCCGCCCAAATCGGCTTACGCCCATGGCTAAATTTTGTAGCACAGATCCACATCTGACAGCTGGCGGCGATTCGGACGCTACTAACTGATTGTGCCCTTCGATTTTACAAAATATTGATATGCGCCATTGTAACGCCACCATTTAGTGTTAGGATCCAAAATTTACCATGGATGGAACACACAGATGAAGGCGCTCATCGACGTTATACCTTCGGCTGAGCAGCTTGCGCTGTTCTCCCGAGTCACCTCTGGCGTTGATGTCATTCGAGGAGCTGCAGGAAGCGGGAAGACGACTACAGCCCTCCTCAAGCTGCGCACGAGCGTGGCGTTCTATTTGAATCGCGCGCGGCGGCAGGCCGAACCTCGACCTGTCAAAGTCTTGGTGCTGACATTCAACAGAACGCTTCGTGGCTACATAAACGAACTCACCGAACGGCAATTGGGTCAAGAGCCTCTCATTTCGCTAGAAATTGCCACATTCAACAAGTGGGCACAGCGCTTGACCGGCGCCCGGAACATTCTCGATCTGGAAGTTGCATCAGCCCATCTCCGACGACTCGCGGCTGCCGCAGGGCTTGAGTCTGAATTCGTTGTTGAGGAAGCTCAGTACGTTCTTGGTCGTTTCCACATTGATGAATTGGACGACTACTTGTCTGCACGTCGAGATGGACGAGGCGTGACGCCTCGGATGGAACGTCCGGCCAGGCAGCAGCTCCTTGAGCTCGTCATCCGACCCTATATTGAATTCAAAGCAGAGCATGAACGGGTAGATTGGGGGGATCTGGCGTGCGACCTAAGCAACACCCAGCTTGAGCAATACGACGTAATCGTGGTGGACGAGACCCAGGATTTCTCGGCAAATGAGGTACGAGCGGTGCTCAATCAGCGCTCGGCGGACGCCTCAGTGACCTTCGTACTCGATAGTGCTCAACGCATCTATTCACGCAACTTCACGTGGGTTGAGGTCGGGGTAAACCTGCGCCCGGAAAAGAGCCATACCCTGCAGACCAACTACCGGAACACCCGTCAGATTGCTCAGTTCGCGAGTGCCATGCTCACAGGGCTCCCGATCGACGACAACGGGACGATGCCAAATTACGCCACCGCAAGGGCTGATGGGCCAAAACCGATCGTCTTGAGAGGCTCGTACCCGAATCAGGTACGCGGAGCGATAGAGTTCCTTCGCGACATTGATCTCACCCAACAATCTGTAGCGTTTTTGCACTACAAAGGCTGGTTTCGGGATCTGATACCCGCTCTGAATCGTGCGGGTCTGCCCTTCGTCAATCTGACCGGCTCTCCTATATGGCCAGATGGGCCTGAGAACATTGCATTGTGTACGCTGCACTCCAGTAAGGGCCTGGAGTTCGATCACGTCATCATGATAGGCCTAGACGGTTCTGTTCTTCAGGTAGACATGCCTGATGATGAGGATCAAATCGATGTGGCAGAACACGAACCATCAGCGCGACTGCGCCGCCTGGTCGCAATGGGCGTGGGAAGGGCCAGGGAAAGCGTCCTGATTGGATTCAGGCCATCCGACGCGCCGGACATTATGCATTTCGTAGATGATGATCTGTATGAGGGCCGGGACGTATGACTATTCAGCAGCTTATTGCGGAGCGCGGCATCGAGTCCATCCTCCACTTCACCACCAATCGCGGCTCCCTTGGGCTCTTTGCATCAAGGGCGCTCAAATCTCGCCAGCGCCTTAACGCAGATCAACAGCTTAAGCACATCTTCCAACCTAATGCGCGCTACCGAGACAAGGATCGGGCCTGGCTGGATTATGCCAACCTTTCCGTCAGCCAAATCAATACTGCGTTCTTCAGAACGTGCTCCGGTAGCTGGCACAGGGAGAAGGATTTTTTCTGGTGCATTCTGGATTTCACGCCTGAAATACTGCTTCACGATGATGTCTGGTTCACGACGACGAACAACATCTACACCAACGTCGAGCGTGCAAAGGGCCCTGAAGGGTTGGAAGCCATATTCCAGACCCCAATTCATCAGTACCTAGCAAATTACTCACATCGTCTCGCCAATCATCCGAGTAATCTCCCGACCTGCAACCAAGCCGAGATCCTGTACCCCCAAGAACTGTCGACAGACCATTTGCAACATATCTACGTGCGTTGCGACAATGACAGTGACGAGCTAGCGGGTCAGATGGCTGCAACGGGGCATTCCCCTGTCAACGTAGTGGTTAGGCCAGAGCTGTTTGAAGGGATCAGGTGAGTAGAGCAATGTCAGAAAATAGGCTGCAACGCACAATTTCATCGGCGCTATGGGCAGCCTACGGCGACGCCATGGGATTCCCGACGGAGCTCGCTTCCGAAAACCTTGTCAGCGAACGACTCAGTCAGCCACGCTCAACCAGAACGGAGCAATGGCAGAGGATTATCGGCGGAAGATTCGGCGCTCAGGTCGTCCTTCCCGCAGGAAGCTATTCAGACGATACTCAACTGCGTCTTTCGACCAGTCGCGCGATCTCAGGTCAAGGATATTTTGATGTAGAGGCATTTGCCAAAATAGAACTGCCTATTTGGCAGGTCTATGCGCTGGGAGCCGGACGAGGAAGCAAGTCAGCAGCGAGCTCACTCTGCAATCGGAGCACGAACTGGTTCAGCAACTTCTTCAACGGGTATGTGAATGGCGGCGGCAACGGTGCAGCGATGCGCGTCCAACCTCACGTATGGGCCGCTGCAGACGTTTCAAACAAGCCTTCGTATCTGGTTGATGTCATCCGTAACGCCATTTGTACTCATGGCCACATGCGGGGTATCGCGGGGGCTGTTGTGCATGCAGTTTCTCTAGCTCACGTATTCCAACACGGGCGTGTGCCCAGTGAAACAGAGTGGTTCCAATTTACATCCGATATCCGGAGTATCCCTTCTCTGATCAGAAGCGATTCGGAGCTCGCAACGTTCTGGGCGCCTACGTGGGAAAAGGCTAGTAACACGTCGCTTCAAATTGCTGTGGATCAGGTTGCGGCTGAATGGGAAGCTTCTGTTGGTAACGCGGTTAATTGCCTGGACAACAAATCGGCATCACCTGCTGAGCTTTATGTTGAGATAGTCACCAGCGACAAGGGACTGAGCGCCGAAGAAAGAGGCTCAGGACTCAAATGTGCCCTGTTCGCTAACGTCGCAGCACTTCTGGGCCAGCGAGTAGGCTCCCAAGAGATCATTGAGCAGGTAGTCAATTTGCTTAACAGCGATACTGATACGATCGCGACCATGGCGGGTGCATTGATAGGCGCTGCACACCCAGATGTCAGATGCTTGGGTGAAATCCAAGATGATACTTACCTGCGCCAAGAAGCAAAGCGCCTATACGCTATCAGTCAAGGTGGACGTGCTGAGAGCTTCACCTACCCAGACATGCTCTATTGGCAAGCCCCTAGGGCTGTTATTGATTCGTTGGAAGCCACGCCAGCAGGCCTCGAACTCTTGGGCTTGGGCAAGGTTAAACCGTCTGGCCGAATCTTCTCCGGCAAACAAAAGTCGGCAGTGTGGCAATGGTTTACGGGTGATTGGGGTCAGACATTGCTCATTCGCCATCGCCCTGCACTGTTAGGTAACGAAGATGCCGTAGTCGACACTCGGAAGGCATCGCGCCCGGTGAGTAATACGGTCGACATGTTTGATGAGCCCACTACGGTCAGTGAGAAACAACCAGCCGTTGAAGCGCCTATTCAACGTCACAATGTATTGCCCGAGGTGAGTGCTCCTCCTTTAGAGTCGGTACAGCCTGTACAATCGATACAGCCCGTACAACCGATACAACCCACGGCGCATGCTGACTACGTCGCTCCGCGCGAGACGGGATCTCTTGAGCCTGGCAGTCACCACTACGGTGGCCAGCCACAAGAGAGCATCGCCCCGCCCGACCTGGATGCACTGACCAATGAGGCGATCAAGACATTTGATCCAACGGTCATAGGCCAGCACCTGTTAGACCTTTCTGAATTCCCCAACGGAATTTATCTCTGTGTGGCCTACTCATCGATCATCGCGAAGGCACGTGTGGCGCGTCTGCGCAGCAAACGTAAAGAGCAGGTCTGACTGACTCAGGAAGAATTCGTTGGGGATCCTCGTCATTGGGGATCCAGGTCATCCAGGATGCGAATGCTGGATGACCTGAGCAGGATATGGAGCGCGCCACGAATACACCGGTACGTGTCACATTTCCTGCGGATCTTCCCCCTATCCGGAATGAGTTCTGACAAGTCGAAGCGGGGAAACCGGTATGTTCAGCAAATACCGTCCTCTGACCCATTCAGGCGTCAGTCCCGATGCAACCAGCACCCTCCTCCAACTGGCGTAGTCGAGCAAGTCCAAAGCCCGCTGGACGAGCATGGGAGCCTCCAATGGGAGAAGATCGTCGTACTCTTCAAACTTGGTAAATCCTTTGCGACTGAGGTGGGTGAACCCTGATTTCGCCTGCTCAGCAGTGAGCAGATCAAGCGCCCTACCCCGATAAATCAGCGCCTTGAAACTCACCTTCCAGCGTAACTTGAGTTCCTTCAAGGCATGCCAGTTCAGGTACCGACCTCGCATTGCAGGGAATTCAGAAGCAAAGCTTGCTCGCGGCATCAACAGCGCACTTGCGAATTGGTTCGCCTGGTCTTCGGTGTGTCGGCAGCCGGTCTCGATGCCTTGATGCATCACCAGATGACCGAGTTCATGAGCCAGATCAAAGCGCTGGCGGCCTGGGCTGCTTTTGGCAGTGCTACGAACGATCAAGGGCCGTTTGTTGAACAGTGAAAACGCATCCACACGCTCGTCGACATCGGCGAGATTGACGACGAGGACACCCACTTTTTCCGCCAGCTTGGTCATGCTGGATATAGGGCCTAGGCCCAGGCCATGGTCGCGGCGAAACTTCTCAGCGATTCTCTCAATCTCGTCTGCCGGAGGCGTCGGCCCGTCGTAAGGTTTGAAACTTACAGGCGGGAAGGCAACCTCCTTCTCAAGCTCATCGACCAGTAGCTCAAACATTTCCACCTGAGCGGCAACGGTCTTCTTCAGCGTTTGGGATGAGGAACGCACGCTACGAAAATGGCACTGTTCAAGGTCTACGGAACCCCTGCGTGTAGTGAAAAAAAATCTCTCATCAACGCCCAGTAGATCGCTCAGCTGCTTGAGCTGAGTGGGAGAAGGAATCGCATTGATTTCAAGCTTGTGAGCGTACTGCCGGGTGACATCGAGCAGGTCGCCGATTTCAGCCAGTGAACGGCCCGCAGCACATCGCGCGAGCCGAAGCTTGTCTGGGGAGAACTCATCCCCAAGCGGCAAAAAGCCATTCCTATCATTCATCGATCTGGTCAGCGTCTATCGGTACATTCCGGTTGGCATCTTTGTCCCTGCGAGTAGGGAATTGTTCCGGGATATCCACTTCCTCGGGCAAATCGATCGTGCGAACGGACTGAAGTGGTGTGTAGTCATGCATCCATTGGCAAACGACATTTAGATTGGTATCAAGTCCGAGCACCGTCACCGTGAGCTTTGGATCTTCCATATTGCCATCACTGTCGACGTATAGGCGCCAAGTCAGATTGCTATCGTTCGAAGGGCCCAGCAGACTCGCTTGATACAGCTCGACTCGACTAGCCACCATGCGGTGCGCTTTCTTGCGCACATCAGGATCATCCATAACGACCTGCATCAGCACACCATTGACGCTCGGGGTGTAATCCATCGTGCTGTTGGCGAGCCGAAACCATGGCAGCGACTTATCGCGATGCATGGTTTTGAAACGACCATGCACACGCCCGTAAAGCAATGTCCCAACCGTCCAGTTCGTGTCGTCTTCCGTTGATGCCGCTGCCAAAGCGCGATAGGCCGCTTGGAGTACGTTCTGGCATACGATCCCCAGGTATTCGGAGGTCAACTTAGGTTCGAAATCACTTGGATGTTGGGTTTGGGGCATGCATAACACTCCTAAAAGCGTGCAGATATGGATGACTGTCAACCGGCATTTTTGTGCAAAAATCCGAATATGTCAACTGCATTGACATCGAACGCTGGAGGCTAAAGATAAGGCTACTGCTATAGCTGGGCTACGTGCTGCGGAGACTCAGTCGAGCGGACTTAGACGACTGAGCGTTCAGGAGCACTCAATGCACATACCAGCCAGTCGCGACTGACCAGCTAGTGGTTTTAGGTACTCAGGAAAGTTGAGCGAAGGCCCGCGAGCCCGACAGGAGCCGCAGCTCGAAATCGCGGTCCACAGTGTCGAACATCGTGCTGGAGGCACCCCAGGCATGTTTCTGGACGACATCATCCTAAAGTCGCCAGATATAGCAACTTTCCAGATCGTATATCTGACCCGGAATACCCTCGCCGAAACATGCGAATTTTTGTAACCTGTAGATGCCCAACTCCGCACTTGACACGTTTGCCAACATCAGGACATAAACACTTGACAAGCGGCGACTGATCGCTCCTGCTAAGCTATTAGCACAACGAAGTAATTTTCCACCGAAAATTCTAGGTGATAAATGGAACTGAGAACATACATCGATACCCTGATAGACGCCGAACTTGAAAAAAACATCGCCTTGTTGGGCCCAACGGAAGTAGCTCTAAATTTTTTGTTAGAGCTGGTAGAACAGCAATACAGTCATGGAAACTTTGAAGCAGGTGAGACTTTACGTCCCGCTCTTGATATTTATACGCCAAAAATCATTAATGGCCTCAAACCTGAACCCGCTTCCACGGGCCTTACGACGCTGGATTGGCCTAAGATTTTTTCGTTTTCTTCAGCGTATTATCATATACGCGATCTTATCTATTTGTCGTTCGACAACCCAGAAGCTGTTGAATGGTCTAAAATTGATTCTACGATAAGTATAAAACTGCGAGATACTAGTTTCTCTGAGCAAATTGTATATGAGCACCAGCTATTTGCACTCAACTCAGCAGAACTCTTGGACGAAATATCTTTGTCAGAAGACGAGTTCCACGAATTACTCAGCACCACTGGGCGCTGGGACTATCACAACCCCAACATGGAAAAAATACTTACCGAAATCACTTTCAGAACCAACAAGAAAATACAGGGATTTTTCTCTTACATCTCAGAGGATAGCGAAGCCAGCCTGGGGACTTATAGCTACAGCGAATTCTATAAGGTTTATCACAGCCTACTGACATTCGCCATGTACGAAAGATACCACGCCTCAGCTAATAAATTATCATGTGTCATCACCTTGACCGAAGCCGAAATCAGCCACGAAGTAAGCAATATCACCAATGTCTCACTCGAAAAATGTTCAACTATTTTGAAAGACATCGCCATCAGCTCGCGCGGAACTTTCAACCACATACCCAAAAAAAATAAATATTTCTTATTACCTTTCAGCTTTTCTTTGAAGGATGGCATTTCGTCGATACTGAAGCACTGCGCTGGCAGAAACGCCGATCATTTCTCTGGCCAATTCGCCGGCATAATCGGCGACGCTTTAGTAGAGGAAGTATCTCAACTATTTTCTCAGTTCAGAAATTTTAAAACTGAAAAAGAAATTCTTCTTCAAAGCTACGACACATCCCTGCCCGACATCGACGTTCTCGCACTATCTTACGAGCCATCGCTGGGGTTTCATGCATTTGCTTGCGAGGTGAAAAACAATCTACCCGCTACGTGGGCCAAAGAGTATTTAAAATCAAAAGGTAAGAAAGGCGCCATAACAAAAGCGCTAGAGCAAACTGAAAAATTAAAGGATTTCTTGCAAACAGCTCCGGGCATTGAGCTTTTGCAAGTGTTAATCCAGAAAAACTTTGCTCATCTCGACTTCAACAGACTCTTCCCAACAGGCTATTGCATCACGGTCGACTTCTTGATAGTCACATCCCAAAGCATGGGGGCTTTTTTCCAGGATCGCGCAACCGCCATACTTAACAACACGATGCTGAGACATATCGTATCTCGAAGCGATGGCGATACAAATTTTATTTTGAGCCATCTCTGGGATATGCAGCGCTACATCAGATCTACCTACGAAGAAAAAAGTGAGTCAATTGATTTAGAAGCTACCACCGTCAAATTTAGCACCCCATGTATCAAAGCTTACATGAAGATTGAGCAGCACAAGTACCTTTCAGACGGAAAACTTGAGAGTCTCGAAGATAAGTCACTAAGTTCAGGCTATCGCTTCATTGACACTCTCGGCCTCATTGACATAGCCGAGCATCAGAAATTCTTTATCACCATTCGTTAGCACGCGAACATACACTGAGGACGAACCACGGACTCATGAGCTGATTTCTGCTGGTGATGGCGCTGAAATCTGTCCATCTAATTATCAACGGGACAGATCACAGGCTCAATGAGCATGACCCAACCTAACTGGGCTCGCAGCTGGGCCATATCAATGAACGAAATGCCACTCCCAAGCTGCACCTAAGTTCGCATTGGAAAATGCGGCTAAAATACCAGTTAAAGAACTTATTTTAATGATTTCAAAGGGGCGTAAGACCATTCATCCTTTACACAACTACACACCACTAAGTAATTCCACCGGAGTAATGGTTCGATTCCCTCTACCCGCTCCATATCACCTCAGTTCAAGCACCTCATTTCCGAGCCTCCAATCAGCGGTACTCAACCTTGCCCTGCCCAAGGCAACTGCGGCTTGCCCCCTTCTGTGTAGAGGTAGCGTGCAGTGTTGCTCACCAGGAACCGTCGAAGCTGTATCAGGGTTTGCGGATCACCGCTGATCCCTTCCGGGACCGCGGCGAAGTGCTGACCTTGCCACTACTTGTAATATTGTTCAAACACCGCCAATTGTTCGGGCCTGATCAACTGAAACGGCACCCATACATCCGTTTCTACAGGCTCTCCCTTGATCATCTTGAGCGCTGATTGCACCGCGCTGGTCGCCTGGGCTCTGGGATCCTGGAATACCGAAGCGACCAGCATTCCGCGTCTGATTGCCGCCAGACCGTCAGGCAAACCGTCGATTCCGATAATCGCAATCTCGCCCTTGGCTTTACCGGCCTGTTGCAACGCCATAGCTGCACCGATAGCCATCTCGTCGTTGTTGGCGACGATGGCATCGAAACGACTACCAGCCAGCAACCAGTTGCTGGTCAGGTCCATCCCTTTGTGGCGTTGCCATTCAGCACTTTGCTGCTCGACAATCTTGATCCCTGGATATTCCTTAAGTACCTGTTTGACGCCTTCGGTGCGGTCGCGGGTGGCGTTTTGCGCCAGATCACCCATGATGATCGCGAGGCTGCCTTTGCCTCCAAGCTTTTCAGCCAGGTACCGCATTTGTAACTGCCCGGCCTCAATGTCATTAGAGGCCACTGTAACGACGCCTTTGGGCAGGTTGCGCTCGTCCGGGTGACGGTTGACGTAAACCAGCGGTATCTTCGCCTCGACCGAGGCGCGCGTGATGTTCGCCGTAGCGGAGGTGTCCACCGGCAGGACAATAATCGCGTCGACTTTCTGGTTGAGAAAGCCTTGGACCTGGTTAAGTTGGCGCACTACATCGCCTTGGGCGTCTTCAAACTGAATCTGCACGTTTTCCTTTTTAGCGGCGTCAGCCAGCCCGTTACGTACGTAGGTCATGAAGTTGTCGTCGACTCTGGCGATGCTTACGCCGATGCGATAGTCGGCGACGGCCCATTGACTTAAAAACACTAGCAGGGTGGCGAACAGCAGTGTGCAACGACGCATGATGGTTTTCCTTTTGTTGTTATAGGTTGAAACGTCATCAAGAGATAAAAATGTGTAATGCTTACGAGCGGTATTCGTTGAAACGATGGGGTTACCCTTCAAGCGTAAAGGCCTGTCTGAAACGCTCAAGCGCGACCTCGCTATCACCGCTGGCCCAGCTTTCAAGGCCGACAACACCGCTATATCCCATGCCGAACAAGGCCCTGGCAATCGCGGGATAGTGTATTTCGCCGGTGCCGGGCTCCATGCGCCCAGGGACATCGGCAACCTGTATTTCGCCGATGGCACTGCCGGCGCGCTGAATCAGTTCGATCAGGTTTCCCTCGCCGATCTGTGCGTGATAAAGGTCAAGGTTCATCTTCAGATGCGGGCTGCCCACGGCCTCGATCAACGCCAGGGTATCGTCAGCGCGAGCGAACGGCGTGCCCGGATGATCAACTTCAGTGTTGAGGTTTTCCAGCAGGAACACCCGACCCGCGTCTTCGCCCAGACGAGCGATTTTTTCCAGCGTCTGGCATGCACTCAGCCACATGCGCCCGGTGGTCTGAGTGACCGGTTTAACCGGCAAGCCCTGGTCACCGAGACCTGTGCCATGCAGGTTAAGACTTGGGCAACCCAGCTGAGCGGCAACCGCCAGGGACTCCTGTGCGCTGTCCAGCAGGTGCCGGATACCATCAGGCTCGGTCAGGTTGCCGGAGATGTAGCCGGTCATGGAGGTGAAGTCCGCGCCGGTCGCCGCAAGGGCCTGAATGTCTTTGGTCGTCCAGTTCCATATCTCAACGCTGAAACCCAATGCATGGATACGTTTGACGCGCTCGATGAAGGGTAAATCAAGAAAGACCATCTCGGCGCTGATCGCCAGTTTGAACGGTGTCAAACTCATGAAAGAGCTCCTTGCACACGCACCGTTTTGCCCTGCTGAAAGGATTCGATACAGGCGCGGGCGATAGCCAGTGCCGCTCGTGCGTCTTCGCCGCTAGCCAACGGTTTTTCTCCGCTACGAACACAGTGAACGAAGTGATTGAGCTCGGCTACATACGTATCACGCAGCAAGTCGGTGTCCATGCGCCGGGTGTCGGCCTGGACCCCATTGGCCAGGTACCGTAGCAGGTCAGAGTCGTTGACATTCCCCATCGTCAGCATGCCTGCGCTGCCGAACACTTCGCCCCGAACATCGTAGCCATAGACCGCCTGGAAACTGGCTTCGGCAGTGGCGATGGCACCATTGTCGAATCGGATCGTGACCACCGCCGTATCGAGAAATCCTCTCTCCTTGTAGCTTGGTGCGATCAGGGCATCAGCCATCACAAAAACCTCAACCGCTTCGGCACCTGGATTCAGATAGCGCAGAGTGTCGAAGTCATGGATCAGGGTTTCCAGGAAAATCACCCATTGCGGTGACGCTGCCGGATTGTTCAGAGCAGGATCGCGGGTCAGCGAACGCAGCAGTTGTGGCGTACCGATCCGACCGGCAACTACGTCCAGATGAGCGGTGCGGAAGCTCTTGGCAAAGCGACGGTTGAAGCCGACTTGCAGCGTCACTCGTGCATCGGCTGCGGCGTTGATCGCGCGATCAGCCTCGTCGAGGGTGATCGCCATCGGCTTTTCACAGAAGACACCTTTGCCGGCGCGGGCCGCACTGATGACCAGTTCGGCATGGCTGCGGGCCGGGGCGGCGATCAGCACGGCGTCGATATCCGGGTCATCGAGCAATTGCTGGGGGTCGGTGTAGACCTTCTGCACACCAAGTTCTGCCGCAAGGCGTTCAGCCTGGCCGGGGGTAGGGTCAGCGATGGCGGTAAGGTTCGCGCCGGGAACATGACGGGCGGCGCTAAGGCCGTGAAAGCTACCCATGCGGCCAGCGCCGATGAGACCAAGGCGGATGATTCTGGTTGCACTCATGAAAAAATGACTCCCTTATTGTTTTTATGACTCGGCGGTAAAGTCCTCGTCTGGTTATGCAGGGAGCAATCACTGTGCCAATAAATAATTCATTGATATTTAAGGTTTTATTTATTTATCTGGATTGAGCAGTGTTCATTTTGATGACATGTCTATACTGGCATGTCAAAAATATCGACATAGAGTTGAGTGATGAATCAGCCACCTGCCGCATTGAGTGCCGAAGACCGAGATTACCTCACAGCACTAGGCCCAGCTTCTTTGAATGCAGGACCGGGCAGCGCGCTGGATCAAGCCTGGCAAGCGTGCTTGCAGGGGGCGATCGATCGTCCTCCAGGCGTCAGGCAGGTGGTTTGGGAGTCCTGGTTGCGCAGCGTCAATGCCGGGCTTGATCCAGAGGATGGTAAATACCGTTTTGTGACGCCCGCCGAGCTGGATGCAACGCAGTCAGCCAATCGGGTGCTGATAACAGTAGCGGCACAAGTCATGCGAGGTTTACTTGCCTATAACCCCAAAGGCCATATCAACCTGACCGATGCCGAAGGCACGACATTGTATTTCTGTGGCCTTGACCTGACCCCCGTAGGCAGTCGATTGCTGGAGTCGGTGCAGGGCACCAATTGTACCGGGCTGGCGATAATCGAAGATCGCTTGGTCTATGTGCTCGCCGAGGAGAACTTCGGGCTTGGCCTGCGCCAGCGCCGCATGCATTGCGCCGCCGCGCCAATCCGTGATGCCCAAGGCAGGACGCTGGGTATGTTGACCTTGACGGCAGAGCCAGGCTGGTTTCATTTCCATACGCTGGGTACTGTCCAGTCTGCCGCAGAGGCGGTTTCGCGGCAGATGGCGCTGCAAGCCTTACTGGAAGAGCAACAGACTGTGCTTGAAGTGCTCAACGAGGGCTTGGTGGTACTGGATGATCAGGGCTGTATCAAAGCGCTCAACCATTACGCCCGACAGTTGTTCCGCGTTGGCCGCGACCTGCTCGGCAGTCCATTCAAAAGCCTGGGGCAGAGCGAGTTAACCGACTCAGTCCTGCTCGGCAGCCAGGAAGGGGTGCGGGACCTGGATTGCACTTTCGAGCTGCACGACCGTAGTCATCTGGCGTGCCTGGTGTCGGTCTGCCCGCTAGAGCAAGGCGGGCGGATTGTATCGTTGCGCGAGAACCGACGTATTCGGGAAATCACCCGGCGAATCATTGGCACCCAGGCCAGCTACACCTTCGAAACCATCCTGGGCCGCTCTCAGGCGATTCAGAATGCAATGCATCTGGCCCGCATAGCCAGTCGCAGTGATTCGACCACGCTGATTCTCGGTGAGAGCGGCACGGGCAAGGAACTGTTCGCCCAGGCAATCCATAACGCCAGCGACCGGTGTGGGGGCCCTTTCGTGGCGGTCAACTGCGGAGCCATTCCCCGCGAACTGGTGCAAAGCGAGCTGTTCGGTCATGTAGAAGGGGCTTTCACCGGCTCGGCTCGGGGTGGCTCGGCAGGCAAGTTCGAATTAGCCGACGGAGGGACGATCTTTCTGGACGAAATCGGTGACATGTCCTTTGATGCGCAGGTCAGCCTGCTGCGCGTGCTGCAGGAAGGTGAAGTCACACGCGTGGGGGCAAAAAAATCTCTGCGGGTCAACGTTCGCATCGTCGCCGCCACTCACCGCAACCTGAGCCAGGCGGTGGCCGAGGGCGCCTTTCGTGAGGATCTTTACTACCGACTCAACGTGCTGAATCTGACGGTGCCGCCATTGCGGATGCGCCGCGAAGATGTGCCGCTGCTGGCACGGCATTTTCTGGCGCGTTGTGCCCGCTCGTTGCGCAAGTCGATGCAGGACCTTTCACCAGCAGCACTGGATATTCTTGGCACCTATCACTGGCCGGGCAATGTTCGCGAGCTGGAAAACGTCATTGAGCGAGCGACCAATCTGGCGATGACCGAATTGATAGAGCCGAGCGATCTGGCGCTGGAAATCAGGCAGAGTGGGCGACCCTCGACGAGGGGAATGGCGCCCGAGCCCCGAATGGCTCAGGACCTCGGCACGCATGAGATGAATGCGATCATTGCCGCCCTGAAAGACACGCGCGGAAATATCCGCCTGGCTGCTCAACGGCTGAATGTATCGCGCGGCGGGTTGTACAACAAAATGGGCCGGTTTGGACTCAACGTTGATACGTTCCGTTCTTGTGAGTAGCAACAAGGCTCGGGGCTTCATATCCCCTGGCTCAATGCCGCTGCCCGGCGCGCACCTTATCTCTCCAGCGCGCTGATCATCTGCGTAGGGGTGTATGTGGGCATCCACGGCTGGAACGGCCTGTATTCGTGAGATGACATCATGTTCGAGCTGACCAGTTATCTGGGTCTCTTTTTAGTGGCATTCGGTGCCGCCACGCTGCTGCCCTTGCAGTCTGAAGCGGTGTTAGTCGGCATGCTCCTTTCGGAGCGCTACGTGACCCTCCTGCTTTTGCTGACCGCTACGGCGGGCAATGTTCTAGGCTCGGTGGTGAACTGGTACCTGGGCCGCTCGATTGAACGCTTTCGCCATAAGCGCTGGTTCCCCATCAGCGAGCGTCATCTCGACAAGGCGCAAACGACGTATCGTCGCTATGGCCGTTGGGCATTACTGTTCAGTTGGGTGCCCATCATCGGCGACCCGATTACCATGATCGCCGGTGTCATGCGTGAGCCACTGTGGAGTTTCCTGCTGGTTGTCACACTGGCAAAAGCCCTGCGTTATCTGACACTGACAGTGATCACGCTGGGCTGGGCGCTGTAGGTGCCAAACACGACTGAGACTTCCACAAAGACTGTGTCGTAATCACCGATCCAGGCCTCATTCATAAGCCTTTTATAAAACACACAATCACGCGCATTTATTAACACATTATATTGCGTGTACTCGTATTTGCGCTGCTAGAAACTCGCATTGAATTATTAACTGCAAAAATCTCTAACTCATTGAAATTTAATACCAAACTGAGGCAAACGCGCATGAGTGCACTTCTAGATCGAGCTGAGCAAGCAGTGTCAGCTACAGCTATGGTTCGCGGCTTCAGTGCGAAACTGAAGAAAGTCACCAGCGGAGAAGTTTCGCATTTGGTGATATTCAAGGACAACGAACCAGCCGCAGTTTTGGTAGGTGTTGATGCCTATCAAGCCCCTGCAGGACGAGCTTGAAGACCTTCGCGCCGAGCGCTTAGCCATTGAGCGTCTGTCCACGCTGGATGAAAAGCATACTGTGAGCCTTGAAGACATGGAGGCTCGCTATAGATAGGCCCTACGATGAAATGGAGCGTCCGCTTTCACCCTGATGTTGATCAAGACCTCAAACAGCTGGGAACGGCTGATGCACGAAGGATCCTGAAAGTCATACGCGAACGGATTGCACAAGGAGAGCCTGACAAGATTGGAAAGCCGCTTCGCGGAGCGCTATCCGGTTTTCGCCGGGCACGAACGGGGGATGTTCGCATCATTTATCACGTCAACGGCACTGAAATCGTACTGGTTCTGTGCGTGGGTGCTCGACGTGATGACGAGTTTTACGAAGCCGCTTATCGGCGAGTCTGACTTCAAAGAACCGCTTAGGCTTTTTTTTGATTTCAGTTTTGTGGAAAACTGAAATCAAATCTCTGCCCAGTACATACCCCGTCTCAAATTTCAACAAATTTGAAATTATGACCACATCACCTTTCATCAACCCTCCCCACCCCCGCCTCCTCCGGCACCCGCGCCCTGGCCTCTTCCGCCGACACCGGCACCACCAGATACTGCCGATACGCCCGGAACGCTTCTAAAGCAGAGGCATCCTGCGGGCGATAATCTTCGCCACTCGACTGTTGCCGATTCGCGACACATGCCCTGCCGATCACACTCGTACAGGCATCGCTCGTGGCGACTGAAGCCGAATCGAACAGGGCGAACGCCGTGCCCGGTTGATCCACATAATTGAACAGCGGATGAGCCACGTTATCGAAGTCATTTCCTTCAACCAGCAACAGTGAAGACGACGTCCGCGACATGATTGCGCCTTGATAAGTCATGCGCTGGAAGACGTTGTTGACCAGTTGCGCACGAACTTGCGCATGGTTCATTCCTCCGGAATGAGGCGTTCTGCCGGAGGTATCGTGAACGTAGTTTCTCGACAGCGTCAGCGTGTCCTGGCTGCCGAGGAACAGCCAGACCCAGTAATGATGACCGTCGCAGGTAGACGAGTATGGCGTACGGCCATCGAATTCATTATTGGAGATGGTCACGTGGGACGCCGCTCCCCAGCCTGTCACGATCATCTGTCTGCCGACGCGTGCGAAGGTGTTGTGATCGATCCATACGCCATCGGCCTTGTTCAGGGTGAGTGCATCGCCGCCCCAAACGACACTTGGATTGATATCCGAAAGCGTCAGGTTGCGAATGATCACGTTATGCGCGCCGCCACCAATGAACAGCCCAGCGCCCTGAATGCCTGCCTTGTCGCCGACTCCGATCAGCGTCTTGTTCGAGCCGACTTTCAGGGGCTTCAACCCGGCGTTGTCGTAGGTCACTATGGATGGCGGCCTTGAGTGGCAGAAGTTATTGGCACCATTGAGTGCAAATTGCTCACCGCCCTGCGGGCAGGGTTTCACGATGCAGCCAGGCTCGGTGGTTTCGGCAAGGCCATTAACAATCACACTTCCGCGAAAATCGAACAGGTGGTCCAGGACAATCACTCGCGGCGTATCATCGGTGCAGACACCACGCGAGTTGCGAGATGCACAGAGCGCTGATCGAAGATCATCCAGGGTCGCGGGATGCACGGCGGCGGCAGAGCCACCGCCGGTTACCTCTTTGGCAAAGCCTTCCGGTTTGTCTGCTGCCTGCACGTACGACGCACCTGACAGGATAAAGGTGAACGTAACGGCGCATCTCACATAGCCGCAATGCAAAAGAGCGCGCAGTGGCCTCATCGGTTGACCTTTCAGACAGGTTCGCGGAAATCGCGAGGATGGGCTGAATGCTAAACGCACAGTGGCGTGACGTACTCGGGTTTTATGACTTTTGTCAGCTTTCGTTCAGGCATCTCGCTTACAAAAACGTCAGCTCCATCCTGAGGCTGTCAATCCCGCAACCATGCCCGTCGGCTTCCACCGAAACCACGGCAAAGCCCAGACTCGAGTAGAACCCCTGAACATGCTGGCTGGTGTTGATGTAAGCGCGGGTGACACCCGGCAAAGCACTCATGACGTCAAGCCGGGCCTGGGTGAGAAACCTGCCTAGGCCGCTGCCGTGGCGACTGCTGTCGACCATGCCCCAGGTCAGTTCAGCCACCGACGGGTCTGACAGCACCAGGTAGCCACCGCACGCCACGACCTCGCCATCTCGCTCGACAACGAAGTAGTGACCCAGCGGCGCCATCAGGAAACAGGCGAATTGCTCGCGCTCTGCCGGATCAAAATAACGCGGGACGTTGGTGTCGAAGATATCCAGACAACGATCCCGATCTGTTAGGGTCTGTTCCCGTTTCANAACGGGAACAGACCCTAGGGTGTAGGGCCGAAGCATGTCCATTTACAAGCCTGTACGGTGTCGATAATCAAAGCGCCTGGCGAAATATATCCTGAATCTGTTCAAGATCCGCCGGGCGCGGGTTGGTCAGCCCGCAGGCGTCTTTCAGCGCGTTGGCAGCAAGCATCGGGAAATCCTCTTCTCTGACGCCCAGCGCCGTCAGGCCTGGCGGAATGTCCACGTCGGCAGACAACGCACGGATAGCCTCAATGGCCGCCTGAGCGCCTGCTTCCGGAGACATGCCGCGACTGTTGGCGCCCATCGCATGCGCGACGTCAGTCAGGCGCGCAGCACTGACGCTGGCGTTGAAGCGCTGAACATGCGGCAGCAGAACAGCATTGCACACGCCATGCGGCAGATCATAGAAGCCACCCAACTGGTGCGCCATCGCATGCACGTAGCCCAGCGACGCGTTGTTGAAGGCCATGCCAGCAAGAAACTGGGCATAAGCCATGTTCTCGCGAGCCACGATGTTGGTCCCATTGTTAACGGCTTCACGCAGGTTGTTGGCAATCAGCGCCATGGCCTGCAACGCACAGGCGTCAGTGATCGGGTTGGCGGCGGTAGAGACGTAGGCTTCGATGGCGTGGGTCAGCGCGTCCATCCCGGTGGCAGCCGTGAGCGATTTGGGCATCGCTACCATCATGTTCGGGTCGTTTACCGACAACAGTGGTGTGACGTTGCGGTCGATGATAGCCATTTTCACGTGACGGGCTTCGTCGGTGATGATGCAGAAGCGTGTCATCTCGCTGGCGGTGCCAGCGGTGGTATTGATGGAGATCAGCGGCAATTGCGGTTTGGCCGAACGGTCGACACCTTCGTAATCGCTGATATGCCCGCCATTGCTGGCGCACAGCGCAATCCCCTTGGCGCAGTCGTGGGGTGAGCCGCCGCCCAGAGAGATCACGAAGTCGCATTGCCGCTCTTGCAACAGCGCCAGACCAAGCTCGACGTTTGCGATAGTCGGGTTGGGCCGGGCACCGTCATACACCACCGAGTCGATACCCTGCTCCACCAGCAATCCAGCTACCTGACTCGCCACGCCGGCCTTGGCCAGCCCGACATCAGTGACGATCAGGGCCTTGTGAAAGCCGTACTTGCGGATGGCTTGCATCGCTTCATTTATACAACCGGTGCCGATGATGTTCACAGCGGGGATGAAAAAGGTGCTGATCATGACGGACCTCGTGGCAGGCGCGGGTGCCTGGGTAATAGCCCAAGCATCCGCCTTGCGCGAGGTACAACCATTGATCCAGAGCAATGAAGCCGTCATTCGAAGAACCGCTGGTCGCAGACTGTCGGCCGCGACCGCTCTCTTCAGTCCGGATACTCTTCAGTTCAAGAACCCATCGGCCCGAAGCAGGGTTTCCAGGCAGTGCTCAGTGATGCCGTAAAACGTCTTGAGTTCTTCGATGCGCGCCAGCAGCGAGGCCGGTGTTTCAGGCCCGGCGCGTTTGACGGCGAGGATCATTTTGTTCTTGTTGGTGTGTTCCAGGGAGATGAATTCGAACACTTTGGTGTCGTAACCGCAGGCTTCCAGCAACAGCGCACGCAGGCTGTCAGTCACCATTTCCGCCTGCTGGCCCATGTGCAGACCGTATTGCAACATCGGCTTCAACAGCGTCGGGCTCTGGATCTGCAAGCGGATCTGTTTGTGACAGCACGGCGAGCACATGATGATCGAGGCGCCGGAACGAATGCCCATATGAATGGCGTAGTCTGTCGCGACATCGCAGGCGTGCAGCGCAATCATCACATCCAGCGCGCTGGGTGCCACAGTGCGCACATCACCATGCTGAAAAGTCAGGCCGGGGTATTCGAGCGCCGCAGCAGCGGTATTGCACAGCGTCACCATGTCTTCACGCAGCTCGACGCCGGTCACCTGGCCTTTGGCTTGCAAGGTGTTGCACAGATAATCGTGGATGGCGAAGGTCAGATAACCCTTGCCCGAGCCGAAGTCTGCGACCTTGATCGGCTGATCGAGCTTCAGCGGCGATGAACTCAGCGCATGGGAAAACACTTCGATGAACTTGTTGATCTGCTTCCACTTGCGCGACATGGCCGGAATCAGCTCATGCTGCCTATTGGTGACGCCAAGATCGGTCAGGAACGGCCGGGTCAGCTCCAGATAGCGCATCTTCTCGCGATCATGCCCTGCTGAAGGAGCCTGACGCTCCTGCTGAGCCTTGCTTTTGGCCAGCATGGTCTTGCCCTTCTTGCTGAATTCCAGCTGGACTTCGTCGCTCAATGACAGCAGGTGCGCGTTCTTGAACGATTCAGGTATCAGGCTGGCAATAACAGCCACCGCCTCGGCAAGCGAAAAGTTCTTGGTGATATCGCGCGTTTTGTAGCGATACACAAAGCTCAGGCACGGCTGCTCCTTGACCGTCAGCGGCTTGATGATGATCCGCTGCAAGTCGGTTTCGCTGCCCACGTATTTGGCCAGGACCAGCTTGATCAACGAGTTCTGCGACAGGCTGGTGTCCAGCAGGCCAAGGAACTGCGCACGGTGGTCGTACGCAGCGACGGATGACGTGGGGGTAATCACTGACATTAAAAATGTGCCTCAGGCGTCCCGTCCGGGACTCGAAAAATCAGACCGGCATTTTAGGCGCGTCAGCCCATCATGGGCACCCCTATTTTTCAGCGACTACACACACTGTTCGCACTGCCCTACACGCCAGGGCGAAACGCACACAATCGGTAAAATAATCCGTACCGAAAACCACGGGCCACTACTTGTACCGCACAAAAACATCTTTATAGTCGCCCTGACTGATTACACGTAATCAGATCACACCTCTGGAGACTAGTTACTCCAACAGAATAACCCGCACAAGGAACGTGCATTATGTTGAGTCAAGCAGCACTACTGGAAAACGAAGACATCGCACGGGTTACGTTAAAACCCGTAGAGTACTTGAGCGCCCTACTCGAAGCTAAAATAGAAGGCGGCCGGAGCGATGCACTTATTGTCACCAAGGAAGACATCCTCAGTCTGAAGCGTTACGAGCGTAACGCCCTGAATATTCCCACCTCGCTTACTCGTGTCGAACAGCAATTGGGTTTTAAGAGAAGTGGCATTCCCGGGCTTGAGCCTAAAGATATGCTGGTGACTTACCGGGCAATCAATAATCATGGCAAGAGCTGGCGGGGTATCGAGGATGCCATCAAACGTAGCGGGTTCGCCATTGACATGTTTGCCTCACAATTCCCGGGGCAGGGCCAACAGATCATCAACTACATCGAAAAGATGGACTTTGCCAGACAAATGGATCTGAGCATTGCCGACTTGACCATTGAAGAGGTTCGCGAAATAACGCCGTCTCCATTAGGTGAAACCGACCAAAGGGTCTGTATCGCGCTGGCAGAATTCCTGAAAAGAATCGCCTCTCAGATAAAGGATCACCAGCACGCCGCAGCAACGCTCACGCACAACATCGACACGTTCAGCAACGTCCTGAGCGTGCAACTCATTCCCGGTATCAACGACAAGGCAAAATTGGCAGCGCGCTCGAACCTGAGCGAGCAGATCAAGGAGCTGGAAAACGATATCGAGCAACTGACGACGGAAATCGAGCAGAAAAACAAAGAGTATAAAAACGCAATAATAAATATTGCCGCGGGTGGTTTAGGCGGGCCCATCGGGATCGCTATCTCGGGGGGTATTTTTGGCGCCAAAGCGGAAAAAATCCGAAAAGAAAAAAATCGGCTGATCGCTTCCAAGAATCAGAAAGTTGAAACACTCAAGGAAACAGTTCCTTTGGTCGCCGCCGTGCGCAGCCTGCAACTACTGTTTGAAGATATGAATATTCGTATGTTGGGCGCTCACCAGAGCGCCACCAATCTAAGAGACCTCTGGACCCTGCTGGCCGCGTACATCGACAAATCTGCAAGTGATTTGGCGGCGATCACGGATGATCAGAAACTTTTAAACTTCACCCTGACGTTCCAAGGCGTCATCACACCCTGGCTGACAATAAAAGGCATGACGACTCACTTACTGAAAGTATTTAACGATGCGCTGGATCAGTTTAAACGTGAACAACAACCCGGCATTACAGGACGATAAGCATGAGCACTGAAACCTTGGGTGAGGCATTGATTCTGACCCCTCCCAACACTGAAATTATGAATGCCGCCCGCCAGAACATTCTTGCGCAAGTCGCCGCGCTGAAGCTGGATTTTCTGCCGGTCATGAAAGAAAAAATGCGGCCGCTTCAAAACGCATTGATGAGTGCAGACAAGGCCTATCGCCAAGCGCTGGCAACCATCACCGTACAGTTGAATAGTGTCAACCTGAAGCCCATCGATCAGAAACAACAGCTGATTGAGGCCGATGCAAGGCTCAGCGACACACAGAAACGACAAGCGATCAGCATGCTGAACGGGCACCGCATTCGGCAGATATCGAATCTCACTGCCGAGGTGCGCCGCAGCGCTCAAACCATTGCCGAACACAGCGATGATATGGCGCAGATCAACCTGAAGCTGGAAGGCAATCGTTTGCTGGAAACACTCCAGCAACAGATCGACAGCATGACCCAACGCTCGGCCAGGCTGGAAAGCGCGATGGCTTTAATTGCTGAAGACCGACGCCTGCTCGACACCACCATCAAGACATATGAAAAATACAACCTTGCCGACGTGTTCAAGGAAATGTTGCCCACTGCCGAGGAGCTCAAGCTGGTCACCATGCCATCGCCAGAACTCGCACTGGTCACTGCCGGGATTGCCAGACTCGGCAAACTCCTCGACAAGGTCAGCAGCGCTCTGAAGTACCTTGATCTTATTGAAGAACGCGACAGGCTGAGGCTGCGCTATAACGCCATGCTTGAAGAGTCCCGCACTGTCAGTCAGGAAGCAAAGGCTACGGCGGAAAAACTCGATGAGTTGACTGAACTCGCGGGCGTCAGTCAGAGCAAAATGCTTTGGGTAGAAGAAGCGAAAAAGGTATACCGATCGTTCTACAACTTTCTGGATCAGATCAACTCGCAAGATGACTCGTCGGCGTTGATCAGCCAGCAGGTCGAACAACTGAGGACGTATATGAAATCGTTCTACGACGTAAAACGCGTCGTCTGATATAAGCTTTCAAAAAAGGCAGGTGCCGATCTTGTCGGCGCCTGCCTTCTTTGCTTCTAGCCCAGCACGACCAGTCTGTTGGGCAGTTCGTTCTTGCCGTGGGTCACTGGCACGTGGTCGGCGAGCAACTCGCCACAGGCGTGAATACACCCCAGAAACCCCTGCAGGATCTGCCCGTCCCGGACCTGTTGAGTAAACACATCGACCATCGCCTTCCACGTATCGTCGTGCAAACGGTTGGCGATCCCGTGATCAACCAGAATTTCGACATAACGCTCGGCTTCGCTGACGAACACCAGAATGCCGGTGCCGTCGTGGGTCTTGTGCAGGTTTTGCTCAAGAAACTGCCGACGGGCGAGATTGCCTGCACGCCAGCGCCTGACTGATACCGGGACCAGAAAAGCGGTCACTTTCGGCACCCGACACACCAGCGCCACGACAATGAACGTACTCATCTGCGCGAGCATCAACTCATCCGCGCTCAGCCACTGCAGGCAGTAGTTGATCGTGCCTGGCAGCAGCAGACCGATCAGGCCGGCCCAGATCAACGGCATGTATGCGTAATCATCCGCGCGCGCTGCCAGTACCGTGACCAGCTCGGCATCGGTGCGCTGTTCGACGCGATCTATGGCCTCGGCGACCTGTCGCTGTTCTTCTTTGCTCAATAACGCCATGGTTCCCTCATTCCTGAAATGCCCGATTACCAGTTCCCTGAAGCGCCCCCGCCACCGAATCGGCCGCCAGCCTCACGGCTCGCACCACCTCGCGCAGGCCGACCAGCGGAACCGCGCCTGATGCTGATGACCACGATGCCCAGCACGATGAGGGTCAGCACGATTGCGATCAGCCATACCTGATCGTCGTTGACCTGCTCTTCATTAACTGCCAACTGCTCCGCAGGTTCGGGGTGGTCGGGTATCTGCCCACCCAATGCAGTGATGATTGCCTGAGCACCTCGTTCTATGCCGGCCGCAAAATGGCCATCGTCGAACTCGGGCATCATCAGCATATCGATGATCAGTGCGGCCTGAGCTTCATTGAGACGATCTGCCAGCGCAGCGCCCACCTCCATGGATACCTTGCGCTTGTCGCGGTAGACCATCAGCAAAACACTTTTGGCGGCACCGTGCTGCCCCAGCCCCCAGGCAGTGCCGAGCCTGGAACCGAATTCTTCGATGCTTGCGCCTTGCAGATCAAGCAGGGTAACCACCACCACGCGTTCGCCGGTCGCCTGTTCATGGGCGCGCAGCAGCCTGGCCAGGCGCACTGCAGTCTGACTGTCGAGCATTTGTGCAGCATCCACCACGCTGCCTGTCATAGGCGGAAACACCAGCGCGGGCTGGTCTGCCTCGGCCCGAAATATCCCTCCAAACAGAATTACCACGTACAACACCAGCCGTGAAACACCCTTCAAAACCAGACCTCCAGTGCTTTTTTGTCTCTGTTGAAACGACGCGCCTTAGCCAAAACACAAGTTCCCCGGCATAATCCACCCGCGACGCCGCGTACCGGTCAGTCGCTGAGCAGACAGGGTTTGTACAAAAATCCATCAATCAACCATTTTCGTACATACCTTGGGGGAAACTTCGTACAGTGATGCGGATAGCCACTATCCTTGCGCCCTGCCCGAACCATAACGCCAAAGGTCCATAACCCAAAAACTGGCTGTCGACATTAAACGCGAGTTACCGACAAAAGCCTTGAGAAATTATTCATGAATAAGCTGTGTTTATTAAGTTTGCTGGTCGGCATGGCCAGCCAGTCAGTGGTGGTGGTCCAGAATGCCGCCGCTGCCGACAATACAACGCTTCAGGCCAAGAATGCTTTCATCGGCAAACTGATGAAACAAATGACTCTGGACGAAAAGATCGGTCAGCTGCGACTCATCAGCATCAGCTCGGAAATGCCTCAGCCGCAGATTCTCAAGGAAATTGCTGCCGGAAGAATCGGCGGCACGTTCAACTCGATCACCCGCTCTGAAAACCGTCCGTTGCAGGAAGCGGCGGTCGCCAACAGCCGCCTGAAGATTCCGATGTTCTTCGCCTATGACGTGGTTCACGGTCACCGCACGATTTTCCCGATCAGCCTGGGCATGGCCGCCAGCTGGGACATGGACGCAATCGCGACAATGGCCCGGGTTTCCGCCAAAGAAGCCAGTGCCGACAGTATCGACATGACGTTTGCGCCGATGGTCGATATTTCCCGCGACCCACGCTGGGGCCGCAGTTCCGAAGGTTTCGGTGAAGACACTTACCTGGTGTCTCGTATCTCCGACGTGATGGTCAGGTCGTTTCAGGGCAAAAACGTTGCCGCCAACGACAGCATTATGGCTGCGGTCAAACATTTCGCCTTGTATGGCGCAGTGGAAGGCGGACGTGATTACAACACGGTGGACATGAGCAAAACGCGCATGTACCAAGACTACCTGCCGCCCTACAAAGCCGGTATCGATGCCGGTGCTGGCGGCATCATGGTCTCGCTCAACTCGATCAACGGCATCCCGGCGACCTCCAACACATGGTTGATGCAAGACCTGTTGCGCAAGGACTGGGGCTTCAAGGGCGTGACCATCAGTGACCACGGCGCGATCAAGGAATTGATCGAGCACGGCGTGGCCAAGGATTACCGCGAAGCCGCCAAGCTGGCGATCAAGGCGGGCGTCGACCTGAGCATGAACGACGTGGCCTACGGCGAGCAGTTGCCGGGGCTGGTGAAGGACGGCGAGGTTTCCATGAAGGAAATCGACAGCGCCGTGCGTGAAGTGCTGGGTGCCAAATACGACATGGGCCTGTTCGCCTCGCCTTACGGGCGCATTGGCGTTGCCGCCGATGATCCGGCCGACACCTATTCCGATGACCGCCTGCACCGCGCCGAAGCTCGCGACGTGGCCCGCAAGACGCTGGTCCTGCTGAAAAACCAGAACGACACCCTACCGCTGAAGAAACAAGGCACCATCGCGGTCATCGGCGGACTGGCCCAGAGTCACCTCGATACGCTCGGCAGCTGGTCGGCAGCGGGTCGTCCCAACCAGTCGGTCACCGTGTACGAAGGCCTGGCCAACGCCGTCGGCGACAAAGCCAAACTGGTCTATGCCCGTGGCGCCAACGTCAGTGACAACGAGCACGTCCTCACTTACCTTAACTTCATCGAGAAGGAAGTGGAGATCGATCCACGTCCGGCGCAGGAAATGATCGACGAAGCGGTCAAGGTTGCCGAACAGTCCGACGTCATCGTTGCCGTCGTGGGCGAGTCGCGCGGCATGTCGCACGAATCGGCCAGCCGCAGCAGCCTGAATATTCCGGGCAAGCAGCGTGATCTTATCAAGGCGCTCAAAGCCACTGGCAAACCGCTGGTCCTGGTGCTGATGAACGGTCGTCCGCTGGTTCTGGTCGACGAACAGGAACAGGCCGATGCCATGCTCGAAACCTGGTTCCCGGGCACTGAAGGCGGCAATGCCGTGGCTGACGTGCTGTTCGGCGATTACAACCCGTCGGGCAAGCTGGCCATGTCATTCCCGCGCTCGATTGGCCAGTTGCCGGTCTACTACGCTCACCTGAACACCGGTCGTCCGTATCATGAAGGCAGCCCTGGCAACTACACCTCGCACTACTTCGAGGAGCCGAACGGTCCGCTGTTTCCATTTGGTTATGGCTTGAGCTACACGCAGTTCGATGTCTCGGACGTCAAGCTGTCGAACGCCAATATGCAGCGCAAGGGCAAGCTGACGGCCAGCGTTACGGTGAAGAACACCGGCAAGGTCGCGGGCGCCACCATTGTGCAGCTGTACCTGCGCGATATCGCGGCGTCGATCAGCCGTCCGGTGAAAGAACTGAAAAACTTCGAGAAAGTCATGCTTGAGCCAGGCGAGGAAAAGGTTGTCACCTTCACCCTCAGCGAAGACGACCTGAAGTTCTACAACACTGAACTCAAGTACGCCGCAGAGCCGGGCGAATTCAAGGTCATGATCGGCCTCGACTCGCAGACGGTGAAAGAAGCGACGTTCACTCTGTTGTAACACCCCTCCAAGGCGTATTGGCCAGCACCCGCCTGCCAGTACGCCTGTGGATTCCGTTCAGGCTGCACCATGACGATCAAGCATCGCTACTGGCGACTTTCTCTGTACGTGCTGCTGATTCTGGCGGGTGCCGCCCTGTCGGCCAGTCTGGCGATGCGTCAGGCGCAGCGCCACGCACTGTCGGAAGATGCCGTACGCGGCAGTGGGCAACTGGCGTTGTACGCCAACACCCTGCACACCCTGATCGAACGCTACCGCGCCCTGCCCTCGGTGCTGGCACTGGACCCGGAAATTCGCGCAGCGCTAAGCCATCCGGTGACCGAAGACGTGCAACGTGCACTCAATCTCAAACTGGAAAAAATCAACAGCGCGGCCCACTCGTCGACCCTCGAACTGCTTGATGCCAACGGGCTGGCCATCGGCGCGAGCAACTGGCGCACGCCCAACAGCTATGTCGGTCACAACTACGGCTTTCGACCTTACTTCCTGCAAACCCGCGCCAATGGGACCGGGCGCTTCTACGCGGTCGGCGTGACCACGGGGATTCCCGGCTACTTCCTGTCCAGCGCAGTGGTGAACGATGCAGGCGTCTTCAGTGGCGCGATGGTCGTGAAACTGGAGTTTCCGAACCTTGAGCAGGAATGGGGTCAGGGTGACGACCTGCTGCTGGTCAGCGATGAAAAGGGCATCGTGTTTATCGCCAATCGACCCGACTGGCGTTATCACGAACTGCTGCCGATCTCCGTTGCTGGCCGGGCCGATCTGCTGCGCACTCGCCAATATGACAAAAAGCCTCTGTCTCCGTTGCGCAGCCGGGTTATTGATCGCTTTGGCATCAACAGCCACTTGAGCCGTGTCGAAGGACCGGATGGCACGGCTGACTACCTATGGCAATCACTGCCGCTGCCCGACGAAAACTGGACCCTGCATCTGCTGCGCAAGCCAGCGGCCGCCAGCGAGGACGTGCGCAATGCCGGTCTGGCCGCAGCGGGCATCTGGCTGGCACTGGTGTTTCTCGGCCTGTTTCTTTACCAGCGCTGGCGGCTGGCGCGATTGCGCGAACGCAGTCGGGACGAACTGGAGCGCCTGGTGCAGGAGCGCACCCGCGACCTGCAAACCGCGCAGGACGGGCTGGTGCAGTCGGCCAAGCTGGCTGCACTGGGACAGATGTCGGCAGCGCTGGCCCACGAAATCAACCAACCGCTGACGGCCCAGCGCATGCAACTGGCAACCCTGCGCCTGCTGCTCGATCAGGGCCGCATCGACGAAGCCTGCAAGGCGCTGAATGCAGTGGACCAGCAACTGACGCGCATGGCGGCCCTGACCGGCCACCTGAAAACCTTCGCGCGCAAAAGCCCGAGCGGTTTGCGCGAGCGGCTGGACCTTGCCACGGTGGTCGATCAAGCCTTGCTGCTGCTGGAACCACGCTTGCGCGAAGAAGCTGTCGACTGCGTGCTGCACCTGTCGCGTCCGGCCTGGGTGCGCGGCGATGCGATCCGTCTGGAACAGGTGCTGATCAATCTGCTGCGCAACGCACTGGATGCCATGCGCGATTGCAGCACACGCCGCCTGGAAGTCCGTATCGATGCGCGCGACGCGCAGTGGCTACTCAGCGTCAGTGACACCGGGACCGGCATCGCGCCGGAAAACCTCGCCAGTATTTTCGATCCGTTCTTTACCACCAAACCGGTAGGCGATGGTCTGGGCCTCGGTCTGGCCGTATCGTACGCCATCATTCATCAACTGGGCGGGCAACTGAGCGCAGAAAGCCATGCCGACGGCGCGGTGTTCTGGTTCTGCCTGCCCAATGACGCTCTGGAGACCTGACCCGGCATGTTGAACTCGGTCATCGTGGTAGACGACGAAGCGCCCATCCGGCAAGCCGTCGAACAGTGGCTGAGCCTGTCGGGTTTCGAGGTGCAGGTGTTCGCCCGCGCCGAAGAGTGCCTGAACAGCCTGCCGGAACACTTTCCCGGCGTGGTACTGACCGACGTGCGCATGCCGGGCATGAGCGGTCTGGAACTGTTGAACCAGTTGCAAGAGCTGGACCGGGACTTGCCGGTCATTCTGCTGACCGGGCATGGCGACGTGCCGATGGCGGTCGAGGCCATGCGCGAGGGCGCGTATGACTTTCTGGAAAAGCCGTTCAGCCCTGAGACCCTGATCAGTAACCTGCGCCGCGCCCTGGAAAAACGCCAGCTGGTGCTGGAAAACCGGCGTCTGCATGAGCAGGCCGACGCCAGGACACGCCTCGACGCGACCCTGCTCGGCACCTCGCCCAGCCTGCAAACCCTGCGCCGACAGGTGTTGGAGCTGTCGCAACTGCCGGTCAATGTGATCATCCGGGGCGAAACGGGCAGCGGCAAAGAACTGGTCGCCCGCTGCCTGCATGACTTCGGCCCGCGCGCAGGCAAACCTTTCGTGGCACTCAACTGCGCGGCCATCCCGGAACACCTGTTCGAAGCCGAGCTGTTCGGCCATGAAAGCGGCGCGTTTACCGGCGCGCAAGGCAAGCGCATCGGGCGTCTGGAGTACGCCGACGGCGGCACCGTGTTTCTCGATGAAATAGAGAGCATGCCGATGGCGCAGCAGGTCAAGCTGCTGCGCGTGCTGCAGGACAAGCGCCTGGAGCGATTGGGCTCGAATCAGAGCATCGAGGTCGACCTGCGGATCATTGCGGCGACCAAGCCTGATCTGCTTGAAGAGGCACGTGCCGGGCGCTTTCGGGAAGACCTCGCGTATCGCCTGAATGTAGCCGAACTGCGCTTGCCGCCCTTGCGCGAACGCCGGGAAGACATCCCGCAACTGTTCAGCCATTTCGCCAGAACCGCCGCCGAACGCCTGAGCCGCGAGGCACCGCCCCTCAGTGTCGCGCGCCTGAGCCAGTTGCTCAGCCATGACTGGCCCGGCAACGTTCGCGAGCTGGCCAATGCGGCCGAGCGTCAGGCACTCGGCCTGGAGCTGACGCCTTCCGAGCCTGACAGCCCGACGCATGGGCAATCACTGGCGGCCCGTCAGGAAGCGTTCGAAGCGCAATGCCTGCGCGCCTCGCTGACCCTTCACAAAGGCGATATCAAGGCCGTGCTGGGCGAGTTGCAACTGCCGCGCCGGACTCTGAACGAAAAAATGCAGCGTCATGGCCTGACGCGGGAAATGTTTCTCAACTGAAGGTTCCAGGCACTGCGCACGTCTTCTTCAGGGCAGAACCGAACATTTCGGTTTGCACCGGGTCTGCTTACTGATCGCGGTCGCATTCGATAGCGGTCGCTGAGTCAGACAAGGCATAATGACACCATTCCTGCTTTAACCATTCAGCTCACTTTGGCAGTCCGAAAGATGGGGCATTTTCTACCGTGAATACTCCCCTCGACCTCCCACTGGGAGGCGGCGAAATGGGCCGATTTATCCGCGAGACCGACTGGTCGACGTCTGCGCTGGGGCCAAAGCATGCCTGGCCTGCTGCTTTATTGTCGTCGATGAACCTGATGCTCAGTTGCCCGGACAGCATGTACTTGCTCTGGGGGCGGGACTTCATCCTGTTTTTCAACGATGCCTATTGCCCGGTTCTGCCCGTCGAGGTGCAACAGGCGCAGGGGCAGCCTATCGCCTCTGTATGGGGCGATGCATGGGAAGCGGTTCGACCGCTGGCCGAGCAGGCGCTCGCCGGTCACAGCTGCCGGTCGGACGATATTCAGCGCACCGTCGTGCGCGGTGGCAAATCCGTACAGACCTGGTGGTCGCTGTCCTACTCACCACTTTATGGTGACAGCGGTCTGATCGAAGGCGTTTTCAGCCGGGTTAACGAAACCACCTCTCAGGTTCTCGCCGAAGCCCGGCAAAATGAAAACGAAGCGTTTACTGACCGGGTTCTGTCGAGCATCAATGACTGCATCAAAGTGCTGGATCTCGACTCACGTCTGACGTTCATGAGCGAAGGCGGTCAGCGGATCATGGAAGTCAGCGACTTCAACGCCATTCGCGGCTGTCCGTGGCCGGATTTCTGGCAAAACCAGGGCAATCTGGACGCCATCGCCGCAGTCGACGCCGCCCGCGCCGGTCGAAGCGCCAGCTTCATGGGCTCGGCGCAGACGCTGGGCGGCAACGTCAAATGGTGGCATGTGCAGGTCAGCCCGATTTTCGGCAAGGACGGCAAACCGGAGAAGATCCTCTGCGTCTCCAGGGACATGACCCAGCTCAGGGATGCGGAAGAAGCGTTGTTGTCGCTGAACGAAACCCTCGAACAGCGCGTTATCGAGCGCACCCAGGACCGCGACCGCATCTGGCGGCTGTCGACCGATCTGATGCTGGTTGCGCAGTTCGACGGCATTATTTCGGCGGTCAATCCGGCCTGGACCCAGGCATTGGGCTGGTCGGAAGAACAACTGCTCGACAGGCAATTCCTGATGCTGGTGCACCCTGATGATATCGACAGCACCCTGGCCGCGATGAGCGGGCTGGAGAACGGTCAGAGCATCCCTCATTTCAAGAACCGTTACCGTCACAAGGACGGCTCGTACAGGACCATCGCCTGGACGGCGGTGCCGGACAAGCAGTTCATTCACGCCGTCGGTCGTGATATTCAGGCCGAAGAAGCCGCCAACGAAGCGCTGAGGGTTTCTCAGGAAGCGCTTCATCAAGCCCAGAAACTGGAAGCCATCGGCCAGTTGACCGGTGGCGTGGCACACGATTTCAATAATCTGCTGACGGTTATCCGCTCGTGTAGCGACTTGCTGAAGTCCACCAACCTCGATGAAACGCGCCGCATGAAATACGTGGAAGCGATTTCCAGCACCGTCGACCGCGCGGCGCGCCTGACCGGCCAACTGCTGGCCTTTGCCCGCCGCCAGGCCTTGCAGCCGGAAGTCTTCGATGTCTGCAAAAGCGTGGCGCGCATCGGCGAAATGATGGATACCCTGACCGGCTCACGCATTCAGGTACACATCGATCTGCCGCCAGAGCCGTGCTTTATCTTTGCTGATGGCAGCCAGTTCGACACCGCGCTGGTCAACATGGTGGTCAACGCCCGCGATGCGATGGCGGGCTCCGGCCGTCTGACTATCAAGGTCGAATGCTCGGCCTGCTCTTCTGCCGAACTGGCCCCTTCGCTCAGCGAGGGCGACTACGTGACGGTGTCCTTGACCGATACCGGGTCGGGCATCCCCAAGGACAAACTGGGGCTGATCTTCGAGCCGTTCTATACCACCAAAAGTATTGGTCAGGGCACCGGGCTGGGCCTGTCTCAGGTGTTCGGCTTTGCCAAGCAGTCGGGTGGTGAAGTGCTGGTCGAAAGCGAACTGGGCAGCGGCAGCCGCTTCACGTTATGCCTGCCCAGCGCGCAGGACCATGAGCCGGTTCCGGAAGACGAGAACTGCGAGCTCAATGCGCCCTCCGGCCTGTGCGTATTGATGGTCGAAGACAACCAGGACATCGGCACCTACACCCGGCCGATGCTCGAACAACTCGGTTTTCAGGTGCTCTGGGTATCGAGCGCCCGCGAAGCCCTGCAAGAGCTGTCCGGCAACCCTGAAAACTTCCACGTGGTGTTTTCGGACATTGCCATGCCGGGCATGAGCGGACTGGAGCTATACGCAGAAATCGAAGCGCGCTACCCGTGGATGCCGGTGGTGCTGACCACAGGCTACAGCACAGAATTTGCCACGATTGCTCAAGACGAAACCCATCGCTTCGATCTGTTGCAAAAGCCCTACTCCAGGGAAGATCTGGCCGCGCTTCTGCACAAGGCCGTGTGCCGCAACGGGGAACCGAAGCACTGATTACTCGTTTACAGGCGGCACAGACCGCCTTGATTTAGAATCACGCCAAATTTGAGGCAGGGAGCATTTTTGAGATGATCGTCGGAATTGACCTGGGCACCACCAACAGCCTGGTCGCGGTATGGCGCGACGGCAGCAGCCACCTGGTTACCAATGCCCTGGGTGAAACGCTCACCCCGAGCGTGGTCGGGCTGGACGATGAAGGGCATATTCTGGTCGGCAAGGCGGCACGTGAACGTCTGCAGACCCATCCGCAACAAACCACGGCGCTGTTCAAACGCTACATGGGCAGTGCCCAGGAGATTCGTCTGGGCGCCGAGACCTACCGCCCGGAAGAACTGTCGTCGCTGGTCCTAAAGAGCCTGAAAGCCGACGTCGAGCGCGCGTTCGGTGAATCGGTAACCGAAGCGGTGATCAGTGTTCCCGCATATTTCAGCGATGCTCAGCGCAAGGCAACGCGCATCGCCGGTGAGCTGGCCGGCCTGAAAGTCGAAAAACTGATCAACGAGCCCACCGCCGCAGCGCTGGCGTACGGGCTGCATCAGAAAGAAGGCGAAACCTCGTTCCTGGTGTTTGACCTGGGCGGCGGGACGTTCGATATTTCGATTCTCGAGTTGTTCGACGGTGTGATGGAAGTGCGCGCCAGTGCGGGTGACAACTTTCTCGGCGGCGAAGACTTCGATCGGTTGCTGGTCGACCACTTCCTGAACCTGCACCGCGACGAAAGTGACTTCCCGGCCAAGGAACTGGTCACCCCGTCGCTCAAGCGTGAGGCCGAGCGTGTGCGCAAAGCGCTGGGGCAGGAAGACAGCGTTGACTTCGTGCTGCGTCATGCTGATCGGGAGTGGCGCAAAACCATCACCCAGGATGAGATGACCGAACAGTTTGCACCGCTGCTGGCCAGGCTGCGTGCACCGATCGAGCGCGCCTTGCGGGACGCGAAAATACGCGTCGCCGATCTCGACGAGATCCTGCTGGTGGGCGGCACGACGCGCATGCCTTTGATCCGCAAACTGGCGGCCGGGATGTTCGGGCGTTTTCCGGCCATCATCCTCAACCCGGATGAAGTGGTCGCGCAAGGTGCTGCGATTCAGGCCGCACTCAAGCAGCGTGATGCCGCGCTGGAAGAGGTCGTGCTGACCGACGTATGCCCTTACACATTGGGCATTGAGACCACGCAATACGTGTTCAATGGCTATCAGCCGGGACATTACCTGCCAATCATAGAGCGCAACAGCGTGGTGCCGGTCAGCCGGGTGCGCACGGTTAAAACGGTGACCGACAATCAGGAACACGTGCTGCTTAAGATCTTTCAAGGCGAAAGTCGTCTGGTCAAAGACAACATCGCCTTGGGCGAGCTGAATATTCCCGTCCCGAAGGCCAAGGCCGGCGAAGTCGAGCTGGACGTGCGCTTCACTTACGACAACAACGGTCTGCTGGAAGCCGACGTCCTGATCCAGATGACTGGCGAAAAGCACAAGCTGGTGATCGAGAACAACCCTGGCGTCATGACCCCTGCCGAGATCGAGGAACGCCTCAAGGTGCTGGAAGCGCTCAAGGTTCATCCGCGTGAACGGCAGGTCAATACTCACCTGACAGCCCGCCTGGAACGGCTCTATCAGGAGTATCTGGGCGAGGCTCGGGAAACCATCGGTGTCTGGGCGGCGCAGTTCCAGCGGGTTCTGGAAACCCAGGATGACCGGCAAATCAGTGAAATGCGCAAGCAGCTCGAACAGGAAGCCGACCGTTTTGAACGGGGTGAGTGGTGATTGCAATGGATTGCTGGGGCGTACTGCAACTGCAAGACGACGCCGATGAACGCAGCATCAAACGGCAATACGCCAGACTGCTGAAAACCACTCGGCCGGATGATGATCCTGTCGCGTTCCAGAGGCTGCGCGATGCGTATGAGCAGGCGCTGGAGCGGGCCCGGAATCGTATCGAATACGACAGCCAAGGCGACGAAGCATGGTCGTTTGCAGGTCAGGAGTCGCCAGCTCTGGATACACCCGCACTGCGGGTACAGCCGCACGATCAGGCGCTCTCCAGCTTCGACGGCACCAATGCTCCGGTGCGCCCGGCGATAGAGCTGAACTGGTATGAGCAAGCGTCTCGAACCACGCCGGACAACCTGCATTCACAACACCAGCTCGCCAGGGATCAGGGCTGCGACGAGGTGTTCCAGCAACACCTGGCGCGCCGCTGCCTGCTGGACCCGGAAGACAACCTGCCGCTGATAGAAGCCGCGGTAGAGCAGCTGCACTGGCTGACACCCTGGCAGAAGGTGCAGCTCAGGGCGCACCAGTCAAACCGACTGACTCAGGCACTGCTGGAAAGCTCGGTTCAGCCCATGCACGCGCTGCTCGAAAGCAACGAAGAGCGCGCCTTTCTCGATGCGTTGAAGACACTTCAGCAGCAACCCTGGCTGGCTTCTTTTGATCGGCAGGAGCAACTGGAGCAGTGGACCATGACGCTGCTGCTCAACAACCATCACTGGTCGCCCGCCCTGTTCGAACGTCTGACCCATCTGTTCGACTGGGACAAGAAGCACGATGTGCATACCGGGCCGATGTCGCTGTGGATGAACCTGGTCCGACGCTGTGAAGAGAAAGCCTTTATCGCCCGTCAGTATCAACTGCTCGCGGGGCCGCCAGACACGCCGGAAGCGGCCGCAGCGCACCTGATTCTGCAGCCGCCGCCGCTGAATGAAAGACTGCGCATGGCAAGGCTGGGTGATCAAGCGCTTTGGCAAGCCTGCGAAGCACTCGCGTCTGATCTGATTCATCGCTTTCCGGAGGCCATACATTGGTTTCCAGAGGTTGATGTGCAGTCGTGGCGAAAATTGCCGAAGCAGGTGTCGTTCAACACTAATCTCAGAACGTACCTGTTCAGCGCATTGGCGACGTTGACGACAGTCAATCTGAATCCTCCGACCACAAAAGATCGATGGAACGAAATACTTTCCGTTGTACTTACCGTCCCCGTTTTCACGATACTGGCTGTCGCCGTTTTCATGCGCGCCTGGCGCCCTGCTTCTGCAATGTTCAGCTCAATCGATATTCGCTACAGCAAACGCCTGCTTCCCGACTTCCTGAGCTGGCCCGGTCATCAGGCACTGCTGCTGCGCCACGGACTGCCTCTAGCGTTGTTTGGCGCGGCGTTCATATCATTAGGACCGCTGATTGCTCTCTTGTATCTATCCATCGTAGCGCTATGGATCATTCTGTCGCCTTACCGAATGTCCCTGTTTCAGGATGCGGTTTCCCGGCGAACCGGTGGCTGGCAGGGCATCAATGCCTTCGCCGCCCGGAACACCTTCACAGGCATTATGGTCCTGATGGGCGTAATGCTCGCCTTTGTTGGGGCAGTGATTATTTTCAAGGCCGTACACGGCAATTAGCTCCTTGCGCCCCTCCATCAGCAAGAATCCGCCTATTCGTTCGGCACCTATAAGCGGATTCTTGCTCATCGAAAAATCGCAACCCCTCTGGCACGGGCTCTCAGGGTGTGGCACAGCTCCTGCTATGGAGCTGGTCAGGGCATCGAATGCCTCTTCCTAAAAATAATGAATTCAAGGAACACCATGGACACCCCAAATCCCGCCTCCAATGGGTCAACGGCTCCTGCCGTTGGCCAAAAAACCACTTCCAGCCGTCTCAAATCGATCTTCAGTGGCTCGGTCGGCAACATGGTCGAGTGGTACGACTGGTACGTCTACGCCGCTTTTTCGCTGTACTTTGCCAAAGCGTTCTTCCCCAAAGGCGACACCACTGCGCAACTGCTCAACACCGCCGCCATCTTTGCGGTCGGCTTTCTGATGCGGCCGATCGGCGGCTGGCTGATGGGGCTGTATGCCGACTACAAGGGCCGCAAGGCCGCGCTGATGGCCTCGGTGCTGCTGATGTGTTTCGGCTCGCTGATCATTGCACTGACACCGGGCTATGAAAGCATCGGCGTAGGCGCGCCGATCCTGCTGGTGTTCGCCCGATTGCTGCAGGGCCTGTCGGTCGGCGGCGAATATGGCACTTCGGCGACTTACCTCAGTGAAATGGCGACCAAAGAGCGTCGCGGCTTCTTCTCCAGCTTCCAGTACGTCACGCTGATTTCCGGCCAGCTCATCGCACTGGGTGTGCTGATCGTGCTGCAACAGACGCTCACCACCGAACAGCTGTATGCCTGGGGCTGGCGCATCCCGTTTGTCATCGGTGCCTTGTGCGCAGTGGTAGCGCTGTTCCTGCGTCGCGGCATGGAAGAGACCGAATCGTTCACCCGCAAGAAGAAGGAAAAGCGCAAGGAAAGCCTGATGCGCACGCTGATGCGTCATCCCAAGGAATTGATGACCGTCGTCGGCCTGACCATGGGCGGCACCCTGGCTTTCTATACCTACACCACCTATATGCAGAAATATCTGGTCAACACGGTCGGCATGAGCATCACCGACTCGACCTCGATATCGGCTGCGACGTTGTTTCTGTTCATGCTGTTGCAACCGGTGGTCGGCGCGCTGTCCGACAAAGTCGGTCGCCGCCCGATCCTGATTGCCTTCGGCGTGCTGGGTACGTTGTGCACGGTGCCGATACTGACCACGTTGCACACTATCCAGACCTGGTGGGGCGCGTTCTTCCTGATCATGGCGGCGCTGATCATTGTCAGCGGTTATACGTCGATCAACGCCGTGGTGAAGGCCGAACTGTTCCCTACCGAAATCCGCGCACTGGGCGTGGGGCTGCCGTATGCGCTGACCGTGTCGATCTTCGGTGGCACGGCGGAATACATTGCGCTGTGGTTCAAGAGTGTCGGCATGGAAACCGGTTATTACTGGTACGTCACCGCCTGCATTGCCTGCTCGCTGCTGGTCTACGTGTTCATGAAAGACACGCGTAAACACTCGCGGATCGAGACTGACTGATCGGGTAAGGTTCACCACGACTTTCGTGATCATGCTCCGCGTTGGAATACAGTTTTTGACGCGGAGCATGATGAGCGGGAGGTGTGCGAACTCATGTTTTTCTGTGCGTACCCAGTGCTCCGCGTCACACGCAAACCTGACCTGTCATTACAAGCATCATCATCGGCCGCATTAATACAACAGCCTTAATCCCTCCTTTCTCTCACAAAGCACTTGAAACAAGACGTTTCAGAACGGTGCGATTTTTTGATGTTTTTCAACTTTAAGCTGTTGAAAATAATTCATTTATATTTTGTCAAGAGGGTTTATTACAAGATTTTTCAACAATTGCACCACAACAAAGCAGCTCTGCCTGCAAGGCCCGAAATCAGCGCGTTGCGGCCTACTATCATTTTTAGCGATGATCGCTAGCACTCCTATTAACTTCTTAAAAAACTGCTGGCGCGTAGCATTGCCTCCATACCGGGATGACAACTCACCCGACGCAACTTGGAGACACCCTCATGAAAACCAACACACTGATCTTTGGCCTGGCCTTCTCTGTTCTGGCATCGAGCGCCTTCGCTCTTCCAGCAGTCGATACCGTCCACAACGAAATGTCCAAGGCAACCGTCGTTGCTGAAGGCGGCACCAAGCACACTAATGTCGGCTCGATCCGTGTAGCCGCTGATGGCGCAGATCGTGTTGGTCCGAACCGTCAAGCTGCCGATGGTGCTGATCACGTCGGTGCAAATCGTCTGGCCGCTGATGGCGCAGATCGTGTCGGTCCGAACCGTCAAGCTGCCGATGGTGCTGATCACGTCGGTGCAAATCGTCTGGCCGCTGATGGGGCTGATCGTGTCGGTGCAAACCGCCTGAGCTGATCACTCATGCAACACCCCAAGGCCCGGCTATGCCGGGCTTCTTTGTTTCTGGCTCAGACCGAAACACAGACTGCTCTGGCATCCAGCGCCAATGCGCAGCACTATGTTCACATCTAACAGTGAGCCATCAGGAATCGAGCATGTCAGACGCTATTCACTCCTACGAGCCATCCAAAGGTCACGGCCTGCCGCACGATCCGTTCAACGCAATTGTCGGCCCGCGCCCGATTGGCTGGATTTCCTCTCAGGATGCCAACGGCAAGCTGAACCTTGCGCCGTACAGTTTTTTCAACGCGTTCAACTACGTGCCACCGATCATTGGCTTTTGCAGCGTCGGGCGCAAAGACAGCCTCAATAACATCGAGCAGACCGGCGAATTTGTCTGGAACCTGGCAACCCGCTCGCTGGCCGAAGCCATGAATCAGAGCTGTGCTCCCGTGGCCCCGGACGTGAGCGAATTCGAGCTGGCGAACCTCACACCGCTGGCATCGCATATTATTTCGGTGCCACGCGTGCAGGAAACGCCCGTGTCCTTCGAATGCAAGGTCACGCAGATCATTCAGCTGCAACGGGCAGACAAGGAGCTGGTGTCGAGCTGGCTGATTCTGGGCGAGGTGGTTGCGATCCATATCGACAAGTCGCTTCTCAAGGACGGCATTTACGACACCGCTGCGGCCGAGCCGATTCTGCGCGGTGGTGGCCCGGCGGATTATTTCCAGCTTGGGCCAGAAGCCTTGTTCAAGATGTTCCGTCCGGGCGCCTGATCAGAAAGCCCACACCGGCTCGCCCTCTGGGTCCACGTCGATCAGCCGCTCCAGTTCCTGGACTGCGGCCAGATCGGCGTCGTGCGCGGTCTTGAATGTCTGTCCGGGTAATATCGCGTGGAAGCGCGGCGCGCCCCCGGCAGCCAGCGCCTTGACGGCAACGGCTGCGCTGTAACCCTTCTGTTCTAAAGGTACGACCGCCGAAACCACTTCAAACCCGTTGTATTCCTTGCGTGCCATCTGTCTCGAACCTGCAGTCAGTCAAAACGCGGATTCTAACGCTTCATTACCTCCCTGTGCGGCACGGATATCGTCCGGCCCGAAGCGCTTTCTTGTCCTACACTTCAATCAGTTCTTTCAAGCTGCTCTAGTAGGTAAAGCAAGGAGTGCGTCATGAAAGTAATAACAAGAAGATGTATGGCTGCCGTCGGCATTATCACGGTACTGGCGGTGTACGCAGCGGGTGCCTACCGCAACGAATTGTCTCGACAGAACCCTGCGGTCGGCAGTTGCACGTTTGGCCATTGCGTGCCGACCGACGCTACTTTCAGCGCCTTGCGATGACGCTCACGCCTGGCGGGTTGTATCGCCATTAAGCAAAGGCGGCTATCGATTAGCAAGCTATCGGATTAGACTGGCCAGACTTCTCCCGCCGCCCTTGCGGCGGGTCAACACTGCCATCGGGTTCTGCCTTGACCAGTCTTACTCAAACGCCACCGGCCATTCGCAGCATTTTGTTCGCGCTGATGATGGCCGTCCTGCTCAGCGCGCTGGATCAGACCATCGTCGCGGTGTCGATGCCAGCCATTTCCGCCCGGTTCAGGGACATCGACCTGCTGGCCTGGGTCATCTCCGCGTACATGGTCGCACTGACCGTGGCAGTGCCCATCTACGGCAAGCTGGGCGACCTCTACGGGCGACGCAAGCTGATGCTGTTCGGGCTTGGCCTGTTTACGCTGGCCTCGCTGTTCTGCGGTGTCGCGCAAAGCATGGAGCAACTGGTGCTTGCGCGCGTGCTACAGGGCATCGGTGCTGGCGGCATGGTGTCGGTAAGTCAGGCCATCATCGCCGACATCGTCCCGCCTCGTGAGCGAGGTCGCTACCAGGGTTATTTCAGCAGCATGTACGCCGTCGCCAGCGTCGCAGGTCCGGTGCTGGGCGGTTTGATGACAGAATACCTGTCCTGGCGCTGGGTGTTTCTGATCAACCTGCCACTGGGAGCCGCTGCGCTGATCGTCGCCTACCGGACCTTGAACGGCCTGCCCATTCCACAGCGCAAGCCGGTGATCGACTATCTGGGCACCGTGCTGATGATCATTGGCCTGACCGCGCTGCTGCTGGGTATCACCGAAATCGGTCAGGGGCTGACGCTGGGCCACGCTCAGGTTCAGTCACTGCTGGGCCTCGCCTTGCTGGCGCTGGCAGTTTTCGTCTGGTACGAACGTCGCGCGCCAGAGCCGTTGCTGCCCATGCATCTGTTTACCAACCGCAGCGCAGTGCTCTGCTGGTGTACGGTGTTCTTCACCAGTTTCCAGGCTATTTCCCTGATTGTGCTCATGCCGCTGCGTTACCAGACTGTCACCGGCGGTGGCGCTGACAGTGCCGCGCTGCACATGCTGCCTCTGGCTATCGGCATGCCAATGGGCGCTTATTTTGCCGGGCGACGCACAGCGCAGACCGGCCGCTACAAACCACTGATTCTGACTGGCGCGCTGCTGATGCCTATCGCCATTCTGGCCATGGCCTTCACGCCGCCGCAGTCGGTTCTGCTGATGAGCCTGTTCATGATTCTGACCGGCATCGCGACCGGCATGCAGTTCCCCACCTCGCTGGTCGGAACCCAGAACGCAGTGCAGATCAGAGACATGGGCGTCGCGACCAGCACCACCAACCTGTTCCGCTCACTGGGTGGCGCAGTCGGGGTAGCGCTGATGTCGGCGCTGTTGCTGGCGATGCTGCAACATTCGGGTATGGGCCTGACGGAAACCGGCGTAACTGGCGAAAGCGGCTCAGGCAACGTTCTGCTCGACAGCCTCAATACGGCAACCGGGCCGGCACTGGATACCTTGCGTGCCGAACTGGCGCTGACGTTCAGAAACCTGTTGATCACCAGCGCAGCCATTTCGCTGCTTGGCCTGGCCGCGGCCTGGGCCATGCCCGACACATTACTGCGTGGCCGGGACTGAGCGGCTATTCAGGCTTACGACAATCCGGCCCAGAACCATTGGGTCTTCTTGTTTTTTACATGGGCGAAAGCAGGCATGATTTCGCCCTCGTCGAAATGCCGCCGAGAGCCAAACTGTGCGCTGCTGAACCAATAACCCGAGCGCGGACAGGCTTGCCCGGCATCGACGGGCGGCAGAGGTTTTTCATCGAACCGCGCATACCACTGCGCTGTGGTCTCTTCAGTGAAACCGAGGGCTGGCGCGAGATAAGGATGAAGATTGCCGGTGTCCTGCAAACGGATCGGCTTGATCAGTCTGTTGACCGTCACGTAAGACTGCGGTGGCGGCAGCCCGCTGCCACCCAATTCTGGCGCCACGCCAGCACGAATCAGCAGGCCGCTGCGGTAACTGTGAAACACGATGTCGCTGTGCGCGCTCATCTGCCCGCGCAACCGGTCGCTCCCGCCCAGTTGCCTGACGAATGAATCCCCCAGCACGGTGTACCAGCTCACGCCCTTGATGCGGTCCAGCAAACGCAGGCTTTCTATGTGCGGCCCCGGGTCGACCATCAGCCCGATGTATTCCTGCGCCAGACGATATTCCCACGGCAGATACTGGTGACCATCGCAAGGCAGTACACACGCCAGCCCGCCGTAACCATGCTCGGCCTGCACTTCGCTGCTCAGGTACCTGATCCAGGTTTCGTAGTTTTTCAGCCCGTCAGGCTCATTCAGGTACGACCAGGGCAATACCATCTTCAGGCACGAACGATCATTTTCGGCCTGGCTCTGCGGGGTGTTCATCACAAACAGGCTGTACATCGCGACCTCGGCCTGGGTAGCGCTGGCAAGCGACCAGATGAATTGCTCGTCTGGCGGACTGTCCACAACCTGCCTGCACGTTGCGGAAAACGCCGTCGACGTCAGGCGCCGCATGCGCTTGAACAACTGCCATTTGAGCTTGGACCTGAAGGTTTCGTAAAAACGCGCGAAACAGCCTTCTATCCGCCGCTTGACCTCCGGGCTGTGACCGTTACGGAAGTACAAGGTGGTGATCAGGCCCAATCGTATGACCGGCGTGCCCGATAACGAATCGACCGAAACAGGTCCGGATTGCTGTCCGATACTGTTCAGAAACCTTACAACATCAGATCCGCTATCCGGCATGATCGGCCCTCCTTTCAGGCCTTTGGTGGATCGGGTGGCGCCATTGCCTGAAGCGGCCTTACGCGTTTCTGTTACCTGCTGTGTGCGTCGGTTCTCGCGACAGCCACGACCGCTCCCGCCCTGCTGAACAACGGCGTATTTTTCATTGTTTTCGTGACACATAGGCGCAAGATTCGGCAAAAGCATGCAACCTTCCTCTCTTCTGTTTTTCCAGGAAGCGAAGAGTGAAGGGAGTTTTCCCACAGAGCAATAGTCGGAAATTACTTTGGGAAATCAGCTACATGTATCAGGAAATGTCCTACCTGATTCCTACAAAATCTTTGTAAGTCGCAGGTCAATGAGTCGTAATAAACGGACGCAGTAAGGCGCGACAGGTAAACAGTCGGTAAATCTGCTGTCTATCAGGCAAGGAATGGCGTTAGCCTTTGTGCGAAAGGTCGGCACCAAAAAAACCGGCAGGCATCGCGCCCGCCATCTTTCAGGCCGCGACCGTTTTTACTCTCAAGGAAGGGCTGTAGCGAAGCATGTCCAGACACACATCGACCATCTGCTCGGCCTCTTCAGGCAACGAAAAGCTGTCGGGCACCAACAGCCATTGATAAATGATGCCGTTGATGTGGGCAAACATGGCGACGGCGGCACGTGCGGTGTCCAGGCCTTGCGGAAGCTGCCCCTGGCGCACCGCATTGCGCAGCCCCAGCGTGATCCGCTCGTGGCACTGAATCGCGTTTTCCTGGCGTTGACGACGAAAATCACACATCTCGTCAGTAAACTCGCACTTATGGAAAAGGATCTCATTGATACGACGGGTTTTCGGGTCCCGTGCCAGCTCATGAAACAAGTGAATCAACAGGTTCCTCATGCATCCGAGCGGGTCTTCTTCCTCCTCGCTCTGACTGGCCTGGGCCATTTCATCGAGCGGTTCCTGAAGGCTGTCGAGCATCGCCTGCACCAGATCGGCCTTGTTATTGAAATGCCAATAGATGGCACCGCGCGTCACACCGGCAAGGGTCGCAATGTCAGCCAGCGTGGTACGGGCGACGCCTCGCTCATAAAAAGCGTGTTCGGCGGCCTCCAGTATCTGGCTGCGGGTAATCTGGGCTTCCTCTTTGGTGCGACGAACCATGGCAATAAAACCTCAAGAAAATCACCCCAGGCACCTCGTTGGCTGCATGCCTGGATACATAACCGGGCGGCATTTGTCTCGCCTTGTCCCGAATTGGCTGTCGGCACGCTGGATAGTGGCCGAATGCGCATCGCGGGTGTTTACAAACAACCGCGAATGTAAGTATATTCCTTAGCATGCTACTAATCTAGCCGAAATATTTTTTTACACTTCAACGTATTGTTGAGATAACAGGCTCCTGCCCCCGAGGATCTTCATGCAATTCAAGCCAGCTGTTACCGTTCTGGTCACTGCCGTCGCCCTGGCCACCCTGCTCAGTGGCTGTAGCAAGAAAGAACAGGCGGCCCCGCCTGCGCAAACCCCTCAGGTCGGTGTCGTTACTCTCAAAGCGCAGCCTTACACCCTGACGACCGAGTTGCCGGGCCGGACCACCGCATTCCGCGTGGCCGAGGTCCGCCCTCAGGTCAATGGCATCATTCTCAAGCGTCTGTTTACCGAAGGCGGCGACGTCAAGGTCGGTCAGCAGCTGTATCAGATCGACCCTGCTATCTATGAAGCCAGTGCCAACAGCGCCAAAGCGACCTTGCAGTCGGCCAAATCGATGTCCGATCGCTACAAGCAACTGGTCAGCGAACAAGCAGTCAGTCGTCAGGAATACGACACCGCACTGGCCTCGACCATGGAAGCTCAGGCAGCCTTGCAGACCGCTCAGATCAACCTGCGTTTTACCAAGGTGCTGGCGCCGATTTCCGGCCGTATCGGTCGCTCTGCGGTGACCGAAGGCGCACTGGTAAGCAGCGCTCAGACCGACGCAATGGCGACCATTCAGCAACTCGATCCGATCTACGTGGACGTGGTGCAGTCATCCGCTGACATGCTCAAGCTGCGCAATGACCTGGACAGCGGCAAGCTGCAGAAGTCAGGCGACAACTCGGCCAAGGTCAAGCTGACGCTGGAAGACAACAGTACCTACGCACAGGAAGGCAAGCTGGAGTTCTCCGAAGTCTCGGTTGATCAGACCACCGGCTCCGTGACCCTGCGCGCCGTGTTCCCGAACCCTGAACACCGTCTGCTGCCTGGCATGTTCGTTCATGCGCAATTACAGGCGGGCGTCAATTCGAAGGCCATTCTGGCACCGCAACAGGGCGTGACGCGCGACCTGAAAGGCACACCGACCGCCATGGTGGTCAATCAGGACAACAAGGTCGAGATGCGCACGCTGGTCGCCAATCGCACCGTGGGCAGCGACTGGCTGATCGAAGACGGCCTTAAAGAAGGTGATCGCGTCATCACTGAAGGCCTGCAATACGTCAAACCAGGTGCAGAAGTGAAAGTCGCCGAAGCGACCAACGTTAAAGGAGCAAACCCGGCGCCTGCCCCGGCCACTGATAAAGCCGCAGGCAGCAAAGGGGAGTAACCCATGTCGAAATTTTTTATTGATCGACCCATTTTCGCCTGGGTTATTGCCCTCGTGATCATGCTGGTCGGTGCGCTGTCTATTTCCAGCCTGCCGATCAACCAGTACCCGAGCATCGCACCGCCTGCCATCGGCATTCAGGTGACTTACCCGGGTGCCTCTGCACAGACCGTGCAGGATACCGTGGTGCAGGTCATCGAGCAGCAGCTCAATGGTATCGATAACCTGCGTTATGTGAGTTCGGAAAGTAACTCCGACGGCAGCATGACCATTACCGCGACCTTCGATCAGGGCACCAACCCGGATACGGCGCAGGTTCAGGTACAGAACAAGCTCAACCTGGCCACCCCGCTGCTGCCGCAAGAAGTGCAGCAGCAGGGTATCCGCGTGACCAAGGCGGTGAAGAACTTCCTGATGGTGATCGGCCTGGTATCTGAAGACGGCAGCATGGGCAAGGAAGACCTGGCCAACTATATTGTGTCGAACATGCAGGACCCGATCTCGCGGACCTCCGGTGTGGGTGACTTCCAGGTGTTCGGTTCGCAGTACGCCATGCGCATCTGGCTCGACCCGGCCAAGCTGAACAACTTCCAGCTGACCCCGGTGGACGTGCGAGACGCGATCACTGCACAGAACGTGCAGGTGTCTTCCGGTCAGTTGGGCGGCCTGCCGTCAATCAGCGGTCAGCAGTTGAACGCCACGATCATCGGCAAGACCCGTCTGCAGACGGCTGAGCAATTCGGCAATATCTTCCTCAAGGTCAACACTGACGGCTCGCAGGTTCGCCTCAAAGACGTCGCCACCGTTGGCCTTGGCGCAGAGAACTACAGCACCGACTCGCAGTTCGACGGCAAACCGGCTTCCGGTCTGGCGATCAAGCTCGCGACCGGCGCCAACGCGCTGGATACGGCCAAGGCGATCCGTGCGACCGTTTCGTCGCTGGAGCCGTTTTTCCCGCCTGGCATGAAAGTGGTTTACCCGTATGACACGACCCCGGTCGTGAGCGAATCGATCAACGGCGTGGTTCACACCCTTATCGAAGCCATCGTGCTGGTGTTCCTGGTGATGTACCTGTTCCTGCAGAACTTCCGCGCGACCGTCATTACGACCATGACCGTTCCGGTGGTATTGCTGGGTACGTTCGGCATCCTCGCGGCCTTCGGTTTCACCATCAACACCCTGACCATGTTCGGTATGGTGCTGGCCATCGGCTTGCTGGTGGACGATGCGATTGTGGTGGTGGAAAACGTCGAGCGGGTCATGGAGGAAGAAAAGCTCTCTCCGCGTGACGCCACGATCAAATCCATGACACAGATTCAGGGCGCGCTGGTCGGTATTGCGCTGGTGCTGTCGGCGGTGCTGTTGCCGATGGCGTTCTTCGGCGGTTCCACCGGGGTGATCTACAAACAGTTCTCGATCACCATCGTCTCGGCCATGGCCTTGTCGGTCGTGGTTGCGCTGATCTTCACCCCGGCGCTGTGCGCCACCATGCTCAAGCCCATCGACGAGAAAACGCACGGCCAGCCCAAGCGTGGCTTCTTCGGCTGGTTCAACCGCACCTTCGACCGCAGCGTTCTGAGCTACGAGCGCGGCGTCGGCAACATGCTCAAGTACAAGTGGCCCGCGTATCTGGGTTACATCCTGATCTGCGCGGGCATGGTCTTCATGTTCATGCGCATCCCCGCAGCGTTCCTGCCGGAAGAAGATCAGGGCGTTATCTTCGCGCAGATCCAGACCCCGGCCGGCTCCTCGACCGAGCGCACACAGGAAGTCATCGACAACATGCGTGACTACCTGCTGACCAAGGAAAGCGGCGCAGTGAAGTCGGTGTTCTCGGTCAACGGCTTCAACTTTGCGGGCCGCGGTCAGAGCTCGGCGATTGCATTCGTCATGCTCAAACCGTGGGAAGAGCGTGACGCCGACAACAGCGTCTTCAAACTGGCCGAGCGCGCTCAGGGCTACTTCTTCAGCCTGCGCGACGCGATGGTGTTCGCCATCGTGCCGCCGTCGGTACTGGAGCTGGGTAACGCAACAGGCTTCGACGTTTACCTGCAAGATCAGGGCGGCGTCGGTCACGAGAAACTGATGGAAGCGCGTAACCAGTTCCTCGGCATGGCGGCGCAGAGCAAGATTCTGGCAGGCGTACGTCCGAACGGGCTGAACGACGAACCGCAATATCAGCTGCTCATCGACGACGAACGCGCCAGCGCGCTGGGTATCACCCTGTCGGACATCAACAACACACTGTCCATCGCGTTGGGTGGCAGCTACGTCAATGACTTCATCGACCGTGGCCGTGTGAAGAAGGTGTACATCCAGGGTGACGCAGGCGCTCGTATGACGCCTGAAGACCTGAAGAAATGGTACGTGCGCAACAGCTCGGGCGAAATGGTGCCGTTCTCGGCTTTCGCCAGTGGCAAGTGGTACTACGGTTCGCCAAAACTGTCGCGTTACAACGGCGTGGCGGCTGAGGAAATTCTCGGTACTCCGGCACCGGGCTACAGCAGCGGCGATGCAATGGCCGAAGTTGAAGCGCTGGCCAAGAAACTGCCGCAAGGCATCGGCATCTCCTGGACCGGTCTGTCCTACGAGGAGCGTCTGTCCGGTTCGCAGGCCCCTGCCCTCTACGCCCTGTCGTTGCTGGTGGTGTTCCTGTGTCTGGCAGCGCTGTATGAAAGCTGGTCGATTCCGATCGCGGTCATCCTCGTGGTGCCGCTGGGGGTTATCGGTGCGCTGATGGCAACCAGCCTGCGCGGACTGTCCAACGACGTGTTCTTCCAGGTCGGGCTGCTGGTGACGGTAGGCCTGGCGGCGAAAAACGCCATTCTGATCGTCGAGTTCGCCAAAGAGCTGCATGAACAGGGCAAGAGCCTTGCCGATGCAGCCATCGAAGCGTGCCGCATGCGTCTGCGCCCGATCATCATGACGTCCATGGCGTTCATCCTCGGCGTTGTGCCGCTGGCGATTTCGTCGGGCGCAGGCTCGGGCAGTCAGCATTCGATCGGTACCGGCGTAATTGGCGGTATGATCACGGCGGTTATTCTGGCGATCTTCTGGGTGCCCCTGTTCTTTGTCTCGGTTTCAGGGCTGTTCAAGGGCAAGCAGAAACATATTTCACACGATGAGGCTGGCCAATGAGCAAGTCATTGATCTCTCTGGCAGTTACCGCGTTCATACTCGGCGGCTGCTCTTTGATCCCCGATTACAAGCAGCCGGAAGCCCCGGTCGCCGCCCAATATCCGCAAGGTCCGGCCTACACGCCGGCCGAGGCGGCCAAAATGGCCGCTGCGGAGCAAGGCTGGCGCCACTTCTTCAATGATCCGGCGTTGCAACAGTTGATCGAGACCGCACTGCTCAACAACCGTGACCTGCGGGTCGCAGCGTTGAACATCGACGCCTATCGCGCCCAGTACCGCATTCAGCGCGCGGACTTGTTCCCTGCTGTGTCCGCGACCGGCAGCGGCGCTCGCCAACGCGTGCCTGCCGATCAGTCGCAGACCGGTCAGTCTGCGATCACCAGCAGCTATTCGGCTACGCTGGGCGTCAGCGCCTATGAGCTGGACCTGTTCGGTCGAGTGCGCAGCCTCAGCGAACAGGCACTGGAAACCTACTTCGCCACGGAAGAAGCGCGTCGCGCCACCCAGATCAGTCTGGTGGCCAACGTTGCCAATGCCTACATGACGTGGCAGGCCGACAAGGAACTGCTCAAGCTGACGCAGGACACCCTCAAGACCTACGAAGAAAGCTTCCGCCTGACTTCGCGCAGCAATGAAGTCGGTGTTTCTTCGGCGCTGGACTTGAGCCAGTCGCGCACTGCTGTCGAAAGCGCCCGCGCCAGACTGGCCCAGTACCAGCGTCTGGTCGCTCAAGACCAGAACAGCCTGGTGCTGTTGCTCGGCACCGGCCTGCCGGACAACCTGCCGGCCAGCCAACTGCTGGATTCCGACATGCTGACCGAAATGCCGGCCGGGCTGCCGTCCGACCTGTTGCAGCGTCGTCCGGACATTCTGCAAGCCGAGCACACGCTCAAGGCTGCCAACGCCAACATCGGCGCGGCGCGTGCAGCGTTCTTCCCGAGCATCAGCCTGACCGCCAGTGCCGGGACCGGCAGCACCGAGCTGTCCGGCCTGTTCAAGGGTGGTTCGGGAACCTGGCTGTTCCAGCCGAGCATCAACATCCCGATCTTCAACGCTGGCAGCCTGCGCGCCAGCCTGGATTACTCGAAGATCCAGAAAGAAATCAGCGTCGCCAACTACGAGAAGGCTATTCAGACGGCATTCCAGGAAGTGTCCGACGGCCTGGCTTCGCGCAAGACCTACGACGAGCAGCTCCAGGCACAGCGTGACTTTGTCACCGCCAACCAGGATTACTACCGTCTGGCCGAGCGTCGCTACCGGATCGGCATCGACAGCAACCTGACCTTCCTCGACGCCCAGCGCTCGCTGTTCAGCGCGCAACAAACGCTGATCACTGATCGCCTGTCGCAGCTCACCAGCGAGGTCAACCTGTACAAGGCCCTCGGCGGCGGCTGGTATGAAAGAACCGGGCAGACCGAAACCATCTCCAAAGAGAAACCTTCGGTGCAACTGTTCTAAAGGCAGTGTTCTAATCGCACTGCGATGATTGCAACGCATAAAAAACCCACCTGATCAGGTGGGTTTTTTTTGACTGCAACAAACCTGCGATCAATGATCCTGATGCAGGTACTTCGGCTCTTTCGGCAGCCGCAGGCTGAACAGGAACGCGATCGCCATCATGACCGTCACGTACCAGTAAAAGCTGTTTTCCATCCCGGCGCTCTTGAGTTTCAAGGCGACCCACTCGGCCGAACCGCCAAACATCGCGTTGGCGACCGCATACGCCAGCCCTACACCCAGCGCACGCACCTGAGGCGGAAACATCTCGGCTTTGACCAGCCCGCTGATCGAGGTGTAGAAGCTGACAATCGCCAACGCCAGGGTGATCAGCACGAAGGCCATGAACGGGTTGGTGGTGGTTTTCAGGGTCATCAGGATCGGCACCGTACACAGCGTACCCAGCGCGCCGAACAACAACATCGAATTACGTCGGCCGATACGATCCGCAAGCATGCCGAAGAACGGCTGCATGCACATGTACAGGAACAGCGCGCCGGTCATGATGTAGCTGGCCGTCTTGGCTTCCATGCCGCCAGTGTTCACCAGATATTTCTGCATGTAGGTCGTGAAGGTATAGAAAATCAGCGAGCCACCGGCGGTGTAACCCAGCACCGTGATAAACGCAGCCGTGTGATTTCTGAACAGCGCCGTGATGCTGCCTGCGTCCTTGTCCTGACGGCTTTCGGCGGTGGTGGTTTCATTCAAGGTGCGCCGTAGCAGCAAGGCGATGACAGCGGCCGCCGCGCCGATCACGAACGGGATGCGCCAGCCGTAGTCGCGCAGCTCTTCGGTGGTGAGAAACTGCTGCAGGATGACCACGGTCAGCACAGCCAGCAACTGACCGCCAATCAGCGTCACGTATTGGAACGAGGCGTAGAAACCGCGCTGGCCGCGCAACGCCACTTCACTCATGTACGTTGCCGTGGTGCCGTACTCGCCACCCACCGACAAACCTTGAAGCAAACGCGCCATCAACAGCAGCGCCGGTGCCCAGGCACCAATCGATGCGTAGGTCGGCAGGCAGGCGATGATCAACGAACCGGCACACATCATGGTGACCGAAATCAGCATCGAGTTCTTGCGGCCGTGCTTGTCCGCCACGCGACCAAACAGCCAGCCGCCAATCGGGCGCATCAGAAAACCTGCAGCAAACACGCCTGCGGTATTGAGCAACTGAACGGTCGGATCATCGGAAGGAAAGAAAGCGGGCGCGAAATAGATCGCACAGAAGGCGTAGATATAAAAGTCGAACCATTCGACGAGGTTCCCGGAAGACGCGCCGACGATCGCGAAAATTCTTTTGCTTCGCTCCTCGCCCGTGTAGTGCGGTGCTTTTGCTGTTGTCGTCATTGTTTTCCCCAAAGCAGAACTTTCCATAAGCAACAATCTGTAACACTGTCTTTAATCGAGCACAATCACTCAGGCCAATTCAGCCAAAACCACCCGGCGGGCATCTGTACTCAAATCGCACAACAACCCGGATCACTCGCCTGTCTTTTCGTGGAGACGGACGGATGAACCGGGTTGCTGAACAACGGGTTGGGAAGCGCCTTGAAGCAGAAAAGCTTAACGCTCGATGGCCAGCGCCAGGCCCTGCCCTACGCCCACGCACATGGTCGCCAGGCCTTTGCGCCCGCCGGTTTTTTCCAAATGGTGCAGCGCCGTCAGGACCAGCCGTGCGCCGCTCATGCCCAGCGGGTGTCCGAGTGCAATCGCGCCGCCATTGGGGTTGACCTGTGGCGCATCGTCCGCCAGACCCAGCTCGCGCAAGACCGCCAGGCCCTGGCTGGCGAAGGCCTCGTTGAGCTCGATAACGTCGAAATCGGTAACCGCGATGCCCAGCCGCTCGACCAGTTTGCGCACCGCGGGCACAGGGCCGATGCCCATCACCCGTGGCTCGACGGCTGCGCTGGCCATGCCCAATACGCGAGCGCGAGGGGCCAGGCCATGCTTTTTGACCGCTTCGGCCGACGCCAGAATCAGCGCCGCCGCACCGTCGTTGACGCCTGACGCATTGCCAGCCGTCACGGTCTGGTCCGCGCCGTTGACCGGCTTGAGTTTGCTTAGGGTTTCCAGGCGGGTATCGGCGCGCGGGTGTTCGTCCTTGTCCACAATGGTCTCACCCTTCTTGTGCGCGACCCGCACCGGTACGATTTCTTCCTCGAAAAAGCCTGCCGCCTGGGCAACGGCGGCGCGTTGCTGGCTGCGCAGCGCAAAAGCGTCCTGATCGGCCCGCGAAATTTTGAAGTCAGTGGCGACGTTGTCGCCGGTCTCGGGCATGGAGTCCACGCCATACAGCGCTTTCATGGCCGGGTTGACGAAACGCCAGCCGATGGTGGTGTCTTCCAGCTTCATGTTGCGCGAAAACGCCGCATCGGCCTTGCCCATCACGAACGGCGCACGCGACATCGACTCGACGCCACCGGCAATCGCCAGCTCCATCTCGCCTGACGCAATGGCCCGGAATGCAGTACCGATGGCATCCATTCCAGACGCGCACAAACGATTGAGGGTGACGCCCGGCACGCTTTTCGGCAGCCCGGCGAGCAAGGCCGCCATACGCGCGACGTTACGGTTGTCCTCACCGGCCTGATTGGCGCAACCGAGGAACACTTCATCAACCTCTTCCCAATTGACGGTGGGGTTGCGCTCCATCAAGGCCTTGATCGGTATGGCGGCCAGGTCGTCAGCACGCACCGTGGACAACCCACCGCCGAAACGGCCGATCGGCGTGCGAATCGCATCGCAAATAAAGACGTCACGCATCACGCTTCTCCTGCAACCTGACCATGGGCTGCGGCGGTCCGGGCTTCGAGATCGCGCAGTGCCGTCAGCTCGACGTCAGTGGGTTCTTCCGAGACCACGACAGTGTCGGCAAAACGGATGTCCCAGCCCGTCGCGGCGATAACCTGCTCGCGGGTCACGCCAGGGTGCAGCGTGGTCACGACGAACTCATTGGTGTGCGCTTCCGGCTCCATGATGCACAAGTCAGTGATGATCCCCACCGGCCCGGCGCCCGGCAAGCCCAGACGCTTGCGCGAATCGCCGCCTTCGCCATGACCGACCGAGGTGATGAAATCCAGCTTGTTGACGAACGAACGTGCCGACTGCTTGAGAATGATCAGCACCGATTTCGCCGAACCGGCGATTTCCGGCGCACCACCGGCACCCGGCAGACGCACTTTCGGGTGGTGATAATCGCCCACTACAGTGGTGTTGATATTGCCGAAACGGTCCACTTGCGCTGCGCCGAGAAAGCCGACGTCGACCCGACCGCCCTGCAGCCAGTAGCGGAAGATCTCGCTGGTGGAAACCACTGTGTCAGCGGTTTCCGCCAGTTCGCCATCACCAATCGACAGCGGCAAAACGGTGGGTTTGGCACCAATCGGCCCGGATTCGTAGATCAGTACGACGTCGGGCGACGACGTCAGGCGTGCCAGGTTCGCCGCCTTGGAAGGCAGGCCGATGCCGACAAAGCACACCGAGCCGTTGCGCAAACGACGGGCAGCGGCGACGGTCATCATTTCACTGGTGGAGTAAGTCATTAGTTGGCCTCCGAAGCGCGAGCCAGCTTGCTCTGGAATTCGCTGAAATCTGCTGTGCCGTGAATGTATTCGTCGATCCACGCCGTGAAGGTTTCGCGGTCGCGAGCAATCGGGTCCCACGCCTGATAAAACGGGTTGTCCCGCTCGTAGTAGCCATGCGCATAGGACGGATGCGCGCCGCCGGGCACCAGACACACCGCGCTCAACGCCCAGGTCGGCAACACGCAGGAGTTCATCGGTGCCTTGAGGTCATCGACTATCTCTTCCACGGTCACGATGCAGCGTTTAGCAGCCAGTGCGGCCTCTTTCTGCGCGCCAAGAATGCCCCACAGCAAAACGTTGCCTTTGCGGTCGGCCTTCTGCGCGTGAATCACCGTGACGTCGGGGCGAACCGACGGCACGGCAGCCAGCACTTCCCCGGTAAACGGGCAGGTGACAGTCTTGATCAGCGGGTTGACCTTGGGCAAATCGGAACCGGCATACGCACGCAGCACCGCAAACGGCAGACCTGAGGCACCGGCGACATACGCGTTGGCGAGGTCGGCATGGCTGTGCTCTTCGATTTCCATCGCGCGCGGCCACTGTTTTTCGACAGCATCGCGCAGACGGTGCAGGGAGCCGACGCCAGGGTTGCCGCCCCACGAGAAAATCAGACGTTTCGCACACCCTGCGCCTATCAACTGGTCGTAGATAAGGTCGGGCGTCATGCGTACCAGAGTCAGGTCTTTCTTACCCTGACGAATGATTTCATGGCCCGCAGCCGTGGGGATCAAATGGGTGAAGCCTTCAAGCGCAACGGTGTCGCCATCGTTGACCAGTTGCTTCACCGCATCGCGTAGAGAAAGAATATCTGCCATGAGGTGCTCCGAACCCAACATCACGTTCAAGGATCAGCGCGAAGACCTGCGCCGGAATGAAAATGAGGTTATGCCTGAGCCACACGGCAAACAATCCGATAATCGACTAACCGTTCGGTAACCGAACAAATTCACCTGCAACGAGGGCGCTCAATACATCAGGTGAACAGCTGGGTACTCAAGTCCCGGCTGGCATCCAGCATGATTGGCAGAAAGCGCTGCTCCAGCTCGCTACGTGCCACACGCCCGGCACTGGTGCTGACATTCAGCGCGGCCAGCACCTGGCCCGACGCATCATAAACCGGGACGGCAATCGAGCGCAGCCCCTGCTCCAGTTCCTGATCAACGATACACCAGCCTTGTTGACGAACCAGTTGCAGGCATTCGAGCAAGGCTTCCGGCGTGCGAATGGTCCGGCTGGTCTTGGGCTGCAAATCAACGTGGTCCAGATATTCCTGCAACGACACATCGTCCAGCGCAGCCAGCAGGATACGCCCCATGGACGTGCAATACGCCGGCAATCGGCCGCCGACCGAAAGGTCGACCGAGATCAGCCGCTGAGTGGTTGCCGAACGCGCGATATAAAGAATGTCGTTGCCTTCCAGCGTCGCCATGTTGCACGCCTCGTGCAGTTGATCGCTCATGCGGTCCAGATAAGGCTGCGACGACGTTGCCAGCGGCGTCGACGACAAATAGGCGTGACCGAGGGTCAGGACCTTGGGCAACAGCGAATACGTGCGTCCGTCAGTGGTCGCGTAACCCAGTTTGATCAATGTATGCAGGCAGCGCCGCACGGCTGCGCGCGGGATTTCGGTACGGTGGCTGATCTGCGCGATGGTCAGGTGCCGCTTGCGCTCCTGAAAGGCATGAATAACGGCAAGCCCGCGCGCCAGTGACGTCATGAAATCCGGGTCGCCGGTCAGCGCCTGGATGCGCTTGGCAGGCGATGCCACGATAGGCGGTGCCAATGAGGCAAAAGAATTACGCAGTTCATCATTCATTGCCACACCCTCTGTAACACGTAATCAGGCCTTGTAAACCGGGGGGTTCGGATGATTTTCAAGAATATCTGCGCCCCCCGGCCTGTGCGATTATCGAACAGGTGGCCGATAATCGCAATTGACCCGTCGCACAGATGCTTATACCTTTAGCACTGCCATGAAGTGACTTCTTGGAAAATTACTGGTCAGGTACCCACTGAGAAGTCATAGGCAGCGGCCTTGCTTACCTAGCAAGGCCGTTTTCATTACGAAGCGCCCTCAGGCGCAGCAGTGCCGCCAGCCTCATCTGCCAGCCTCACACGCGCTTGATGACCCCGCCTTGATTACCTGGCAATACTTCAAGCCATCCCGGATATGAAACACGCTGAATTTCAGCATCGGAGTTTTGTCTGAGGCGGCAAAGAAATGTTTTATAAAAGTTCTTTCATATAAATGCCCGACTCAAACTTCGGAACCATCGTACAAAAAAAACAGATATGTGAACTCACGCAACGTCGGTTGTTGACGTAACACTACTTCTTGGAGATAGTATCTGGCAGTTGACAGGCCTTACACTCACGACGATTGCCCGGTGCAAAGCAGTTCTGCTTCGATAAGCGTTTCGATGCACGGCCTCGTCGCTTCGTCGTGATGGAACACGTTGCCATTCACCGGCAAGCCTGCCAACACAGGCCCAGTGCCTGAAATCAGAATGCATGTCGCTACGACAGCTATTTTCTCCGGTGTACGTAGCCGCAAGCATCCGCAAGATGCCCCGCACTCTCTGTTCGACCGCACGGCAAGGTTCTACCTGCTTGCACATTACAGAAAGGCGGAATGAGCCTGATTGCAATGTTTTGCGTTATCACCGGATCCCATTTGACTTGATCAGGTAATACAGTGACTAAAGATGAACTGCGCGCGGAACTTGAGCGCAAAGAGCAACGTTTCAAGGATGTCTACGGCGGGGAAATCACCACCTACGCCGCGCAGCCGGAGCCGGAACGCAAGCCTTGGCGTAAAAGAGCCAGCCTGCTGGACCAGGCGTTCAAGCAGGAATTACAGAAAATGGAAGAAGAACTGAAAGAAGAGCCGTGACATCACGGGCCTGAATGCCCCGCCACGCCTGCCTTGATGCGTCCGCACTACTTGCACCACGGCCCCATTGAGTCTTCAACGGGGCTGCGCTCATGCGTCTTTTTTTTGGTTTGAGGCGACACCGGTCAGCGACGACAGGTCGTTCTGTATTTTTTCTGTCATAATCGCGCCCCCTTCAGACCCGGTCAGAAAACCTACATGATCGATTTATTCAGCGGGCTTGATGCCTGGGTGCTTGTGAGCCTGTTGCTCGCCCTGGCTTTCGTCCTCACCTTCGAGTTCATCAACGGCTTTCATGACACCGCTAACGCGGTGGCGACAGTCATCTACACCAAAGCCATGCCGCCTCATCTGGCCGTGTTCTTTTCCGGTGTGTTCAACTTTCTCGGTGTACTGCTCGGCGGTGTGGGCGTTGCCTATGCCATCGTCCACCTGCTGCCGGTAGAGCTGTTGATCAACGTCAATACCGGACACGGCCTGGCCATGGTGTTCTCGCTGCTGGCGGCGGCTATTACCTGGAACCTGGGCACCTGGTATTTCGGGATTCCGGCCTCCAGTTCGCACACCCTGATCGGCTCGATCCTCGGTGTCGGCCTGGCCAATGCACTGATCAACGGCATTCCTCTGGCTGATGGCGTCAACTGGCAGAAAGCGATCGACATCGGCGCCTCGCTGGTGTTCTCGCCACTGGCCGGATTCATCGTTGCAGGGCTGGTGCTGATCGGCCTGAAATGGTGGCGGCCGCAGTCAAAGATGCACAAGACGCCGGATCAACGCCGCAAACTCGATGACAAGAAACACCCGCCGTTCTGGAACCGTCTGGTGCTGGTCATCTCCGCCATGGCGGTCAGCTTCGTGCACGGCTCCAACGATGGTCAGAAAGGTATCGGCCTGATCATGCTGGTGCTGATCGGTATCGTACCGAGCCAGTTCGTCCTCGACCTGACCAGCACCACCTACCAGATCGAGCGTACCCGCGACGCGACGCTGCATTTGAGCCAGTTCTATCAGCGCAACAGCAGCACGCTGGGCGAATACCTGGCAATGGGCAAGGCTGAAAAAGGCGACTTGCCGTCCAGTTCGGCGTGCAACCCGAAACAGACCGAGCCCACCATCGACGCGCTGCTCGACCGCCTGAAAGGCGTGTCCGACTACCATTCCTTGACGCCCGAGAGCCGCATCGAAGTGCGCCGCTATCTGTTGTGCCTGGATGACACGGCACGCAAGGTCGGCAAACTGCCAGACCTGAGCCCGCGTGAAAAGTCCGACCTCGAAAAGCTGCGCAAGGACCTGACCGCCACCACTGAATACGCGCCATTCTGGGTGATTCTGGCGGTTGCGCTGGCGCTGGGCATCGGCACCATGGTCGGCTGGAAACGCGTTGTACTGACCATTGGCGAGAAGATTGGCAAGCAAGGCATGACCTACGCCCAAGGCATGTCGGCGCAGATCACGACCGCCTGCGCCATCGGTCTCGCCAACGTGTTCAGCCTGCCGGTGTCCACCACCCACATTCTGTCTTCGGGTGTTGCCGGGACCATGGTTGCCAACAAGAGCGGCCTGCAAGGCGGAACGGTCCGGACCATTCTGCTGGCCTGGGTGTTGACCCTGCCTGCCACTGTCGCCTTGTCCGCCGGGCTGTTCTGGCTGGCATCTAAGGCGTTGTCCTGATCTGAGCCTGCTCAAGCGGTGCGCACCCTGCACCGCTTGAAGGCCCGGCGTCACTTGCGCTTTTTACTGCCCAGCAATGACCCCATCAAACCTCGCACCAACTCACGCCCTAAACGGTTGGCCGCCTGACGCATCACGTTTTTCATCGCCTGCCCGGCCAACCCACCCAGAAACTCTCCGGCCTTGTCGCTGAAACTCTCTTCCTGAGCACTTTTCGTGACATCCGCATTCTGCTGCTCAGGCGCGTCGACCTTGCGGGCGCTGAGCCTTTCATAGGCAGACTCTCTGTCCACCGGCTTGCCGTAACGATGACCCAGCGCGGACTGACTGATCAGACTGGCGCGCTCACTCTCGCTGAGCGGCCCGATACGCGATTGAGGCGGTGCAATCAGAACGCGCTGAACCATCGCCGGCGTGCCTTTATCCTGCAACGTGCCGACCAGCGCTTCACCGGTGCCCAGTTCGGTCAGCACACTCAAGGCATCGATATCAGGATTAGGCCGAAAACCGTCGGCCACGGCACGCAGCGATTTCTGCTCTTTGGCTGTAAACGCGCGCAGACCGTGCTGGATGCGCAAGCCGAGCTGGGCAAGCACCGCATCAGGCAAATCACCTGGCGACTGGGTCACGAAATAGACGCCCACACCTTTGGAGCGAATCAGGCGAACGACCTGCTCAAGCCGTTCCTGAAGTGCTTTCGGCGTGTCGGCAAACAGTAAATGGGCCTCATCGAAAAACAACGCCAGCAGCGGTTTGTCGGCATCGCCGCGCTCAGGCAACTGCTCGAACAATTCAGCCAGCAGCCACAGCAGAAAAGTCGCGTACACCTTCGGCGCTTCGTGAACCAGACGGCTGGCATCGAGCAGATGAATGCGCCCTCGTCCATCGCTGGCGGGCTGAAGAATGTCCTCAAGCTGTAGCGCGGGCTCACCAAACAAGGCTTCGGCGCCCTGCTGTTCCAGCACGGCCAGCCGACGCTGAAGGGCCTGGCTGGAACCGGTTGTCATCAGCGCACTGTCTTCGCCCAGCCATTGCGGGTTGTCACGCAAATGATTGAGCAGCGCTTTGAGGTCCTTGATATCGAGCAACAACAGACCTTCACGATCTGCCACCTTGAACGCCGCATACAGGGCCGCTTGCTGGCTGTCGGTCAATTCAAGCAAATTGCCGAGCAGTAACGGCCCCATTTCACTCAACGTGGTGCGCAATGGGTGACCAGACTTGCCGTCAATGTCCCACAACGTGACCGGATACCCTTGAGGGCTGTGCGCAAGCCAGGGCATGCCGGCTATGCGTTCGGCAATCTTGCCTTGCGGATTGCCGGCAGCTCCGAGCCCGCACAAGTCACCTTTGATATCAGCGGCAAAAACTGCGACGCCCGCATCGCTGAAAGCCTCGGCCAGGCGCTGCAGGGTGACAGTCTTGCCGGTGCCGGTCGCACCGGCGATCAGTCCGTGACGGTTGGCCAGGCGAAGCGCCTGAGAAACGGGTCGCCCGGCAGGGTCGGCACCCAGAACTATTTCCAGAGAGTCGCGCATCGTTCCTGCTTCTCCAAAAGGGATTCAGCACCAGCGCACTGCACCGCAGCTGAATGGTTTTACGCCGGGTCATCGCCCTGTGGCGTGGATGGCACTTCAGTTGATTGCTGCAACGTGCGCCACAGTTCTGCAGCACCGTCAAAATCGGCACCGTTTTCCGGGGTCAGCGCAGCGGGGTCATAACGGCTCAGACAGCCTTCGCCGAGGGTGGCGGGAGGTATCGAAACAGCTTTGTCGAGAGGGTCGGTCATCAGGCTGGCACCTTGCGCGTTGCGCCATCACCAACAGGGGAATGGCAGGCGCGCAATGGGCACGCCTGCATCAGAGATTAGTCGAACACCACTGTCTTGTTGTCATGCACCAGAACACGGTCTTCCAGGTGCGCACGCAGACCACGGGCCAGGACCATTTTTTCCACATCACGACCGAAACGCACCATGTTTTCGATGCTGTCACGATGGCTGACGCGTACCACGTCCTGCTCGATGATCGGACCGGCATCCAGCTCTTCGGTCACATAGTGACAGGTCGCACCGATCAGTTTGACGCCGCGCAGCGACGCCTGATGATAGGGCTTGGCACCTACGAAAGACGGCAGGAAACTGTGGTGAATGTTGATGACCTGATGGGCATATTCACGGCACAACTGCGGTGGCAGGATTTGCATGTAGCGCGCCAGAACCACCACGTCTGCCTGATGATGCCCTACCAGACGCGACACTTCGGCGAACGCCGGTTCCTTGTCTTTCGGGTCCACCGGAACATGGTAATAAGGAATGTCATGCCACTCGACCATGCTGCGCAGGTCCTGGTGGTTCGAGATCACGCAGGCGATATCGCAATCGAGTTCATCACTGTGCCAGCGGTGCAGCAAGTCCGCCAGGCAGTGCGATTCACGGCTGGCCATGAGCACGACGCGCTTCTTCTGCGCCGAGTCGGTGATGCGCCAGTCCATCGAAAACTCTTCGGCTATCGGCGTGAAGGCCTCGCGGAAACCGTCCAGATCAAAAGGCAGGGTGTCGGCACGAATCTCGTGACGCATGAAAAACCAGCCGCTGAGGTTGTCGGAATGATGACTCGCTTCGGTGATCCAGCCGTTATGGGACGCCAGAAAGTTACTGACTTTGGCAACGATGCCGACACGGTCCGGGCAAGCAATCACCAGACGAAAAGTGCGCATTGGGGGAAACTCCAGAACTTCGCAAAGCCGCTATTCTAGCGGCTGCGCAGGAAAACTGCAGTATCTCTGTTGCCTGAATGCACGCGCCGAAACGCACGGCCCCGGCGCGAAAGATTGCACCGTGCCACTATCGGTTTTTAGCGCGCCCGGCGCTAAACAAACCCTATATTAACAGGGGCTTTATGCGAGGTTCTTTTCAAGCGCACACGTCCCGCTTCTAGTTCAGGCGTCTGTAGGACGTGTGTATATTTCTAAATAATTCAAATAAAACTTTTATTTAATGTTTACTTGCCCATTTACAGTGACTATTATTGCCGCACTGTATCCCTGCAACCCTCACAACATAAGGTCCCCTCATGTCCCTGATCAACGAATACCGCGCCACAGAAGAAGCCATCAAAGAACTGCAAGCCCGTTTGAAGAATCTGTCGCAAGACGACAAACTGCAAACCGAGCTGGAATTCGAAGGCAAACTGCGCACGCTGATGGGCGAATATCAGAAATCGCTGCGTGACATCATTGCTTTGCTGGACCCGGACGCCAAGGTTAACAAGGCTCCACGTGGCGGCGCAGTTAAACCTGCCGGCACCAAACGCGCTCGCAAGGTCAAGCAATACAAGAACCCGCACAACGGTGAAGTCATCGAAACCAAAGGTGGCAACCACAAGACGCTGAAAGAATGGAAAGCCAAGTGGGGCAGCGATGACGTAGAAAGCTGGGCCACTCTGCTGGGCTAAGCTGCACACGGTCGCAATTCATCGCGATTGAAAAACGCCAGCTTGCTGGCGTTTTTTATTGCCCGCTATTTATAGCTGCAAACGCGCACTCAACAGTTGGGCGTAATCCTGCCACTGGCGTAACACATCCAGTTGATCGGGTGTGGCATTAAGCGACCGTTCAATCAGCGCTTTCGTAAAATCCTGTAGGGTATTGGGCGCACCCCACTCCGGATTGCGTAACCGCTCCTGGCAGAAATGCTGCCAGCGCTGCTGCTCTTCACGGCTCAAGGTGTGCGGAAAGTTGCGCGCTCGGTAGCGAAATAACAGTTCAGGCAAACGCGTATCGTCGAACGGCCAGACGTCACCCGCCAACCGCTCGGGGTCAGCGAGTCGTACTTGCTCGCACAGCCGACGATCCCGATCAGCGATAAATCCATCATATAACTGCTGTTCGGGATCTTCACTTGCAGCAAAGTCCTCCTTGCCGTACAGCGCCAACACTTTATCCTGCCAAACTTCACGACTTTCATTCAACGCGGCAGCACGTGACTGATAGCCCGCCATGTCCAGTTGCAGACGCTCTTGATCTTCGCTGCGCATCACGCCCATCGGCGCAATCACCGGGCAGCGATTTATATGAAGTAATTTGAGCGGCACTGGCAATTCGCCTTCGTTCAACGCCTCATGCCGGGTATATAGACGCTGCTTAAGTGTCGACGCGTCCTGATCCAACAAAGGCGAATGATCCAGGTGCAGATCACAGACGATCAGCGCATTGCGATTATGCGGGTGCCAGGCCAGCGGTAACACCACGCCCAGATAGTTGCGCGCCGCTGAAAAGCGTCCGGAGATATGCACCAATGGCTGCATCAGACGAATCTGGTCCAGAACTTTCTGCTTACTGCGCAGCGCGAACAGATAGTCGTAGAGCCTGGGCTGTTTCTCACGAATCAAACGTGCCAGCGCTATCGTTGCACGCACATCGGACAGCGCGTCATGCGCCTGTCCATGATCGATACCGTTGGCAGCCGTGAGGCGCTCCAGTTTAAGCGTTACCCGTCCGTCCTGTTCGGGCCAGACAATGCCCTCGGGGCGCAACGCATACGCTGCGCGCACTACATCGATCAGATCCCAGCGACTGTTACCGCCCTGCCATTCGCGCGCATAAGGGTCGAAAAAGTTGCGATAAAGGCTGTAACGGGTAACTTCATCATCGAAACGTAGCGTGTTGTAACCCGCGCCACAGGTGCCCGGCGCGGACAGTTCGGCGTGTACCCGGGTCATGAAGTCAGCTTCACTCAAGCCCTTTTCGGCCAGCAGGGTGGGCGTTATTCCGGTAATCAGGCACGCCGCAGGATGAGGCAGAATGTCATCACTGGGCTGACAATACAGATTGACCGGAGGCGCTATTTCGTTGAGATCGGCGTCGGTACGGATGCCAGCCATCTGTAACGCGCGATCATTGCGCGGGTTGATGCCGGTGGTTTCGTAGTCATACCAAAAAATGCTGGAAGTCACGGGCTGATCCTGAACAAAAGACCCTCCAAGTGTAGGGCGTCAAATACACCATTGGCTAATAGGGTAACGTCCGGCGCGCCGAGAAATCTTTTCTTACAGCTCGCGTATTGAATGGTTGGTTGCTTAGCACTGCGCAGGTGGCTAGCATCAGTTTTCGAATAACGTGCGCCCTCCAATAGTGCCATCCTCTCCAGCTTCGCCAGGGAATGCAGTGAACAGACCGCTGGATACACGCATCGAGATCGAGACCCCGGAAGGCATCGACATACTCCTTCGCCCCGCCGGCCTGGTTTCCCGCGCGCTGGCGTTCGGCATCGACCTGGCCATTCGGGCAGGCGTCATCGGCCTACTGTTCATGTTGCTACAGCTATTCGACAAGCTCGGAATGGGCCTCGCGGCCATTGCCATCTTTCTGGTCAACTGGTGGTACATGGTGCTGTTCGAAGTGCTGAATCAAGGCCGCACACCGGGCAAGCGAATGCTCGGGCTGCGGGTCGTGCACGACGACGGTACACCTGTCGACTGGTCGTCATCGGTCATACGCAACCTGCTGCGTTTCGTCGATATGCTGCCGCTGGGTTACAGCCTCGGGGCGATCAGTTGCCTGAACCATCCCTTGTTCAAGCGCCTCGGCGATCTGGCCGCCGGTACGCTGGTGATCTACAGCGACCGGCCTGCCCAGCGACCTGTGGTGCCGCCAGCCGAGCCGGTCATCGTGCCGTTCGCCCTGCGCCTGGACGAGCAGCGTGCAGTGCTGAGCCTCGCCGAACGCCAGGGCGAACTGTCCAGCGCCCGCGCTCAGGAACTGGCAGCGATTCTGGCTGAGCCATTGCGTATCCCGGCGGACCAGGCTGTGCTTCACGTGAACGGCATCGCCCGCAGCCTGCTGGGGCCGACATGAAGCAAAGCCAGTTCGAAAGCCGCCATGCCCCTGAATGGCAACACTTTGACCAGCGCCTTGATGCACTGGAGCGTGGCAAAGCCGACGCTGCCGCCAGCGAGACATTCCCCGGCGATTACCGGCGCATCTGTCAGCATCTGGCGCTGGCTCAAGAACGGGGTTACAGCAGCCACCTCATCGATCCGCTCCACCAGTTGGCAATGCGTGGACATCAGCAACTTTATCGCCACCGCAGCGCATCGAGTGCCCGTTTGCTGGGCTTCATTCTGGCGGGCTTCCCCAGACTGGTCCGCGCCGAATGGCGTTTCGTGCTGATCGCCAGCCTGCTGTTTTTCGGCAGCCTGATCGGCATGGGCCTGCTGGTCTACGGCTTTCCAGAGTTGATCTACAGCGTTGTCAGCCCGGAACAGCTCAGCGAGATGCAGAGCATGTATGACCCGTCGGCCAGCAGGATTGGCCAGGCGGCCGAACGCGCATCCGACGCCGACTGGATGATGTTCGGCTACTACATCATGAACAACATCGGCATTGCCTTTCAAACCTATGCCAGCGGTTTGCTGTTCGGCCTGGGCAGCCTGTTCTTCCTGCTGTTCAACGGTTTGATGATCGGCGCGGTGGCAGGGCATTTGACGGACATAGGCTACGGTCAGACATTCTGGTCGTTCGTTATCGGCCATGGCGCCTTCGAACTCACCGCCATTGCCCTGGCCGGGGCAGCCGGGCTCAAACTGGGCTGGGCCTTGCTGGCCCCGGGCAGGCTGACCCGCAGCGCGGCATTGCGCGCTGCCGCCAGCACCAGTGTGCAACTGATCGGCGGAGTGATTCTGTTTCTGTTGATCGCGGCCTTCATCGAAGCCTATTGGTCATCGATGACCTGGCCCGGCCCGGTGATCAAGTATCTGGTGGGCAGCCTGCTATGGGTGCTGGTGGCGGCCTACCTGACCCTGGCCGGACGGGTGACCCATGCGCCTGACTGAATCGAGCGTCGCCATTCGTCCTCGCTCGCCTTGGGAAGCCATCGATCTCGGCGTGCTGCTGGCCGGTCGGCATCGCGGTTTGCTGATGGGCAGCTGGGCAATCGTGACGCTGCCCTTTTTCTGCCTGCTCAGCCTGCTGCTCTGGGAATATCCTTCGGCGGTCATTTTCCTGTTCTGGTGGTTGAAGCCTGCGTTCGAGCGCCTGCCGCTGCTTATCTTGTCCCAGTCGCTGTTCGGCGCAACACCCACGCTCAGGCAAGCCCTCAAAGCCTGGCCGGGCACCTTGAAAAGCCAGCTTCTACCCAGCCTGCTATGGCGGCGCCTGAGCCTGAGCCGCAGCTTTCAATTACCGGTGCAACAACTCGAACACCTGGACGGCACCGAACGCGCCATACGTATCGGTCTGCTCAGTCAAAAAGACCTGCGCGCCGCGCGGATGCTCACGGTCGTGGGCGCCCACTTGGAATATTCACTGTGGATCGGCCTGCTGATTCTGCTCTACGCACTGATCCCTCAGCAGGTGCAGGTCGACTGGCACTGGATGAACCTGCTGGGTCTTGAAAGCCCGCAACTGTGGATCGATCACTTGACCAACCTGTTTTATGCGCTGGCGCTGGTGCTCTGGGAGCCCGTATATGTCGCCTGCGGCTTCACCCTTTACCTCAACCGCCGCACCGTCCTTGAAGCATGGGATATCGAACTGGTTTTCAGACGCTTGCGCCAGCGTCTGATCGGCAGCGCTTATGTGCTGTTGATCGGCGTCGGGCTGGGCCTGTCGATAGCCCCGGTCCCGGCATGGGCCGATCCGCAGGAATACAGTTGCCCGTTGCCCGACGGCAGCGAGGCCCACGCGACGCCGTCTCTGGCTGCGCCCGACACCCCACGCCTGACGCGTCAGACACTCACCAGCGACGCGTCCCGACACAAGATAAACGAGGTGCTGCAACAGCCTCCGTTCAAGAACCTCAAGACTGAAACCGGCTGGCGCTTCCCGGAAAAAAAACAGCCAGGCAAACCGAACGGTCGGGAACATCACGATCAAGCATGGCTGATCAAATGGCTCGACAGGCTGATGCTGGCAACCCACGGCATCGCCCGTTTCGTCGAAGTGCTGCTATGGGCAGCAGTGCTGGGTCTGACCGGCTTGCTGATCTGGCGTTATCGGCGATGGGTCACAACCTTCGTCAGCCGTGGCACCGGCAGGAAAAAAGCCGCAAAGCCGCGTCCCGAGCAGCTTTTCGGTCTGCAGGTGAGCGCCGAAAGTCTGCCGGACGACGTTGCCGGGCAGGCCGAGCAGCTCTGGAACAGCCAGCCTCGTGAGGCTTTGGGCTTGCTGTACCGCGCACTGCTCAGCCGCTTGCTGACCGACTACCGACTGCCGTTGAAAAACGCCGACACCGAAGGCCAGGTTCTGCAGCGCATAGCGTCGCTGAACCAGCCGCTGTTGAGCGAATTCAGTCAAACCCTGACCCGCCACTGGCAAGCACTCGCCTACGGCCATCGCCTGCCACCTGCGCACTTGCGGCAGGAACTCTGTGATGGCTGGCGTCGCCTGTTCGGTTCGGCGGCAAAATCATGAGCCGCCGTAGCGCAGTTGCCATCGGCATACTGATCGGCGTGCTGGTCGTGGCGCTGCTGACCGCTGCGGGGATTTACCTGAGCAGCCATCTGGAGCGCTACGAGAAAACAGTCGATCATGGACCTGCACCCGAGGCGAAGGCTAACCCGTGGCTGGCCGCCGAACAGTTTTTGCGAGGACTGTCGGTACCGGTCAGCACCACCGACACGCTGGTTCAGTTGCCCGATCCACGCCAGGGCACGCAAACACTTTTGCTGCTCAACGACCGGACGAATATGACGCCTGCACAAACCCAGCGTCTGCTGGACTGGGCAGAATCCGGCGGGCACTTGCTGTTCGTCGCCCAGCAACTCTGGGATGAACGAAAAGGCCGCAGCGGAGACTTGCTGCTCGACAGGTTGCAGATTCATCAATACCTCACCCGAGACATCAACGCGAAGGACCGGCAACTGGACGACGCCCAGCCCATGCCGCCCATTCCACTGGCGAAACCCGCCCCGCCGCACAAAAAAGTGCCTTGGCCCGAACTGACCCGCCTGTATCTGGAAAACGAAAGCGCACCGGCTTACATGAGTTTCACGCCAGCGTTTCATCTGGAAGACCCGGAAGACAATGCCCAGTCCTGGGCGAACAGTGCCGACGCTACGCACCTGATGCAGCTCAGCCGTGGCGATGGCATGATCACGGTGATCACCGACGCCGACCTGTGGAAAACCCGCTCGATCGGCAAATATGATAACGCCTGGCTGCTCTGGTACCTGACTCAAGGCAGCGAAGTGACCATGGTGCTGCAAACCGAGCATGACAACTTGTCGAGCGTGTTGCTGCGCAACTTCCCTCAGGCGCTGCTGGCACTGGCGCTGCTGATTGCCTTCGGCCTGTGGCATGTCGGACTGCGCGAAGGCCCGTTACAGCGCCCCGCTTCCCTGGCGCGCCGTCAGCTGACCGAGCACCTGCGCGCCAGCGCCGAGTTTCTGCGCCGACGCACCGGTCAGCAAACCCTGATCAAAAGCCTGCAACAGGACGTCCTGCGCCGCGCCCGTCAGGTCCATCCCGGTTTCGAACAACTGGTTGTAGCCGAACAATGGCAGGTGCTCTCGCGTCTGACGCGCCAACCCACCAGCGCCATCAGCGACGCCCTGCGCCCAAGGCCGGCGCAACGCCTCTCACACAGCGAATTCACCCGTCAGGTGGCCCACCTGCAAACCCTCAGGAATGCCTTATGATCTGGCGCTCGGAAAGCGTTAGATTCCTGCCACAGTGAAATCAAAACCTTAGAAGCTCGCAGGTTTTGGTACTGAGCAGTGGATATCTGTTGAGTGCAGGAGACGGCAGATGGAGCTTGTGCGGGCTACTGAGGATTTCTTAATTGCCGGGCAGCCCTATGCGGAGTTCCCTACTCTGCTTTGGGACTCAATGGAGAGTTGCGTCCCGGTTAGCCAATTCCTTCGTCATTAAATGCTTCGCGGCGCCATCAGTTCCAGGCGTTCGCGGCCCAACACTGGACGAGCGCTTTACGACTTCTTCAGCTTTCCTGGAGCCCATGGGATTGATTGGCGTGACGTGGATCCTGGTGAGGCCAAAGGTCTTGTGGCAGTTTATCGAAATTACTGTTTAGTGACCTGCGAACTGGCGCCGAACACCAATCGCCAACGCCTGATATTAAAGTAGCTTCTGTCAGCGAAAACCTATTTTTTTGAGGACTTGCCAGGCTTCAAATCGGAATTATTTCCTTGCGTCCCTGCCCTGCCATGCACGCCCATCCAAGCTCCAGCGTCGCCGCTTCTCATCATCTTCTTTCGGTGGTGTCGATGCCATATCCTGCTATATAGGCTGAAGCAGGCAGTAGCGGATGAGGGCTTGTTCAACACTTTGTTTTCCACCCATTACAAGCACCACGACGATGACGGTAATACCATCTGAATCCCTCACTTCGTAAAAGATCCGGTATCCGTCAGCGTTCAACTCACGATAGTGCAGTACGCCCAGCTCACTCAATTGAGGACTGACCGGGTAGCACAACGGGGTGGTTATCGCGATGAGCGAGCTGCTGGACTGAACGCCTGAAGAACGCCTGTTTGCACAGGCGCTCTTCAGGCATCGTACGCGGACGGCGTGTCAGCTCAGTTGCACGTCTTTCATCGCCGGGATGTAACCGTAGTCATATTCTTCCTGCACGAACGAGCGGTCCCCCTTCAACAGGATTCTCACCGTCGGTGCTTCGGTGCCGCCGATACGATAATCCTCACCGTAGGTGGGCACGCTGTCGATAAATGAAGTCACCAGACCGTTCGGCATGACGCAGTGGGAATACGTCTGGAAAGGCTGCTCGGGCGGATTGCCGAGCACCAGGCCGGAAGCGTTCANGGCGGAAGTATTTCCCACTCGTCACCACTGAGATCTTTTGCGACCGCCAGACCGATACAACCTACCTGAAATCTAGCCCCTCCCACGTCTTCATGACCTGGTGGCACAGGGCCCAGTTCGACACTCCCTACTGTGTGCGAGCCGCGTTCACCGGCGACGTTGCCTTCAAACACCATGTACAACTTGCCATCATGGGGGTCAATGAACGGGCTGGGGTCGCGAAAGTTCCAGCTCGAGTTCTGCGCTTCGGTTTGATAATAGGTACCGTCGGCCTCGAACAGTTTTTTGACCTGGGTAAAGTCTTTCAACTCCACGCCCTGATCGGACGTCACAATACGGCCACGTACTTTGGCGATCGCTGCGCCGGGCGTGACGCAGGTGTAATAGAGATCAATATCGCCTTTGTCATTCAACAGTATGGGTGTGCCCGCCCACTCTCGAGTGGTGGGCGATACCCCCTCGGCCATTACACGACCACCAAAGATCCAGTCCTTGCCGGTACGCGAGTACCAGTAGCACATGCGTGCGCGGCCATGACGATCTTCCCAGTCACGCTTGATGTCATAACGGCCATTGGCGTCGAGATATTCCGGATCATTGGGGTGACGGTCAGCCGTCAGGGTCAGGATGACCGACCAGCCGTTGACCGAAACCACCGTGCCATCCAGCTCGCGCAGCGGCATGGTGTCCCAGATGAATACCGTATCACTCATGACCGGAAAGTCCGGACTGACCAGTGGCTGCGTCGTGGTCGGGTCATTTTCATTGACCTTCAGCGCATCGGCGCGGGACCAGACAGTAGGTGGGTATTTGATGTTATCTACGAGAGGACTATTTTTGAGCTGGCTTACAGCAGAGCTGCTAGTGGACATAATTGATACCTTTAGATAGTTGTGAGAGGCAGCAGCGACGCTGCTGTACCTCTGTCGCTCAAAGGCGATAACTCAAGGCTCACGGCCTTCACATGATTCAACGTCCCGCAGCGGGAGCACTTGATCTGGAGTTCGGTGTAGTCACCGATGCGGGCCAGCAGCTTCTTGCACTGCCCGCATCGATAGTCTTTCAACATTTGCAATGGTCTCCTTGTGCTTCGCCCAATGAAAAACCCCGCCGAGGCGGGGTTTGGAGGGGATCGCAATTTACCGGTTGGCGCTGTTGGAAAGCCCGTATCCGGCGGCTGCCCTGAGGCGCAAATCGCATATCGTGGTACCTTTTTACCCCCCTCCGGAAAGGCTGGAAAGGGGCAGTTTCGGGGTAGGTCGAGTTTGGCCGGAGTTCAACACGAGTTCGACCACAGTTGCGCAATTGACACGGATAAACGGTACGAGACAGCGCTTTCATTGAGGGAGCAGACCCAACACCAATGCCTGGAGTTGCTCGGTATCCAGCTCCATTTCAGAACCATGGCGAATGTCGGGCCAGTGACTTGGCCGGACGCATACCGGGGTTTCTCGATGTAGCGAATATCTCCGAGGCGCCCACTCTGACACCACTAACAAGGTATCATTTTGAGGTTGGAGATCCTTAGGTAGCGGGGAAAGACTCGCCCGTTGAGCAGGTAAAAACCTGAAAAATAGTTAGATTAGGTAAGTATCTGATTAATGACAGATAAAACAGATTTAACGGTTAGCAAGGCTCCGGAACTTATGACCAATCAAACGCCCGAACACCCTGCCAGCGCCGACCCTGTCGCCGAGCCCGTCACGGAACCGGTCAGCCCGACGAGTACTGCAAGCAGTCAGGCGCAGCAGCGTCAGCGCGCCAGTCAGCTTGCTCAGGCGTTGCGCACTGAACTGCAAAAAGCGGTCATCGGGCAGAATATGGTCATTGAAGACGTGCTGACTGCGCTGATCGGCGGCGGGCATGTATTGCTCGAAGGCGTACCGGGGCTGGGCAAGACGCTGTTGGTCAGGGCGCTGGCCAGTTGCATCGGCTGCGACTTCGCACGTATCCAGTTCACGCCGGACCTGATGCCCGGCGATGTCACCGGCCACGCTGTATATGACATGCAGACCGAGCAGTTCAAGCTGCGCAAGGGGCCACTGTTCACCAATCTGTTATTGGCCGATGAAATCAACCGTGCCCCGGCCAAGACGCAGGCCGCACTGCTGGAAGCCATGCAAGAGCGGCAGGTCACCCTTGAAGGACGAGCCTTGCCCATTGCGCAGCCGTTCATGGTGCTGGCGACTCAGAATCCTATTGAGCAGGAAGGCACCTACCCGCTGCCGGAAGCGGAGCTGGATCGCTTCATGCTCAAGCTGCGCATGGATTACCCCGAAGCCCGGGAAGAGCTGGACATGGTGCGCCAGGTCACTCGCTCGTCGCGCGCCGACATGCTGGATGTGAAGCCGCTCAGGGTCATCATGCAGGCCCGTGAAGTTCAGGTCCTGCAACGTATTGCCAGCGAGCTGCCGCTCGACGAACAAGTGCTGGATTATGCCGTCAGGCTGGCGCGCAGCACGCGAACCTGGCCCGGCCTGAGCCAGGGCGCCGGACCGCGAGCGTCGATTGCGCTGGTGCGTGGCGGACGGGCGCGCGCTTTGCTGCGCGGTGGCGAATTCGTGACGCCGGATGATATCAAGGGTTGTGCGCTGGCCGTGTTGCGGCACCGGGTACGCCTGTCGCCAGAGCTGGACATCGAAGGTCTGTCGGTGGATCAGGTGCTCAGGCAGATCCTCGATCAGGTTCCGGCGCCGCGCCTGTGAAACAGACCCTGCGGCCGTCGGTGACGCTGCTCCGCTGGCTCGGAGGGCTGACGTGTGCCGCGTTGCTGCTCGGCACACTGCATGCGCTGGGCATCGACTATCCGGCACAGCTCGACAGCCTGTATGGGGGCGCTTTACTGGTGCTGACGATTGCCGGCCTGCTCGACGCCTTCTGGCTGATTCGCCAGGCCTCGCCGCAGGTGCAGCGTTATCTTCCGGGAAGCCTGGCGCTGGATCGCTGGAACGAGGCTCGGCTCGACGTCGAGCAGCACGGTTCCAGGCCGCTGACGATACGCGTTTTCGACCACCTGCCTCATGGTCTGGAATGGGAAAACCTGCCGCAATCCCTCACGCTGCTGCCGGGCGAAAAAGGCCAGCTCGGCTATCGGCTGCGCCCGACGAGCCGGGGGCATTTTGTGTTCGAGCGCTGTGAAATCAGCCTGCCCGGACGTTTGCGGCTGTGGACCACCCGACGCTATCTGGCTTTGCACAGCACAACCCGCGTCTACCCGGATTTCGCTCGTCTCTATGGCGGGCAACTGCTGGCGGTGGACAACTGGATCAGCCAGTTGGGTGTGCGGCAGTTGCAACGTCGCGGGCTGGGTATGGAATTCAATCAGTTACGCGAATTTCGCGAAGGCGACAGCCTGCGCCAGATCGACTGGAAAGCCACCGCGCGTCAACGCACCCCCATCGCTCGCGAGTATCAGGATGAGCGCGATCAGCAAATCGTCTTCATGCTCGATTGCGGACGCCGTATGCGCAGCCAGGACGGCGAGCTGTCGCATTTCGATCACGCACTCAATGCCTGCCTGCTGTTGAGCTATGTCGCGTTGCGCCAGGGCGACTCGGTAGGCCTGGCGACTTTTGCTGGCGATGAGGACCGCTACCTGTCGCCCGTCAAAGGCTCGGGGCAACTCAACCTGCTGCTCAATACGGTCTATGACTTGCAGACCACCCGGCGTCCGGCCGATTACAGCGCAGCCGTCCGTCAACTGATGATCCGACACAAAAGACGCTCGCTGATCGTACTGGTCACCAACTTGCGCGACGAAGACGACGACGAACTTCTGGCTGCGGTCAGGCAGCTGAGCCGCCAGCATCGGGTGCTGGTTGCCAGTCTGAGAGAGGAAGTGCTCGACAGCCTGCGCCATTCGCCGGTACAAACCTATGATCAGGCGCTCGACTACTGTGGGACGATGAGTTTCCTCAATGCCCGGGCGGCGCTTCATGAGCGGATGAGTGCCCAGGGCGTGGCGATCATGGATGCGCGTCCAAGGGAACTGGGTCCGCAATTGATCACCCGCTATTTGAGCTGGAAAAAGGCAGGAACACTATAAGGCAGGAACGTTAACAGGCAGGACCTGTGCGGCTTGAACCGCAAGGTCCGCCAGGGTCAGGCAGACGCCTCGTAAGACGGATAAAACGAGAAGTAGCGGCGCAGCATCTGGATGAAGTCGAGGTATTCGGTCGAAACCTGAGACAGCTCAAAGCCAGAGTCATAGCCGCCGGGCGTTTCGTCCTCGTGACACCAGAGGCACAAGGCTTTTACATTGATGACATCAGCGCCCCTTGCATCGGGCATTTTCAATACAAGGTCAAACCGGGCACCCACCAGCATCGGCAGGTCACTGATAAGCATCAGTCCATCTTCGGATACGTTACCCAGGCAACCCATAGGTTTGCCCGTATGACAATTGAAAACCTGAAGATAATCATGCAATTGGTGCCGTTCTATTCTTCGCTCTTTATACATGGCAGGCCGCCTTCGGAAACCACTGGGCGTGGTTACGTAAAACTGCATGTTCGCCACAGCCACTCCAGACACCGAGCTGCAGAGATTCCTTTGATACAGAGTTTTACAACTCCTCTATCCCTCATGAGACAGACTAGCCCAGTTTTTTCCGAAATCCACCCGATTACGATACATTCCACCCAATTGGATGTAATTATTTTGAAACGGGACTGCGCGGAGCAGGCATTACTCTGACGGGCTGGGCCTGGGGGTAGTGACCGAGCTGCGCCAGCGTGTCGAGTCTGGCCCGTGCGCGGTAAGCATATTCACTTTGTGGGTACTGCGTTAGAAGGAATTGGTAGGTCTGTGCAGCATCCACATACAATTTCTGACGCTCCAGGCACTGCGCGCGCAGCATCGAAACCTCTGGCTGCACATAACGCCGCTCACGGCTCTGGCGCTCGACCTTGGACAAATCGAGCATCACGCGATCGCAATCGCCTTCCTGATAAGCGCGGTAGGCATGATCCAGGTTGGAATTCATTGCCCAGCGATTGCAGCCGCCGAGCGCAATCAGTAATACAACAATCGTTACAATACGCATGGGAGTCTCCTGTTCTCTGCGCTTTATCGGCTCGCCAGCCGGTTTCTACAGGCCAATCGGGCACCGATCGTCAGCCGCTTGCCCGGCCCGTCCGTAGCGCGGCAGTGCAAAGGAACAATGACTAAAGATCCAGAGAGGAGTAGCCTCTCGCTGCGCTTCAATCAAGGAGTTTGTGCATGACCGTACGCCGCACCAAAATCGTCGCCACACTTGGCCCTGCCAGCAACTCGCCGGAAATCATCGAGCAACTGATCCTCTCGGGTCTGGACGTTGCCCGTCTGAATTTCTCCCACGGTACCCCGGATGAGCACAAGGCTCGCGCCAAACTGATCCGTGAGATTGCCGCCAGACACGGGCGCTTCGTCGCTCTGCTGGGTGACCTGCAGGGTCCGAAAATCCGTATTGCGAAGTTCACCGACAAACGAATCGAGCTGAAGGTCGGTGACAAGTTCACCTTCTCCACTGCTCATCCGCTGACCAGTGGCAACCAGCAAATCGTGGGTATCGACTACCCGGATCTGGTCAAGGATTGCGGCGTAGGCGACGAGCTGCTGCTCGACGACGGTCGCGTGGTCATGCGCGTCGACACCCAGACCGCACACGAGCTGCACTGCACGGTGCTGATCGGCGGTCCGCTGTCCGACCATAAAGGCATCAACCGTCGCGGTGGCGGTCTGACGGCTCCGGCGCTGACCGAGAAAGACAAGCAGGACATCAAGCTCGCTGCCGAAATGGATCTGGACTACCTGGCCGTTTCCTTTCCGCGCGATGCCGCTGATATGGAGTATGCCCGCCAGTTGCGTGACGAATCCGGTGGCACCGCCTGGCTGGTCGCCAAGATCGAACGGGCTGAAGCCGTCGCCAACGACGAAGTGCTTGATGCACTGATCCGCGCCAGCGATGCCGTCATGGTTGCCCGTGGCGACCTGGGTGTCGAAATCGGCGACGCCGAACTGGTCGGTGTTCAGAAACGCATCATTCTGCACGCACGTCGCCACAACAAGGCGGTGATCGTCGCGACGCAAATGATGGAGTCGATGATCTCCAGCCCCATGCCGACCCGCGCCGAAGTGTCCGACGTGGCCAACGCCGTGCTCGATTACACCGACGCCGTCATGCTCTCGGCAGAAAGCGCTGCGGGTTCTTACCCGGTTGAAGCCGTACAGGCCATGGCACGTATCTGCGTCGGCGCTGAAAAGCACCCGACCGGCAAAACGTCCAGCCACCGTATCGGCCACTCTTTCACGCGTTGCGATGAAAGCATCGCGCTGGCCGCCATGTACACTGCCAACCACTTCCCTGGCGTGAAGGCGATCATCGCACTGACCGAAAGCGGCTACACCCCGCTGATCATGTCGCGCATTCGCTCCTCGGTGCCGATCTACGCGTTCTCCCCGCACCGTGGCACTCAGGCGCGCGCGGCGATGTTCCGTGGCGTCTACACCGTGCCGTTCGACCCGGCAAACCTGCCGCCAGGTCAGGTCAGCCAGGCCGCCGTCGACGAACTGCTCAAGCGCGGACTGGTCGAGCAAGGCGACTGGGTCATCCTGACCAAGGGTGACAGCTACCACACCATCGGCGGCACCAACGGCATGAAAATCCTGCACGTTGGCGACCCATTGGTCTGATAGCACAGCACTGCAAGCCAAGGCCCCGTCTCGCAAGAGTCGGGGCCTTTTTTGTCAACGGCCGATTATCGTGCCGACGTTCTGCACGCCGCCTTCTTTCACTCCCGCGCCACAAACACATCCGCCAGCAATTGATTACGCGGTAGCCCGGCCAGATACAGCCGCTTGGCAAACATCTCGACGCTGTCGGCACTGCCACACAACAGCGCCATGGCATGCCGCGACAACAGGCGCAGCTCGGCCAGGGTTGTCTGTAGTGTCTGCGCGGTGATCAGTTGAACCAGCAGCTGTGGATAACGCTCAGCCAAGGCCTGTAACTCGTCAGCCAGGTAATGTTCCTGACTGTCACGAGCCAGATGAATCAGGCGAATACTGCCTTGATGCTCCTGACGCAACGCCTCGCGCAGGACACCCCATAAAGGCCCGAGACCGGTGCCGGCTGCCAACAGCAGCAACGGCTTGTCCTGCCAGTCAGGGTCATAGCGCAGCGCCCCGCCACGCAGTTCGCCGAGCCGCATGGGGTCACCGATCTGCAACTGGCGGGCGGCATCACGGAATGCACCGGACAAACCACAATCGATATGAAACTCCAGAAACGCATCCTCGCCCGGAAGACTGGCCAGCGAGTAGGGTCGTGCAATGCCACTCTCCGTCCACAACACCTGATGCTGCCCGGCGCTGTACCGCAGCGGGCGTACCGGTTCGAGCCGCAAGCGCAACACCGTGGGGCCAAGCCAGTCGCAGCCGACAACCTTCGCGGGCAAACCGTGGCGTTGCGGATCGAACACTTCGACCGTCAGGTCTTCGACCACTCGGCACTGGCAGGCAAGGCGCCAGCCCTGCTGACGCTTTTCAGCGGGCAAGGCTTCGGGCAACCCGTCGTCAGGCTCACCTTTTACACAGCGCACCAGACACGCATGACAACTGCCGGCACGACAACTGTAAGGAACCGGCACACCGACATGGTTAAGGGCGTCGAGCAGATTGCCGGCCGATGGCACCGACCAGCTACGCTCACCCACATGCAATTGAGGCATTCAGACGCCCTGTGCAGAAAATAACCGTGATTGTACAGACTGGCCTGTCGGGCGGGTTATACTGCCGCGCCTTTTTGCGCCCGCTTCGGCCCACTGACAGCTCTGGTCCAAGCCGCAGTTCCAGACTGCCGCCGATAGCGTATTTGAATGTTCCCGTCCTTACAGAGGAGCGCGCCGCATGACCGTGATCAAGCAAGACGACCTGATTCAGAGCGTTGCAGACGCCCTGCAGTTCATATCCTATTACCACCCCGTGGATTTCATCCAGGCCATGCACGAGGCGTATCTGCGTGAAGAGTCGCCTGCCGCCCGCGACTCCATCGCCCAGATCCTGATCAACTCGCGCATGTGCGCGACCGGTCATCGCCCGATCTGTCAGGACACCGGCATCGTCACCGTTTTCGTGCGCGTCGGTATGGACGTTCGCTGGGACGGCGCCACCATGGGCCTGGACGACATGATCAACGAAGGTGTGCGTCGCGCCTACAACCTGCCTGAAAACGTCCTGCGCGCTTCGATCCTCGCCGACCCGGCAGGCGCTCGCAAAAACACCAAGGACAATACCCCGGCGGTCATCCACTACTCCATCGTCCCGGGTAACACCGTGGAAGTGGATGTCGCAGCGAAAGGCGGCGGTTCGGAAAACAAATCGAAGATGGCGATGCTCAACCCGTCCGATTCGATCGTCGACTGGGTGCTGAAAACCGTGCCGACCATGGGCGCTGGCTGGTGCCCGCCGGGCATGCTCGGCATCGGCATCGGCGGCACGGCTGAAAAAGCCGCCGTCATGGCCAAGGAAGTGTTGATGGAATCCATCGACATTCATGAGCTGAAAGCCCGCGGCCCGCAAAACCGTATCGATGAGATGCGTCTGGAGCTGTTCGAGAAGGTCAACCAGCTGGGCATCGGTGCTCAGGGCCTTGGCGGTCTGACCACCGTGCTCGACGTCAAGATCATGGATTACCCGACCCACGCTGCCTCGCTGCCGGTGTGCATGATCCCCAACTGCGCCGCCACCCGTCACGCCCACTTCGTACTCGACGGCTCCGGCCCTGCTTCGCTAGAAGCACCGCCGCTGGATGCCTACCCGGAAATCGTCTGGGAAGCCGGCCCGTCGGCCCGCCGTGTCGATCTCGACACCCTGACGCCGGAAGACGTGCAAAGCTGGAAGCCGGGCGAAACCGTGCTGCTCAACGGCAAGATGCTCACCGGTCGCGACGCTGCGCACAAACGCATGGTCGAGATGCTCAACAAGGGCGAAACCCTGCCGGTGGACCTGAAAGGTCGCTTCATCTACTACGTTGGCCCGGTTGATCCGGTACGCGAAGAAGTCGTCGGCCCTGCTGGCCCGACCACAGCTACGCGGATGGACAAATTCACCCGCCAGATCCTCGACCAGACCGGCCTGCTGGGCATGATCGGCAAATCCGAACGCGGCCCGACCGCCATCGAAGCCATTCGTGAGCACAAGGCGGTGTACCTGATGGCCGTTGGCGGCGCTGCTTATCTTGTGGCTCAGGCGATCAAGAAATCCAGAGTCGTAGCCTTCGCCGAGCTGGGCATGGAAGCGATCTACGAGTTCGAGGTCAAGGACATGCCGGTGACCGTTGCCGTAGACAGCACCGGTGAATCGGTACACATCACCGGCCCGCAGATCTGGCAGAAAAAGATCAGCGACAGTCTGGCGGTGGAAGTGCAGTAAGCATTAGCCTGTCAAGTAGCGAGTTCGGTTGGCATGACGGACTCGCCATCGCTCACGGCATAAGTAACGCCATCCTGAAATCGCGAAGAGACTTTAGTTATATTGAATGCAAGCGTACCTTTACAGAGTTCTTTTCAAAAAAAGCCACACTGGCTGAATTTTTAATTGCCTCTTGAAAATCCAGGCCCCTCTCAAAATCCAGAAACTCCATTGACTTCCATTCAATAGGCGCGTGGGACTGCCATTCGATATAGCTAGAAAACTCAGACGTTCGCCCACCAGCCTGTTGTCCGTTTATGCACTGGAAGAGCACTCCCCATGTATCTAGAAGCATGTCACGTATCAGGGGAAATACATTCCGCGACGACGCCAGATTATTTAGGCCAGCACCCGAAAGCATACTATCTGACCCCGTAAAGGTCATATAAGATCTTGCTTCTTCCATTAAATGGAAAGCAGCACGGCCATACATAGGAGCACCACCAACCGTGCGTTCATCCCTGGTGATTTGAAGAGCACCGTAAGTAGGCCGGTGGTACTCTTTATAGTTTTGCTTCCCTGACACTGCTGATTTACGGGTCAACTCAGATGTTGAGCGCTTATATTCAAACATCTGATTTTCAGCCTGATCCCTCCCTTTCGTAGCAGCACTTTCCTCTTTTAAGTTATGCCAAACGTTCACTATTCCTTCGCCCTCCAACGTTCCAAGCTTTTCTGGTGATAGGTTGAACGTCATTGGGGCCGCCTCAAGAACTGCGCTTGCCGCCTCTAAAATCTCACCCACGCTTCCTGCATAAGACGCGCCCAAACGCGTCTTTAATGAATCGATGGCTTGCTCTTTATCCTTCGCTTTCTTCTCCATTATTTTGGGTTGAAGGTAGGTATCAAAGTGCAGTTTGCTCGCTTCAACAACCCGATTGGCAGCATTACTACGCTCACCAACAAACCCATCGATATCGACGAAAACTGTTGGAGCATTCCCGACAAAACAATACAGATTCAACCCATCCACAGCCCCCCCCGGGTCCGGACTTATCCACCGCTGCAACCACGGCGCGTAATACCTGAACCCGTAATAATAAAGCCCGCTGGCATCGCGCTCTTTACCAGAATAACGCACTGTCTTGTACTTGGCCTCCACTGCACTACGCGCCGCCCACCAGGCCGTACCGCCGAACGGATAATAACTTTCCTGGCTGATCAGGCCGCCTTGCTGATCAAGCTCCAGCGTGCTCGAGCCCAGATGATCACCCAGGCTGTAACGCACCTGATCGTTCGCAATAGAGCCCGGTTTTCCAGCCTCCCAGTGCAATACCCGCACGCTGTGGCGACCGGCCTGAGCCGTAACGACATGAAGGATTTCGCCATCGGCTGTGGTCCGGATTTCCAGTCCCGGCAGGTAGCGCACTTCGCTGACGAGGGTACGCCCCGAGGCCTGCGAACGCGTGATCTTGCTGCAGCGCTGGCCCTGGCCGTCGTATACATAGCGCTCTTCATCATTCGGTCCGTCTTCACGTTGCACGGTAGTTATTTGCCGCAACTGATTACGCACATCCCAGCTCATGGTCTGCCCACGCACGAGTTGCAACAGGTTGCCGTTGGCGTCGAAACTCGTGGCGAAATTCACTTCCCCGTCATCGTCGGGCAGGCTGCGATTGCTGTCCGGGGCGACGTGCATGTTGCGGGTGAAGTTATGAGCGCCTTCGTGGCGCATTTGCAGCAGATTACCCGCAGTGTCGTAGCTGTAACTTTGTTTGTAATTGCTGATCTGACAAGGATCAAGTGCTGGAATAGATTGCAGACCGGGCAACGCCGGACCATGGCTGGCCCCGTTTCTGACTTCACGGCCACTGGCTTCGATCAGTTGATACAGCGTGTCGTAGCGGTAACGATTTATCGGTTCGATAAGCTCGTTGCCGCAGTATCGGTCTGGTTGGGAGGTATCGTTGATGAGCACGACATTACCCACCGGGTCATAACAGTAATTCAGCCTTTGCAACACAGAGCCATCAGCAGATACAGCGCAGAGTTGAGTCAGTCGACCGTCCTGTTGATCATAGGAATAATGACTGACGACGCCATTACTCGCTGTTTCCCGTTCGACCTGATCAAAAGCGTTGTAGTGAATTTCGCTAACCAGCGTTTGCGGTTGTGTGGCGCCGGCCAACGCCACGTCAACGGCACCCGGTTGTCCGGCCACAGTATGGCTGAATTCCTGTGAGTTGTTTCTGGCGTCCATCTGCCTGGTTGTTTCGCCAAGCGCATTGAACGTCATTCGGTTTATGAACACTTCACTTTCCAGCACAGCATCGCGATCAGGCTCTGCGAGCGGCCAGTCTGGTGTCTCCTGTGAGTTCAGAAACCGCCGACTTTCGATCAGGACTGTGCCGAGCACGCCATAGTCCGACAGAAGACGCGAGCCCGCTGTGTCGTCGTGGCGAACCAGTTGATTGCACTGGTTACGCTCAGCAGCGGCAGGTCCGCCATAAGTGAAGCGCTCGGCAATTCGGCCGGCCTCGTTGTGCGACACAGGGCGCAACAGCCCGTCGTATTCGATCTGGCGCTGGTTGTCACGTCCATCCCGGCTGTCGACTGGCTGCCCTGCTTCACCGTTCAGGCTCACCCGCCAACCTGAATCGACGCTTTTCGATAGCAGCAAAGCCCCGGACAAGCTGAAGATTTGCATCAGGTTCACAGGCGCGCAGACGTATTTCAAACCGCTGAAAAGACGTGGATCGCGACAGGCAATCAGTCGCCCGGCCTTGTCGAAATATTGCTGCGTCACTCTGGCTTCAACAGGTTGCCCATCAGCGCCACGATAGAAATGCACATTGCGTACAGGCAGGCCCCGTGGATCGCTAACCGACAATTGCGGCGTGTTGGTGTGCATGCCCGGGTTCTTCGCTTTCATCCTTGAAATTCCTGCCACCCGTTAGTGATACCCATCAACCATAACATCAGGCGAACGGACGCATGTGGTTCGCTCAAGAACCAATAGGCATAACCTCCGAGCAGTCAATCGCTAATGAATATACCTTCAGCATCGGGCACGAAGACTTTGTTTTAAATAGAAATTATTAGTGTTATTGAGTGTTGACTGGCACTTTTGTCAGGTAGACGCGAGCGCCATGGTAGACAAAGCTGGGTCATGATCACTGGAGAGCCAGACATGAACGAGCAACCCTTCTCCCTATTACGCAACCTGGCCCGATCCGGGGACAATACGCACAAGCATGACGATGGCCAGGTATCGTTCATCGACGCGATGGAAAAACTGAATGTACATTCAGTGTTCGATATCGTACGGCGCTCCAAAACCGCCTTTGTTCGCGAACTCTCACGCATCAGTGACGCTGATGCAGCGCTCGCCTATGAAAACGCTCGTTGTTACGCCACTCAGATCGTGCGCCTGTATCGCAATCAACTGCTGTCTTCAGGCCGAACCCAACAGCTGACGCGGCGCACCGGCGTGCGTTCGCTGGTAGACATCGGGCCTGGCTTTCCCAATCTTTTCAAGGAAAACTGGGATCTGCTTTGCAAGGTGGGTGCGATAGAAGCGAAGGATTCGCCGGTAGCATACCTGACGTCCTTGTACCGCTTCGCTCTGGAACAGCTGGAAGGCAGCATTGCGGAAGACAGCCGAATCAAACTCCATGACCGACGGCCTGACCTCGAAGATCTGTTGATCGATCAACAAAGCACCTTCACGCCAATCCCCACGCTGCACATCGTCAATCAAGTGTTAAGTAAAGCCATCAGCGCCTACGTGGACACGGTGCCAGCTGACAAGAATAAGTCTATTTACCAATTGGTGGCCGAGAAACAACACCCGTTTCAGTTTCCTTACAACTTTCACTTTCAACAGATCAGCCTTGGGCTTGCCGGGAAGAAGCCGACGTTAGGCGAGCTGAGTTACCGCGTCAGCCTTGAAGTTCCAACCACGTCAGGGTACGGCAGTGACTATGGAAAAGTGCAGCACTCCAGTGCCATTGCACAGGTGCTGATGAGCGGAGCAGGCCCAGAGCAACAATCAATCGTGCTTGAACCTGCCCTATCCAGTCAGGCAAACGCCGACACGTCGGCAGACCTGACCCGCCAGTTCTTCAAAACGAAATACAACGTTGATTACGTCGACGACGCCAGCAATCCTTTGAATAATCTGAACGTCTTCCTGGAGAAGACGGGTCTGGACAGCGACGGAGTCGAAGCCCTTCTTGCCATAGGCAGCCACACGGCCTATGCCTCCCCCAACATCCTGTCAGCGAAACACACCGCGGATGAAGACTCCCCACTCGAGGCAAGCCTGAAAGCAATCAAGGCCCGATTCGGAGCTGGCTACGTCAATGGCCCGACCACTCAGCCGGCAATGGCTACAAGCAAGGATGCATACGGCATTGAGCGACTGATAAACACCAGCGTGGACCGCTTCGACCGCCTGCAACGCATGATCCGTCTGCAGCGCTGGACAGGCATTCCTTTTTCAGCGCTGGACACGTTGATCATGGCGGTCATTCGCTCCGAAGGCAGCGTCAACCTTCCGATGGTGCTGACGGTTAATACGCTACGCGCACTGGGAACCTATCGGTATCTCGACAAACGTTACGGTCTTGCGCCTGATGAGTTTGCAGCCTTTGTTCACCTTATGGCCGGCGAGGCAAACGATGGGCGCTTGCCGATGTTCGACCGGGTCTTCAACAACCCGGCATTATTCGATACCCCACTGGTATTGAGCGGGTCAATTCTTTACCTCGATCATGACAGTAGCCAGTACGTCAAGGCTCGCGCTCAGTTGAGCCGAGCCTTGCATTTATCCAGCACTCATGAGGGCCTGAGGCAGCTGGCCATTGATGTTCGCGAACTGATTGGCAACGCGCCTACTGACTTCAGACTCAATTTGAGAATGATCTCTTCGCTGTACCGCCAAACCCGCATCGCTTCGATGCTCGGTCTGACCGCTTTAGAAAGCAGGGCATTGATCGACCTGCTCGGCAGTGAGTCTTATCGGAAAAAGGTGATCTCAGGTCAACTCGACGACACCGAACCGGACGTGCTCGATATCCTGATGCAACTGGACTGGGCAGTCACGTGGCTCAAAGCTTCTGATCGAGACATCGCCACACTGCGACGTCAGATAGGCTGGGACATGACCGAAACAATAGTCACGCAGGAGCTGACTGTTCAGCTTGAGCAATTAACCAACGATGCGCGCCAGGCTGTATTGAAGAGAGACCAGTTGGCATCCCTTGACTTGCCAAGCAAGGATGACCAAAACAATGCTATCACCTGGTGGAATATTCTCCATGTCCTGATCGACTTATCAGGGCTGGTCATACCCCAGCCGCTGGCCGAAGACCCAGCGTTCAGCATCCGCAGAACCCTCCATGAGCGCTTGTCTCATATCGCGATCGGGGAACCCCTTTTAACCGAAATCGAAGCCAGACTTGCAACGTTCATATTGAACGGCTACCTCAATCAACATCGATTGATGGAAGGGTTGTTGCTGACCCTGACCGGTTTGCCGCTGGACCGTTGCGAACCGGTCATACGCTGGGCAGGCAGCGACGTAAGCAAATTCCTGGGTGAGTTACTGCTGGGTAAAGGCGTCATTCAGACGCTCACGAAACTGATTCGCTATTCAGAAGTCAGCCAGCAACTGGGGCTAAGCGCCCGGGCATTACGCACGTTTTTGATCAATCCACGCTGGCTGTATCCAGAAGTTGGCTTCCTGCTTCCCCTTTCAATGAACAGTCTGTATTTGCTCGACCGTTACCGCGACTGGCGCGACAACTGCGGTTACCCGGAAGAAGCGCTGCTCGAGTATTTCAAGCAAGCCAATGACACGCCTCGAGACAATACGCAATGTGCTGCGCGGCTGGCGTCACTGACAGGCTGGACGTCATCTGAAGTACTGGCCGCAAACGCATTGCTGACGGGGTCAGATCGTATCGCTTCCAACATGCACGAAGTGGACTGGTTGAGCCGGATGCACAACGCCAGCGATGTCACCGGCCTCTCGGCAAAACAATTACTGTCGGCTACTGACCTGACAGCGACCAGCACTGCCTCGCACTGGAAGTCCGTAGGCGAAGCCGTGATAGCCGCCAACCGTTAAGCCGTGAGCATTAACCTGTTCAATGCCATGGAGGCCTGATCATGTCCGATACCCTTGAAAGCCGGCTTAACGAATCTTTTCGCGATGCGCTGGTGGCTTACTATCTGGGTGAGGTAGTACCCAACGACCCGATGCTGAAACGCCTGGGCCTGGACCAGCGGTTGAAAACGGCCAATGACCTGTACGAGTTTTTTCTGCTCGACAATCAGGTCGGCAATGAAGTCCAGAGCAGTCATATTGCATCGGCAATCAGCAGTCTGCAGCAACTCATCAACGGCACTTTGCTGGGAATGGAACCGGGGTATGAAACGTTGCAGCCGACCGACGCACGCTTTGTAGAATGGCGTGACCGCAGCAGCCAATACCCGATCTGGGCGGCCAATATGCAATTGGCGCTTTACCCGGAGATCTATATTTCTCCGGCATTGCGATTGAAAAAATCCAACTATTTCGCGCAGCTGGAAAACGACATCAACCAGAACCGAATCAATATCGACACCGCGCAAGACGCGGTGAAGGCCTATCTGGCCAGTTTTGAAGAAGTCGCCAACCTGACGATCATCAACGGCTACATCGACAGCGACCGCTTCGCAGAGGGCAAGTACTACTTTATCGGCAAGTCGCGCGCCGAGAACATTTATTACTGGCGCACGGTGGACATGAATGAGCGTGCGTACAAGGAAGGCACTGAAGGGGCGAAGTTCGATAATCCGACACCCGGTGCCTGGTCCGACTGGAAGCGCGCCGAGATCGGCATCAACGCCAATACACTGGAAAGAACCATCCGTCCGGTGTATTTCAACAATCGGTTGTTTGTGACGTGGGTGGACTTGATTCATGTTACCGAACAGGTAGACGTCACGCTGCCCACCGGCACAGTCAAGCCAGGTGCCGATGGCAGTGTCCCGATCAGTCCACCAGGCGATATAGCCCCCTTGACGGTGATCACCCCCAATGTGCGCCTGGTGTTGAATATTTCCTATAAAAAATATGATGACTCCTGGAGCGCACCACAAATCTACATGGACGTGACCACACCCAACGTCTTTGCCCGCACAGGCAAGGCAGTCAACCTGGAAAGAGACCTGAACAGTATCGCGATTTTCGACGTGTCGGCATCACCGGAATCGCTGTTTATCGCCATGTATGCGGGTGAATCGCTGACGCTTGGTGACACCGATGGCTCAACGTCGACGTATGCCTTTCTGCACACAGCCTTTATCGACAAGAACTTCAACACCACGCCAGCCTTTCCGGTTGCGAACTACGTAGAGGCCGTTTCCGGCAAGGCAGATCTGGGTCTGGAGCAACCTCGCGTGCGCAAGACCTGCTGGGCATTTGCTTTAAAGAACAAGGGGAATTTTCAGTTTACGTGGAGCCTTTATATTCGGTTGAAGTCATCGTTGACCACAGCACCCAATGGGGGCGATACATGGTGGAACTGCCTAGGCCACCAGAACACGATTACCGATATGACGGGGGCGCTTCAACCCGTTTTGAACCTGAACGCTTCGTCCATCACACTGTCCACGGCGCTGAATAGCGATATCCGCGGCGATGATTATCTAGAGGTTTTACTGACATTCAGGGTAGAACGTCGCAGCTGGGCACTTAAACTTATTGTTGAGCCTGACTATTTGACTAACCCCTTCGCCACCTTAAAAAGTGGATCAACCCTGTCTATATTAACTCCCGAATCAGCGGTAGGAAAGATTCACTTCACGCTCGTCACGTCCGACGCTGTCGATGATAATATGTTTGACTTCCTGCTCGATGAAAACTTTCAAAACTACCGAATCAGCGGCACCGCCCAAGTAAAAAACATCGAAAATGGAAAATGCAAACCCGGTATTATCAGCGCGTTACTCTATAATCAAGCACACCCTGGCTTTATAAGATCGGGCGTCATCATAATTGAAGCCCTCACTTGGAGCGACCGCCTGGATACGACTGCAGAGGGGCAGGTTCTGAGCGCTAAGGACTATACATTCGCTCAATGGTTCAGTTACCCATTGGATATGAACGTCCCCCACAACAACTCGCAAAAGCACCTGACCGCACGACCTCCGACCAGCAGCATTACAGCACCGAACCGTTACGAAACAACCATTACATTCGATAAATCCACGCTTCTGCCAAATCTTCCGCAAACCCAATTCATCAGCGGATCGAAAAAGTTCTATATCACTCATGGCATCTGCGTCAACTCGGTTAATCCCGCGGTCTGGATCGGTAACGCCCTCAAATCCACCGAAATAGAGCTGGAGTGGGCAACCGCTGATGGAAGCGACCCCGTCTCCCCCAAAATCAACAAACGCATAAGCGCCATTCTGGGGATCGCCGAATACATCGATTTCTCCGCCTCCAGCATTCGGTTCAGCGACAACTCGACCACCGACACCCGCGACCCGATCCGCATGAACACGCTGTTCGCCCGCGAGTTGATCAACAAAGCCAACATTGCGCTCGAAGCCCTGTTGTCGTGGGACACCCAGCAACTTCAGGAGCCGCCTATCGATGAAAACGACATCCCTGACCTGATGGACTTCAAAGGCGCCAACGGTCTGTACTTCTGGGAACTGTTTCTGCACCTGCCATTCATGATTTCTCACCGCCTCAATCTGGAACAACGCTTTACCGATGCCGAACGCTGGCTCGGGTTCATCTTCGATCCGGGTCGCAAAAAGACAGGCAGCGCGCCCGCTTACTGGAACGTTAGGCCGCTGGTGGAACTACCAGACCCGGATTACTTTTTGCGCGCGCCCATCGACCCGGATGGCATCGCGGCAAGCGACCCGGTGCGCTATCAGAAAGCAGTTTATTTCCATTACATCAAGAACCTGATCGACCGTGGTGACATGGCCTATCGGCAACTGACACCCGACAGCCTCGGAGAAGCCAAGCTGTGGTACGTGCGCATACTGGATCTGCTAGGGCCGCGCCCGGATGTGAAACTGACCAGCCAATGGACACCGATGGCGCTTGGCGATCTCGCGGCATCCACCAACCCGGGTTTGCGGGCCTTCGAGCAGCAGCTTGTCGAGCAGGAACGACAGGTACGTACCAGCGCCGCCGTCAACAACGGCAAAGCCACTGTCAGTTTCAGCCAACCGTCCCTGCGCTTGAGCACCTTCGGCGACGATCCGACATGGAGCGAGGAAGATAGCGATCACTTCATCCTCCCGATGAATTCGGAGCTGGTCAAATATTGGGACATGCTTGAGACGCGCCTGTACAACCTGCGCCACAACCTCACCCTGGACGGCAAACCACTGTCGTTGCCGCTGTTCGCGGCACCGCTGGACCCACGGGCACTGCTCGCGGCCTACGCCAATGGCGCAACCGACGGCGGCGCAGGCAGCCTGCTTGCTCAGGAAACGCCTCATTACCGCTACCCGGTCATGTTCGCCAGAGCCAGCGCGGCGGTCGAGACCTTGATCCAGTTCGGCTTCACGCTGCTGTCGGTCATCGAGCGTAAGGAGCAAGGGCAGCTTATGGAGCTGCAACAGCAGCAAGTCTGGGAGTTCGCCCAGTACGCTATAGACCTGCAAATCGAAGCGCAGAAAATCGAAGTTCAGACACGCAAGGCACTGGAAGCCAGCAAGGCGGTGGTTGATGCAAGAGCCCGCTTTTACGCGCAACTGGCGGAAGAAAACGTCAGCCCGGGCGAAGTCGCAGCAGGCCGTGCACTGCTCGAGGCCCGGGTTGCCGAAGGTGTCGGATCAACTGCTTATGCCGCAGCCTCGGCCTTGAAGGTAGCGCCCAACCACGCAGGTGTTCATGCCGGGGCTACAGGCGGCTTTTCTGTCGGCATTGCGGTGGGCGGAGCTGTCGGCGGTTTTCGTCTGGAAGGTGTGCCGGAGATGGTCGCCGTTGTCGCGCAAGCAAGTGCCACATTGTCTGCATCCATCGGCTACGCGCTTGAGCGTACAGAGGGCTTCCGTCGCCGTCTTCAGGAATGGGAAAACGCGCGGGATCAGGCACTGCTTGAGTCCGAACAGATCACCCTGCAACTGGCCGTTCACGACGCCCAGACCCGCGCCACCGCGTTACAGCTGCGTCAGGCTCAGGAAGCCAAAAAACAGGCCGAGACCGTCTACGCGTTTCTCAACAAACGCTTTACCAACAGCCAGCTTTATCAATGGCTCAACGGCCAGTTCTCGACCTTTTACTACCAGGCATACGACGCAAGCTTCTCACTGTGCCTGGCCGCACAAGCCTGCTGGCAGTATGAAATTGCCGACTATTCGACAAGCTTCATTCAGCCCGCTGCATGGAAAGACGCCTGGCGAGGCCTGGCCGCTGGCGAAGCACTTAAAATCAATCTGCTGCGCATGGACGCCGCTTACGTCACCCGCAATGACCGCAGGATGGAGATCGTCAAGACTGTTTCCGTGCGGCAGCTACCGGTGGCGACTGACGAGAAGCCGAGTATCAATCACGGCTGGAATGTCGTGTTAGAAAGCCTGTTGCAGAAAGGTATAGCCGAGTTCGAAATAACCAAGGCCATGCTCGATGATGATTATTCCGATCACTACCTGCGGCGTATCAAACGTATCAGCGTTTCGTTGCCGGTCACCGTCGGGCCTTATCAGGACATCCGCGCCACGCTGACCCAGTCTTACAGCGCAGTACAGATGAGTGCCCAGGCTGACGGCCCGCTCAAGGAAAACATGCGCGCCAGCCAGCAGATCGCCTTGTCTACCGGCGTGGACGATGACGGCCTGTTCGTTTTCAACTTCGACGATGAGCGTTATCTACCGTTCGAGGGCACCGGTGCGATCTCCCGCTGGACCCTGAGCTTTTCCAACCCGGCATCGCAGCGTGACATGATCGACTCGATCACCGACATCATTGTGCACATGCGCTATACGGCGAAAAGTCGTTAACCGACAAGGAGCAAGCGCCATGGAAGCTCAATCGCAATCGCCGAATCAATCGCCACAAACCCTGGAACCTGCTGTAGTCACGCCATCACTGCCCAAAGGCGGTGGCGCGATTCAAAGCATCGGCAAAGGCTGGGGATCCGTTGGCACCAGCGGCGCGGCGTCACTGGAAATCGCCCTGCCGATCAGCCCGGGGCGTGGATACGCGCCTGCTCTGTCGCTCACTTATCAGAGTACCGCAGGCAATGGTCTGTTCGGGCTTGGCTGGGGCCTGAACACCCGATCTGTCTCACGTCGGGCCAGCAAAGGCGTCCCTCTTTACACCGACGATGATCTGTTTCTCGGCCCCGGAGGCGATGTCTGCCTGCCAGAGCGCGATGACGGCGGCGCACTCATCGCGACTCGGGTCAGCAGCTACGACGGGCATGCTCTGAATGCTACTTATCAAGTGGTGCGTTACTTCGCCAGAGTCGAAGGTGCATTCGACCGAATAGAACATTGGCGCATCGACTTTTCAGACCCCGGTTTCTGGTTGATTCACGGCGCTGACGGCAGCCTGCATATCTACGGCAAAAAGGCGTCGTCCCGCAGCGCAGATCCGGCAGATACGAACCGGGTGGCCGAATGGCTGCTTGAGGAAAGCATGAATGCGACCGGTGAACACATTCTTTATGAATACAAGCCTGAAGATGAAGCCTGCCTGCCAGACGACCATCCGCGAGACTTCAGTGCACGACGCTATCTGTGGCGGGTCCGCTATGGCAATGCGTTGGCGCATCCGGTTCTGGTTCTCTGGGATAAAACCTCACTGAACGACCTGCACTGGCATTTCGACCTGCTGTTCGACTATGGCGAACGCAGCACTGATCCGGCCGTCAAGCCGACTTATGCAGAACAGACAATATGGCCGGTGCGCAGCGATCCTCATTCGAGCTTTGCGTATGGGTTTGAGCTGGGTCACCTGCGGCTGTGTCGGCAGGTATTGATGTTTCATCACTTTCCCGACGAACTCGGAGAAGAGCCCCTGCTGGTCCAGCGGTTGCTGCTGGAGTACCTCCAGACATACCTCAAGTACAACCTGCTGATTGCAGCGCACTCCCAGGCGTGGGACGGCACAGACTGGAGACAGCTCGACCAGCAGCCCCCCCTGCAGTTTCAGTACACCGAGTTCGACAGTCAAAATGACATCTACACACCGCTCGATGCGCTGGCAGGCCTGAACGACGGCCAGCGATATCAGATGGTGGACCTGTTTGGCGACGGTATACCCGGCGTGTTATATCGCGACGACAAGGCCTGGCTTTATCGCGAGCCCGTTCGTGATCCATCCGGCGGTGCGGATGCCGTTATCTACGCTCCGTACCAGGTGTTACCGAGAATACCGATTGCCGACTCAGCCAGACCGGTTCGCCAGACGCTCACCGATCTGACCGGTGACGGCCGTCTGGACTGGGTTGCTGCGCAGCCCGGTGTGGCCGGTTTTTTCACCTTGAATCCCGACCAGAGCTGGTCTGGCTTCGCGACCTTTTCGGCGTTCCCTCTCGAGTTTTTTCACCCGTCCGGCCAGTTGGCTGACCTGGTCGGTGACGGGCTCTCGGACCTTGCGATGATCGGTCCGCGCAGTGTTCGCCTGTACGCCAATCGACGAGCTGCCGGTTTCGCTGCGCCTGTCGACGTTCCCCATGACGAAGACAGATTGCCGTTGCTCAGCGACAGCCCAAACGAGCTGGTGGCGTTCAGCGATATTCTGGGCTCAGGGCAACAGCATCTGATTCGTATCAGGCACAACGAAATCCGTTTCTGGCCCAACCTGGGACGTGGGCGTTTCGGTAAGGGACAGCTGTTTGCGGCGCTGCCCTTCAGCTACGAAACCTTTGATGCGAGTCGGGTGCGGCTCGCTGATCTGGACGGTTCAGGTGCAAGCGATTTTCTTTATCTGCAAACCGATTGTTTTCTGATCTTCATGAACGAATGCGGCAATGGTCTGGCCCCCAGCATCGAGCAGCCCTGGCCGAAGGACGTGCGTTATGACCGGTTCTGTCAGTTCAGTGCGGTCGATCTGCCGGGCCTCGGTTTTTCCAGCCTGGTACTGACCGTGCCGCACATGACTCCCCGTCACTGGAGCCTTTACTATGCGGCCGACCGGGCAGGCACGGTACGCAAACCCTATCTGTTAAAAAGTACGAACAACAACCTCGGTGCAGCGGGAGAAGTGACCTATCGCAGCTCGGCACAGGAATGGCTAGACGAAAAAAACGAGCTGCGCGCCGCAGGCAGCGTTGCCGTTTCGGAATTGCCGTTCCCGGTTCATGTGGTCGTTAGACAAACCATGCAGGACAAGGTCACTGGCAATACGCTGACTCAGCTGTTCCGCTATCGACAGGGTTTCTATGACCCTCGCGAAAGGGAGTTTCGTGGCTTCGGCCTGCTTCTGCAGACCGACACCGAAACGCCGCCACAGTATCAGGAAGGCTTTAATGCCCCGGTGTTGAAAAAGACCTGGTTCCATACCGGACGCTACCCCGCCAGACCTTGTACCGACTACGACCGCAGCGACCTCGCTGCGCGCGCACCCGGCGAGCACGTTTTGTCCGTCTACAACGCGGCGACCCAGACCGAGCTGCCCATCAGTGAACCGGATGAAGCGACCTTGCAGGAAATGGCACGGACGTTGAGCGGCTCTGTACTACGCAGCGAGGTGTTCGGACTCGACGCCAGTCAACGCCCCACTGTGCTGTATTCGACCCAATCCTGCCGCTATCTGGTTCGCCAACTGCAAGCACTGAGCCCGCATCGGCCCTACACATCAATGTTGCCGCTGAACCTGGAAGTCATCACCTATCGTTACGAGGCCGACGAGCTGGAAGATCCGATGTGCGAACACAGCTTGAACCTCGCGTGGGACCTTTACGGCTCAACGGTTCACTCCGTGAGCGTCAACTACGCGCGGCGCAAGAAACCGGATGACGCTCCACCTTTTGCAGATGCTCACCAGCAACAATGGTGGCAAGCATCGCACGACGAAGCCCAGCAACAGTTTTACCTGAATGAAATGCGCGCCGAGGCCATCCATCTGGACAGCCCGCAGAGCTGGCGTCTGGGGCTGCCGTACCGCGCGCGCAGTAACGCCATGGTCGTGCAGGAAAGCGTATTGACGCCTGCGCAGATCAGCTATGAACAGTGCGCCGATCCATCCGGATTCTTCGCGACGTTGCCACGCACGCTCATCGGCCTCTCGGTGCAACGCTATATCGGTTGCAGCGAGGGCGAAGCGACTTTTCAGGCGCTGCCTGACGCCAGTGAAACGGCGGAACTGGATGATCACGCACTGACTGCCTATGAGCGGGTCATGGACAGCGTGACGCTGGCAGGCAAACTCGTCGAGATTGGCTATCAGCAGATGCCGAGTTTTTTGCCGGCCGACCGCCTGAATCTCTGGTCGGTAAAACGCGGGTTCGCAACCTACGCCGGACCTGAGCACTTCTTTCACCTCACCACGTTCAGGCCCACCCGTAGTCATGGCTGGAGTCTCGTCGAGTACGACGCATACAACCTGTTCACGACGCGTATGACTGACCCGGCAGGCTGCGTCACCACCGCTGAATACGATTACCGTGTGCTGCAACCCAGACGAATCATCGACCCCAATCAGAACAGTCGGGAAGCCGATTACGATGCGTTCGGCAGAGTGTGGGCGACCAGCTTTTACGGCACGGAACTGGGTGAGGAAATCGGTTTCCCGCCGCTCAACCGCAGCGGACGTTACTGGGCGTCAGCCAGCGAAGCCGCGCTCCAGCCTGTTTACGCTCTGGGCAGACAAGCCAGCGCACTTTATTACGATGGCAATACGGCGCTGGGGCCCGTCCGCATCCCCCTGTCGAGCGCAGCCCTCGTGGCAGACCGCTATCCGGAAGACCCGGACAAGCAGATCCGCATCAGCATGGCGTCGATAGACGGTTTCGGGCGCACGCTGCAAACCCATCAAAAGGTCGAAGACGGCGACGCCTATTCAGTCGATCAATGGGGCAATCTGGAACTGGTCGATGGCAAACCGAAAGTCGTCCACGCATCGCCTCGCTGGCGTGTAAGCGAACGGGTGGAATACAACAATAAGGGCCTGGCCGTGCGTGTCTATCGTCCGTACTTCGCCAACAGTCACATCTATATAAACGACGCCTCGATACGGGCACTGAACATCGTCGACAAACAGTTCTACGACCCGCTGGGCCGCCCGACCGTCACGATCACCGCCAAGGGCTGGATGCGTCGACAGACCTACCGGACTTGGTACACCATCAGTGAGGATGAAAACGATACGGCTGAGGAAGTGCTGGCAGCGACAAAATCAAATGAACATGGTCAGTAGTACGCTGCATGCCAACACACCGGAACTGCTCGTTTCCGAAGCTCGCAGGCTGATTGTGCGCCGAGTTCTGCTGCATCGAACCGAGGCACCGGAGAGCGCCGTAACGCGGGTCACACGCCAGCGGTTCGATGCGGCAGGCCGGATGATCGCTGCTATAGACCCGCGTCTCGACAGTGCGAACCAGCGTACGGTCTACAGCCTCGGAGGCAACGCGCTCGCAACAGAGAGTGCTGATGCAGGCTGGCGAGTTACGCTGTTCGGCGAGGCGCGCCTGGCATTGCATGGCTGGGACGGTCGCGGCAGCGAGCGCCGGTTTGAATACGACCGGCTACTGCGCCCGACAGGCATCATCGAGCGTAGTCGGGTAGTCGAGCGATTCACCTATGGCGGAGCAGACGCGTTCGTTCATAACCAATGCAATCAGCTTGTCCGACATGACGACACAGCTGGCACACAGCTTTTTCCGGATTATGCCTTGCAGGGGGCGTTGCTGACCGAAGCACGGCAATTCCTGTTGTCGCTCGATGCGCCGGACTGGCCGATCGCCGAAGCCGAGCGCAATGCCTTGCTTGAGCCTGCGCCGTTGCAAAGCCGATGGGGGGTCAATGCACTGGGCGAAGTCATCGAACAGTCCGATGCCATGGGTAACCGACAGGTGTTCGGCCAGAATGTTGCCGGGCAATCCCGGACGCTTAGCCTGATGCAGGCTGGCATTTACCAGCCGCAGACACTGCTTGCTGATACCCGCTACAACGCATTCAACCAGGTCGAGCAGGAAACAGCGGGCAATGGCGTCGTCAGTCATTACTCCTATGATCCACAGGACGGTCGGCTGACTGAACTCTGCGCTGTATCTGCTGCTGGCTCTGTGTTGCAAAGGCTGAATTACAGCTATGACCCGGTGGGTAATGTTCTGCTCATCAACGATACCTGCCAACCAGACCGATACTGCGGCAACGAGCTTATCGAACCGATAAACCGTTACCGCTACGACACGCTGTATCAACTGATCGAAGCCAGTGGCCGTGAAGTCAGAAACGGCGCCAGCCATGGTCCGGAAATGCCCGGTCTACATAGCTTGCCGACCACCGATGCGTGTCAGGTCAGCAACTACACTCAGAATTACAGCTACGACGCAGCGGGTAATCTGCTGAAAATGCGCCACGAAGGCGCTCACAACTTCACCCGCAACATGCACGTCGCCCCGGACAGCAATCGCAGCCTTCCCGACGATGACGGGGACGTGGATTTCGCCACGAGCTTTGACGCCAACGGAAATCTGCTGCAACTGGTGCGCGGGCAGGCCATGAGCTGGGATGTGCGTAATCAACTTGCTTTGATCATCCTGCTGCAGCGTAAAGACGCACCGAATGATGAAGAGCGTTATGTCTATGACGGCCAAGGTCAACGCTGCCGGAAAATCAGCACTGCGCAGGCATCAGGTCGCACGCTGACCAACGAAGTGCGTTACCTGCCGGGGCTGGAAATTCGCACAACGGCTGATGGCGAAGTCCTCCACGTCATCACCGCTCAGGCGGGGCGCAACAGTATTCGGGTCTTGCACTGGGAAGCAGGGAAACCGGACGGTATCGCGAATGATCAGGTACGTTACAGCCTGGGTGATCATTTGGGATCGAGCACGCTTGAGCTGGATCAGCAAGGCAGCCTGATCAGCCAGGAAAGCTACTACCCGTTTGGCGGCACGGCCTGGTGGGCGGCACGCAGTGCAATTGAAGCGAAGTACAAGACGGTGCGTTATTCGGGCAAGGAGCGCGACGCGAGTGGGCTTTACTACTACGGGTTCAGGTATTACGCGCCGTGGTTGCAGCGGTGGATAAACCCGGACCCGGCAGGGGATGTGGATGGTTTGAATGTGTACCGGTACGTGAGGAACAGTCCAATCACTTATGACGACAGGCATGGAAACATGGGGAGGTATGCGCTTGAGTCGCCGGCATCACCCGCTCGTCGAAAGCCAACAACCTCAAATATCTATGCCCTTGGAAATCACGATGCCAGACCCGGCGTTTTGTGGGGGGATCAGGAGCAATTCCTTGAACCTGCGTACACAATGCCGGACAGGTATCTTGTTTCCGGATTGGAAGAAAGATTGGCCGCCGCTGATAAACGTTCCGGCAAGGCGACCGATCTCGTAGCGACAATGTTTGAACATAACAGCAGCTTCGCAGACTATCCTTACGCCGTAGAGTCAAAGAATCTTCAAAAAAACGACGACTTCCTTAACGACTACTCGCCCAACGAATGGACCTTTCGTTCAAACTACAAAAGAAGCGAAAGCAATGACTATCATGCCAATGACATCGTTCGACACCAGTATAAAATCATCGCTCAAAAAACAAATACCCATGACATTTTACCTTCCATTATAAAAAATAGCTTCGTCATAAATAATGAGACGTTGATGAAAACCTCAAACATAGAAAACAAAACTCCGGAAATGCTAGAAGCTTTCCTTCAGAAAACGCCCAACGGCAAGCGGACCCAACGGGTACTTGACGATTTTGGCATGGAGGCTTTATGGGTTGATCGGCAAGTGGACTCAGAATTCCCCTTCGCTAATTTTATTGTTGCTGTACGCCCGAAACAGCAGTCAAATATCCAGACTGGCTTTCACTAGTGTGCTGTTCGCGAAATAATTTCCTGTGCATTTCGTCTACACTTCAAACGTCATTCCTGCCTTGGAGAGCTTGCCATGAGCGCTCTGGACATCACACTTAGCCCCGAAGAAAAGACCGAGCTGAAACGACGGTGCGCTCTGCCACCATTCCTCAGCGAGCAGGCCGGCGAGCACGGATTATTCTACTGGCTGCCGAAGGCGAAACCCGAGACAACCTTGCGCGCTTGACCGGTTTTTCCTGCCCGACAATCACCGACTGGTGCCAGCGCTTCCAAGCACATCGGCTTGATGGACTGATCGACAAACCACCCGCCATGGCACGGTCACGTTATTCGCCGCACTGGAGGGCGGCATTTATATGGACGCAGATGTTGCAGTCGGACGGCCACTTGGAATTCTTGAGGCGCCCAACGGATTTCTGGTACACGTTGAAGGGGGATTGATTTCCAACGCCGTACTTGCCTCTGCGCCCCAGAATAAAACTGTTGGAAACATCATGGACACCATCGTCAACCTTTACACAACCAGCACCACCATGATGGAGCATAATGAGAATTACGGATGGGGCAAAAAACGCAGTACGCCGGGCCAAGGACCGTTCAGCAGATTAAACTTAACCACGCATATGACCGGCCCCTCACTGATCCGAAATTTCCTTCCTGCAACAGCAGCAGGAAAAAAGCATACGCATTGCCTAACGATAAGTTCTTCTATCGTGAGACACCATTGGCAGGTAACACGCGACCGGAGCAACGATCTTTATCAGCTATTTTCTTTCGCGGCTTCAAGAGCGGGCTCAATGGTGAGGGACGCTGGGCAAATGTTCGCCCTGGTAAAAGAGGGTCGATATTTTGATCGATTTCAAGCCACCTCACTGCCTGCACGCAGAGGACTGCTTACGAAATGATCAATAGAAATCAGCTTGTGCTGCACGGCTGGAATACCACATAAAAAGATGCCAACGCGGGACCACAGTCGGCCCCGCTTACACCCTCAATTCCGCTGATCCAGCAAGTTCACCACCAACCGGTCGATCCAGCCCCACAGGCGCTGTTTGACACGCCGCCAAAGGGGTCTGGCTTTCCAGTCTTCCAGCGTGATTTCGGCGCTCAGGGTGAAATCTTTTTCGAAGCTGGCGACCACGTCCCGAGTCAGGCCCGGATCGATGCCTTCGAGGTTGGCTTCCAGGTTGAAGTGCAGATTCCAGTGATCGAAGTTGCACGAGCCGATGCTCACCCAGTCGTCGATCAGCACCATTTTCAGGTGCAGGAAACACGGCTGGTATTCGAAGACTTTGACACCGGCGCGCAGCAGACGCGGGTAGTAGCGGTGGCCGGCGTAGCGCACGGACGGGTGGTCGGTGCGTGGGCCGGTCAGCAGCAGCCGCACATCGACGCCACGCGCCGCCGCGCTGCGCAATGCGCGACGGACTTTCCAGGTGGGCAGGAAATACGGCGTGGCGAGCCAGACGCGCTTCTGGCCGCTGTGCAAAGTACGCACCAGCGACTGCAGAATGTCGCGGTGCTGACGGGAATCAGCGTAGGCAACCCGTCCCAGCCCTTCACCGGACGTCGGCATGTTGGGTAACTGCCTCAGGCCGAAGTTTTGCTTCGGACGCCAGGCAAAGCGCAGAGCATTGGCATGAAATTGCCGGTCGAACAGCGCCTGCCAGTCCAGAACCAGCGGCCCGGTGATCTCCACCATGACCTCATGCCACTGACTGACGTCTTTGTCCGGCTCCCAGAATTCATCGGTCACCCCGGTGCCACCCACCACCGCCAGAGCTTTGTCCACGACCAGAATCTTGCGATGGTCACGGTACAGATTGCGCACGCCACGCCGCCAGTGAATCGGGTTGTAGAAGCGCAGGATTACCCCGGCATCCGTCAGTTGTTGGCGCAGCCCGGCATCGAAGGCTTTCGAGCCGAAGTCATCGAACAGACAGCGGACCATCACGCCACGCCGTCCCGCCTCGACCAGCGCCCGCACGATGGCATCGGCGCAGGCCCCGGCTTCGACCAGGTACAGCTCAAGGTCTACCTGCTGTTCGGCGCGATCAATCGCTGCGATCATGCGCGGAAAGAACGCCGGGCCGTCGATCAATAATTGGAAACGGTTGTTTTCACGCCACGGAAAAATCGCGCTGGCCATATCAGCGCGCCGTGAAAATCAGCACGGCGCCCACGGGCACCGACAGGCTGACCGCTGACAATCCCGCCGTTTTGCGCAAGGCGGTGAAGTCCGGCACCAGATCGAAATCCTGTGCATGGACCACCAGCGGCTCCAGCGTCACCACCTGAAAGCGGCGATCGTCGAGACGCGTCACCAACAACTCCGCATTGTAGGTATGGGTCTTGTCGCGCAGGCTCACGGACAGCGGCAAGCGCAGCTCCAGTTGCGCACCGGGGGCCAGATCGTTGAACGGTCGCATGTCCAGCTGCGCGTTGATCTGTGCAAAAGGAAAGGTGTGGACCTGAAATACCTGATCACGGAGGCGCTCGTCGCGCATCGGAATGCCGGTGCTGACCGACTCCATCTCGATCTGCACTTGCGCCAGCCCTTTGTTGCTCACTTTGCCGTGCAGCACCAGAAAGCGGTGTACTTCGGCGATGTCGGAGTCTTTGGTTGAAGTGAAAGAGAGTCGTGACGACTCGTTATCCAGATACCAGTTGGCATGGGCAGGTAACGCCACTGCGGCCAGCATGACCAGCAGCAGACGAATTGTGTTGAGCATGCAGACTCCAGACGTGCATTTGGGGGCAACCTTAACGCCTGTCAGACCTCCGGCATACCGCTATGTTCGACCCGACGTGTCAGGAAGCGGGGGGCAGCAGCCGACAGCCTTGTTTTTCGCCCTGCCACGCGGCGCTGCTGGTACGTCCAAGGCCGCTGGCAACCACCCGTTTCTGGCTCGCATCGTCTGTCAGGGTGCTGGGCACGTACTGTTTGACGTAGCCCCGACAGTACGTTTCAGGGTTGTTCATCACGTACCGGCACGAGCAGTATTCCTTGGCGGTGTAAGCGCTGATGATGGTCGGGAATGCCTGCAGATTCACGCGGTACAGCCAGGCGAGCACGGCGAGCGCTACGATGATCAGCACCAACAGGCTGCTGAACGGGCGACGCAGGATGAACATCCGACGGCTGCTCATTGGCTACCCTCCTTGCCGAAGGCTGTTTGTATCAGCTTGAGCATTTGATTGTGGTTATAAGTGCCATCACGATCATCGGCATAGCGCACGATGACCAGTTTCTGTTCAGGAATCACATACAGCGCCTGCCCCCAGTGCCCCAGCGCGGCGAAGGTACCGGCGGGCGCGTCAGCCCATGGGCCCTTGCCCCCATCAGCCGTGCGATTGAGCCACCACTGACCGCCTGGTACTTCAACACTGGCGTCCACCTGCTCGCCGGCAAAGGGCGTCAGCACGAAATCCATCCATGCCTGATTGAGCAACTGCCGCCCCTGCCATTGCCCGCCGCGCTGCACCAACAGGCCGATACGTGCCAGATCGCGAGCGGTCATGTAGGCATATGAAGACCCCACGAAGGTGCCGCTGCCGTCGGTTTCCCAGACCGCACCACGAATACCGAGCGGGTCGAACAGCGCTGTCCACGGGTAGTCCGGATACGCCTGTTGCCCGACCATGTTTTTCAGCGCGGCCGCCAGCACGGTGCTGTCGCCGCTGGAATAAAGATAGGCCTTGCCCGCTGGCCTGGCGGCGGCATGCTCGGCGGTAAAGCGCGCCATGTCGTCACGCCCTCGGGTATAGAGCATGGCGACAACAGAGGAGTTGAGCGGTGCGTATTCGTAGTCTTCCTGCCAGTCCAGGCCGGACGCCCAGTGCATCAGGTCTTTAAGGGTGATGTCGGGATGCTTCTGGAACGGCGCATAGAACTTCGCGACCGGATCATTCAGTTGAAAGCGTGCTTCTGTAAACGCCACGCCAAGCACCGTGGCCAGGATGCTCTTGCTGATGGACCAGGTCAGGTGCGGGGTCTGGGCGGTGGTGACACCGGCATAGCGTTCGTAAACGACTTCGCCATCACGGATGACCAGCAGCGCGTCGGTGCGAATGCCTTTGCGGGTGTCCTCGTCCCTGGCCGGAAAGGCGTAGTTTTCAAGCGTTTCGATGGCCGGGGATCGTGGGACCGAGCGAGATGGCCACTGCTCCGCGGGCCATGTTTCGGCAACAGCGTTATGCGCGCTGATACCCAGCATCAACAGCAGACACAGGCGGACGAATCGACGAGGCATGGCAGGGTCTCGAAAGAATTATCCGCGAACCTTATCAAACCTTCATGACAATCCGGTAACGCGCAGGATTGGTGGGATGTGGAGGGACCGGGCGACGCTTCGCTTGTGTGGGATGGGCTGCGAAGCGGCCCTAAAACAGGCCACCTTGATTGTGCCTGATGCACCGCATGCACCGATTTTGCTGCCGGTTCCCGGCAGGCCGCGGACAAGTCCGCTCCTACGCCCTGCGGGCAGAAGCCTGTTTTCCGAGCTCATCAAGACTTGTGCATCACGCGGGACGTGGAGCTTCGGCACAAGAGTCCGGGCGTAACAGGACCACAAAACCCTCAGTCACACAACCATCACCAAAGCTTCACAGGCATGACACGCCATCTCCCTAGCCTGCAGTTACGGCAAAGCGCCTGGACAAATCAGTCAACCAGCCCTGTCAGCCAAGGCTGGCTCATGGAGATTCGTATGACCCAGATCGCCCGCATTCGTGACAACACTTCTGAACGTCGGCTTCAGGCAGAACGCCTGATTGGAACGCGCGCCCTGCAGGAAGCACAGGCGCTGCGTTTCAGTGTGTTCAGCGAAGAGTTCAACGCTCGCCTCAACGGCGCTGAACAAGGTCTGGATATCGATGACTACGATGTTCACTGCTCGCACATCGGGGTTCGCGACTTGAACACCGGGCGTCTGGTTGCCACCACCCGGCTGCTCGACCACAAGGCTGCCAGCACCTTGGGCAGCTTCTACAGTGAAGAAGAATTCAGTCTGCACGGCCTGGCACATTTGCAAGGTCCGATTCTGGAACTGGGGCGCACCTGTGTCGATCCGGCCTACCGTAACGGCGGCACCATCGCCGTGTTGTGGAGCGAACTGGCCGAAGTGCTCAACGAAGGCGGCTACAGCTACCTGATGGGCTGCGCGAGCATCCCGATGCAGGACGGCGGCATTCAGGCCCACGCAATCATGCAGCGCCTGCGCGAACGCTACCTGTGCAACGAGCACCTGCGCGCCGAGCCGAAAAATCCGCTGCCGACCCTCGATATTCCAAGCAACGTCATTTGCGAAATGCCGCCGCTGCTCAAGGCCTACATGCGCCTGGGTGCGAAGATCTGCGGCGAGCCCTGCTGGGACGAAGATTTCCAGGTCGCCGACGTGTTCATCCTGCTCAAGCGCGACGACCTGTGCCCACGCTACGCGCGTCACTTCAAGGCGGCCGTGTGATGAGCCGGATGCGCGGCTATGCCCGCGTGGTCCGGGTGCTGCTGGTCGTAGCACTCGGCCTGACGATTGCCGGAGCGTTCGCGATTCTGGAGCGCATGAAAGCCGGCAGCTCGATGGAGCGCAGGCAGCGCTGGAGCCGCTGGTTCATGGCACGCCTGAGCAACGCCCTGCCGTTTCGCGTCACCGTGACCGGCGAGTTGCCAAAGCAGCCGATGCTGTGGGTCAGCAATCATGTGTCATGGACCGACATCGCGTTGCTGGGCATGCTCGCGCCGCTGTCGTTTCTGTCCAAGGCCGAAGTGCGCACCTGGCCGGTGGCTGGCTGGCTGGCCTTGAAAGCCGGCACCCTGTTCATTCGTCGCGGCGCGGGTGACAGCCGTCTGATCCAGAAGCAGATGTGCAATCACTTGCAACAAGGCAACGCGCTGTTGATCTTCCCGGAAGGCACCACCACTGACGGCCGGAGCCTGCGCACCTTTCACGGTCGCCTGCTTTCCAGCGCCATCGAAGCAGGCGTGCCGATCCAGCCGGTCGCCATCGGCTATTCGCGTGATGGCAAGCCTGACCCTATTGCGCCGTTCATTGGTGATGATGACCTGCTGTCGCATCTGCGCCGGCTGTTCGCCAACGAGCAAAGCGACGTGCATATCCATTTGCTGACGCCGATCCCGACGGCGGATCAGGAACGCGCCGCTCTGGCATTCAAGGCCCAGCAGGCCGTGCAGATGGCGTTGTTTGGCGAACCCGCGATCGGCAAGCCGGTTCAACCAAGTGAAGTGGTTTCGCGCCCGGCCAAAGCGGCCTGAGCGAACGCCTCCAGTTGCGGATAGAACTCGGCGAAATCCGCACTCAAGGGCTGGTACAACGCCTGCAATTCCTGCATGCAGCCGGCCAGCCCCTCGGGTCGTGACAGACGTCGGGATATCCCGTTCAGCACCTGCTCAAGCACCGCGAAATCCCGATACGAACCCAGCCAGTCCTGCGCCGCCATCCGCGGTGCGATCAACGCCAGACGCTCGGGCAACTGAGGCTCGGCGGCCAGCGCGCCATAAACCCGGCGAGTGAAGGTGTCCAGAGGCAGATCGGCATATACATGCCAGTCACGCGCCAGACAATGGTCGAAAAACACATCGAGCATGATGCCCGCGTAACGCCGCCGCTGCGTCGGAAAGCGAGCGATGGACGCCTTGATCAGCGGATGGGCATCGGTGAACGCGTCAATACTGCGATGCAGACGAATCGCGGCTTCCAGTTCGACAGGAAAACGCCCGGGCAGCGGACCTTTGACGAAGTCACCGTACAGGCTGCCGAGCAATTGGGCAGGCCGCTGCCCGCCAAGATGAAGATGTGCCAGATAGTTCATGAGCGCAAGCCTACGCCGCTTTCGGGGGTCCGGTCTATATATCGATATAACCCGATATACCGATTTGTTCGCTGCTCAGCACAAAATCATATTTGTATATCGCTATATACAGATATAAGGTTCGCCCTATCGCGATATATCGCTACACCGCCTGTGAGAACGACATGCAGATCGACCTCGACGACATAATAAAAGCCCTGGCCCACCCGGTCCGCCGAGAAATCCTGACCTGGCTGAAAGACCCGCGTGGCAGCTTTCCGACCCAGGAGTACTCGATCGAACATGGCGTCTGCGCCGGACAGATCGATCAACGCGCGGGGTTGTCCCAGTCCACGGTGTCAGCCCATCTGGCGACCCTGCAACGTGCCGGGCTGATCAGCAGCAAGAAGGTCGGCCAATGGCACTTCTTCAGACGCAACGAAGAAGTGATCCAGGGGTTCGTGCAGGCGTTGGTTCAAGAGCTGAACAACCCGACCTGATTTTCCACACTGTTTCGTTTCAAGGAGATGCCCTGTGCCCCTTTCGCTACTCATTCTGGCCCTGAGCGCCTTCGCCATCGGCACCACTGAATTCGTCATCATGGGCCTGCTGCCCGACGTCGCCGCTGATCTGGGTGTATCGATCCCCGGCGCTGGCTGGCTGGTGACTGGCTACGCGCTGGGCGTGGCGGTCGGCGCACCGTTCATGGCCATGGCGACCGCCAAACTGCCGCGCAAAGCCGCGCTGGTCACGCTGATGGGGATTTTCATCATCGGCAACCTGCTCTGCGCGCTGGCCAGTGATTACAACGTGCTGATGTTCGCCCGTGTGGTCACGGCGCTGTGCCATGGCGCATTCTTCGGTATCGGCTCGGTGGTCGCCGCAGGCCTGGTGCCCGCCAACCGCCGTGCGTCCGCTGTGGCCTTGATGTTCACCGGTCTGACCCTTGCCAACGTATTGGGCGTACCGCTGGGCACTGCGCTGGGACAATACGCCGGCTGGCGCTCGACGTTCTGGGCCGTGACCGTGATCGGCGTGATTGCGCTGATCGGCCTGATCCGCTTTCTGCCGACCAATCGCAACGAAGAAAAACTCGACATGCGTGCCGAACTGGGCGCCCTCAAAGGTGCCGGTATCTGGCTGTCGCTGAGCATGACTGCGCTGTTTTCGGCCTCCATGTTCACCCTGTTCACCTACATCGCTCCATTGCTCGGCGAAGTGACCGGCGTGTCGCCCAACGGGGTGACCTGGACCCTGCTGCTGATCGGTCTGGGCCTGACCGCCGGCAACGTGATCGGCGGCAAGATGGCCGACCGCCGCCTGTCGTCCACGCTGATTGCCGTGTTCGTTTCGATGGCCGTGATTTCCTCCGCCCTCAGCTGGACCAGCGCGGCGCTGATCCCGACTGAAATCACTCTGTTCCTCTGGGCAGTGGCGGCGTTCGCGGCGGTCCCGGCGTTGCAGATCAACGTGGTGACCTTCGGCAAGGCCGCACCCAATCTGGTCTCGACCCTGAACATCGGCGCCTTCAACGTCGGTAACGCGCTCGGCGCCTGGGTCGGCGGCAGCGTTATCGCGCACGGCCTGGGCCTGACCAGCGTGCCGTTGGCGGCAGCCGTTCTGGCCGTACTCGCGCTGCTGATCACCCTGATTACTTTCCGCCAGACCGGCAACCCCGACCTGGCACACGCTACACATTGATCAATTACGAGGATTCGACACATGACGACTATCTTTGACCCGATCACCCTTGGCGATCTGCAACTGCCAAACCGCATCATCATGGCGCCGCTGACCCGCTGCCGCGCCGACGAAGGCCGTGTGCCTAACGCAATGATGGCCGAGTATTACGTACAGCGCGCTTCGGCAGGCCTGATCCTGACCGAAGCCACCTCTGTCACACCGATGGGCGTTGGCTATCCGGACACCCCTGGCATCTGGTCCAACGATCAAGTGCGTGGCTGGAGCAACATCACCAAAGCGGTGCATAACGCTGGCGGCCGCATCGTGCTGCAACTGTGGCATGTAGGTCGTATCTCGCACCCTGCGTACCTGAATGGCGAAGCGCCGGTTGCGCCGAGTGCCATTGCCGCTGAAGGCCATGTCAGCCTGATGCGCCCTATTACTCCATTGCCAACCCCGCGTGCGCTGGAGCTGGCAGAAATCGGCGACATCGTCGAGGCTTATCGGGTCGGCGCCGAAAACGCCAAGGCAGCGGGCTTCGACGGCGTGGAAGTCCATGGCGCCAATGGTTATTTGCTCGAGCAATTCCTGCTGACCGGCAGCAACCAGCGCACCGACCAGTACGGCGGCTCGCTGGAAAACCGTGCACGTCTGTTGCTGGAAGTGACCGATGCGGTGATCGACGTGTGGGGCGCCGGCCGCGTGGGTGTGCACCTGTCACCACGCTTCGACATGCACGACATGAGCGATGAAAACCGGGCTGAAACCTTTAGCTACGTTGCCAAAGAACTCGGCAAGCGCGGTATCGCGTTCATCTGTGCGCGTGAGCGTGATGCTGAAGACAGCCTCGGCCCGCAACTGAAGAAAGACTTCGGCGGCATGTACATCGCCAACGAGAAGTTCACCAAGGAAAGCGCCAATGCATGGCTGGCAGAAGGCAAGGCCGACGCAATCGCATTCGGTGTGCCGTATATCGCCAACCCGGACCTGCCAGAGCGTCTGGCCAGCGATGCACCTCTGAACGAACCTCATCCTGAGACGTTCTACGGCAAAGGGGCGGTTGGCTATATCGACTACCCACGCCTGTAACACGTTGTCGTAACGCCAAAAAACCCTGACTCGCGAGAGTCAGGGTTTTTTATTGTCCGTCTGTCATACCGCTACAGCGCAGCGGCAGGCTTCAACGACGTGTGTTGAGCTGCTGGGAGAGGTTCTGGATCTGGCTGTTCAGCGTGTTGATGCTGCGGGTGACCTGCGCACGGAAGGCATCGAACTCGGCGGTGTTTCCGCCCGCTGATGGCGCCGGGGTGTTTTCCTGCTCGCTTTTGAGCACCATCAGTTCCTGCTCCAGGCGCTCGACCGCAGCCGACGCATTACCCTGTTTTTTCAGGGTCGCCACATCGGCGGCCACGCCCTTGATCTGGGCGTCCAGCTTGCCCTGCTCGGCCTGCGCGGTTTTCAAGTCAGGCAATGCGGCTTTCAAGGCGGCCAGTTCAGCGGCAACGCTTTTCAGTTGTTCCTGCACCTGCGTGTTTTCGGTTTGTTGTTGGGCCGTTTGCGCGGCAATCTGCTCCAGACGCTTGTCAAGGCTGCCCTGCTGGCCTTCGACGCCTTCACGCTGTTTGTCCTGGTCCTCCAGTTGCGCTTCGAGCAACTTGATGCGCTGCTTGAGGGCTTCGCCGTCACTGGACAGTGACTCGGTCGCCACGACCTTGCCGGAGATGTCCTGCAAACGTCCCGCAGCTTCTTCGCTGATACGCGCGAAGCTTTCCTGGGTTGCCACCAGCTGTTGCTCCATCAGCGAAACCTGCTGAAAGCTCCACCAGCCCAGGCCACAAAAAGCGATGAACAACGCACCGACCAATGCCCAGAGCGGTCCGGTGCTAGGCCCTTTGACCTTGACCACCGGCGCGGTACGCGAATAGACCTTGGTGCGATCACGCGCAGCGCTGTTCACGACGAAATCATCATCGTCGTCTTTGGCGCTGAGGTGGGGGACGTCGTCGACGTCATCGTATGGATCGTTGCGCATGGATAACCCTTCAGGAAACTGTCGAAACCAAAATCGGGCAGTATATCAACAGCACGGTGACCAATCTCACTGTGCCACTACCGCATTCACATCCCGCTCTGTGCCTGCCACCAGCCACAGAATTCATCCAGGGCAGTCCACAGGCTGACCTGCGGCTGGTAATCCAGATAATGCCTTGCACGGCTGATATCAAGCGTAAAGTCCTTATTCATCACCTGCATACCCAACCTTGTCAGCGTGGGTTCAGGTCGGCCCGGCCACAGCCTGCAAGCGGCTTCGTTGATGGCCGCCGCGCTGTAGGCCAGCCCGTAGGAACGATAGCGGGTAACCTGCGGCAACTGCATCTGCCGCATCACATAATTGATCGCATCCCATAGCGGCACCGGCGTACCGTTGCTGATGTTGTAGGCCTTGCCCAGTGCCGATCCGGTTGCCAGCAGGCTGCTCAGCAACGCTTCGTTGAGGTTCTGCATGCTGGTGAAGTCGACCAGGTTCAGGCCGTTGCCGATGATCGACAGGCGCTTCTTGCGCTGCATCTGCAGCAGACGCGGAAAGATACTGTTGTCGCCTGCGCCGGTGACGAAGCGCGGCCGCAGGGCAATCACTTCGAGACCGAATTCTGCAGCACCGAAGACTTTCTGCTCGGCCATGTATTTGGTGGCCGCGTAGTGATTGTGGAAGCGTTTGGGCACCTGATCTTCAGTGATATCGCGGCGCGACTGTCCATTGAAATAAATCGACGGCGATGACAGGTGGACCAGCTTGCGCACTCTTTGTTTCAGGCAGCCCTCGACGATGTTCTCGGTGAGCTGCACATTGCCCTGCACGAAATCCTGACGCCGCCCCCACACGCCGACCGAGCCGGCGCAATGCACCACGGCTTCGACGTCATCGCACAACGCTTGCACCAGATACGGGTCGGCGAGGTCGCCCTGAATGAACTCGGCGCCGCGCCTGACCAGATGCTCGACGGCATCGGCACGGCGGCCATTGATCCGCACGCTCATGCCCTGTTCAAGAGCGAAACGCGCAAAGCGTCCGCCGATGAAGCCGCTTGCGCCGGTGACCAGAATCTTCATTTACCGCTCCATTAACGCACCTGCGTGACGGGAAAACCCGACCCGCATTGATTACACATGATCACAATGACGATCATTCATCGCTCAACGGCACCAGCCAGCGCGCAGCATGTTGCACCAGATGCTCGGTGAGGCGTGTCAGCAGCTGGCCGCCATTGCGCCAATAGTGCCAGTACAACGGCACATCGATACAACGATCCGGCAGCAGCTCAATCAGAACGCCGCTGCGCAATTGCCCGCGCACTTGCAGCTCGGGCGCCAGCCCCCAGCCCATTCCGGCTTCGATCATACGGATGAAACCTTCGGAAGACGGGCACAAATGATGCTCGAAACCTTCCTGTACACCAAGCAGTGCCAGATAACGATGCTGCAGAAGATCATCCGGCCCGTAAACAAGTGCTGCCGACCTGGCCAGTTTTTCGGGGCTGACACCGTCCGCAAAATGACGCGCGATGAACGCCGGGCTGGCCAGTGCCCGATAGCGCATCGCCCCCAGCAACTGACTGCGCGCCCCGGCCACTGGGCGCTCGCTGCCACACAGACAGGCAGCGACCTCGCCGGCCCGCATACGCTTGAGCCCGACGTCCTGATCTTCGACCACCAGGTCCAGCAAAAGACGGTGCTGTGTACAGAAATCACCAATCGCAGGCGCCCACCACGTTGCCAGGCTGTCGGCATTCAAGGCGATCCGCAGTCGCTCGGGCACACCCTCTTCATCCAGAGCAGGCACCTGACTTTGCAGATCACGCTCCAGCAGACGCACCTGCTGCACATGGTTGAGCAGACGTCGCCCGATGTCGGTAGGGCTGGGTGGCGTGGCCCTGACCAGCACCGGTTGGCCGATACGCGCTTCCAGCAATTTGATGCGTTGCGACACGGCCGACTGCGACAGCCCCAGCACCTGAGCCGCGCGCTCGAATCCGGCTTGCTCGATGACGGCGGCGAGCGCCGATAACAGTTTATAGTCGAACATCAGATTTCCTAATGAGCGATAAAGATTATTGGTTTTCCTTATACCGCTACACCGACGAGAATCGCCACCTGAATCTGCCCGATGGGAACGTATTATGTGGCAAAGCTATTTCAATGGATTACTGATTGCGGCCGGGCTGATCATGGCCATCGGCTCGCAAAACGCGTTCGTGCTGGCTCAGGGGCTGCGCCGGGAACACCATGTGCCGGTGGCGCTGCTGTGCGTTATCTGTGACGCCATTCTGGTTGCTGCCGGGGTGTTCGGGCTGGCTAACGTGCTGGCGCAAAATCCGACTCTTCTGGCGGTGGCGCGTTGGGGCGGCGTGATATTCCTCACGTGGTATGGCCTGCAGGCACTGCGCCGGGCCTGCTCGACACAAAGCCTCGAGCACGCCGCGGCGACTGGCAAAAGGTCACGCCGCACGGTACTCCTCAGCGCGCTGGCCGTGACGCTGCTCAACCCGCACGTTTATCTGGACACGGTGTTGCTGATCGGTTCGCTCGGGGCGCAGCAACCGGTACCGGAGGCCTACGTGGCCGGGGCGGCGAGTGCTTCGCTGATGTGGTTTTCCTGCCTTGCGCTCGGTGCGGCGTGGCTCGCGCCCTGGCTGGCCCGGCCTGCCACCTGGCGTCTGCTGGACGTGATGGTGGCGGTCATGATGTTCGGCGTGGCGTGGCAGTTGATCCGTTCAGCCTGAAGGTTTCATGTCCGTTGGGGCAACAGCGCAGGAACCTCTATCCCACACAGTTGTTGCGTGGTTAAGCCGCAGGCCCGGTGCTATGATCCGGGGTCTGCGCCGCAAAAGAGTAAAACTCCCGGTGCATGCTGCTCCTGGCCGCCCGTGATCGGCCACGCGATTACCGCAATTGACCTGAAAGGAGATAAACCATGGCTTTTGAATTGCCACCACTGCCCTACGCCAAAGACGCTCTGGTGCCGCACATTTCTGCGGAGACTCTGGAATATCACCACGACAAGCACCACAACACCTACGTCGTGAACCTGAACAACCTGGTGCCAGGCACCGAGTTTGAAGGCAAAACGCTGGAAGAGATCATCAAGAATTCCTCGGGCGGTATCTTCAACAATGCCGCTCAGGTCTGGAACCACACGTTCTACTGGAACTGCCTGGCCCCCAACGCTGGCGGCGAGCCTACCGGCGCGCTGGCCGAAGCAATCAACACTGCATTCGGTTCCTTCGACAAGTTCAAGGAAGAGTTCAGCAAAACGTCCATCGGCACCTTCGGCTCCGGCTGGGGCTGGCTGGTGAAAAAGGCTGATGGCTCTCTGGCGCTGGCCAGCACCATCGGTGCCGGCAACCCGCTGACCACCAGCGGCGACAAGCCGTTGCTGACCTGCGATGTCTGGGAACACGCCTACTACATCGACTATCGCAACCTGCGTCCGAAGTATGTAGAAGCGTTCTGGAACCTGGTGAACTGGGATTTCGTGGCTGAGCAATACGCCTCCTGAATCCGGCAACACTGAAGAACCCGGCCCTGCGCCGGGTTTTTTTTGGCCTGCTTTCCGCGAAATAGCCTCAGGCGAGCGGTTTTCATCCATGCGCCGCACAAATGTTTTTCGCCTGCCGCTCGTACTTTGTGTATTGTCAGAAAGCATTAGTTAGCTAATTATCACGACGTAATTCTTTACAGTGTCCTGCTCGAATCATGCACACGGCCGTCGGCTGAATTGAGGTGGCGTGGGCCAGTGGGTGCAAGGAACGCGAGGATCAGCCAGGTGTGTCTCCTTCTGGGGCACTCCGGTTTTTCGAGGGTGACGGGGCTACACGCCCCCTCCGACACGAACTAAGGAACGGCCATTGAAGCTGGAACTCAAGAACAGCCTGTCGGTAAAGTTGCTGCGTGTCGTGCTCCTGTCAGCGCTTTTGGTCGGCGTCGTATTGAGCTGCGCGCAAATCGTTTTCGACGCGTACAAGACCCGGCAAGCCGTTGCAAGTGATGCCGAGCGGATTCTCGGCATGTTTCGCGATCCCTCGACTCAGGCGGTCTACAGCCTGGACAGGGAAATGGGCATGCAGGTCATCGAAGGCCTGTTTCAGGATGACTCGGTGCGCATGGCGTCGATCGGACACCCCAACGAAACCCTGCTCGCCGAAAAAGACCGCCCGCTGAAAGCATCGCCGACCCGCTGGCTGACCGATCTCATTCTGGGTCAGGAGCGCAGCTTCTCTACGCAATTAGTGGGACGCAGCCCGTACAGCGAGTATTACGGCGATTTGCGCATCACCCTGGACACGGCCAACTACGGTGAAAGCTTTCTGGTCAACGCGGGCATCATCTTCATCGCTGGCGTGCTACGAGCGTTGGCAATGGGCCTGGTGCTGTATCTGGTCTATCACTGGCTGCTGACCAAGCCGCTGTCGAAAATCATCGAACACCTCACGACCATTAACCCGGATCGCCCCAGCGAGCATCAATTGCCGCTGCTCAAGGGCCATGAAAAAAACGAGCTGGGGATCTGGGTCAACACCGCCAATCAACTGCTGGCCTCCATCGAGCGCAACACCTACTTGCGCCACGAAGCCGAAAGCAATCTGCAGCGCCTGGCGCACTATGACTTTCTGACCGGGCTGCCCAACCGGCTTCAGTTGCAGACCCGACTGGACCGAATTCTGGACGATGCCGGACGTCAGCAACACCGGGTTGCGGTTCTGTGTGTGGGCCTCGACGACTTCAAAGGCATCAACGAGCAGTTCAGTTATCAGGCCGGCGATCAGTTGCTGTTGGCACTCGCAGACCGGTTGCGCGCGCACAGCGGCCGGCTCGGCGCTCTGGCGCGGCTGGGCGGCGATCAGTTCGCGCTGGTTCAGGCCACTATCGAACAGCCCTACGAAGCGGCAGAACTGGCGCAGAATATCCTCGACGAGCTGGAAGCCCCATTCGAAGTGGCGGAACAGCGCATCCAGCTGCGGGCAACCATCGGCATTACCCTGTTCCCCGAGGACGGCGACAGCACCGAGAAACTGCTGCAGAAAGCCGAACAGACCATGACCCTGGCCAAAGCCCGCTCGCGCAATCGCTATCAGTTCTACATCGCCAGCGTCGACAGCGAAATGCGCCGCCGTCGTGAGCTCGAAAAAGACCTGCGTGAGGCCTTGCCGCGTGATCAGTTGTACCTGGTCTATCAGCCGCAGATCAGCTATCGCGACAACAGTGTGGTCGGCGTGGAAGCGCTGATCCGCTGGCAGCACCCGGAGCACGGGCTGGTGCCGCCGGACGCATTTATCCCGCTGGCCGAGCAGAACGGCACGATCATCGCCATCGGTGAATGGGTGCTCGACCAGGCTTGCCGCCAGTTGCGCGAATGGCTCGATCAGGGCTTCACCGATTTGCGCATGGCGGTGAACCTGTCGACCGTGCAACTGCATCACGCCGAGCTGCCACGGGTCGTCAACAACCTGTTGCAAATCTATCGCCTGCCACCCCGCAGCCTCGAGCTGGAAGTCACCGAAACCGGCCTGATGGAAGACATCAACACCGCCGCCCAGCACTTGCTCAGCCTGCGCCGCTCCGGCGCGCTGATCGCCATCGATGACTTCGGCACGGGTTACTCCTCGCTCAGCTACCTGAAAAGTCTGCCGCTGGACAAGATCAAGATTGACAAGAGTTTCGTCCAGGACCTCATTCATGACGACGATGACGCCACGATCGTGCGGGCAATCATCCAGTTGGGCAAAAGCCTCGGCATGCAGGTGATTGCCGAAGGTGTGGAAACCGTCGAGCAAGAGGCCTACGTAATGACCGAGGGCTGCCACGAAGGCCAGGGTTTCCTGTACAGCGAACCTTTGGCAGCCCGTGAGCTGCTGGCGTATTTGAAGCACGCACGTCTGCGCAATCCCGTCACACTCTGAAAACTGCCGCGCAGCAGGGGCCGGTCAAAACGTTTTGAAACGGTCTTTTACAACCTCCCTGATACCTGATCACGACGGCAACGGCGTTTTGCCTTTACATCGAATGCAAATCTTTCGCATCATGTCGCAGATTTTCTGGGCGCACTCCCGCCTTAACCCTATCGACGCAGGATTCCGTCATGATTCGTATGCCTCTGGCAACCGCTAGTCTGTTGGCCATCGCTATCTCTCTCGCCGGTTGCGGTGAAGGCAAGGACAAGGCCGCCGCCCCGGCGCCAGCCGCAACCCCTGCTGCCCCGGCCACCGCGCCAGCGCCTGCTGCACCCGCCGCCGCGCCGGCCGCCGCACAGACAGACGACGCAGCGGCCAAAGCCGTGGTCGCCAACTACGCCAACATGGTGTCGGCCGTGTTCGACGATGCCGAGGCCGGTGCGAAAAAACTCAGCGCGGCGGTCGACGCATTTCTGGCCAAGCCCAATGACGAAACCCTGAAAGCGGCTCGTGAAGCCTGGGTGGCGGCACGTGTGCCTTACATGCAGAGCGAAGTATTCCGCTTCGGCAACACCATCATCGACGACTGGGAAGGACAGGTTAACGCCTGGCCGCTGGACGAAGGCCTGATCGATTATGTGGCCAAGGATTACCAGCACGCGCTGGGCAACCCTGGGGCTACGGCCAACATCATCGCCAACACCGAAATTCAGGTGGGCGAGGACAAAGTCGACGTCAAAGAGATCACTGCCGACAAACTCGCCAGCCTCAACGAGCTGGGCGGTTCCGAGGCGAACGTTGCCACCGGTTATCACGCCATCGAGTTTCTGCTCTGGGGCCAGGACCTGAACGGCACCGGCCCTGGCGCTGGCAATCGTCCAGCCAGCGACTACCTTGTAGGCGCAGGCGCAACCGGTGGTCATAACGACCGCCGCCGCGCCTACCTCAAAGCCGTCACTGACCTGCTGGTCAGCGACCTGGAAGAAATGTCCGGCAACTGGCGCGCAGGTGTGGCCGATAACTACCGCGCTACGCTGGAAGCCGAGTCGGGCGAAAGCGGCCTGCGCAAAATGCTGTTCGGCATGGGCAGCCTGTCCCTCGGCGAGCTGGCTGGCGAACGCATGAAAGTCGCACTGGAAGCCAACTCCAGCGAAGACGAGCATGACTGCTTCAGCGACAACACGCACAACTCGCACTTCTACAACGGCAAAGGCATTCGCAACGTCTACCTGGGCGAGTACACCCGCACCGACGGCAGCAAAGTCAGCGGCCCGAGCCTCTCGTCGCTGGTAGCCAAAGTCGATCCGGCCACCGACGCCACCCTGCGCGCAGACCTGGACGACACTCAGGCCAAGCTGCAGGTCATCGTCGATCACGCCAACAAGGGCGAACACTTCGACCAGTTGATCGCCTCCGGTAACACCGCAGGCAATCAAGTCGTTCGCGACGCTATCGCCGCTCTGGTCAAACAGACCGGCGCCATCGAGCAGGCAGCGGGTAAGCTGGGCATCACCGACCTGAACCCGGATAACGCCGACCACGAGTTCTGATCACTGCGCTTGCTGCTGTAAAAACAACGCCGGTCAGTTCGCTGACCGGCGTTGTTTTGTGTGCGGGCGACCCGTGCGTCGCGTCTGGTCGACGATATTTCGTATGCGCGCCACGAACCCCACCTAGCAAAAAATGAGTATCTGGCTTAGCGAGGCATCTCTGGCGAGCAATTCCAAGGCAACA
>NZ_LGLN01000038.1:0-1871 GCF_001293775.1 Pseudomonas syringae pv. cilantro
GTCCGGCGCTGCGTGCTATCGGTTTGGTATTGGCGTGGAAGATGGCGATGGCCCTTGCTCCTGAGCTTTTGCTTGTGATCTCCCCCGAAGGGGGCGCGCTGACTCGGTACGAGTCGTATGTGCGCACTTGCTTTCGCTGCGTGCTATCGTAGCATCACCACCCACGTTTCAGGCAGAAATAAAATGGCGCTGTCAGATGAGCAGAAAGCGGCCCGTTTGCAGGACAAACTGGCGCGCTTGAGGACCAAAAATAGGGGCTTGGAGACCGGCCAGAAGATCATCCTGGGCGGGATGCTGTTGGCCGAAGCGAAAAGAGAGCCTAGAGTCCGGCAATGGGTGCTTGAGCTGGCGGCATCGACGGTGAAAAGGGACGTGGACGTAAAGCGTCTGGCTCCGCTCCTGGACGAACTGGCCTCGATGGCACCGTAAGCAGTGTCTCTGTGTGTCACTCAGTGACTCAGAGTGTCTTTGATTGACTCAAAATGTCTCTAATTGCAGCATTTTTGCAGTGAAGATGCAGCGAGGTGCAGTGAGGTGCAGTGTAGGTGCGGTTATTTTGCAGTGCGAGTGCAGTGCAAATGCAGGACTTACCCAAGGCACAAGCAGGACAACAGTGCAACTCAATGCAATTTAGTGCAACACAGTGCAAACCAATGCAACACAGTGCAGCGGATGCCTGCTCAGGTTTGACGTACAGATGATGTAAATGCGATGTAACAGTGATGTAAAACCCTCCCAGCTGGAGAACCCCACATGGCCAACCTCTCACCCATCGTTTCGGAATTCGAAACCGATGAACAGGCAGCAAGCTACGACCGCTGGTTTCGGCTCCAGGTGCAAGCATCACTGGACGATCCCAGTCCAGGTGTGCCGCACGATCAGGTCATGGCGGAAATGGACGCAATCATTGCCGAGGCAGAAAAGCGTCAACAGGATCGGGCTAAGGTCAGCTGATGCAAATCATCTGGCGGCAACGTGCGCGCATGAGCCTGGCTAAGATCATCCGGTATATCTCCAACGAAGACCCCAAAGCCGCTCAAGCCATTCTGGAGCGCTTACAATCGGCCATACTGCCGGTGGCCGATCATCCATACCTGTACCGCCCTGGACGTGTGGCTGGTACTCGCGAGCTGGTGGCCCATCCAAACTATGTCCTGGTCTACCGCGTCACCCTTGAGCGCATCGAGGTCGTGAACGTGATCCACGCCAGGCAGGAATACCCCTCGCTCTAGTTGACCCGCAAGCGAAGCGCGCAGGGCGTAGCCTGCGCCGTGAAGGAGCGAAGCAGCCCTTGTACGGCCTTGAGGTCTTGCACGGCCACAGAAGGGCGCACAACGACTGTAAGGGCGCTTTCTACCTGACACCACACACGATCAAGCCTCAGCTCAGGCAAGCCAAAACTTTGTCATGACAAAGTTTCTTGCATGCGAGAATTTCTGGTTCTTTTTATAGATGCTCAAATGTGCCTACTTCCGATTTTGGAAAATTTTATAATAAAAACAAACGGTTACCAGTCCTTAATTGTGCCTTTTTTCCGGTTTGTTTTTTGAACCGAGGTGTAGGCGGCCAAAGGCCGCCCGGCGCTTCGCGCCGATATTCATTGGCCGCACCGCGTGTATAGGGCATGACACTGATGGCTGTCGCCTCGCTTCGCTCGTTGACCGGCCGCGCCATATCCCTGGCCGGAAGAAGCACCCGACCAGCGATCTGCCCCGACCTCACCGTATTTCCGATCTGCTACATATCTTGAGAACGGCGCTGTTTTGCTTGTTCTTGTTTGTAAAAGCTTGTAGCACGGCGAGGCCTCTAGAACGGGCCTTACAGGCCGGGAATTCTGCCTTTTTCCGGGTTTAATCTGCCTTTTTCCGGGT
>NZ_LGLN01000038.1:2016-3249 GCF_001293775.1 Pseudomonas syringae pv. cilantro
TGCCTTTTTCCGGGTTTAATCTGCCTTTTTCCGGGTTGGCATCATGATTTCTGCCAAAAAAAAACTTGGCAGACATCAATAATTCTGCCATATTTTTAAAAGGCAGAATTACCCGGAAGACGGCAGAATTGGCTACGAAATCTATTCGATCATCCATAGACTCACTGGTCACCGATGCAGGCAGCCATTCAAATCTAGGCCGTCTAATAGGCGAACGCTGGATATCCATGACTAATGCGTTAGTCAGGGCAGGCCATGGGTTGTCGCTGACAGAGAAACGAATTATTGGCATTGCTGCAACCACTCTGGATAGTTACAGCGCTTTGAAAGTAGGAGATGTGCCGATAACTAAGATTTCAGCATCTGAGTATGCTGAAACCTTCAATGTTGATATGAGCACTGCATATGAACAGTTACAGGACGCTGCGAAACATTTGTACAACCGTTCCATTACTTTTTACGAGCAGGCTCCGCGACGGCGCGGCAAAGAGATAAAGCCAACAAAAGTACATATGCGGTGGGTTGGTCAAGTCAAGTACCATGAGGGTGAAGGTTGGATCGAACTTCACTGGTGGCCTGCACTTTTGCCTCACCTTACTGGACTTAAAAAGAATTTTACGACTTATCAGCTACAGCAAGCTACGGCCCTGCGCTCCGTGTATTCTTGGAGATTGTTGGAGTTATTGAGTAGGTTCGAAGATACCGGCTGGCTAGAAATAAGCATTGAAGACTTTTCTCAATCTATGGATGCCACAGAAAAACAAAAAGCTGATTTCGCTGCTATCCGCCGAAAGATAATAGAGCCTAGTGTTAACGAACTAGTTGAAAAAGATGGGTGGAAAATACAGTGGAAGCCCATTAAAACAGGTAGGAGAGTCACTGCATTACGTTTCTTTTTTTCAAAAGACGATCAATTGAGATTAGAAATTTAAACGCTCTTGCCGTGGGCTTCGAAACCACGGCTAGAGCTAACCACAGCAACATCAATAGGAGATGTACACCATGGCTAAGCGTAATAATAACCCGAAACACTCTGACCCCCTAGGTGTAGGTAAAGGCGGCATGGGTTTTGAACTCCATATGCCTGGTACAGAGCCGGTAATAGGCCAGCCATACGCTAAGGACTACCGCATCACAGTGGAAAGGTGTGACGGGATAGCACCTAACGAATCTGAAGTGTTCGTCGCCCTGAATCTGTTCGTGATCGCCCGAGCGGGGGATGAACGACCTTTT
>NZ_LGLN01000038.1:4734-5303 GCF_001293775.1 Pseudomonas syringae pv. cilantro
AGCGGGGGATGAACGACCTTTTCAAGACGAAATGCCGTAGGCGAGACCTGCGGTAAAGACGGCCCGACTGGAGAATCTCACCTCTCTAGTCGAGCCTAACCATAGCAACATAGACAAGGAAACATCACCATGGCTATCGACCATTCTACAGAAACCGCCCTTCCCGTGCTGGAAAGCCTCATTGATGCTGTTGATGAGAGCGTCAACCTAAACGCTGCATTTGAGTGTTACCACCAAATGGTCACCTCTTATGTACTTCGAAACGCTGGTTTCGTAACTTCCGAAGATACTGCCGATAGGTTTGTGCACGGGCTCAATATTTTATTCTACAGCACCTTGCTTAGATCAGAGCAGTTGGGCGACTTCCTTCAAAAGGCCTCTCACATTCGCGACTCTATAGAGTAATATTTTAGAAACTGAGGTGTAGTCAAATCTAACTCAATGGCTGGCAGTGCCAGCCAAGGAAACTTGCATGAAACAGTATTTAATTTATTTTGTAGTTGCTCTTTCACTAAATGCAGCGGCTTTACCAGCATTTGCAGCGGTTCCAGGCGTTCCGGTACTGGACC
>NZ_LGLN01000038.1:6767-8010 GCF_001293775.1 Pseudomonas syringae pv. cilantro
GCAATTGCGCTATCAGCAGGAGTTGATCGAACTGCAAAACCAGCAGATGCGGCTAGCGAATATGCAGATGCTTCAAGAAAAACAGGAAGAAATTGAAGAAAAGAAAAAGCAACAAGACTATCTGGACAAATATCTGCGCTAATTAATATAGGGAAGTGAATCATGTTAAGAATTATCAAGAATTACTTAAAATTTGTTGTCGTCGTATCAGCGTTCGTTTACGTATCCATTTTTGTCGCATGGGCGACTGGTATGTCCGCAGATACATACATCACACACTTATCGGAATCTATTGTATGGGTCAGCACAACAATAATTGACGCGGTTTTAACGTTGGTAAAAGCAGCTTATATAATAATCGGCTCATCACTAGTCGTTTTCATGTGGCTCAAGCTACGCACGGAATATAACAACCTAAAAGAAACAATCAAGAACCACAAAGCCAAGAAAATGAAAGGGGAGTTATAATGGAATTTACGCCAGTACAAACCCTCTATGAGTTTATTGATAACGCGCTAAAACTCTTACTAACTACCGGCATACGAAATGTCATGTTAGCACTAGGCGCACTCATAGGCACGATTTGGATTCTCAACTTTACCATGCGCAGCATGCGATGGCTGGTAATGGGACTGAATCAATCTGCACAAGATATAGTGTACGAAATATTCAAGATGGCTTTCATCGCAGGCATGGCTTTTAACGTAGGTTGGTACATAACAACCATAGTGCCTTTTGTGACGGACGCGCCTGCCTGGATGGGGGGGCTTCTATCGGGTCAGTCTGGTTCTCAAGTCAATCAGATTGATTCCATGATCGCGACCTACTCATCAACCCTAATTGCCATGATAAAGAATCAGGCTATTAGCCTGCTCAAGATGGACATGTCAGTCCTTTACACAGGCGGTATTTCCATCGTTCTATTCATTCTAGGAGGCATTCCCTTTCTGCTGGCAGTGGTGTCTACTTTGCTAGTTATCAAGGCTGCTACCACCATGCTTTTGGCTCTGGGTCCACTTTTCATTGCGTTTGCGTTATTTGATCGTACACGCCAATGGTTCTGGGGTTGGGTTTCTCAGATGGCCGGGTTCATGCTCACGCAAGTTCTGTTTTCGGTAGTACTGGCAATGGAAGTTGCTTTTATAAACACGGCGGTTCTCAAGGACGGCAAAATGGATCCCTCGATAAGTGGGTCTATTTCCATGTTTATCTTCTTTGCGGTTTTTCTTGTGCTAGTAACAGA
>NZ_LGLN01000038.1:9010-10191 GCF_001293775.1 Pseudomonas syringae pv. cilantro
TTTTTCTTGTGCTAGTAACAGAGCTGCCGAATTATGCGGCGTCGATCATGGGGTCTAGTGCCGCAGGTGCGGGGGTCTCCGGGGTCGTTTCCAAGTACTCAGGTATACGAACAGCGGCAAGGGTTGCCAACTTTGCACGCTCGAAGCTGCCCGGTAACAAGATCGCAGGATAATAGCCACACACAAAAAGGCCGGGGAAACCCGGTTTTTTTGTGTGTGGCTGGTGTAGAAAGTTTCCGGGCCGGAAACTTTGGCCTGCCCCTGGCCTACATGCTCTATGTCGATTTCTGTGCTTAGAAATCCATACCTGGCTCGTCCTGGTCCTGATCGGGGCTGTAATCGCGCTGAGGGCGATAAGTGGGCTTGCTACGCGATCTGTGCACCTGGGCGCGGCTCGCGTCCGTAGTAGGCGCTGACGCGGCTTCCTCGGCCATCACAACAGCCTCCAGCTGATCGATCCGTTGCATCACCGGACTTCTATTTCTCTCTTGGCTAATTAGCCAAGACGCACTGTATTGCGCATTGCTCACCTTCATCTGTGCACTTGACAGCAGCAAATGAGCGTTCTGACGGGCGTATTGCGTATCCCGCAACGATTTTTCAAAATACTCAAGTTTCGTACTTTTCTTGATGCCTTTGTCATGCAGCCAAGCTCGCTTAGGATGCTCTGCACGCCATTCAGCCTCTTTCCTCGGCATTTCTGTTGCCCGGTCCAAATCGGCCTTAACCCTGTCGTACTCCTTCTGAGCTGCAATCACAAGCGGATCAGCAGCCACAACGCTCTCGATCGGCACTACGCTCGCCTTCAAAGCGTCCAGTTCAAGGCGTGCAGCACTGATCACCGGCTTGACCGGTTCCGGCGCAGGCACCACTGGTGCAGCCTTGACTGGCTCAGGATTGGGCTGAGGTGCTGACTCGACTTTCGGCAACGGCAGCTGGCCGTTCACTTGAGCCTGCATGCGATCCATGAGCGCGCTCATGCGCTCACGTACCCCCCTTGGATCGGAGTCACTGTCCTTGAAGATCCCGTGCTCTTGTTTCCAATCGGCCATCATCGCTCGAATCTTGGCACTCCCAGTAAGCGGAGGTTGCTCGGGACGTTGCGGATCGATCACCGGTTTGACCGGTTCAGGCGTGCGCGGGGCAGCATCGGGGGCAACTGGGGGCTGATCACTCTGGCG
>NZ_LGLN01000058.1:0-200 GCF_001293775.1 Pseudomonas syringae pv. cilantro
CCGATGGCACCGAAACCCTGGCGGACGCGCACAACGAACAGAACGTGGTCGTGGTGCATGGGGTCAGCCGGCTGTTTCGGTTCCGCCTAAACGGCTTGGTTGTAGAGGCCCGGCCTACCGCTCAGGTGAATACGGGTTACAACTTCAACGGGACCACCACCGGCGAGATTCGGGAGCTCAAGCATGCAGAACAATGACAA
>NZ_LGLN01000058.1:2496-2724 GCF_001293775.1 Pseudomonas syringae pv. cilantro
ACATGGAAAACACGGACATCCTGGAAGTGCATTACGAACCCGAACACAAGCTGGCCTTGCTCAATGGTCAGCGTCAACGCGCTGCCTAGGAGAACGCCATGTGGTGGAAAGTCTCGTTATCAATCGTGTTCATGATGGCTGTGTGCTTCGTGATCGGACTGTACGCAGGGGGTGCGATGTTTCTGCACCTGACTCAAGGTCACTTCGCGGGCTTGTCCTGGGACACGC
>NZ_LGLN01000007.1 GCF_001293775.1 Pseudomonas syringae pv. cilantro
GGTTGGTCAGCGACATCGCGCGCATCCGCCAGGGCTTGCAAGACTACCTGTCGCCGTCCCGCGCACAGCCTCGTGACCCCGTAGACATTTCCGGCCAGTACAACGTCAGCGGTGATCACACGCCATGACGATGTCCTCCACCCAGATCAGCGCCTTCCAGGCGGCGGCGGGCTTTACGCCTGCCAGCAGCAACACGCTGTGGACCGGAATCGCAATGGGAATCCTCCTGCTGTGGGGCGTCTGGGTGTTTTCAAGCATTTATCGCGGCTGG
>NZ_LGLN01000067.1:0-37935 GCF_001293775.1 Pseudomonas syringae pv. cilantro
TCAGTCGCAGTTAATCTGAGCCGAAAATTGCGCTGATTGCGAGCACGGCTGTTTTCGATTGCAAGCCGCTACAACTAGGCAAACTACTGGCGAGTAGCTATAAAAGATCAATAGCCAGCTTGACGCTTCAGTTCGTTGGCGTCATGAGTTTCTGTCTATGACCGCTAAACGTTTCAGGCTCAGAATTCTGAGTTTTATCAATGGTCAGCGCTCTGCATGGCTGGTAGCGGTTCTGGCTTTTCTGATCGGCATTGCACTGACCGTCATGCTGGCGCTGGCGGACAACGAGCTGTATCAGCGTCAGGTCCATCAGCGTTTCGACATGCTTGCAGCAGAGCGCTTCAGCCGTCTTCAGGAGCGTCTGGACCGGCAGGTTACCCGGCTGGACACCCTGAGCCGCTTTTTCATCTTTTCCCAGCGAGTCGAGCAATCGGAGTTCGACGGCTTCGTCGCGCCATTGCTGCTGGGAACCCAGGCGTATGCCTGGACCCCTCGCGTTACCAGAGAAGAGCGGGCTGCGTTCGAGGAACAGGCACGTGCGGACGGTATTACCGATTACGCCATACGCGAGATGACCGACAGCGGCGTGTTGAACATTGCCGGTGTGCGCAATGAATACTTCCCGGTGCGCTTCCTGCAAACCGTTAGCAAAACGCCGTCACCATTGGGCTTCGATATCGCTTCGGAGCAGGTGCGCCGCTCTGCGCTGGAACGTGCGCGCCTGCTCAAGCGAATTGTCGCCACGCCGCGCATTCGCTTGCTCGATCCGCCCGACGCCTACGGTATTTTGCTGGTGGCGCCAGTGTTCTCGCCTGGCCGGATCCCAGCGCAACTGAACGGGTACGTGACGGCGGTCATCAGCCTGGCGCAATTGATGAATGTGGGCACCGCAGAGCAGGATAACCTTGCGGTGACCATGCAGGACCTCAGTTCGCCGGCCAGACCCGAGCCGGTCTACCAGTCGCCGGTGGCTGCCATTCACAACAGGCTTTACGCCAGCAGCCTGCTGAGCCTGGGCGACAGGGATTACTTGATCGAGGTTCGCCCGACGCAGATTTTCAACCTCAGCAATCAGATCATGATGCCGGGCCGGGTCCTGTGGCTGGGCGGGCTGTTGAGCCTGATGCTCAGCGCCTTGCTGTACACCCTGATCAGTCAGCGTCAGCGCGCCTTGCAGCGTGTTGCGCAACGTACCCGTGAGCTGCGCCAGCGTGAATTGCAACTGCGCGCTGCGCACGGTCAGTTGCGCAACGTGCTCGACGCCGCGACCGAAGTGGCGATCATCGCCACCGATCTTGACGGGTTGATCAACATGTTCAACGTCGGTGCGGAGAAGATGCTCGGTTACCCTCAGGAACAGATCCTGGGCAAGTTCCACCTCATGGACCTCTATCAGTCTGCCGAGCTTGAAGCCCGCGCGAGCAGCCTGAGTCGGGAGCGCGGGCAGTCGATCAGCGCCGCTCAACTGATGTTTCTCGACGCGGTACAGGATGGAACGCATCCGTCGCAGGAATGGACGCTGCAACGCAGTGACGGCAGCACGCTGGTGGTGGATATGCTGGTCACTGCGGTGCGTGACGACCAAGGGCTGTGGACCGGCTATCTGGCCGTGTGCATCGACGTCACCGAGCACAAACGCGTCAACCAGGCCCTTGCCGAACAAGGACAGTTACTGAAAAAGCTGGGTTCTCAGGTGCCTGGCGGTATTTATCAATACCATCTGGGCATCGATGGCAGCGCGCGCTTCAGGTACGCCAGTGCGGGCATGTGTGAGCTGTTTGAAGTGGGTGAGTCACAGCTGCTGAGCGACGCCGACGCCGTGATGCGGCGTATTCAGCCGACCGACCTTGCGCGGGTCAAGACCTCGATTCTCGCCAGCGCAAAGCACCTCACAGCCTGGAGCGAGGAGTACCGGGTCGAGCTGCCACGCAAGGGGCTGCGCTGGCTGAGCGCGGCCTCCACGCCGGAGCGGCTGGCCGATGGCAGCGTGTTGTGGCACGGGTTTGTGTCCGATATTACCGACCTCAAGCGCGTCGAGCAGGAGTTGCGAGCACTTTCGGTCACCGACGTACTGACTGGCGCTTACAACCGGCGCTTTTTTCAGGACCGCATGCAGGCCGAGCTCAAAAGGATCGACCGGCATGGTGGTGACCTTTCGATCATCATGCTAGACGTCGATCACTTCAAACGTATCAATGACCGTTTCGGGCATGCTGCAGGCGATCAGGTACTCAAGTCGATCTCGGAAAAGATCAGCCAGCGACTGCGCAGCGACGACGTGTTCTGTCGTCTGGGCGGCGAAGAGTTCATGGTGGTGTGCCCGGGCACGCGAAGCGCACAGGCTTATCAACTGGCCTTGAGCCTGCGTGAGGCATTGCGCAATCAGGTTATCGAAGGCGTCGATCATGTGGTAACGGCCAGCTTCGGGATCGCGAGCAGGCGTGCGGGCGAGGGCATCGACGCCATGCTGCTGCGCGCCGACTCGGGCGTCTATGCAGCGAAGCAGTGCGGTCGTGATCGCGTCGAGCCGGAGCAGCTTTGACTGGATGCCTGAGCCCGGCGGGATTTGAAACAGGCTGATCCGGCATGAACAGGCCCGCTGCACGGCGGGCCTGTTCGGGTGCTGCGGTCCTACTGTTGCTGAATCGAAACCGTGGCGTTGGCCAGTTTGGGCTGGCGGTACAGGTCGATCAGCACTTCATCCAGAATCGACGAAGCACCGAAAGGGCGCGGGTCGTTGAGAATCGCCACGACCGCCCAGGTATTGCCGTTGCTGTCGCGGCTGAAGCCGGCGATGGCGCGTACTGTGTTCAACGTACCGGTTTTGATGTGGGCTTCGCCGAGCAGCGGAGTACGCTTGAGGCGTTTACGCATCGTGCCATCGAGCCCGGCCAGCGGCATCGAACTCATGAATTCGGCGGCATACGGGCTGCGCCATGCGGCTTGCAGGATGACCGCCATTTCGCGGGCACTGACGCGTTCTGCGCGAGACAGTCCGGAACCGTTTTCCATGACCAGATGCGGCGCAGTGATGCCTTTTTTCGCCAGCCACTGACGGATCACGCGTTGTGCAGCTTTGCCGTCGTCACCGTCGGCTTCGTTGCGAAACTCTTCGCCGAGGCTGAGGAACAGCTGCTGGGCCATGGTGTTGTTACTGAATTTATTGATGTCACGGATGACTTCCACCAGATCGGGTGAAAATGCCTTGGCGAGCAGCTTGGCGTTGCCAGGCAACACGCCGACGCGGTCCTTGCCCAGAATGGTGCCGCCCAGTTCCTGCCAGATGGCGCGTACTGCGCCTGCTGCGTAGGTCGGGTGATCGAGCAGGGACAGGTAAGTCTGCGAGTTGCAGCCATTGCCCAACTGACCGGTCACGGTCACATTGACGCTGCCGTCCGGTTGCGTCACCGGGTTGTAGCGCACGTCGCCCGTGCATTGTTTCGAGGCAACCGCCTTGACCTGATTTTCGATGCGAATGGTGGCAATCGGCGGCTCGATCGACACCAGAATCCGGCCGTCATCGTTGCGCGTCACGAAGCGCAGGGCCTTGAGGTTGACCATCAGTGCGTCGGGCTTGACCAGGAACGGCTTGTTGTCATCGTTGCCGTCATCGTTGAACACCGGCAGTTGCGGCTGGACGAAGTGGCTGCGATCCAGTACCAGATCGCCCGTCACCTGCTGCACGCCGTTGGCCCGCAGATCACGCATCAGCAGCCAGAGTTTTTCCATGTTCAGCTTGGGGTCGCCGCCGCCCTTGAGGTACAGGTTGCCACGCAGGACGCCGTTGCTCAGGGTGCCGTCGGTGAAGAATTCGGTTTTCCACTGGTGGGTAGGGCCGAGCATTTCCAGCGCGGCGTAGGTGGTGATCAGCTTCATGGTGGACGCCGGATTCACCGACACATCGGCATTGAATACGGTGGGCGTACCCGGACCGTTAAGCGGCAGCATGACCAGCGAGAGCGCATCATCGCCGAGTTTGCTGGCTTTCAGGGCCTGTTGAACCTTGGGTGGCAGGGTGGTGTTGATGACGGCAGCGTGGGCGGGGAGCGCCAGTGGCAAAAGCAGCGAAGCGAGCAGCAGTGGACGGAGCGACTTGATCATTGAATAAAACCCTACCGTAAAGAGGGAAATAAAAAAGAGGGCATGGATGAATTCCCCCGGTAACTATTCGATAACTCGATAATGCTGTTCGATGACTATGACTATAGTGAACGCGCAGGAAATGTTCGTGATAAGTGAGAATGCGCGGCGAACGAGCGGCATTATGCCCCAAGCGGGGCAGGCGTGTGATGGGGGCAGGTGCTCAAGTGAGAATTTTTTTGCGCACCCCTGCTCAAGTGCCGGTCAGAACATGCTGCATCTGCAACTCGCAGCAATTGTCGGGCATTTAAGTCGCCAAGCTGGTAAAGTGCCGCCCGGTATTTATTGATGAGGATTGTCCCATGGCCACTAACCGCTCCCGCCGTCTGCGCAAAAAACTGTGTGTAGACGAGTTCCAGGAATTGGGTTTCGAACTGAACCTGGACTTCAAGCAAGAGCTGGATGACAAGGCAATCGACGCTTTCCTCGACGCTTTCCTGAAAGAAGCGATGGAAGCCAACGGTCTTGGTTATGTGGGCGGCGACGACTTCGGTCTGGTTTGCCTGAGCAAGCGTGGCTCGGTCAGCGAAGAGCAGCGTGCTGCTGTCGAAGCCTGGCTGAAAGGCCGCAGCGAACTGACAGAAGTCACTGTCAGCCCGCTGATCGACGTCTGGTACCCGGAAAAAGAAATCAACCCGGCCGCCTGATGCAAAAGGGAGCAGGCTCGTGCCTGCTCCCTTTTCGTTTGTACGTTCCTTTCGCTACGCCTTCCGCTGTTCTCTTCTCCTTGCTGTTTGCGCTGCGTCAGCCCTGATGCCGCCCTCAGTGCTGTTGCTCCCTCAGTGCCTTCTCAAGCTCGCTCATCGCCAGATCCAGCCCTTCATGGCAAGCCTTCAGTTGCGTCTCTGATCCGTTCTGCTCGCACGCGTGTTCAAGGTCATCACAGGCCTGAACGACTTTGTCGGCATTGATAATCCGCGCAGCGCCTTTGATCCTGTGGGCCATTTCACTGATTTTTCTGCGATCACCTTCGCGCAGCAGGTCGACAAGCGTCAATTGATCGTCCTTGTTGCTGGACAGCAACTGAGCGATCAACCGCTCGACCATTTCCGGACGATCACCGGTCAGACTGCTGATACTTTGCAGGCTGAACGGCTTTGCTTTGCGCGGCAGCGGCGTTAGTCGCGACAGTTGCTCGTTGAGGGTCCTCAGGCTGATGGGTTTGAACAGGCAATCGTCCATGCCAGCGTCCAGGCAGCGCTGGGTTTCCTCGTGCTGGGCATTGGCGGTAAAACCAAGCACCCGGCAGCGTGGCAGGCTGTCGGCAAGCTCGCGGGCGCGGATCGCGCGCGTCAGGTCGTAGCCATTCATGACCGGCATGTTGCAGTCGGCGACCACCAGATCGAAGTCCCCGGCCAACCAGCGTTGCAGCCCTTGGGCGCCATTTTCGGCCATTTCGCAGTGATGACTGAGGAAGCCGAGTTGCTCGCACAGCAGCAGCCGGTTGGCAGGGTGGTCATCCACGACGAGGATGTTCAGAGCCTGCTGGGCCTGTGGCACGACCGGTAGGGCGGCAGGCTGACTGGCCAGTGGCTCGAGCGTGGTCAGCATCAACTGCATATTGATTCGCGTACCGATTCCCGGCTCGCTGTCGAGCGACAGGCTGCCGCCCATCATCGTGCACAGGCTGCGGCAGATCACCAGCCCCAGTCCGGCGCCGGTTCTGGCCATCTGGCCGGTGTTGTCAGCCTGGGCGAAGGGCTCGAACAGGCGGCGCTGATCCTCAACGCTGATACCGATGCCGCTGTCCTGCACGGTGAGATGCACATGCAGTTGTTGCGGATCTGGCGTGTCTGGGGCTTGCAGGCTGATCTTCACCTGCCCCCAACGGGTGAATTTGATTGCGTTGCTGACCAGGTTGGACAGGATCTGCTTGAAACGCAGCGGATCGATCAGCACGTCGGTGTTGAGCCGGCTGTCCAGTTCCAGCACCAGGTCGAGATCTTTCTGGCGCGCCAGGCCGTCGAACACCCGCACCACTGACTCCGCCAGCTGGCGCAGGTTGGCCCGTTCCGGGTTCAGCGCCAGCCGCCCGGATTCGATGCGTGCGTTTTGGCTTCTACCCCGATTTCAGGCCGTAATCGTCAGTGCCCATACGGGTTATCTCTTTATTAAATATTTAGCTCTTGATCTTCATCCCATTTTTCACGAATTTTTCCGAAAATTCGCACGTTGAATCGGCATTTGTCTGCCATAGCCCCAAGAAAAATCGCTAGATGATTAGTGTGCCGGGGGAGTGATCCTACGCTGAAATCCCCTTGAGAGGCATTGAGGTGGTGTCAATCATATTCTACAAGCTGTTACGCTTTTTAACCTTTATTTCTATTTTTGGAAGTTGTAAAGAAATATTAAATTTGCTCTGCTGTTTCAAAGTTAAGTTACGTACTATGCTGCGTATAATAAAAACAATTTAAGAAGTTTTTTATGTGGAATTTTGATTTCAGAGTTGAATGTCTAAGAGACGTATTTCTGTTTATTAATGAAGTGAGCGCTAAACCCAGAATTCTGACGTGCGCCTTTATTCCTGACCGCAGCTTCCCAGACGTAGAAATCTCCTTTTTTGCCTCGTGTCAGCTTGACGATCTGCTAGTGATAGCTCGTTCAATCGAAGATGCGCATATGATCGTTGCAAGCTTGGAAACATCGAGTTCATAGTGAGGTTGGTTGGATGAGCGTGGGTCGTACGGACTACTCAGCAAGCTCTAAGAAGTCTAAAGTTTACATATTGTAATCGAAAGAATTCAGTGGTTGTTTCATCGCAAGCGGTGATTGAGCGAATTGGTGTGAGCTTTACGTAACGTAAAAGAGGGCGTGCATAGTATAAAGTAATAGCTCTTGACTTGATTCTTTTTTCATGGTTTTTAATATATTATATGATCCGCTGTTGGTCCATTTGGCGAAGGTGGTTCTTAGCAAAAGGCCCTAGTATCGAGAGTATTGGATCGCTATTGGCTTTGAGACATATCCGTCACGCGGCTGTAGGAATCATCACGCTCCTACTGATGGATCGGCGCTCTGAAAACGTGTAAATGTCCGTATTGGTAGCCGTAATGACGTTTGCTGACTAACCTTGGCTGCTGCGTAATATTCACGGCAGGGTTACGTTGAAAGCGGGTCGATGATTTTTTGATCTCCCTAACAGACCTAATACACAAAGTTTTTGACCTTTAGCGGCACTTTATAACCAGCTCCGCCTGATCGAACTGACGCTGCTATACCTGAAATACTTGGATCAAGGCCGCAAGCACAGATCATCAATCAGCTTAGCCAGCACTTGGGTTGCTTTTTTTCCAGTGGATCCTACCGGCTTTTCGCTAACCCGGTCGTACGCCCACAGAATCAGCACCACAGCATCAACCCCCAGCACCTGGGCAATCTGCTCAACCCTATCGAGCGTAGGCGAGTGCTCCCCCTTCTCCAAGCGGTGGATGTATTGGCGCGACGCCGCAGTCCCAAAAGCATCTTGGGTTAGGCCCTGGTGCTCTCTAAGCTCCCGAAGCACTGCTCCGAAAGCCTCATCAATATTCAAACGGCTAGCTCCAGCTTTACTAAAACTGGCATTTAATCGTAAAGGAGGCTAGGATCTTCGAAATGACCACTATTGTGGTCATTCGTGAGTGTCGAGTATGATCTGTTTGTGAAGGGCTTTGGTCGCTGCGCGGCCCAAACGACGGTGCTGCAATCGGTTGTACAGGTATAGCCGAACGCGAAGGCAATGGTCCAACAGACTTGCTGATCTAGAAGTGCTTGCGCGGCTTCTAGTCTGTTGAATCGCCTCTTGAAATAGGTGAAGGGTCTCCAAAACCCTAGCCGCTGCTCGTCCATTGCCGCTGGACTTCTGAAAGAATCCATTTAGGTCTGCTGTTTGATCAGATTTTTGCGTATGCCTACTAGTGATTGCAATCAAATAGTTTTAGCTATTTCTAACCACCAAGGTGTCAATGTAATTGTCGTTATAGGAACTGCCAGTGAACGAAAATCTTGAACGCACTCTATTGTCCAAATTTCCTAAAATTTTCGATATCAAAGAATCAGACCCTGACGACTACCTCTGGGGGATTCACTGCGGAGATGGCTGGGCTCCTCTGATAGCTACCATTTGCAGGCAACTTCAGTTGCACGTAGAAACAACTGGCAGGCCACAGATCGTCGCTACCCAAATTAAACAAAAAATGGGAATTCTGAGGTGCGTGTTTTCCGGCACTGATGACTACAGCAACGGCGTTATTGACACAGCGGTAGGCATGTCATTCGTGACGTGCGAGTTGTGTGGTAACAAGGGCGTGCTGGCACGCGGCACAAAAGGCTGGGTCCGTGTGCTGTGTGAGCAGTGCCGTCTTGATAATCCTGGTTGAGCAGTTTCGGTGAGGCTGCTAACTCGAACTTTTAAGCGATGAGGACCAATATCGTGTTTCAAACCCACTGGAAAGCGTCCTTGGGCGGTGGCGTCTCTAGCGATATCTTCTACGACCACGTCTTGCATTCTTTGGACTCCGAACTTTACTGCGTGAAAGCCTGCTACTTGGGCGCGCGAATCACAGATTTCCCAGAGCATCGTATGATGATCACCCCAAATCTCGTGCTGCTCGACCGAGTCTTAAGTGGAAAAGAAAAGGGTGTATCAATCGACACCATCCAGGTTTTGTCCCCAAGCAATGCTGGCTCTTTAGAAGAAGGGGCTTACCGCATCGGTCTGGTCACCCGGATAACTCGGTTCCACGCCTCGGCGCAGGGTCTGCCGAGGTATCTGGTTGAGAGCACTGTGGGCAATATTTTGGCTGGCGACGTTGATGGGCGTTGGAGCAGCTACAAGCGAACTGTATTGTTTGATCCCCGAGCCAAACATTGTCCTCCAATGGGCGTAGCTGAGAGTGAGGTAGCAGAGTTCGGTGTCGTTAAAACTGACATCCTCGTTTGTGCCTTGGATCTCTATGCCGTTGATGGAGAAAAGACCTTACATTGGTGGCGGCAGACGCATCCGGAATTGGGTAACAAAGCGCCCAGCGAGCTAGAGACATTAGCTGAATACCAGAAGCTCCTCCTGCTTCTTCGAGGACTCAAGCACATTTTGCGAAGCAAGGGTGAGACACAGAATGATTGATTACTCGACGCTCATTATGGCTAACCATCCGAACCTTTTGCCGCGACTTTGTCAGCATTTTAGTGACGAATACACGGTGAATGATGGTCGCACGCCTTGGTGGGTGCTGCGCTCCATAGTTTCGTCACCGCGTCTGGCGGATGTGTATGTGAAGGGATTTGATCCCGCAGGTTGTAGTGAAGTAGGCGACAGCTTTTTAGATAAGCACACCATGCTCGCGGACCGACCTCAGCGGACCTATGGAGTCAGCCTTGAGCGCTGGGGGCAAATCTCGGCGTCGCTCACCGTTGTTGATACAATCCCATTCAGAGACAGTACCATCAGTCGAATCCAGATTTGGCCATTTGATCCGCTGAGTCTGACGCTTGAGGCGATGAAGATTGCTGTCGCAGTGTCATATACCGCACTGGAACTGATCAGAGAACCCAGGCTAGTGGGCGCGATCAATAACGTGCTCCATGCATACAACTTTCAAGCCGATCCGCACGAGCAATAAGGCCTCAGCGAGCACTCAGCTAGCGAGCCTTTGCAACCGGATTCTTGTATATGCTGACTGAGGTGAACCGCTGTGACCGTTCTGGCCGATGTGGCCGAATATGCCGAGCGTGGGTGTGGGTGGGGGGCTTTAGAATCCTGGCGGTAGGCGCCGATGGATGAGCGAACTTATGGTGAGCAAGTACGAGGCGCCTAGGCAAAGCGAGGGGGGCGGAGGTTGGCTTTGCGATGTGTAAGATCTGCACATCGCTTGCAAAGCCATTTTTTCGTATTTCGCGTTCCAGATGCCAGAATGCCGCGCATCTCCAATAAATCGCCCGCTCTCAAAATAGACTGATATTGTCCTGTGTCGCTAATGGCACTTCAGCAAGGAGGGAACGATTGTGACGTCAGAGGAAAAGATGACAGGTGACATGTTTGAGGTGGACAAGCGCTTGGCCCTTAAGCCCGTGCGGGACTTCAACAAACTGGTACGTGACGCTTTTATGGAAGGACCTTGCACCTGCCTCCCGGTGCAAGTCGGTGGCCGGTAATGAAACTGGTTACGACCATCAGCACACATTTGAGATCGATGGGCAGCAGTTGAATCGTCGCTTCGCGACTACTTCGGGAAGCGATGTCCTGACCGCATTGAAAAAGGCTTGGCTCTCATACACCAAAGCTGATCTTGATACTTCAGGTGACTTGGAGCTGTCGACAGTCGAGCAATTTGTCGACAGCGGCGTGCGTAATCGACTGATTCCGCTTTTCTTGGCCTGCGGGCTAGTGAAGCACCTGGAAGGAAAGCTCCAATTACAGAGGCAACAGGATGCCTAAGCGTTAGGCAAATCGATGTTCTCTGCCGGTGACCGCTTTTACGGTCACCGAGAATAGAGCGCATGTGCTCGTTTTTTCTGTGTGAAGAGGATCTTTGATGGAACTGGTGACCCTTGTAGAAGTGCTGTTCAACCGAATTGGCACTGCCTCAGGCGGCAATGCTTTTTCTAGTCAGCGGCAGCTTCATAAGATCGGCGAGGTAGCTGACGAGGAGCCTGAAACCCTACGCAAATTTATCATTGCCACAGCGGAGGAGAATGGCGAAAACGTTGGCTCTATGGCAGCTCTGCGAGCTGAGAAGGCCTATGGAAGGAACCGAGGGGAGTACGTGTTCGATATCCAGGCGAGGAATGTACAATACAGTTCGGCCTATGCCAGCTGTAAAGCGTTTCCTGCACTGAAGGTAGGTGATCGTTACTTCAGGTTGGATGAGGTCAAGGTATAGACCCTATGCACCTATAAGGCCAGCCCCGCTGGAGGCGTTCGGAGCGAAGCGCGGTGGGTGCCCGGAAGTGTAAGTCGTAACACTAAAGGAGCAGTGCTGCCTTGAAGCTTCCCAGGGAGTGGCTGCTCTGAGCTGATCTCGTCATTAGGCTTTCAACTGCTGTAGCAGAGCATGATTTGGAGGGAGATAGCATCCCCAACAGCGGGATGATGTCATCTACTCTAGTGATCAAAGACTCTTACAATACCTATCTTTGGTCGTTCGCCTCTCAGCTTAAGTACACATCATGAGCCTGGAGCAGCTGAAGAACTCGGTAGGCGATCTCAACCGCCGATACGCCTGATGAAGCAGATTACCTTCGCCGAAGCCGAGTACGCTGGCAAACGCAAGCAGACCCGTAAATAGCGTTTCCTGATCGAGAGGGATCAGGTCGTGCCCTGGAAGGGATCAATCAATCGAGCCTCAATACCCCAAGGGCGACGGTGGCCGTCCCAGCTATCCGTTAACGGCTTTGCTGCGCACACATCCGCTGCAAAAATGGTTCGGCTACAGCGATCCGGCGATGGAGGAGTCGCGTTACGAAACACGATCCTGCACCAGTTCGCGAGATTGAGTTTGGATCCGATTCCCGATGAAACCACATTCTCAACTTCCCGCTCTTGTTGGTAAAACAAAAGTTGGCAGGCGGAATTTTGCAGGTCATCAACGGCTATCATGGTGATCGTGGTTTTCGGGCAGTGGATATAGAGGGGGGGTGAGTACGATGGGTAGCTCGGAAACGTAGGAGTTTGGGTGCTGCTTTAGCTGGCTATCCGCGAGGATTTTCTGAATCTCAAAGTGCTATCATCATTGACAGTGAGGCGGTGTTTGTCAGTGCGAGGGATGGCATGCAAGATCATGAGTATTCAGTGATAGGTCATCGCAGAAGCAGCATCGGCCGATATTTGGGCATGCTGGCCACGATTGTTGTGTCATTCCTACCGGCAGTTGGGATTGGGTTGTCCGACTTGATGGCGACAATTGGAGTGCCTGAGTGGGGCAAATACTTCGTTGTTATTCCACTTACCGCTAGCGTGACGTATACAGCGCTTCATTGGGTGTTCAATACGTATGGCTGGCGTCCGCTGAGTTTTTTGGCTCAGGTTCCCAATATTTCTGGCGACTGGAATTGTGTGGGCCAAACGCTCGATGATGATGGACGTGTCGCTCATGATTGGGAGGCTGATCTGACCATATCTCAGACTTGGGAGAAAATCCGGGTCAGGCTTGAAACCAAATCATCTGTGTCTCATAGCATGTCGGTGGCACTGATCCCTGAGCCGGATGGCTGCTGGATGTTGATGTACAGCTATATGAATAAGCCTAAAACCGGGAATGGCCACCTCAACGGTCATCAGGGCTATAGCGAGATGAGGTTCGCCAAAGGTCTGAAATCCGCCCAAGGGGATTACTTTACTGCGAAGGGGCGTGGTACTGCGGGCATCATGATATTTACCAGGAGATAAATAATGGGTAAGGATGTTTATCGGAGGCTGTCAGACCTTAAGTCTCGACGTCGGGGTAACAGCAGTACTATTGCGATGGACAGCATCACGGCCAATTCGAGGTCGATTTCAGAGAAATTCGAAACTCGTTCGAGCGGTCAATGGGCAAAGTATGCATTAGGCATCATGCAGGAAGTCGATCCGACCTATACCCAAAACTCTGTGGCGGAAGGCGAGAGGGTAAAGAACCAGATCACAACCCGTATTTCCACGGAAGTTAAGTTCGAGTACCAAGGATCTGTCCCGCTTAATGTCCATATCCGTGGAGTTAGCGACATTGATATACTAGTACTTTTGAGTGGTTACTTGACAATCGATCTCAGTGGCTCTAGAGCGAACACAACGGATTATTCAAATTGGGTAGGACAAAGCGGCACTGCTCAACTCGCCTTCCTTCGCAGTGAACTGGAGTCTGCTTTAAAGGCTGCCTATCCAGCTGCTGATGTCGACATAACGAAGGATAAGGCCATTGCACTGTCTGGAGGAAGCCTGTTGCGCAAGGTAGATGTGGTGCCTTCGCATTGGCATGACTCTGCTAATTATCAAACCAGCAAGAACAAGAAAGATCGGGAAGTCAAAATCTACCAAAAAGTCACCGATGACACATTATTAAATAGACCTTTTCTTCATATCGATAAGATAAATCAAAAAGAAGCGGTCACTCGTGGCGGCGCCAAGAAAACTATCCGCATGCTGAAAAATTTGAAAGCTGATAGTGAAAATCCATCGGCGATTCTTGTGAACAGCTACGAAATCGCAGGCCTGGTGTTTCACTTTGAAGACACTCCGATGTCCGTACCTGCTTACAATGAACTTGCTCTGGTCGCTGTGGCGAAACAACAGCTTACTCGCATGATGGATAATAAGCTTTGGGCGATGGGGTTGATGACACCCGATGGAATTCGAAGAATCATCGATTCTGAAGAGAAATTTAAGTCACTGACACTGCTAAGGGACGAAGTTAGCGAGCTAGGTAAGAATCTGGCAGTTGAGCTTACTTCACGTTATTGGATTGATGACTTAGAAACGCTAAAGGCTCTGCGTGAGTCGTATATCGCTGAGTAATGAAAAGTTTTGTCGTGCTTTGGCCTAGGGCAGCGGTCGCTCGCGGCGTTTTGGCTTCTGTTGCGGCATCTTAAGTAAGACGTATAAACCATTGCAATAGTGGTAAGAATCTTGGTGAGTTATGATTGTGAAGTACATATCTATCGATGGCGACGATGTAGGAAGAAAAATAACGGCTTGTTATATAGGTAACGATGAGGGAAGGCTAAGCTTTATTAGTAGGCGCATCGAAGAGTATACTCTAAGTATTGCGAGCCTATTAGAATCAAAAGGGTTTTATGTGATTTTTAGAGCCGCGGATGGCGTTGTTGCAAGAACTAATGATGACTGCAATTTCGATGAGCTTTTTTTAATGATAAGCTCGTGTGCCACTGATGAAATAACTGTTTCAGCAGGCGTTGGATCTAGCCTGAGGGAGGCATATATTGCTTTGGTGAACTCAAAAAGTAATGGAAAGAATCAGCTCTCTAAGTTCAGTGCGCTAAAATAAAGGCTATATATGTTCAGAGTTGTAAGGTTTGACTTGCTTTTGAAGTCTGTAGTCGTGATCTCTATATTTATCGCTGTTGCTATATACATGCTTGTGCAAAATGTAACTGGTGTCAATATAAGCTTGTTAAAGGTCACGACGATCTCTACCTTCGCATCCGGGGTGATTATGTTTACGTTGCTTTCACCATTTATGTCTCGAAAAATCTGGTATATCGCAAGGTTTTTTAAAAAGAACCTTTATCCAGATTTAAATGGAGTTTGGGTTGGTCAGGTTACGACAGAAGAGGAGGTCGCTTTTGAGGTTAGAGCTATTATAAGGCAAGCTCTTTTGGTGACTGAAATAGATCTGCATGGTGAAACAGTAAAATCAGTAACCCTTGAAACAACGCCTACGATGGAGCTTAACAAACATAAACTCTATTATGTCTATCGCTCTACACCCAAGAATCCGTCCTGGGGTGATTACGTTGGCTCGACAATCTTTGATGTCATTGAGGATGGATCAGCGCTCGTACTTTCAGGGAAGTACTATACGGATCGAAAGTCAGTTGGCAGAATTTCGTTGAAGCGTGTGTCGACAAATATCGACTCGGACGTTTCCTACTATTGACGCCTTATGAGCGGTTTAGCAGCGTATTCCGCTGTTTAAGTGCCACTGATTGCCTGCTTCTGGCTCGGAATCGGTCAGGCATGGGCGACTGCTTCCGCCCAGAAGCCGCCTTTCGCATTACCAGTGGCCGCCTCCTGCCCGCACGATCACTACCAGAAAAATAAGCAGCCAATGTTTATGTTTAGGTAGTAGGCGGCGACCTATAGAAATCGCTTTACAGAAGAAATTAATGTAGATTTTTCTAGGCTGTCCATATGTGAAAGTATTTTATCGAAAAAGCTCTCAGCGTATTGAATGAGCAAGTTTTCTTCATTCGTATCAATTTTCATATTGTTTCTCAGTGCAGATAATCGATCAGCGGAGGATGGGTGGCTATGATTTTCGGGAATGAAATCTACTACGTCAGATAAACGATCCCGAAGCCGTTTCCCTGCATTTTCAATAAAACTCATATAGATAAAAAGCAGTTGGGCTGAGTTAAAGTCACCGATATATTGAGATAGAGGTCCGTTATGCGCTGTTTCGTCATTGTCGCCTATCACTATAATTGGTGAAGGTGACTGGCCCGACTGTTTAAGCGATGCAGATGCGAATGAATCTGCCTCATACTCAAATTTATGCCGCGTGCTGAGTGCATCTGGGTGGTCGGCGAGGCTAGCCAGTCTTTGCGGATGTTTATGACAAAGATGGCCAATCTCATGCATGAAAATAAAGTCTATTTGATCTGCTGTGAGACGATGAACTGCGGTTACCACATCAGTGCCGTACAAAATCGAAAATGCGGACATTGTATTGGCTAATGTATTTCTATTAAAGTGAAGTATTATTGGCGTGATTTCTTCAAATGCTCGTGCGTAACGTTTCGGACCCGAATGACTTCCATCTGTGGAAAAATAATGGAGTAAAAATTTGTTGAGGAATTTTAGAATGGGTTCTAGCGCATAGTTGAAAGAGATATAGTATTCATCGCGGTAGACCGTTGAGCTGGCGTTGAATACGCAGCTTTTAACTGGTATGCATGCTACACTGTCAATTCCGAATTTTCGCATTATTTCTTTTGGTATGCTTCTTGTGGTGCGCAGCCAACCTAGCCTGACCCAATACGGGAGCAAGGTATCCTCCTTCCAGAAGTTATAATCCATTATCTCGGAAAGTTGATGCAAGGCAATATTCAAGGCAGCGGCATATGTCGCTGAGGCCCTAGCTTCTTCAATGTTGTTGGGTAACTCCCAGCTGAACGATATCAGCGAGCTGAGCCCCCAGAATATCATATCTTCTTGGCGTGCCTTTACGTCTCTGAGAGATTTGCGAACATATTCAATTTGTGTTTTTGAAAGCGATGGTAACAGCGCGTAATTGAGGACTTGCAAGCCGTCAAGATCTACTACTACTTTTGGTTTTATAGTGCTGGAACACCCTACTAGATCGACGTATTTTTGCACATTGCTCAATAGTTGATTTATTTGAGTTTCATTTAGTAGTGAGAGGCTTAATTTTGCGTCATTTTCTAAAGTTGTCAGCCATTCTTCTTTTGTCATGGTCATTATTTAAAACTCCCTGCCGTCATAAATCCTGCTCCTAAAAAACCTAATAGCCAACTGTATTTTTTTGAAACGCAGCGGCCGTAGCATTTGTCACATTTTGAATATACTTCAATCGAGACCTATCACCAGCGGAGAGTTTGGCCTTGCCCAGGAAACACCCAATGTAAGGATTGTAGGCTCCATTAACCTAAGCTCAAAACACAAGCCAGTGCTGCTGGTTTGCCATTATATCAGTCGGGGCAGGAAGAGTTATATCCACCAACGCTAAAACTGTCACTACACGACCTAGCGAAATTATCGAAAGCATTGTGGGGCTTCCCGTTGTAAATTGGGCGACCAGCTCTTTCTGCTATGATTGGCACAGAAAAAACGCCAGCTAACCGTCGTGGATATTGAGTCTGTCAGTCCACTATAGGTCGATTGCAGCGTGTCGCGAACGGCAGCAATCGAAACAAAGATGCCTGTTAAGACGCTAATCAGGTATTCACAAACGCGATGCGAATTCTTGAAACCGGTCAAAAATGCGGAACCCGACATAATCAGACCTACGCTGGTACTGCCACCGACCAGGGCTAGGTATCCTGATTTCGAGGCTCTTTAGCAGGGGCGAATTCCACCGTAATGAGGTATTCGGTCTCTTCCTTCGCGCTTGCGGTGATCTGCGCGTTTGCGCCTGCTTGTAGCATTTGAGCTTGGATTTGGAACTCTATGTTGCGGTCGTTCGAGAACGAAGTGGTCTCTTTGATTTCGAGCGACGCTACTTCACACGCTCCGATTTCACGAGCCATCACCACTGCTGTCCAAGATGGTTCAAAGGCCAGCCAGAAATAATCCGCTCTCGCCAAGCGGTCGCCCTCACGCCATTCTTCCCCCTTAGCCGAAACTCCCTGGAATTCATCGCATTTCTGGACTGGTCATTCTGGCTGGAGTAAGACGCGCTGCCACCGCCGTATCCAGCAACGTCAGTGGATGCAGAGCCTTCGATTGAGCTACGAGCAACTTCAGCAGATTTTTTTGAGATCTGGATTCTGGTCGCTCCCATGTCTACCAGCATTTTGATCAGCTCTGCTTCACGCTCAGCGAGCAAGATTTGGTCATACCGCTCGCTTGGGATGTACAAGTTATGCTTGTCATGGGTTGCGGCACCTGCCAGCGGATGACGCTTGTAAACCTTTCCAACCAGTGGGTGCCCTGGCTCGAATCGGAACCCCGACTTCTCGGCCTGGGCGGGGGTCACAGAGTGCTTGCGCATGTACGCTGCAAATCGAGCAGCTTCCAGTGCCTGAGCTTCGTTCAGCTGTTTTTGTTCTTCCGGATTCGCGACCGAATAGCGGGATATCAGCTGAACGAAAAATGGGCTTACTGCCGCTGCGCCTACGGCAGAGGCTAAAAGCCCAATCGGGGTGGTCCGCATCGTCGCGAAAGCGGCAAGGCTCAATCCGCTCAACGCCAGCTTATCCCAGTTTTTTTCATTTGATGGGCTTGGGCTGGGCAAGCCCTCTACGGCTTGGACTGGCGCATCGTCTGTCACGTAGATGTGATCAAGCACTAACGGGCCAAGGGTCCCGTCTTCACTAGGGAGATTGATTACATTCACTTGCCATCACCTCTGGGTACTGTTGGACATACCTGCTTCGGCTGATTTTCCGATTACTTGATTTTGTGAGGAGCGCGATGTGGGTGTGCGGGCGTAGACCATGGCGGATCATTAGTGTCTGGGCAACGCGCACCTGCAAGGGGGGAACGGGCGTTAGATGATACCTATAACTGGCGTAGGCGCATAATCGCACCGGTGATGGCTTGCGCATTCCTGTCCAGCGTTTCCATGGCCCCCATTGCGTTAGCCGCAACACTTTCCACTCCATTCTCTGAGAGCCACTTGGTCACTTCTTCAAGGGCCGCTTCTAGGGCGTACTGGTTGTGCAGGAGCAGTGTGAGAGCGTCTGCTGTGGCTATGTTGGCTTCAGGGTTATCTGGCATCGAGATCGTCCTTGAGTAGCTGGTGTAGGAAGGCTAGCTGAACACGCCGCTGGCTAGAGCCACTTCTCCAGATCCGCTGACACAAGCTGTGGAATAACCTGCTCCGAGGAGTCCTGCCAGTGGGTTTGGCTGGTGCCGAGATAACTTTAATCGTCTAAGGCAGAGTGCATTTTTGACTCGGTATTGACTACTCTGCATTTGCCTCTACATTGACAGCTATACGATTTCACGGTAGGGACATCATGCAGATCGAGCGCGTTGAAATTCAGAATTTCAGGTTGCTTCAAGATGTCAGTCTCGGGCTTGAAGCTGGTACCACTTTGATTGTGGGGCGGAACAACTGCGGCAAAACGTCTATTGCCGAGGTGTTTCGTCGGTTGCTCTCGGACAGGGCACCCTCCTTCAAATTAGAAGACTTTTCCCTCGGCTGCCACGAGCGGTTTTGGACAGCATTTGATGCGTTGCATAATGGTGTCCCCCGTTCCGACGTCGCAGCAATGCTTCCAGCGGTCCAAGTCACGCTGGACATTTCTTACGACATCAATGCGCCGGATCTGGGTTCGCTCAGCGAGTGCATTGTGGATCTTGACCCAAATTGTTCGTGCGCGCGCATCGCCCTCACGTATGGACCGAAGCCTACAGCTTTGGATTCATTGTTCGAGGCTATTCCGCTACCCGGAAATGAACAACTTGAGCGGGCTACGTTTTTTAACCTGATCAAGGTGCGCCTAGCATCGTCTTACGAGGCTCGACTTGAAGCTGTCGACCCTAACGACCCCATGAATCGAAAGAGTCTTGAGCTTAGATTCCTCACCGCCCTGATCCGCGGAGGATTCATCAATGCGCAACGTGGGCTGGACGATGACACCCATCGGGAACGCGATGTTCTTGGCAAAGTGGTTGAGGTGCTTTTCCAGTCGGCCTTGACGGATCCGACTGATCCTAAAAAGCGCACAACCGCTGAACAACTTCACGGTGCCGTTGAAAAAATCCAGAAGGATCTTCATGACGGCTTCAATGCCGGCCCTACGTCGCTACTCCCGACATTCGAGCTGTTTGGATACCCGGGGCTTGACGATCCTGGCCTTACAACCGGCGTTTTTCAAGGTAGTTGTCGCGTCACCGTCTAACTATGCTGCTCTTTTCTCGACCTGTTGCTCTCGATCCGGATTCAGCAGCACGGTGCCGATCGGTTCCCAGTTACGCGTCCGGCCTGACCACCGTTCCGGTCTTTTTTCCTTGGCTCGTTCGTACAGCTCATGCCGCTGGGCCAAGACTTTATGATCCAGCCCTCGATGCCGCTCAGCCGGTGTGACGAACCGGATACGGCTATGCCGGTGCTCGTTGTTGTACCACCGTATGAAGTCCCTCACCCAGCTGCGTGCGGCGTCTAAACTGGCAAAACCATCCTGCGGCCATTGCGTGCAGTATTTCAGTGTTCTAAACAACGACTCCGAGTACGGATTGTCGTTGCTGACCCGCGGTCGGCCGCGTGACGGGGTGATGCCCAGGTCGTACATTTTGCTCAGCAGTGTCACCGATTTCATCGGCGCGCCGTTATCCGAGTGCAGCACCAGCGGGTCGTGTAAACACTGCTCACCGATCACGCTGCGTTGCAGCAGCGCAGCGGCTTTCTCGCCACTTTCCGCCTCGTAGACTTCCCAGCCCACGGCCTTGCGGCTGTAAATATCCTCGATCAGATAGAGGTAATAAAACTGGCCGCGTATCGGCGACGGCAGGTACGTGATGTCCCACGACCACACTTGGTTCGGCGCTTTGGCCGCATGCGTCGTTGGTGCGGCGTACCGTCTGGGGCGCTGACTACGGCCTCGATGTTGCTGTTGCCCCGTCGCTCGCAAGACACGATAGATCGTCGCCTCCGACGCCAGATAGCGCCCTTGATCGGCCAGGCGCGGCACGATCTGGCTTGGCGGCAAGTGGGCATACTGCGGGCTGTTACACAGCGTCACAATGGCCTGCCGCTCTGCCTCGGTCAGCGCATTTCGTGGCGTTGGCCGTGTGGCAGTTGTACGGGCGTCGGTCTGGATAAACTCTGTCTGAGTCCACCGTTGCAAGGTGCGCAGCGACAGACCAACTTCCCGACAGGCCTTGATTTTTCTGGCGCCTGCCGCGACCGCTTCGCCCAGCCAGGTCACGATCAACTGGCGCTCTGGCAGAGAGGTTAGTTGGCCTCGTCGTCGGTCGTTCCCCAGTAGTCGTTGAGCTTTTTTCGCAGCACCAATAACGCGGCTGTTTCAGCCAGCGCCTTATCTTTGCGGCGCAGCTCGCGCTCAAGTTCCTGGATGCGTTTCTTGTCTTTGCGCGCCTGCTCGCGATCTTCTTTTTGCTGCGCTTTGTCGGACTTCTGTCCAGCGACAAACGCTTGTCGCCAGGCCGTGATCTGCTCGGGATAAAGACCTTTGCGACGGCAGTATTCACCCAGGTCGATCTCGGACAAACCGGCGGCTTCAAGCACGACAGCAAACTTTTTTTCGGCTGACCAGTTCTCGGCCAACGGCTTGTTTTCGGACACTGCACTTCCTTCAGAACTGAGCTGTTTGCGCCAGTTGGACAAAGACATTTCGCTGACCCCTTCGCGCCGGGAAACCTCGGCCATCGACAGGTTCAGCGGGGGAAGCAGCATCTTGAGCAATGCGGCTCTGCGTTCAGGTGAATAGTACGGCACGACCAGTCTCTTTCCGCCCCCGATATACTTTTTTAGGAAAAACCGGAGAGGCGANAACTATCCTGACACCGGGGGCAACCGTCACGACCTTCGATGTCGAGCGGCTGCTTAAAGACCATACCCAGGTTAGGTATCGGGGCGTAAATGGACTGACTTTGCCGGAAAGCTACAACGGTTTAGGCGTCCGCAATTTGGTATACATCCTTCTTCAGTTGCTAAAATTCTTTAGGGAGTTTCAGGCAACGCCAGCAGCGGCAAGTGTCCACCTCATTTTCATCGAGGAGCCTGAAGCACACTTGCATCCCCAGATGCAGGAGGTCTTCATCCGTCAGCTCCATCTAATCAAAGGGGAGTTTGAGAAGCAGTTGAACGACAGTCGGCCATGGCCGGTGCAGTTTGTTATTTCCACTCATTCTCCGCATATGGCCAACGAGGCGCGCTTTGAAACCATGCGTTACTTTTTGTCAGCTACCGATGAACACGGTGTGCGGCAGTCCAAAATCAAAGACCTCAGACAGGGGATGGGTAGCGTTTCTCTGCCGGATAGAGACTTTCTGCACCAGTACCTCACGCTCACGCGCTGTGATCTGTTCTTTGCAGACAAGGCAATTTTGATTGAAGGCACTTCTGAGCGTCTGCTTTTGCCGACCATGATTGCCAAAACTGACTTAGCTGCGGCCGGTGAGTCCAAGCTTGCGAGTCAATACGTGACCGTGATGGAAGTTGGTGGGGCGTATGCGCACCGGTTCCACGACCTTCTCTCCTTCCTGGAGTTACGTACCCTGATTGTGACGGATATCGATTCCGTTCAGCCAAACGAGGACAAGAAACGAAAGGCTTGTCCTGTGGCAGAAGGTCAGTTCACCAGCAATGGATGCCTCAAGGACTGGTTTGAACCCGACATCTCTCCGACGCAACTGCTTGCAAAAACGTCGGCAGAGAAGACTAAGGGAACTAGACGTCTGGCTTACCAGGTACCCGAGGTAGCCGGTGGGCTATCGGGCAGGAGTTTTGAGGACGCCTTCATTCTGGCGAATCTTGGCCTATTTGATTTAGGCCATGGTGATGCAGCGCTTTTGGCTTATAGACATGCGGCTGATCAGAAAAAATCTGAGTTCGCTCTGAAATATGCGATTGAGGATACAAATTGGGCGGTGCCTCGATATATCGCAGAAGGATTGCGGTGGTTGGCCGTTGGCGCTCCGGTCGTCGATTTGCAGGCAACTGTCCAAGCAATGGCCGCCGTCGGAGAGGCTGCCGGTCAGGTAATAGCCACTGAAAGAGGCAATGGTGATGCCTAACCACCAGGAGAGCCCAGCAGATATTGCCGGTCGACAAGCACTAGAACGCATGTTCGCATGTCTCGACGAAGGCCAAAGTTTTCGACTCGAAGCCGGAGCAGGTGCCGGTAAAACGTACTCTCTGGAGAAGGCTCTGAGCCTTCTGATCAAACGTAGGGGAACTGCCTTGGTCCGTCAGGGGCAGCAGATTGCCTGCATCACTTATACTAACGTTGCGAAAGACGAAATCATCTCTCGTTTCCAGGCCCACCCTGCGATCCGAGCAGAGACGGTGCATGGTTTCTGCTGGTCTGTTCTCAAGGATTTTCAGACTTCGCTTCGGACTTTCCTTAGTGGCCAAGACTTTTGGCGAGAACGCTTTGAACCTCTGGGAGGAATAGGCGGGAGACGAATTCATTACGAAATGGGCATCCCTAGGGTCTCTGACGAAGAAGTCTCGATTCGGCACGAAGATGTGCTCATTTTGATGATTCAAGCGTTACCGTCGCAGAAATTCAGGGCGGTGATCACCTCGCGATATCCAATTTTGTTCATCGACGAGTATCAGGACACGGATGAGCACTTCTTTGAAGCTTTAAGGTCATGGTTTTTGGATCGTGCAGAAGGGCCTTTGATTGGTCTCTTTGGGGATCACTGGCAAAAAATCTATGGTTCAGGTTGTGGCTTGGTCGAACATGAAGCTCTTCATGTGATCGACAAAAACGCGAATTTCCGATCTGCCTCTCGTATTGTCGACGTGCTCAATCACATGCGGCCGGAATTAGTTCAGATGGTGAGTGAACCTGAATTGATCGGTGAAGCTAGAGTGTTTCACACCAATTGTTGGCCTGGCGTTAGACGAACAGGACAGGGTGGCGGGCATTGGAAAGGTGATACTAGCACCGATGCTGCACGGGCATATTTTTCATACCTTAAAGCGCTGCTCATCGCTGAAGGGTGGGACTTCTCCCCCAAGAAAACCAAGATTTTGATCCTCAACCACAGCGGCATTGCCAGGGAACAGGGCTACGATTCCATTCCACCAATCTTTGGGCGGTTTAATGAGCCGTGGTTAAAAAAGGAAGATCCTCACATAAAGTACCTTACTGATCATCTTGAACCCGCTTGCGCGGCATACGCTCAGCGCCGTTATGGCGAAATGTTCAAACACCTAGCGAGTGACCGTCCAACAATCCGCCAGCATGGTGATAAAGTGGCGTGGGTCGAAGCCATGGACAAATTGGCCGCGCTAAGGCTGACAGGAACCATTGGCGACGTAATTGATCACCTCCGTAGAATACCCCAAATGCAATTGCCCAATGCCTTGATGCGGAACGAGCAAAGGTTGGAGGCTGCTGGGGAAGAGATGAGTGACGAAGAACCACGGCGGATTACGCAGCTGCGAAAGTTGCGGGGGGTGTCTTATCGTGAATTGATAGCACTTGATGAGTTCATCGATGGGCACACGCCTTTCGCGACCAAGCACGGAGTCAAGGGAGCTGAGTTTGAGAACGTGGTCGTTATTCTAGGGCGCGGTTGGAACGAGTATAATTTTGCTGAAATGCTCGAATGGTATGGGGCTGGACCGCCTGCGGACAAGCGTGCGCGATTTGAAAACAATCGCAACCTCTTCTACGTGGCGTGCTCACGTCCAAAGATACGTTTGGCACTATTGTTTACCCAACTCCTCAGTCCAAATGCACTGGGGCAGATTACAGCGTGGTTTGGCAGCGAATTCGTCACTGAACTGCCTCCAGAGCCAGGTTGTTATCGCTGAGACAGAATTGACCCTGCTGCCGACTTGGCGTTGCCCCATAAGCATTCAGCCCAAAGTCAGCTCTGCTAACGCTTCACGCAATAGAAGCTTGGGTCAGCAAAATTTCGGCAGTTTGGTGTGTTCTGCATCGACTGCAACATAGATGCATTTGGTAGGGAATAGTAAGCTGCTTCTTTTAGTTAAACCAATGATAGAAGACACTGTGATACTTGTACCCTTAGGTACGGAACTCCAGACCAAGGAGATACCCAATCTTCTGCTAGTTAAGTGAATGTTTGTAGTCTCCAATCATTGGTGAGTCGACTATTCACATGGGGAACTGGCTTCATGGGATACCTGTCTAGGGTTGTGATGGGTGCATTCTATTCAAAGATAAATAGCATGAATTGTAAACGTGCCTTGCTAGGCACGCTGATGCAAAATTTTTTCTAAAAATGAAGCATTGGATTGATTGTTAGCTAACCGCCTTGTATTCGAGTGGCAGGCTAAATGTTTTTTGCAAATACTCAATGTAAGAAGTTTCCTCCGCGGTAGCCACCGCTGAGCCGACGATAACCAATTTAGCGGCGCGTTGATGACCAGGCCAGTACGAGTATTCCATTATCTGTCCGAGTGCCTGTCGAATGCAGGCTCTGGCAGTGGACGCCGTCTTAATTTCGTAAAACCAATAGCTTTCCCCCTGTTTGACTACCAAGTCTATGCTTAAGCCATTGGCATATATCTCAGTACCAACATTGTCTTCCCCATATAAATCTGACATTTCTATATAGAGTTTGCTTTGATAATCATTATGTCTCAGTTGAATATCCAGTTCTCTTTGGGTTAGTACACCAGAGGTATACGATGGTTTTTTTGTACAACCAGCACTAAACCTAAAATCGTACAGCCTATTTTTTAAAGCTATCTCAGAAACTTCTCCCTCTGTGAATAAATAGATTGGAAGTAGTCGATCAAGAATTTTTAGTATCTGGTCATAGTCGACAGCGTTCTTCTTTGATCTTGCTCCAAGGAATATAAACACACCCTCTTTCACTCGTTCCTGAGGAATGGAGGAGGGCATATATTCAGAGCTTCGGACATCACTTTCATAATGCCACATACGCAAGTCAGAAAAGTTTTCGCAGAACTCGTTTAGGTACTCATTAAACCGCGCTATCTTGGGAACGAGCACATCGATGTTGGGAAGCGATTGGCTGCACTCTAGGGAAAAAGCGACCCCGTACCTTACAAACTCCCCCTCAATGCCGATATTGAACTGAAGCTCTTTCCTTCCTCCATAGTGCCATCCCCAGTTTTCGAACACAGTTCTTTGATCGAACAATTGACTGGATGGAGTCCTCGATAATTTATTGATTTTTTTCGAATGCTTTGTAATTTTCCGACTTTATATGATTTTGACTTTTTATTAATTTCTTCCGCTACTTGCGCCAAGAAAAGCATCGAATGAACTCCTTTACTTTGTTGGTTCGGCTTAGGTCAGCTATATTCATGGTAGGCAATGATCCACTCGCCCAAGGTCATATCATAATCCTCCCAGCCCTTTTCCCAGTTCTCTCTCAAAAAACTACCGATTTCTTTTGGCTCCAAATCAATTAGGTTAAGCCCCTCGTGTTCCATAGCATGGCGGATTCGTTGAGCTACTAACGATGGTGTTAGTTTTTTTACCGCCTCAACTGCAATCGACTCACACCAGGAGTATACAAAGCGTTCCCATGCAATCACATCTTGCCTAAACCGTGGAACGTCCGGAAAGTCGTACCCGTTTACATATCGATTTTTAAAGTCTTCGTCTTGGGCAAGATGAAGATCCTGCTCTAATTTTTGTATCAGTCGTTGCTCATAAAAGGTTGAGTTCAAATTTCCGTTTTTGCTTTCGAGGTAAAGACTGGGAATGACTCCAGATGCCTCCAAATCCTTCCATACCTCCGCTAGCGCTCCTAACAAAGCATCAATCTTTTCCCGACGCCAACCAGCATCATGAGCACGACCTAATAGCTTGGATATTTTTGCATGACGGGCAGATGATGCTTTCGACTTCATGCGTGTACCATGTGACTTGTAGCATTCATATGAAATCCAGTCGCCCAAATGGGTCCAGACGCCATACCGAGATTTCCAACGAGGTATTTCAGCTTCATCCACAGCGATGTCGCTGCTGCTGTTCATGTAGCCATACCGTACAATGTCTCGATCACCTTTCTCGGTGAAGCTGCGACTGGCGAAGATCTTTGCAACCATGTCTTGAGGTAACGCCTTCTTTAGCTGAATACTCAATATCGCGAACTGCGGGGCGTTTCTATATTGAGCGGCAAGCAGGCCACGTTGCAGCCAGGTGTCGAATCCAAAAGGCATCGCGCTAGGCACAATGCTTTTGAATTTTGGAAGGTAGAGCTTAGGCATTTGACTCGGCCAGATCTCCGCACCCTCAATCACCGTCGTAGATTCCGTATTGAAGGTTGCGAGGATTCCAGAGAAATAATCTGCAATATCCGCATCGTGTTGAATAGCTAAGTCGAGGTCTGCGATCAGCTCCGCATTCCTGCTGCCGAGAAATGCTGCATTCGTAGCGTTTGCCGAACCGAATAACAATCTCCGCTTTCGTCTTTTCGGTGCCTCCTCGCGGATGAATTCGAAATAAAAGGCTTTCATGTGCATGAGGCCTGCCGCCCGTCCTAGACGAATCTCAAGCTTTACACCTTTGCGGCGAGCTTTATGGAAACCTTGTAGGTCCTCGGGTCTTACACTATCATCCACTAACAAACAAAGCCGCCGGGGATTCATACGTTTAACCAGCGCATCCATGAACTTAACGTCTACGTAAGGCGCGATAACCAGCGCTAAATCCAATTGGTATCCTTCCGGGACCGACAGTAAATCAAAGCTCATCTGTATTTATTCCATTTCAATTGTCGATTGCTTTTCCTTGGGACGTGTGCTCTACACAGATTTCTTTTCCATCAGCTGAGCCTTTCGATCATACTTGGCTCCAGCGTTAGAGCTAAAGCTACCTTCAAGAAAATCTACTTCCTTTCCGTCAACGAGCTTTTTTATCAACTTTGCCCCGATGCGTTTTAGCGGATCATGTTCTTGAAGCCACAATCCACATCCATCAATTGAGGGTCCCCCTAGATTGATAGTGAAATTGACGCCATACAGTAAAAATGTAAAGTATGTTTCGGGGTGAGGAGTAAAAATCAAATCATGTCCAAAACCAGCCTGACACCACCGGCCTGTATCTGGGTGCTTTATTTGTGCATCCATCGAAAAAAGAACTTGCCGATGGTAAGGCCAATATTTTACGCCTTCACCGTATCTAGCGAATCGTCTAATTGAGTCGTAAGCTGGATGGTCGATGATAACGTTGACGTCTCCTAGTTTCAGATAGCGCAGAGCCAAAGCTTCCAAAGCCATCATCGCTAAAAAACGAGACATCTCTTTTTGGGGTGGATCAATCTCAATCTTAAATAAAAATGGTGAATAATCGGAATCTGTATTTATATTGAAAAGATGTGCGTCAACGAATTTTTGCTCAGATAGCTTTTCAGCGATGATTTGTAATTTTTCATCTGCGCCTTTTCTTAAATTAATTCCTATATTAGTTCCAGCAATCCATCCCAATACGGATGGGTAAGTGTCCTTCTTATTTGGGACCTGATACCAACCTCTTAGGTTTCTTATCGAAGGGTGGGAAAGTACGGGGTTTTCTACTTTTCTAGCGAAATAATTGTTGCACTTGTCGCAAACCAGTCCTTTTGGAAGGACCAGTTTTTTGCTTCCTATAGATTCGGGAATTAGATGCTCGACACCCTTGGTGTTATGACTCGCTTCCTTGCAGAATAAACAGCGCACAATTACCTCAAATGGTTATTAATGTAGTGTAGTTGAAAAAAGACTCACAGCTCTGAACGACGTCTGGATTTGTCTGAGCCTGAGATAGTATTGTTTTTTGCTACATCCTTTCTTATTTGTTCTAGGTTTTTTTCATCCATTGACGGTATTGACGCGACAAAGCTATCGTGCAGGTGTTGGAGGTAGTGTTTTAGTACATCAGGTATTTCTTTTATATGGGCTAGTGTAAGGCTTCCTGTGGCGAACTCTGTCGATTTTGCGATTTCTGCCGCTGACCAGCCATCGTCAAAAATATGAAAGTACATGAAAGGCAGTTTAAAGGTAGCGAAAAATCTATGCGGCTCATCAAAAAAACGTATGTCTTGTCCGCCGATGGAGCGCTCTATTGAGTAAACTACCGGCCCCGACAAGTCGTAGTAGGGAGGTTCTCCAAAAAATGGTGTGAAATAGATCTTGGTTGAACACCGGTTCGCAATAATGTCAGCTTTCATTGAAGCAAGAGTTTCCTCAAGCTTTTGACTATCCTCCTCTGTGCGATTATTTGTACGGTTCTTGGTGGTAAGAAGGGCCCGCCAAAAAATTGAGAGCACCGCGACTTGCATTGTTTCTGTGACTACTATGACTGGGCTCTGTTGTCGATAATTAGCGATTTTTTTGAACAGCTGCTCTGCCAACTCTTTTTCAAGGGTTGAAAGGGTGCCTTCACAGTTTCCGCATAGTAGGTATTCTTTAGGACCATCTTGGTGACGGATGTTGACATCGTCGCTGCATCGAATATAAGGAGTAGCTGAAGTGATTTTCAACCAGTCGAATACAAATTTTGGGACGCTATGTGATTCCTTCAATATTATATTTTTAGAATCGCAGAGGGCACAGTCCCCTCTTTCTCCTTCGTCTGCAATTCCGTTTTTATTATTGGCAGTAATTTCTATTTGTGCCTCAGACATCTTAAGCTCCAAAAAGTGGAATTAACTCACCGCAGGGCACATTACAGAGGTGCTCAATGCTGGGCAGCCCTTCGGATTCGTCTTAATGTACGTGATTTCAGTCATGGAGTCGCCAGTTGATATTCATCTGATACTACATCGTCGACATAACGACCGAATCCATAAAATAGTGCATTCTTGCTAGGTTAGGCACCGCAATGTGCGGCGAGAAATCTTCTTTTCAGAAGGTAGGCGGCCAGTGGGTTAGGCTTGAAAGCGATCATCACAAGGCTCGTGAGCCGCCGAGATCCTGCGTCATTTAAGCGGCGCTAAGCGGCGCATGCCATTACGCATTGGCTGGGATTCGAACAAAAAAAGGAGAACTGCGTGACAATTTTTTCTTTCCGAGCAGAATACGAAGGGACGTCGACGCTTTCAGCGAGGCCGCGACTTCTGCCGAGATCCAGATGCTGATGCACGCATACCCAGATACGGTCTTTCCAGACTTCGATTAATAAGTCACAACCGAAGCGATGAAGGAGGTCTTGATGAATCTGATCAACGCCAGTGTCGAGGGGCATATCATGCGTCAAACGTTGCGAGGTGTTCTTTTGAAGGAAAACTTACTGTCATGTGATCTTCGGATGACGTAAACGGGCGAAATCGGATTCGACAATATCCGTCATCGCTAATGCTTTCTGCTATCAGGGAGAACCTCGCATGCTATCAATTTTGTATCCTAAAGTGCCTTGGATTGTAAGGCAGTTGACCATAGGGCTAATGCCCTTCACTGCCAAAGCGGATTCAATTCCGAAGCTGATCGTAAAGGCGACCAAAGAAACTATCCTTGCCGCGAAAGTGAGAAAATGTTTCTCTATATACCTCATCCCATATGACGTTGATGGATTTCAGTCTTTGGGGTTTGTAGCAGCATTTTTCGATGATAATCAGCACCCGATACTAGTTGGCGGTGCGTTTATAAAACAATTTCACGCACGGCAACTAGCAGCGTTATTTCTCTCGCCCCAAGTGGATGTGCATTTCTTTGATGAGCTTGGCCGAGAGATGCTTGGTTACCGCGCAGAATTTAAGTTTACAAAAAAACACCGCGATATGCTGATGAGTGCTGTATTTCCAAGCCTGGAAGATATACATCAGGGTCGAGTGTTGAACGCAATTTCGGATTGGTTTCATCATAGCGGCCCCAAAGACGATGCAGAAGCGATCAAAGTAGATCTTAAGTATTCAGTCATTCCAGAAGACATGCTCATTATTGACGCGATGCCTGAAAACCATGCGTTTCATGGTAGCAAAGGATACAGCCTCGTTACTTTAGAGCGTGAAGAACCTGGAGATTTCCAGGAAAAAGAAATTATCGTTCTTCTGCGACGTTCATTCGAAAGTTGTGATATTTATCATTCGCCGCTTCGCACTTACGACAATGAAGAGATATCTGATGTTTTAGTTGTCTCTGATTCAAGTGTTTTGATAGTGCAAGCCAAGGATAGTCCCAATATAGAACGAATAATCAATAATACTATCGAGCGAAAAAGAAAAACTACAAACGGTGCTTTGAAAAAAGGGATGGCTCAGGTTAAGGGAGCTATAAGTTATATTAGGCGGACTTCCCCAGTGATAATCAAGCTTGGTGGAAAGGAAGTAGCTATTAGTTTGGAAGGCAAAAAGTTGTATGGGCTGATCGTCGTTAAAGAGCTGTTCAGTGACGATTACGATGAATATACGCCGCCCATGTTAGAGGTGTATGAGGCTACAGGGGTCCCCTGCATAACCTTATCGTACAACGAACTTCACCAATACACTCGTCATCTTGGGGGGGAGGAAGTGTTTATGGAGGCATTCATGAAGGTTTTTGATCATGGATTGAAGACAGGTGTGTTTCCCAGATTGCGTGTCCATGCACCCGGTGCGATGGGTTCCTGATGGTTTCTTCCTTGATTATAGACGGAATTCCAATATTGATGTATTTATCAGATGGCGAAATTGACGATTCTCTTGCTGCTCCCCTGCACGGCTATCCACAGGGGGAGGATATATTGCAGCATTTTACGACTCAAGGCTTTAGTGGCGCGCGTTTAGAACTCGCGGAAATTATGCTTCGTGAGTTAGACCAAGAGCTTAAGTTTTTAGATGCTGGCTTGGAGGAGCATAGGCTCAAAAGAAAAAGTTGGATTATAGAAAGGAAGTTTTATTCCTCTAGTAATTTCTTGGCACGTGCTGGTGGCAAAGAGGGATGTTATCAAATACAACTTTCTATTGGCACGGTTTTGATCGCACTTTCTACAAGTGTTGAGTTATGTTCTCTACAAGAAAATAGTTCAACTGCGGTATTGGCAACTCAATACTCTGGCGGCGCAACCTCGATTGAGAGTCTCTTCCCAAGTGTGACGGAGTCGTCGCAGGTAGGAGAGGAGGCGTTAGGGCTGGCACTAGATGTTTGTTTGCTGCTCTATTTTCATGAGTTGGCACATGTTATACATGGCCATTGTGATTACTACTTTCATAATCGCAACGCTAGTAGTGACGAGATGAGAGCGCTTGAACTTGATGCAGATTTCAATGCGGGAACGATGTTTGGACTTTGGGTACAAGCTCTTCCGGCTGCCTATAGGAAGCCTAAAGATTTTGAGGATTTTGTGAAACGTCTTGTCAGATCTTCATTTCTGTTGAGTACGATAATGAAAGCAGTTTCGGAGCGTTCGGCAAATTATCATCTACCCTCCAATAGAATGATATTTTTCATGTCTGGAGGGGCATTTGCCTTCGATCGTACAGATAAATCGCCTAAGTTTCAGAATGATGAGCAGGGTAATAGATACTGGGATGACAAAGTTTCAACTTATACTGAGTCTATAAAGGCCGCTTTGGGACGCTCCTCACTGAAGCAGTTCTTGGCGAATGAGCGAGACATTGAAAGTGACTATCAAGAGATTCTCAATGTGACTCATGGTGTTAGAGATTTCTTAAAAGACGGCCCGCTCATGAAGTTCCGACTGAACGAATAACGGTAAGTCTCTTTGCGAGCAATATGATTTATAGCTCTAATTGCTATTTCTACTAAGCGGCGTGGAAGCTTCTGGAGAGCTTTTTAAATAATCGATCTTAACCTAAGTATTTCCATACAACGGGTAACCGCTAATTTTTACAAATCCACTTGAATTCAGCCTGCGTTAGGGATTCTCCGAACAAGTCCCGGGTATGCGAAAATCGCCTGACCACCTGATCGGAGCTGCCTACGAGCCAGATGAGCTTTTCCGACTTCTCGTACTCCGGTAAGCGCAAAAAACCGCCGCGAGCGGTACCTTGCCGAGATGGATCAGGTCTTGCCCTGTTCAGGTCTGCTCGGCCTGATCGAGCCGTTCTACCCCAAGGCCAGTGGCCGTAGAAAACCTACCTGCTGGAAGCCATGCTGCGCATTCATCTATTGCAGAACTGGTTCTCCCTGAGCGATCCGGCCATGGAATAAGCGCTCTACGAAATCACTCCCATGCGCCAGTTTGCATGCCTGACGTTGAGTGCGTCGATCCCGGAAGACACCAAGATCATGAACTTCCGGCACCTTCAGGAGAAGCATCAACTGGCGCCTGCAATCCTCGCGGCCATCAGATATTTGCAGGAAAAAGGCCTGTCGCTGCGCCGGGGCACCATTGTCGACGCTACCATTATTCATGCTCCGAGTTCGACCAAGAACACAGACGGCGAGCGCGATCCCCAGATGAATCAGACCAAGAAATGTAACCAATATTTCTCTTGTATGAAGGCACCCATCGGAGCTGACGTTGAGTCTGGACTGGTTCATCACGTCCATGGCACCGCCGCCAACATGGTCTATGTGACCCAAGTCGCCGAACTGCTCCAAGGGGAAGAAAATGCTGTCTATGCGGATACTGGCTACACCGGTGTCGAGAAGCGTGAAGAGCACGAAAATCGTAACGTGATCTGGCATATCGCGGTTCGGGGCAGCAGAACGCAGCCTGCTGTACAAAGCTAAGCGCATGATCGAGTACTGCAAAGCGCAGACACGCGCCAAGGTTGAATATCCGTTTCCGGTCGTCAAACGCCTGTTTGGTTACGTGAAATTACGCTTTCCTGGGCTGATAAAAAACACGGCCCCGCTGACCACGCTGTTGCCTTGTCGGACCTGTGGATGGCTCCAAAACGACTGATGGGGAAAGGGGGGTTGCGCGCATGACACGGAAAACCGGGCAAAAACGCTCTCGATGCACGCTGCATCAGGCCGTTTTCAGAAAATAGCGCTGTGTTCCTTAAAAATTACGGCTTTCAACCGCAGCGTGACAATTTAATCGGAGCATCCTTGGCGCTGCATCAGCGAGTTTACGCCCCACTTGGATCCATTAATAAATTCCTGTACCCTCTATATAGTGTTTTCTCTTTGTAGGAAACACCACATGTGGTAGATGGCATTTTGGTTTGGTTGCTTCAGGGGGCGGCTAGGATGGATAGCGGTGAGGAATTACCTACATATCACGTGCTCGCCTTATCTGGCGGTGGATACAGGGCGCTGTACACAGCGACGATTCTGAAAGAGTTAGAGCAGGTGCTCGGTCGTCCTATAGCCTCTCATTTCGATCTTATCTGCGGCACCTCAGCCGGTGGGTTGCTAGCACTTGGTCTAGCCAGTGAGATTCCCGCGACTGAGCTGAAGTCGTTGTTCGAAGACCAAGGTCCGCAGATCTTTGGCTCGCGCGATTTCATGCGTAAGCGTTTCGGTTTCCTGACTCGTGCCAAACACTCAAACGCTGGCCTTCGCTCAGTGCTGGAGCACCGGTTTGGCGACACTACAATGGGGCATTTGAAGCATCGGGTGCTTATACCTGCTGTCAACTACACAACTGGTCGCGGTCAATTTTTCAAAACGCCGCATCATCCATCGTTCGAGCTTGATCACCGCATGAGCGTAGTAGATGTCGCCTTGGCCACATCCGCCGCCCCAGTGTATTTTCCATCAGTCCGAAATGAGCGCGGAGTTTTTGTTGACGGTGGCTTGGTGGGGAATGCGCCTGGGCTTTTTGGATTACACGAAGTTCGTACCTTTCTTGCACCAAATCAAAACGCTCGGGTCCGTGTACTAGCCGTAGGCACAATGACTGTTGGCGCCACAGTGAGCGGGGGAAAGGATCTAGACCAAGGAATAATCGGGTGGGGGAGCAATCTGTTTGATCTTGTCATCTCGGCGCAAGAATCCTCTGTGGATTACATGCTCACCCAGTCTTTAGGCGACAACTATTTCAAAATTGATGACCAAGTCACCCCACAGCAAAGCAGCGATGTGAAAGCGCTAGACGATGTGTCCTTGGCATCAACGAACACTCTCCGGGATCGTGGAACCGCCGCTGCTCAACGCGCGTTGGGTGATCGTCGATTCCCTCAGTTCCGTGTCCACCATGCAACGCCGCCCACGTTCTACCACGGTCCCAACAAAAACTCGGAGGGTCTTCAATGTTAAATCTCTCACCGCTGTTCAACACCTCCGAAGAGGAGTTGTGTCTGCTTAACGCGCTGGAGCTGACACCTTCACAACGTCTACAGATTACGTCAGCGAAAAACGAAGTCAGGCAGTGCCTGAGGCACGGAATCCCTAGAGTGCTGATTGAGCAGGGTTATAAAGGGGACATTCCGCAGCCACGCTTCTTCACACAAGGGTCTTGGGCGTACAAGACTCTCAATAGCCCAGCTCACTTGCCCCCACAGCAGTCTGACGTGGATGACGGCGCCTATCTTCCAATCAGTTTTTTAAAAGGCAGCAAACGGCCTAGTGCTGCGAGCGCGATTTTTTTCGCAGCTGCCGAAGAAGCATTGGGTAGGTTGGTCGAGTCTAAGCGAAGCGAAAACTGGAAGCTTGTGACTGACAAGCCAACCTGCATCCGGATCGAGATATCGGCGATAGCTCATATTGATATCCCCTTATATTCAATACCTGATGACGAGTACCAGAAGCTTGAGCGAGCGGCTAATGCCTATGGTTATGACTGCTTTATGGACGCTGTAAACGTCAGGCGGGCTGACTCTTGGACAATGCTTCCCTCGGATGAGGTGCTTTTAGCCCACCGGGAGGAAGATTGGATAGCTTCTGATCCAAGGCCAGTGAAGGACTGGTTTGTTGACGAAGTAGAAGCGAAGGGGGAACAGCTGCGTCGTGTGGTCCGCTATCTGAAGGCTTTTCGTGATTGGCAATGGAGAACAGGAGGCCCGTCCTCCATCCTGCTTATGGCCGCTGCCGCTCCATTGTTCACAAAAATGGATAGGAGAGATGACTTGGCTCTTCTCGAAGTTTTAAAGGGGCTGCCCGCTGCGCTACGCAATGGTGTTAGTAACCCTGTGAACGACGATGAAAGCCTAAGTGGGCGTCTCCCCGCAGACGAGCTTGAGGCCGCAGCAGAGAAATTTGAGATGTTCGAAGACTATCTCAATGGCGCTGTGAATGCCTCCGACCAGACAACCGCGTGTAATTGGATGATCAGCATGTTCGGACCTCGTTTTCCTAATCGCCCGAGCCGAATTAAACAAGTGACCGTCGCTGCGACTATCGCTGCGGTACCCGCACAGGCCTCAGCGAGTGAGCTGGTTGGCCGTACCAAGGCCGGATAGCCGATGGGTGAGGTACTGCCTGATCTTATTTCGGAAATGCAATCCCGAGGATTCACATATATTGGGAGAACGCCTGATCGATGGGTGAAGTTTGAGGGGCCACTCGGAACGGCCGAAGGAGTCTTTAGGTGCGACTTTACGGTGGAACCCACCTTTTTTGCGCTACCAGTGGTCAGGCTCAAAGAACTGCCCTCGACGTTGAGTCCTGTCACCCCTCATCTGGGTGCCAACGGCTGGCTGTGCTATCTCGCGCCGAGCACGGTCGTCCTTGATATATTCGACCCGATAGGCCAAACACTTAGGTGTCTAGCTGAAGCTGAGAGCGTTTTGGGACGCATCATCAGGGGCGAAATGGTTCAAGACCTGGTTGAAGAATTTTTCGTTCATTGGTACAGCCAGATCTGCGTTTTTGACGTTCAAAATCTAGAGCGCGGTGAAGTACCTGCTTTTTATGTGGCTTCTCATCGTGGGGCGCGCACTCCAGTGATTACGGATGATATAGAGCGTACCGTAGTCAAAATCAACGTTATGCATTTCAACCCGAAAAGATTCTTGATGCTCGCTTACGTGGTCGGTACGACTGCGCAACCGCGACCAAGACAAGATAATTGGCCCCCGCAGACCGTCGCAGACATCATCAACTGGCAGCGTGAATTGGATAAGAGTTGTGCCAAAAAAATACAACAGCGTGTTGCCGAGGCCTACAAGAAAAAAAGCGGCGACACGGTAATCTTTATCAAGTCCCCACTGTTGAATTATGGTTTTCAAGTGCATTTCGATCAGTCCGTTTTGGACGAAGAGAAATTCAAGCAGGCGAGGGGGACTGAAAGGCTTTATAGCTTTCGTGTCACGAGACTGACGGCAATCCGGATCGATGATCAATATATCGCTCAGCGAAGCATTCCCTCTATGAAAACATTGACTGGTTTGAAGATCGCGTTGGTGGGGTGCGGAACTATTGGCGGATATCTGGCAGATATGCTCGTCAAAGCCGGTGCTGGTACTGCCGGTGGAAATCTCACGCTCATTGATTTTGATCTGTTGATGCCGGAGAACGTTGGTCGACATCGTTTGGGATTGCCATTTTCGTTCAACAATAAGGCATTTGGGCTAAGCGTGATGCTTCAAAACGACGCGCCTGGAATCTCAGTCCGTGGTCTTGAAGTGAACGTGCGAGATGCGCATTTAGGTGACATTGACTTACTGATTGATGCCACTGGAGAGGAAGCGCTTGGGCACTGGTTAGCAGCTAATTACGCCTCGTCAGTTCCTATGCTGTCCGTTTGGATTGAGGGGCCAGGAACAGCTGTCCGTGCACTTCTAAAATGCAGCGAAAATGCTGCATGCTATCGCTGCCTCTCGGCACATATCAAAGCGGGCCAATTCCCGACTGTCGAGGGGGGGATACCCCACGTGATGGCCGGATATGGCTGCGAAGGTTTATACGTGCCTTTCCCGATGACCGTATCAGTTCAGGCCGCAGCCTTGGGAGCCGAAATGGCTTTAGCTTGGGCGAACGGAAAGACCTCGCCGTCACTGCAAACCAAGATCACGGATTACGCTTACACCCTTGCCTCACCTGATTGCAATCCCCCGAAGGTAGAGGACTGCCCAGCATGCACTTCATAACTGAGTGGTCCGCTAATAAAGGCCGTAATCTGATTTATATCCATCCTGAGGTGCTTGATGTATTCCAACGCCATATCCAGATGGGTGCGTCAGATTTGGAGGGGGGCGGCCTGTTACTTGGTTATGTCCGTGGGTCACATCTTGAAATCGTCGAGGCTACAATACCCACGAAGTTTGACCGGCGGTTTAGAGCTTTTTTCGAGCGTATGACGGATCTACATGAGCACATCGCGCAAAAACGGTGGGCTGATAGCAATGGCTTGATCAGATACGTTGGAGAATGGCATACGCATCCTCAAGACTACCCTTCGCCGTCCGGCACTGATTTAACTGAGTGGCGAAAGCTTGCTGTCAAACGAAAGGACAGACGTGCCGTGCTTGGATTAATCGTAGGGAGAAAAGCGTTATACTTGGAACGCATGCCCAGTGACGGGAATGGGACACGGTTTTTTCCGGTTAATGCCCACTCCTGATAAACATCGGCATTCCTGAAGCGCATTTCAATGAATTCGTTTTCAAGCACGAGGCGCTAGGTTGTCGCACCGCACACGTCTTCATAGGTGACAGGTGAAACGCCTAGCGGTTGACAAATCCAAAGCATGGGTCGGATAGCAATGTGCAAAATTTGCACCTTGCTAATCGAAAGTTGGGTTGTCCAGAGGCGCCTATATTCAGGTTGGCAGATCTCAATAAAAGAACCAGAATCTGTCAGAGCAATTCGTCAACAAGTCATGTGTCGTTCCCACACGATGCTGAGCACAATTAACGGATAAACCTGACGGCCAACTTAGCCTTCCGGGCATTTAGGCTTTACAGATTGATCAATCCTTTCCAAGATACGGCCTGATCCATATCATCGTATCCGCGCCACGAACCCCACCTAGAAAAAAATGAGGATCTGATTTAGCGAGGCATCTCTGGCGAGCAAT
>NZ_LGLN01000067.1:39427-61069 GCF_001293775.1 Pseudomonas syringae pv. cilantro
ATCGGGAGCACAGCCTCAAGCTTCAATGGCTGGTTGGGAATGTGGGGTTCATGAGGCGCTTACATATCATCGAGCCAATCTTGAACGTGGAATTTCCAAGCCCGCAACTTGAGCCCGAACGGGCGCCTAGATCAGCGCTTTGCAGTCATCGCAGACCCATTTGCCGCGCAAAGCCATTCCAACGAAGCGATCAAACTGCTGGACAACCGAGCATCTGCGTCCAATATTTTCAGGCCAGATACGGCATGCGTTCTTTCAACGCCCAATCGATCATAGTCTTCATCTGGTCCTGCTTGGCTGTGGGCACTTAGACCGTGGTCGCTGATAGAGAATTTACGCTGCCGACTTGGCGTTGTTACACAAGCATTCAGCCTAAAGTCAGACTAGCTAACGCCTTACAAAGTAGGCTCTTGGGTCAGCAAAATTTCGGCAGCTGTGTTAATTCTGCATCAGCTGCAACAGTCATGCGCCTTTCCCAACGCAACAACCTACTCGTCGAGCAGAGCTTTCCGACCGAACTGCTTGCTCGTAATGAATGGGCGGTTTAAGCGCCATGTGCGCCTAAGAATTCGAACCGATGTAAGGGTGCGGCGTGTTGCAACTGTCAGGAGAACCAAGCCGGTTCCATACCCTGCGCTTTCTTCTGCAAAGCTGGTATGTGGCAATTGGAGTCTGCATAACGGCGACAGATCAGCTGTCATCAGTACTGCGCCTAGATTTGCGCCAAACGAAGAAAAATAACCATCTCAAGCTTTACGAAGCTCATTGAGCTTCGTTTCTAAAAAGACCTCTAAATCCTCGGGCGCCAATTTTGAAACCTCCACCATAAGTTTAGTTATCGCAGTATCCAAAGCAGGCTTTAATTTCTTTGCACTCGAAGCCCGATCAATGAGCATGTTGAAGAGCTTTCTTTTGATTGTTTTTATGTAAGTGTCAAGCGATGCGCGGCTCTTGTGCCCTGAGTACTGCATAATCTCCCAAACTACCGCAGCCATTATCGTATCAAGGGATCGAAGAGGGCTAGTGCTGGCACCGATAGCATCCAATACCTGTTCCTCAAACTTTTTAGATATGTACAGATGGCGTAGTTGATGGGGGTGAGCCTTTTCTACGATACCAGCATCCTTTCTGAGGTTATTGAAAATGGTCGTGATGTATTTAATCGTAAGCGGTAATCCTGTTCTCTCGCTTATAAATAACATGTCAGCTTCAAACTTGGAAATTTTCTTCGCATGTAGAAGTGTCCGGCGTTCCGTATCAACGAAATCCATTATATCTTCGAGGATATGCCGATCCACGGGAATTTCACGAGTGGCCCCTCGCAAGCCTTTCCTTGACTGCATCGTCACGAGGGGCTGAAGTTCTCCTGTTGCCAACGCCTTCCTTAGGCTTGAGACTAGAAAGTTTCCTGCCTCAGCACGCCGTGCTCCGGTATTCTCTAATAGTTTCACCAAAATCTCTGTACGTCTTCTGATAAAAACGGATGGGATTTGGTCGATCTGAATCTTTATTTTTTCGAGGACATCATTGCCAATAGGCTGCCCACTCCTGGATTTCCCGTCGTCTTCAAGAAGGCATGGATGATCCCATGTATAGATAAAAATGAGCGACCCATTAGTGCGCCTCTTCGACGTTTTGGTAATTCGCTGTGCCTTAATGACTCCCATAGGACTTACAAAGTCAGGCTGGCCGATAGTGGTACCTAAAAAGTGCAAAAAGTCCAGTGCGAACAGCAATACTCGATTAGTGCGCCTAACTCCGGTTTTTTTTCCACGGAATCGGCGGGCTCTAAGCCAATTTCTGAAGTTCTTGAATCGATGATCGGTCATGCTAAGAAGATCAATCTGGCTATCAGAGACATACCTCAAGAGAAGAGACATCTGATTTGCATATTCGGTGATGCTACCGCCTTTATCTACAATCGAGTAGTTTTGGTCGTATAGGCGAAGAATGTATAGATTCCCGAAGAAACAGGGTTGTCCATTAGGGTAGGTGATGAATGGGATTTCGGGTGCAGTTCGATGATTAAGCTTTCCCAGATGATCCACTGTGTCAGGCAGAGTGAACTCCGAGCTTAAAGCCTTGACCACCTGAGGCGCGTAACGGTCCATACCTAGATACTCTCCAAAACGATACCCATTCCTGTCAGCATGGCAAAGATCTCGCTGATATCTAGTGCATGTCTCTCTTTAATCACGGTGGGTGGTAATGAAGCCAAGGTTTGATAGCGGCTTTGAATTTCACGAATGATATAGGTGAGGCGCATGTTATGCTCCTGTAACTTTATTAATTGCCGCTTAAGAGATCTGATTTGGCTGATTAATTCAGCTTTCGTGTCTGATCGGGGATATCTATATTTGCGACGGGTGTGCGAAGTTTGATTAGCGCATCTTTTCGCATGACATCAAAATAATCAAAGCCACCATCAATAATTTTATTGGCAGTATTTTTGAGGTTGTTTAGCGATATCGAATGCAAAATCAGCTCTGGGAGCGAAAGTGCGGCGAACCTTGCTTGAGATTGCAGTGCTGTTAAGAAAGGTAAGTGACGTTCTTCACTCACATGAGAGTCTAAAATTTCTTTCAGTAGCTCATGTTTTCGAAGGACGATTTCTACGCTAATCAGCGTTATGTGACTCACAAGTCTTTGATCTTTAATGCTAGGTTGAAATGAAATAATGTGCGGCCGTCGAGATTTTTAACTTCAAAGAAGTCAGGCTCTAAGGTGATTTTGCCTTGATCTAGGTAATCCAAAATTTTGCCCTCACATGAGTGTGATTTTATGTAGTCTTCAAACTCTGGTTGCGTTTTGACCAGGCCTTGTGTATGCATGGTTTGCATGCTCCCGAAAACTTCGTTATAAGTTTTGATGTGGACCCGTTTCACATTGTGTTCTCTGCGAAGCATATCAATAAGCTCATCAATACCTTCAATGTCTCGGTTGCCTGTTGAGAGGCTTGCCTGAATCCTGTTAGCTTTTGCTTCTTTAAGAATTCGTCCTGTTACCATCTCAGTAACATAGTGATAAAAAAGTTTCGCGTCAGTATGTCCTATCATATAACTGAGAGTTTGATAGTCTGGATTGTCCGTGCCCCAAAAAAATGCAATTGCGAAGAAGCGGCGAAGTTGATGTTGGCGAATGTAGTAACGCTTCTCAATACCCTCATCAATGACTGTGGGAAGTCGAAAATAGTCGCAAGCGGAGTTCATACAATTGTAATGACTGTAACGGTTTCCCTCGCTGACTGTTCCGGTAGGCCTGCCGATACTTTTAAAAAGTCGACCTGGTGCGTTAATCATCCCTAATGCATGAAGACGTTGATTGAAGACTTTCAGCTTCCAGATGAACGACGCGGCTATCCGGAGTAGGGGCCTTTTAAGCGTCTCACGAATTCCGGAAGCACCGGTCTTTTGACCCTTGAATACAAGGTAATACCTTGTGGACGAGTTTTCTGGCAAGCTCGGATCGCTTGCCGGGTACAAACATGTGTCGCTTTCCAAAAATGCGACTTCGTCCCGACGCCTCGCCATCGTTGCACCGAGTACTATAAGAACAGAGCCAGTCAGCACCTGGTAGAGGTCGACCAGTGAGGAATTGTCTCGCACTTGGTCATAATAGCCTGCTTCCGATCTAGGTATCGCCCAACGATTGATACCCTGAGCTAGCGCAGTTTCGCTAAATCGGCTTCTAGCAAAATCTTGGAAATTCTGACCATAATCACTGGCATGAAACTTAGCTTTAATGCTTTCATAAATTTCTTGCAGGATCCAATCGGCATTAACGATGGCGAACTCAATACTGCTCCTGAGCGCTTGGAGTACTACTTCAACAGGTGCGGTCCGATAACGGCCTGTCTCCCTATAGTCTTTTCCTGCTATGACACGATCTTTCGTAATTCGCTGCAACATTTCCTTGTCTATGCCGGTGCAGCACTCGTTGATCAAACCAATCTTACGAAAGGTCTGAATATAGGATGATAATCTGCGATGTGATGCACCATCATTCGCTGCGGCTCTTACTTCTACAGGGGGGAATTCACCCCTATAGCGTGTTTCGCCTAAATCTAGTTCAGGGAAGTGGTCCGGCTTGATAGTACGTCCATTGAAAGTGTTTTTATAGATATCAGCAATTATTGGGGCCGCACGTAGCGATTGGACACCGAGCACATCAGTGTAATAACCGTTTTTTTTGAAAAATACTCGTGCCCGAATAAGCTCTTCATCGTTAAGCTCAAGTATTCGTAAAGTTTCAGAGATGTCGGAGATCGAGTCGTCGGCATCAATCGCGCTCCTTACTTGTAACTTAGAAACTTCGGAGGTGCGCTGTTTTATCCACGTGGTAATGCGGCCAGAGTAATCATAAATGACTTCGCTTATTGGTTTTTTTGTAATTCCATCCAGCAGCGAAAGTACGCTATTGTCATTGATCAGCGATAGTCCAAATTCACATATTTTGAATCGATCGCCGTTCAGTAGCATCCAATCTGCTATCTGTAAAGCTCTTGTCATATTTAAATATGCTACGTAAGGTGCAAAAGTCTGCCCTCCGGTATAACGTGGGTGAATTTGGTAAGCGAAAAAATATTGAAAGGTTAAGAGCAAGTTTTTGTTCTTAGTGTCGAGTAGGTTGGATCCGTCATAGAGTTCGATGTCGAAGTCTATAACTCTGGTCAGCGGCGGTCGATTTTCTACCGGGATAAAAAAATCCCATTTCGATCCGTAGAACTCGGTCCCTGGAGCAAACCAGTAAGGTTTCGTTATGCTGCTCCCGATCGGCATATGGGAAAATACAAAATCTCGCAGCGCACGTGCGTTCTCTAGTGGATCGCCAGCGGGCAGCTGGAAATCCGCTAGTGCCTCTTGCGTTAATCGATTATTTTGATCAGATAAGCTAGGCATGTAGAATATCCTTGATTTTATCCATAAGTGTTGCGCTGGGATTGGCCTTGGAGAATAGCAATAACACGCTTCTTGAACAGTAGCTCGCCAGTGTGCCCTCTTTGTGGAGATGCACTGCTTGGTAAAGAATCGTTGCGACCCGATACCATCGCATTGCCGATGTGACTATCTCTATTCCTGTTTTGAGAGCGGCGGAAATTATCTCGTAAATGCACAGTAAAATTTCTAGTTTTGCAAGATTAAGCTCTATGTATAAGCGGTCATGCTGAAAGTCTTCAAGTCCATTGATTGGTTGGTAAACAGTTGTTTCGCTGTCTGGGACTATCTTATAGTGTTCTTTGTGAGTCAGAAGAAAGTCGTTGAGTTCCTCAAGTGTGTTGAAGTCCATAGCATGAAGCAGGTGGGGGCTGTCTTTCATTGCCTCGTACACAATTGCATTCTGGAATATCCTGAGCCAATGCTCCATCATAAAAAAACGAAGCACGCTAGGAATATAGCCTTCCCCCGCTTTCGAGTTGCCGGGTGCATGCCCTAGTGCTATTGCTACAGCTTCCATGCTCATGGTCCGAAGAAAGACTTGAATCGCTACAGCATCTCGCAGAGTTCGCAGTGAAAGTCTTGCGATAATTCTTCTCACTCGCTCGGAGGGAAAAGTTTCGCTGATTTCACTCAGCATTAAATATCGAAGAGGAATGTCAGAGTCTAATCTACCCACAGGGGTGATAGTCTCTATAGGTATTGGTTTCTGCAATCCCCTGCCTCCGCTCAGAAAAAGACGACGGTGGGAGTCGTCGCCGATTGAACGAAGATAGTCACGCGCATCCGTCGTAATCGAGATGATCTCGTCGAAAATACGTTTTGAGGTCTTTGTAAGTACTATTGACTGCTGTTCATGACCTTTGGCACGAGGCTTGAAACCCGTAGCGATCCAATCACCACCTGACTGCGTGTAGTTGACTTGCTGGCCGGAACTATCAAATAGCTCAAATTCAATTAGCCATGGGGGAGTTATTATCGGATGATGCTGTACTAACAAATGCATAAAAGGAAGCATTGTATGCGCTCTGAGCGGCTTAACGAATTTCATAAAGTCGCGCCGCGTGATAGCACTGAATATTCCGGTTTCGTCTATATTGTAAGTGTAAGTTTGCCAAGTGCGTAAAATATCGTGCTCGGTGAAGTCATTCCCAAATTCTAAACCGCGAAAATTTGTAATAACCTTTCCTGTTTTCGCTTTTTCATTTCTCTCATGATAGCTACTCATCTCCGCTTTGCACGCGTTCATGCAGCATTTTTCTACGAGGCTTAGTTCGTCGTTTACAGCGGCTTCAAAAGCGTTGAAAGCTTTTTCGTCTGAAAAGGTCAAAGGTATATCAATGAACGCTTTCTCGAAAACAGTCTGTTCTTCTTTGACGTCATGCTCAGATGCGGACACATAAGTTGGGCAGAGTAAAGGCCATTCTGGCGCAGACATGATTGCCGTTTCAGTGAGAACGTCTTTGAATAGGCCAATTGTCAAAGGCCATACATCGTAGAAGCTTTTAAGATTGAAGCTGTTAGAGATCGTGTAAGATTTATGTTTTGCAAATAATAGTTCTACAAACTCATTTACTTTTATTCCGTCCTGTAGTGATAATAAGTTTTCTCGTCTAGGGTACAGCATGCACATCAAGTTAAAGATTCGCTTCAGGTGCACTAATTTTGTGGCGCAACTATTGTGCGAGAATTTTATAAAATGACTTTGGATTAAGTCTAGGGTTTGGTTTGTGAAGTGCTCTCCATAACTTATGTAAATGTCGATCAGATTTAAAAATTTTATCTTGCCCTCTCTGCACTCAACCCACCAGCCGGAGTAGTATTTAACAATAGATACATGCTTTTTTATATTGTCATAGAAGTCAACGCTCTTTTGCTGTCGACTGTGAAGCGTGTTTTTAATTCCGCGGTTTTCTCGGGTCCACTCGATGCCTATTGTTGCGGCTAACAGTCTTTTTGATTTGTTGCGTATTTTTGCAACTGCGTCTTCTGTAAGTTTTGTATTGGCAAGTAAGAATCCTTCTAATCCTTGTAGTACAACATCGATATCTTCCAGAGATGATATTGTTCTTTCGTCAAGATACATCCCGACTACGTGTAAATACGAGTTGAGGTAGGCAATGACATTAGGTTCGACTTTTAAGTCTGAACAAGCTTTGTCAATTTTTTCCTGTGTGTCAGGTGCAATGGCTAGTAGCGGGTAGTCAAGGAGGCGAGAGGTAACAATCATGACTTTACAGGATTTGAGGTGGTTCGGTATTTGAAGTCTTTCATCTAGACTTGGTCAAGACCTTTTTTCGGTTTCTTAGTTATTTCACCACGTGTAATACGTGGTCCAGATAGTATGGCTTTTTTGGCTCGAAGATTGCTACTTTGGTTTTGGTATCTTGTCTATTATTGGGCGCTGAAGATTTTGTATCTATGATTCTGTAGCTGTAATTGTGTTTGTAGATTGCTGCGAAGGTGGTTGCCTACTAAGGTTTTCAAAGGATGAGATCGCTTAAGCCTCCTAGGTATTGTATTGGTGTCGGATTTTGTAAGTGTTTTACTGTGTATATAATATGCTGCTTAAGAACGCTCACAATGACGGTCGTCAAAACATAGAAGATAGTAGACCTGGGTTTTATAAGGGTTTTGGCTTGTTTGACGACTGGTGTGAATAGCAAAACCCATCATGTCGAGAATATCGCCGATCAGGTCCAGCAGCTCGTTGGCCGAGCTGTAGGCTACTTCGATGGCGGGGCGATCCAGCTCGCCATGATCGGCGCGTTTGAGTGCCAGTTCGAGCATACCGATCACCGCGTTCATGGGCGTGCGGATTTCATGGCTCATGGTGGCGAGGAAGGTGCTTTTCGCGCGGCTGGCGGCGTCCGCCTGCTCCTTGGCCGCCTGTAGTTCTTCGATGAGCTGGCGACGCTCGCTGATATCGATCCAGCCGCCGATGATGCCTTGTACTTCGCCCAGCGAGTCACGAAACGGCAGAATCCAGTGGTAGATGGTCAACTGACGGTCGCCAATGCGCATCGGCCGGTCAAGGATCAGCGCCGTGTTGCTGGCCATGACCCGCTGATAGTCGGCAGCGTATTCCCGTGCTTCGAAAGCATTGCCCAGTACGCCTTCGGTGGCGCTCTTGCCGATGATGTCTTCACGCCGCGCTGAGAAGGTGGTGAGGTAACTGTCGTTGCACATGCGCAGCAAACCATCGCGATCGCGCACGTAGATCGGGTGGGGCGTGCCATCGACCAGCGCGCTCATGAATTCGAACTGATCGCTCAGCGCTCGCTCGGCGGCTTCGCGCTGGCGGATCTGCTGGCGCATCCATGCGTTCCAGGCCAGCAGGCCGATCAGCAGCAAACCGGCACCTATCACAATCTGATAGATCAGGCGCTGATAATCGTGCCATTTGGCGCTGGAGGGTGTGTAGGCGCGCCAGCGATTGTTGATTGCAGCCAGGTCCTGAGGCGCGATGCTGGCCAGCGCCTTGTCGAGAATCGAGCTCAGCTCGATGGCGTCGCGTGAGGTTGCCATCGAGATCAGCGCCGGTTCTTCGCCAATGGTGGCGCTCATGTGCAGGCGCTCTTCGAAGATGCCGGACGACAGAAAGTAGTTCGCGCTGAGCAGTGACGTGACCGCTCCTTCGGTCCTGCCCACCGCAAGCATGTCCAGCGCCTGGAACGGGTTGTCTATTTCCAGCGGCACGACCTTCGGGTATTTGCGTCGCAGCCATTCCAGCATCGGGCTGCCCTGGGTAATGGCCAGACGCTTGCCATCCATCTGTTCAAGATAACTCGGTGAGCCCTGGCCCTTGCGAGTGACCAGCACGAACGAATTGTCGATGTAGGGGCGGGTGAAGCTCAGGCGGTCCTCGCGTTCTTCGCTGGAGACCAGCGCACCGATCATGTCCGCCTGGCCCTGACTGACCTGGTTTTGCATGTCGGTCAGGCTCGGCGAGCGCTTGACGTCGAATTTCAGCCCGGTACGCAAGCGCACCAGTTCGAGCAGGTCGGCGGTGATGCCGCGAAAGTTGCCCTTGGCGTCGAAAAAGGTCAGCGGAGCGTAAGCCTCGTTGACCACTACCCGCACAGTCGGATGCTGGGCGATCCAGCGTTCTTCGCGTTGCGTCAGTTGCAGCTTCTGGTCGGTGAGCATCAGATCGTTGCCGGCACTCCAGCGCCGGGATATGTCGATGCGTTCGTCGACCGGAATCGCCTTCAGCGTTTGATTGATGACGTCCAGCAATCGCGTGTTGTCGTCGCGCACGGCAAAACTGAAGCCATTGGCTTCGTGTTTGCCGAAACTGGCCATCTGTACGTTGTTCAGATAGCCCTTGTTGATGATGTATTGCGTTGAAATCGTGTCGCCGACAAAGACGTCGGCCTGATTGAAAGCGACCGCGTTGATCGCATTCTGAAAGGACGGGTAGGTCTTTAGATTGGCGCCGGGGTACGTGGCTTCGACATCGGTCGGCGGCAGGTAGTGATAGACCATGCTCAGGCGCATGCCTTTCAGGCCGTCGTTCAGCGGACGTGTTTCGCCGATCCGCGTCACCAGCACCGGCTGATCCACCGAATAGGGTTGGGACAGCCGGATGTTGCGCTCCCTGACCTCGAAGCCATTGGCCGTGCCCAGCAGGTCGATCCTGCCGTCGACCAGTGCCTTGATCGCAGCCTCGCGGTTTTCGAAGCGCTGAACCCTGATCGGCAGGTCCAGAGCACCTGAAATGATGCCGGCGTAATCGGCGGTTATACCCTCGTAATCGTTGCCGGAAATGGTGATGTCGAACGGCGGGTAATCAGGCGTCGACGTACCGAGGATCAGCTCGCGTCGCCCTCGCACCCACTGCCATTGGCCGCTGTCCAGCTTCACGTCCATGTGAGCCGGGCTCGAGCGACCGAGCAAGGTGTAATGGTCGGCCGCCTCGGGGCTGGCCTGGACAGCCAAGGCCAGGCACAGGCTTGTGGCCAGTATTAATAATTGTCTCAAGCGCTTGGACATCCGTTATCTCACACTAGCGCGTTACGTTTTGCCATCTCGATAAGTTCTACCAAGGTTTTGGTTTTCAGTTTTTGCATAAGACGGGTTTTGTAAGTACTCACCGTCTTGTTGCTCAGAAACATGCCTTTGGCTATTTCCTTGTTGGAGCGTCCCTGCGCGAACAACTGCAAGACCATCAATTCGCGATCGTTGACCAACTTGAATAACTCCAGCTCGCTCGGATTTCCATCTTCACGAACCGCACAGGTCAATGCCTGGCTGGGAAAGTAATTGTAGCCGGATAATACTGCCTTCACCGAACTGAGCAGTTCGCTCAGGTCTTCCTGTTTGCACACGTAGCCAGACGCTCCTGACTGCATGCAGCGAATCGCGAACAGATTGGGGGTCTGCGAGGTCAGCACCAGAATTTTGGAGGGCAGACCCATGGTGTTGAAGCGGGCCAGCACTTCAAGCCCGTCGAGCTTGGGGATGCTGATGTCGAGGATGATCAGGTCGGGCATGCATTCGCGAACCATTTGCATTGCATCGACACCGTTGTCGGTCTCACCCACCACTTCATAATTTTCGTTCTCCAGCAGCATTCTTACAGCCAGCCGAATAACAGGGTGGTCGTCGATGATAAAAACTGAGTTCATATTTTATTCCATACAAGCAGCGAAGAAAGCGCGCACCTTAGCTCAGATGATCGTGCAGGCACATGAAGAGACTTGGTCGGCAGGCATATATAGGAAAAGTCCTACAGTAATTAACGTATAGGAGTACGTAAATGCCTACGTTGAACCGCGCTGCGTTTAAAATTCAAAGCGTGTTTCTGTATGTATCCGTTGCTGATTCACAACCTGTTTATAACCGTCTGGAATCATCATTCATGTTAAGTGTTGCTTTCCTACAGTTCGGAAAGTGGATTCGGGATCGGGTCGTCCCTTTATCGCCCGGCATGTAAGCCCCGATCAATGACAGTGTCGCTGTAGTGCTGCCGAGTCGGGCAGAGGCTGCGGCTTATTCCTGACCGGACAGCGTATCGAGCAGGCGACTCAGGTCAGGCCCGTGCAGGGGCTTGCTCAGGTAGCCGAGCAGTGGCAGGTTGCGCTTCGCGGCGCATTGTTGCAGGTCTTCGAGTTGCGCATCGGGCAAGCCGCTGAGCAGGATGGCGCGGCGTGCCAGGCCGTAGCGGAAAGCCTGGCCGATGAGTTCGAAACCGCTCAGGTCGGGCAGGCACTGGTCGCACAGCAGAAGGTCATAGGGCTCGGGGCTGCGCTGCATGGCGGCCATCGCTTCCGCCGCAGTGAGGGCCGGTGTCAGCAGAAAGTAGCCCTGATTGTTGAGCAAAACCTGGGTGGCGATCAGTTGGAAGGGATGATCCTCGACCAGCAGGATGCGCAGATTGTTTCTGGACATGATTTTTCCGGAAGGGCGTTGGCGATGCCGCTACGCATCGTCAGGCGCCATGCGAACCCGTAAGCATCGCAGGCAGGTGGATGAAGTGGCGGGAATTATTGAGGGATGCAAGAAAAGCTGCGATAGGATTCGTCTGACAAACGTGTAGGGCGCATCCGTATTTTCGGGGTTTGCCAGAGGGTCGAGCAAAAGCGACCGAACGCCCGTCGGCAACCGCGCGGGCGTTCGGGCTGTCGATGAGGGCTAGATTTGCCCAGAGCGTCCGGTCATTTCTCTGGCCATTTCACCTGCGTAGCTGTCAGTCATTCCAGCGATGAAGTCGATCATGCGCAGGAAAGAGGCGTGCAGTGGCGCTTTGGGGTCCGGCGCGCTGTTGCCCAGCAGGTCGAGAATCCGCCGGTGCTTGAACGAGGGGGTCCTGCCGCCAAACTGTTCGAGCGCTGCACCGCAAAACGCGTTGAGCAGTATTTCCAGCGTGGTGTAGGCCCCGATTTCATGCAGCGTCTTGCGCTTGTCCTGGAATATTTTCTTGCGAGCCATGTCCTTGGCGCTCAAGACGCAGCGTTTGGCGGGTCCGTGCATGTGCTCGACCAGATCACCGGGCAGAGTGCCCGCGAGCAGCGCGTCCTGCTGTTCGACAAACGCCCTCGCGGCGGCGTTGGTCAGATGCTCGATAGCCTTGCCGCGCAGGATTGCCAGTTTACGGCGTCGCGAGTCGCCCGGGCCGAGCTGGCGATAGGTCTCCGGCAGATCATCGCCGACCAGCCCGAGCAGCAGTGACTCCACTTCCGCGTAGTCCAGCAGGTCCATCTCCAGACCGTCTTCCAGATCGATCAGCGCGTAGCAGATGTCGTCGGCGGCTTCCATCAGATAGACCAGCGGATGCCGGGCCCAGCGCTGGTCTTCAAGCTGCGGCAGACCGAGTTTGCCAGCGATCTGCTCGAGGATCGGCAGCTCGCTCTGATAACAGCCGAACTTGTGCTTTTTGTACCCCAGCGAGTCGGCATGCCGGGCGGTCCACGGGTATTTGAGGTAGGTGCCCAGCGTGGCGTAGGTCAGGCGTGTGCCGCCGTCGAACTGGTGATACTCAAGTTGGGTCAGGACCCGAAAGCCCTGCGCATTGCCTTCGAAATTGAGAAAGTCGTTGCGCTCGGTCTCGCTCATCGCGTCGAGCCAGCCGCGCCCGGCCGCCTGATTGAACCAGTTGCGAATCGCATCCTCGCCCGAATGGCCGAACGGCGGATTGCCGATGTCATGCGCCAGGCAGGCAGATTGCACCACCATGCCCAGGTCGCTGGGGTCGCACCAGTCGGGCAGGGCAGAACGCAGGGTTTCACCCACGCGCATGCCCAGCGAGCGGCCGACGCAGCTGACTTCCAGCGAATGCGTCAGGCGCGTGTGAATGTGATCATTGCTCGACACCGGATGCACCTGAGTCTTGCGGCCCAGACGGCGAAAGGCGCCGGAGAAGATGATACGGTCGTGGTCCTTGTGAAACGGACTGCGCCCCAGTTCTTCGGGGCTGTGCAGGGGTTTGCCAAGTCGTTCGCGGTTAAGCAGGGTTTGCCAATCCAAGGCGGTCACTCCGTCAAAAGTCGTTGCCTAGCTTCCCGGTTCGCCACGCCCGCCGCAAGGGCTTGAGGCGGTATACACCGAAACAGGCCACATGAAAAAGCAAATGCCCGCCCCGGAAATCCGGGGCGGGCACGTACATTCAAGCTTGATTCACACAGCGCGCCGCAGCAGTCAGAGTCGTTTGTTGCGATTCTGAATGGCACGGCTCTGCATGGCCACCTTGATCAGCGGCGTCAGGGTGATGCCCAGTTTCAACAGACGGCCCAGCAGGCTGGTGCGTCCGGTCTTGGCCCGCTTGCCGCTCAGGAAACCGAGCAGGGCGACCGAGCCTACGCCCCAGAGCGGCGCGTGGCGGAAACCCAGCGCGCTTTTCCAGTCGTGCCGAATGCCACGGAAACGTTGCAGCGGCTGCAACAGTTGCGTGGATTCGTGGCGTATCTCCTGACGGTGCATCTCCATGCGCAGGCGGATCAGTGCCTTGCGCAATTCGCGTCGGGTGTTGCTCTGGTGCGACTTGGGTTCACTCATGGCATCAATCGCTCACGGTCGTTGGCCAGTTCTTCGAGGGTCGCGTGAAAGGGTGACGACTCATCGAAAATAGCTGACTTCAGGCGCAATCCGCAAAAGATGGCGGCCAGGAAGTAGAACGTACACAGGCCGATGATTCCGGCCAGTCGGTAGCTGTCCCATAGAACGATCAGCAGCAAGGCCGAGAGCCCGGTCAGCAGCAGCAGGCCGAAGACCAGTGCCAGCCCTGCAAACAGCAGCAGACTGACGGTGCGCGCTTTCTGCTCCTGCAACTCGATGCCGAACAGTTCCACGTGGGTGTGCAGCAGGCCAAGGAAAGCAGCGCCGAGGCGCCGCGGTGAAGAGCCCTGAGTCCCCTCGGGCGGTGCTGATTCCGTTCCAAGAGTCATGATGTTAGCGCCTTGTAGCCAGCAGACCGATCAGGAAGCCGACGCCTGCGGCGATGCCGACCGACTGCCATGGGTTGTTTTGTACGTAGTCTTCTGTCGCGATCACTGCCGCTTCACCGCGCTCACGCAGCGAGTCTTCGGTGGTTTTCAGGGTTTCCTTGGCACGCAACAGGCTTTCGCGAATCTGGCCACGCAGCTCATCGGCTTGCTCACCGGCCAGCGACGCGGTGTGCGCCAGCAGTTTTTCGGTGTCGGCAACCAGGGTCTGGAAGTCTGCTCTCAGGATTTCCTGAGCATTCTGTGCGGTTTGACTGGCCATGATTTTCTCCGTTTAGGTGGCGTATGGATGGTTCGAGTGCAGGCGATTCCTGAAGGTTCACTTCGATTGGCGCATCGCGTTCCATCAGGCGGCCTGCCGCCGCTGCACCTTACTCCAAAACCGCCCGTCAGGAAAAACCGGCAGTGCAGGAAGATTTGGGGGTTCCGTATTTCTGGCCTTTGGCTATGCTCCACACGCGTCACCCTGTACCAGGGCATAAAAGCGCGCCGGGCGTGGCATTCACAGGGTTTTGAAAATACCGAGAAGATGGAGAAAGGCATGGAGCGGCTGTATTCCCTGCAAGGTCTCAGGGGCGTTGCAGTCCTTGGCGTGGTGCTGTTTCACATGATGTCGGTAGAGAGCAAATTTTCCGGTGGCGATATCCTGCTGCCGCCGTGGCTCGATTTTTTTCAGCTGGGTGTCGACCTGTTCTTTGTCATCAGCGGGTTCGTGATGGTGATTGTCAGCCGGGGCCGCTTTCAGAGCGGCGTGGAAGCGCAACGTTTTCTGTTCAATCGGCTGTCGCGCATCTACCCGACGTACTGGCTGTATTTCTTCATCACCCTGGCGGTCTATCTGGTGCAGCCGGGGATGGTCAACAGCGGGCATGGTTCGTCCAACCTGCTCATGTCGTTTCTGCTGCTGCCCAATGACAAGGTGCTGTTGGTGATGGTGGCTTGGTCGCTGCTGTTCGAACTGTGGTTCTACGTGGTGTTCTCCGCCCTGCTGCTGTTGCGCGAACGCCTCTTGCCGATGCTGCTGGGCAGTTGGGCGCTGATCATCCTGGTCTTCAACGCGCTGGCGGACTGGCAGGACTATTCGTCCGCGCTGAAAATCATCCTGCACCCTTACTCACTGGAGTTCATCATCGGGGCAGCGCTGGCGCTGTTCTTTTATGGTCGTCACAGCGCGCGCTTGCCGACGGCCGGGGTGTACGCCTTGTTAGGCGTGGCTTTGCTGCCGGGCATAGCGCTGATCGGGCACTGCCGGCTGTATGACAGCCAGGGCTTGTGGCGCATGTTACTGGTTGGTGGCACATTCGGCTTGCTGGTGCTGACCCTGGCCTTGCTGGAGCGCCGCAAGCGGCTTTCGGTGCCGGGCTTTCTGGTGGTCGTGGGTGATATGTCCTACACCGTTTATCTGTCTCACCTCCTTGTACTTGGCGTGATCGGCCGGATCTGGAGTCTGGTGGGCGCGTGGCAGCACAGCTATCTGGACAATCTGGTGTTTGCCCTGCTGATGATGGCGGCAGCGATCTGCTACGGCTGGGTGGGTTATCGTGGCTTCGAGAAACCCGTGCTGGACCGCGCCAATGCGTTCAGCAGGCGGCATTTCAGGACGCATTCGAAGAAAGCAGCGGCCTAGGGTCTGTTCCCGTTATCAGCACGCGGCTCGCGATGAAACGGGAACAGACCTGGCCATTTTGCGCCTGCCTGACAGCTCGACGTTGTCCGGCACCCGGCCTAGAATGATTTCCGGCCAGACGTATTGATTGCGAGGATGCACGCATGCCACCCGAATGCCAGCTGCTCGGAACTCCGGGGTGCCACCTGTGCGAGGTCGCCGAGTCGGTATTGCTGCCGCTGGCGATCGAGCACGGTTTGATGGTTGAACTGATAGACATCAGCGGAGACGAACACCTGTTCGAGCGCTACGAGCTGTGCATCCCGGTGTTGCGTCGTATCGATACCGGAGAAGAGCTGGAATGGCCGTTCGACGAGCCGCAGGTGGTGTCGTTCCTGAGCCGTTGATTTCATCATTCAACTGCATTTTCTTCATTACTCTGGACCTGCCGCGCCATGAATATCGATACCCGGATCAAATTCCGCCATTTGGTGTGCTTTCTTGAAGTGGCGCGTCAGGGCAGTCTGGCGCGCGCCTCGGATGCGTTGTCGATCAGCCAGCCCGCTTTGTCCAAAAGCATCAAGGAACTGGAAACCCTGCTGGCGACCACGCTGTTCATACGCAGCAAGAGTGGTGCCGCGCTTACCGAAGCCGGCGTGGCCTTCATGCGCTTTGCCGGGCCAAGCGTTCAGGCCCTGCGTGAAGGGGTCAGCAGCCTGCGTTCCGGCGAGCATGAAACGGTGACCGCGCGGCTGGGCGTGCTGTCGACGGCCGAGAGCCTGCTGGTTCCGGAGGTGGTCAGTCGTCTGCATGCGAAGCACCCGGCGTTGATCGTCAGTGTGATGACCGGGCCCAGCGCCTATCTGTTGTCGCAATTGCGGGTGGGCGAGCTGGATCTGGTGGTCGGGCGGATGACCGACAGCCCGCAGATTCAGGGCCTGACCTTCGAACATCTGTACAGCGAGTCGATGACGCTGGTGGTGCGCACCGACCATCCGTTACTGGACGCGCCGCTCAAGCGTGAAAGCCTAGAGCGGTTTCCGCTGGTGCTGCCTCTTGCCGGCACCACCATCCGCAAGTTTGCCGACAGCCTGTTCGTGCAGTGCGGAATCCAGATGCCCCGTCAGCGTCTGGAAACGCTTTCTCTCAGCCTGAGTCGTCGTTACGTGCAATGCAGCAACGCCATCTGGATCGCGCCGCTGGATGCGGTTTCGCTGGAGTTGCAAGGCGGCACGCTGGTTGAGCTGGACATGGGCATTCGTGAACCGGGCGGCTCGGTCGGGCTGTGCAGTAACCCGGCGCTGCCGTTGACCCGCGCGGCGCAATGGTGTGTGGATGAGTTGCGCAGTCTCGGGGCAGCATACTGCCAGGCGCAGCATCCATAACCATGTGGTTATGGATGGATGGGTTTATTTCAGTTCTCCATAAGCATGAGTTGCGCGACACTTTGCCGCAGCCTGTAGCGCAGGTGATCGATGCCTGCGCGCGCACAAGAAAAACAAGGAGAACGCCATGTCTGCCGCGGACAACAGCCGCTTCGTCATTCGTGACCGAAACTGGCACCCGAAAGCCCTGACCCCGGACTACAAGACTTCGATCCTGCGCTCGCCGCGCCAGGCGCTGGTCAGTATTCCGCAATCCATTTCCGAGACATCAGGCCCGGACTTTTCGCATCTGCAGTTCGGCCCGCACGACAACGACCTGTTGCTCAATTTCAATCACGGTGGCTTGCCGATCGGCGAGCGCATCCTGATTGCCGGTCGGGTCTGCGATCAGTACGGCAAGCCGATCCCCCATACGCTGGTGGAAATCTGGCAGGCCAATGCGGGCGGTCGCTACCGTCACAAACGCGATGCCTACCTGGCGCCTATCGACCCCAATTTCGGCGGCGTCGGGCGCGCACTGACCGACAGCGAAGGCAATTACAGCTTCAGGACCGTCAAGCCCGGTCCGTACCCGTGGCGCAACGGCCCCAACGACTGGCGTCCGGCCCACGTGCATGTGTCGATCAGCGGCCCGTCGATTGCCACGCGGTTGATCACCCAGCTGTATTTCGAAGGCGATCCGTTGATTCCGATCTGCCCGATCGTCAAGTCGATCACCAACCCGGATGCGGTGCAAAGCCTGATCGCCCGGCTTGATCTGGCGCTGGGCAACCCGATGGATTGCCTGGCATATCGCTTTGACATCGTGTTGCGCGGGCAGCGCAAGACGCACTTCGAAAACGGCTGAGGAGGTTCGCCATGCCCGTACAACTGCTGCAAGAAACCCCTTCGCAAACCGCTGGGCCTTACGTGCACATCGGTCTCGCCCCACAAGTGGCCGGCAATCCGACCCGCGAGCTGGAGATCTGGAACGAGCTGGCCAAACCTGACGCGCCGGGCGAGCACATCGTGCTGCTGGGCAACGTCTTTGACGGCAACGGTCACCTGATCCGCGATGCGTATCTGGAGTTCTGGCAGGCCGATCATCAAGGCGTGTATGACAACGAGTTTCACCCGGACCGGCCGTTCAATGGCTTCGGCCGCACGGCGACCACCGACGACGGCCAGTGGTTGCTGAAAACCATAAAACCGGGCTCGGTGCGCAATGCAGCGGGCGTGGCGATGGCGGCGCACATCAACGTCTCGCTGTTCGCCCGTGGCATCAATATTCATCTACAAACGCGGCTGTACTTCGACGACGAGGCGCAGGCCAATGCCATCGACCCGGTGCTGAACCTGATCGAGCAGCCGCCGCGTCGCGAAACCCTGATCGCGCGTCGCTGCACGCATGACGGCCAGTTGGCCTATCGTTTCGATATCCGCGTGCAGGGAGAAGACGAGACGGTATTTTTCGATTTCTGAAGCAGTTTGCGTGCGTTTCATGGCGCCTGCATCGGCAGGCGACCTTATAAAAATAAAAGGACACCGACATGACGCTTTCAGCCAGCGGGGCTGCATCGGGTACGCTCGACGTTCAGGCTTTCATCAACGCACAACCGCTGTCCGGGTATCAGTGGAGAGTGGTCGCCCTGTGTTTTCTGATTGTCTTTCTGGACGGCCTCGACACGGCTGCGATGGGCTTCATCGCACCGGCGCTCAGTCAAGACTGGGGTATCGACCGCGCCAGTCTGGGCCCGGTGATGAGCGCGGCACTGATCGGCATGGTCTTTGGCGCATTGGGTTCCGGCCCGCTGGCTGACCGTTTCGGGCGCAAGTGGGTGCTGGTGGTCGCGGTGTTCCTGTTCGGTATTTTCAGCCTGGCATCTGCCTACAGCAGCAACATCGATCAGTTACTGGTGCTGCGCCTGTTGACCGGGCTGGGGCTGGGTGCAGCGATGCCCAACGCCACCACGCTGCTGTCGGAGTACACGCCGGAGCGGCTCAAATCGTTGCTGGTGACCAGCATGTTCTGTGGTTTCAATCTGGGCATGGCGTGTGGCGGCTTTGTGTCGGCCAAGCTGATCCCGAGCATGGGCTGGCACAGCTTGCTGATGCTCGGCGGAATCCTGCCGTTGATATTGGCGCTGGTGCTGATGGTCTGGCTGCCAGAGTCGGCGCGCTTTCTGGTGGTGCGCAACCGTGGCGCCGAGCAGGTGCGCAAGGTGCTGGCACCGATTGCTCCGAAGGTGGTGGCAAGCGTCACTGCGTTCTCGGTTCCCGAGCAGAAAACCGTGAGCAGTCGCAATGTGCTGAAAGTGATCTTTTCCGGCACTTACAGTGCGGGCACGCTGTTGTTGTGGCTGACGTATTTCATGGGCCTGGTGATTGTCTACCTGCTGACCAGCTGGTTGCCGACGCTGATGCGTGACAGCGGCGCGAGCATGGAGCAGTCGGCGTTCATCGGTGCGCTGTTCCAGTTCGGCGGGGTGTTGAGCGCCGTGGGTGTCGGCTGGGCGATGGACCGTTACAACCCGCACAAGGTGATTGGCATCGCCTACGCGCTGGCGGGTGTGTTTGCGTATCTGGTCGGACAAAGTCTGGGCAATGTCGCGGTGCTGGCCACGCTGGTGCTGGTCGCGGGCATGTGCATCAATGGCGCGCAGTCGGCGATGCCGTCGCTGGCGGCGCGTTTCTACCCCACTCAGGGCCGCGCCACGGGCGTGTCGTGGATGCTCGGGATCGGGCGTTTCGGTGCCATTCTGGGTGCATGGGCCGGTGCTACGCTGCTCGGCCTGGGCTGGAGCTTCGAGCAGGTGCTCACGGCGCTGGTGGTCCCGGCTGCCGTGGCCGCGCTGGCGATTCTGATCAAGGGCTGGGTCAGTCATGCCGACGCCACCTGAAACCATTCAATCTGGAGCGCTGATGTGAGCAGACCGGGTAACCAACTTTTCGACGCCTATTTCACTCAGGCAGACATGCGTGAAATTTTCTCGGACCAGGGCCGGGTGCAGGGCATGCTCGACTTCGAGGCCGCCTTGGCTCGGGCCCAGGCGCGGGTCGGCCTGATTCCGGCCAGCGTCGTGGCCGATATCGAGCAGTGCTGTCGGGCCGAACTGTTCGATTTCGATGAGCTGGCTATCGCCATCGGCAGCGCTGGCAATTCGGCGATTCCGCTGGTCAAGGCGCTGGGCCGGCAGATTGCCGCACGCAGCCCGGAAGCCGAGCGCTATGTGCACATGGGCGCGACCAGCCAGGATGTGATGGACAGCGGGCTGGTGCTGCAACTGCGTCAGGCGACCGTATTGCTCGAGCACGATCTTGCGCAACTGGCCGAGGCGCTGGCAGAACAGGCGCAGCGTCATGCGGGGACGCCGCTGGCCGGACGCACCTGGTTACAGCAAGCCACGCCCGTCACCCTGGGGATGAAAGTCGCTGGCTGGCTGGGCGCGGTCACTCGCCATCGGCAACGCCTGGCCGAGCTAAAACCGCGCCTGTTGTGCCTGCAATTCGGCGGTGCTTCCGGCAGCCTCGCGGCGCTGGGTGATCAGGCGTTTTCGGTCGCTGAAGCTCTGGCGGGTGAATTACAGCTGCAACTGCCCGAGCAGCCCTGGCACACCCAGCGTGACCGGCTGGTGGAGTTCGCCAGCCTGCTGGGCATGATCGCCGGCAGCCTCGGCAAACTGGGGCGTGACGTCAGCCTGTTGATGCAGACCGAAGTCGGAGAAGTCTTCGAACCCTCCGCGCCGGGCAAAGGTGGCTCGTCGACCATGCCGCACAAGCGCAATCCGGTGGGCGCAGCGGTGATGATCGGTGCCGCCACACGGGCCCGGGGCTGGTCGCAACGATGCTGGCGGCCATGCCACAGGAGCATGAGCGCAGTCTGGGCCTATGGCACGCTGAGTGGGAAACGCTGCCTGAGCTATGCTGCCTGGTGTCCGGTTCGCTGCAACAGGCGTTGCAGGTAATACCCGGTTTGCAGGTGGACGCCGAGCGCATGCGGGTCAATCTGGAATCCACCCAAGGCCTGGTGCTGGCCGAAGCGGTGAGCATTGCGCTGGCCCGGCGTATCGGCCGTGACGCCGCGCATCATCTGATAGAACACTGTTGCCGGCGTGCGGTGGAGCAGGGCGCGCATCTGCGGCAGGTGCTCGGCGAAAACCTGCAGGTCAGCGAGCAGCTTTCATCTGACGAACTGGATCGCTTGCTCGATCCGGCCCACTACCTTGGCCAGGCCCGACTGTGGGTCGAACGTGCCGTGGCTGAACACACAAGGATTTCCCGATGACCGAAGACGAACGTTACCAGGCCGGCATGCAAGTGCGCCGTGCGGTGCTGGGCGATGCGCATGTCGATAACAGCCTGAGTAAACTGACGCCGTTCAACGAAGAGTTTCAGGAGATGATCACCCGACACGCCTGGGGTGATATCTGGACGCGCCCTGGGCTGCCACGCCATACCCGAAGCCTGATCACCATCGCCATGCTGATCGGCATGAATCGCGAAGGCGAGTTGCGCCTGCATCTGAAAGCCGCAAAACACAACGGCGTAACCCGTGAAGAGATCAAGGAAGTGCTGATGCAGAGCGCGATCTACTGCGGCATTCCGGCGGCCAACGCGACGTTTCACCTGGCCGAAGCGGTGTGGGACGAGATGGGTGTGGAGTCGTTGCAGGAGGACTGAGAAGTCGCATAACGATGAGTGCTGCAGCGCGATGTCATGTCTACCCGCAATCACTGCCCATAAACGAAAGCGCTCTTTTATCGCGATGGCACTGACGACGCAGAGTGCGACGTCAG
>NZ_LGLN01000067.1:61688-64236 GCF_001293775.1 Pseudomonas syringae pv. cilantro
AGAACCAACATGTGGCGCGTAGCGCCACAAAGAGGACGCAGAGCGTCACGAACTGCATGCCGACGCGGAGCGCCGGCACGAGAGTCAACGCCGCCACGTTACTCAGGTTTTCTAGAGCAGCGACAGCGGATAGCTGACGATCACTCGGTTTTCGTCGAACTGGTTAGTGTTGTAATCACGGCGCATGGTCGAGTTGCGCCACTTGAGCGACAGGCTTTTGAACGTACCGCTCTGAAACACATAGGCCAGCTCTGTTTCCCGTGCCCATTCTTCGCCGTCGGTGATGGCGCCGGTGTGCACGTTTTCGCCGCTGATGTAGCGGTTCATCAGGGTCAGGCCCGGTGCGCCCAAGGCTGCGAAGTCGTAGTCGTGACGCAACTGCCAGGATTTCTCTCTGGCATTGTCGAAGCTGGAGTTGTAACTGTCGTTGGCCAGCGTGCCGCCGCTGGTGCCGTTGACGCGCATCCAGGCGCTTTCGCCGCTGACCTTCTGCAAACCCACATAAAACGTGTTGCCGCCGTGTCGTGTGGAAAGCAGGGCGGACCAGGTCTTGTTGTCCAGATCGCCGGCCAGCGCCTGCCCGTCATCCTTACCCTGGAAGTAACCGAGGTTGGCGCCCAGGGTCCAGCTGCCCAACGGCTGACTATGCAGCACGTTGACGTATTGCTGGTGGTAGATGTCTTCAAGCTCGGCGTACCACACCCCGACCTGTGTGCGCTTCTCGTTAAACACATATTCGCCGCCGCCGAAATTGAAACGGTCGGAGGTGAACGCTGCGCGGCCATTCAGCGACATGTCTTGCATGCTGGCGTCGTTACGCGGGCTGTTACCGCGGAACTGGCCGCCATACAGCGTCAGGTTGTCGATCTCTTTCGAGGTAATCTGGCTGCCCTGGAAGGTTTGCGGCAGTGAGCGGCCGTCGTCCGACCGCAGGATCGGCAGCACTGGCATCCACTCGCCCACCTTCAATTCGCTTTTCGAGAAGCGCGCCTTGCCTGCCACGGCCAGCCGGCCAAAGTCGTCGGCCGGGCGTCCATCGCTGTGGATCGGCAGTAACTGTGTGCCGCCAGTGCCTTTGCCGCCGTCCAGTTTTAGCGAGTACAGGCCCAGCGCATCGACGCCGAAACCCACGGTGCCCTGCGTAAAGCCGGAGCGGGCGTCAAGGATGAAGTTCTGCGTCCACTCCTCGGCGTAATTCTGCGCATTGGCCGGGTCCACGAAGTTGCGGTTGATGTAGAAGTTGCGTAGGTTCAGATTGACCTTGGCATCCTCGACGAAGCCGCCGGCGTAGGTGGTGGTTGCCGAGAGGGCCACAGCGACGGCCGCAGAAAGACCGCAAACGATTTTGCAGGAGGGATTCGAGCGCATGGAACTGACCTTTTTTGTAGTTATCGAGTCGTTGTAGCTGGCTGCGATATTGAAATGCCGAAACGTTGTCCGCAATTGTGAAAGCGTTGTTTGGGGCGATAATCGAACGTTAATGAACCGGTTCGAACATTTTATGCAAGACGCTGAAAAGGCTTGCTGCGATGCTCGCTGCTTTATGGCTCTGGTCTATGGAAAGCGGAAGCGTACGCGGTCTTCTTTTGCGACAGATACAGATCGACAACACTTGAACAGGGAAGCCCGATGAGCACTGCCAGCACGCCACTGTCCGGCGTCAATCAACCCCTCAAGGGGATTGGCTTCATTCTTCTGGCTACTTTTCTGTTTGCCAGTCACGACACATTGTCCAAATACCTGTCTGGTTTCTATCCGATCATTCTGGTGGTCTGGGCGCGTTATCTGGTGCATACATTGCTCATGGCCTGCATCTTCATGCCGTCGGCGGGCTTGCGTGTGCTGCGCACCAAGCGCCCCGGCCTGCAGACGTTGCGCGCGCTGGCGCTGTTGGGCACCAGTCTGCTGTTTACCAGCAGCCTGATGTTCATTCCGCAGGCAGAAGCCACAGCCGTCAACTTTCTCGCGCCGCTGCTGGTCACGGCCTTGTCGGTGCCGCTGCTGCATGAGCGAGTGACGCGCGGGCAGTGGATCGCGGTGGTGGTGGGGTTCGTCGGGGTGATGATCATCATTCATCCAGGCGGCGAGCTGTTCACGCCTGCGATTCTGCTGCCGTTGTCGTCGGCCTTGTGCTTTGCGTTGTATCAACTGCTGACCCGACTGGTGAGCCCGTTCGACAGCCCGACCACCAGCAACTTCTTTGCCGGCCTGTTCAACACGCTGTTGATGAGCCTTCTGGTGCCGTTTTTCTGGGAAGTGCCCGCGCTCAAGCATCTGCCGTTTCTGCTCGCGCTGGGTGCGTGCGGCATGTCCGCTCACCTGCTGCTGACCCAGGCCTTCCGCTTCGCCGCGCCAGCCATGCTCGCGCCGTTCAGCTATTGCCAGATCGTCTTCGCCGGGCTACTGGGTTTTCTGGTCTTCGACCACCTACCATCGCCCACCGGCCAGGCCGGCATCGCAATTATCTGCCTGAGCGGTCTGGCTGCCGCATGGCAACAGCGGCGCAAAGGTGGATAGCGATCAACTCTGTCTAGTCCTGAAATAGGTT
>NZ_LGLN01000067.1:65179-108249 GCF_001293775.1 Pseudomonas syringae pv. cilantro
AACCTTATTCAGGACGGGACACTCACGCAAAAAAGGCCCGGTCACTGGGTGAGCGGGCCTTTGTGGTTTGCACCAGACAATCATTCCTTGAGCGTCGGGACCTTGCGCGGGGCCATGAAGTACAGCCAGATCAGTGCGATGAAATACATCGCCGGGATCATGGTGAACAGCACGTTGTAATTGTTGTTGGTGGCCGTCAGCACCGCACCGACGATCTGGGTCATGAACATGCCGCCAATCGCCGCGCACATTCCGCCAAAGCCGAACACCGTGCTCATCATGTGTTTGGGCGTGTAATCCATCACCAGGCTCCAGATGTTCGCCGTCCAGGCCTGATGCGCGCCGACCGCCACAGAGATCGCCAGCACCGCCACCCACAGACCGCTGGCGTTGGCGGCGAAGACCACGCTGCAAATGGTGATGGCGAACACCAGCATCGACAGCAGACGCGCTTTGGTCGCCCGCATGCCGCGACCGATCAGCCACGATGACAGAATGCCGCCACCCACACTGCCGAAGTCGGCGGTCAGCCAGATGAGAATCAGCGGGATGCCCATTTGCGTCACGCTGATCCCCAGGTTGTATTGCTGATTGAGAAACGGCGGCAGCCAGTACAGGTAAAACCAGAACACCGGCGCAGTGATCGCATACGCCAGCGCGAACGCCCAGGTGCCGCGCATCTTCAGAATGCCGGAGAACGGCACCTTGACCGGCTCGGGTTCGACCTCCTGATTGATGTAGTCCAGTTCGGTCTTGCTGACGGTCGGATGTTCTTCCGGGTTGTAGTACTTCAAGCGCCACATGATGACCCAGATTATTCCCAGCGAACCCATCGCCACGAACGCCGCCTGCCAGCCCCACACGGTCAGGATCAGTGGCAGCAGCGCCGGGGTCAGCATGGCGCCGACGTTGGTGCCGGCATTGAAAATACCGGTCGCCACTGCACGCTCACCGGCCGGGAACCACAGGCGGGTCGTCTTCACGCAGGCCGGGTAGTTGGCCGCCTCGGTCAGGCCCAGAATGAAACGGCAGACCATGAAGCCGACGGCAGATGTCGCCAGACCATGCGCGCCGGTTGCCAGGCTCCACAACAGCACGGCCAGGAAGAATGCGCGCTTGACGCCGACCTTGTCGATAAACCGGCCTTGCAGCACAAAGCCCACGGCGTAACCGACTTGAAACCAGAAGTTGATGTTGGCGTAGTCCATCGCCGTCCAGCTCATTTCCTTGGCCAGAATCGGCTGCATGACCCCGAGCGCTGCCCGGTCGATGTAGTTCAGTGTCGTGGCGAAGAACACCAGGGCAAGCATGCCCCAGCGGGTCTTGCCCACGGCGAGTGCGCCGCGAATCTTTTCGCCCATCCCGGCATGGACGACGGGGGTGTTCTGAGGATTGAGCATGATGATCTAACCATCCGTTCCAGGACTGTGCTGCTGGCAACAGTCGGACTGAGAAGTCCACTCGATGCAGGCGTTGTGCAGGTAAAGTGAAGTCGTAGAACCGTGATTGACTGGCCGATTGACTCAGGCTTGCAGCGAAACGATTCGTCGGGCCGACAATTTACAGGTTGGGCCGCGCAAGTGTGTTGGATTGTTTCAGGCGGCGCGAACCGGAACCGGGCCTGAGGCCGGGCAGGTTCGTCGGACATGACGTCTGGCTAGACGGGCGAGCGGGTGTTGTGGCGAAGCGAAGTGGGTGCACATGAGCAATGTTCCTGTTGTTTGAATTGTTATGGGTTGCTGCTGATGAAGCGAAAAAGCAAAACGTCCGACTGCGGGTCTATCCTGCAATGTGACGCTGATGTTGCGCATTGCGCGATACAGCGTCAATTGACTGAAACGGCTTCTGTTCGATAATCGAACGTAAAACTAACCAGTTCGTACACTTTAGGTTGCTGTAGGATTTTGACAGGCAAATACTTTATGCGCACCTCTGAATAAGCCATAAAAGGCCAGGAATACGGTGCGATCCCGTCGTGATCCAAGCCGGTCACGTTCATTCAGGAGCTGAAAAGCATGCAGCGTTCAATTGCTACCGTATCGTTGAGCGGTACTCTGCCCGAAAAGCTCGAAGCCATCGCCGCGGCCGGCTTTGACGGCGTCGAGATTTTCGAAAACGACTTGTTGTATTACGACGGCAGCCCACGCAACGTCAGGCAGATCTGCGCTGACCTGGGTATCGCCATCACCCTGTTCCAGCCATTCCGTGATTTCGAAGGCTGCCGTCGCGACCGCCTGCAACGCAACGTGGACCGCGCTGAACGCAAATTCGACCTGATGCAGGAACTGGGCACCGATCTGGTGCTGGTCTGCAGCAATGCGTCTGCCGATTCGGTGGGCGATGAAAACATTCTGCTCGACGACCTGAGCCTGCTCGCTGAACGTGCGGGCGCCCGCAATCTGCGGGTCGGTTACGAGGCGCTGGCCTGGGGCAGGCACGTCAACACCTGGCAACAGGTCTGGAACCTCGTGCGTCAGGTCGATCATCCGGCATTGGGCGTGCTGCTCGACAGTTTCCACACGCTGTCGCTCAAGGGCGACCCGAGCGCGATTGCGCAGATTCCGGGCGACAAGATTTTCTTCGTGCAGATGGCCGACGCGCCGATTCTGGCGATGGACGTGCTCGAGTGGAGCCGCCATTTCCGTTGTTTCCCCGGCCAGGGCGAGTTCGATCTGGCCGGTTTCCTTGCACCGATTCTGCGCAGCGGCTACACCGGCCCGTTGTCGCTGGAAGTGTTCAACGACGGTTTCCGTGCCGCGCCGACACGCGCCAACGCCGCCGACGGCTTGCGCTCGCTGCTGTATCTGGAAGAGAAAACCCGCCAGTTGCTGGCGCGTGACGAGCCAGCGACGGTGCCCGACGTGCTGTTCAACCCACCGCCCGCCAGCACTTACAACGGTGTCGAGTTTCTTGAGTTCGCTGTCGACGAAAGCCACGGCGCTCGCTTGTCCGGCTGGCTGCAACGATTGGGTTTCGCCAAGCTGGGCCAACACCGTTCCAAAGCGGTCAGCCTGTTAGGGCAGGGTGATATCAAGATCGTGCTGAATGCCGAGCCGTATTCTTTTGCACACAGCTTCTTCGAGTCGCACGGGCCGTCGTTGTGTGCTACCGCCTTGCGCGTCAATGACGGTCATCAGTCGCTGGAGCGGGCGCGTGCGTTCAAGGGCCAGCCCTATCGCGGGCTGGTCGGTCCCAATGAGCGGGAGATTCCGTCGGTGCGCGCGCCGGATGGCAGCCTGATTTATCTGGTCGACGCGGCGGTGCCCGGCAATTCGATCTACGACAGCGACTTTGTCGTCGATCCGCAGGCAGTCGCCAAAGGCGGCTTGCAGCGCATCGACCACATGGCCATGGCGTTGCCGGCCGACAGCCTGGACAGCTGGGTGCTGTTCTACAAGAGCATTCTGGATTTCGAAGCCGACGATGAAGTAGTGTTGCCCGACCCGTACGGGCTGGTCAAAAGCCGCGCCTTGCGCAGCCGCTGCAGCACTGTGCGCCTGCCGCTGAACATTTCCGAAAACCGTAACACAGCTATTTCCCACGCACTGTCGAGTTATCGCGGTTCCGGCGTGCACCACATCGCGTTCTCCTGCGAAGACATTTTTGCCGAAGTCAGTCGCGCAAAAGAAGCCGGTGTGCCGTTGCTGGACATCCCGCTCAACTATTATGACGACCTGGCGGCACGCTTCGATTTCGACGACGAGTTTCTCAGCGAACTGGCGTATTTCAACGTGTTGTACGACCGTGACGCACAAGGCGGCGAGCTGTTCCATGTCTACACCGATGCGTTCGACGGGCGCTTCTTCTTCGAGATTCTGCAACGCAAGAATGATTACGTGGGTTACGGTGCTGCCAACGTCCCGGTGCGCCTTGCGGCGATGGCCAAGGCGCGCAATGTCGCTGCACGCCAGACCCGGCTCTGAGCCCGGGCCGGGGCCAAGGACGCTGCGCGGGTTGAGTGCCCCTGCGGCTTTCCTCTGTCGCCGGTCGGCTTCATACTGCGCGTATCACTCGTGGTCATGAGCCAACAATGAAAACAACCGACGACTCCGTTGCCACTCGACCTGCCGCTGTTGTGCCGAAAGGGCGCAAGAACAATCCGGAAAAAACCCGCGAAGACATTCTCAAGGCTGCAGTCGCCGAATTCGTCGCCCACGGACTGACCGGGGCTCGCGTCGACGCCATTGCCGAGCGCACCAAAACCTCGAAGCGGATGATCTATTACTACTTCGGCAGCAAGGAACAGTTGTATGTCGAAGTGCTGGAAAAACTCTACGGCGCGATTCGCAACACCGAGAGCGAGCTGAATCTGGGTGAACTGGAACCGGTGGAGGCCATTCAGCGAGTGGTGGAGTTCACCTTCGATCACCACGACAACAACGTCGATTTCGTGCGCATCGTGTGCATCGAGAACATTCATTACGGCGAGAACGTCAAGCAATCCGACACGATTCAGGCCCAGAGCCAGACGGTCATCAAGGCCCTGGACGGAATCCTGCGTCGTGGTGAGTCCAGCGGCCTGTTTCGCGACGGCGTTCACCCGGTGGACCTGCACCTGATGATCAGCTCGTTCTGCTTTTACCGCATCTCCAACCGCCACACGTTCAGCGAAATCTTCCAGATCGAGCTGTGGAGCGACGACGTCAAACAGCGTCACAAAGCGATGATCTGCGACGCTGTGCTGCGTTATCTCAAGCGCTGAGGCTTACAGGGTGTGGAAGTGCGCCATCATTCGTTGCGCATCGGCTGACTGGCCGCTGAACAGCTCGAACGCCTTGACCGCCTGAAACACCGCCATGGTGCTGCCGTCCAGCGTACGGCAGCCCAGCGCGCGGGCATGCTTGAGCAATTCGGTTTCCAGTGGAAAGTAGATGATTTCCGCGACCCACAGCTCGGCGCGCAGCAACTCGACCGGCAAGGGCGTGCCCGGCAGCTTGGCCATGCCGACCGGCGTGGTGTTCACCAGCCCATCGGCCTCAGCCATCGCAGCCGGTAGATCGAGACCAACCTGAGCGCGCCCGGCTCCGAAGTGGCTGTTCAGGTTGTCCACCAGCCCTTGCGCGCGTTGCGGGTCCACTTCGAAGACCGTCAAGCACCCGACGCCCGCACTCAATAGCGCGTGTGCCACGGCCGCACCGGCGCCCCCGGCACCCATCTGCACCACTTTTCGGCGCGGAGCCTGGTCCAGACCGCGCTGGAAACCTTCGGCAAAACCCAGGCAATCGGTGTTGTGGCCGATGCGCTTTCCATCCTTGAAGACCACCGTGTTCACCGCACCGATGCCGCGAGCTTCATCGGACAGCTCGTCGAGCAGCGGGATGACCGCCTGCTTGCAGGGGAAGGTGATGTTCAGGCCGGTAAAGCCACAATGCTGCGCGCCTTCAAGCAGGCGGGGCAGGGCGTTGATGTCCAGATCCAGCGCGTCGATGTCGATCAGCCGATACAGATAGCGCATGCCTTGTGCATCGCCTTCATGCTCGTGCATTGCAGGCGTGCGCGAGGCTTGAATGCCCGAGCCGATCAGGCCGGCGAGAACGGAGGAGGTCGCAGCTTGATTCATAGAATATGTCTCTTGTTTTTGTGACGCTGCCAGGATCGCAGGCAGGTGTTGAATGGAATGTACCAGATGGTTAATAGTGCCGCAGGTGGCAGGCGATTGCCATGCAGCGATGTTGTGCGGTGATCGCCCCAATCAGCGATAATCCTCGGCCAGCCGTTTCAGATCCAAGAGAGTCAGAGCCCCCGCATGTCCGATTCCACGTTCAGTGCCACCCAGCAACAAGCCAGCACCCTTTACCTGCCACCCGGTCCCTGGACCACTGTGGTGGATTGCCTGTGCGCGAAATTCTCGGCGATCAGTCGCGAACAGTGGCTGGACCGTATTGCTCGTGGCCGCGTGCTGGATGCTGATGGCAACACTGTCGCGCCAGACCTGGCGTATCGCGAAGGGCTGAAAATCCACTATTTTCGCGAAGTGCTCAACGAGACGCCCATCCCGGTGGTGGAGACAATCCTGTACGCCGACGAGCACCTGGTGGTTGCCGACAAGCCGCATTTTTTGCCAGTCACCCCGGCAGGTGAATACGTCGAGCAAACGCTGTTGCGCCGCCTGATTCATCGTCTGGGCAATCCCGATCTGGTGCCGCTGCACCGCATCGACCGGCATACCGCCGGGCTGGTGCTGTTTTCCGCCAACCGACAAACGCGCTCGGCCTATCAGGCGTTGTTTCCGACCCGGCGCATCGACAAGTTCTACGAAGCGATTGCGCCCGCGCTGCCGGGGCTGGAGTTTCCGCGTCTGCATGAAAGCCGTCTGGTCGAGGGCGAACCGTTTTTTCGCATGCAGGAAGGGCCAGGAGCCAGCAACACGCAGACGCGCATCGAGGTGCTGGAGCGGCAGGCGCATTTATGGCGTTACGGACTGTACCCGGTGACTGGCAAAAAGCATCAATTGCGCGTGCACATGGCTGCACTGGGCGCGGCGATCTGCAACGATCCGTTTTATCCCGACGCGCTGAAAAATCCGGTCGACGATTATCAGAACCCGCTGAAGCTGTTGGCCAAGGGTCTGCGGTTTGTCGACCCGCTCAGCGGCGAAGCGCGCCAGTTCGAAAGCCTGCTGAAACTGGACTGGTAGGTCTTGGCGCCGTACGTACAGGCCCAAAAAAACCCGCACTCGGCGGGTTTTTCGAATCAGTCACGCGACGTCCGGATTACAGATCCTTGACGGTACGTACCTGGTCCTTGTTGATGCGGGTTTCTTTACCGTCGAGCTGTTTGAACTCGTAGAAGCCCGAGTCTTCATCGTACTTCGGAGTATCGACAGCCTGGATTTCACGACCATCGTTCAGAGTGATCACAGTGGGCGATGCGCAACCGGCGAGGGAGGCAATGCTCAGTGCAAGCAGGAAGGCAGCGGGGAGGGTCCGTTGTTTCATTACTGTGTCTCCAGATGGATTCTTGATTACTTGAACTCTCAGACGGATTCACCGTCAGCAAGTTCCGTATACACGCCAGCAAGTTCGATTAACAGTCACTGGCCATCATTTTCGCCAATCCCGGCCAGCAGACAGGGCGTGTTCAGGTTGGCGAGGCGCGGATCATCGGCTTGCAGTTGCAGGGCAACCGGTTGCAGTGACGCCATGGCCCGCCGCGGGCTGCGTTCGCCGGTCTGCCATGCGGCTTCCAGCGTTGCAGCGTGGGCGACCGGGATGATACATAAAAGCGGCTGCCAATGCTGACCTTCGCGTACCATCACCGGGCGCTGTGGGTATTCAAACGATTTTTCGCGAAGCGCTTGCAGCAGAGGTTCATCGACCAGCGGCACGTCACAGGGCAACACCAGCAGCCAGTCGTGCCGTGCACGTGGCAGCGCGGCACGAATTCCGGCCAGCGGGCCGTTGAACCCGGTGTCGTCATCCTGCACCAACTGATCGGCATAGCCCGCGTAGCGTTTGGTATTGCGGTTGCAGGAGATGATCAGGTCGTCGGTCAATGGCCGGGTTACCTGATGCAGGTGCTCGATCAGCGGTTTGCCCCGCCATTCGATCAAACCCTTGTCGCGCCCGCCCATGCGTTGCCCGCGGCCTCCGGCCAGCAGCAGGATCGAGCAGGGCGGCAATGCGGCACGGACATTCATCAAACACTCGGCGGGCGGGCAAAAGGAGTGCTGTGATATAACACCGGCTTGTTTCCTTAACAACCGGATGAGGCCATGAAAGCCAAGGCTGACACACCTTTCGTACCCCTGAATATCGCTGTATTGACCGTCAGCGACACCCGCACCCGCGAAACCGATACCTCGGGCCAGATGTTCGTCGACCGTCTGACCGCAGCCGGTCACGGCCTGATCGAGCGCGTGTTGCTCAAGGATGACTTGTACAAAATCCGCGCGCAGGTCGCGACCTGGATTGCCGACGATCAGGTGCAGGTCGTGCTGATTACCGGCGGGACCGGCTTTACCGGCCGTGACAGTACCCCTGAAGCGGTAGGCTGCCTGCTGGACAAGCAAGTCGATGGGTTTGGCGAGCTGTTCCGGCAGATTTCGCTGCCGGACATCGGCACTTCGACCATTCAGTCCCGTGCGCTGGCCGGGCTGTCCAACGGTACGCTGGTGTGCTGCCTGCCGGGCTCCACCAACGCCGTGCGCACTGGCTGGGACGGGATTCTCGCCGAGCAGCTGGATTCGCGTTTCAGGCCGTGCAACTTCGTGCCGCACCTCAAGCAGGCCGAACCCTGCGCGACCCGTGGTTGAGCGCGCATGAGTCACGAGCCGAAAGCCTTGTTGCCGGTTGAAGAGGCCATCGCCCGCCTGTTAGCGATGGCGGATGCGACACGGATCACCGAGCGCCAACACGTCTCGCTTGCCGATGCCGAAGGCCGGGTGCTGGCAGTGGACCTGGTGTCCACACTGGATTTGCCGCCGTGGCCGAACAGCGCCATGGACGGCTACGCCCTGCGGGTGGCGGACTGGACCGGCGAGCCGCTGGCTGTCAGCCAACGCATTTTTGCCGGTCAGGCGCCCAAGCCACTGGCCCCGGGCACCTGCGCGCGAATCTTCACCGGCGCGCCGATGCCGGAGGGCGCCGATTGCGTCGAGATGCAGGAAAACGCCGAAGTGCTGGCGGACCAGCGGGTACGCTTCAGCGGGCCGCTCGGCATCGGCCAGAACATCCGTCCGCAAGGTCAGGAAACCCGCGTTGGTGATACCGTTCTGGCGGCCGGCACACGCCTCGGTCCCATCGAGCTGGGCCTCGCTGCCTCGTTGGGCCTTGCCGAACTGGACGTCATTCGCCGTGTACGCGTGGCAGTGCTTTCCACTGGCGATGAGCTGATCGAGCCCGGTCAGGCGCTGGGGCCGGGGCAGATCTACAACAGCAACCGGGTGTTGCTGTGCGCCTGGTTGAAGCGCCTGCAATGCGAAGTTATCGATGCTGGCATTCTGCCGGACGATCTGCCGCAGACGCGTGCGGCGCTGGCGAACCTGCACGATGTCGATCTGATTCTTTCCACCGGCGGCGTTTCCGTGGGCGAGGCTGACTTTCTCGGCCATGCGTTGCGTGAAGACGGCGAGCTGGCGCTCTGGAAACTGGCGATCAAACCCGGCAAGCCACTGACCTGCGGGCACTTCCGTGGTGTGCCGGTCATCGGTCTGCCTGGCAATCCAGCGTCCACGCTGGTCACTTTCGCTTTATTGGCTCGCGCTTACCTGCTGCGTCGTCAGGGTGTGCTGGACGTTGCGCCGCTGCAGTTTCCGGTGCCGGCCGGTTTTGCCTGGACACGTCCCGGCAATCGTCGCGAGTACCTGCGTGGTCGTCTGGAGCAGGGCAAGGCGGTGATCTACCGCAATCAGAGCTCCGGCGTGCTGCGTAGCGCGGCGTGGGCCGATGGATTGATCGAGGTGCGCGAAGGCAAAACCGTCGCCGAAGGTGACTGGGTCAACTTCATCCCGCTGAGTGAAGTGCTCGGCTGAGTGCATTCGAATGGTGGGTCGGATACACATGAGCTACCCTCAACAACGCTGACAAGTTGGGCAACCGGACTTAGCCCTGGAGTATTGTTATGGCGTCACTGAGAGTGGCTTGTGTCATTCCGACCTACAACGGCCGCAAGGATCTTGATCGCCTGCTGGATTCGCTGGCGACACAGACCGCAACCTTCGACACGCTGATCGTTGACTCCAGCTCGTCGGATGGCACGCTGGAACTGGCCCAGGCGCGCTGCGCGAATATCATGCGTATCGACAGCAAGGATTTCAACCACGGCGGCACCCGGCAGATGATGGTCGACGTGCACCCCGGCTATGACGTCTACGTCTACATGACCCAGGACGCCTATGTCGAAGATGTCGATGCCATTGCCAATCTATTACTGCCCTTTGCCGACCCGAAAGTCGGGGCGGTCTGCGGCCGCCAGTTGCCGCACAAAGACGCCAATCTGCTGGCCCAGCACGCGCGGCTGTTCAATTATCCGCCGACTTCGCAGATCAAGACCCTGGCCGACGCCGGCACGCTGGGCATCAAGACGCCATTCATGTCCAATTCCTTTGCGGCCTATCGCGGCGAAGCACTGCGGGCGGTGGGCGGCTTCCCTCGGCATGTGATCCTCTCTGAAGACATGTACGTCACGGCCAAGATGCTGATCGACGGCTGGAAAGTCGCCTATGAAGGCTCTGCGGTATGCCGTCACTCGCACAATTACACGCTGCGCGAGGAGTTCTGTCGCTATTTCGACATCGGCGTGTTTCAGTCCCGTGAGGCGTGGATCTACGAAACCTTCGGTGGCATCGCGGGCGAGGGCCTGCGCTACGTGAAATCCGAACTGACCTTCCTCGGACCGCGCCGTTTACTCTGGTGGCCCATGTCGTTCGTGCGCAACGCGCTGAAGTTACTGGCCTACAAACTGAGCAAGCAGGAAAGCCGCCTGCCCAAGGGCGTGAAGAAAAAGCTCGGGATGTACAAGCGTTACTGGGACAGCCCTTACGCCTGACTGTCCCGGCAGATCAACGTTGCTCAGCTCTTCGCCGCTTCCTCATCCAGTCGGTCGGACTCGAACAATTGGGCGAGGTCGGCCCTGGCTTCACGGGCGGTCTGCAACACTTTGGCGTCATCGTCATAGACCTCGTGCTGGGCGGCCAGCACTTGTTCGTCATGACGCTTGAAGCGACTGATGCGCGCATTGGCCTGCTCTTCGCTCAGGCCCAGCCCCATTAGCGTCTGACGGCTCATTTCCAGACTCGAATAGAACGTTTCACGCACGGCGTGAGCGCCGAGGTCCATCAGGCGATGAACGTGCTGGCGGTTACGTGCGCGAGCGATGATTTTCATGTGCGGATACAGTTTGCGGATCAGCTCGGCGGTCTTGATGTTGGTGTCGGGATCGTCGGTCGCGATGACGAAGTATTCGGCTTCATCGACCTTGGCGGCACGCAGGATTTCCGGGCGCAGCGGGTCGCCATAGAACACCGGCACATTACCGAAGCTGCGCGAAAACTCGATGGACTCGACGGCGGTGTCCAGCGCGATGAAAGGGATTTTCTGTGCGCGCAGAATCCGCGCCACGATTTGCCCCATACGGCCCATGCCAGCGATCACCACCCGAGGTTTGTCGGTCTGGATATCGCGGTATTCCTCCGGCACTTCCACCGGCTTGACCCTGGGCTTGATCCAGCGCGCCAGTGCGATGAACAGCAACGGTGTGATCGCCATCGACAGGGTGATGGTCAGCACCAGCATGTCATACAGCCCGGCTTCAAACAGCCCTTGCGCGCTGCCGATCTTGAACACCACGAAAGCGAACTCACCGCCTGCGGCGAGCACCAGCCCCAGTTGCAGCGCGCTGCGGTTGTTCAGACCGCCTGCGGTGCGGCCGATCAGGAACAGCATGGGCAGCTTGATGCCAATCAGCAGCAGGGTCAGGCCCAGGACGGTCAGCGGCGAACTGAGCAGCAAACCGAGGTTGGCACCCATGCCGACGCTGATGAAGAACAGGCCCAGCAGCAAGCCTTTGAACGGCTCGATCTGCGCTTCCAGCTCATGACGGTATTCCGAATCGGCCAGCAGCAGACCGGCCAGAAACGCACCCAGCGCCATGGAAACGCCCACCAGCTCCATCAGCCAGGCGGTGCCGATGACCACCAGCAGGGCCGTGGCGGTGGACACTTCCTGAATCCTGGTCTTGGCGACAATGCGGAACACCGGACGCAGCAGATAACGTCCGCCAATCACCACGATGGCAATGCTGCCCAACACGCGCAGGCCGTGGTTCAGGCTGTCGCCGGTCGTCATCGCCTGATCGGCCCCGGCGAGGAACGGCACCATGGCGATCAGCGGGATAGCGGCAATGTCCTGAAACAACAGAATGGCGAACGCCATGCGGCCGTGCGGGCTGTTCAGTTGTTTACGTTCCGCCAGACTCTGCAAGCCAAAGGCGGTGGACGACAAGGCCAGGCCCAGGCCGAGAATGACGGCGGTATTCAATGACTGGCCGAAGGCGAACAGCGCAATGCCGCCAATCACCAGCCCGGTCAACACCACCTGCGCCATGCCAACGCCGAACACCGCCTTGCGCATCACCCACAGGCGTTTGGGTGACAGTTCGAGGCCGATGATGAACAGCAACAACACCACGCCGAGTTCGGAGATGTGGCTGACACTCTCGGTGTCGCCGATCAGCCCGAGTACCGAAGGGCCGATGATCACGCCGGCGAACAGGTAACCGATGACCGCGCCCAGTTGCAGACGTTTGGCCAGCGGCACGGTCAGGACGGCGGCCAGTAAAAATACCACTGCGGCCTGCAGCAGGCTGCCTTCATGGGGCATGTAAAACTCCTTGGTAATAGTTGAACGCACTGGTGAGGCGGAGCGGTATTAAAGCACGTGAGTCTGGCACGGCAATTTCGATTGCAGCATGACGATAATCAACACGGTTAATGTTTGACTGAGGGGCGCACGAAGGAGGAGGGGCATGTTCAGGGCTGGCAGTGCGATTCGTTGCGCATCGGCGTAAGATATGTGCGCATTCAGGCAGCGCTACTGCCCGTTCATGAACATTCAGGAAGTGTTATGACCAACAAGCAACGTTTGATTTACTCGGTTCTGATCGCCGTCGGCGTGCTGGCGATCATGCTGGGCTTGTCGCACTTGCAGAACAGCGGTGCGATTACCGAGAAAACCTTTCAGTACATCGCCATCAGCGTGGCAGTGCTGGTCGTGATCCTCAACGGGATCATGCGCCGCAAGGTCAAGCGTTGAGCCCGTTCCGTCCGGCTGTCCTTGCCGGCGTCACTGGGCGAGGCCCTTGCGGGCTTCGCCCAGCCATTGCGCCGCGCGAGGATGCAGGCTGTAGGTTTTGTCGTCATTGAGATGAATCACGCCTTCATCGCACAAGCGTTTGAGCACTTCGCGCACGCTCAGAAACGATAATGGCACGTCCAGCCTGAGCAACTGACTGTGAACACCGCGCACCCCCAGCGGCTGGCCTTCCTCGCTTGAGACCAGAAGCGCGTCCAGCACCTTGAGCCTGATCAGGCTGGTGCGCAGGCCGAAACTCTTGAGCAGCAAGCGAATGTGCTCGTTGCCCGGCCGTTCGGGTTCGGTGGCAGGCGCCTGTGCCTGTGCAGCCAGCGCGGTTTGCCGCAGCAGGGTGCGAGTCGTGACTCCTTGGCGATTGAACATCCACAGCTCCTTTTCAGGCTTTCTTAACAAATCGTGCGTTTTCGACACTCTCATTTACTAAGACGAACGAGCTCGGCAAAACCTCAGATCTGAACGAAAAAAAATGCCAGGCCGACGCACACAGGTGCGCTGCGGTGTTGGTGAGGTTCAGGGTAGATGAAGATCTGCGGGAGATGAGGCGATTCATCCGGTTGTGTGCGGATGTTGACAATCGCCCTGGACGGGGCTGTCGATCAGCCTTTCGGTGCGTCGGGCATGCGGCGGTTAAGCACAGGGTTGCCATTCTGATTCTGGGTGACATAGACCGGCAGCACCTTGGGCAGCGAAGCCAGCAGGTTCGACAGATCGCGGGTGTTATAGCTGCCGCCAATGCGCATTGCCCCGGTGGCGGTATCCGCGAGCAGGATAGGCGTCGGCAAGTAACGATTGATCAACGGCAGCGCCTGACTGAGTGGCAGGTCATTGAAGATCAGTTTGCCATTGCGCCACGCCAGGCTGGTGTCCCGAGCGTCGGTCTGGCGAATTGATGGAGCGTCGTCACCTGCTTTGTAGCTAGCCTGCATGCCCGGTTCCAGGCGCTGGCCAGCGGTGTGATATGCGCGGTCACTGTTGACCTGAACCGAGCCGTCAACCAGCGTGACGCGCACCTGATCCTGATACATCCACACATTGAAGCGCGTGCCCGTGACCTTGATGCTGCCCTGACCGGCATCGACCACGAACGGGTGCGTGCTGTCGTGGCTGACTTCAAAGAAGGCTTCGCCAGCCTTCAACGTGACACTGCGTCGATCGCGGTAGTTGGCGTAGGTCAGTTCGGTGCCCAGATTGAGTTCGGCACGGCTGCCGTCGGCCAGTACCACCAGGCGCGTGGCGTTGCCAGCGCTGTAGGACTGATAGGTGTCCGGCAGCCAGCCCTGATTCCAGCCGACATAAGCAGCAACCGGTATGGCCAGCGCAACCACGGCAGCCGCGGCAGCAAGCGGTGCCCAGCGACGCGTGCGGCGAGGCACGGCCGGGCTGGCATGCGAGTCGATGTCGATGGCAGGCGCAGGATGCAGCGGCTCGATCTGCCCGGTAATGTCCCAGACTTCCGCCATCGCCTGATACTCGACGGCATGCAGCGGGTGCGCGTTCAGCCACTGCTCGAAAGCTTTGCGCTCGGCGTCCGTGCAGTCGTCAGCCTGCAGCCGCACGCACCACTGCGCGGCGGCATCGGTGATCGAATCGCGTTCTGCCTTGCTGAAGAGAGGGTCGCTCATGGGCGCTCCGGCCATTACCGTTCACGCATTCTACCCCCGGAACTCGCGCAGAGAGAACATTAGCAAGTGCTTGTCTGACAATGCGTTGCGTATTTCTTCGTGAATGTAAGCGTCTCTCATTGATGCCGGAGTAGTCCTTCATGGGTGAGGGCGCTACTCTCGGAGTCCACGATTTTCGCCTTGTTGCCGCCAAAGGGAGTTTCAGATGCGTGACGTAAAGAGTGACCAGCCGACCCGGAGCCTTTCGTTTCAGCAACTGACAGCGCTGTTGCGGCAGATCTTTCTGACCCATGGCACATCACCGGACGTCGCGGATGTGCTGGCCGAAAACTGCGCCAGCGCCCAGCGCGACGGGGCGCACAGCCATGGCATCTTTCGCATGCCGGGCTATCTGTCCTCGCTGGCCAGCGGCTGGGTGGATGGCAAAGCCGTGCCTGTGGTCGAGGACGTGGGGGCTGCGTTTGTCAGGGTCGACGCGTGCAACGGTTTTGCCCAGCCTGCACTGGCGGCCGCCAGATCGCTGCTGGTCGACAAGGCACGCAGCGCAGGGATTGCCATTCTGGCCATCCGCAGTTCTCATCATTTTGCAGCACTGTGGCCCGACGTCGAACCGTTCGCAGAGCAAGGTCTGGTTGCCCTGAGCATGGTTAACAGCATGACCTGCGTGGTGCCTCATGGCGCAAGTCGCCCGCTGTTTGGCACCAACCCGATCGCGTTCGCCGCACCGCGCGCAGGCGGCGAGCCGATGGTGTTCGACCTGGCCACCAGCGCCATTGCCCACGGCGACGTGCAGATCGCCGCCCGTGAGGGTCGATTACTGCCGGCCGGCATGGGCGTTGATCGTGACGGCCAGCCGACGGAAGATCCGCGCGCGATTCTCGACGGTGGCGCGCTGTTGCCGTTTGGCGGGCACAAAGGCTCTGCATTGTCGATGATGGTCGAACTGCTGGCGGCGGGGCTGACCGGTGGCAATTTCTCGTTCGAATTCGACTGGGCAAAGCATCCCGGTGCGCAGACCCCGTGGACAGGCCAGCTGGTGATTGTGATTGATCCCGACAAGGGCAGCGCCCAACAGTTTGCGCAGCGTAGCGAGGAACTGGTGCGCCAGCTGCATGGCGCAGGTCAGAAACGCCTGCCAGGTGAGCGACGCTACAGCGAGCGGGCGCGCTCCATGGCGCAGGGGATCGCCATCGCTCAGCATGATTTCGAACGCTTGCAGGCGCTGGCGGGAAATTGAACCGTTTACACATTCGCTGACCATTCGTCGCTACTGACCTTGTGCAGAAGCTCAGAAATAAATACTGTATGCATGAACAGTATTAATGAATGAGGTCTGTCATGTCCCTTAAGTCAGTGCAATACCAGTCAGCGCAAAACCCTATTGCTCAACACTCTCGCACGCTCTCTACCGTCAATGAGATGCAGCGAGAAGACTTCCTCAGAATGGCGGCTGCACTGCGCCAGTTCAATGCCTATGAGCCGGACGTCTCTATGGCCATCGCCGCAGCCCGGTCGGGCAACGAGTTTCGGCAGGCAAGTGCAATGGAGTAACCGGTCGGCCATCAGTCCCGAAATATTTCGTGTTGATCGAGAGTATATGGAGCGTATATGATTCGTATATTCCGATTGAGGTGAATAATGGGTCTGGTCAAGATTTCCGAACATATGCACGCCAACTTGCGTTCCGCCAGTGTTGCGCTTAGTCGATCCATCAATGCTCAGGCTGAACACTGGATGCGCATCGGCATGCTTGCCGAATTGCATCCGACGCTGGATTACAGCGAAATCTGCCAGATGCTGATCCGTATCGAGAGCGCCGGCGACACAGTGCTGACGACGCAAACCTTCAGCGTTTCAGAGCATGCGCTTGCCAAGGCGGCTTCATGAGCAGTGCTATCGGTCTCAAGACCGAACAGGACCTCGTGCAATTGCGCATTGCCGGCAGGCTCGCTGCCGACGTGCTGGCGATGATCAAGCCCTACGTCAAGGCCGGAGTCAGCACCGAGGCACTGGACGACATTTGTAACGAGTACATCGTCAAAGAGCTGAAAGTGATCCCGGCAAACGTCGGCTATCACGGTTTCACCAAAACCACCTGCATTTCACCCAATGCGGTGGTCTGCCACGGGATTCCGTCAGCCAACGATATTTTGAAGGACGGCGACATCGTCAATATCGATGTCGCGGTGATCAAGGATGGCTGGTATGGCGATACCAGTCGCATGTATCTGGTCGGGGAGGTCAGCCCCTTGGCCAGGCGTCTGGTCGACACCACATACGAGGCGACCCGCGCCGGTATTCACGCGGTGCGTCCAGGCGCCACGCTGGGTGATATCGGTCACGCCATCCAGAGCGTTGCCCACCGCGAAAATTTCAGTGTAGTGCGCGAATACTGCGGGCACGGGATCGGGCGCAAGTACCACGAAGAACCTCAGGTTCTTCACTACGGTACGCAAGGCAAAGGTCTGCGGCTGAAAGAAGGCATGGTGTTTACCATCGAGCCCATGATCAACGCCGGTAAGGCTGGCACCAAGACGTTGCCGGACGGCTGGACGGTGCTGACCAGCGACCTTTCATTGTCGGCCCAGTGGGAGCATATGGTCGCTGTCACTTCAACCGGGTTCGAATTGCTGACGCCCTGGCCCGATGGCACAGGTGATTACCCGGCTATCTGACCGACTTTAATTCCCTTCGAGCGCGAAAATGGCCTTGTCGAAAGGCCATTTTCCTGCCCGTCACAATCGGGCTATGGCATGCATCTTCTCCAGTGCACATGGGTGATGCCAAAACCCTTAGCCTGCAGAATGGCTTCTCGTATCGGGCCGCCGGAGATCTTGCCGCTGACGGCTCCCACGCCTGCATGCAAGGTCGCGCAATGCAGCGCGTCGCTTTGGCACATGAGGGGTGTCTGATGCAGAAAGGCGTGTGGCTGCCCCTCGAATTGATAGTGAATTTCAAATTCCAGCTGATGAGTCATGGTGGCCTGCCTGAAGGCGCGCAACACGGCGCCGTCTTAAAATGAGTACAGCACGGTAGTGGCGGCCCGACGTGAAAGAGCCGGGCTGACCTGTCATTTTGAGATCGATTCAGACTTCACCACGTTTCATGGCCTTGATCGTACTGCTGTGCTTGCAGCATAGGACGACAATCAGCCAAATCTGGATCCAATTATCAGTTGTCCGATGAGTGGCCAAAGGGCTCACTCAAATGCGTGAATTTTTCGTTTACATTTATTCAGTCGGGGGGATTATCCCCCTGATCGCGTCATTTGCACGACTTCATGTCGACCGGCCCTACAAATTCATTGCCGTGCCCCATCACGCACGCCACTCGCTGGTTACGCTGAAGCTCCCACGCCTGGGTCGGGTAGGTTTTGTCCCAGGCCTGATAGAGTTGCAGGTCCTGCCGGGACAGCCGCAGGTTGTAATGTTTGCTCATGTAAAAATAAGTCCGGGCAATCATGCCGCGAATCGACGGGCGAGGCATGACTTTCCTGGCCTTGAAGTCCACTTGCGTCAGGCACGAGCCGTATTGGCCTTTTTGCTCGGGAATCCAGCCATAACTGAAGTTGCTGCGATCACCATTGACCTCGCCGATGCTGGGCACCAGATTATGCAGGTCGGCTTCAGCGCGTTTGTAGACATCATCAGTCTTCGTGCAGTTCTTGCGGCCGCCTTTTTGCCAGCACTGACGCTGATGACCGATCTGCCAGGCCGGTACGATGTGTTCCCATTCGATACGGCTGGCGCGTTTGGCGTTCTTACGCGGAACATAGCCACAACCGGCCAGATCGACCCGTTTGCCGGTGTACTTGCAGCCACAATAGAATTCGGTGGATTGCGGCGCATACAGGCCCCAACCGACTTTCTTGGCTTCGCTGAAGGTGCGCGGAGCGTCGGCGTGTGCAGTAAATGAGGCGGTGATGAGCAGGGTGGTGCAGAGCAGAGCAGAAAATCCAGACTTCATGCCGTCAGTCTTCCTTCGGCAACGTCCAGAATATTTGTACGCCACCGTCGTCGCGCCAGGCGAGGGTGACGTTATCGTTCTCGGCGATCTCTTCAAGGAGCTGCGCCCAGTCGTCCTCGGATTCGTCAGGCTGACGAAAAAGCAGGGCCGCCCTGGACTTCTGTGCAGTGGGCGAGTTGATGATCTTCTGCACCCGAATACCCATACGTTCGTAAGGGCCCGGAGTGGAGGGGGTCGCTGCGGTTTGTTTTGCCACGGAAATGATCCCAGAGTCTGCTGTACGGGCATACAGTATTTCAGAGTAGGATCTTTCGCAACATCTATGTAGGAAAAACGCCCGAAATGGCACACTATCTTGTCGAACAAAAACTGATGCTTCTGGAGTCGCGTATGAATACCAAGTCACTGACTTTCCCGATGCTGGCCGCTGCCATCGTGCTGCTGGCAGGCTGTTCCACCCCCACGGTGGTTACCCTGCAGGACGGCACGCAGTACGTCACCCAAGACATGCCCAAAACCAAAACGCGTGATGGTTTCTACGAGTTCGAGGATGTGTCGGGCAAGACGATCAGGATCAAAGCCGCTGAAGTGGCCACGGTCAAGCCTGAGGATTGATCGAAAGCCCTTCCGGGAGCGAGCAGACTTGCTCCCGAAAGGCGTGCGTATGAACGATCACAGCACACAGATTTCACCTCCAGCTGATTGACAAACCTGACAGCTTTTTCCATAGTTCGCTCCTCGCAAACGTTTGCGCGTCGATGCTCCGCATCGAACCTGCGTCGTTCGCCCGAACAATAATCACAAGATCGGAGATGAACTCATGAAGCTGCCATTTGCTGGACTCCTTCTCGCTGTCGCCATGTTTGCTGCCGTTACGGCAGTCATGCCCCTCTCTGCTGCAGTTGCCCAGACCCCGGAAAAACCCAAAGTTGCGCTGGTCATGAAATCTCTGGCCAACGAATTCTTCCTGACCATGGAAGATGGCGCCAAGGCCTATCAGAAAGAACACGCCAACGAATTCGACCTGGTCTCCAACGGTATCAAGGACGAGTCCGACACCTCGGCGCAGATTCGGATCGTCGAGCAGATGATCGTGTCCAGGGTCGATGCGCTGGTGATCGCGCCTGCTGACTCGAAAGCGCTCGTGCCGGTGCTCAAAAAAGCCACCGACGCCGGGATCAAGGTCGTCAACATCGACAACCAGCTCGATCCCGATGTGCTCAAAAGCAAAAACCTGCAAATCCCGTTCGTAGGGCCTGACAACCGCAAGGGTGCTGAGCTGGTAGGCGACTATCTGGCCAGTCAGCTCAACGCTGGCGACGAAGTGGGCATCATCGAAGGTGTGTCGACCACCACCAATGCGCAGCAGCGCACCGCCGGGTTCAAGGACGCCATGGACAAGGCGCAAATGAAGGTCGTGTCCACGCAGTCCGGCAACTGGGAAATCGACAAGGGCAATGCCGTGGCGTCGGCGATGCTCAATGAATACCCGAACCTGAAAGCACTGCTGGCCGGCAACGACAGCATGGCGCTGGGTGCCGTTTCTGCAGTGCGCGCGGCGGGCAAGGCCGGCAAGGTCATGGTGGTGGGTTACGACAACATCAATGCGATCAAGCCGATGCTCAAAGATGGCCGTGTTCTGGCCACGGCTGACCAGTACGCAGCCAAACAGGCAGTCTTCGGCATTGAAGCTGCGCTGAAAGCGGTCAAGGGTGAAAAGGTCGATACCAACGAAAAAGGCGTTATCGAAACGCCAGTAGAACTCGTTACCAAACCCTGATCCACGCTGAGTGAAAAAGCGCCCGTCCGCAGAGGACGGGCGCTGGGAGAAATGTATGTCAGCGTCTGCTCAGACAGCTGTCCTTTCGGTCAGTGGCATTGGCAAAACCTACGCTCAACCCGTGCTTGGCGATGTCGACCTGACGTTGATGCGTGGTGAAGTGCTGGCCCTGACCGGGGAAAACGGTGCCGGTAAAAGCACTTTGTCGAAAATCATCGGCGGGCTGGTTACGCCCACTACCGGACACATGGAATTTCAGGGCCAGCCTTATCAGCCTGCCAGTCGCACGCAGGCGGAAAAGCTCGGCATTCGCATGGTCATGCAGGAGCTGAACCTGCTGCCGACGCTGACCGTTGCCGAAAACCTGTTCCTCGACGATCTGCCACGCAGGGCTGGCTGGATCGACCGCAAGCGCCTTCGTGAAAATGCGATCAAGGCCATGGCTCAAGTGGGGCTGGACGCCATCGATCCCGACACGCTGGTCGGTGAACTGGGGATCGGCCATCAGCAGATGGTCGAGATCGCCCGCAATCTGGTCGGCGACTGTCACGTGCTGATCCTCGACGAACCCACTGCCATGCTGACCTCGCGCGAAGTTGAAATGCTGTTCGAGCAGATCACACGCTTGCAGGCACGTGGCGTCTCGATCATCTACATTTCTCACCGGCTTGAAGAAATTGCCCGGGTGTCTCAGCGCATCGCCGTGCTGCGTGATGGCAAGTTGGTGTGCGTTGAACCGATTTCCCGCTACAGCAGCGAGCAACTGGTCACCCTGATGGTTGGCCGGGAGCTGGGCGAGCACATGGACATGGGCGCTCGCCAGATCGGTGAAGTGGCGCTGTCGGTCAAAGGGCTCAGCCGCGCAGGCAAGGTTCAGGATGTTTCGTTCGACGTACGGCGCGGCGAGATCTTCGGTATTTCCGGGCTGATCGGTGCCGGGCGAACCGAATTGCTGCGCCTGATTTATGGTGCAGACAGCGCCGACAGTGGGGTCATCGAAGTCGGTCAGCCGCTGCAAGCCGTTACCGTCCGTTCGCCTGCCGATGCGGTAGCGCATGGCATCGCCCTGATCACCGAAGACCGCAAGAGCGAAGGGCTGCTGATGTCACAATCGATCAGCGCCAACATCGCGTTGGGCAACATGCATTCCATCGCCAAAGCCGGTGTGGTCAACGCTGATCTGGAGCTGGAACTGGCAGAGCGCCAAGTGGCGGCCATGCGCATTCGCAGCTCGAGTCCGACTCAGCTGGTGTCCGAGCTTTCCGGCGGCAATCAGCAGAAAGTGGTAATCGGACGCTGGCTGGAGCGCGATTGCCCGGTCATGCTGTTCGACGAGCCGACCCGAGGCATCGACGTCGGCGCCAAATTCGATATCTACGCGCTGCTGGCCGAATTGACCCGTCAGGGCAGGGCGTTGGTGGTGGTGTCCAGTGATCTGCGCGAATTGATGTTGATCTGTGACCGGATTGGCGTGCTGTCAGCCGGACGTTTGATCGATACCTTCGAGCGCGACAGTTGGACCCAGGACCAATTGCTGGCCGCTGCCTTTGCCGGTTACCAGAAACGTGATGCGCTGCTCAATGATGCTGCGCCCAGGAACGACTCATGAAAAATACGCCTTCTCCGACGCTGGCCGTGCCGTCCCGCCGCAGCGCCAACTACTTCGGCCTCGGCACCTATATCGGGCTGGCAGGTGCACTGCTGGTCATGATTGTGCTGTTTTCATTGCTCAGTGATCACTTCCTGTCCTATCAAACGTTCAGCATGCTGGCCAACCAGATCCCCGACCTGATGGTGCTGTCGGTCGGCATGACGCTGATTCTGATCATCGGCGGTATCGACCTGTCAGTCGGGTCGGTACTGGCGCTGGCCGCTTCGGCTGTCAGCGTGGCCATTCTCGGTTGGGGCTGGAGCGTGTTTCCGGCTGCACTGCTGGGCATCGCCTGTGCCACGCTGGCCGGTACGATCACCGGTTCCATCACTGTGGCCTGGCGTATTCCATCGTTCATCGTCTCTCTCGGTGTGCTGGAGATGGCGCGTGGCGCGGCCTACCAGATGACCAACTCGCGTACCGCCTATATCGGCGATTCGTTTGCCTGGCTGTCCAACCCGATTGCGTTCGGTATCTCGCCTTCCTTCATCATTGCGCTGCTGGTGATCTTCATTGCCCAGGCGGTACTGACGCGCACGGTGTTCGGTCGTTACCTGATCGGCATCGGCACCAACGAAGAGGCGGTGCGTCTGGCGGGCATCAACCCCAAGCCGTACAAGATTCTGGTTTTTTCGCTGATGGGCATGCTGGCCGGTGTGGCGGCGCTGTTCCAGATCTCGCGTCTGGAAGCCGCTGATCCGAACGCCGGTGCAGGTCTGGAATTGCAGGTCATCGCTGCGGTAGTGATCGGTGGCACCAGCCTGATGGGCGGGCGCGGTTCGATCATCAGCACCTTCTTCGGTGTGCTGATTATCTCGGTGCTCGCGGCAGGTCTGGCGCAGATCGGTGCGACCGAGCCCACCAAACGCATCATCACCGGTGCGGTGATTGTGATCGCGGTGGTGCTTGACACCTACCGCAGTCACCGGGCGCGGCGCCAGGGCTGATATGGCAACCATCAAGGACGTCGCGGCACTGGCGGGGATTTCCTATACCACGGTTTCCCACGTGCTGAACAAGACCCGGCCGGTCAGCGAACCGGTCCGGCTCAAGGTCGAAGCGGCCATTGCGCAGCTGGATTACGTTCCCAGTGCGGTTGCGCGGTCGCTCAAGGCCAAGACCACCTCCACCATTGGCCTGTTGATTCCCAATGGCATGAACCCGTACTTCGCCGAGCTGGCGAGGGGTATCGAGGATTACTGCGAGCGTAACGGCTTTTGCGTGATCCTCTGCAATTCCGATGACAACCCGGAGAAACAGCGTGGCTATCTGCGTGTGTTGCTGGAAAAGCGCGTAGACGGTCTTATTGTCTCTTCGGTGGGTGGCGATGCCGGTATTGCAGGCGGTCTTGCCGATGTACGCACGCCAATGGTGATCGTCGACCGCGAGCTGGACGGCATCGACGCCGATATGGTTCGTATCGACCACGAGCAGGGCGCCTGGCTGGCGACCCGGCATCTGCTGGCGCTGGGGCATCTGCACATTGCCTGCATCGGCGGGCCGCGCAAAAGTACGGTGGCCGAAATGCGCCTGGCGGGCTATCGGCGCGCGATGCAGGACTCATCTGTCGAGGTCGGTACCGAGTGGGCGCTGCACAGCGAATTCACCAGCTCTGCCGGTTACGAGGCGGCGTGCCAGCTACTGGCCGGGCATCCGCCGACCGCGATTTTTGCCGGCAACGACGTCATTGCCATCGGTGTGTTGCGGGCCGCCGCCGAGCGCTCGATTTGCGTGCCTCAAGACCTTTCGGTCATCGGTTTCGATGATATCCAGATGAGTCGCTACGTTTATCCGGCGTTGACCACCGTGGGGCAGTCGATCACGCAACTGGGTGAAACCGCCGCTGAAATGCTGTTAAGCAGAATCGCTGCACCTCATGCCGGTCCTGTCGAAAAGCGACTCGTGACGCCCTGCGTCGTGGTGCGCGAGTCCACGGCAGCGCCGCACACTTTGTCCAACGAATGACGCGCACGCACAGCAACGGATCAATAAGCCATGCAAGCAAAAATAGTGATAGTGGGCAGTCTGAACATGGACCTGGTCATCCGCGCCCAGCGTTTGCCGCGCCCAGGTGAAACGCTCAACGGCGAAACCTTCGATACCGTGCCCGGCGGCAAGGGCGCCAATCAGGCGGTGGCCGCAGCGCGCCTCGGTGCCAGTGTGGCGATGATCGGCTGCGTGGGAGCTGATGCGTATGGCGAGCAATTGCGTGACGCGTTGCTGGCCGAGCGCATCGACTGCCAGGCGGTGACCGTCGTTGAGGGCGTGCCCACCGGAATCGCTTCGATCGTGGTCGACGCCAACAGTCAGAACGCGATCGTCATCGTTGCCGGTGGCAATGGCCGGCTCGATGCGGCCCTGATCGATCGTTTCGATGCGCTGCTGGCCGGCTCCGAGATCGTCATCTGCCAGCTGGAAGTGCCGACCGAGACGGTTTTTCACACCCTGGCTCGTGCCCATGCGCTGGGCAAGACCGTCATTCTCAATCCGGCCCCGGCCAGCGCACCGTTACCGGCAAACTGGTACGGCCTGATCGACTACCTGATTCCCAACGAGAGCGAGGCACAGACCCTCACCGGCGTCAGCGTCGACTCATCGGCCTCGGCTGAGCAAGCGGCGGCTGCGATGCTGGCAGCGGGCGCGCGCAACGTCATTATCACCCTGGGCGAGCGCGGAACCCTGTTCGCCAATGCCGCTGGCGTGGAACATATTGCCGCGCGTCGTGTACAAGCCGTGGACACCACCGCCGCAGGTGATACCTTTGTCGGCGGTTTTGCGGCGGCGCTTGCCGCAGGGCAGGGCGAGTCCGAGGCGATTCGCTTCGGTCAGGCTGCTGCAGCCATCTCCGTTACCCGTGCCGGTGCCCAGCCGTCCATCCCGACGTTCGAGGAAGTAAAGGAATTCAATTCGTTATGAAAAAAACACCGCTACTCAATATCGCCATCTCCCGCGTGATCGCCTCGCTGGGGCATGGTGACATCCTGATGATTGTCGACGCCGGGATGCCGGTGCCGGCCGGGGTCGAACTGATCGATCTGGCGCTGACCCGCGGTGTGCCGGATTTCGTCAGTGTGCTGGATGTCGTGCTGAGCGAAATGCAGGTTGAAAGCCACGTACTGGCCAGCGAGATGGCTGAGGTCAAACCGCCTGCCTTGCAGGTCATCGAGGGTCTGAATCTCGACGATCAGCTGGGTCAGCAGCGCTGGATGAGTCACGAAGATCTCAAGGTCTTGAGCCGTCAGGCCAAGGCGATTATCCGCACCGGAGAGTGCCAGCCTTACAGCAATGTGGCGCTGGTGGCCGGGGTGGTGTTCTAGCTCGTTAAGAAAGGGAGTTTCATATGACATTGATACAGTTTTCCAGACAACTCATCCGGGGAGCACTGCTCTTGTCCATTCTTGGCACGGCTGCCGTTCAGGCTGCCGAAAAGCGTGACCTGATCATCGACACCGACCCGGGCGCAGACGACGTCGTCGCATTGCTGCTGGCGCTGGCTTCTCCGGAAGAGCTGAACGTCATGGCCATCACTACCGTGGCTGGCAACGTGCGCCTCGACAAGACCTCGCGCAACGCCCGACTGGCGCGCGAGTGGGCGGGTCGTGAAGAAGTGCCGGTGTATGCCGGTGCGCCCAAGCCGCTGGTGCGCACGCCGATTTACGCCGAAAACGTTCATGGTAAGGAAGGTCTGCCGGGTGTGCCGATCCACGAGCCGGCCAAAGGTCTGGCCGAAGGCAATGCAGTCGACTACCTGATCCGCACGCTGAGCAAGGCCAAGCCGCACAGCATCACCATCGCCATGCTCGGTCCGCAGACCAACCTCGCGTTGGCGCTGGTGCAGGCCCCGGAAATCACTCAGGGCATCAAGGAAGTGGTGGTCATGGGGGGCGCGCATTTCAATGGCGGCAACATCACGCCGGTCGCCGAATTCAACCTGTTCGCCGATCCGCATGCTGCGCAGATCGTGTTGGGCAGTGGCGTCAAGCTGACCTACGTGCCGCTGGACGTTACCCACAAGATCCTCACCAGTGAACAGCGCCTCAAGCAGATCGGCGCCTTGAACAACAACGCAGGCAAGCTGGTGGACGGGATTCTCAACGAGTACGTCAAAGTGGACATGGAGCATTACGGCTTGCCGGGTGGGCCGGTGCACGACGCCAGCGTCATTGCCTGGTTGCTCAAGCCAGAACTGTTCAGCGGTCGGCAGATCAATGTCGCGGTCGACACCCGTGAAGGTATCGGTTTCGGTCAGACCGTCGCCGACTGGCGCGGCACGCTCAAGCAGCCGCAGAATGTCTTCTGGGTTGAAAATGGCGACGCTCAGGGATTCTTCGATCTGCTGACCGAGCGTCTGGCACGCCTGAAGTGATCATATGGCCTTGATCCGGAGCATCAGGCAGGCAGTCTGGCTGGCGTATACCGGCTGAGCACCTGGCTGATGAAGGTGCGGGCACCGTCGGTGCCCAGCTCCTTGATCAGCAGATCAACGGCAATGATCATCAACTCTTCCGGGTTTGCCGGGCTGTGCGAGCAATGGCCCTGAGGCCATTTGGCCTTGATATCTGCTTCGATGGCGATGGCTGTCATTTCTGTCTCCAGTGAAAGGTCACGCATGACGCCGTCCGCTTCCAGGCGTTCGCGTCGCATGTAGTAAACCATCCCCTACACCGTTTGACACTTCTACTTACGCATCGCGTCGATGAGCGTTTTCAATGACGCTGCCTATAAACGTTTTGTGACGATTTACCCGCGCATCGTACGCCATCCCAAGGCAGACTCTCGCGCCTGACAGATCAACAGGTTACAGGCGGCCTGTGGTGCCGGGTTTGCAACCAACGCGTTTCGACGCGGTCGGACCAGGTCTGGAAATATTTATTGGCACAGGAGGGTGTATGCCCCTGAAGTTCGCAACATTGGGTTTTGTGGTCGTGACATCGCTGTTGGCCGGGTGCAGCAGCACCGGTTCCGATTCAAGCGCTGAGGCGGCACCTGTCAAAGCCGACGCGCCAGCCAGCAACGTCATACCGGGTCGCTGTGATGCAGCGCTCGCCCAGTTCGCAATCGGCAAACCGGCCTCCATCGAGCTCTTGCAGCAAGTACGCACTCGCTCGGGCTCGCAAGACGCACGCATCCTCGGGCCTGACGACATGGTCACGCTTGAGTACCGCTCCGAGCGTGTCAACGTCAACACCGACGCTTCCGGGAAAGTCACGCGCATCAACTGCGGCTGAGGCAGCGCCTTTGCTTCACGCATAAAAAAACCCCGTCAGTGACGGGGTTTTTTTTACATCAGGTGAATCAGGCCACCTGAACTTCTTCTGCTTGCATGCCTTTCTGGCCTTTAGCAGCAACAAAAGTAACGGTCTGGCCTTCTTTCAGGCTTTTGAAACCGTCGCTCTGGATTGCTTTGAAGTGTACGAACAGGTCGTCACCGCCACCCTGTGGGGTGATAAAGCCGAAGCCTTTTTCATCGTTGAACCATTTTACGGTGCCGGTTTGGCGATTAGACATGGTGAATCTCCAGAAACATAATTTTCAGTAACGTGCTGCTCAGGCCAACTGGGCACACCGGCCTATCATAGTCGAAATGCGCAAAAAGACAGCTACTAAGGTGATCTCTTTACCCAAAGGTCGTATATATGCAAAGCGTCATACGCGAAAGCTGGCTAAATGATGTCTCTGTCTGAGCGCTTTTCAGTCACTGTCAGGTACCCTGAAAGCCACGTTTCATATGGCTTTCAGGCGGATGGGGGCGTGCTGCTGCCAGCGGTTCAAGCGGGCGTTTCACTCCCGTTAAAAAAATTGATTATTTTGCCTTGGTGCAGTTTTCGGTGACCAGTTTCTGCAGTTTTTGAGTCAGTTCAGGTGCTGGCGCAGTCTTGGTGTCGCTGAGGGACGCGATTTCTGCCGGAGTGAATTTCTCATTCACCACCTTGGCGCCGCACTCGCAATGAGCCGCGGCGGTTTTGGTATCCAGGTTCTGCTGTTTGGCAGCGGCGACGCACTCTTGCGTGAATTTGTCGCGCGCAGGTTTATCCATGGCAGCCTGGGCACCCCAAGGGGCCAGAACGGTGGCGCAGGCGAGGAGGGCGGACAGACGGGAAAGCTTCATGGTGTTCTCCTTTTGCTGACTTTCATTGATAAAGAAACGTAGTGAATCTCGACTGGTTCAGACGTTCAGGCTGCCCGTCAGTTCAGAAGGTGTGTTATTTGGCCTGATTTGCGTTGATGTACGACCGGTGGCGCCTCGGCTGTGCTAGGATGCGCGTCCTGTTATTTTCAAGTGTCCCCAGCGCTGATGGCTTTGGGTGCGACGCAGGCAGATTTTCGTACACTCCAGTCATCTGGTTCGGTTCAAGGTTGGCCGCAAGGCTCCTGCCACTGTGAGGCAGGCACACCACCGAGTCACGTACTGGCTCATCCCAACCCACGTGACCTTTGGTAGGGGTCACCACTAGGAGAGGAGGCGCCATGCCAACTATTACTCTTCCCGACGGCAGTCAACGTTCATTCGATCATGCGGTTTCCGTAGCCGATGTCGCGCTTTCAATCGGTGCCGGTCTGGCCAAGGCCACCGTGGCCGGTAAGGTCAACGGCAAGCTCGTTGACGCCTGCGACCTGATCGAAAACGATGCCAGTCTGCAGATCATCACCCCCAAGGATGCAGAAGGACTGGAAATCATCCGTCACTCCTGCGCTCACCTGGTAGGGCATGCGGTCAAGCAGTTGTATCCGACTGCAAAAATGGTCATCGGCCCGGTGATCGACGACGGCTTCTATTACGATATCGCCTACGAGCGCCCGTTCACGCCTGACGACCTGGCGGCGATCGAGCAGCGCATGCAGCAGCTGATCGAAAAAGATTACGACGTCATCAAGAAAGTCACCCCGCGCGCCGAAGTGATCGAGGTGTTCACCGCTCGTCACGAGGACTACAAGCTGCGCCTTGTAGAAGGCATGCCGGATGAGCAGGCCATGGGCCTGTATTACCACGAAGAATACGTCGACATGTGCCGCGGTCCGCACGTGCCGAACACCCGCTTCCTGAAGTCGTTCAAGCTGACCAAACTGTCGGGTGCCTATTGGCGCGGCGATGCCAAGAACGAGCAATTGCAGCGCGTTTACGGCACCGCCTGGGCAGACAAGAAGCAACTGGCAGCTTACATCCAGCGGATCGAAGAAGCCGAGAAGCGCGACCATCGCAAGATCGGCAAGCGCCTCGGGCTGTTCCACACCCAGGAAGAAGCGCCAGGCATGGTGTTCTGGCACCCGCAGGGCTGGACCCTGTATCAGGTGCTCGAGCAGTACATGCGCAAAGTGCAGCGCGAAAATGGCTACCTTGAGATCAAAACCCCGCAAGTGGTCGATCGCTCGCTCTGGGAAAAATCCGGGCACTGGGCCAACTACGCCGACAACATGTTCACCACGCAGTCCGAAAGCCGCGACTACGCCATCAAGCCAATGAACTGCCCGTGCCACGTGCAGGTGTTCAATCAGGGCCTGAAAAGCTACCGCGAGCTGCCGCTGCGTCTGGCCGAATTCGGTGCCTGCCACCGTAACGAGCCGTCGGGTGCCCTGCACGGCATCATGCGCGTACGTGGTTTCACTCAGGACGACGCGCACATCTTCTGCACCGAAGATCAAATGCAGGCTGAGTCCGCTGCGTTCATCAAGTTGACGCTGGATGTCTACGCCGATTTCGGTTTCAAGGATATCGAACTGAAATTGTCCACTCGCCCTGAAAAGCGTGTAGGCTCCGACGAGCTCTGGGATCGTGCCGAATTGGCGCTGGCTTCCGCACTCGACAGCGCAGGACTGCCTTACGACCTGCAGCCGGGCGAGGGCGCGTTCTACGGGCCTAAAATCGAGTTTTCCCTCAAGGATTGTCTCGGTCGGGTATGGCAGTGTGGCACCTTGCAGCTGGACTTCAATCTGCCGGTCCGTCTGAGTGCCGAGTACGTTTCGGAAGACAACAGTCGCAAGAATCCGGTCATGTTGCACCGCGCAATTCTTGGGTCGTTCGAGCGTTTCATCGGAATTCTGATCGAGCATTACGAAGGCGCGTTTCCAGCCTGGCTGGCGCCAACCCAGGCAGTGATCATGAATATCACTGATAAACAGGCCGATTTTGCCCTTGAAGTGGAAAAAACTCTGGCTGAAAGCGGGTTTCGTGCCAAGTCCGACTTGAGAAATGAAAAGATCGGCTTTAAAATCCGTGAGCATACTTTGCTCAAGGCTCCTTATCTCCTCGTCATCGGAGATCGGGAAGTTGAAATGCAAACTGTCGCTGTGCGTACACGTGAAGGCGCTGACCTTGGCTCGATGCCGGTCGCCCAGTTCGCTGAATTCCTCGCACAAGCGGTTTCCCGGCGTGGTCGCCAAGATACGGAGTAATTATTATTAAGCGTGAAATGAGACAAGATAAACGAGCTGCACCCAAGGCCCCGATCAATGAGAATATCTCGGCCCGCGAGGTTCGTTTAATTGGCGCTGACGGCGAGCAGATTGGCATCGTCTCGATTGATGAAGCGCTTCGTATAGCCGAAGAGGCGAAGCTGGATCTGGTAGAGATTTCTGCCGACGCAGTACCTCCGGTCTGCCGTGTGATGGATTACGGCAAATCGATCTTCGAGAAGAAGAAACAGGTTGCTGCAGCGAAGAAAAACCAGAAGCAGATCCAGGTTAAAGAAATCAAGTTTCGTCCAGGGACGGAGGAAGGGGATTACCAGGTAAAACTACGCAACCTGGTACGTTTCCTGAGTGACGGGGACAGGGCCAAGGTATCGTTGAGATTCCGCGGTCGTGAGATGGCCCACCAGGAGCTGGGTATGGAGCTGTTGAAGCGGGTTGAAGGTGACCTGCTCGAATACGGTTCCGTCGAACAGCATCCTAAGATGGAAGGACGCCAGCTGATCATGGTCATCGCCCCGAAAAAGAAGAAATAACCACCAGGGCACGGCAGGCCTTGCGGTTATATTTATCAACTGAATGCGGAGTATCCGAACATGCCAAAGATGAAGACTAAAAGTGGTGCAGCTAAGCGGTTTTTGAAAACTGCTAACGGCATCAAGCATAAACACGCTTTCAAGAGCCACATCCTGACCAAAATGTCGACAAAGCGTAAGCGTCAACTGCGCGGTAGCAGCTTGCTGCATCCGTCTGACGTGGCAAAAGTCGAGCGCATGCTGCGCCTTCGTTAATTTTGATCAAGATATAGAGGAAGTAACTCATGGCTCGTGTAAAGCGTGGCGTCATTGCCCGTAAGCGTCACAAAAAAATTCTGAAACTTGCAAAAGGCTACTACGGCGCGCGTTCACGCGTATTCCGTGTTGCCAAGCAAGCGGTAATCAAGGCAGGCCAATACGCCTACCGTGACCGTCGTCAGAAAAAACGTCAGTTCCGCGCTCTGTGGATCGCTCGTATCAACGCTGGTGCTCGTGTTAACGGTCTGTCCTACAGCCGTTTCATTGCTGGCCTGAAAAAAGCGTCCATCGAGATCGACCGTAAGGTTCTGGCTGATCTGGCAGTGAACGAAAAAGCGGCGTTTGCTGCGATTGTCGAGAAAGCTAAAGCCACTTTGGCCTAAGTCCCCGACAATCACTGGCCCCGGTTTCCGGGGTCGGTGTTAAACGTCATAAATAGGGGAAGAGCCTTCAGCTCTTCCCCTATTTTGTATCTGGAGTCTGTACATGGAAAACCTGGACGCGCTGGTCTCTCAAGCTCTTGAGGCTGTGCAAAGCGCCGAAGATATCAATGCCCTGGAGCAAATCCGGGTTCACTACCTCGGCAAGAAAGGCGAGTTGACTCAGGTGATGAAGACCCTGGGGAACCTGCCGGCTGAAGAGCGTCCGCACGTCGGCGCGCTGATCAATGTTGCCAAGGAGCGTGTCACAGAGGTCCTCAATGCACGCAAGGCGTCGTTCGAGCAGGCAGAACTGACTGCCAAACTCGCCGCCGAATGCATCGACGTGACCCTGCCGGGCCGTGGCCAGACCTCGGGTGGTCTGCACCCGATTACCCGCACTCTGGAACGTATCGAACAGTTCTTCACGCACATTGGCTACGGCATCGCCGAAGGCCCGGAAGTCGAAGACGACTACCACAATTTCGAGGCGCTCAACATCCCAGGCCATCACCCGGCCCGGTCGATGCATGACACCTTCTATTTCAATGCGAACATGCTGTTGCGCACCCATACCTCACCGGTACAGGTCCGCACCATGGAATCGCAGCAGCCGCCGATCCGCATCGTCTGCCCAGGCCGTGTGTACCGCAGCGACTCCGATATCACCCACTCGCCGATGTTCCACCAGATCGAAGGTCTGCTGGTCGACCGCGACATCAATTTTGCCGACCTGAAAGGCACTATCGAAGAGTTCCTGCGGGTGTTCTTCGAGAAAGAACTGGCTGTGCGCTTCCGTCCTTCGTATTTCCCGTTCACCGAGCCGTCGGCTGAAGTGGATATGGAATGCGTGATGTGCAGTGGCAAAGGCTGCCGCGTCTGCAAACAGACCGGCTGGCTGGAAGTCATGGGCTGCGGCATGGTTCACCCGAACGTGCTGCGCATGTCCGGCATCGATCCTGAAGAGTTTCAGGGCTTCGCGTTCGGCATGGGCGTAGAACGTCTGGCCATGCTGCGTTACGGCGTCAATGATTTGCGCCTGTTCTTCGACAACGATTTGCGGTTCCTCGCGCAATTTCGCTAAGTCGTAACGAACCTTTCAGGAGAGCAGGATGAAATTCAGTGAACAATGGCTGCGCGGCTGGGTAAGCCCGCAGGTTTCCCGCGACGAGCTGGTTGCTCGTCTGTCGATGGCCGGTCTTGAGGTTGACAGCGTGACGCTGGCCGCCGGCGTTTTCACCGGGGTCGTGGTGGGCGAGGTGCTGAGCACCGAGCAACACCCTGATGCCGACAAGCTTCGTGTGTGCCAGGTCAGCAATGGCAGCGAAACTTTTCAGGTCGTGTGCGGTGCGCCGAATGTGCGTCCGGGCCTGAAAATCCCTTTCGCCATGATTGGCGCCGAGCTGCCGGGCGACTTCAAGATCAAGAAAGCCAAGCTGCGCGGCGTCGAATCCAACGGCATGCTGTGTTCCGCTGCCGAATTGCAGGTCGGTGAAGGCAATGATGGCCTGATGGAGCTGGCGGCTGATGCGCCGGTTGGCCAGGACATTCGTGTTTATCTGGGGCTGGACGACGCCAGTATCGAGGTCGACCTGACACCGAACCGTGGCGATTGCCTGTCGGTTGCCGGTCTGGCCCGTGAAGTCGGCGCGCTGTATGCCGCCGAAGTCACCCGCCCGCAGATTGCAGCGGTCAGCGCCGTGCACGACGAAGTGCGTCCGGTTGAAGTGCTGGCTCCTGCGGCGTGCCCGCGTTACCTGGGCCGCGTAATCCGCAATGTCGACTTGTCGCGTCCGACCCCGCTGTGGATGGTCGAGCGCCTGCGTCGTTCCGATGTGCGCAGCATCGATGCCGCTGTCGACATCACCAATTACGTGATGCTCGAGCTGGGCCAGCCTCTGCATGCGTTCGATCTGGCTGAAATCAACGGCGGTATTCGCGTACGCATGGCCGAGGAGGGCGAGAAGCTCGTTCTGCTCGACGGCCAGGAAGTCAGCCTGCGTGCCGACACACTGGTCATCGCCGACCACCAGCGCGCACTGGCCATCGCCGGCGTGATGGGCGGCGAGCACAGCGGCGTAACGGCCGGTACTCGCGACATCTTCCTCGAAAGCGCGTTCTTCGACACCATCTCGGTGGCGGGCAAGGCGCGCTCCTACGGCCTGCACACAGATGCCTCACATCGTTTCGAGCGTGGTGTTGACTGGCAATTGGCCCGTGAAGCCATGGAGCGGGCCACTGGCCTGCTGCTGGACATCACCGGTGGCGAAGCCGGGCCTGTGATCGAGGTGGTCAGCGACCAGCACCTGCCGTCGATTGCGCCGGTCACGCTGCGTGCCAGCCGTGTCGAGCAAATGCTTGGCCTGGTTATCGAGAACGCCGAGATCGAGCGCCTGCTGACCGGTCTTGGTTTGACAGTGTCTGCCGAAGCTGACGGCCAGTGGCGTGTCGACGTGCCAAGTCATCGTTTCGACATCAGCCTTGAAGTCGATCTGATCGAAGAACTGGCGCGTCTTTACGGCTACAACCGCCTGCCGGTTCGTTACCCGCAAGCCCGTTTGGCCCCGCAAGCCAACGCCGAAGCCAAAGGCGATCTGCCCGAGCTGCGTCGTCTGCTGGTTGCGCGCGGCTATCAGGAAGCCATCACTTACAGCTTCATCGACCCCAAGTGGTTCGAGCTGTTCACGCCGGGCGCCAAGCCACTGCTGCTGGCCAACCCGATCTCCAACGACATGGCCGCCATGCGCGCCTCGTTGTGGCCGGGTCTGGTCAAAGCGCTGCAGCACAACCTCAACCGTCAGCAGGATCGCGTGCGCATGTTCGAAAGCGGCCTGCGCTTCGTCGGCCAACTCGATGGCTTGAAGCAAGAGCCGATGCTCGCCGGCGTGGTATGCGGCAGCCGCCTGCCGGAAGGCTGGGCGCAAGGTCGCGATGCCGTTGACTTCTTCGACGTCAAAGCCGATGTCGAAGCGGTTCTGGGCTTTGCCGGTGCGTTGGGTGAATTCGCCTTCACGCCGGGTCAGCATCCAGCCTTGCACCCTGGCCAGACTGCGCGCATTTTGCGCGACGGTCGTGAAGTCGGCTTCCTGGGTGCCATCCATCCGGAATTGTCAAAAACCCTGGGTCTGGATCGTCCGGTGTTCGTTTTCGAGCTGGTGCTGGCCGAAGTTGCTACAGGTCGTTTGCCGAAATTCCACGAGCTGTCGCGCTTTCCTGAAGTGCGCCGCGACCTGGCGTTGCTGGCCGATCGTGACGTTTCAGCCAGTGCCGTTCTGGACGTAATCCGTGAAAATGCAGGCGAGTGGCTCACGGACCTCAGGTTATTTGATGTTTACCAGGGTAAAGGCATTGATCCACATAGAAAAAGCCTTGCAGTCGGCTTGACCTGGCAGCATCCATCGCGCACTCTTAATGACGATGAGGTAAACGCAACGACACTTGCTATCCTCACCTCGCTTGAGGAGAGGTTAAACGCCACGTTAAGGAAGTAGCGTATGGGGGCTCTGACGAAAGCTGAGATGGCCGAACGTCTGTACGAAGAGCTGGGCCTGAACAAACGGGAAGCCAAGGAACTGGTCGAACTGTTTTTTGAAGAAATCAGGCACGCTCTGGAAGATAACGAGCAGGTGAAGTTGTCAGGTTTTGGCAATTTCGACCTGCGAGACAAGCGCCAACGGCCTGGGAGAAATCCCAAGACCGGAGAAGAAATTCCGATCACGGCGCGCCGTGTTGTCACCTTTCGTCCAGGGCAGAAGTTGAAAGCCCGAGTTGAGGCATATGCTGGAACCAAGTCATAACGACGAGCTACCGCCGATCCCTGGCAAACGCTACTTCACCATCGGTGAGGTAAGCGAGCTCTGCGCGGTAAAACCGCACGTTCTGCGTTATTGGGAACAGGAATTTCCTCAGCTCAACCCCGTCAAGCGACGCGGAAACCGCCGGTATTATCAGCGCCTCGACGTACTGATGATCCGCCAGATCCGCGGTTTGCTCTACGATCAGGGCTTCACCATCGGCGGAGCCCGCTTGCGCCTCACCGCCGGCGAACCGAAGGACGATACCCAACAGTACAAGCAGATGATTCGGGAGATGATTGCCGAACTGGAAGACGTACTGGTCATGCTCAAGGCGTAATCGAGCAAGATACTTCCAAAATTCAAATGCTTAGGGTATATTTCTCAACGTTTTCGCAGGTTGCAAAACAGATACACGCCTAGTCGGGGCGTAGCGCAGTCCGGTAGCGCACTAGCATGGGGTGCTAGGGGTCGAGTGTTCGAATCACTCCGTCCCGACCATATTTTTCAGTGATTTAGCCCAGTCTGAGAAGGTTGGGCTTTTTCATGGGGGTGAGTTTATCATTCTCACTTTTGATTTTTAATCAATTCAGCGTGTTCTAGCCAGTTCAGTGCTATTACCAGTCGTAAATTGTGTCTGTCTTCCAGATATTGGAGATCTTAGATTGCCTTTGACGACTGCGGCCTCCGGCCACTGATCGGTAGTCGTGCTACCGCCGTATGGCGAGTGCGACGTATATTTTTGTGCGTCATGAGTGTATATCAGCCTTAAAGATTTTCTGAACTCTGGTACTCTCAAACTGTAAAGAGTTTGAGTCTATAATGTACGAAAAAGTTTACTCGATTTTCTTGAGTTTCAAATTGAGTTAAAGTATAGAGAGGGGGGGCATTTTAAGCATTTCTATGCATGTGTTATACTCCTGTGTATTTGTTATTGCTATCAAGGGAGTTGATATATGACTAATCATGGTGGGGCATTTTGGAGTGGTGAAACTTTACATAAGCGACTTAACGATATTATAAAGCCGTTCGCGCCTGGCAAGGTTGGCTGCGCAGCATATACCCTCGCAATAGGCTCTGAAATCTATGTGTCTCCTAATGAGTACACGGTCGATCCCACGACGGTAACCGTTCGTAGGCTGATGGATGGTGAGGCATTTACTATCCCGCCAGGACAGTTTGCGTTTCTAGTTACCGAGGAAATTGTTTTAATTCCTGATGATGCTCTTGCTTTTATTTCGGTTAGAGCAAAAATAAAATTCCGAGGGTTGGTAAATGTTTCTGGATTTCATGTCGATCCTGGCTATAAAGGACAACTCACTTTCGCCGTCTTTAATTCGGGACCAGTACCCATACATCTGAAGCGAGGACAGTCTATTTTTCTCATATGGTTTGCAGGCCTTGACTGCAAAACCGCCTTGAAAAAAAGTGGCAAGATTCAACTCGGAATAGATCCAGAGATTGTCACCGCCGTTGGAGGTGAACTCCAATCTTTTGCAGGTATTTCTAAAAAACTGAAAGACGTCGATAAAGAGCTTAGCGAACGTATTCATTCGATTGAGCGTGAACAGACGTACTATAGGATGATAGGTAGTGTCGCTCTTGCCGTGATGGTCGGACTGGCCGTTAGCTGGGTGAAAGATGTCCGGTCACCAGTAGCGATTTTGGCGCCCAGCATGGCTCCCGCAACCTTGCCGCTTGAGGGGGGTGGCAGGTAGCGTTGAAAGCTCTGATTTTTTAGAATTTTCTTTCTCATTGCGGTTGTTTGTAAGCACTCATCGCCAAATGCGGCTATTCTACGGGCAGGTCGCTTTTATCGATGTTACTAATTTGTAACTAGGTATGCCGTTGCGGTTGCAGCCAAAAGGCACTTGGTGGTAAAACCATCATGAAAATCTAAAATATAGATAAATGAAGATTTTAAAATTTACAGATGCATTTTTATGAACATAGATATTTCTGCTGGTGACTTGAATAAGCGCAGCAGTGCGCTCATTCAAGCGCACTTTAGTGTCGTGTGCCGACGTTTAACTACGACCTCAGCTTCTTGAATCGTTTTTCGTAGGCGCCTCTTATTTGATTATAGGGCGTATGATTCGTCAACCTTAGAGATAAAAGAGTGAAGGCCGAAATCAAAGAAAATTTCTCATCATTCGATGCATCCTGCGCGGCTGTGATCCCTACACACCTCCACCCGATAAAAGTGAGTCCTGTCTTCGACGCTTACTGGCAATTTGCTGCTGAGCGACAAAAGGTATTTCGTCAACGACTAGAGAGACGGCCAGAACCGTGGACAGATGACCCAATTATCTCCGTTCATAAATTTACAAACGCGTATCGTGCATCAGATCGTGTAAGTCAGTATTTAATAAGAAATGTAATATATCGCGACGATCTTCCAAGTTCTCCAGATGAAGTGCTATTTCGTACGCTGCTGTTTAAGATTTTTAATAAAATTGAAACTTGGCGGCTGCTAGAACATACTTTCGGAGAGATCACGTTTAAAAGCTATAAGTTTGAACACTATGATCAGGTCCTGAAGGAAGCTATGAGAGCCGGAGGGAGGATTTACTCTGCGGCATATATTATGCCACCTGGCGGTTCCACTTTTGGCTATCCCGCCAAACATCAAAACCATCTTCGGTTGCTAGAGCGCATGATGGCTGACAACCTTGCTGACCAATTATCTCGTCAAAACTGCATGCAGGCTGCGTTTGAATTGCTTAAGAGTTACCCTACGATTGGAGATTTTTTAGCATATCAGTTTGTGACGGATATTAATTACAGTGAGGTTACGAACTTCTCTGAAATGGACTTTGTCATACCTGGGCCTGGTGCTCGAGACGGGGTGCAAAAATGCTTCAAAGATCGTGCGGGCCTCAATGATTCGCAACTTATATTGCTTATGGCTGAGAATCAAGAAAAAGAATTCGAGCGTCTCGGCATTAAATTTGAGTCATTATGGGGGCGCCGATTGCAGTTGATAGATTGTCAAAATCTTTTCTGTGAGGTGGATAAATATGCGCGAGTAGCGCATCCAGAAATCGAAGGCATATCTGGACGAACTCGTATAAAGCAAAAATTCCACCCTACTGGAACTCTGGAGCGACCATGGTATCCACCTAAGTGGGGTATAAACTCTAAAATCGATGCGGATCCTTTTTATCTGAGCGAAACGGGTGATGCAGATAATAACTTTAGGACTGATTTTTTTCCTCTGATGAAAAGTCGCGGTGGTGAGTGATGGATTTTAATAGTTATCAAAAAGAGGCGCAGGTCACTGATCGGATACCGTCGCGAAAGGGTTTGGCGGATACTGGGACAGATTTGGTAGTGCCGTTACTAGGTTTGGCAGGTGAAACAGGTGAATTACTTAGCGAGTATAAAAAACACCTTAGGGATGGAGATTCACATCTTCTATTTAAAGAGCGAGTTTCCGAAGAGCTAGGCGACCTGTTATGGTATATAGCGAATGTTGCGGAAAAATTTGGCTTAAAGCTCGATGATGTTGCTCGGCAAAATTTAGAAAAATCTAAAGGCCGTTGGGGGCCGCAAGATACTAGGTCTGTCATATTTGATGCACAGTATGCGGATCATGAGAGGTTGCCTAGGCGATTTGAGATCGAGCTTAGTGAGGTTCTCATCGACGGTAAAACGAAGATTCAAATGTGCGTCGATGGTGTGAAAGTTGGCGATAGTCTTACGGATAATTCTAATGATCCTGATGGCTACCGGTTTCATGATGTTTTTCATTTGGCATATGTTGCGGTACTTGGTTGGTCACCTGTTATTCGTAAGCTCATGAAAAGAAAACGTAAGAGTTCTCCTGAAATTGACGAGGTTCAGGATGGCGGTAGAGCACAGGTTTTGGATGAAGGTGTTGTGGCTCTTGTATTTGATTATGCAAAAGAGCATAACTGGTTGGATGGTGTTAATGAGATAGATTATAAGCTGTTACGCACTATTAAAGGAGTTACATCGCTATTAGAGGTTAGTGAGAGATCTCTCGGCGAGTGGCAGCGCGCAATACTAAACGGGTTTGAGGTGTGGAGGCAGGTTGTCAAGTGCAATGGCGGGAAAATACTTGTAGATCAGGATGCTGAAAAGCTTATATTTTTAGGGTAGTCTGAATACTGCGGGAACAATTTTTGATATCTTGTGGCTAAATACTGTGTTTGTTATGCTCGGAAGTTCGGCATGGTACGTGTTCTCTATAAAGCGGGCTGACTAGTCAAGCTCAATATTCTGTCACGAGTAGTTATGTTTTTATCTCATAAAGTTTTGCGTGGTTTTATAAATAACAGTCCTATCCGTTAAAATGCTGTCTGTTGACGTAAGTTTTTTAAAGAGGCTTTTTTTGAAGATTTAGATAAACTATCAAGGAAGGATGTGTTGAATGAGTACTTCAGAACAGCGGCGCCATTTGTTCATCAGCCACCACCATCGGGATGATGCAGGTGTGGATCGGCTTACCAGCCTACTCGGTTCAAAAGGTTGGGATGTTCGTAATAGTTCGATTCGTGCTAAACCTGCGAATCAGGCTCGATTGGACCAAGGGTTAGTCAGTGAATCGGTTATAAGACGCATTTTGCGTATAAAAATTGCTTGGGCGTCCACTGTAGTCGTTTTGATAGGCAAGGAAACTCATACGAGGCCTTGGGTCAATTGGGAGATTGACCAAGCGCATGCGCAAGGGAAAAGAATTGTAGGTGTTTACGAACAGGGTGGTAAAGATTCAGATATACCTAAAAGTTTGGAAAAGTACGCATCTGCAATTGTAGGTTGGAACTCTAGTAGTATTAAAAAATCTATTGATTGTGAAGAGAATACTTTTGAAAATCCGGACGGCTCAGATCGTTCTTCTGTAAATTCTGCTGCTAATTCTGAGTGCTAGGATATGTCGAAAGTTTATATCTATGTCGTCGCTAGGGATTTTGGATTTGCTCCAAATCCATTTCACAAAATTTGCACATTGGCCACATGTAAGCCTGACATAAGACGGGTCGCCAGGAAGGACGACTGGATCATAGGTATGGGCGGCTCAAGGCTAAAAGCCACCAGCCGGTGTGTATTTGCAATGAGAGTTTCTGACTCCATAACTTTTGATGAGTATTGGGAAAATCCTGCATATAGAGACAAGAAACCTATTCGTAACGGTAGTAAAAAAATGATCGTCGGAGATAACATTTACCATAAAGTTAATGGCGATTGGCAGCAACTTAACTCTCATCATAGCTATTCTGATGGATCGCCTAATCCGCACAATATAAGAACGGATACTCGAACTAATGCAGTACTTATATCGGATCATTTTTTCTATTTTGGTTCTGCGGCTATTGAAGTTCCGCTGGAGATTTTACGAAATATGGGTTACGAGAATCGTAGAGCTCACCGAACGTTTGAGGCCGCGAATGCCCAAGCTCTAGTTTCCTTTATCGAGAAAAAACATCAGCTTAATTTTTTAGCGGGGGACCCCTTCGATTTTGATGCTGCGAAGTCAAGATATTCTGTAAAAAGTGACAAGGTAACGCTAAGCACGAGTTGATTAAGTTGCATGCCTCACGTCATGTACAAAAAACAAGTTCATTCTGATCGTGCGCGGTGATTTAGTGGCCGCGCTAGGATGCAGTCATGCGAATCATTCCTCGGAGTATCAGAGTTATTGCTTGGTCTACGTGTGGAGTATATGCAAGTATGGAATTTTCTTCATCTGTCAGGCTATTGTTGAGGCTTGCACTATTAAATCCCACGAATTTTGTGCGATGTGCCCAAGCTGCATTAGATGTAAAGCGAGGTGGTATAAGGCCTAGGGTTTCAGCGATATCCCGAGTGCATCCTCCAAAACCTCCGACTAAAAACGTTGGCTGTCCAGCCCTCAATGAAAAAAGCGCCTCCTCAGCGATGCCTGGCATCATCCCCTTGTATGTATCTATCCGCCCCCCCATGGAAATGCTAGCGTTGGAGTTTTCCATAATAGTGCTACGCATAGACGTTAGTCCGTATTCCCAATCTTTTTTTATAGGCGCATGACATTGAAGGCTGCCGCGTTCATCCATAGATAGCGGGCTTCCGTCAACTTTAAGGCAAACTAGCTCCGCAATGTCTTCAATATCCGCAATTTGAGTACGCAGTTCGGACGCTGTCAGCTGAATGTGTACTGGCCACGCTAGAAAGCTTGTTACTGCGGGACGTTTGTCATTTTCATCAGCATCTCTACGATGTCGGGCTACTAGCTCAAATAATAAGTCGCTGAATCCGTTTTTTCGTAGATCTCCGCCATAATTTAGCCTCGCCCCGAGCGCGAGGAGATGACGTGCTATTTCTGTCATAGCATCTCGAAGATGCTCGTCGCAGAGGCCTAATATTGGCATATCTCGGCTTTCCGAAATAGAGATGGCAATGGTCTTTTGTCCGAGAATTTCTTGATAGCTCATCGTACAGCTCCCGCTTTCCATTCTGTTAGACTGCGTAGCTGTACCCTTGGCGCTATGGCCGCGAAAAGCCGTTCCTCTTCAGAGCTGAGCGGCGGGTCTGGATAGACAATTATCGGACTTGGCACATCCGATTCAGGTGGGAGGTTTGCTAATGAAATAAGTTCCGGTGGTCTGGGCACAAAGATCACATCAGGATTAGGGATTCCATCAGCTTGTTCGAGTTTGATACGGCACCGCCATAAAAAATTTTTAAGAACTTCGTCAAGTAGTCGTGCAATTACGTAGTCAATACGATCAACACCGTTCGGTTCCAGCCTCACGACCGGCACGTTGCCCATGTATGGGAAGCCGCGCTCGTCGATGTCATTGAGACTGTTAGCGACTACAAGGGGTACGTGCCAACGCTTAGCCTCAATAATCTCTTTACGACACCATTCACGCGATGAGTAGGAGTCAGTATGTATAGCAACCATGGCACTCACACGTACCTTGTGAAATAGCACTTTCTGAAAGTGAAGCCCTGCGGGAATGTCGTAGACGTCAAAGAAACTGTCCATCCCTGGCGTAGTGTGAAGTCTGCTTCTCACATTTCGGGCAATTTCTTCGCCATGCTCGTCGTGCTTTGAATGGCTAAGAAATATCTGTACCTTCTGTAGATAGGCTTCAAGTGCCGCCTCTTCCTCTTCTGGGCGCGTGAGGCGCTCTAGGTAATGCCTCAGTAGACGGCAAAATGCGTATGTCAATGATACCGTCAACCGACGTCCACGCTCTGCTAGAGTTCCATCCCAGCGTGCCCAGAGCAACGCTTGTTCATCTGTTCCTAGCCGCCCTAGCACGTTGTTATCAATTTCTACGGGGAAAACTCTCGTTCCTAAACCTGCTGCTTCAGTACAATTACAAAGTTCGCGTACATAGCTTGTCCAGGCAGCATCGCCTACTAGATTGTTGTCTGCAAGTACCACAATCGCAGCGGTGTCCGCATCTTCCAGGTTAATCGGCAGAGGCTGAGTGGAATCGGGCATCACAGCGTATCGGTAAATTACACTTAGGCCAGTACCCCCAGCGATATTTTCGTACAGCTGCCTACGAAAATGCTGTCGAAGAAGCTCAGCGATCACAGCTCCGTCAGCGAAGTCAGGGTGCCAGACAATATAGACTACCAAGAAGGGACGGCTTGACTGAGTCATGTAGGTTTCCGGTATGAGCGAGAATAAGTTGAGACGCGCTTCAAATGTAGTGCTTTGGCGGTGCGATGTCAGTGATAAATTGCATTTGGTTTTATAAGAGTTATGAAAAAGTAGATTTATTTCTCATCGCTTAATAGCTTGGTTGGCGCGTAGTTTAAATTGTCAAGCTGTTTCTAGCTGGTCGGGACTGTCAGATTTTTTGTGT
>NZ_LGLN01000067.1:109176-180823 GCF_001293775.1 Pseudomonas syringae pv. cilantro
ATTGCAGGGAGCTTCCGCAGCTCGGGTTTCTTTTTGGTTGGCATACATGCACCTCTTACTCATGTTATGCCCAAACACAAAATTTCTGACACCCCCAGCTGGTCTATCGCTTTAATCACTGCCTCGCCAAGTGCGTTGCTTCTTTCTGGAGGCATCATTCATTGGGCAAAGCCTCCAGCGTCACTTCTGACCTATCCGGCGTCGGTATTCGCCTGAGACGCTGGAGACCACCTCATCCTTCACCCCCCCAACCCCCGCGCAGTCCCCACATCCGTAATCAACACATCCAGATATCCCCCCAACAACGCCCCCTTGATCGCCTGCACCTTCCTCACCCCTCCAGCCAACCCCAGCACCCGATTAATCGACCGCAACTTACCCAACCCCATCGACACTACACACTCCTCATCCTCTTCCAGCACCGGTTTCCCCTGCGCATCAAAGTACCGCAAGCAGATATCCCCAACCGCCCCACGCTCAGCGAGCACGCGCAGCATGTCTTCGGTGTAGTAGTTGCCGCTGTTGCGCAGCAGTTGTGAGGGTTCGAGTTCGCCGATGCCGACGATGGCGAGGGTGATGCTGTCGAAGCGGTGGAGGACTTCTTTGACTTCTTCCATTTCGACGATGCGTTGTTTGCTTTCCACCGACTGTTCGATGCTCTGCGACGGCAGGAGGAAGGCGGGGCAGTTGAGCAGGGTGGCCAGGCGTTGGGTCAGCAGGGTGGCTTCGAAGGCGCCTTTGTTGCCGACGCCGCCGAGCAGTTGCACGACTTCCTGGGCGCTCTGTTTGCCCGGCTGGGGGTGCATGTGGCTGACCATCGCGCGGATGGTGCTGCTCCACGAGGAGATGCCGATGTGGTCCTGGGCGCTGAGGCTGGTTTCCAGGTAATGCGCGGCGGCAGAGCCGATGGCTTGTTTGATGCTTTCTTCGTCGTCCGGCTCGGTGGCTTCGACGACGATCACCTGGCGTATGCCGTACATGTTTTGTAAGCGGCTTTCGAGCTCCAGATGCAGGCCTTGCGGGCGCATGACGGTGATTTTCACCACGCCTTCCTGCAAGGCGCGGCGCAGGGCGCGGCTGATGAAGGATTGGGACAGGTCGAGCCGGGTGGAAATCTCGGACTGTTTGAGTCCTTCTTCATAGTAGAGGCTGGCGATTTTGCTCATCAGCCGTTGTTCTTCGATCTGGCTCATGCAGGCCCCAAAAAATGATAGCGATATCCCAAGTGGCGGCGAGGATACCAAACTGGCAGCGGGTCGTGCCTGCCATCGCGGTCAGGACATGATCAGCCCGCCATCGATGTTGATCGCCTGGCCGGTCAGGTAGGCGGCGTCGTCCGAGGCCAGAAAGGCGACCAGCCCGGCGACGTCCGAGGGTTTGCCGGCGCGGCGCATGGGGATGTTGCGGACCCACTCGGCCATCAGTTCGCCTTTGGCATAGCGTTTTTCGTCGGTGCTGAGTATTTCGCCCCAGACGCGGTCGTTGTAGTCCCACATTTCACTTTCGATGATGCCGGGGCAGAAGGCATTCACCGTGATGTTGTGCCGCGCCAGTTCCAGCGCAAGGCTTTGGGTGATGCCGATCACGCCCATCTTGCTCGCGGCGTAATGGGGAGTGTAGATGAAGCCTTGGCGGCCCTGGCCTGACGAGGTGTTGATCAACCGCCCGCTGCCTTGTTTGACCATATAGCGGGCGGCTTCGCGGCAGCCGAGCCAGACGCCGGTGGTGTTGACCTGCAGGACCTTGTCGAAGTCTGCGCGGGGCATGCTTTCGCAATGGTCGATGGTGATGATGCCGGCGTTTTGCACCGACACATCGATGCTGCCGAAGCGCTCGTGGGCGCTCTGGTAGAGGCGCTGGATGTCGGCCTCGTCGGTGACGTCGATGCCAAGTGCCAGGCTGTTGACAGAGTATTCGCTGGCCAGTTGTTCGGAGGTGAACGTCACTCGTTCGAGGTCGTTGGAGGCCAGCACCAGGTTGGCGCCTTCCTGAGCGAAGCGCTCGGCGATGCCTGCGCCGATGCCTCGGCAGGCACCGGTGATAACCACGGTTTTGCCGCTAAAACGTTGATACATGGGTGTGCTCCAGTGATGGGCAGGACGGGCTCACCAGCAGACGAAGCCGCCGTCCACCAGCAGGTCGACGCCGGTGCAGAATGAAGAGGCCTGACTGGCCAGAAAGATTGCCGGGCCGACCATTTCGTCGACGCTGGCCATGCGCCCCATGGGCGTGGTCTGCTCGAATATTTTCACTTGCTCGGCCACTTCCGGGCGTGAATTCATGGGTGTGGCGGTGTAGCCGGGGCTGATGCAGTTGACCCGCAAGCCCTTGTTCGCCCACTCCATCGCCAGGCTTTTGCTCAGGTGGATGACGCCTGCTTTCGAGGCGTTGTAGTGCGCTTGCAGCAGCCCGCGATTGACGATGCTGCCGGACATCGAGGCGATGTTGACGATGGCGCCTTTGCCACGCGGCAGCATGACTGCCGCCTGGGCCTGGCAACTGAGAAAGATGCCGGTCAGGTTGATGTCGAGCATGGTCTGCCAGCGTTGCAGCTCCAGCTCTTCGGCGGCCTGGGCGTTGGCGATGCCGGCGCAGTTGACGGCGACGCTGAGCGCGCCCAGTTCGGTTTCGGTGCGCGCGATGGCGGCATCCAGCGTCGCGCGGTCGGTGACGGTGCCTTGCAGGGCAAGGGCGCGTCGGCCCAGTGCGTTGATGCGCTCTACGGTGCTGCCGATGCCTGTGCTGCCCGGCAAGTCAAAACATGCCACGTCCGCCCCGGCCTCGGCAAGGCCGACAGCAATGGCCTGACCGATACCGCTGCCAGCGCCGGTCACAAAGGCCACCTGACCATCAAGTCGAAAAAGTCGCATGTTGCTCTCCACGTAATCAGTGTGTTTGCACTCAGGCGGTGGCCATTTCCATGACTGACACCGGTGTCGCTTCGCCACGTTCAAGGATGCCCATCTGCCTGCCACGGCTCATGACCATGACCCGGTGCGACAGGCCCAGCACTTCGTCGAGGTCGGAACTGACCACGATCACGGCCATGCCGGTGGCTGCCAGTTCGGCGATCACCTCGTAGATTGCGGCCCGCGCACCGACGTCTATGCCTCGGGTCGGCTCGTCGAGAATGAACACCTTGGGGTTGCGGGCCAGCCATTTGGCGATGATGACTTTCTGCTGATTACCACCGGACAGGCTGTCGATGCGCTGCTCGGGCGCACCTTTCACGCCGAGGCGCGAAATGGCGTTGCGGGCAAACTCGTGCAGCCCTTTTGGCAATACCCAGTTACCGCTGTGCAGCAGGTCGGTGTTGCCGTAGACCAGGTTGTCTTCAATCCGGTGCTCGACCACCACGCCTTGTTGTTTGCGGTCTTCCGGCACCAGCACCACGCCTGCCTGAATCGCTTGCGAAGGCGAGCGCAGGTGAACGGTTTCGCCATCCAGCTGCATGTGGCCCTGAATATCCCGGGCTGCGCCGGCAATCACCCGGATCAGTTCGGTACGGCCTGCGCCGACTACGCCGGCGATGCCGAACACTTCTCCGGCGCGCACGCTGAAGTCGATGCCGTGCAGGGCGAACTCGCGGCAGGTCAGGTCCTTGACCTGCAGCATCACGCGATCCTGCGGGGCCTGAAGGGCAGGGAATATGCGCTCCAGACTGCGCCCGACCATTTGCTCGACCAGTTCACGCACCGGCACTTGAGCCGTGGCATGCAGCGCGATCTGGCGACCATCGCGCAGCACCAGAATACGGTCGGCGATCCGCGCGATTTCCTCCAGACGATGGCTGATGTAGATGAACGACACGCCCTCCGCTTTAAGGCGCTCGACCTGCTGAAACAGCAGCTCGGTTTCTTCACCGCCAAGGGCCGCCGTGGGTTCGTCGAGAATCAGCAGGCGTGCGTTCAGGGTCAGGGCTTTGGCGATCTCGACCAGTTGCTGCGCGGCCACGCTCAGGCCCTCGACCTTGCGCGACGCCGGCACATTCAGGCCGAGGCGTTCCAGCTGTTTTTGCGCCTGCGCTTGCATGTAGTCGCGGTCAACCTTGCCGTGGCGCATCGGCAGCCGCCCGACAAAGATGTTCTCGGCAATCGACAACTGCGCCAGCAGGCGAATTTCCTGATGGATCAGGCCGATACCGGCACCCAGCGCCGCACCCGGCGAGGCGGGCGCGTAATCCTCGCCGAGCCAGCTCATGGAGCCTCCCGTCTCAGGCTGCACCAGGCCCGCGATAATCGACGACAGGGTCGATTTGCCTGCGCCGTTTTCGCCGAGCAGGGCGAGCACTTCGCCCGGCCGCACATCGACGTTGATCTGCGACAGCACCTGCACCGGGCCGTAGGACTTGCCGATGTTGCGCAGGCACAGCACCGCCGCAGGTGGGACCTCAGGGTTGTGGGGCGTCGGGTTATCCAGAACAGCATGCATGGCGAACTCCCTGGCTCAAGGATGCTGTTGCAGGAAAGGCGCGACGTTGTCTTTGGTGGTCAGCACGGTTTCGAGCAGTTGTTCCTTGGGTACGGCTTTGCCAGCCTTGAGGTCCAGCGCAGAGGCAACGGCCATGCGGCCCATTTTCTGCGTCTGCTGGGTCATGGTCGCTTGCAGCACGCCGCTGTTCACGGCCTTGAGACCCGCCACGTCACCGTCGAAGCCGACCACCACCACCGGCTGCCCCAGATTGGCCACCTTCACTGCCTGCGCGGCACCCAACGCCATGGCATCGGCGCGGCCGAAGAACACGGTGATGTTCGGGTCACGCTGCAACAGGTCCTGAGCGACTGCAAAGCCTTTGTCCTGCGCCCACTCGGCAGGCTGTTCGGCGACGACTTTCAGGTCGGGGAAGCCTTTCAGGCCTTCCTTGAAACCTTTGGCGCGGTCGTTTTCCGGCGTGGTGCCCAACTGCCCTTGAAGGATGGCGATGCGGCCTTTGCCGCCCGTCACTTTGCCGACGTATTCGGCAAGCGTGCGCGCACCGGCAACGCTGTCGCTGGCAATAAATGTATCGCCGGGTGCGTCAGGCGCGTTGCGGTCCACGGCAATCACCGGAATCCCCGCCGCCTTGGCGGCTTTGACCGGCACACCAGCGGCAGTGGCGCCAGCCGGAATGTAGATCAGCGCGTCGATCTGACGGGTGATCAGGTCTTCGATCTGGCTGACCTGAGTCGAGGAGTTGCCCTGTGCGTCAACGGTGATGATCTTCACCCCGCGGGCTTTGCCTTCGGCTTCGACCGACTGTTTGATCTGGTTGAAGAAGTCAGCCTGCAGATTGGCCACGGCCAGGCCGATGGTCAGCTCTTTGGCCCAGGTCGAACCTGCGGTGGTGAGGGTGGCGGCGGCCAGAGCCGTGGCGAGCAGCAGTTTTTTGGTCATGAACATGGCGGTGACTCCTGATTTTATTGTTGGGGATGTCAACATCGGTCAAGCGCAAAACGGCACAGCTTCTTAATGAGCACTGTTGGAACGGCGACGCAAGGTATCAATGGTCACAGCAAGGGCAATGACCACGCCTATGACCACTTGTTGAATGAAAGGCGAAACACCAAGCAGGTTGAGGCCGTTGCGCAGCACGCCGATGATCAGCACACCGACCAGCGTGCCGCCGACGCTGCCGACACCGCCGCTGAGGCTGGCACCGCCGATGACCACCGCGGCGATAGCGTCCAGTTCCAGCGTCAGCCCGGCACTGGGTTGCGAGGAGTCGAGGCGGGCGGCCATGGTCACGGCGGCTATACCGGCCAGCGCACCGCTGATGGCGTACACCCACAAGGTGATGGCGCGCACCTTGATCCCCGACAGCCGCGCCACTTCAGGGCTGCCACCAATGGCGTACAGGTTGCGACCGCCGGCCCGAAAGCGCAGGAACACCCAGGCCACCACCAGCATGACCAGAAACAGCCCGACCGTAGCCGATAAGAAGCCGAAATGACGCACCGTGGCCAGGCTGGTGAACCACTCGGGATAACCGACGATCTGCCGGCCCTCGGTGAGAATGTTCGCCAGGCCGCGGGCGACCGACATCATGGTCAGCGTGGCGATGAAGGCGGGCAGTCGGGCGTAGGTAATCAACAAGCCGGACACCAGGCCTGCGAGCATGCCGGTCGCGATGGCCACCGGGATCGCCAGGCCCAGCGCCAGGCCTTGATCCTGATACAGCCAGCCGAGCATCATCATCGAAAAAGCCAGTACCGAACCGACTGACAGGTCAATGCCGCCGATGACGATCACCGCAGTCATGCCGATGGCGAGAATGCCCAGCACCGTTACCTGATCAAGAATGTTCAGGCCGTTGCGCAGGGTGAAGAAGAATTCGGAGCTGAAGGAGAAGACCAGCACCAGCAACGCGAGGCCGATCAGCGGGCCACCGATGTTATTGGGCAGCAGCTTGAGCAACCCCCCACGGCTCTGCGGCTTGACGGCCTGATGCACTGGCGCTTTGGCGTCCATAGGGTTCTCCGGATTTATTCTTGTAGGAGTTTTTCTGGCTGCTTGAATATATATGCATGCCTGACTGTTAATTCAGATTCCAGCCGTGGCGCGATAAAGTCAAGCGGTTTAATTTTCTTCACTTTCGATCAGTGAACGCTTTTCTGCCCTGAAAACCCCTCGGTAGAAGCCTGCGTTGGTAATTCCACACGTTCTTCAAAAGGCCTATCGGCATTCTTTTTTGTGTTTCCGCGTCGGGTCTGCTTGACCTGCAAGACGATCAGCGTCTAAATATAAATATATTTTCAGCGCTGAATAAATATTCAAGAGCTTTACATAACAATAAATATTCGCCGCGTGGCCAGCCCCACAGGAGCCGCTCCATGAATGCCTTCCGCTACGATGCCCAGCAGATCAAAGAACAGGCACGCCTGATCAGACGCAATGTCATCACCCTGAACGCCGGATCGCCCGCGGGAGGGCACACGGGGGCTGATCTTTCGGAAACCGACATCCTCGCCACGTTGTATTTCCGGATTCTCGACATCAGCCCCGAGCGCATCGAAGATCCGGCGCGGGATATCTACATCCAGAGCAAAGGCCACGGGGTCGGCGGGTTGTATTGCTGTCTGGCCCAGGCCGGTTACATTCCCGAAGCGTGGCTGCCTGAATATCAGCACTTCAATTCGCACCTGCCGGGCCACCCGGTGCGGCAGAAGACGCCAGGCATCGAACTCAATACCGGCGCGCTGGGTCACGGCCTGCCGGTTGCGGTGGGCCTGGCGCTGGCGGCGAAAATGTCCGGGAGCAACAAGCGAATTTACGTGCTGACCGGCGATGGCGAACTGGCGGAAGGCTCGAACTGGGAGGCGGCGATGGCAGCCGCCAAGTACGGCCTGGACAACCTGTTCGTGATCGTCGACAAGAACAAACTGCAGCTGGCGGGTTTGACCGCAGAGATCATGCCGCTGGACCCGCTCGACGTAAAATGGGCCGCGTTCGGCTTTGCGGTCAGCGAGTGCGACGGAAACGACGTCGAACAACTGGTCAGCACCCTGGAGCAGATGCAGACGCGTAAGGGTGCGCCTCAGGTGCTGATTGCCCACACCATCAAGGGCAAAGGCGTTTCGTTCATCGAAGCTCGGCCCGAATGGCACCATCGGGTGCCCAAAGGCGACGAAGTCAGCGCAGCGCTGGAGGAGTTGAATCATGGCGAGTGAACATTTTGCCAGTGTCATGGTGGAAGCCTTTATCGCTGCCGTCGAAGAAGGCCTGGACCTGGTGCCGGTGGTCAGCGACTCGACCTCTACCGCCAAGATCGCCCCCTTCATGCAGCGCTTCCCGGAGCGGGTCATCAACGTCGGGATTGCCGAACAGTCGCTGGTGGGCGTCGCCGCCGGGCTGGCGCTGGGCGGCAAGATAGCTGCCACCTGCAACGCCGCGCCGTTCCTGATTTCCCGGGCCAATGAACAGGTCAAGGTCGACGTGTGCTACAACCAGGCCAACGTCAAAATGTTCGGTCTCAATTCAGGCACCAGTTATGGGCCGCTGGCCAGCACCCATCATTGTCTGGACGACATTTCGGTCATGCGCGGCTTTGGCAACGTGCAGATTTTTGCCCCGTCCGACCCGTTGGAGTGCCGGCAGATCATCGATTACGCGCTGCGTTATCACGGCCCGGTGTACATCCGCCTCGACGGCAAGCCGCTGCGTGAACTGCATGACCCCGGCTATCGCTTCGCGCCCGGAAAAGTGGATATCCTGCGCCGTGGTTCAGACCTGACCATCGTCGCACTGGGTTCGGTGGTGCATGAGGCGGTCGACGCTGCGGCGCGGCTGGCGGAGCAGGGGCTCGACGCGCAGGTCATCAACCTGTCTTCGATTCGTCCGCTGCAACGTGATGCGCTGCTCAGCGCCCTGAGCGGCAGTCGCGGGGTGATTACCGTCGAAGAACATAATATCAACGGCGGGCTTGGCAGCCTGGTGGCCGAATTGCTGGCCGAGAACGCACTGGGTATCACCCTGATTCGCCTTGGCATCGGTGATGGCGAATACGCAGCAGCGGGTGCCCGTGAGCCGACTCGTGCCTTGCATGGCATTGATGCGGACGGCATTGTCGCGGCGGCTGAACGTTTGCGTTAGGGGTATTTCTGTATGTCGAGTACTCAGAACATGAACGAACACTCCCCGCTGATTCTGGCCATCGATGAAGGCACCAGCAATGCCAAGGCCGTGCTGGTCAACCCATTGGGGCAAGTCGTCGCCCGTGGCTCGCGGCCTTTGAGCATCAGCCACCCGCAAGCCGGTTATTCGGAACAGGACCCGCTGCTGATCTGGCAAGCCACGCTTGAGGCGATTGCAGACTGCATGACTGGTTTACAGCGGCCGATCAGCGCGCTGGCCATCAGCAATCAGCGTGAGTCGGTGGTGGCGTGGGACCGGGCCAGCGGGGCACCCTTGTCGCCGTGCATCAGTTGGCAGTGCCGCCGTTCGTTGCCGCTGTGCAATGAACTGCACGCCCAAGGCCACGAAGCCATGATTCTGGGCAAGACCGGGTTGGCCCTCGACCCGATGTTTTCCGCAGGCAAAATGCGCTGGATTCTCGATCATCTGGACGACGGTCACGCTCGCGCAGCGGCGGGAGACATCTGCCTGGGAACAGTCGACAGTTGGCTGCTCTGGAAACTCAGTGGCGGAAAGGTGTTTGCCACCGACTACTCCAACGCAGCCCGTACCCAGCTGTTCAACCTGCAGAGCTGCGACTGGGACCCGCAATTGCTTGAGCTGTTTTCAATCCCAGCCGCTGCGCTGGCCACCATTCAACCCAGCGCAGGCCTTTTTGCTCATACCGTGGCGGTCGGCGGGCTCGACGCCGGCATTCCGATTCTGTCGATGATCGGCGATTCGCATGCGGCGCTGTACGGGCAGGGCGGTTTCGCTCCCGGACTGGTCAAGGCCACGCTCGGGACCGGTTCTTCATTAATGACGCCAATGGCCGGGCCCATTGCTTCTCGCCACGGCCTGTCGACTACACTGGCCTGGCACGATGGCGCAACGTCGACCTATGCAATGGAAGGCAACATTGTGCACACCGGCGCTGCGGTGCAATGGGCTGCGCGGCTGGTGGCCGGCGAATCCATAGATGCCCTGAGCGAACAGGCCGCGCAATTGACCGACAATGGCGGCGTCTACTTTGTGCCGGCGCTATCCGGTCTGGGCGCGCCACACTGGCAGGCCGGCGCCCGAGGGCTGATTTGCGGCCTGACGGAAGGCAGTTCTGGCGCACACATCATGCGCGCGGCTCTGGAGTCCATCGGCTATCAGATTCGCGATGTGTTCGACGCCATGCAGGCCGACATCGGCAGCCCGCTCAAGGAGCTTTGGGTAGACGGCGGAGCGACCCGCAACCGCTGGCTCATGCAATTTCTCGCCGACCTGCTGCAACGTCCGGTCATCCGCAGCCTGTCACCGGAAGTCTCGGCACTGGGCGCCGCACACCTGGCAGGCAAAGCCCTCGGCCTCTGGAATGACGCCGCCGACCTGCAAGCACTGGAAAGACAGCGCGAACGCTTCGACCCCGTTCCCGGCAGGGATCTGGAGGGTGTGTATCAGGAGTGGCAGAAGGCTTTGGGGCGGGTGATGCGTTGAGCAATGCTCCGAGGTGATCGGCCCTTGGTCTTTCGCTCTGTGCGAACGAACTGCATACTCAGCGCGCCCGGATCTGCCATCAGACGATAGACCGATGCCGTGCGTTTTGGCCGTCGGTAAGGGCGTGATATCGGGAGAGAGTACGGATAGCTGATGTATCGTTCCGGGTGCACAGCGCGCCACTCATTTCCTTGGCAGGCGAATTGAACAGGTGTAAGACGTCCGAGCGTTGTGCCTGCCAGCGCCATCAAAACCTCACTACAACGCTTCACGGTCTGACTCTTCACCGCCTGCCTTGCCTGCTCTTCCATGACTTAATAATACCCAAGCATGCGCAACGCTTCAGCCGACTTCATTACAGGAGCAAGCCGCGACTCCAGTTCCAAAAACCATTCTTGCCAACCCCACGAGCCGTCTGGCTTTTGAATGAGGTACTGTGATTCCCAGTCCCGCCCCCGTGAAACTGCATCTGGAACCGAGCGCGACAGGCGAGTGAGGTCTGTTTGAGTGAAACCGGTTTCCATCAGAAATCTTGCCTGGCAAAGCGCTTCCTGATAATGAGGCGTTTGAGCAAGACCCAACTGCATAGAAACAGGAAGCAGTGCGACAAGACCTTGTTCAAGCAGTTGCAACTGTTGGATGCGCTCCGCTTCGGTGTAGCGGTATTCGGTCATTCTCTTGCCTGGAACTCGGGCTGGGACGCTGGATATTAACCAGTCGACGTAAAACAGCCAACAGGTGCGTGCACCTGATCTTTTGTCGCGTTGACCCGTTAAGCTGTGCGCGGGATAAGGCCAGGTGAAGGGAATATCTTATGAGCGATGTATGGCGTCTACTCTCCTCAACGTCTTTTTTTGAAAAGCTGTGTGCCAGTGAATCCGACTGGGACAGCGTGCTTGATGGCAGAGAGGACGAAGGCTTTGATCAGCTTTGGACCAGCCATCATGCTGCTTTACTGGCAACGCCCCTGACTCCTGAAATGACTGAGGGCATTACCCGGCTCAGGGAGCATGCATTCAAGGAAGTGTTTTCAATTTCAAGAAACGCTGATCTTGCAGGGTACGTCTCTGATGACGTCGGTTTGATTGCACACCACATGGCAGTCGAGGCACCTGCTTCATGGGTGAATGGATTACTCGAAAGTTACGTTCGCGGTGAATTCCCGCACGAGCCCTTTATCCGTTAGCAACGAGTCCGTTTTTGATTATGGCTGGGTGTGGAGTGGAACAGATCGACAGCTTCGCTGCCCATCGCAGCCGTAGTAACCCCCGCAAGCGCCTGCAGCCCTGCGGGCAGAAGGCGTTCTTCGTAGTCGGTCAGGTTTATGTATAACCATGAGCTCTAGCCCAGAATTTCTCTGATTTCCAGCCGTGCGGCACTTGCCGCTACTTCTTTCGGATAGATGCATGAAAACTCGGGCAAAAATCGAAGCCTTCATTTCCGGTGCCGCCATCTTCGATCCTCTGGTGCTGAGCCGATTTGCCGCGCAATTCTGTCCAGGCGTAGATGATCTGTTTACGTTCTTCATCGCGGAGCGCGAAGTAGGGCGCCTTGCTGTGCAGAGTGGCGTTGTTCTACCGATGTACGAGATCCCCGAAGAGCACTATCTGTTCAGGCTGCGTGGCGTGGGCGATCGTCCACTTGTTGAGCACTCTGACAGAGTTTTTCTGCACAGCGGCATACCGTTGAGGGTCGAGTCTGGTCTGCTGATTGTTGCCGATCTGTACGCGCTCATGGACTGGGACCCCGAGTTCTTTTTGAATTTCAGAGAGCAGCGCCATCGAGGCCTTGGAAACGCCGATTACCTTGACGTTTCTCAAGGGCTTTATTCAATAAGCATAGCGGGCTTTGATGAGTCGAATGGCGAGTGCCCCCGTCTGATTTACGAGCTGGCTATCGACCCTGTTGATACGTTACCTGTACTGCATGAGTTCGCGCATTTTGATGATTGGGATTTCGCAATAAAGAGGTCCCTATAAGCGCAAAGAGAACGTGCCCTTCAAGCTTCTGCCCGTAGGGCGTGGGAGCGAACTTGTTCGCGAAGACGGTAGTTCAGACGATGGATTTTCGATGAATATACCTGTCCTTTCTTGAACAAGCGAAGCGTCGCGCGGTTCACTCCCATTGCCTTCGGCCAGAATCAAAAACGGACTTATGTATCACCCTGATCACAAGCCCTTGAAACACCCCACCTCAAAAGTAATACCCGATATTGGTATACAACTGATTCTCCCACTGGTCGCTGCCGCCAGCGCCGAGGCTCTGGGTGTAGCTGCTGCCGCCGATGTACGGGTCGTTCTTGCCGTGCAGCCATTCCGTGGCGATCCATAGTTTGCTGAATGAGAACGAGGCCCCAAGGATCATCCGCTGCGACGTTTTGAAGTCGCTGGCGGATTTGTCGAAGGCGCTGTAGTTGGCGTACAGCTTGACGCCGCTGATCTGATCGAACAGGAACTTGCCTGCGACGTCGTAGCTTGCATCGGCGACGTACAGGTTGCCGCGACTGGCGACGTTGTAGGTGCCATCGTAGCCACCGAGCGTCACCAGTTCGTCGCTGCCGGGGTTGCGTGGCGACATCTGCTGACGTGCGGCTTGCAGTTGCACGCCCCACGGGCCATTTTTGCCCAGGTAGTGCACGGCCACGGCGTTGCGTCGGCCATCGTCATTAGTGTCACGGTTCTCCAGTGTCGAGGTCAGACCAGAAACCCCGACTTCGGATTTCCATGGCCCCAGGTCCAGCGCCTTGGCCACGCGCAGCACCACGGTGTTGCGTTCCTGATTATTGCTGCCATCGTTGACGTAACTGTCGGCCTCGGACACGACGCTGGAGTAGGTCGCACCATTGCTGGTGCCTTTGCCTTGCCAGGCAGGGCGCAGGTAGTAACCGGCCTGAATATTCCAGTCGCCGCTTTGCTGGATGTACTTGGCGCCGATCTCTTCCAGGTCCTCCACGCCGATCACGTTGCCCAGGGTCTCGTAGAACGTACTGCCGAAGTACGGCTGCAAACCGAAGGGCACCTGATTGAGGCCTACCTGCACCTGCTGGTCGGGATTGAATTTGTAACCAATCCATGCCGCCTCGGCGAACTGAACATCACCGACATTGTTGGTGTATTGATACGGGTAGGCTCGCCCGTAGAACCGGTATTTGGCCGCACCTATCCAGGCGTCGGAGGTGTATTTGGCGGTGAGGAACGCGGTGTCGAAGTTGAACTTCTGAATGTCGCGATCCGGGTCATAGTCCCAGCGCGCACGCACAGCGCCGCCGAGGTCAAGGTTGTCGGTGACCTGAATCGCCAGGGCGGGTGCTGCAAGGCTGCCGAACACGGGGATCAGCGCAATGGAACGCATGGCACGAGAGGTGGTTGTACGCACGGTGATACTCCTGGCTATTGATTGTTGTGGGCAGCAGCAGCCCCGGCCGCTGCGAATGCAGCGGCATGGGGAAAGGTTTTTATTGATTCAGCGGGCGTGCGGTCGAAGCAGTCTCGGCGGCTCTGTAACCGTTGACTCAGGCGCCACAGGTACCGAAGGCATTGCCGAGGCACCGGGAGCCGCCGCCAGCAAGGTTTGGGTGTAGGTATTCTGCGGTCGCAGCAGCACCTGTTCCGCGCTGCCGTACTCCACCACTTCACCTTGGTGCATCACCGCGATGTAGTCGCTGATCTGCGCGGCCACCCGTAAGTCATGGGTGATGAACAGGATGCTCAGGTTGAGGCGCTGTTGCAGTTCGGCAAGCAGCTCCAGCACCTGTTGTTGCACCGAAACATCCAGTGCCGAAACGCTTTCATCGGCAATCAGCACTTCCGGGCGCATGGCCAGCGCTCGGGCGATGCCGATGCGCTGGCGCTGGCCGCCTGAAAACTGCCGGGGTTTGCGCTCCAGCGCGTCACGCTTGAGGCCAACCTGCTCAAGCAGATCGCCTGCCTCGGCCCAGGCATCCTTGGCCGACAGCCCACGCAACCGGGCGGCGCGAGCGATGATGTCGCCCACCCGATGGCGCGGGTTTAGCGAGCCATACGGGTCCTGGAAAATCATCTGGATACGCCGCCGGTTGGTAGCCAGGGCCTTGCCGCGCAACGCGAGAAAGTCCGTGTCACCGACCCAAACGTGCCCGCTGTCGCTGTCCACCAACCGGATCGCCGCTTTGACCAGCGTGCTTTTGCCTGACCCGGACTCGCCGACAATCGCCAGGGTCTTGCCGCGTGGCAGTTCCAGCGAGACGTCCTTGAGCGCCTGTACCGAGCGGCCGCCAACGTTGTAGGTCTTGGTCAGGTGTTCGATGCGCAAGGCCATTTCGCCGTCGGCGCTTGGGGCGTGCAGTTCGGGGTGCAGCGCCGGGACGGCGGCGATCAGCTTGCGCGTATAAGGGTGTCGGGGCGCATTGAGGACCTGATCACGCTCACCGATTTCCACCAATACGCCGCCTTCCATGACCGCGATGCGATCAGCAATTTCCGCGACCACGCCAAAGTCGTGAGTGATGAACAAAATGCCGTGCTGGCCCCGACCGCGCAGGTCGCGCACCAGTTTCAGCACCTGTGCCTGAGTGGTCACGTCCAGTGCCGTGGTCGGTTCGTCGGCGATCAGCAGGTCCGGGTTCATCGCCAGCGCCATGGCGATCACCACCCGCTGGCACTGGCCGCCCGAGAGCTGGTGGGGAAAGCTGTTGGCTATTCTTGGCGGGTCGGGTAACTGGGTGGAGTCAAGCAGTGCCAGCATGCGCTCGCGACGCTCGGCGGCAGGCATGTTTGGCGCGTGAATGTCGAATATCTCTTCAACCTGCTGGCCGATCCGGATGGCCGGATTCAGCGCCGCCATCGGCTCCTGAAAAATCATCGCGATACGATTGCCGCGCAGCTGACGCAGGGTTTTTTCGTCCATGCGGCAGATGTCATTGCCTAGAAAGTCGATGACCCCCTCGCTGTGCCGCAGGCCCTTGGCGTAGTCGCCCATGATCGCCGCCGAGAGCACCGATTTGCCCGAACCGGACTCGCCGATGACACAGAGGATTTCGCCCTTGTACACGTCCAGACTGATGCCCTGCACCGCATGACTGCGATCGGCACCGGGAGGCAGTTCGATAGAGAGGTTTTCCACCCTTAGCACTTGTTGCGGGTTGTGTGGCTGGTTCATGCTCAGCTCCTTGTGCCGTTCTGGGCATGTTCGTCCAGACCGTCCGCCAAGAGGCTCAGGCCCAGCATCAGGGTGGAGATGGCAATGCACGGGAAGATCACCAGGTGCGGGAAGGCGATAGCCATGCCGCGGCCTTCGTTGATCATGCCGCCCCAGTCCGGGGTCGGCGGTGGCAGGCCGAGGCCGAGAAAACCGAGTGCGCCGATCATGATCGCGGTGTAACCGATGCGCAGGCAGAAATCGACGATCAGCGGGCCGCCGCAGTTGGGGAGGATTTCCACCAGCATGATGCGCAACGAGCCCTCGCCCTGGGTTATGGCGCTGAGTACGTAATCGCGCGAGCGGATGTCGATGGTCAACGCCCGCATGATCCGGAAGATCGCCGGGGCACTGGTAAAGGTCACGGCAATCAGGATGTTCAGCGCCGAAGCGCCAAGGGCAATGATGATCACGATGTACAACACCAGCACCGGGAACGACAGCACGGTGTCGGCGACGTACGACAGCAAGGCATCGACCCAGCCATTGAAATAGCCCGCACACAGGCCCATCGCGATGCCGACGAAAAACGCCGTGAGCGTCGCCAGAATCGACCAGAACAAAACGGTGCGCGTGCCCCAGATCAGCCGCGACAGAATGTCCCTGCCGATCATGTCGGTGCCCAGCAGAAAGCGCATGCCGCTATCGTCCGGGGTCATCGGTGTCAGCAGCGGGATGAAGCTTTTCAGGGGGTCGTGGGGTGCCAGCCAAGGGGCGAAAAGCGCCATCAGGCACCAGCCGCCGACCAGCAGCAGGCCGAGCAGCGCCAACGGGTGTTTGAAGGCTTTGAGCAGGTTCACTGGCCACCTCCGCCGAGGCTGCGCAAGGTGATGCGCGGGTTGAGCCAGGTGTAGGCCAGGTCCGAGAAGATCTTGGTTGCGCCCACCACCAGCCCGCTGATCATGGCGCAGGCTTCGATCAGGTAGACGTCATGGTTCAATGACGCGGTGTAGAGCAGCGAGCCAAAGCCTTTGTATGCAAAAAATACTTCCACCACGATCACGTTCGACAGCAACCACGGGATGTAGAGCATGATCACCGTAATGGGCGCTATGAGCACGTTACGCAGTGCATGGCGCAACACAATGCGTGAGGTGGAGGCGCCTTTCAGGCGTGCGGTACGGATGTAAGGCGTCTGCATCACTTCGACCATCGAAGCCCGTGTGATGCGCGCCAGATAACCGATGCCGAACAGGCACAGCACCATCAGCGGCAGCGCCAGTTCCACGGCGTTGAACCCGTCGCTCATGCTGCTCACCCCCGGCAGCCAGTTGAGCCAGAACACGAAGACGGCCGAGACGAATACTGCGCTGGCGAAATCCGGAATCGAGGTGGTCACGATCGACAGAAACGACACCAACCGATCCACCGCCGAGCCCTGACGCACGCCGGCCAGAATGCCCAGCGTCAACGCCACGGGCACCATCACCAGCAGGGCCAGCCCGGCGAGCATCAGGGTTTGCCCCAGGTTGGGCAGTAACAGGTCAATCACCGGCTCGCGAAAATGCACCGAGGTGCCCCAGTTACCGCTGACAAAGTCCTTCAGCCAGACCAGATATCGCCAGACGAAGGGTTGATCGTAACCATGCTCCACCAGCCACGCGGCGCGCTGGTCGGCGGCGGAGTAGGGGCCGAGGACGTTGATGGCAACGTCTTCGATGTTCAGTTCCAGGGCCAGAAACACGATCATCGACACTGACAGCAGCGTCGCTGCCAGCGCCAATAACTTGCGCAATAGAAATTCAGCCATGCTTGCACGCTCCGGCTAATCAAGGGATGGCGGCCCGCCGCACCAGGGTGGGAGGGCTCATGAGGGGCGCGTTATCAGGCGCTCAGCCAGACTTCATCCATCGGGTAAAAGTCCGATGGGTGTACCTTGAAACCCTGGACTTTCTTGCTGGCGGCGGTGAATTTGTCGCCCCAGAACGGCTGCACCACCACGCAGGCGTCCTGCAGGATCTGCTCGACGCTTTGCATCGCCAGCGCGCGCTGTTTGGGGGCGATGATGCCCATGGCCTTGTCCAGTGCGGTGTCGAAAGCCGGATCGCTGTAGTGGCTTTCGTTCCAGGCCGCGCCGCTGCGGTACGCCAGTTCCAGAGACATCACGCCCAAGGGGCGATGAGCCCAGTACGTCAGGCTGAACGCCGCCTTGTCCCAGATCGGCCAGTATTGCGTGGCGGGTATCACTTTGAGGTTGATGCGAATACCGGCCTCGGCGCAGTTTTGCTGCAGGATTTGCCCGCAGTCCTGCTCGTAGCGGCCTTGGGTGTTGCCGATGATCAGGTCGATATCGATGCCGTTCGGGAACCCGGCTTCACCGAGCAGCTTCGCCGCCGCCGCCACATCCCGGGTGCGTTTGGGCAGCGGGAAATATTCCGGGTGGGAGGGCGAAACATGATGGTTTTCACCCAGCGTGCCCATGCCCCGATAAGCGATCTTGAGCATCTGCGCGTTGTCGGCACAGAGCGTTATGGCCTTGCGAACACGAAGGTCGTCAAACGGTTTCTGGTCGCAGGCCATGCGCATCACGATGGTTTGCGCCGATTTACAGGTCAGCAGCTGCGCACTCGGCAAGCGCTTGGCCAGGTCCAGTTCGGCCACGGTCACCCGGTACAGCACATCTACTTGCCCGGCCTGCAAGGCGGCCAGATGGGTGGAAATATCGGTACCCATGTCGACATAGCGCAGCTCGTCGAGGTTGGCCGGTTTGCGCCAGTAATCAGCCCGTTTGGCAAAGGTCGCCTGCTTGTTGACGGCGAACGAGACCAGTTTGAACGGGCCAGTGCCCAGCGGGTTTTTCGTCCAGTCTTCACCGGCCTTGAAGCTGCGGTGAACGATGGCGCAGGTGAATGCGTTGAGCATTTCCGGGATGGCCAGCATCGGCCGCTTGAGCAGCAGACGAAACTGGAAATCACCGAGCTTTTCAAAGGCGCTAATGTCCTGGAAGGCGGTGCGGTTGACCGACTTGGAATCGGCGGCAATCCAGCGCTCGATGTTGTGCTGCACGTCCTCGACGTTGAACGTGTCGCCGTTGCTCCACTTCACGTCCTTGCGCAGGTTGAAGGTCCAGGTCTTGAGGTCTTCGGAAGGGCTCCAGCTTTCGGCCAGATAGGGGTGAGTGATGTTGTCGGCATCGACCCAGGTCAGGTATTCCAGCGAGTTGCGCAACAGGTTCGAGGCTTCGATCCAGGTGATCAGCATCGGGTCCTGGATTTCCTGGATGGCGCAGGCAAACCGCAGGCTGCCACCCTGGCGAGGCGGCGTGGTGTCGGCAGCCTCGGCCGGGTTATCAAACAGGGCACTTCCCAGAAAACTACAGGCGCTGGCTGCCGTGATGCCCAGCAACGTGGCGGTACGCAGAAACTGCCGGCGGTTGATGTCGCCGTTCTTGACTTGGGTGCACAGCGCATCTACCGCTGGGTGCGGCAGCTCGCCGCCCAGCGTCATTAACTCTTTCATAGGCCTCTCCGATAGCGTGCAACTATGCATTTTTCGACTGGCCGCGATTGTCGTGAGCGGGCAGCGCGGTCGGTTTTTGACGAGCCGAGGCTGTCAGCGCGGCAGCAGGCGTGAATCGAACGGGTAGTCAGAGAGCAATTCGATGCCGTTTTCGTGGATGTAAATCTGCTCTTCAAGCTTGACCCCCTCACCGCCAGCGTCGTGCCCGATGTAGCTCTCCACGCAAATGGTCATACCGGCTTCAAACACCCCGTCGTAGCCCAGCGAATCAATGTCTTCGCGGTGCACCACATAGGGGTATTCACCGGTCATGCCAACCCCGTGCACCAGCGCAAAATAACGGTTGGCCTTGTAGTTGTCGGGGATCTTCCAGGCCAGTTCTGCGTACTCCTTGAAGCTGCGCCCGGCCTTGAGCATTTCCACGTTGGTCTGCACCTGCTCATAGGCCAGTTTGTAGAGCTCCTGTTGTTTGGCCGTCGCGGCTTGCTCGCCACACAGGAAGGTCCGCGAAAAGTCCGCGTAGTAGCCGAAGCGCCCAACCACGTCGGTGTCCAGTGCGACCAGATCCCCGGCTTCGATGGGGCGTGTGCTGCATTCCTGAAACCACGGGTTGGTGCGCGGGCCAGACGCCAGCAACCGGGTTTCGATGTAGTCGCCATCAGTGGCAATCACATGCTGATGCAGGTGCGACCAGAGTTCGTTTTCGCTGATGCCGGGCACCAGTTTGCTTTCCATCAGGCGCACGCCTGCCTCGGTCGCCCGCAAACTGGCGCGGATCATCTTCAGTTCGTTGGGCACCTTGATGCAGCGTGCCCGCTCCAGTGGCTCCTGAGCGTCGAACACCTGATAACCGAGCTTTTGCAGTTCAAACGCCGCAGCCGAGGTGGCGCTTTCGATGGCGATACGTTTGTTGGCGCTGCCGCAGGTGCGCACCAGTTCATCAATTTCGGCGGCCCAGTCGGCGGTGACGTTGGTGAGGAAACTGTCGCAGAAATAATAGGAAATCGCCTTGGCCGGGCGGACTTCGTCAACGGTGTTGAGGGTTTCTGCGAGGTGCAGACAGCCCCCGAACTCGAAGATCACCACCGGGCCTTCTGCCGGAATAAAGGCATAACGCGCCGGGTTGCGGGCCGAGTACACCTGCATGTTGCGCGAGCCAGTGGCGTAACGCATGTGCGTGGGGTCGAACAGCACGCAGGCGGCGTAATCGCGTTTTTTCAGTTCATTGCGTACCCGTTGCAGACGGTCCAGCTGGATTTGCTGAATCTCGTCATAGGTCGGTTCGCAGTCGGCGGGGTTGCGGTTCGGGCCGGACAGGCTCATGGGCGTTCCTCACAGGGCAATACGGTTATTTTTTCGAATAGTTTTAGTGATGCTTCAGTCGAGCAACTGGTCGCTGCGCACCCGGTTGCGTTCGGCTTGCAGGTGCGCTTCGGACAGGCGTCCGTAAAGCTGTTTGGTGCGTTGGGCGCGGCCGATGATTCCGGGCTTTTCCGAGTAGGCGAAGATCGCGGTGTTACGTTCGGTTGCACCTTCGACGCGAGTGACCCGATGGACCGAGAAGCGGCCTTTGAAAATCTGCAGGTCGCCGGGGTTCAGCTCCAGTTCCTGCACCCGGCTGCGGTCATCGCCGCGCACCACATTGCCCACCGCGCCGAGGTTTTCCTCGGTGCGCGTGCGGATCATCGGTGCGTACTCGAACAGGCCGCCAGCCTCGGGCTTCTGCGTCATCATGCTGACGATGAATTCGTTGGTGTCGAAGTGCCAGGGCTGCTCGGTGCCTTGCGGCATAACATTGATGACCAGGCCCGCGAACGGGTCGGCGTACTCGTAGATCTCTGGCTCGTTGAGGCAGGCGCCGATGAAGCGCTTCATCATCGGCGAGACGTACAGGCGATGAATGATCGCGTCCGGGCCAATCATGTCGCGTGTCACGAAGCCGCTGGTGCGCTCCATGAATGTGCGCCTGGGATCATCCTGGGGCAGGGAGGGGTCGTCTTCGGTGAAGTAGGCGTTGACCTTGCGCACCGAATAAAACGTCTTGTCCGAGAGCGCCTGACCTTCTGCGCGAGCCTGTTCCAGCGCTTCGGGGCGCAGGAAGTTTTTTAGCAGGCAGCAGCCGTCTTCGGCGAGTTCGGCACGGGCGTGTTCAATCAGTGCCTGCAATCGGACATGGCCCGAATCATGTATGGGGTATAACTCGGTATTAATAATGTCGCAGATATCGCCTACTTCGGCGTCGGCAAGCTGAAGACTCATGCAGGGCTCCTGAAACTGTAAACAAACGGTATTTTCGGGGCGGGTTTCAACGGCGTTTTGCGTTGAGTCGATAGTTGCTTAAAGAGGTGTGAAGTGGAAATTACAAGTTGTGATCGAATCCATCGGCAGGGGCGATAGTTATGTCAGGCGAACTCGACGGGACCTTGCTTAAAGTCTTTGTGGCTATTATCGAATGCCACGGTTTTTCCGCGGCGGCCGAGCGCCTGCATAAAACCCAGTCGACCATCAGCCAGAACCTGCAACGCCTGGAAGAAATCGTCGGCACACCGCTGGTGCAGCGCAACAGCCGGTCGGTGAGCCTGACGCCGGGCGGTGAGACGTTTCTGATCTACGCCAGGCAAATTCTCAAGCTGCATGCGGATGCGATCAATGCCGTGCACCTGGCGAACGATCAGGTGTGCATTCACGTCGGCATGCCGGAGGATTACGCGCAGTGCTGTCTGGCCGAATTGTTGCGGGATTTTCAGGCGCAGTTCCCGCACGTGCGGCCGGATATCTGCTATGAGATGTCGACCGCACTGGTCAGCCGCCTGTTGCGTGGCGAGCTGGATCTGGTGCTGGGGGTGCAGCACGCCAACCTGCAGCAGGGCGAATACTTGTGCGATGAGCCGCTGGTGTGGGTGGCCGCGCAGGGTTGGCGGGGGGCCTCAGATCAGTCAGTACCGTTGGCGGTGTACGCCGACGGCTGTGCCTTTCGTGCCAACGCTGTGCAGGCACTGGCCGAAGCCGGACGACCCTGGCATGTGGTGTACACCAGTCAGAGCCCGCGCGGCATCGGCATTGCCATCGAACAAGGGCTTTCGGTGGGGGTCACCGCCAGGCGTCTGGTGCCGCCGGGCTGGCAGGTCCTCGATGAAGCGCAGGGCTTCCCGCCGATCGAGTCCGCGCGTTTGATGTTCTGGCGCTCGGCTCGCTGCCAGGAGCAGGCGGTAGAGGCCTTGGTGGAGATCCTCTGGCGTCACCTGGGCAGTTCAGAGCTGCTCGCTCAGCGTGGGCTCGCTGCGTTGGCGACGGGCCATCAAACCCAGCAATAGCAGGCTGGCCGCCACCCAACAGAGGATCCAGCCGTGCACCAGCGCAAACTGCCCGGTGGCTTGCAGCAGCCAGCCGCACAGCCCGTTGCCGGTGGCGCTGCCCAGGCCGAATCCGACCATGCTCAGGCTGACCACCTGCAGGCTTTGCACCGGGTCCAGCCGTGCACCAAGGTAGGCCGCCATGAGGCCCCACACCGGGAAATAAAACACTGCAAACAGCCCGGCTACCAGCCAGGTCACGCCCATGCCTGGCTGCCAGAGCAAGGCAAGCATCGCGATGCCGAACGCGCCGATGCTCGATACCATCACCCGCAACGCGCCCCAACGGTCGGCCAGCGAACCCAGCAGCAGGCCGCCGACAACCCCGCCGATGCCGATCAGCGTCCACAATGCCCCGGTGGTCTGCGCATCGGCGCCCAACCGTTCGCTGGCGAACGCTGAAAGAAAGTTCAGAAACGGTCCGCTGATCAGGCCGATAAAAGCGCTGAGCAGCAGAATCTGTAGCGCTACCGGCTGTTTCAGGCACAGCTGCAACCATTGCCCCAGCACCCGGCGCAGCGACGGTGCGTGGCGGTGCCGGTCAATTCTTTCTGCGCGCAGTGGCGGCAGCGCCCAGAACGTCAGCAATGTGACAATCAGCGTCAGACCGGCACACATCAGCCAGAAGTGCTTCAGGGAAATACCTTGCAGCGAGGCAATCAGCACACCATTGAGACAGATCGCAAACGCCGCGCCCGAAGAGGCCAGCCCCAGCACCCGGCTGCGGTGCGAGGCCGGAATCACTTCAGTGGCCAGTGCAGCGATGGCATTCCAGTTAGCAACCGCACAGGCCGAAACCAGCGCCAGGCACAGCGCGAACGGCATTACCCACGGCGTCACCACTGCAAGGGCAAGCAGTAGCGGGCTGAGGGCTATGGTCAGCAGCACCATGCTGCGCGGGCTGATCCAGGCGGCGGCGATGCCGCTGGCAATCGATGCGCCCATATAAAACAGTTGCAGCAACGCAGCAATGGCGGCGGCCTGACGGTAGTCGAGCTCAAAAACCTGACGGATCTCGGGCAATAGAGCCGAGTACAAAAAAATACTGAAACCGTGGGTAGTGGCATTACAGGCGGTGAACACCAGAGCAAGCAGGCCGATACTTCGTGCAGGTAACTTCTTCGCGGATGGCATAGGGCTGGCTCGATCAGGCTGATTGCAAGAGTGCAGGAAGAAGTTGCACTGCCAGCAATGAGCAAGTGCGGTGACGTATCGAGAGTTGTTTCAATGTCAGGCTAGCGCTTATATAAATAAAACAGCCAGCGCTTAATTCTCATGATGCCGGTGCGAAATACTCATGCCATTTAGTTGTTTGCGACAATGTGCATAACAAAAACGACTCTTTGTCAGGCAATAAACAGCGTTTTGAATCAGTCGGTCCTGATTTCAATTGCCTTGGCAATTCGCCAATCACTCGATGCAACACAAAAAAGCATGTTACTCGGGATATTTCTGTCAGGGCGTGGGATGCTTGGCGCTGATCAGCACCTGCGCGAGTAACCTTCATGAAACGCAAAATGCCCGCGCTCAACGCGCTCAAGGCCTTCGAAGTGGCTGGCAGCACCGGCAGCTTTACCCGCGCAGCAGAACTGCTCAATGTCACCCAGAGCGCGGTCAGCCGACAGTTGCGTCAGCTGGAAGAGCAGCTTGGCGAAAACCTGCTGGAACGGCGTCATCATCACCTTGAACTGACCAGCGCGGGCCGCGTCTTGTTGCGCGCGCTGCACCAATCCTTCGACAAGATCGAGCTGACGGTGCGCAGCATCCAGCAAAAATCCCATGCCAACCGTCTGCACATCAACGCGCCGCCGACCTTCACCAGCCGCTGGTTGATGCCGCGCTTGGGGCGCCTGCGCGAGAAGCACCCGGAGCTGGAATTAAGCATCACCACCCAACTGCAGGACAGCCTGGCGGAAACCGGCACGCTGGATTGCGCCATTCGTTTTGGCGATGGCGAATGGGACGGTCTGGACAGCTCCCTGCTGATTCAGGAAAGGCATATCGCGGTGTGCGCGCCATCCTTGTATGCGCGTGAATCGAGCGAAGGTGTGATTGACCTCAACCGCCTGACGTTGCTGCATGTGCTGGCCAGTGAAGACCAGCGCTACCTGACCTGGAAACACTGGCTGGACGCGGCAAAAATCAGTGGCGTCGACACCCAGGGCGGGTATGAATTCGACCTGCTGGACCTCGCCATTCGCGGTGCCATCGAGGGCCTCGGCATTACCATTGCCGACTGGCACATGGTGGCGTCGGAGCTTGCCAGCGGGCAGTTGACCCAGATGCTCAACGTGCATGTGGAAGGCCATCAGTCCTACTGGCTGGTGACCCGGCCGGAGCAAACGTCGATGCCACAGTTGCAGGTGTTCAGCCGCTGGCTGCAGGAGGAAATCTGGTTGGCGCAACGGCAACTGGAGCCTTCCACTGCCGCGACTTGAAGCGGGCTGGATCGATGTAACCTGCATTTTTTGAATGTTTAGCCGCTCAATAAATCGTTTGTTCAGCGCCCTCGGGATACCAAGACTGTAGGGACTGGATAAAAACAACGATGGGCGAATGCACATGCGATCCGAACGAAATTTTGTAAACGGTCAATTCATCGAGTCTGCCAGCGATGCGCTGATTGCGGTCTACAACCCGGCGACCGAAGCGCTGGTGGGGCACGTTTCGGCGGCCACCACCATTGAAGCGACCGCTGCGGTAGCGGCTGCCGCCATAGCCCAGAAAACCTGGGGCAAACTGACCAGCATCGAGCGTGCCGAGCACCTGCGGGTCTTGGCCGATGCACTGGATGACTGTGCTGAAAATATCGGCAAGGCACTGGCTGCCGAGTCCGGCAAAAGCCTTGCGGACGCCAGCAACGAAGCGCGTTATGCCGCGCAGATCACCCGTTATCACTCCGAGTGGGCGCGGCGCATCGAAGGCGAGATCATCCCCAGCGATACCCCGGACGAAAATCTGCTTCTGCACCGTGCGCCGATGGGTGTGGTCGCCTGCCTGATTCCGTTCAACTACCCTGTGTATACCTTGCTGCGCAAAATCGCTCCGGCGCTGATTGCCGGCAACACCGTGGTCGTGCGGCCGAGCAACAACACGCCGATCTCGGCCTTTGAGATCGCCAAAGCCGTGCAGCAATCGGGTCTGCCTGCGGGTGTGGTGAACATTCTGACCATGGACCACGCCACCGCCGCTGCAGTGTGCACCCACAAGGCGGTCGCTATGATCACCCTGACCGGCAGCGTCAACGCCGGGCGGGTCGTACTGGATTACTGCAAGACCAACATCGCCAAACCCTCGCTGGAGCTGGGCGGCAAGACCCCGGCAATCATCGAAGCCGACGCTGACCTGGAAGCCGCTGCCACTGCTATCGTGGCGTCCAAGACCACCCATTGCGGCCAGTTGTGTACGGCGGTAGAGCGGGTGTATGTGCAGGAAAGCGTTTACGACGCATTCCTTGCGCTGCTCAAAAGCAAGATCAGCGCCGTGCAGTTCGGCGACCGTTCCAACGACGCCAGCCTGATGGGCCCACTGGTCAGCGCCAGCGCGCAACAGAACATTCACGCCATGGTCGAGCGAGCGATAGCCGACGGTGCGGTGCTGGAAGTCGGTGGTTTTATCCCGCAGGGCAGTGGCTATTTCTACCCGCCGACGCTGCTTGGCAACTGCCGTCAGGACATGGAAATCATTCAGGAAGAAATCTTCGGCCCGGTGCTGCCGGTGCTCAAATACCGCGACATCGATGAAGCACTGGCGATGGCCAACGATCACCAGTTCGGCCTGTCATCGGTGCTCTACACCGAGCGCTACCGCACCACCCTGAAAGTGGCCAACGCCATCGAGGCCGGCGAGTTGTACGTCAATCGCACCCCGGCCGACCCGTATCAGGGCTTTCATGCCGGCTGGAAACGCTCGGGCCTGGGCGGCGATGACGGCAAGCACGGCATGCTCGAATACACCCAGACCCGCCTGGTGGTCATGAAGTACTAGCGCGGCAGCCACACGCACTCATCCAATAAAAATAATCATCAAGGGCGCCCGTTTCATCGGGCAGCCCGAGGTCGCACACATGTCCAAGCCTGCAGCCACTGTTGCCGCTGTTCCGGGTCCGAACACGGGTTCAAAAATTCAAAGCGACACCGGACGTCGTTATTTCCAGCTGATGTTGCTGGTGCTGGCCGCAGGCGCGATCTACCCGATCCTGTACCTGCGTCAGGTTTACCAGACCACCATGCTTGAGGTGTTTCAGATCGACCACAGCCAGCTGGGCTATCTGTACTCGATGCTGGGGACGATCTTCCTGCTCAGCTATTTGCCCAGCGGTTGGCTGGCAGACCGGATTGCGCCGCGCTTTCTGATCTTCTTTTCGCTGGTGGCCACCGGTGTGCTGGGGCTCTGGTATTCCACTGTGCCGTCGATGACCGGGCTGATGATCATCTTCGGCTGTTGGGGGCTGACCACCGGGCTGACGTTCTGGGCGTCAGTGCTCAAGCGGGTAAAGATGATCGCCCATCACACTGAGCAAGGCCGCTTCTTCGGCATCCTCGACGGCGGGCGCGGACTGGTCGAAGCTTTGCTGGCGACGGTGGCTCTGGCGCTGTTCGCATTCGCCACCGAAAGCCGTGGCCAGTCGTCCAGCGAAGGCTTCAAGCATGTGGTTTACCTATATGCCTTCACCTGTATCGCCATCGGTTGTGTGCTGGTGCTGGTGCTGGTCAAGGACCCTGCGTCCCTGCAAGACACCGCCGCAGTGGAGAAGGGCAAATACAACCTGCTCAGTGACCTGATGACGCTGGCGAAAATCCCCGAGCTGTGGCTGGTGACGGCGATTGTGTTCTGCGGCTATCACCTGTTCTGGGCCACTTATAGCTTCTCTGACTACCTGCAAGGCAACGGCATGACCGCGATCATGGCGGGCACCATTACCACCCTCAAGTTGTGGATGCGGCCGATTGGCGGCCTGGGCGGCGGTTTTCTGGGTGACCGGTTCTCGAATATCTCGGTGCTGATTGTCGCGCTGACCCTCGCCACTCTGGCTATGGTTGGCCTGATCGTCTTCCCGGCGATCAACAGCCTGGGGCTGCTGATCGGCACCGTGATTTTCATCGGCCTCATGGCGTATGCGATTCGCGGCCTGTACTGGGCAATCCTCGACACTTGCAACATTCCGCTGCGCATCACCGGGCTGGCCATCGGCATTGTCTCGGTCATCGGCTACTTGCCGGACGCCTTCATTCCGCTGATCAACGGCTACCTGACCGAGCACTTTCCCGGCGCGCCCGGTTACCGCCTGTATTTCGGTTACATCGCCTTTGTCGGCCTGCTCGGGATCCTTGCCGCCCTGAGTCTGCGTGCCCGCATCAATCGTAAATCCTTGATCCAGAGTCTTTGATACAGACAGGTGCCTGAGATGAAAATCGTTGCCCTTGAAACGCACATCGTTGCTGTTCCGCCTCCCCATATCGGTGGCATGTACTGGCTGTTCGTCAAACTCAAGACCGATTGCGGCATTGAAGGCGTGGGTGAAATCTACGCCGCCACGTTCGGCCCGAAAGCCATGCTGCCGATCATTGAGGACGTGTTCGAGCGTTACCTGCTCAACCATGACCCGCATCACATCGAGCGCTTCTTCCGACAGGCCTATTCCAGCGGTTTCACCCAGCGCCCGGACCTGACCATGATGGGCGTGGTCAGCGGCCTGGAAATGGCCTGCTGGGACATCATCGGCAAGGCGGCAAACAAGCCGGTGTACGAACTGTTGGGGGGCAAGGTCAACGAGCGCCTGCGTTCTTACACCTATCTGTACCCGGTGAACAGCCAGGGCGAGTATGACTACGACGACCCGGACCTGGCTGCCGAGTGCGCAATTGAAAACATGAACAAAGGCTTCACCGCCGTCAAATTCGACCCGGCCGGGCCTTACACCGCGTACTCCGGGCACCAGCTATCGCTGGAAGTGCTGGAGCGCTGTGAAACGTTCTGTCGCAAGATCCGCGAAGCCGTCGGTGACAAGTGCGACCTGCTGTTCGGCACGCACGGGCAAATGGTGCCGTCCTCAGCCATTCGCCTGGCAAAACGTCTGGAAAAATACGACCCGCTGTGGTTCGAAGAACCGGTGCCGCCCGGCCAGGAAGAGGCCATGGCGCAGGTTGCGGCCAAGACCACCATCCCGATTGCCACGGGCGAGCGACTGACCACCAAGTACGAATTCTTCAAATTGTTGCAGGCAGGCGGCGCTTCGATTCTGCAGATGAACGTAGCCCGCTGTGGCGGCCTGCTGGAGGCCAAGAAGATCGCGAGCATGGCCGAGGCTTACTACGCGCAGATTGCCCCACATCTCTACAACGGGCCTATTGGCGCTGCGGCAAGTTTCCAGCTGGCGACCTGTACGCCGAACTTCCTGATTCAGGAAAGCATCATGACCTGGGGCGGTTTCCATGCCCAAGTGCTGACCCGACCGCTGCAATGGGAGGACGGTTACATCATCCCGCCCACCGAGCCGGGCCTCGGGGTGGAGCTGAACATGGACGTGGTGCGCAGGCATTCGCCGTACACCGGCGAGCGCCTGCATCTGCAAATGGCCGCGACCCCTGCTGATGTGAAAGATACATCGCCAGCCAGAGGCTGACGGGATTGCCCGTCCAGTATTGGGCGGGTTCGATAACAGACTTATGCGGTAACCGTGCATGACATACGACTACATCATCGCTGGCGCAGGCTCGGCCGGTTGCATCATCGCCAATCGGCTCTCGGCCTCCGGGCAATACAGCGTGTTGCTGCTGGAAGCGGGCGGCAAGGACAGTTCGCTGTGGTTCAGGATCCCGGTCGGTTTCGCCAAAATGTATTACAACCCGACCTTCAACTGGATGTATTACAGCCAGCCGCAAAAGCAACTGAGCAATCGGGAAATCTATGCGCCGCGCGGCAAGGTGCAGGGTGGCTCGGGCTCGATCAACGCGATGGTCTATGTCCGCGGGCAGGCCCACGACTTCGATGACTGGGCGGCCAACGGCAATGACGGCTGGAGTTTCAAAGACGTGTTGCCGTACTTTCGCAAGCTGGAAAACCACCCGCTGGGCGACAGTGAATACCATGGCGGGAGCGGGCCGATTGGCATCACCCCGATGACGGGCCATACCCACCCGATCTGTGACGTGTTTCTGAAAGGTTGCGATGAACTGGGTTATCCGCACAGTGACGACTTCAACGGCCCGAACTTCGAAGGCTCGGGTATCTACGACGTCAATACCAAGAACGGCCAGCGCAGCTCCAGCAGTTTTGCTTATCTGCACCCGGCGCTGAGCCGCCCGAACCTGACGGTCGAGCACTACGCGCTGGTCGACAAGGTCATCTTCGACAACCAGCGGGCTACGGGTATTTCCGTGACCCAGCGCGGGGTGGTTCGCACCTTCAGCGCCCGCAAGGAAGTGATCCTCTGTGCCGGTGCGGTCGACACGCCGAAGATACTGCAACTGTCCGGCGTGGCAGATCAGCACTTGCTGGCCAGGCACCAGATACCACTGGTCAGACACCTGCCAGCGGTAGGGCAGAACCTGCAAGACCACCTGTGCGTGAGCTACTACTACAAAGCCAGCATCCCGACCCTGAATGATCAGCTCGGCTCGTTGTTGGGACAATTCAAGCTCGGTCTTGAATACCTGCTGACCCGCAAAGGCGCGTTGGCCATGAGCGTCAACCAGGCAGGCGGCTTCTTCCGCGGCACCGACGCCCAGGCCCATCCGAACCTGCAACTGTACTTCAACCCGTTGTCTTACCAGATCCCGAAAAACAACAAGGCCAGCCTCAAACCCGAACCGTACTCAGGCTTCCTGCTGTGCTTCAACCCGTGCCGCCCCACCAGCCGTGGAAGCATCGAGATTGCTTCGAACAATCCGCGCGAAGCGGCGCTGATCGACCCCAACTACCTGAGCACGCAAAAAGACATCGACGAAGTGATTCAGGGCAGCCGCCTGATGCGCAAAATCATGCAGGCCCCCGCACTCAAGCGCATCACCGTCGCTGAAGTGCTGCCAGGGCCCGTGGTCGAAACCGATGAGCAGATGTTGCAGTATTTTCGCGAGAACTGCGGCTCGATCTACCACCTGTGTGGCTCCTGCGCGATGGGCTCAGACCCGCAAACAACAGTGGTGGACAAACACCTTAAAGTCCATGGGCTGGAAGGGCTGCGGATCGTCGATGCCTCGATCTTTCCGAACGTCACCAGCGGCAATACCCACGCGGCGGTGCTGATGGTGGCGGAGAAGGGGGCTGATCTTATTTTGCAGGATGCGTGAGGTTATCCCGGGGCTCTGCTGAGCTGGCGAACCGAAACGGCCGTGCTCACCGTTGCGCCAGAATACTTCCCAGCAACCCCGGAAAGCGACTCTCCAGCACCTGCGTGCGCAACGAGTTCATGTGCGTGGTGCCGATGTTGCGCGTTTGCACAAGCCCGGCATCGCGCAGCACGCGGAAGTGATGGGACATGCTGGACTTCGGTCGGCCACCGTCCAGTTCGCCGCAGGTGGCTTCGGTCACACCCGCCAGGCAGCGCACAATGCCCATGCGCACAGGGTCGCTCAAGGCGTACAGCACGCGTTCGAGGGTGAGGTCTTCAGGTTCGGGATGTTGGAAGGTTCGCATGGGGGGCATGATATCAAGGCTTCCGTTTATTGCCATAGTTCGATTACCATCGAACAACTGAAAACCAAAGTCATCTGGCCTACGGGAGCTTTCCAATGTCTGCATTGTTCGAACCCTTCAAACTGAAAGACGTCACGCTGCGCAACCGAATCGCCATTCCACCGATGTGCCAGTACTCGGCAATCGACGGAGTTGCCAATGACTGGCACCACGTCCACCTTGCCAGCATGGCGCGTGGTGGTGCGGGTTTGCTGGTGGTTGAAGCCACCGCCGTTGCGCCGGAAGGGCGCATTACTCCGGGCTGCACCGGTATCTGGAACGATGAGCAGGCGCAGGCATTCGTGCCGATCGTCAAAGCCATCAAGGACGCCGGTTGCGTGCCGGGCATCCAGATCGCCCACGCAGGCCGCAAGGCCAGCGCCAACCGCCCATGGGAAGGCGACGACCACATTGTCGCTTCCGATTCGCGTGGCTGGGACACCATCGCCCCGTCGGCCATTGCGTTCGGTGCCAACCTGCCGAAAGTGCCGCGCGCTATGACCCTGGAAGACATCGCCCGCGTTCGTCAGAACTTCGTCGATGCTGCCCGTCGTGCCCGCGATGCAGGCTTTGAGTGGATCGAACTGCACTTTGCCCACGGTTATCTGGGGCAGAGTTTCTTCTCCGAGCACTCCAACCAGCGCACCGACGAGTATGGCGGCAGCTTCGATAATCGCAGCCGGTTCCTGCTTGAAACGCTGGCGGCGGTACGTGAAGTCTGGCCAGAAAACCTGCCGTTGACGGCACGTTTTGGTGTGCTCGAATACGATGGTCGTGATGAACAGACCCTCACCGAGTCGATCGAACTGGCGCGTCGCTTCAAGGCTGGTGGTCTGGACCTGTTGAGTGTCAGCGTCGGCTTCAGCACGCCGGACGCCAACATTCCGTGGGGCCCAGCGTTCATGGGGCCGATTGCCGAGCGTGTGCGTCGTGAAGCGGGTATCCCGGTCACCAGCGCCTGGGGTTTTGGTGAGCCTAAGCTCGCTGAAGGAGCGGTTAAATCCGGCCAGCTTGATCTGGTCTCGATAGGCCGTGCGCACTTGGCTGACCCGCATTGGGCGTACTTCGCAGCGAAAGAACTGGGCGTCGAAAAGTCGGCCTGGACCTTGCCTGCGCCTTACGCGCATTGGCTTGAGCGTTATCGCTAACGTATAGCAATGACTGGGCGGCATCGTTCACCGGTGCCAGCCCGGCATATCGGGCAGCCATCCGTACGCGAACCGAAACTATCTGAAACAGAATGTTGACAGTCGAAATTAAGTGTAATAATGTCGTCGACACATTAAGCATTAAGCGGATTCCTCACCATGCCAACCAGTAGTCGTTTTGTGGTTGCCGTCCATACGCTGGCCGCTCTGGCCGTCAGCGACGGAAGGCCGCTACGTTCCGAAGATCTTGCCTATTCGGCAAATACCGGCGCTGTGGTGATTCGTGGGCTGCTGTCCCGGCTGAGTACAGCGGGGCTGACACGTTCGCAACTGGGTGCTGGTGGCGGTGCCTTGCTGGCCAGGCCTGCAGAGAAGATACGCTTGCTGGACGTTTACGAAGCGGTCGAGGATACCGAGCTGTTCTCGTCACACCGGGTGGCGCCCTGCGAAAAATGTGCTGTCGGGGGCAATATCCTGGAAGCCCTGGCACCCACGCTGGGTCGCGCTCGTACTGCACTTGAAGATGAGCTCGCGAAAGTGACGGTTGCCGACATCGCAGCAGAAGTGGCGCGCCTTGGTAAATTCACTGTCCCGTTAACATGGTGACAGTTTTGATAATAAATGTCGGTGTGACGTAAACATATCGTTATTTAGAGTTTCACCGGTCCGGATTCACTCACAACGCTGTTCGTTTCAAAACGACTTACCTTTTCCAACCCTTCACACAATCAGGAACACATCATGACTATTGGTATTATCGGTTCTGGCGCGCTGGGCTCAGGCATTGCTCGTATCCTTGCCAGCAAAGGCATTTCAGCCATTATTTCAAACAGTCGCGGCCCTGAGTCGCTTGCCTCGCTGGTCAGGGAGCTCGGCGGGTCCATCAAGGCGGGCACCGTAGAAGAAGCCGCACGTGCAGATATCGTCTTCGCGGCAGTGCGCTGGGTGGATGCGGAAAAAGTATTGAGCAGCTTGCCGGCCTGGGAAGGGCGCATCGTGATTGACGCAACCAATCCTGTGGAATTCATCGATCCAGACTCGCCGGATGCGAAGGACCCGACTAACCCGCTTGCAGCCTATGGCATCAAGGCGGTAGATCTGAACGGCAAGTATTCAAGCGAGATATTTCGTCAGTTCGTTCCGGGCGCGCGGGTCGTCAAGGCGTTCAACCACCTTGATGCCAATGTGTTCTCGGCGCCTGACGTAGCAGACGGCAAGCGCGTGCTCTTCTACTCGGGTGATGATGCAGCGGCAAAAGCAGAAGTGCGCAAGATCATTGAGGACACCGGCTTCGTTCCGGTCGATCTGGGCACCCTTGATGTGGGCGGCCCGCTGGCATCGCTTCCGTTCGGTTCGCTCGCTGCGCAGAACTTTATCCGGGTCTGACAGGATATTGATGCAAGGAACCTGATCAGTAAGCTTTATTTGCGCCGCACCCGCGGCGCAATGCCGGTCAGTTGCTGGCGAGCGCACGCCCAGGCCAGGTGCAGGGCGCTGCGCAGTGCCACGGCATCGGCGGTTATGATGCGCACCGACACGCCACAATCGTTCGGCAGGGCGCTGACGCCCAGATAGCTCTCGGGAACGACGCGCAATGCGTCGCGCAAGGCCCGTTTCACATCCTCCACAGGCAAACCCTGACCCACCAGCATGAAAGTCGCCAAGGCCTGCAGCTCTGCGCTGACCCCCGGCAAACGACGGTGCAGGTCTGCGCCGGTCAACGCCAGTCGGTCACCGGCCAGTAACTTGCCGGCCGGGCACCGTATGTGCAGATCGGCGCGATAGAAGCCGGGTAATCCTGCGCTGCCTGGCGGGACGTGCAAGCAAAACGCGTCGCAGAGCATCACCCGTGCGTTTTGGTGCAGCGTGACGTTTACCACACTGTGCAGTCGTGCCTGCGGGAACAGAATGGTCGCCATCGGCAGGTATTCCAGCAGTGCGCCGGTTTCGGCAGTCAGGGTGACGGTCTGCCGCGCGGGCTGTTCAAGCATGCTGTGCGCGACCGTTGCCGCGCCGGTGCTGACATGCACTTGCGTGTGCGGCCCGGCGTGCAGTTGCAGGTGCAGCGTTTCCCCGGCAAAAAGGCCGCCCGAGCACGACTGCAGATAAATCGCCGCCATGCCGGGCGGGTCTTGCGGCAGCTTCAGCGTGCGCCCGAGGTGGAAGGGGTAGCCGACCTCCTGATGAGACACATAACTGGCACCTGAAGGCGCTTTGCTGAAGGCAATGTGTGCGGTGGTTTTTTTGCAGACGGGCAGCAACGCTGAATGGGCGTTCATGGGCGATCAAACAGGACGGCGCGACTGATGGCTTCGACCACTTCATCCACGCCTTCACCGGTGGCGCAGTTGGTGAACAGCACCGCTCTGCCGTTGCGCGCGTCTGCAGACTCGCGACGCATGCGCGGCAGGTCGACGCCGACGTAAGGTGCGAGGTCATATTTGTTGACCACCAGCAGGTCACAGTTCAAGACGCCGGGGCCGCGTTTGCGCGGGATGTCATCACCGCCCGCCACGTCGATAACGAAGATCCAGAAGTCCACCAGGTCCAGCGAGAAGGTCGAGGCCAGGTTGTCACCGCCGGATTCGATAAGCACCAGGTCGAGATTGCCGAAACGTGCTTCCAGTTCGTCAGCCATTTGCAGGTTAAGGGTCGGGTCTTCGCGGATGGCTGTGTGCGGGCAGGCACCGGTTTCCACGGCGCGCACCCGCTGCGGGTCGATCAGACCACTGCGCTGCACGCGCTCGGCGTCTTCGCGGGTGGCCAGGTCATTGGTGATGATCGCCAGCTCGATGCCACGCGCGATAAAACGCGGAATCAGCTGTTCCAGCAAACGGGTCTTGCCCGAGCCGACCGGGCCGCCGATCCCGACGCGCGCGGCGCCGGGGTGGGGGTGGGGGTGTACGTCGGTGTGCAGGGCAGGTGTATTCAAGGGCAGGCTCATGGTCAGGTGTCCTGTGCGGTAGGGTTTCAGCGCAGCATGTAGCGCTGCGCGAGGGGCACTTCGCTGACCGGTTCGCAATAAAGACGCTCGCCGTCGGCATACACATCGAAGGTTTGTGGATCAACGCGGATGTCCGGGCAGGCATCGTTGTGCAGCATGTCGGACTTGCGCAACGTGCGGGTGCCGAACGCAGGCAGCAGCTTTTTCTTGAGCCCCAGTCGAGTAGCAGTGTTGGCCTCGACGGCCAGGCGGTTGACGAAATTGACCGACAGCGCCTGTTTCGCTTCACCGAATGCGCCCCATTGCGGGCGCATCACCAAGGGTTCGCAGGTGTACAGCGAGGCCGCAGAATCGCCCATCACGCCATGCACGATGAAGCCGCCCTTGACCACCAGCTCCGGCTTGATGCCGAAGAACGCCGGGCGCCACAGCGCCAGATCGGCCAGTTTGCCGGGCTCCAGCGAGCCGATGTAGCTGTCGATGCCGAACACCCGCGCAGCGTTGATGGTGTATTTGGCGATGTAGCGCTTGATCCGCTCGTTGTCGCCCAGTGCCGTGGTTTCTTCCGGCAGACGGCCGCGCTGATCCTTCATTTTCGATGCCAGTTGCCAGGTGCGGCAGATGACTTCGTTGATGCGCCCCATGCCCTGGCTGTCAGAGCCGAGGATCGAAATGGCCCCGGTGTCGTGAAGAATGTCTTCGGCAGCGATGGTCTGCGGGCGCACCCGTGATTCGGCGAACGCCACGTCTTCCGGCACATCCGGGTTGAGATGATGGCAAACCATGATCATGTCCAGGTGTTCGTCGAAGGTGTTCACCGTGTAAGGGTTGGTCGGGTTGGTGGAGGAGGTAATGCAGTTGCTTTTGCCGGCCACGCTGATGATGTCTGGCGCATGCCCGCCGCCTGCGCCTTCGGTGTGATACATGTGGATGGTGCGGTCGCCGATGGCTGCCAGGGTGTCTTCTAGAAACCCTGACTCATTCAGCGTGTCGGTGTGCAACTGGACTTGAAAGTCGTACTCGTCGGCGACTTTCAGGCAGGTGTCGATCACCGCCGGCATGGCGCCCCAGTCTTCATGGATTTTCAGCCCCAGACAGCCGCCGCGCAGTTGCCCGAGCAGCGATTCGGGCTTGCTGGAATTGCCGCGCCCTAGAAAGCCGAAGTTGATCGGCCACGCTTCGGCGGCCTGTAACATCTTGCCGACATTCCATTCGCCGCCGCAGTCGATACCCACGGTAATCGGCCCCAGCGAGCCGCCGATCAGTGTGGTCAGGCCCGCCGCCAGCGCGTGATCGCAAAGCTGCGCCGAATCGAAATGCACATGCACGTCGATGCCGCCGGGGGTGACGATCAGGCCCTCGGCATCACGCACAGTGGTGGCGACGCCGCAGATCAGTTGCGGGTGTACGCCGTCCATGATCTGCGGATTGCCCGCCTTGCCGATGGCGACGATCTTGCCGTCCTTGATGCCGATGTCGCCTTTGACGATGCCGATCACCGGGTCGATGATCAGCGCGTTGCAGATCAGCATGTCGAGTGCCCCGTCGGCGCTGTCATGACCGGGCATCAGGCCCATGCCGTCGCGCAGGGTCTTGCCGCCGCCGTGCAGGCATTCATCACCAGGCACTGAGTGGTCGAATTCGACCTCGGCCAGCAACGCGGTGTCGCCCAGGCGTACCGCATCGCCGGTGGTGGGGCCGTACATGGCGGCGTATTCCTTACGGGTCATCGTCGCCATGCTTCAGATTCCCTTGAAATGCTGGGCGCGGGCACGCTCCAGCGCTGCGCGTTTGCAGGCCGGGTCGTGCAGGTTGCCATTGGTCAGGCCGCTGAAGCCGTGAATGTCGCCAGTGCCACCGAACTGCACCAGTTGCACCTCGCGCAACTCGCCTGGCTCAAAGCGCACTGCCGTGCCGGCGGGAATGTCGAGGTGCATGCCGAAGGCTGTTTCGCGGGGGAAATCCAGCGCCTTGTTGACCTCGAAGAAGTGGTAGTGGCTGCCGATCTGCACCGGCCGGTCGCCGGTGTTGATCGCGCGCAGGGTCGCTGTCGGGCGATCGCTGTTGAGCTGGATGTCGCTGTCTGGCGACAGTATTTCGCCAGGTGTCGGCATGACCGCCAGCGGCAGCTTGCCTGGCCGGATCGGCTGGTGCACGGTGACCAGTTTGGTGCCGTCGGGGAAGGTGCCTTCGACTTGCAGCACCGGCAGCAGGTCGGCAACCCCCGGCATGACGTCGTCGGTGTTGAGGAGGGTCGAGCCAAAACCGATCAGCTCGGCGACGCTGCGACCTTCACGCGCGCCTTCAAGAATTTCGTCGGCGATCAGCGCCGAGGCTTCCGGGAAGTTCAGGCGCAGGCCCTTGCCACGGCGTTTGCGTGACAGCTCGGCAGCGGTGTACAGCGTGAGCCGTTCAAGCTCGGTCGGAGTCAGCAACATAAGGGGATTCCCGGTTCAGTTGGCAAACAGGCGCAGGTCTTGGGTTTCGTGGCGCATCACAGCGATTTCGGCCATGGGCGTGAAGCCGCAGGCGTCGTCCGGGTCTGGCGGCTCCAGCGCCAGCAGTTCAGTGATCAGCGGCTGGATATCGGTCAGCACGCGCTGCGCATCAATGTGGCCCATCACCCCGAGACGCACGGCGGCGCTGACCAGTCCGGTACACAAGCCGTGCGCGGCAGCCAGCTGGCAGTGCTCGCGGTGCATGCCCAGACGGTTCCAGAGCAGGCCTTGCACCACTGGCAAATGCCCCGACGTGTTGCCCGCCAGCACCTGTTGCTGATAACCCGCCGCACCCGGCGTACCCAGCGCGACATGCACGCCCAACAGCGCTTGCCCGACACGCCGGGAACCCTCGCGCAATTCCTCGGCGAGGGTCATTGCTTCAATTTGCATGTCCATGTCTATCAGCGCAGAAACGTCATCGGCAGCATTCCATGCCGCGAGCAGAAACACCCGCTCAAAACTGTTCCAGCGATGGCGCAACTGGCCTTCGACAAAACCGCGCACCTCGGCGCTGCGGTCGAGGCGAATGGCCCGTTGACGACGTCGCGCGGTGATCTTTTCGCCTGCCCCCAGTCGTCCATCGGCCACCAGTGTTTCCAGCCCCCACGACCACGCCACTGCGCCTCCGGGAAAGAAACTGTCGGCCTGTTGCAGGGCCAGCAGCAGGCTGCTCCAGGCATTCATGCGCGTCGCACCCGGCCGTCGGCGAGCATCGGCGCCAGGCGTTCAAGGTAATCCGCTTCAGGCCCATTGAGCGGGATCTGCAAGGTGTCACCGGCAAAGCGCACCGCCCAGTGCATGTTGCCGGCGAAGTAGCCCAGTTCCAGCGCTGCCGCCGAGTCCCTTGGCAGCAGGTCGAGGTATCGCCGATCCTGCATCTGCACAACGATGGCGCGCTGACTGTCGAGCATCAGCACCGAGCCGTTACGCAATTGCTGATGGCGCTCCAGGCGGATGGCGCAATCGGTGCCCCGATCGCTGGCCAGGCGCAGACGATGCCGCTGGATGTCGCTGCCCGACAGGCTCAGGGTTTCGACCTGGCCGGCGTGGCTCAGGTCGTGCAGACGGTCGGCGAGGGCAGGGTCGCTGGCCTGGCCGAGAATGCGGTCGAGTATCAGCATGGCGATGGCTCCGGTAGACGGCTCAGATGGTCAGGTAGCGCAAAATGCGCTCGCGATCGACGGTTTCGCGGACTTCGCTGTGCACGAATTCGCCTTTTTCGATGATCAGGTAGCGGTCCGCCACAGCCATGGCGAACGACAGCACCTGCTCGGAAACAATCAGCGAAAAGCCGCGCTCCTTTTTCAGCAGGTTGAGCGCCTTGGCGATGTCCTTGATGATCGACGGCTGAATGCCTTCGGTGGGCTCGTCGAGCACCAGCACCTTGGGGTTGGAAACCAGCGCCCGCGCGATGGCCAGTTGTTGCTGCTGGCCGCCGGAGAGGTTACCGCCCTTGCGACGGCGCATCTCGAACAGCACCGGGAAGTATTCGAATATGTAATCGGGAATCGGCGCGGCGGGGGCGTCCTGCATGCCGGTGAGTATATTTTCCTCGACGCTCAGGTAGGGAAAGATCATCCGCCCCTGCGGCACAAAGCCGACTCCGGCAGCAACGCGCTCGTAGCTCTTGCTGCCGGTCAGTTCCTGTCCGGCCAGCGTGATGCTGCCGCTGCGGGCTGGCAGCATGCCCACCAGGCTGCGCAACAGCGTGGTCTTGCCCATGCCGTTGCGGCCCATGATCGCCAGCGATTCGCCTGTCGCAAGGTCCAGGCTAAGGTCGCGCAACACGTGGCTGTCGCCGTAATACACGTTGAGGTTGGAGACGTTCAGCATGTTCAGTGCCCCAGATAGACGTCGATGACGCGAGGATCTTTTTGCACCTGATCCATCGAGCCGTAGGCCAGGGTCTTGCCCTGATGCAGGACGGTGACTTTGTCGGCCACCGATTTCACGAACTCCATGTCGTGCTCGATAATCACCATCGCGCGGCCTTTGGCGATGAGTTTGAGCAGCCCGGCGGTTTTCTCCCGTTCGCCTGCGCTCATGCCGGCCACCGGTTCATCCAGCAGCAGCAATTCCGGGCGCTGCATCAGCAGCATGCCGATCTCCAGCCACTGCTTCTGGCCATGGGACAGCAGCCCGGCCTTGCGCCCCAACTGGTCCTTGAGAAAGATCATCTCGGCGGTCTGTTCGATCTCGCTGTTCAGCGCAGCATTCTTGCCGGCGAACAGGCAATTGAAGATGCCGCGTTTGTCCGGCGAGGAAATATCGAGGTTTTCGCGCACGGTGAGGTCTTCGTACACCGACGGGTTCTGAAACTTGCGCCCCACGCCTGCGCGGGTGATCTGGTATTCGATCATGGTTTCCAGTTGCAGGTCCTTGAAACGAATCCGGCCTGCGCTGGGGCGGGTTTTGCCGCAGATCATGTCGAGCAGGGTGGTCTTGCCCGCGCCATTGGGGCCGATCACCACGTGTACCTGGTTTTCCTCGACATAGAAGTTGAGGTCATCGACCGCCTTGAAGCCGTCGAACGACACGGTCAGGTCTTCGACACTCAGTAACATTCCGCTCATGACTGCACCTCCTTGTTGCTCAGGCGTTGCAGCAGACCGGCCAGCCCGGTTGGCAGGAACAGCACCACGCCCATGAACAGAAAGCCGATGAAGTATTGCCAGAAACTGACGAAGTTCTCCGACAGGTAGGTTTTTGCCGCGCCGATCAGCAACGTGCCGTACACCGCACCGACCAGTGACAGGCGGCCGCCCAGCGCGGCATAGATCACGATTTCAGTGGACGGAATGATGCCCACCAGTGACGGCGAGGCCAGACCGACCTGCAAGGTGAACATCACGCCACCCAACGCCGAGATCAGCGCCGCCACGGCAAAGATGAACGCCTTGAACAGCGCGGTGTTGTAACCGGAAAAACGCACCCGGTCTTCGCGGTCGCGGATTGCCACGATCACTTTGCCCAGGCGGCTGCGCAGAATGAACCCGCACATCGCTACGCTGGCCAGCAGCAACAGCGTGGTGATCAAGTAGAGAATCCAGGGTGTCTGCTGCGTTTGCAGGCTCAGGCCGAACACGGTCTTGAAGTCAGTCAGGCCGTTGACGCCACCGGTGTAGCCCTGCTGGCCGATGATCATGATCGACATGATCGAGGCCAGCGACAGGGTGATGATCGAGAAGTACACGCCGCCGACGCGCTTCTTGAAGTACGCGTAGCTGAACAGAAACGCCAGCAGCGCGGGCAGAATCAGAATCGCGGCCAGGGTGAAGGTTGCCGATTCGAAAGGCTTCCACCACCAGGGCAGGGCTTCGACGCTGTTCCAGATCATGAAGTCCGGCAGTGCCGAGCCATAGAATGCGGCGAGGGCGCTGGCCGCTTCGTCGGTGGCGGTGGCTTCCAGCTTCAGGTACATCGCCATCATGTAACTGCCCAGACCGAAGAAAATCCCCTGGCCGAGGCTGAGAATGCCGCCGTAACCCCAGATCATCACCATGCCCACGGCGCAGAACGCCAGGCTCAGGTATTTGCCCGCCAGCCCGAGACGGAAGTCGCCCAGTATCAGCGGCAGTACCACCAACAACAGAAGGGAGAGCCAGATCAGGCTGTAACGCTCGATCAGCGCCAGCCAACCCGCGCTCAGCCGGCCCGATCGTGCCGCGTTGACCGGCGTCGCGGCCAGCGGCTTTTCAGTCATGTTGTTCATCTCAACGTCTCACTTTCGTGGCGAACAGGCCGTTGGGGCGGAAGAACAGCAGCACGATGACCACCAGCAAGGTGATCGCCTTGGCCATGGAGCCGGTGGTGAGGTATTCCAGCGAAATCTGCGTCTGGCCGATGGCGAACGCGGAGAGGAACGTGCCGAGCAGGCTTTCGACGCCGCCGAACACCACCACGATGAAGGTGTCGACCAGATACTGCTGGCCGCTCACCGGCCCGGTGGAGGCGAGCATGGTGAACGAGCTGCCGGCGATGCCCGCCAGGCCGCAGCCCAGCGCGAAGGTCACCGAATCGACCCGCGCGGTGTTGATCCCGGCGGCACCGGCCATCGCCCGGTTCTGGGTCACAGCCCGGATGCGCAGGCCCCAGCGGCTGCGGTACAGAAACACAAACACGGCTGCGGCGATGACAAAGGTCAGGCCGATGATGAAAATCCGGTTGAGCGGTAGTTCCAGTCCCTCGCTGACTTTCCACGCGCCCTGCAGCCATTGCACGGTGGGCACGCTGACTTCCTTGGGGCCGAATACCTGGCGAAATAATTGTTGCAACACCAGCGACAGGCCCCAGGTGGCCAGCAGCGTGTCCAGCGGGCGGTTGTACATGAAGCGAATGAAACAGCGCTCCAGCAGAAAACCGAAGGCAAACGTCACCAGGAAGGCCACCCCGATGCCGATGATGAAGTACCAGCCCATGAGCTCGGGAAAATAGCGCTGAAACACCACCGAAGTGACGTAGGTCGCGTATGAGCCCATCGCCATCAGTTCACCGTGGGCCATGTTGATCACGCCCATCAGGCCGAACACGATGGTCAGCCCGAGTGCCATCAGCACCAGCACCGAAAACAGCGAGAACCCGCTGAAGACTTGCATTACCAGCGTATCGAGAGTCATGCCGTCGTTACCTGTGGCTGCACATTGACGAAAGCGGGCGCGAAGCAAGGCGCGCCCGGCCCGGTATCAGAGTTTCGGAAACGGGTTGGGCTCGATGGGCGCGGACTCGTAGATCACGTCCACCTGGCCCTGCGCATTGAGGGTGCCGATCCGGGCGCGTTTCCACAGGTGGTGGTTGTCCTTGTGCACCTTGATGTCGCCTTCGGGCGCGTCGAGGGTCATCTCTGAGGAAGCGGCAATGACGGCCGGTACATCAAAGCTGCCGGCTTTCTCGACCGCTTTCTTCCACAGGTACACCGCCGTGTAGGCCGCTGCCATCGGGTCGCCGACCACGCGCTGCTGGCCGTAGCGTGTCTTGAAGGCCTGGACGAATTTCTCGTTGACCGGGTTTTTCAGGCTCTGGAAGTAGCTCATGCAGGTCAGGAAACCGACGAGGTTTTCCGCACCAATGCCGGTGACTTCTTCCTCGGTGACGGCCAGCGCCATGAGCGTCTGGTTACTGCTGTCGATCCCGGCGGCCTTGAGCTGTTTGTAGAACGCCACGTTGGAGCCGCCGACGATGGTCGACAGCACGATGTCCGGTTTGGCGACCTTGATCTTGTTGATCACCGAGGAAAACTCGATGGCCCCCAGCGGCAGGTAATCTTCGCCGACAATCGAGCCGCCCTGTTTAGTCACCGAGGCCCGCGCCAGCTTGTTGGTGGTGCGCGGCCAGATGTAGTCTGAGCCGACCAGATAGACGCTTTTGCCTTTGTTGGCCATCAACCAGGTCACGGCGGCCAGGGTTTGTTGCGAGGCTTCCGCGCCGGTGTAGATAATGGCCGGGGATTTTTCCAGCCCTTCATAGAAGGTCGGGTAGTAGAGCAGGCCCTTGTTGCGTTCGAAGACCGGCAGCACCGCTTTGCGCGACGCCGAGGTGAAGGCACCAAAGGTCACCGCAACATGGTCGTTCTCCAGCAGCTTGCGCGCTTTTTCGGCGAAGGTTGGCCAGTCGCTGGCACCGTCTTCGATGATCGGCTCGATGGTTTTGCCCATCACTCCGCCATTGGCGTTGATCTCCTCGATGGCGAGCTTTTCGGCGTCGACTACCGAGGCTTCGCTGATCGCCATGGTGCCAGTCAGCGAGTGAATAATCCCGACCTTCACAGCGTCAGCCGCCTGCGCCTGACTGATCAGGGAAAACGGCAACAGGCTTATCGCGCCCAGCAACAGAGCATGCTTGATCAAACGGCGTTTGTCGTTGTGCATTCAGTTCTCTCCCAGGAATAAAAAAAGCCCGACGCCCCGGCCAAATCAATGGGCGGGAGGTCGGGCTTCTGTGCCGAATCTGGCGGGACAAACTGTGTCCGATCCAGTCGTACGCGAGGTGTCTCCCTACTTGCCAAGGGGGCGTAGGGCAAACAGCTGGCGCGATGTCTCAAGAGAGACTTAGCAAGGGCAGTGCCAAGTGCAGAAACAGCCTTTTACACCAGAAATCGAGTGTTGGCGCAGAGCGTCCCTTCATCTATTGCACGAAAAAAGCCATGCGCCGCTTTGGCGCGAACCGGGGTTCTGCGCACCAAAAACGTGAGGCTGCGCACTTTTTTTGGGAAATTCGCACAGCTTTTGTGGGAGCGAACTTGTTCGCGAAGGCTTTATTTCAGGCGATACATCTTCAGTGGATGTACCGGCCTCTTCGCGAACAAGTTCGCTCCCACAGGTACGCATTTCAATCGATCAGTTAGCGATCATTTCCTTTCACCACCACTGCGCATCCGTACTTGGGGCGCACTCTTTGTACGAACCGGGCGCTTTGCGTGCTCGCGAAAGGCTTAGCTGCAGTTAGCGAACTTGTTCGCGAAAGCGATGTGTCATGCGACACAACCCTTGCGAATGTACGCCCATCCCTGCAAACAAATGCCTGTTACGTCAGTACCGGCCCAGCCAGCAGACACACAAATCATCAACACCCACACACCACGCATGGCCCGCTATCTGCATGACTGCCAGCAGATACCCTCGCAGGGTCCCTTGTCACACGCCCATTCTCGGCAGGTGTGGAAGGTCCCTCGCATGACTGGTCCTGACACTGTCGTCACGCCAGCCCCAGGCACAACCGCCTGAGAGCCACCGTTGAATCCACGGTTTTTCGCTCAGCACTCTTCCAGACCCCGGCCAACAACGGGCGTCTCAACTCACGTTGAACAAGGTTTATAGGCATGGTTAACCCGTCGATCCGCATAGGAGGTCTGTTTTCCAATACCGGTGTTACCGCTGCCGGTGAGTGTTCAACGATGCGCGGCGCACAGTTTGCTATCCATCAGATCAACGCAGCCGGTGGCGTGAATGGCCGCCCTCTAGAGCTGATTCTGCGCAATCCCGATTCCACCCCTGCGCTATTTGCCATGCACGTCGAATCACTGATCCGCGAAGAAAACCTGCGGTTTTTCTTCGGCTGCTACACCTCGGCAGCGCGCAAGGCTGTACTGCCGGTGGTTGAACGTTACAACGCGTTGTTGCTGTATCCGGTTTACTACGAGGGCTTCGAGTATTCGCGCAACATCATCTACACCGGGGCCACGCCGAACCATAACGCCGTGCCGCTGGGCAATTACATGTTCGACCACTTTGGCAGCCGTGTGCTGATGATCGGCTCCGAGTACGTTTACCCCTACGAAACCAATCGGCTGATGAGCGACCTGCTTTATGAGCGCGGGGGCAGCAAGCTGGGCGAATATTACCTGCCGCTGAAAAACGCCCGGGCCGAAGATTTCGCCAGGTTGATGGTCAAGGCCCGCGAGTTGCAACCGTCGTTTATCTTCTCCACGGTGGTGGGTGAAACCATGGCTCATTTGTATCAGGCTTATGCCGACGCAGGCCTTGACCCGGCCGTCATGCCGATTGCCAGCGTGACCACCAGCGAAACCGACATCCAGCAGATGGGCGTTCATCTGGGCACCGGGCACATCTCGGCGGCCACCTATTTCCAGTCGATCGACACGCCGCTCAATCGCCAGTGCATTGCGCAATACCGGGAAATGTTTGGCCAGCATCAGGTCACCGACCGCTGCTGGGAGGCTGCCTATTTTCAGGTTCACCTGCTGGCCAAGGCGATAGCCCGCGCGGGCAGCACCGAAGTGGAAGAGGTGCTGCAGACCATGCTCGGCCTGGAATACGACGCGCCGCAGGGGCGCGTGCGTATCGATGAGCACAATCACCACACCTACCTGCATTCGCGGATCGGCCGGGCCAACGCCGAAGGGCAGTTCGACATTCTTTACGAAAGCCAGAACGCGCTGAAGCCCGGTCCCTACGCCGTTGCGCCGGATTTCAGCGGCTGGTCCAGCCAGACCGGGAGGCGTCCATGACCCTGCGTGCCGCAAAAAAGCGCCTGCGCAACGACAGCGCAGGCAGCATCAAGGACCTGCGCGACATCAGCGTGCTGGTGATGCACCCGGACGATGAAGACGGTCGCAACCTGATCGCCCAGTTACAGCGCATCGGCTGTCAGGTGCGCGTGCAGTGGCCGATTCCGGAGCGCTTGCACAGTGAGGCCGACGTGATTGTGCTGGCGGTGTCACCGGAAAGTCTCTCGACCAACACGCCGTGGCTGTTGCACAGCGCGACGCCGCCGATCATCCCGGTGATCGCCTATGAAAACCCGATCATCGTCGAGGCACTGGTGCAGCTCAACGCCTGCTCGGTGATTCCTTCGCCGGTCAGGTCGTTCGGCTTGCTGACGGCGCTGACGATCACCTTGAGCCAGGCGCGCAAAACCCGCGAGCGGGAAAAACATGTCAAGCGTCTGGAAGGGCGCATGGCGGTGATGCGGACCGTGCAGCAGGCGAAAATCATCCTCATGGAAACCAAGGGGCTCTCGGAAATAGACGCTTACAACGCGTTGCGTGACCAGGCCATGGCCAAGCGCGAGCCGGTGGAAAAGATCGCCGAGGCGCTGGTCAAGGCCCATGAATTGTTTCAAAAAGCCTGCTCCTGAGCAGGCGTTGATGTGACGAGCTACGAGTGTCGGGCCTGTCGCCCGATCCTCTTCTGCGCGGACGTTTGCCATACGCCCTGAACCGGTAGGTATGGAACACCGCGTGGCGACCGGTATGGACAACGACGTCCTCCGGATCGAGCCAAGGCCTGTGCACGCCGCACCGGCGGCTCCAGCCAATGACTGCCCGACCTCGGGCGGCCCTTACCGTTATCTGGAGAACATCATGTCTGTAAAACGCCCCGTCAAAGCCGACTTTCTGATCGCCGCCCAAGACCACGGTTACGACCTGTCCGACAGCCAGATAGAATCGTTTCTGAGTCTTGCCGACGAAACCCTGACGTCCTACGAAGCCATTGACGCGCTGTATGCGGCGCATGTGGCGCAGCCCACGCCGGTACGTGAGCACAGCAAACCGGCAGATGCCGACAACCTGCATGGCGCCTGGTATGTGAAAACGCACATTGCCGGCGCCGCCGGTGGTCCGTTGGCGGGCAGAACAGTGGTCATCAAGGACAACGTCTCGGTGGCCGGCGTACCGATGGCCAACGGCTCGCTGAGTCTGGATGGCTACGTGCCGTCCGAAGATGCGACCGTGGTCAAACGCCTGTTGGCGGCTGGTGCGACGGTGGTCGGCAAGTCGGTGTGCGAAGACCTGTGCTTCTCCGGTGCCAGCTTTACCTCGGCCAGCGGTGCGGTGAAAAACCCGTGGGACCTGACCCGCAATGCCGGCGGCTCGTCCAGCGGCAGTGCCGTGCTGGTTTCGCTGCAAGAGGTCGACATGGCCATCGGTGGCGATCAGGGCGGTTCGATCCGCATGCCGTCGGCGTGGAGCGGCATCGTCGGCCATAAGCCGACGTACAGCCTGGTCCCTTACACCGGCGCTTTTCCTATTGAACGCACCATCGATCACGTCGGCCCGATGGCCAACAACGTGCGCGACTGCGCGGTGATGCTCGACGTGATCGCCGGTGCCGACGGTCTCGACTCAAGGCAGAAGAATCCGCCAGCGGTGAGCTGTGTCGCGACCCTGGATCAAGGCGTTGCGGGCCTGAAAATCGGCTTGTTGCGCGAAGGTTTCGCCATTCCCGGTATGTCCGAGCCGCAGGTGGACGCACTGGTCAAAGCTGCCGTAGCGCAACTGGAAAGCCTTGGTGCCACGGTCGGCGAAGCCAGCGCTCCATGGCACCACGGGGTGGCGCTGGACCTATGGAACGTCATCGCCACTGACGGCGCGGCGTACCAGATGCTGCAAGGCAATGGCTACGGCATGAACGTCGATGGCTACTACGACCCTGAGATCATGAGCTACTTCGGCGCCAAGCGTCGCGAGCACGCCAATGCGTTGTCCAGCAGCGTGCGTGCCGTGGCGCTGACCGGGCATTACAGCCTGAAAAACCTGCACGGCGCGTCCTACGCCAAGGCGCGCATGCTGGTGCCTGAACTCACCCGCCAATACGACGAAGCGTTCAAGGATTTCGACGTACTGGTGATGCCGACCATGCCATTCGTGGCGACCCCGTTGACCGCCGCTGATGCGCCGATTGAAGAGTACGTGCACAGCGCGCTGAACATGCTCGCCAACACCGCACCGTTCGACCTGACCGGCCACCCGGCCACCTCGATCCCGGCCGGTCTTGCCGACGGCCTGCCGGTCGCGATGATGATCGTCGCACCGCGTTTTCAGGATGCCTTGGCATTGCGCGTTGCGCAGGCCTACGAGCAGGTTCGCGGCGTGTTTCCGAGGCCACCGCGTGGCTGAACAACGATAGCTATCGTTGAAGTTCGTAGAAGGCCTGAACCCGGTTTAGGCCTTCTGCTTTCCGAGACACTATCGACGCTTGCGTGCCGGGTCAGTTGCCCATCTGTTGCTCGCTTCAGGTGTTGGCTGCACCTTCAACCGGCAGTATTGCCAATTCGCTTTCCAGCTCTTCATCATCCCCGATTGCAGACGCTGGCAAGCGCTTGGAGACCGTTACGCCCAGCGCGACAAACTTGTCCACGGTTTTGGTCAGGCTGCCGTGATCCCCTTTCAGTGTGGTGATGCTTTCGTTATAGCTTTTCTGAACCGATGCAATCTGGTTGCCCAGTTTGTCCATTTTTTCTACGAAAACCCGCAACTTGTCGTAGACCTTGGACGCCATGGTAGCGAGCTGTAACGTGCTGCTGTTCTGGCGCTGGATACTCCACAGGTTTGAAACGACGCGAAGTACCGGCAGCAATGTTGTGGCCGTGATGATCGCGATGCGTTTTTCATAGGCTGCCTGAAACACGCCCGGGCTGTGCTCTGCGGCGACCAGATAGGCCGGTTCGACTGGCATGAACAAAAATACGAAGTCAGGCGAATTGATGCCGTTAAGGTCGGTGTACTTCTTGTCGGAAAGACCATTTATGTGATTTTTCAAGGCAAGAACGTGTGCAGATAAAGCTTTGGTACGATCTTCGTCAGTTTCGGCGGAGACGTACTCCGTATAGGCGACCAGTGACATTTTGCTGTCAATGATGATGTGCTTGCCCTCGGGCAAATTGACAACGAAGTCCGGTCGATTATTTCCGGCCTCGTCATTCTTGAAGTTGGCCTCACGGTGATACTCGAACCCTTTGCGCAGGCCGGCCTGTTCAAGCAACATTTCGACCTTTTGCTCGCCCCACGTGCCCTGCAGCTTCTTGTCGCCTTTGAGCGCCTTGGTAAGGTTTGATGCCTCTGTGGTGATCTGGGCGTTCAGCTCCATCAGCTTGACCAGCTCGTTTTTCATCGAGCTTTGTCCTTGCACGGTATCTGAGTGAACCTGATCTACCCGCTGGCGAAACGAGTCAAGTTGATCCTTGAATGGTTTCAGCAACGTGTCCAGGCCTTGGCGACTTTGTTCGGAGAAGCTCTGCTGCTTGCTGTCGAAAATCTGATTGGCAAGGTTTTGAAACTCTTGCTTGAGCTGAACCTTGTTGTCTTCAAGGAGCTGCAGTTTCTCGGCCGCCGAGTGCTGGTCACGCGCGTGACGCATGTTGACTTCTGCAAGGCCTTGCTTGGCGAGGCTCAACTCATCTCGCACGACGCCCAACTCTTTATCACGCTGTATTAACGTGCCACGCAGTACATCAAGTTGCTCTTTCTGTTCCGCTGCCTGACCCAGCTGTTCACGCTGTTTTTTGAATTCTTCCTCGGCTTTTTCGAGACGGGCTTGTGAGTTGGCGTGGGCCGCCTTCAATTCCAGCAGTTGATTTGCCTGCTCGGCGCTTTGTCCGAGTTGTTCGCCTTGCTTTTGCAATTGCAGTTGAGCCGCTTCCAGCCGTATCTGATACTGGGCCAGTGTCTGCTTGAGCTCCTCTAATTGTCGTGTCTGTTCCTGACCCTGACCAACTTGCATCCTGAGTTCGCCGACCTGCATTCTCAGCTTGTTGGATTCCAGGCTGCGATTTTCGGCGAGGGTGGTCACCTCAGTAAGTTGCTCGACTTTGTCGGACATGCGCTGCTTTTCTGCTTCCAGCGACGCCTTGAGCTCTCCCACCTGAATACTGAGTTGTCTTTCGACATCCCTTTGACGCGCAAGCTCTTCGCTAACTATCGTCAACTCACGTTGGTGCTCGTCCTGCTCATGAAGTAACTGTTGTTCTCGCTGGTGCGTGAGCGCAGCATCATTCAACAATTGCTGATGTTCAGCTTGATGTGCAGCCTTCAGTTCGGCGAGCTGTTGTGCCAGCCTGCTGGATGCAATGCGACTGCTGATCCAGAAGCCAATAGCCAGAAACAACAAACTGAAAAGCCCGATCAGAGCCGGTGTGAAATATTGCTGTGCCATCGGTACGTCCGTTTATCGCTGGGTTAGGATCCAAAATGATGGCGCGTTGTCAGTTGTCTGAGAACTGCAAAACTCGCTTTCGAACGGAGGCACTCGAATATTTTGCATAGCGAAGGCACAAAATCGTTATCAGGGCGTCCAGATATCGATATCAGTGTCTGCGAAGGTCGAGTCGTACGCGGTGGACAGCACGTCGAGCAGGGATGCGCTGAGCCGCTCGCCCAGCGACCGCAGCAAGGACGGGTTGTGCTAGGCTTCTGTCATCAAGGTGCCGGCTTGCCACCAGACCATAGGTCGAACTCACGACATCCTGCCACTGGTCGAAACGCTCTCTGGCTGGCGGCCAGTCAACGGGAAAGATCACGGCCATGCTTGCCTCATCATCGGGAGCCTGTGGCGGAGGGTTTGTAAAATGGAAGTTACCCGATAAAGCCCGATGTGAAATATCCATTGGACGCTTCAGGCCGGTGAAGAAAATAATTTATTTATCTGTGATCCGGCCGATATATCCGTACGTAAGCTGCGGTCTGCTTGTTCAAGCCTTCTAAAACAGGGGTCTCATGGATCCGCGTCTAGCCGGACTTTCATTTTTGCTCACGTTGGGATGGACAGGTGCCGTTTTTTTGGTCATCTGGTATTTCGCCTGAGGCAAGCACACGTTTTCAGGCGCGTCAGGGCGTTATATCGCTGTCGTGTCAGACAGCATTGGAATGCCTGCCGGGCAGTAAAAAGTTCAGTTGTGGTAACGGCAATAATAGAGTTGCTTGTGTGCTGAGCTAAATGTCAGCACTTGCAGTTTGCGCTATGGAGGGCATTGAGAAACACGATTATGCGGTTTGACCGGCAGGCTCCACATTCAGGCGACGCGAACTTTTGACCTGATCTATATCCACCGGCGCTCCGTTCCAAACACTCCATAGATGTTTACTGCCGAGTTTTTTATATGTCGACCACAATGATAGAAAGTGCCCTTATAGAAAACATCCCTGATGACGCCGGGGTGCAGCTGGACCTTCACTCGCTGATGACCGCCATTGACCGCTCGCAGGCGATGATCGAGTTCGATCTTGAAGGCAATATCCTGCGGGCGAATGCCAACTTTCTCGACTGCGTCGGCTATCGGCTGGAAGAGGTCCAGGGTCGCCATCATCGCATGTTCTGCACGCCTGAATATGCGTCCAGCGTCGAGTATTCGACGTTCTGGGAGAAACTCGGCAAAGGCAACTTCGACGAAGGGCAATATAAGCGCTTGGGCAAGAATGGTCGCGAGATCTGGTTGCAGGCCACCTACAACCCGATCTTCGATAAAGAAGGTAACCCGTTCAAAGTGGTGAAGTTCGCCGCTGACGTGACTCAGCAGCGCAAGACCAATGCCGAGTACGAGGGCAAGGTTGCCGCTATTGATCGCTCGCAGGGTATTATTGAATTCGATCTGAACGGTCGGGTGCTCAATGCCAATGAAAACTTTCTCAAAGTTCTGGGTTATCGCCTCGATGAGATCCAGGGCCAGCATCACCGCATGTTCTGCGACGACGATTACCTGAACAGCCCGGCCTATCGCGCGTTCTGGGCCAAGCTGGAACGCGGCGAATATGATTCCGGGGAATACAAACGCGTCGGCAAGAATGGTCGCGAACTGTGGATCAGCGCCACCTATAACCCGATCTTCGACCCGGACGGCCGCCCGTATAAAATCGTCAAGTTCGCCAACGACGTCACTGAAAGCCGTGCGCGTCAGGCCGAGTTCGCGGGCAAGGTTACGGCCATCGAGCGCTCTCAGGCCGTCATCGAGTTCGACCTGACTGGCAAGGTGCTGACAGCTAACCGCAACTTTCTGACGGTGTTCGGTTACGAACTGGATGAAGTCGTTGGCGAACATCACCGCATGTTCTGCTCCGAGGAATTCGTCAGCACGCTGCAGTACCGTGAGCTCTGGGAAAAGCTGGGACGTGGCGAATACGACGCCAACGAGTACAAGCGCAAACGCAAGGACGGCAAGGAAATCTGGATTCAGGCGACCTACAACCCGATCTTCGATGCGCAGGGCAAGCCCTATAAAATCGTCAAGTTTGCCCTCGACGTGACCGAGGCCAAGGAAACCAGCGTCGAGGACAAGGGCAAGGTTAACGCGATCGATCGTGCCCAGGCGGTCATCGAGTTTGACATGGCTGGCAACATCCTCGCGGCCAACGCCAACTTCCTCAAAGCGCTGGGTTATGGCTTGCAGGAAATCAAGGGCCAGCACCACCGGATCTTCTGCGAAGAGGAGTATGTGCGCGGCACGGCCTATCGCGAGTTCTGGCACGGGCTGGGGCAGGGCGAGTTCTACTCCGGGCGCTTCATGCGGGTGAGTAAATACGGGCAGAAGATCTGGATTCAGGCCACCTACAGTCCGATTTTCGATCACGACGGCTTGCCGTTCAAAGTCGTGAAGTTTGCCACCGACATCACCCGCCAGGTCGAGATGGAGCAAGCCATCGAAGCCAAGACCCTCGCTATGCGTGAATCGGTCAAAGCGCTGATGAGTGCAATTTCCTATGTTGCGCAGAGCACTGACACCGCCACCGAACTGGCCCGCCTGACCCGCGAGCAAGCCAGCCGTGGCTCGCAGACGCTGGTCAAGGCATCCGATGCGATGAGCATGATCGCCAAGTCGGCCGAAGGCATTCAGGACATCATTCAGGTGATCAGCGAGATCGCCAGTCAGACCAACATGTTGGCGTTCAACGCCGCGATCGAGGCTGCGCGCGCCGGTGAGCACGGGCTGGGGTTCTCGGTTGTCGCCGACGAAGTGCGCAAGCTGGCTGAAAAGTCCTCGCGGGCGACCAAGGAAATCAACAAACTGATTCTGGAAACGGTCAGCCGTATCGAGTCGGGCAACGAGATCTCGCTGACGGCCGGCGAGGCGTTCGAACACATCGTGGACGGCGTCATGCAGACTACCCAAGCCATCGACGGCATCAACAGCGCGACCGAAAAACAGCGCCTTTCGGCGCAGCAAGTCGAAACCCTGATCACTGAGTTGCACCAGGCCAACCTGACCGGTTACACCGAAACACTGGACAAGGTGTCCGTCGGACAACCTGCATGAGCAGCCTGACTGCCTATGGTGTGGTGCAGATCAACGGCGTTCATCTCGCCGTTGTCGCGGACGCGTTGATGGAGGCGGTGCACTGGCCGGAAAACCTGCAGCCGCACCCGTTGACCCGTGGTGCGCTGTTGGGGGTGTTTACTTTGCGTGGCAAGCCAGTGCCGCTGGTGGATTTGCGTGGCGAACTGGCGCAGAGCGACGAGGTTTCTTCGCCGACCCGGCTGGTAGCGATCCTCAAATACAGCGGTGGCTATCTGGGGCTTGCGATTGACGCGGTGTGCGACATTCTCAAGGCCCGTGATTCACAGTTCAGCCCGATGGGGCCGGGTGGCTCCAGCGTCGGGCTGCTGCCTTCGGTGCTGCTGAGCGCAGAAAATGCGCGGATGATCTACAAGCTGGACCTGGATGTGCTGACCCGTTTGCCGGGCGTGCTGTTCGTCGCGGACCCTGGCGCGCAAGTGCTGAATGATCAGGCGCAGGCTGCCAAAAGCCACCTGCTGCATTATCTGGTGTTCGAGTGCGACAGCCGTCATTTCTGCATCGATGCCAGCGTTGTGACCGAACTGGTGGACAATCCCGAGATATCGCCATCGGATTTTGCCAGTGACTGTTGCTTCGGGGTCACGTCGGTACGTGGCACCAGGGTCCCGGCACTCAACCTGTCGGAAGTGCTGGGTCTGGATCACCTGCGCCAGACATCCAAGCCGCAACTGCTACTGCTGACCGCTCCGGATGGTCGGGTGTGCGGATTCGGTTATGACCGAATGGTGGCTATTCAACGCCAGGACCCGGGCAGTCTGCTGGCAGCGCCGGCCTACGGTTTGCCGCACCCTGAATTGTTCGCCGGGGTGATGAACCTGGAAGAGGGCAAGCAGGCGCTGTTGCTCGACCACCCGAGGTTGTTGCAGCGTCCGGAAATCAGGAGTTACACCCAGGTCTACCAGCATGACGTCAAGCCGGTGCAGGCTTCACACGATGTCACCAAGGCCATGTTGCGCCATGCCTGCCTGTTGTTCGATGCGCCGACGCGCTTTGTCGCGCCGTTGAGTCAGATTGTGGAAATCATGAGCGTGCCCACGCAGTTGATCGGTCTGGCGCAACCCGAGACTCATCTGCTGGGCCAGTTCAACCTGCGTGGAGAGCAAGTGCCGCTGATCTGCCTCAGCAGCCTGTTGGGCGAAGGCACGCAACCTCAGGACGAAGCGTCGCGGGTGCTGATCGTGCGCGGCGAGCGCCTGTGTTTCGGTTTCGCGGTGAGCCGTGTCGATGCTATCGATGCGTTCAACCAGTTTGATCCGTCCATGCTCGATCAGGGCTGGCGGGCTAACGTCGGCAAGGGCATTTCGGTCAACGACCGGGTTCGTTCGCTGGTCAGTGTGGGCAGCCAGGAACGCAGCTGGCGCGCGACCCTGCTCGACTTGCAGGGGCTGGCCAGGCAACTGGAGTGCAGCGTCGCGCAACGCAAGGCAGCCTTGCAATCGGTCTGAACTGAATGCGTCGCGTGTGGCCTTACGAAATATCCACACACGGAGTATCCAGTCATGACCGAGAAAAAAGACGAGAAGCAACCAGAACCGGCAAGCGACGTGCCCGCGCATTCCACGCCGGAAGAAAAGGAACGCCTGAAAGACTTCAACAAGGACGGCATCCCGCCAGGAGCCTGCTGACCGCGCTTGTGTGTGCGTTGCAAAGCGCCCGGCCTTTTCAGGCCGGGCGTTGTCGTTTCAGCGCGTTATTCATTCACTGCCGTTGGCAAACTCCAGTAGCCCGGCGCCTTCCATCCGGTAACGCACCCATTCGCTCTGCGGCGCAGCACCGATGGCCTCATAGAATCTGATGGCGGGTTCGTTCCAGTCCAGTACGCTCCATTCCAGACGGCCGCAGTCATTGGCTANTCGACCCGCGCCGACGCTGCGTTGCTCCGGCGTGATGTACAAGTCTTCCAGATAGACGCCGTTGCGCCCCAGCCAGGTTGAGTAGCTGTAGAAATACACGGCGTAGCCGATGGGGTTGCCGCCGCTCAGGCAGATGAGCGCCTTGGCGGGCGCGTTGTCGGCGAACAGGGAGCGTTGAATGTCTTCGGCACTGGCCTTGACCTCATGCCCGGCGCGCTCGTAGATAGCAAGTTCGGTAATGAACGCCAGAATCTGACTGACGTCAGCGGCAGTGGCGGGGCGGATTTCGAGGGACACGGAGGCACTCCTTGGCTGATGAGCGCAGCATGATAGCCGCAGGCGTCAGTCAGTCGATAGTCACGCGTCGCGCAGCAAGTCGTTGGCGTTGAGCAGTTGGTAGGCGATCTGCGGACGTGCTTCAAGGGCGCGACGGATGGCGGCGGGGATCGATTGACGGGTCTTGCGACACAGCCCTATTTTCTCTTCGACGACAATGCTGATGCCGCGCATGGTGCGGACCTCATTGAAGCCCGGCGCGACGTCGACGCGCACGCCCAGTTGCTCGTAAATCTTGCGCTGCATGTGTGCCAGGTCTTCCAGGCTTTCGATGCGCTGCAGGCGTTCGATCAGGCTTTTTTCGGCGTCACGGGTCAGCAGCAGTACCCGCAGGTCGGCGTCTTCCGCGTCCAGCCGTTCGCGCTTGCAGTCGCAAGCGCCGGGCGGGCAGGGGTTACGGATTTTGACAGGGGCATTCATGGACGCAGCATAGCGATTGACGAGGGCGTCTGACCATACCCGTGTGGCGCTTTCACGCCGTATTCAGGCAGGTCAGCGCCCACTCTTGACGCTGCGGTAACGGGTTTACCCGTGGCCGATCAATTAGGCCACTTCATCTCGCCCTTGATGACCTTGGCGCTCAGTTCCAGCGAGCTCGGCTCGGCGAGTTGTGGCCAGGCGCTCTGCATGGCGTCGATCAGTGCCTTGGAATCCTTTGCTTTGGCGGCTTGTTGTTCAAAGGATTTCAGGTAGTCGGCGGTGAAGGCAACAGCCTTGGTGCCTTGGGGAATTTGCCCGATGATATAGTGGCCTGGAATGACGGTGGCCGGTTTCAGCGCTTCAATGCTTTTGAGTGTCACGAGCCAGTCCTGACGCGACTTCGGGCTCTGCGTGTCGGCGATCCAGACGTGAATGCCGCTCGAGACCACAACACCGCCAACCACGGCCTTGAGCGATGGAATCCACACGTAACTGCGCTCCGGGGCCGGGCCGTCCAGGCCTTTGATTTGCAACGGCTGACCTTCAAGCGTCAAGTGATCGCCTTCGAGCACGTCGGGCAGGACCAGCCTCGCCGGTGCGTTGCCCTTGAGAATCGGGCCCCAGTAAGCGAGTTTGCCCTGCATGGACGCTTTGATCGCTTTGACCGTCGGTGCGCTGGCGACGATCTTCGCGTCCGGGAACGCGGTCTGGATCACGTCCAGACCAAAGTAATAGTCCGGGTCGCTGTGACTGATGTAGACCGTGGTGAGTTTCTTGCCGCTGGCCTTGATCTTCTCGACCAGCGCCTGAGCATCATTGCGCTGGAATTGCGCGTCGATCAGCACTGCATCGTGCTTGCCGGTGATCAGTTCGGAGGACACCGGGAAAATGGCTTTTTCGGCCGGATTGTAAACGTCGATCGCCAGCGGATCGGCGGCGTTGGCAACGAGAGGAAACAGGACGGAGAGGGACAGGGCAAACAGGGAGTTGCGCAACATCGGGCACGACCTTTTCAGTGGGCAGAGACAATGGCGCTATATTAGGTTGCTTCAAGTGAAACAAAAGCCTCAGTATCGGCAATTATGGGTTGCGTAGATCGGATGAATCATGGACCGGATCATGGCGGCGCGGGTGTTTATCGCCATCAACGAACGAGGCAGCCTGATCGCTGCCGCTGAGGCGCTGGATATGTCACGGGCGATGGTCACCCGCTATCTGGCGCAGATGGAGCGCTGGGCGGGAGCGCGACTGTTGCACCGTACAACGCGCAAGCTGGGGCTGACCGCGTCCGGGCAAGTGACCTTGCTGCGCTGTCAGCAACTGCTTGAACTGGCCGATGCGGTGCCTCTGGCCGCCGACACGCAGGTCGACGAACCGCGCGGCATGTTGCGCATCGCCTGTTCCCAGTCACTGGCACAGGCGGCCCTGGCGCCGGCGGTGACGGCGTACCTGCAACGTTACCCAGGCACTTCGGCGGACCTGCACATCGGCAATGAAACGGTGGATCTGGTCAGTGAGCGGATTGATCTGGCGATTCGCATCACTAATCAACTGGACCCCAACCTGATCGCCCGGCCTCTTGGGCATTGCAACTCGGTGGTCTGCGCTGCGCCAGCGTACCTCGCCGCGCACGGCACGCCGTCCAGGCCGCAGGAATTGAACAGCCACAATTGCCTGACGTACTCCTACTTTGGCAAAAGCCTGTGGGAATTCACTCATCAACAATCGCCGCTCAGCGTCCCGGTGGGCGGCAACCTGAGCGCCAACGATTCAGTGGTGCTGCTTGAGGCCGCAGTGGCCGGCGCAGGTGTTACCTTGCAGCCGATGCACTCGGCTGCGCCGTTGATAGCCCGCGGCCAGCTGACTGCTTTGATGCCTGACTACCAGCCGAGAGCAATGGGCATACACGCGATCTACACCTCACGGCATCACCAGTCAGCGACCCTGCGCACCCTGCTGGATTTTCTGGCTGAGTGGTTTGCGAGAGGGTGATGCGTCGCGATAGTTGAAGTTATCGCTCCCTACGCTCCAGCGCTCGAAGTTATACACACGTCTGCTTTGGATTCTGGCCGAAGGCCGTAGGAGCGGGCTCGTCCGCGAACTGCCGGGAACCGGCAGCAAAGCCAGCGAATACGGTCAATCAGATGCATCCGAAACAGCGGCTTTAAGGGTTCCTTCGCAACCCATCGCGGACAAGCGAAGCGTCGCACGATAGTTGGTCTTGTCGCCGCTACGCATCAGGTCTTGAACTTGCGCACCAGGCCGTCCAGTTCGCTGGACAGTATTTCCAGGCTTCTGGAGTCGGCGCGGGCCGAGTCCGAGAGGTCGGCGATCAACTGTGCATCGCCATGGATCTGGCTGATGTGCCGGTTGATGTCTTCCGCCACCTGATGCTGCTCTTCGGCGGCGGTCGCGATCTGGGTGTTCATGTCACGAATCACATCCACCGATTCACGGATCTGCCCGAAGCTGCTGCGTGCCTGGCCGATCTTGGTCACGGACTGCTGCGAAACATCCAGACTGGCGTGCATCTGTTGTGCCACCGAGGCAGTGCCTCTGGCCAGATTGCCCAGCAGGCTGTCGATCTCGGCGGTCGAGTCGGCGGTGCGTTTGGCCAGCGCGCGGACTTCGTCGGCCACCACGGCAAAGCCGCGACCCTGTTCACCCGCACGGGCGGCTTCGATGGCCGCGTTGAGGGCCAGCAGGTTGGTCTGTTCGGCGATGGAGCGGATGGTGTTCAGAATCGACTGAATGCCGGTGCTGTCCTTCTCCAGTTGGGTCATGTCCTTGGCCGAACGGGCGAGCTCTTCGCTGAGTTGATCGACACTGCGCACCGCCTCATCGATCTGCCGCTGGCCTTCGCGGGCCTGCTGTTGCCCACTGTCGGCGGAATCGGCGGCCTGGCTGCAGGAGCGGGCGACTTCGTTGGAGGTGGCGACCATCTCATGGAAGGCGGTCGACACCATGTCCACCGCTTCACGCTGACGCCCGGCAGCTTCAGCCATGTCATTGGACACGCGGGTAGAGCTGTGCGAAGCCTCGAGAATTTTCCCGGCGGCCTGACCGATATGCTGGATCAGACTGCGAATGGCGGTGAGGAACTTGTTGAACCAGCCCGCCAACTGCGCTGTTTCGTCCGTGCCGCGCACGGTAAGGTTCTGGGTCAGGTCGCCCTCACCACCGGCAATGCCTTCCAGCCCGCTGGAAACACTGTGGATAGGCCGCACGATGACACTGGCAAAACTGGCCCCGACAATCGCGAACACCAGCGCCAGCACGGCAGCGATGATGCCGATCAGCCAGGTCAGGCGCGTGGCCGAGGCCATCACTTCGTCCTGCTTGATCAGGCCGATGAAGTTCCAGCCCAGTTGCTCGGACGGGTACACATTGGCCATATAACGTTCGCCGTTGAGCGTCAATTCCACCAGCCCGCTGCCGGTTTTCGCCAGTTCGGCGAAACCATCGCCCAGTTCACCCAGTTTCTTGAAGTTGTGCTCCGGCTGTTTGGGGTCGACCAGCACCGTGCCGTTCTTTTCCATCAGCATCAGGTAGCCGCTTTCACCCAGCTTGATCTGCTTGACGATATTAGTCAGTTGCTTGAGTGACACGTCGATGTTGACCACGCCACCGGGGTTGCCCAGCTTGTTGGGGATGGCCCGGATGGTGCTGACCAGCACCGCATCGTCGTTGGCCCAGTAATACGCGTCACTGCGCACGGTCTTGCCGGCATTGGCCATTGCGGTTTTGTACCACGGCCGCACACGCGGGTCGTAGTTGCTCATTTTCGGGTCTTCCGGCGTCATGATGTAGCTGCCGTTGATCAGACCGTAAGAGACATAAGAGTAGGCCGGGTGGGCCTTGGCAATGCTGGCGAACAGCTCGGTGGCCTGCCTGTCGTTTTCCGACTGCGCAGTGGCCGCAGCGCCCATGTAGTTACGGAAATCATCGCCTGCTCCGGCAATCAGCGGGTGCGCCGCGATGTAATTGACGTTCTGCGTGATGCCGTCAAAGAACAACTGCATGGCATTGTCGACCTGGCGAATCTCCCGTCCGCTGCTGTCGGCAAAATCGCTGGTTGCCTTGTCACGCAGGTTTACGATCACGATTGCAGCCACGACCACGATGGGCAAGCACGCAATCACTGCGAACGCCCACGTCAGTTTCTGTTTGATATTCATTTGAGCTCCGGAGTGTCCAATACTGCGGGACGTGTTGGGCGCTGCATGATTGCAGTCTGTCGCGCCGGACCTTCGCCCGGAGCGTTGTCTTATCGTCTATCAGAAGTGCAGCGGCTTGTATCCGGTATTCTTTAGGCAGGATGGCGGTAACAGGTATGTTTGTCGTTTCTGAGTCAGAGACGCGCTGGACGCCCTGACACAGCCATTCATTTCCTACAGGCAGCGCCCATCAAACTCGGCCATGGCGTCCAGCATGGCGTCCTTGAAATATGCCAGTGAGGCGCGATCAAAGAGAATCTGGAAACAGGGCTCGGTCTGCGCGCCAACGTTGAGCACCATCACATTGATCCGCGCCGCCGAGGTCTGCGCCACCGAGCCGGGGCCGAACGCCTGTGGGCGCAGGTCCACGCCGCACAGCTTGGCCATCACCTCGGGGATACAAGAGCCGCTCAGTTGCAGCCAGGCGTGGCTGTCTTCGCGAGGCAGCAGGTAATTGGCGCTGTGATCCAGCTCCCAACGGGCTTCTTCATCGGCAATGCGCTGCCCTTGATCGAGCCGACTGCCCAGCAACAGGTATTCGGTCTGCGACAGGCGAGCGACATGACTGCCATCCGGCTGAGTGACGGCGCGGTTCGGCGCCTCGGGCAAGCTGAAGCCGCGTGCTGCCAGGTAGTCCGCCGTTTGCGCACCACGAAAGCCCACGCGCGGCAGGTCGGTCAGGTCTTCCAGCGTGCACCGTGAGGTGGCATCAAGTTCGACAGGACGGTCTGTGAAAAGACTGGTCATGGTTCAGAGCTCCTGGCGCTGGTTTTCAGGATCGAAGAAAGGCAGTTTCACCACGGTGGCTTGTACCACTACGCCGTCTTGGACGCGGATCGGAATCTGCTGGCCGGGTGTGCTCTGGTCGAACGCGGCGTACGCCATGCCGATGATCATGCCCAGGGTCGAGGAGTACTCGCAGGATGTCACGTTGCCACTGATGTCCGCGCCCTTGAGCACCAGATGGCCTTCCAGCGGCAGCGGGCTGGCCTTGGGCAGGGTGAAGCCCACCAGTTTGCGCTTTTGCGGCAGAGCTTCGAGAATGTCCACCGAGCGACGTCCGACGAAGAACGGTTTGGTGCGGCTGACCGCCCAGCCCATGTCGATCTCGCCGGGATGGGTCATGCCATCGGTGTCCTGGCTGATGATCACGTGGCCTTTTTCCAGGCGTAACAGACGCTGGGTTTCGACGCCGAACGGGCGCATGTCGAATGCCTTGCCCGCTTCCGTGAGCGCGTCCCACAGCCTGAGGGCATGTCGCGCCGCGACGTGGATCTCGTAACCGAGTTCGCCGACGAAACCGACCCGCAGCAACCGCGCCTTGATGCCCGCAACCGCGCCTTGATGCCCGCAACCGTGCCTTGCCGCACGCCAAGATAGGGAAAGCCCTCGGCGGACAGGTCGAGATCGCTGCACACCTGTGCCAGCACCTTGCGCGAATCCGGGCCTGCCACGTTGACCGCCGCTATCGCCGCAGTGACGTTGGTAATGTCCACGTTCAGACGCCACTGCGCGTTCCACTTGAGCATCTGCTGGTAAATACGGTCCACGCCGCTGGTGGTGGCAGTGACGTAGAAATGCTGTTCGGCAAATCGTGCGCACACGCCGTCATCAATCACCACGCCCTGTTCATTGGTCATCAGCGCATAACGCGAACGGCCGATCGGTTGTTTGAGAAACGCAAAGGTGTACATACGGTTCAGCAGTTCGGCGGCATCCGGGCCACGCACGTCCAGACCGCCGAGGGTCGAGACATCGATGATGCCGACCTTGTTGCGCACATGCAGGGCTTCCTGCTGCATGCAGGCGTGACGTTGCGACGGCTTGCCGTAGAACGCCGGGCGCTGCCAGATTCCGGCAGGCATCATTTTCGCGCCTGCCTGCACATGGCGCTGATGCATGGGTGTCTGGCGGTACGGGTCAAAGGCACGACCTGCCACGTGCGCCAGCTTTTCGGCCTCGAAGGGCGGACGAGCCGTAGTGACACCGGTTTCGCTGACGCTGCGCTGGGTCGATGCCGCCACCAGGCGTGCGGTCGGCAGCGCCGAGTGGCGGCCTTGCGACGGACCCATGCCGACCGTGGAGTAGCGTTTCACCAGCTGGATATCGCGGTAGCCGATGCGCGTGGCGTTGACGATGTCACGTACCTGCAAATCTTCGTCGAAATCGACGAAATCCTTGCCCTTGGGGTGGGGGAAGATCGGCCAGTTAAAATTGACCTGTGCTTCACCGCGCAGGGCGGCCGGTTTTTCAGCGGCCTGCAGACCCAGTGCCGAGACCGCGTTGTTCGCCGCATTGGCTGCATCAGCCAGCACATTGTCCAGCGCGTGATAGCCGTTAACTGAACCGGCGATGCTCAGGTTTTGTGGCAGGCCGCTGAGGGCGAATTCGGCCTGTTGATCGTCGTAGGCGAGTTTGCCGCCCGCCTGACAGGGCAATTGATAGACCGGCATGTAACCGCCCGACATGCATAGCAGATCGCAGTCGACCGTGAAGCCGCTGTCTGCTACCTGACCTTGACCGGTGATCCTGCGCAGCACGGCACCGCTGACATGGCGCATGCCTTTTTCGTGCAGCGCTTCGTAGACCGTCGTGCTCATGTGGCAGGTTATGCCGCGTTTCTCCACTGCGAGCTGCAACTGTCGGTCAGCAGGTTGGGCGCGCATGTCGGCAACGGCGATCACGTCCACGCCCTGATCGTGCAGATCCAGTGCGGCGAGGTAACCGTCTTCGTTGCCGGTCAACACTACCGCGCGTTTGCCGGGCTTGACTGCGTACAGCTTCATTAGGCGCTGTACGGCGCTGGTCAGCATCACGCCGGGCAAATCGTTGTTACGAAAAATCACCGGCTGATCCAGCGAGCCGCTGCACACCAGGCACTGCGTGGCGCGTACTTTATACAGGCGCTTGCCCTGAATCACCGGCAGGTAATTGTCGGTGAACCAGGCATTGCAGGTCGCCTCTTTGAGGACCTCAATATTCTCATGTGCGTCTACCGCAGCGACCAGCTCGCGGCGCAGTTGCTCGGCACGCTGGCCGTCGATATCGAACCGCGCGTAGGCCAGCGAGCCGCCGAGAATCGGTTGCTGCTCGATCAGCAACACCTTGGCCCCGGCGTTGGCGGCAGTCAGGGCTGCCTGCAAGCCGGCAGGCCCCGAGCCGATGACGGCCAGATCGGTGAACAGATAGGCCTTGTCGTAATACTCAGGCTGGAAATTCAGGTCCAGCACGCCGAGACCGGCCTTTTTGCGAATAATCGGCTCCCAGACTTTCCACATGCCTTTGGGCTTGTAGAACGAGCGGTAGTAGAAGCCCACCGGCATGAATCTGGAGAACTTGCCCAAGTACGCGTCTTTGTCGTTGTCCAGCGAACCGTTGAAGTTCTGTCCGCTGGCCTGGAGGCCTTCTTGCAGGGCAAAGGTGTCGGCCAGCACATTGGGCTCGTGGGGCAACTGGATCAGGCTGTTGGCGTCTTGGCCGGCCATGGTCAGAGGGCCACGCGGGCGGTGGTATTTGAACGAGCGCGAGAGCAGGAAGCGACCGTTGGCCAATAATGCGCTGGCGATGCTGTCGCCTTGCAGGCCCTGATAGGTTTGGCCATCGAAACTGAACGTCAGCGGCTGGTTGCGATCAATCAGCAGGCCCATGGGCGCGGGCAGGCGGGCGGGGCGGGTCATCCTGCGATCTCCTTGGCAGGCACGGAGGTGAAGTCGACGCGGGTGCTGAATACTTCGCGTGGGTCGAAGGTGCGAATGATCTCGTCGCTGCCGGTATGGCGTTCAGCCAGAAACCAGTAGCTGGACGGGTTGTGCATCCACCATTCGCGGACCACGCCCAGGGTGTCTTCACTGTTGAACACGTAGTCGGCCCATTCGGCGTCGCTGCAGGTCTGCGGGTCGGGCATGGGTTTGAATTCGCCGCCGTAGGTGAACTCGCTGATATTGCGCGGCCCGTTGAGCGGGCAGGTCATGATTTTCATGTGTCGCTCTCCGTCAGTGGCTGGCCGCTGTTGCGCCCATTTCGTTGACTTGCTGGAAGGTCGAGAAGCGCTCCAGGCCGAATGGCCTGATCAGCTCCGGCACTGTGCCGCCGCTGGCCACCAGCTCGGCCATGGTCTTGCCGCAGATCGGCGTGGCCTTGAACCCCCAGGTGCCCCAGCCTGCGTCCAGGTAGTAGTTCTTCACTGGCGACAGGCCCATGATCGGGCTGTAATCCGGGGTCATGTCGGTGATCCCGGCCCACTGGCGCATCAATTTGGCGTTGGCCAGAAACGGAAACATCTCGATGGCGTGGGCGAGCAGGCTTTCCTTGAGGTCCAGCGTCGAGCGGCTGTTGAACAACGGGTAAGGGTCAGAGCCGCCACCGAACACCACTTCGCCACGGCTGGTCTGTTGCACGTAGCAGTGCAGGGCGGACGAACTCACCAGCGGGTCGAGAAAAGGCTTGAACGGCTGAGTGACCATGGCTTGCAGCGGGAAGGTCTGGATCGGCGAGCGGATCCCGGCTTTTTTCATCATTTGCGAACTCATGCCCGCGACCGCTTGTACGGCGCAACCGCACTGGATGGTGCCGCGATTGGTTTTCACCGCCGTGATGCTGCCGTTTTCGATCACCAGTTCCTGCACTTCGGTCAGTTGATGAATTTCGACGCCACGCTTGGCGGCCTGTTTGGCGTAGCCCCAGGCGACCGCATCGTGGCGCGCGGTGCCGCCGTCGATGTGCCACAAGCCCGCCAGCACCGGCAGATGGCCGGGGTCCAGATTCAGGCTCGGCACCAGTTCGCGGATCTGCTGGCGGTCGATCATCTCGGTACGGCCGCCGAAATGCTTGTTGACCTCGGCACGCTGGCGAAATGAACGCACCGTGGCGTCGGTGTGGGCCAGGGTCAGTTGGCCCCGTTCGGAATACATGATGTTGAAGTCGAATTCGTTGGACAGGCCCTGAAACATCTTCACTGACTCGGCATAGAACTTCACGCCCTCGCTGGTCAGGTAGTTGGAGCGGATCACAGCGGTGTTGCGTGCGGTGTTGCCGCCGCCCAGATAGCCTTTTTCCAGCACCGCGATATTGGTGATGCCGTGGTATTTCGACAGGTAGTAAGCCGTCGCCAGCCCATGGCCGCCGCCGCCGATGATGACCACGTCATAAGAGGATTTGAGTTCCTTGGGCGCCGGCAGATCCACCTCGACCGGGTACTCCGAGCTGAGCCCGTATTTCAGTAGATTGAAAGGCATACGGCCTCCGATTGGCTGCGTTGCGCGTGGGCTTGCTGTCTGGCAGCGGTCACTGTGTTTTGCATCAGAAAGGCGATGGTCATCGGCCCGATGCCGCCGGGTACCGGGGTAATGGCAGCGGCGACGTCGAGGGCGCTGTCGAAATCGACATCGCCCACCAGGCGGCTGCGGCCCTGGTCCTGAATACGATTGATGCCGACGTCGATCACCACCGCGCCGGGCTTGAGCCAGCTGGCATCGATCAGTCGCGGCTTGCCGACGGCGGCGACCACGATGTCCGCCAATCGGCACAAGGCTTTGGCATCGCTGCTGCGCGAATGCACCACGGTGACCGAGCAGTGCGCCTGCAACAGCAGGGCGGCCATGGGTTTGCCAACGATATTGGAGCGGCCGATGACCACCGCATGCTTGCCGGTCAGGTCACCGCAGGTCTCTTTGAGCAAGTGCATGCAGCCGCTGGGCGTGCAGGGTGTCAGCACGCGGCGTCCCTGGCTGAGACCGCCGATGTTTTCACTGTGAAAACCGTCGACATCCTTGCTTGGGTCAATGGCCTGCAAGGCGCTTGTTTCTTCGATATGGGCGGGCAAAGGCAGTTGCAGCAGAATGCCGTTTACGCTGTTGTCGGCGTTCAATTCGGCAATCAACGCCAGCACACGCGCATGACTGCTGTCGGCAGGCAGTCGGTGTTCCAGCGAGCGGATGCCGACTTCGTCGGCGCGCAGGATCTTGTTGCGCACGTACACCTCGCTGGCGGGGTCGTCGCCCACCAGAATGACCGCGAGTGCCGGTTCGATGCCCTCGGCTTTCAAGCCGTGCACGTCCTGTCTGACCTGCTCCAGAACGCGAGCCGCCACGGCCTTGCCGTCGATGATGCACGCGCTCATCGGAAAATCACCGTTCGGTCGGTATTCAGAAACACCCGATGTTCCAGGTGATATTTCACTGCGCGGGAAAGCGCGATGGTTTCGTTGTTGCGGCCTGCGGCAACCAGATCGTCGGGCAGGTACACGTGGTCGACACGCTGTACTTCCTGTTCGATGATCGGGCCTTCGTCCAGGTCGCTGGTGACGTAATGCGCGGTGGCGCCGATCAGTTTCACGCCACGCTCGTACGCCTGGTGATAAGGCTTGGCGCCCTTGAAACCTGGCAGAAACGAGTGATGAATATTGATCGCCCGGCCTGCCAGCTGCTTGCACAGGTCATCGGAGAGAATCTGCATGTAGCGCGCCAGCACCACCAGCTCGGTGCCGGTTTCATCGACCACCTTCATCAACGCAGCTTCCTGCGCGGCTTTGGTGTCCTTGGTCACCGGCAGGTAAATGAAGCGAATGCCCTCGCGCTCGGCCATTGGTCGAAGGTCAAGGTGGTTGGAAACGATGGCGGTAATGGTCATGTCCATTTCGCCCTTGTGATGGCGATACAGCAGGTCAGTCAGGCAGTGGTCGAACTTGCTCACCATTAACAGCACGCGCATCGGCCGCCGCGTGTCGTGCAGTTCCCACTGCATTGCGAAATCCCTGGCCACGGCGGCTTCGAATCCGGCTTTCAACTGCTGGATGTCGCCTTCGTGACCGTCGTTGAAACGGAACACCGCGCGCATGAAAAAGGTGCCGCTGAACTCGTCATCGAACTGGGCCATTTCACCGATGTAGCAGCTGTTGCCAGCCAGATACGAAGTCACCGCCGCGACAATGCCGGAGGTCGCCGGGCAGCTGATCTTCAGGATGAAATGGTTCTTCTCGTGTTGCATGGCGTGTCCTCTGGAGGGTGGCGGCAGCTCGGTGCAAGGGCGAAAAAGGTCAGATACAGAGCTCTGTTCGTGCCGAATAAAATTCTCTACAGGAATTTAATATTCTTGATGCTGTTTTATAGGCGAAAGGAAATTCAGCGTCCAGAGGTTTCTGGAAACTTTGTTTACTTAAGGGAATATGTAGGGTGCCTGGAGATGTTCTGAAGGACGTGGTGCGTTCAGTGCACCGTGTTCAGGTAAAGAAACGCCTTAATCAGGCGTTTCTCGACCTAATGAAGACGTCAGTCGTGGTGTGCCTCACCCACGAACGTCAGCGAAGTGAACAGGCCTCGTTCGGCAATATCGGCGTTGTCCTTGACTGGCAGGCTGACCTCGGCGGCGATGATATTCAGCCCCTCGTTACGCACGATTACATTCGCCAGGCCCTGGGCGTCGGTCTCGGCACTGACCACGTCGGGTGCGCTGCGGTAATCGCCGATCAGTTTGATACCGGCGGCTGGCTTGCCGTCGATCAGCACGCGCACCGACAACGGTTTGCCGACGCCGACGTGCAACGGATCAGCCTGCGGCACGATGACGAAGTTCAGCTTCTCGAAGGTTGGCAGATGCGCGCCTTCTTCATAGATCGCGACGCTGTATTTGAAGGTGTGGATCGAGTCGGTGCCATTGGGCACTTTGCTGCGCCCCTCGTTGATCCACTTTTTCTCGGCGTTGCGCGTCCACATGCCGTTATCCAGCGCCACGTACATCACGGCAGGTGGCTTCAGCGGGATCAGTCGAGCATGGTCTTCAAGGCGTTGTACCGTCACCGGGATCATTTTGCCCTGACGATCATAAGCCCAAGCGCCGCTGACTTTCCGGGCCGTGAAGGCGTTGTCTTCCGCGCCATGGCCGTAAACCACTTCGATATTGCCACGTCGCTGCTCGGTCCAAAGCCCGTGGGCGCTGGCCTGGGTGGCGAACAGTACGCCGAGCAGGCTCAGGGCCAGTAACGATTTTGCTGCAAGCATGGTGCATCCTTAAGGGTGTGAATCGAGGGTGATCTGCGTTAAAGGCTGAGTGTCAGGCTGACCGTGAAATTACGCGGTTCGCCGGGCGCGACCCAGTAGTTGCTGTAGGAGCGCTCGTAGTATTTTTCATCGAAGATGTTGTTCAGGTTCAAACCCACCGTAACGTTGTCGCTGGCCTTGTAATGTGCCAGCACGTCCACGGTTTGATAAGCGGGCAGCTCGAAATCACCGCCGGATTGCCCCGAACGATCACCGACGTAAGTGTACGCAGCGCCGACGTCCGAACCACGCAACACGCCTTCCTGAAACTCATAGACGCTCAGCAGGCTGCCGCTGTGCTTGGCTACACCAAGGATGCGGCTGCCTGACGGGATGGTCCGGTCGCCCTTGGTCACTTCGGCATCGATGTAGGCGAACGCCCCGATAATTCGCACCGCGTCGGTGACTTGCCCGGTGAATTGCAGGTCGAAACCCTGGCTGCGTGCCTTGCCCACTGCGCGATTGGTGTCGGTGGCCGGGTCCAGTGCCAGCACGTTTTCCTTTTCGATATGAAAAGCGGCGAGGGTGGTACTCAGGCGGTCGTCGAACAGCTCGCTCTTGATCCCGACTTCATAGCCGACGCCTTCTTCCGGGTCGAACGTCTGGCCAGCAGCGTCCAGCCCGTTGTTGGGCTTGAAGGAAGTCGATGCGTTGGCGAACAGACCGACTTGCGGAGTGAGCTGATAAAGCAGCCCGGCACGCTGGGTGAACGCGTCCTGACGCTGGCCGGAAGTGGCGTTGGTGGTGAAGTCATCCACCTGCTGATCAAAGTGTTCGTAGCGCGCGCCGATCATGCCGCGCAGCTTGTCGGTAAAGACGATCTGGTCTTGCAGGTTCAATGCACGGCTTTCGATGTGCTCGTAGAAGTCGGTCCCCGAGCGTGCGCCATTGGGTTTTGGCTGGCCGTACACCGGGTTGTAGATGTCGATGGCGTAAGGGCTGCCGGCGATGGTGGTGACTCGTTCGTTCTTGCGGTAATTTTCGTACTCGGTGCCGATCAGCACTTCATGCTCGACGCCGAGGCCATCGAAACGGCCGCGCAGTTCGATCTGGGTGATGCTGTCATGCCAGTTGTTGTCGCGTTCGCGATAACGACGATTGACGGTGCGGCCGTCGGCATTCAGCGGGCGCGACTCGCTGGCGAAACCCGACATCTCGCCCTGCTTGTAATGACTGGCTACGCGCAGCGACCACACATCGTCGAGCTGATGTTCCAGCGCGAACTGCACCATGTTGTTGTCGTTATCGATGTCATCGTCCGGCTCGCCAAGGAAGGTCGAGCGCGACACGCCGCTCCATTTGTTATTGGGCGCGACCACGCCGCGGTCGAAGGTGGAGGTGTGCCGGACGAACTCGGTTTCCACCAGCAGGCTGGTGTCAGGGGTCAGCTGCCAGCTGAAGGACGGGGCGACGAACACTCGCTTGCTCTCGACATGGTCGCGAAAGCTGTTGTTGTCTTCGACAGCCAGATTGACCCGCGACAGCAGGTTGCCGTCTGAGTCCAGTGGCGTGTTGACGTCCAGCGCGGTGCGGTAGCGATCCCAACTGCCCGCGCTGGTCTGCAGGGTAGTGAAGGCTTCGCGCTGCGGCTTCTTGGTCACGATATTGACCGTGCCACCAGGGTCGCCACGGCCGTACAGGCTGGCGGCCGGGCCTTTCAGCACTTCGATGCGCTCGATGTTTGCGGTGTCTGGCGTGGTCGGGTAGCCGCGGTTGGCGCTGAAGCCGTCCTTGTAGAACTCTGAGGTGGTGAAGCCGCGAATGCTGTACTCGTAAAGCGTCAGGCCGCCGAAATTGTTCTGCTTTGATACACCGCCGGCAAAGTCCAGTGCCCGCTCGACACTGTTGCTGCCCAGATCCTTGAGCACAGAAGCAGGCACCACGCTGATTGACTGGGGGATGTCCCTGATCGCGCTATCGGTTTTGGTGGCGGTGGCCGAGCGAGTCGCGCGATAGCCCTGAACCGGGCTGGTAGCGGACTCATACTGATAGTCGGAGGTGACGTTGACGCTTTCCAGTTCAATGGTCTGCGGCTGTTCTGCCGCATAGCCATTGCTGCCCCAAACCCCGATTGCCAAGCCTGCCAGAGACGCGATTCTACGAGACGACATGTGAGACTTCCTGATAGTTATAGATACAATATAACATCTCCATTGAGAATTATTGCCGTTTGTTGTTCGGCGGGGATGTAACAGTTGTATCAACCGGCAGGGGGCCTGAAGCACAAGAGCAGGGTTGAGGTTCTGGAGAGCATTCGATCATGGCAAACCGAGTCCATGCCCAGCGTCGAGCATGGACTCGCGGACGGTTAATTCAGTGGAAATATAGCGATCTATGGGGTTCAGGCCAGCAACTCCGCCCCTAGCTGAAACGCCACCCACAACGCCAACCCGGTCGCAAAGGTCAGCGCGATATTCTCGAACCAGTTGTTGCGGTATTCCTTGCTCAACAGCGACTTCTGATTGGACATGATCAGCAGCCCGAGCGAGATGATTGGCAAGCCGATGATGTTCAGCGCGTTGACGCCCAGGGTCAGGGTGACGAAGTCGGGCATGCCGGGCAACGACCAGATCAGCGGGGTGACCAGGATGAACAGCATGAACCACTTGTGCATCGGGTCGTTGTGGAAGACCTTGCCGTAGCGTTCGCGGCGCTTGGGGCTGATGTGCTGGAACGCATCGGTGATCAGCATCGGAAAGGCGGTGGTCTTGCCGGAAATGCTGGCGAACAGCGTGGCGAATACGCCGATGAAAAAGATGTACCAACCCAACGGACCGAAGAATATTTCCAGCGCCTTGCCCAGATCGGCCAGGGTGTTCACCTGAATACCGTTGGGCCGCAGGATTTCAACGCCCACCACCCATATGGCCAGATTGATGACGATGCCGACAATCACCGCAAACAACAAGTCGTTACGTTGCATGCGTTTGTGCTGCGGCCCCGTCCAGCCTTTTTCGCGCATGACATAGGGGTGGACGAAGTTGGCTATGGAGCCGGCCACCGCACCGATCACCGACACCGCCACCAGCAGCGCGCCATGCACACCTTCGTCGGGCGGAATGCTGAAACCGATCGTGCCCTTGATAATGCCGGTAACATCAGGACCGGACATGATCGCCAGAGTCAGAAACGCGAGGGTCATGATTGCCAGCAGCACTTTCATTACGCCTTCGATCATCGTGTAGATATTGCGACCGACCAGCAGCCAGACGGCGAGCACCACCGCGACCGAGCAGAGCAGCGGCTGGTTGATGTGCAGCAACATCGCCAGCGCTTCACCGGCACCCTTGATCATGTAGGCGTTGATCAGATGCCCCATCAACAGCGCGTAGCCGAGCAAGAACCATGCGAAGAGCGGGTGCAGTTGCGCGTAACCCTGAAGAATGGTCATACCCTGGTTGTTACACAACTGGAACCTGGCAATGATGTTGACGATCAGGAACCTGAGCAACAGAGATATCGCCAGCACCCACATCATGGCGTAGCCGTAACTGGCACCTGCCACCGAAGAGGTGATCAGGTCACCGGCGCCCAACCACGAAAGCACCGCGATAATGCCGGGGCCGAGCAGCTTTGCCAGTTTTTTGAGGCGGGGTTCGGCTGCGGGCGCAGCCTTTTCTTCAAGCGTAGGGGTGCCAGACATGCGTTCTATCTCCATTCTTATTGTAGTGAGACGTGACTCATTTCCGGACAAGATAAGACGTCGTACAACGGGTGTGGAAATTCAAATGTAACTAGGTGTAAGGGCGTTTTATGGATGGGGTGCAGTTTTGGCGTCTGTTGTTAATTCACGATGATGATCTGACTGATTCTCACAGTAATGCTCGCGTTGGGTGACGCTCGGCTTCACATCTATGCCGCTCCACAACGTCATGCCCTGCCCGTAGCCACTGCATAAACGAAAGCGTTTTTTTACCGCGATGGCACTGACGACGC
>NZ_LGLN01000067.1:181870-189273 GCF_001293775.1 Pseudomonas syringae pv. cilantro
CGAGGGGCGAAAAGGTGCCTTGAGCCGTAAACATATCCAACTGACATCGCAGAACCGCTGTGTTGCGCAAAGCGTCACAGATCTGCAGCACACTCAAGATCGGACGCAGAGCGTCCAGAACGGCGTACCGAGGCGGAGTGCGCGATAATCAAAAACGGCACATCAGAACTTGTCACTGTCATGCCCATTCTCAACACATTCCGATCCGCACGAATCATCAAACCCCTATGATGCACGCCCCACCGAACTCAATGGCCTTATGGACAATCAGATGACCTCACCGACGCTGGCCGCTGCTCAATTCTGTTCGATCAGAGGCGAGCTCAAGCACAATCTTGCCGGACATCTGGCGTTCATGCAGCGTGCCGCTGACCTGGGTGCGGATTACCTGCTGTTTCCCGAGCTATCGCTGACCGGCTACGAGCCTGATCTCGCTCACGAACTGGCACTATCGCCGAACGATGCATGCCTGGAGCCGATCCGTGCACTAGCGATGCACTTGCAACTGATGACCACGGTTGGCGTACCCCTCAAAGGACCCAATGGCAGCATTGAAATTGGCGCGCTGACGTTTACCGCGCATGGCGAAGTCATTGCCTACGCCAAACAATACCTGCACCCCGGAGAAGATGCAGTCTTCAGTCCGGGGAGTGAAGACTGCTATCTGCCGTTCAATCAGCATCGAATCGGCTTGTGCACCTGCGCCGATTTCAGCCATCCCGAGCATGTACAGCGCCTCTCGCGGGGCGGTGCCTGGGTGTACGCCGCAAGCGTGCTGATATCACCAGGTGGCTACGCTCATGATTCAGAGTTGCTCGCAGGGCATGCCCGGTGCCATAGGTTGCCAGTGCTGATGGCCAATCACGGCGGGCCTACCGGCGGTTGGCAGTCAGCGGGGCGCAGCGGTCTGTGGGACGAGGCAGGGTGTTGGATCGGCGGGCTGGACGACGCAGGAAGCGGGCTGGTTATCGCAACCTGCCAGCACGGCGACTGGCAGGTGCGTGCGCTCACGCTGGAGTGAACAGCTTCACGTATTCACGGCATGATCCGGCTTGAGCTCAGGCGCATGATCCGACCGCGTAAGCGTCTCCGGCACTGCCACCAGCAGCAAACAGAACGCCACCGCCGCCACCGCCGCAAGGGTCAGAAATGCTGCGCTGTACCCGGCCGCATGCACCACGAAACCAGCCAGACTGTTGCTCAACGCCGCGCCCAGTCCGAACATCGTCGACAGCGCGCCGAGGCTGACGTTGAAGCGTCCGCTGCCCTGGGTGAGGTCCTTGACCATCAACGGGAACAAAGCGCCGAACAAACCTGCGCCTATGCCGTCGAGCATCTGCACCGCTACCAACCAGTACGGATCATCGGACAGGGTATAGAGCACGCCGCGAATCGGGAGAAACAGAAAACCGGCCAGCAGCAACGGCTTGCGCCCCCAAACATCGGCTTTCATCCCCACCAGCAGCGCCGCAGGAACCATGACCAGCTGCGCAGCGACAATGCACGCCGAGGTCAGCGGCGTCGCCATCTGCATGTTGATCTGCGAAAGCTTCTGACTCACCAGCGGCAGCATCGCTGCGTTGGCCAGATGGAACAGCGCGCAGCAGATACCGAACATCAGCAAGGGCTTGTTGCTCAGCAGCGCCGCAAACCCGGACGGTTGATGACCGCTGGCGTCGTGACTGGCATCGAAGCCTCGGGCAACGTCATGATCGATGGCGTCGGCGGAGACAAAACTGATCGCTACCATGCTCGCCAGCGCCATCGCGGCCATGAGGTAAAACACTGCGATCGGGCCAAACAGGTAGGCAAATCCGCCCGCCAGCAAGGCTGCGCAGGCGTTGCCCGCATGATTGAAGGTCTCGTTGCGGCCGGTGCGTCGGGTAAATGCTCTGGGTCCGGTAATGCCCAGCGAAATAGCCGCGATAGCCGGTGCGAATACCGAGGCCGCGACGCTGCTCAGCGCCTGGGTCAGGGCAACGAGGGTAAATGAGGAGGTGAACGGCAGGATCAGACAGCTCAGGGTCACCAGCAACGCCGCCACGCCGATCATCGCGCGCTTGTAAGGTGTGCGGTCGATCAAGGCACCTGCGGGCGTCTGGGTCAGCAGCCCCGCAATGCCCGCAATGGTCATGACCACGCCGATGCTGGCCGGGTCCCATTTGTGAACCGCAAGCAGGTAAATCGCCAGATAAGGCCCCAAGCCATCGCGCACGTCGGCGAGGAAAAAATTCAGGCTGTCCAGTGAAAGGGTATTGCGGCGATCTGCATGACTGGCCAAGGGCGGCATTCCCGTAATTCGTCAGACTCCATGCAGCCGAGTCACGACATTTCTGACCCGGGCTGTTTTCGAGAAGTTTCCCGTCAGAGATGAAACTTTCAGGCCTCAGATACTCTTTTTCTGCAGGCTTTTCATACGCTGGCTGGCGCGTTGCACGGCGGCCATTTTCTCCGGGCGTTTCATGCGCTTCCATTTGCGGATGTCATCTTTGGTGCGTCCGCAACTGACACACAGATCGCCGCTGAGCTGGCATACGGAAATGCACGGGTTTTCGATGTCTTTTGCCATGGTCAACCTCGCTTCGAGTATTTGCGCCTGATGCGTTGCTGCCAGTCGCCGCCATTCTCGCGCAGGCATTCCTCTTCAGAATCGACATGCACATGTGCCGACACATTCGCGATATTCACCTGCGCCTCGTCAAATGCCTCTCGGGTCAGCTCGATCATGCGCCCATCCATCGCGCAGGCCAGCGCTGCATGCTTGTTTGCCAGCGTATCGAACACCCAGACCACCTGCAGGCTGGCAGGGAATGCGGCGTAATCGACTTCATGAGTCAGCCAGCAGAAGCCAGGCAGTTCAGACTTGGCGGTTTCGCAAGCTTGGGTCAGCGCGGTGACCAAGCGGCGCTCGGTGTGGGCCTGCTCGCGTTTGCTTGAGGGCATCGTAGACCTGGGAGTGAGGAAGGAATAGGTGCGTACGATACCTGATTGTCAATTCGGGCCCCAAGGCGAAAACCTGTCAATCAGCCGACAGACCCGGAGGAAAGCCTTTCAATTTGCCCGATGTCGCCAGCAGAGTGTGGGGCGACGCTCGCTTGAACGACAACGTCAATTAACGACATGCAGCGTGCGCGCCGTCAATTGAGTCGAACCCCTGAGAACGTGTCCGGTCTGTTGCTTGTCATTACTCTCAGGGATCTTTATTTATGTCGGCGCAACGTGGACTGGTATTGCTTGCACGAGGCGGTTATGCCGCGCGTGGTGTGGTTTATCTGATTATTGGCCTGTTTGCCGTTCTGGCCGCGCAGGGCTCATCACAACCGGCTGACAGCCACAGCAGCCTTGAGGCGTTGTTGAGTCAGCCGTTCGGAAACGTGCTGGTCGGGCTGGTCGTCGTGGGGTTGCTGGCCTTCGCGGCCTGGCGTGTGCTGCAAGCCACGCGGGATGTCGACCATCATGGTCGCGAGCTCAAAGGCCTGGTGATTCGTGGCGGTCTGCTGGTGGGCGGTTTCACTTACGGCGCGCTGGCGTTTTTCGCGCTCGGCCTGCTGATCAGCGGGCTGAAAAGCTCGGGTGGCTCGGGCGGCAGTCAGACCAAAGACCTGCTGGCTTCGATTCTGTCGTGGGATCACTCCAACCTGCTGGTCTACGTGGTTGCTCTGATACCACTGGGGCTGGGTATCGTGCACATCATCAAGGGCTATAAAGCGTCGTTCGAGAAATATTTCGAGGCTGACGAAGACGTCATGAAGTACGTGCGCCCGGTATCACGCTTCGGTCTTATCGCTCGCGGTGTGGCCTTCATTGAAATCGCCGTGTTGCTGGCCGTCAGCGGTTCCAGCTATCAGGCCATGCACCCGCCGGGTATGAAAGACGCGCTCAACGGTTTGCAGGAACTGCCTGCTGGCGGGCTGGTTTTGCTGATCGTGGCGCTGGGGCTGATCGCCTTTTCGGTGTACAGCTTCGCTCAGGCAGCGTGGCGCAAGATCAACATGGATGTGCCGGACGCCCCGGACGCAGTCACCCGTCATTTCCGCTGACTGCCTGTAAACAGAGGGCTGCGTGACCGTCGGGTCGGGCAGCCCTTTTCACTGGCGGCTGTTTCATACAAAAATGTACAAAATAGTGTGAACGCTGCCTCAAGTCGCCCTCGCTATGGCCGACATCCTCATTTGAGCTCCGATCATTTTCAGGATCCCACGCGGTCCTGAATCAGCGTCGGCGCAATAAAAACAAAAGAGGATAGCCATGACCATTCTTCAGCGAGTGACTGGTGGATTTGCCGTGCTGGTTGTGTTGCTGCTTGCCATGGCAGGTATCAGCTATCAGAGCACGCATTCGATCAGCGAACGCATCAGCATCATCACGGGTCAATCTGCGCCCCTGAGCCGGGCCGCGAGTGAGCTTTACGTGCATGTGTTGCGCGCCAACCAGGCGCTGCTTGGTGTGCTGGTCAGCACCGATCCCAAACAGATCGACGACGGCAAACAGCCCTTCAATGACAGCATGGCGCGGTTCAATCAACTGCTGGACAGCGTGCCTGCGTATATAGGTGATCGTGCCGGACTGCGCGAAAACCTGAATCAGGAGCGTCAGCTGAGTGCCGCTTACGCTGAACAGGCGCAGACGCTGATTGCCAGTCATCGCCAGCACGTACTGCAGGTGCTTCAGGCCAGAACGCTGCAGGGCTACAGCAGCAGCCAGGGCGCACAGCTGACCGGCTACCTTCGGGACTATATTGCCCGTGAACGCAGCGCCGGTTCTCTCGATAACGTGGCGGCGGCGGAAAAGCTGTTGCTGGAAGTCGGCAAATCCTACGAGGGCCTGGCTGCCCATTCGGCCACGCCGGATATTCAGACTTTGCAGCGGCTGCTCAACCTGCAGGACGAGGTGATCAGCACTCGGGCGCGTGAGCTGACGGCAGTCGACCCGCGCGCCGGGCGTATTGCCGGTGTGATGGTCAACCGTCTGCTCAACGACCTGACCGGAACTGATGGCGTTTATCAGGCCTACCGTCAGGAGGCAGCGCTGGCCGGGCAGGTCGGCAAACAGCGTCAGGCCGCCGATGCCCGTCTTCAGGCAACGCTGGACAAGATCGGTGAGTTCGGCAATCAGTCACTGGCAGTCGCTGATGAGGCCAAGGCCGGGGCTGATTCGACCATCGCCACCAGCCTGAGCCTGCTGCTGATCGCCTGTCTGCTGGCGGTACTGGCTGCGGCAATCATCGGCACCTGGGTCGCTTTCAGCCTGAGACGTCCGCTGGCCGCTTTCCGCGAAGTGCTCAAGATCCTCAGCACCGGTGACATGCGCGTGCGTTTCGATGTCAGCCGGCGGGACGAGTTTGGCGAGCTGGGCGGTTATCTGAACGAATTCACCCAATCGTTGCAGCAGACGTTCCGCGAGCTGATCGGCTCTGCCGACTCCCTAGCCCTGACCGCCAGCCAGAACGCGCAGATCAGCGAGCAGACCACCCGCGTGGTGGACGAGCAGAAAGACCGCCTGCATTCAGCTGCATCGGCGATGAACGAGATGGAAAGCACGGTGGAGGAAGTCGCCCGTCGCGCTCAGGACACGCGCAGTGCGGTCGACAACACCAGCGAACTGACCGACAAGGTGCAGAAACGGGTAGCGGAAACCATCGTCAATATTCGCCAGCAGGCCGAGCAGGTCAACAAGGCGTCGGCGGCGACTGACGAGCTGCAGAAATACGGGCAGAACATCGACGGTATCGTCGACGCGATTCGTACCATTGCCGAGCAGACCAATCTGTTGGCGCTCAATGCCGCCATCGAGGCGGCGCGTGCCGGCGAGCAGGGCAGGGGCTTTGCGGTGGTTGCCGACGAAGTGCGCTCGTTGGCCAGTCGCACGCAGACGTCTACCAGCGAGATTCAGGAAATGATCGGCCAGATGCAGAGCAGGATTCACTCGGCGGTACAGGTGATGAACGAGAGTCAGATCCAGTCCGACCACTGCGTGACGCTGGCGTCGGGTGCAGACGAATTACTGGTGGAAATGGGTGAGGCCGTGGGCACGATTCGCGACATGAATATCCAGATTGCCGCTGCCACCGAGCAGCAAAGCGCAACCGTGCAGGAAACCAGCCGCATGGTCACGCACATCAATGACTCTGCCCAGCAGGCGGCCGACGGCGCCGTACAGTCTGCCAGCAGCAGCCAGGAATTGTCGAAAATGGCCAAAGATCAGCGCGAGCTGCTCCATCATTTCAGCGTTTAACGCTCGGGAGTCAGAACATGAAGCAATGGTTAACGATTTCCCTGAGCGCGTGCTTGCTCTTCGCCGGCTTGACGCATGCCAGCACCCCCTTGGTGGGCGTGGGCATGGCCAAATTCAACGACAACTTTCAGACCATCCTGCGCCATGGGGTGGAGAAACAGGTGGCGTTGATGGACGCCGACATTTTTATTGAAAACGGTCAGGACGATGTAGAGCTGCAGATGCGCCAGTTCCGCAATCTGGTCAACTCGAAGGTCGACGCCATCGTTGTCGCGATGGTCAATGGCAAGAGCGCGCCTGAGATGATGCGTCTGGCCAGCGAGGCGAAAATCCCGCTGGTATTCGTCAACCGTAACCCCGAGCCGGCCAAATGGCCTGCGCAGACCGCATTCGTGGGTTCCGACGAGCTTGAGTCCGGCACGTTGCAAATGGAAGAACTGGCACGGCGGGCCGATTACAAAGGCAATGTGGTGATACTCGTTGGCGATCCGAGTAACAAGTCATCGGTGATGCGCACCGAAGACGTGGAAAAAGTGGTCGCCAAATACCCGAACATGAAAGTGGTGCAAAAGAAAATCGGCAACTGGGAGCGCAGTCAGGCCGCGACCATCGTGATTGACTGGATAAACCAGGGCGTGGACTTCTCTGTCGTCGCGGCCAACAACGATGAGATGGCGATTGGCGCAATCATGGGGCTGGAAAAAGCCGGCAAAAATGCCAAAAACTACTTGGTGGGCGGCATCGACGGCACCCCGGACGGCTTGAAACTCATGGCCGAAGGCAAAATGGCCGTGAGCGTGTTCCAGGACGCCGTCGGCCAGGCCAACGGCGCAGTAGACGCAGCGCTGAGCATGGCCCGTGGCGAACCCCTGGCCTCCCCGGTGATCTGGGTCCCGTTCAGACTGATTACTCCGGAGAACCGTCAGGAGTTCGAGTAAGGCTGATTTGCGCTCTCAGTTGAACTCGAGTCATGCCTCTGGACTATCGTGCCGATGCTCCGCGTCGGCATGCCGTTCGTGACGCTCTGCGTCACATATCCCCGATGCTCATCAGCGTCGTACCTTCCAATTACCGCTCAAAAGAAATGCTTTTCGTAGTCGGGCCGGAAACGGAGCCAGGACTTTGGTTACTTTGATCCTTCAAAGTCTGTCGCCGAGGGGCGAAAAGGT
>NZ_LGLN01000067.1:189331-244149 GCF_001293775.1 Pseudomonas syringae pv. cilantro
TCGAGTCGTAACCCAACATCACTGAGCTCGCAGAACCACCGTGTGACGCAGAGCGTCACGACCTGCATACCGACGCAGAGCGTCGGCACGATAGTCAGGGGCGAAAAGGTGCCCTGAGCCGTAAACAACCATCACTGCCACCGCAGAACCGCCCTGCAACGCAGAGCGTCACGAACTGCATGCCGACGCGGAGCGTCAGCACGATAGTCGTAATCGAGATGGCCCGTTTCAGGGCCGCTTCGCAGCCATCGCAGCCGTCGTAACCTCCTGAAGCTCCCGCGCCCTCCGGGCAGAAGCCCGCAAAACGGGCGCTTCAGCCATTTACGTATAACGTGCTAGACCCGAATATCCTGCGGCCCACGGATCTGCGCTTCGATCCGTGTACCGGTCAGGCGCTCTTCGTTAGAAAAGCCATCGTAGCTGGACAGGTCGCCAAAGCGGATACCGGTAAGCTGTTCGATCTGCGCGACGCTACGTTGCCATGTTCTAAGCGGGCCGAAAATGATGTCCAGCTTACCCAGCTCGCTAGTCTGATCAATCATATAGGCACTGGCCGACGGCTTGCCGTCATCACCGAGAAACGCCACAACCTTCCAGAATGCCGACGGAATCCGGATATTCCGGTAACTACGGTCGTCGTCGCGCAACACCGGCCCGGTAAACACGGTCACCCGCGATTTCCAGCGTCGCGTGTTCTCGAGGATGTAATCCTCAAGTTCCAGCCAGGTTTTCTGATTGAACGCACCCATCTGCGGCGAGCAGTTAGTGAAATGAAATGTGTCGCTGTTGGCCACCTCGGCTTCCTTGCCCCAGTTAGGGTCCTGACGCCTGACCAGATGACCGCGGTCGAGCAGATTGTCGGCGTACACACTTTCACCAATCTGCGCCTCGGCAGGCAGGCGACCGTCGAATGACCAGGAATCCTTGCTGCGTTTGACCTCAACGCTGCTGGCACCGTCGATGTTGACGCCGACATACAGCGCCAGGCGTCGGCTGCGCGACATGGTGATGGAAAAATGCGTGTAATCGAGGCGATCGCCAGCGTTGTCCAGCGGATACACATCCGGCGCCAGTTCTTCGTCCACAGCGGGCCATGGCACAATGAAATCACCGAGGAAGTTGTCGGCGTAGCCCTTGCGCTTTTTCAAGTCACTTGCCGGCGTGGTACGTGGTGCGGCAAGCGCCTGGGGCGCGAGCAGAGCGCTTGTGGCGGTCAGAGGTTTGAGGTCGGCAAGACGGGGACGATAAGCCAGGTCGGCGGTTAACTTCTTGTCAGGCACTGTACTTACTCCTTCGGTAGGCTTGAGTTTTGTTACAGTTCACCATAGACGCGTTACAGGCTGGCGTCAGGGAGGACAAATGCACAGGCTCATACGCTAAAGCTTTGGCCTCAACAGACGTTAACCATCGCAAGTGAATCACCTTCCACCCCCAGGAGCAGCTGAATGCAGACGTTAAAGGCTTTGTACGAGTCAGTCGAAAAACAGTTTTTCGACACACTGACCAAGAAGCTCTCAAGCCTTTTCCTGCTGGTTGTGGTCAGCGCACTGCTGTATTGGGTGGCCTTGAACATCCGTGGCGAAATCATGCTGCAATTGCGCGGCACGCCCATGGACGCTGCCGCTCTGGGCCAGATCCAGAGCCGGCTCGACGTGCTGAGCAACGCGATTCTGCTGAGCACGCTGTTCACGCTGGTCATGGTCAGCTTCATGGTCTGGTACTTTCGTCACTTGATCGTGCGCCCGGTCCTTTCCATGACCCGTGCACTCGAGGAAGTCGCCAGCGGCGAGGGTGACCTGTCCAAGGATTTGCCGTTGCTCACCCATGACGAGATTCGCGTGCTAGCCAGCACCTGCAATCGCTTTCTGGCCAAGCAGCGCGAGGTCATCAGCAGCATTCAGGGGCTGACCGTGCAGATCGCCGTCGAGTCGGCGCGGTCGCTTAAAAACATCAGCGGTTCCAGTGACAGCGCCACCGATCAGGCGCGTTTCGCCCGAGAGGTCATGGACCAGAGCAACATGGCCGTGGGTAGTATCGAGGGCGTGTCGCAGCAGACTCAGGGCATCTCCAGCACCACCGCGCAGAACCTGAGCATGGCCCGTGACTCATACGCCGAACTGCTGGAAGTGACCGGTAACATCAGCCAGATATCCAGCAGTCTCAACGAATTCGGCACACTGGTATCGGGGCTGAATCAACGCTCCTCCAGCATCAAGTCCATCGTTGGGCTGATTCAGCAGATTTCGGCACAGACTAACCTGTTGGCGCTCAATGCGGCCATCGAGGCAGCGCGGGCCGGGGAGAGCGGTCGTGGTTTTGCCGTGGTGGCGGACGAGGTGCGTACCCTGGCTCAGAATGTAAGCCGTGCGACTGAGGACATTTCCCGTAACATCGACGCGATGCTCGAGGAGGTCAGTTCCACTCACCAGCAGACCATTCAGATCAGCCACAGCGCCCGGGAAACCCAGATGGTGGTAGAACGCGCTTCTGGTCACTTCGAAAGCATGATCGGCGACTTTGAGTCCACTAACGACAAACTGGCCGACATCGCTGAGCATATCCAGCAGTTTGCCTCCACCAACACGGGCATCAACGAGCGGGTCACACGTATCTACTCCGACAGCCAGGCCATCGACCAGCGCATGCAGCATTCCGCAACGGCGACCCGCGATCTGTCCGGTGTCGCCGAGCAAGTGCAGGCACTGCTTGGGCGCTTTGTGCTCGGCCATGGTGAGCTGGACGCGGCGATCACCCGGGCCAGCCAGTGCCGGGACATTCTGCAGGTACGTCTGGCTGAGCTGCACAAGCAGGGCGTCAACCTTTTCGACCAGAGCTACAAGCTGATTCCAGGCACAGACCCCAAACAATACACCACCCATTACAGCGAGCGTTTTGCGCAAGTTTGCCAGGAAGAATGTGACAAGTTGACCAAAGGGACGCGGGGCGGGAAGGTGACGTTCATCGTCGACAGCAAGGGTTATTGCCCGGTCAACAACAGCTGGGTGTCGCAGAAACCGACCGGCAATCGCGAAATCGACCTGCCAGTCTGCCGTAACAAACGCATGTTCTCCGACCCGATCGGCTTGCGCGCGGCAGGTAACAAGCAGCGTTTCCTGTTACAGACTTACTTGCGTGACACCGGCGAGATCATGACCGAAATCGATGTGCCGTTCTTTTTCGAGGGGCGCCACTGGGGCAACCTGCGGATGGGGTTCGATGCGGCGCTGTTGTTAGGCAAGTAACTGATTCGCTTGTGGGAGCGAGCAAGCTCGCTCCCACAAGGGACCCTGCCAGTGACGCTCCGTGTCACAGATATGCGTCACTGATGCGGCCTGATCACGCACCCGGGCTTGCGCGAGGCGCAGCTATGCAGCAGTGATTAGCCCAGCAGATGTTGCGAGATGTACCTGGATATCTGGACAACCGACGTTTTACCGGTGAATTCGAATTTCACCTTGCCGATCGCCGAAAAGTAAATTTCCAGCTCGGAGTCCAGGTCGAAGGTGCCTGAAGTTTCAACCGACCAGGCCACGATGTTTTTGTACGGCAGGGAAGTGAAGTCTTTCTTGCTGCCGGTCAAACCCTGCACGTTGACCGAAATAATGCGCTTGGTGGTAAACACCACGCCGTCGCGCATGGACTTGTAAGAGTCAATCACTTCTTCGTTATCCAGCAACAGATCCTTGACCCGGTCGGCATACTCGTCATTCTGTTTGAGTTTGAAGAAGCCCTTGTTATTGAAATCAATCATTTGTCTATCCTTGAGTGTTCGTTTTGGAAGGGGTACGGAGCGTGCGCCTGGTGGCGGCTCAGGATAGCATTGGCCGTGGCGCTTTATTCTGCAGTGATGCAGGAGGATTGCGCCGGACGGACTTGAAACAACTGAACGTTCACGCAGGCAAAGGCTCAATTTCTACAAGGCGCTGATTTCCAGATCGCCCGCGGAGGTGTGACTTTGAACATTCAAGACCTGACAAAGCATGTGAAAGACGGCAAGGTTCGCGAACTCGATCTGTTCTCCATGGAAGGCGGATCCTACGTGCTCCACGCTTTAGTGGACGGCAAGTCTGTACCGATAGAAGATTCGACCGGCAAGACCCTGCACATTGCCTCGGTAGAAGAGGCACGCAAGGTGCTGTCTTCGGTACCGGACGTGAAACTGTTCATGGCCCAGGCCGTGGCTCACGACGAGATGGTCGGGCTGGACAGCGTTCAGCCCGAATCCTCGCGTCACGAGATTCTGCTGCGTTCGAGCCTGTGATCGCGAGGTCAGTCGCTACGTCTGACCGCGATGCATTTGATCTCCAGCAGCAGGCCGGGATGGGCCAGTTCGGCGACACCTATGCAGGTCCAGGCACATTGCCCGCGCGGGAAGATGCGGTTCTTCACTTCGCGGAATACCGGCATGTGTTCGCGCATGGCGACGTGATAGGTGGTCATGTCGACAATATCGTCGAATGTACAGCCGCCTTCAGCCAGTACGGTGCGCAGGTTTTCCCAGCAGGCTACGAACTGCGCCTCCGGGTTGAGGATGACCTCCATGTCCCGTGTGCGTCCCACTTGGCCGGCGCAATAGAGCGTGTCACCCACCCTGACGGCAGGCGCATAGCCTGCGCGGTCCATGATCGACTGCAGGGTGGGCGGGACGATGATTTCGCGATCTGACATGTGTAGCACCTGTGTGTAACGTTCAAGTCTGTAATTTCCAGGCGTGTAGCATTTGAAACGTGCAACAGCGCCTTTTGTCCTGCGGGTCAATTACCGCAATTGTTCAGTTTTTGACGGCGGGTTTGGCCGCACGACGCGGTTTCTTCACCGTACCGCCCGCAGAAGCAGCAGCTGCCGTAGTGCTGCGCTTGGCGGTCTTGCGTTTTTTCTTCCAGGGCGGCGCAACGCCTGCCGGGCTGGCCGGGCCGCTGATGGTCATGCGCATGCCGACGCAGCGACTGACCTGTTTGCTCATCCATGCCGCCTGTTTGGCGACGAATTCTTCAAGGCTCATCTCGCCGCTCTGCACCATGTCCAGTGCCTGTTCCCAGATCGCTGTAGTGCCAGGGTCAGCGATGGCGCGAGGCACCGCGTCGATCAGGCTGAAGGCTGCCGGTGTGGCGCACAGTGCCTTACCTTGCTTGGTCAGATAGCCCCGATCCAGCAGACCCTGAATGATCCCGGCGCGAGTGGCTTCGGTGCCGATGCCGGTGGTGTCCTTGAGCTTTTGCTTGAGCAGCGGGTCTTCCACCAGTTTGGCGACGTTCTTCATCGCTTTGATCAGGTCGCCTTCGGTGAACGGCTTGGGCGGCTGGGTCCAGAGGTCCTTGAGCATGACTTCGGCCACACCGCACTCGCAGCCTTGAAACAACGTGGGCAGGGGCTGCGGTGCAGGCGCTTCGCGACCTTTGGCAGGGGCGAGGGCTTCGGGCATGGCGCGTTTCCAGCCCGGCTCGACGATCTGCTTGCCTACCGCGCGCAAGGCATGGCCTGCGCAATCGAAGTCGGCCTGGGTTCGGTCGTATTCATGATTGGGCAGAAACTGCGCCAGATAGCGCGCCCTGATCAGGGTATAGACCGCCCGGGGTTTGCCGGTCAGGCGTTCGACGCCACGCACGGCGGCAGTAGGAATGATGCCGTGGTGAGCCGTGACTTTTGCGTCGTTCCAGGCGCGCGAACGGCGTTGCGGATCAAGGTGTGGCAACAAGCCAGCCAGCGCAGGGTCCGCCTTGCCCAGTGCGGCAATGATGCCCGCCGCTTCGCCATGCTGACTGTTCGGCAAATAGCCGCAATCACTGCGCGGGTAAGTGATGACCTTGTGGGTTTCATACAGCGACTGGGCGATATCGAGGGTTTCCTGTGCACCGAGCCCGAGCTTTTTCGAGCAGATTTCCTGCAGGGTGCCAAGGTCGAACGGCAGTGGTGCGGCCTCACGTATCCGCTCGGTGCGCAGCTTGACCAGCCTGGCGCTGGCAGCAGTGCGCATGGCCTCGGCGGCCTGTTGCGCCAGTGGCTGATTCAGGCAGCGGTCCTGATCGTCACAGGTATCCGACGGCGCTCGCCACTGGGCGATGAACGCCTGATCGTCGTGCAGCAGTTTGACGTCGATGGCCCAGAAGGGCGCCGGCACGAAGTCGGCGATGCTGCGATCCCGGTCCACTACCAGCCGCAGGGTCGGGGTTTGTACGCGGCCGACCGGCAGCACGCCCTGGTAGCCGGATTGTCGGCCCAGCAACGTGAACAGACGGCTCATGTTCATGCCGATCAGCCAGTCGGCGCGGGAGCGGCCCAGCGCCGAGTGATACAGGCTGAAAGTGTCGGCCCCCGGCTTGAGCGCCGCCAGCGCCTTGCGTATCGAGGCGTCATCGAGTGCCGACAGCCACAGCCGCTGGATCGGGCCGCGATAGCGACAGTGGTCGACCAGCTCGCGGGCGATCATTTCGCCTTCGCGGTCCGCGTCCGTGGCGATCACCAGTTCCTGAGCCTCGCCCAGCAATCGCTTGACGGCCTTGAACTGGCTGGCGGTGCGGGGTTTGACCAGCATCTTCCACTTTTCCGGGACGATGGGCAGGTCTTCGAGGACCCAGCGTTTGTAACGTGCATCGTAGGCATCCGGCGGGGCGGTTTCCAGCAAATGGCCGATGCACCAGGTCACGGTCGCATTGGCCCCCACCCAGCAGCCGTCGCCACGTCGGGTAGCGCCTAGCGCAGCCGCAATGTCCTTGGCCTGGGAAGGTTTTTCGCAAAGAAACAGCCGCATGACTACCGTCGTCGATTACCGGTGTGAGGCTGTAAGGATGAACTTTGAACGGACGCGGAGCAAGTTTTATCTGTATGGATATACAGATAAAAAGGTTTCAAGTGCTGTCATGCGGATTGCCACAGGCACGACAGCGCCGCATATCGAGGACCGTGTTTGATGCGCGATCAGCGAGTCTCGTTCAGCTCAGCAGCTCCGAGAACGCCTTGTCGGCTTCCAGTACGGCGGGCAGCCCGGCAAACAGGACGTCTAGATCGATGCCTTCCATCAGCGGTCCGCCAGATGCTTTTTGCGCCGCGGGCGTGGCACCGCCGTGGGTTTCCAGCGCGTCCGAAATGGTGATGGCCTGGGCAACGATCCGCGGTAACGGTGCATTGTCGGGGGCCTGCATCGGTTTGGCCTGATAAGCGATGGCCTGCAGAATCACGTGCGGAAACTGCCAGCGACGGGCCAGCTCAGCGCCGACTTCCGGATAGCTGAAACCCAGTTGCAGGGTTTCTCCGGCACCGCGTCCCGGTGTATTGGCCTTGGCGGCATTGTTCAGACGCTCTGCAACCTCAGGGGCGCCGGTCTGGATCAGCAGCTCGCCGATGTTGTGCATCACACCGCAGGTGAAAGCAACTTCCGGATCGACAGAGCTCTGCCGGGCCAGCATCCGGCAGATACCTGCAACCTGAAAACTCTTCAGCCAGAAGCCTTTCAGGTCAAAACTCTGCCCGGCCTTGAACGCGCCGGTCACCGCCGAGGCCATAACCAGCGTGCGCAGGGTGTTGAAACCCAGGCGCATGGCGGCGTCTTCGATACTGGCGGAATCCCGCGAACCACGAAATCTTGCCGAGTTGGCCAGGCGCAACACTTTAGCGGCAATCACCGGGTCCTTCTCTATATTGCGGGCAATGCTTTCCAGGTTAGAGGAGGGGTTGTCGAACTGCAGCATCAGGTCCTGAGCCACTTTGGGAATGCTTGGGAGACTATGCAAATCGTGAAAAAGCTTTTCGATACTCAGCATGGCATGGCCATCCTCTGCAGGGCGGGGATGATTTCACCATAGCCAGTTTTTTAGGCTCTGCACGTTTTGCAATCGTTTGTGGGACAGGTATCTCACGCGTCACAAAAAAAATAATCAAAGACTTGTCGGTGCCTGCCGATATGACGACACAAGCGATTCTGTAAGTGTCGATGCCTGATCCTGGTTGTTGGTTTCAGGACAGCCGTCAAGCCTGTCGACCCCGGGTGCTGAACGGCCAGTATTTTGCGCTGTTGAAAAGACAGTGCAGTTGTGACGTTTGATTGACGATCCAGAGATCGTCCTAATTGGTTTTTGCCGTGGAAGTAACCGCTATGAAAAGTCTGGGTTTCAGCAAAAAAATCCTTCTCGCCGCTGCACTGATTGTGGTCATTGCGTTCAGCGTGTTCATTGTCGTCAATGACTATCGACAACGTCAGTCGCTCAAATCCAGCGTCAAGGCCGAGTTGCAACAACTGGGAACATTGACCACGCAGAATATTCAGACGTGGCTGGAAAGTCGTATTCAATTGCTGCAGTCGATGTCGCAACAAATCGCCGTGGACGGCAAGGAATTACCGCAATTGCAGCGTGCAATTGGGCTGGCAACGTACAGCGACAACTTTCAGCTGAGTTATTTCGGCAGTACCGAAGGCGTGATGTTCTCGGTCCCGGCCGGCAACCGCCCGGCCGATTATGACCCGCGTGCGCGTGGCTGGTATAAAGCCGCGCAAAATGCGCCGGGCACCATTGTGACCGAACCGTACATTGCGGCATCGTCCGGCAAACTGGTCATGACCCTTGCCACGCCGGTCAAGATCCAGAATCAGTTTGCCGGGGTAGCCGGCGCCGATATTTCGCTGGATAACGTCACGAAAATCATTAACTCGCTGAACTTCGATGGCCACGGCTATGCGTTTCTGGTCAGTGCCGACGGCAAGATTCTGGTGCATCCGGACAGTAAACTGGTGCTCAAGAACATCAGCGAGGCCTACCCGACCAACACGCCGAAAATTGCCACGGGTGTGACCGAAATCGATTCCGGCAAACAGCCCGAAATCATTTCTTTCACTCCGGTTCAGGGCGTTTCGACTGCCAACTGGTACGTGGCGCTGGTGCTGGAGCAGGATTCTGCCTACGCGATGCTGAGCGAGTTCCGCACCTCTGCCATCACCGCAATGGTGGTTGTGGTGATGGTGATCATTCTGCTGCTGGGCCTGCTGATCCGCGTGCTGATGCAGCCGCTGCACCAGATGGGCCGTGCGATGCGCGATATTGCCGACGGTGAAGGTGACCTGACCAAGCGTCTGGCCATCACGTCACAGGATGAATTTGGTGCTTTGGCTGAGTCGTTCAACCATTTCGTCGAGCGTATTCATACCTCGATTCGCGAAGTGGCCTCGACGGCGGCGCAACTGGGCGAAGTGGCCACACGCGTGGTCAAGGTCTCCAACGCGTCGATGGGTAACTCCGACCAGCAGGCCAACCGCACCGAAAGCGTGGCCGCGGCGATCAATGAACTGGGCGCGGCGGCCCAGGAAATCGCGCAAAATGCTGCGCGCACGTCGCAGCAGTCGAGTGATGCCAGCGGCCTGGCCAGTGATGGTCAGAACGTGGTGCAGCAGACCATCAAGGCGATGAACGAGCTGTCCGGCAAGATCAGTGAGTCGTGCGTGAACATCGAAAGCCTGAATGGCAAGACGGCCAACATCGGGCAGATCCTAGAGGTGATCACCAGCATTTCCCGGCAAACCAACCTGCTGGCGCTCAACGCAGCCATCGAAGCGGCGCGTGCCGGTGAGGCCGGGCGCGGCTTTGCGGTGGTCGCGGACGAAGTACGTAATTTGGCGCATCGCACCCAGGATTCAGCACAGCAAGTGCAGAAGATGATCGAAGAGTTGCAGGTCGGTGCCCGTGAAGCGGTGACCAACATGACCGAAAGCCAGCGTCAGAGCGAGGACAGCGTCGGTATCGCCAACCTTGCCGGTGAGCGCCTGAGCAGCGTGACCCGCCGCATCGAAGAGATCAACGGCATGAACCAGTCGGTCGCGGCGGCAACCGAAGAGCAGACCTCGGTGGTCGAGTCGATCAACGTCGACATCACCCACATCAACACCCTCAACCAACTGGGCGTCGACAACCTGCGCCAAACCCTGGAAGCCTGCAACTCCCTCGAAGAACAAGCCGCCCGACTGCAACAACTGGTCGGCAGCTTCAGGATCTGATAATGCACCTCTGCGCCGCTGCCCGGATTTTGGGGCGGGCGCAGAGGTTGGTGGGATGATGCCTCGTGCCACACTTTTGTTCTGCCTTGCTTGCTAGGGTCTGTTCCCGTTTCATCGCGGCTCGTGATGAAACGGGAACAGACCCTATTCGCTGCCAACGAAGTGCTTTTCGTACGCAGTGGTACTGACGACGCAGAGTGCGACGTAAGTGACGGATCAATGTCAGGGTGAAGGAACCCGACGAAGTCGGNGCCGAGGGGCGAAAAAGTGCCCTGAGCCGTAAACAACCATCACTGAAATCGCAGAGCCGCTGTGTGACGCGGAGCGTCGGCACGATAGCAACTCCCCTCGTCGCGCCACTCCGTCCAGCGGACAAGAATCCCATGTGCGCATTGCAACAACACCCGCGACAAACTGTTATCCCCCCGTCATGTGCGGTTCATGCGGCTGCAACACCGCGGGCCCAGTCTGGCTGACAACCGAATACGACCTGTCCCGGGTCGTGCCCAGACCGAGAAGCCTCATGAACGCAGCCATTCATGTCCAGGGCCTGAACAAGACCTTTTCGCACAAAAGTGCGCTCGTCGACCTCGCGTTGTCTATACAACCGGGAGAAATGGTTGCCTTGATTGGCGCCTCCGGCTCCGGCAAGTCCACCTTGCTACGCCACCTCGCGGGCCTTGCCTGTTGTGATCGTGGCACTGGCGGACACGTTCAGGTGCTGGGCCGCGAGGTTCAGGCGGCAGGGCGTCTCAACAGCCAGGTGCGACGTCTGCGCGCCGACATCGGCTACATCTTCCAGCAGTTCAATCTGGTCAATCGCCTCAGCGTCATGGACAACGTGCTGATCGGTTGTCTGGGCCGCATGCCACGCTGGCGCGGCAGCATGGCGTTGTTCAGCCGTGAGGAAAAACAGCGCGCCATGGCCGCACTTGACCGCGTCGGGCTGGCCGACCTTGCCAGTCAACGCGCCTCGACCCTGTCGGGCGGCCAGCAACAACGTGTGGCCATTGCCCGGGCGCTGACGCAGCGCGCCGAAGTCATTCTTGCCGACGAACCGATTGCCTCGCTCGACCCCGAATCAGCCCGGCGAGTGATGGAAATTCTCGCCGATATCAACCGCCGCGACGGCAAGACGGTCGTGGTGACCTTGCATCAGGTCGATTACGCCGTGCGTTATTGCCCGCGTGCCGTCGCCCTCAAAGGCGGGCGCATTCACTACGACGGCCTCGCAAAGGACCTCAGCAAGCAGTTCCTCAATGAGCTGTACGGCGCAGACGAGGATGCCAGCCTGATGATCACCGAACGCAGCCGCCAGGTCCGCCAGACGTCGCGTCTGACGCTGACGCTGGCGAAAGTCTGACGATTCAACCCTTAACTGCCGTTGCATCAACCTCATTATCAGGAGAGCTAGCATGTTCAACCGTATCGGTCGCGTCCTCGCGTCTGCCGCTTTGCTGACCGCCTGTGCGTTGGGCACTGCCCACGCAGAAGAGAAAGTCATCAATTTCGGCATCATGTCCACCGAATCGTCGCAGAACCTGAAAAGTATCTGGCAGCCGTTTCTCGACGACATGAGCAAGAAAACCGGCCTCAAGGTCAACGCCACGTTCGCTTCGGACTACGCCGGTCTGATTCAGGGCATGCGCTTCAACAAGGTCGATGTGGCCTGGGTCGGCAACAAAGCCGCAATAGAAGCCGTGGATCGCTCCAACGGCGAAGTCTTCGCTCAGACCGCCGCGGCCGACGGTGCGCCGGGTTACTGGAGCCTGTTGATCGTGCGCAAGGACAGCCCGATCAATTCGGTTGAAGACATGCTCAAGAACGCTAAAAACCTCACGTTCGGCAACGGTGATCCGAACTCCACCTCGGGGTATCTGGTGCCCGGCTACTACTTATTCGCCAAAAACCACGTCGATGCGTCCACCGCGTTCAAGCGCACGCTGAACTCCAGTCATGAAGTCAACGCACTGAGCGTCGCCAAGGGCCAGCTCGATGTCGCGACTTTCAACACCGAAAGCTGGGATCGCCTGGCGGTGACTCAGCCGGACAAGGTCAAGGAACTCAAGGTGATCTGGAAGTCGCCGCTCATCCCGTCCGACCCGATGGTCTGGAACAAGGCCCTGTCGGACGACAACAAGGCCAGGATTCGTGAGTTCTTCGCCAGTTACGGCGATACCGACGAAGAGAAAACCGTGCTGAAGAACATGCAACTGGGCAAGTTCCTCACCTCCAGTGATGACCAGTTGTTGCCGATTCGCCAACTCGAACTGTTCAAGCAGCGCACTGAAGTCGCCGCCAGCACGACCCTCGATGCTCAGGAGAAAGCCACCCGTCTCAAGGACATCGACGCCAGCCTGAGCAAGTTGCAGGAACGCATGACCGAGCTGAACCCGAAAACCGCAGCCAGCGCCGCCGGCTGATCGCAGTCTCCCGACAGGAGGTCTTCATGACCACTCAAGCTGCATACTCACGCGTCGCGGGCAAGCACAACTGGCCGCGCTATCTGGGCTGGGGGCTGTTGCTGGCTGCCCTGGCCTGGGCCTGGCAGGGCGCGGAAATGAACCCGATGGCGCTGGTGCGCGACTCGTCGAACATGGCGACTTTCGCCTCGGATTTCTTCCCGCCGGACTTTCGCGAATGGCGCAGCTACCTCAAGGAAATGCTGGTAACGATTCAGATCGCCCTGTGGGGCACCGCGCTGGCGATTGTCTGCTCGATACCGCTGGGCATTCTCTGCGCCGAGAACATCACACCGTGGTGGATTCATCTGCCGCTGCGGCGCTGCATGGATGCGTTTCGCTCGATCAATGAAATGGTTTTCGCCATGCTGTTCGTGGTCGCGGTCGGTCTCGGGCCGTTCGCCGGGGTGCTGGCGCTGTGGATCAGCACCACCGGGGTGCTGGCCAAGCTGTTCGCCGAAGCCGTGGAAGCCATCGAACCCGGCCCGGTCGAAGGCGTACGCGCCACCGGGGCCAGTGCCTTGCAGGAAGTGATCTACGGCGTGATTCCCCAGGTCATGCCGCTGTGGATCTCCTATGCTCTATACCGTTTTGAATCGAACGTGCGCTCGGCAACCGTGGTGGGCATGGTCGGGGCAGGGGGGATAGGGGTGATTCTCTGGGAAAACATCCGTTCCTTTGCCTTCGTCCAGACCAGTGCCGTGCTGTTGGTCATCATCGTTGTGGTGAGCGTGATCGACATTGTGTCGCAGCGCCTGCGCAAACAATTCATCTGATCGAAGAGGGGTGTTCCGATGAACACTTTTTTTAACCATGCAGTTGTCTAGACAAATAAGCCCGATGTACCGCGAACTGGCCAACACCTTGCGTGAGGAGCTGGCCACTTATCAGCCTGGCGACTTTCTGCCAGCCGAGTTTCAACTGGCCGAGCGTTTCAGCGTCAATCGCCACACCATCCGCCGCGCTGTCGATGAGCTGGTGCGTGAGGGCAGTGTGTTGCGTCGGCAGGGCAAGGGCACTCAGGTGCTGGAACGCCCGCTGATTTATCCGATGCAGGCCGACAGCGCCTACAGCAAATCGTGGTCGGCACAGGGGCTTGGCGTGGAAGCGATTCTGCTGCGCCGTCGTGACTGTGAGGCCACTCGTGAAAATGCCCTGCACCTTGGGCTTGAAGAGCAGGCGCCGCTGATTGAGCTGCAGACCTTGCGCAAGCTGGACGGCCAGGCGGTGAGCCTGATCTTCCATCGCTACAGCGCCCGTTACAGCGAGTTGCTGGCCGATTACAAAGGCGGCTCGGTGCGCCAGTACCTGGCCGAGCGCGAGCTGCCGCTGAGCCGGGTACAAAGCCTGATCGGGGCGCGACTGCCGTCCCGTGAAGAAGCCGGCTGGCTGTTGATGCCACGGCACATGCCGGCGCTGACCGTGCTGACCGTTTCCTGCGATGCGGCGGGGCAGCCGGTGGAGCTTTCGCGCTCGGTCAGCCGCGCCGACCGCTTCCAGTATCAGGTAATGACCCCTTTAGCGACCCCGATCAAGACGACCTGACCCTGAGGTGTGCCATGCAGACAACTCCCGAAATCGCCGCGCGCCAGCACTGGTTGGGCGTATTGGCCCGCGCTCATGTCGATCAGCCGAGCCGCGAGCAGTTGAGTCGCCATGAAGCCGCGCTGCGTGATACCGAATACCAGATGATCCGCGCCCCGGAAATCGGCATGACCCTGGTGCGCGGTCGTATGGGCGGCACCGGCTCGGCGTTCAACCTGGGCGAAATGAGCGTCACGCGCTGCGTGGTGCGCCTGTCCGACGGCCGCACCGGCTACAGCTATCTGACCGGTCGTGACAAGCGCCACGCCGAACTGGCCGCCCTGGCCGACGCGCACCTGCAGGGCGCGCAACAGGCTTGGTGGCTGAGCGAGCTGATCGAACCGCTGGCGCGTGCGCAAGCCGAGCGCCGGGCACGCAAGGATGCCGAAACCGCTGCCACCAAAGTGGAATTCTTTACGCTGGTCCGAGGAGAAGACTGATGAACGCCGTTCTTCTGCAACCTGCTTTCACCGATCCTGTACTGGACGCGCAACGCAGTTTTCGTGTGGCGCTCAAGGCGCTGGCCGGCCCCGGCGTGATTCAGACCCTGCCCGCCGGGCATCAGCCGCCGGCGTTGCAGGGGCTGGACAGCGCAACCCATGCGCTGTGCCTGGCATTGCTGGACCTCGACACACCCGTCTGGCTGGCACCTGCCTTCGACACGCCAGCGATTCGCGCCAATATTGCCTTTCATTGCGGCAGCCCGATTGTTGCTGATCGCAACGCTGCGCGCTTTGCCTTGCTCGATGGGCCGACGGCTCAGAGTCTGGACGGTTTCGACATCGGCAACGACCGTTACCCGGATCAGTCCTGCACCCTGTTGATCCAGCTGCCGAGCCTTGAAAGCGGGCGGACACTGAGCTGGAGCGGTCCCGGTATCGAACGAGAAAACAGCGTGGCGTTGCCTCTGGAGAACAGCTTCTGGAGTGAGCGTGAATCGCGTAACCCGTTCCCGTGCGGGCTGGACATGTTCTTTGTGTCGGGCAATCAGCTGCTCGGCTTGCCACGCAGTACCCGCGTGAAGGAGTGTGTCTGATGTACGTTGCCGTCAAAGGTGGTGAACAGGCCATTGATAACGCTCACCGCCTGCTGGCCAACAGGCGCCGAGGCGATTCAGACATCGCCGAACTCGACGTCGAGCAGATTCGCCAGCAATTGCCGCTCGCTGTTGCCCGGGTCATGAGCGAAGGCTCGCTGTACGACCCGCAACTGGCCGCGCTGGCGATCAAACAGTCGGCAGGCGATCTGGTCGAGGCGATCTTCCTGCTGCGCGCCTACCGCACGACCCTGACGCGCTTCTGCGCGAGCCGGCCGATCGACACCTCGAACATGCAACTGAACCGGCGCTTGTCGGCCACTTTCAAGGACTTGCCCGGCGGCCAGTTGCTGGGCCCGACGTTCGACTACACCCACCGCCTGCTGGATTTCACCTTGCTGGCCGAAGGCGAGCATCCCGGCCCGACTGTCGATCCGCAGGCCACGCTGGAACCCTGCCCGCGCGTGTCGGGGTTGCTGGCCAACGAAGGGCTGATGAAGCCCGAAGTCGATGACGGCGAGCGCGTGGCGGATATCACCCGCGAGCCGCTGGAGTATCCGGCCAGTCGTGCCCAGCGCTTGCAGGCACTGGCGCGGGCAGACGAGGGTTTTCTGCTGGCGTTGGGTTACTCGACTCAGCGCGGCTATGGCCGCAATCACCCGTTCGCCGGGGAAATCCGTATCGGCGAGGTCGAGGTCTGGATCGAACCCGAAGAGCTGGGCTTTCCAATCCTGATTGGCGACATCGAAATCACCGAATGCGAGATGGTCAACCAGTTCGTCGGCTCGGCCAGCGAACCTGCGCAGTTCACGCGCGGTTACGGCCTGGCGTTTGGCAACGCGGAGCGCAAGGCGATGGGCATGGCGCTGGTGGATCGTTCATTGCGCGCCGAGGAATTCAACGAAGAAATCCGCTCGCCCGCCCAGCAGGAAGAGTTCGTGCTGGCGCACTGCGACAACGTCGAGGCCGCAGGCTTTGTCTCGCACTTGAAACTGCCGCATTACGTCGACTTCCAGTCTGAACTCGAGCTGATCCGCAAGCTGCGCAAGTCCGCACCGAATCCGGAGAGCGACCAATGAGGACTGCACCCATGAGCACCGCACCGCAACGGCCTGCACGGGATGAGGCCTACAACTTTGCTTATCTGGACGAACAGACCAAGCGCATGATTCGCCGTGCCTTGCTCAAGGCCGTCGCGATTCCCGGTTACCAGGTGCCATTCGGCGGGCGCGAAATGCCGCTGCCTTATGGTTGGGGGACGGGTGGCATGCAGCTGACCGCCACGATTCTGGGTGACGATGACGTGTTGAAAGTCATCGACCAGGGCGCTGACGACACCACCAATGCGGTGTCGATCCGGCGTTTTTTCGCGCGCACCGCAGGCGTTGCCACCACCGAGCGCACCCCGGAAGCCACGGTGATCCAGACCCGTCACCGGATCCCGGAAACACCGTTGCACGCAGATCAGATCATGGTTTATCAGGTACCGATCCCCGAGCCGCTGCGTTTCATCGAACCCTCGGAAACCGAAACCCGCACCATGCACGCGCTGGATGATTACGGCGTCATGCACGTCAAACTCTACGAAGACATCGCGACCTTCGGCCACATCGCCACCAGTTACGCCTACCCGGTGATGGTCGATGAGCGTTACGTAATGGATCCGTCGCCGATTCCGAAATTCGACAACCCCAAGCTGCACATGAGCCCGGCGCTGATGCTGTTCGGTGCCGGTCGCGAAAAACGCCTGTACGCCGTGCCGCCGTTCACTCAGGTGGTGAGCCTCGACTTTGAAGACCACCCGTTTGAAGTGCAGCGCTGGGAGCAATGCTGTGCCATCTGCGGCAGCCACGATTCCTTCCTCGACGAACTGATTCTCGATGACGCCGGGACCCAAAGCTTTGTCTGTTCCGACACCGACTACTGCGCCCAGCGCGTCAAACAGCAGGAGAACGCCCGATGATCAGTGGCCTTTCATTGAATCCCGAGGGCATGCGTCAGGCCGAACCCGCGCAGCCGCTGCTCAAGGTGCGTGGCCTGACCCGTCTGTATGGCGTGCAGAAGGGTTGTCAGGACGTCAGTTTCGACCTGTACCCCGGCGAAGTGCTGGGCATTGTCGGCGAGTCCGGGTCGGGCAAGTCCACCTTGTTGTCGCTGTTGAGTGGCCGCTGCCCGCCGGATCGCGGCAGCATCGGCTATCGCGGTAAACATGGCGACTGGCTCGACCTGTACAGCGCCAGCGAGGCGCAGCGTCGCACGCTGTTACGCACCGAATGGGGCTTTGTCGAACAGAACCCGCGTGACGGTTTGCGCATGGGCGTGTCGGCCGGGGCCAATATCGGCGAGCGTCTGATGGCCCAGGGCGTGCGCAATTATCAGCAACTGCGCGGTGCAGCGCTGGACTGGCTGACCCAGGTGGAAATCGATCCGCTGCGCATCGATGACCTGCCGCGCACCTTTTCCGGTGGCATGCAGCAGCGTTTGCAGATTGCCCGCAATCTGGTCTCCAGCCCGAGGCTGGTGTTCATGGACGAGCCCACTGGCGGGCTGGACGTGTCGGTGCAGGCGCGCTTGCTCGACCTGTTGCGCGGGCTGGTTCGCGAGCTCGATCTGGCCGTGGTGATCGTCACCCATGATCTGGCAGTCGCGCGGCTGCTGGCTGACCGGCTGATGGTCATGCGTCGCTCGGAAGTGGTGGAAAGCGGCCTCACCGATCAGATCCTCGATGATCCGCAGCACCCGTATTCGCAGCTGCTGGTGTCCTCGGTGTTGCAGCCATGAGCCGCACATCCCACATAGAAAAGGTGAAACCGATGACAACCTTGATCGAGGTTCGCGACCTGTCGAAAACCTTCACCCTGCATCAGCACAACGGCGTGGTCCTCAATGTGCTGCGCGGCCTCAATTTCTCGGTGCGCAGCGGCGAATGCCTGGTGCTCAGCGGTCAGTCCGGCGCGGGCAAAAGTACGCTGTTGCGCACCTTGTACGGCAACTATCTGCCTGCTGCGGGGAGCATTCGTGTGCAGCACGAGGGTGAATGGGTCGAGCTGGTCGGAGCGAGTCCGCGCCAGGTGCTTGAGGTACGGCGCAGGACGCTGGGCTACGTCAGCCAGTTTCTGCGCGTCATCCCGCGGGTGTCGAGCCTGGATGTGCTGATGGAGCCTGCGCTGGCAAGAGGCTGGTCCCGCGAGCAGGCGCTGGAGCGTGCGCAGCTGTTGCTGACCCGTCTGAACATTCCGCAACGCCTGTGGCCGTTGGCACCCAGCACGTTCTCCGGCGGTGAACAGCAACGCATCAACATTGCCCGGGCCTTCATGGTGCCGTGGCCGGTGCTGTTGCTCGATGAACCGACGGCTTCGCTGGACGACGCCAATCGCAACGTGGTGCTGGAGCTGGTCGATGAGGCCAAACAGGCCGGCGCTGCATTGATCGGCATCTTTCATGACCGTGACGCCCGCGAGTCGGTCGCCAACCGTCAACTGGACATGACCCCGGTGGACCTCACCACCAAGGAGTTGCTGCAATGCTGACTGAACAGATTTTCAGTAATGCCCGCGTGGTGACCGCCGAACAGGCGTTCACCGGCACGGTAGTGGTTCGCGATGGGCTGATTGCCGACGTGCAGACCGGGCGCAGCCAGTTGAGTCAGGCTCAGGATCTGCAAGGCGATTACCTGCTGCCAGGACTGGTGGAACTGCACACCGACAACCTGGAAAAGCACCTGTCGCCACGGCCGGGTGTCGATTGGCCATCGACTTCAGCGGTGATCAGTCACGACGCGCAGATTGTCGCGGCCGGCATTACCACCGTGTTCGATGCGCTGTCGATTGGCGACATCAATCCCAAGGGCAAACGCATGCAGCAACTGCCCGCAATGTTGCAGGCGATTGCCGACGCCAACGCGGCAGGCCTGACTCGCGCTGAACATTTGCTGCACTTGCGCTGCGAAGTCAGCCACCCGGACACCCTGAATGTGTTCCGTGATCTGGTGGACCAGCCGCTGGTGCAACTGGTGTCGGTGATGGACCATGCGCCCGGCCAGCGTCAGTTCGCGCTGGAGTCCAAGTACCGCGAGTACTACATGGGCAAATACCAGATGAGCCACGAAGAGATGGATCGCTTCATCGTCGATCAGGTAGCTAACTCCTGCGAATATGCTGACCGTTATCGCCGGGCGATTGTCGAGTTGTGCCTGGCGCGCGGCCTGTCGATTGCCAGCCATGACGACGCGACCATGGCGCATGTCGAGGAGTCTGCGGGCTTCGGCATGAATATCGCCGAGTTCCCGACCACGCTGGAGGCGGCTCAGGGTTGCCGGCGCCTGGGCATGAGTGTCTTGATGGGCGCGCCGAACATCGTGCGCGGCGGCTCGCACTCCGGTAACGTGGCGGCGGCATCATTGGCCAGGCAAGGGCTTCTGGACATTCTGTCCAGCGACTATTATCCCGCCAGCCTTTTGCAGGCCGCATTCATGCTGGTCGAGCAGGACAATGAATGCGAGCTGCCGCAGGCGATAAACATGGTCAGTCGCACCCCGGCGCTTGCCGCCGGGCTGGCGGATCGCGGTGAAATTCGCGTCGGTCTGCGCGCGGACCTTATTCAGGCGCGCAGTCATGGCGGCTTGCCGGTAATCGACAAGGTATGGCGACAGGGCAAGAGGGTGTTTTGATGGTTGGCAGGTTGATTTATCTGATCGGGCCGTCGGGTTCCGGCAAGGACAGCGTGCTGGATGCCGCTCGGGAAACGCTGGCGCGACGCGCTTGCCGGGTGATGCGCCGGGTGATCACCCGCTCCGCAGAAGCGGTGGGCGAGGCGGCGCAGGCGGTGACGGTCGAACAGTTCGAGCAGATGCGCGAGCGCGGCGCGTTTGCCCTGTGCTGGCAGGCCAATGGCTTGCACTACGGGATTCCCATCGAGATCGATCAATGGCTGCTGGAAGGCCATGACGTGCTGATCAATGGCTCGCGGGCGCATTTGCAGAAGGCGCAGATGCGTTATCCGAACCTGCTGGCGGTGCTGCTGACGGTCAATCAGGAAGTGTTGCGTCAGCGCCTGCTGGCACGGAATCGCGAAACCTTGGGGGAAATCGAGGAGCGCCTGGAGCGCAACGCGCGTTTTGCCGGAGACGTGCTGGCCAACGATCCGCAGGTTTTTTTCCTGGACAATTCCGGCGATTTGCAACAGACCGTTGCCACCCTGATCGGTTTACTGGACAAGCTTCACGCATGCGCCTGACGCTGCTGGGCACCGGGGATGCCCGACAAGTGCCGGTCTACGGTTGCCAGTGCGTGGCGTGTCTGGCGGCGCGCGCCGATCAGGTCTTGCGGCGTTTGCCGTGCAGCGCGTTGATCGAATGCGCCGGCCAGCGCTGGTTGATCGACAGCGGCCTGACCGATCTCACCGAACGTTTTCCGCCACACAGCCTGAGCGGCATTCTGCAAACCCACTATCACGCCGACCATGCGCAAGGCCTGCTGCATTTGCGCTGGGGCCAAGGGCTGGTGATTCCGGTCCACGGCCCGGCGGACCCGGAAGGGCTGGCCGACCTGTATAAACACCCCGGCATTCTGGATTTCAGCCAGCCGTTTGCCGCCTTCGAAACCCGTGCACTGGGCGAACTGCAGGTCACTGCGCTGCCGCTGACGCACTCCAAACCGACATTTGGCTACCTGTTCGAAGGCGATGGCCAAAGCATGGCGTACCTGACCGACACGGTCGGCTTGCCCGACGTGACCTGCGAATTCCTGCAACGCCAACCGCTGGACCTATTGGTTCTCGATTGCTCCATGCCGCCGCAGCCTCAGCCGCCGCGCAATCACAATGACCTGACCCTGGCGCTGGGAACCATCGACCAACTGCGACCGGCCAAGGCGGTGTTGACGCACATCGGCCACACGCTGGATGCCTGGTTGATGGAGTCGCCCAGACATTTGCCGGGCAATGTGGTGATCGGGCACGACGGAATGACGGTGAGTTGAGAGGTGTTACATCGCCCCCACCTCCGGCTTACCGTCCCTCGACCCGCCATAAACCGGTGGATGGGTAACGATGTGTGTCAGATCGACCGTCGAGGCCAGCAGTTTCTGCAGGTCCGGGCGCGGGCGGGACAGACGCGGATCATTCGCCGTCGCGTGTTCAAGTGCCTCGGCGCAGGCCAGCAGCTTCGCATCGCCCCGAAACCCGCCAATGACCTGTAACCCGAACGGCATGCCTTGATGGTCCGTGCCGCAGGGCAGCGACAACGCCGGATTGGTGGTCAGGGTGATGGTGTAGCACAGCGCCAGCCAGCGGTAGTAATTGTCCAGTGGCACGCCGTTGACTTCGCGCAGGTACAGCTCGCTCCAGGGGAAGGGCGACACCGGCGTGGTCGGTGCAAGGATCAGGTCGTAGTGCTCGAACTGTTTCTGGAACTCGCGAAAAATCCGGCTCTGCTCGCCATGCGCCTTGACGCAGTCTTGCAGCGACATCGCCGCGCCCATCTCGAAGTTGGCGCGGGTGTTGGGGCCCAATGCGTCCGGATCGCGGTCGTGAGCGTCCTGTAGACCGGCGACGAAGGCTTCGGCGCGCAACACGTCGAAGGTGCGGTGGGCGCTGGTCAGGTTCAGGTCGATGGCTTCGCAGGACTTGAACAGCGGTCTCAAAGCGTTGATCTTGTCGCGGAAGACTGCGCGGATATGGGTGTCCACCGCGCATGTACCAAAGTCTTCGCTGTAGCCGACCCGCAGCTGGCTGAGGTCGACTGTGCGTGGCGCGAACTCGTCATCGGCAACGGCGTAGCTCAATGGGTCGGACTGCCCCAGCCCGGCGCTGGCACGCAGTTGCAGCAGGGTGTCAGCGACATTGCGGCCCATCGGGCCGACTACGGAAATCGGCGTCCAGCCGAGTTTCTTGCGCTCGCTCGGCACCAGCCCCGGCGAAGGGCGCAGGCCGACGATGCCGCACAGCGCGGCTGGAATGCGCAGCGAGCCACCGGTGTCCGAGCCGCTGCATAACGGCACCATGTCCACCGCCAGCGCGGCGGCCGAGCCACCCGAGGAACCGCCGGCATTCAGCTCTGGGTTGAACGGGTTGCCGGTCGCGCCCCACACCACGTTGCGGGTGTTGGCGCCTGCGCCTAGTTCTGGAACATTGGTCTTGCCGACCATGATCGCCCCGGCAGCGCGCAGGCGGGCCACGAACAGGTTGTCCTGCGCGGGTATGTTGTCGCGAAACAGTTGCGATCCGTAGGTAGTGAGCACTCCGGCGGTTTCTTCCAGGTCCTTGATGCCGATCGGCAGGCCGTGCAGCAACCCCAGCGGTTTGCCTTGCAGGACTGCCTGTTCGGCGATCACAGCCTCGTCTCGGGCGCGCTCGAAGCAGGTTGCGGCGAAGGCATTTATTTTCGGATTCAGGCTTTCAACGCGCTCAATACAGGCGTCGAGCAATTCCACTGGAGAGACCTGTTTGTTGCCGATCAGCGCCCGTAATTCGGTGGCGGATTTACCGAGCAGTTCGGATGGATTTTGCATGGGGTTCCTCATAGTGGTGATAGTACTCACGCTCCACATTTACGGCTATACACGAATCTGCTTTTGATTCTGGCCGGAGGCCGTGGGAGATTCAGGAAGTTACGACGGCTGCGATGGGCGCGCGAAGCGGCCCNGCGGACAAGTCCGCTCCCACACGAGCGAAGCGTCGCCCGGTCTGCTCCCACGGCCTGCGGCCAGAATCAAAGGCAGGTGGTGACGATACATCTTCAAACATCCCCCAACGCCAGTATCGTCGCCACCAGCGCCTGGCCTCTGGGTATCAGGGTGTTCAGCTCCAGATACTCACGGTCAGTGTGTACTTTGCCGCCCACCGGGCCGAGGCCGCACAGGGTGGGGATGCCGAGGCTGGCGGTGAAGCCCGAGTCGGCGCAGCCGCCGGTGAATTCGCCTTGCACGCTGAAGCCCAGTTCCTGCGCGAGGCGCTGATAAATACTTAGCAGTTCGGTACTGTGCCGGGCTTCCATCGGCAGAAAGGTCGTGGCTTCCAGCAGCCTGGCCGATGTGCCGGGCAGTTCCTCTTCGGCGACGATGGCCTGGACGGCTGCGAAAATTTCATCCCACTGCCTGAGTTCGACAAAGCGCACATCGAGCTTGGCCGTGGCGCTGGGCGCGACGGTATTGCTGGACGTACCGCCCGAGATCAGCCCGACATTGGTGGTGATGCCTGCTGCATAATCTGTCAGCGCGTGCAGCTTGATCACCTTGTGCGCGAGAGCCTGAATTGCGCTGGCGCCTTCGGCGTGATTGACCCCGGAATGCGCCGCACGGCCGCTGACTTCGATGATCAGCGTTGCACCGCCTTTGCGGGCGCTGACCACGTTGCCGCTGGCGCGTCCCGGTTCCGGGTTGAGCACCGCGCGCGCCTGACGGGCGTATTTTTCGATGTGAACACGGGCGCTGGCGGAGCCGATTTCTTCGTCGCCGGTGTACAGGATCTGCACCGGAAACGGCAACGGGCCGAGGCGTTTCAGTGCCTTAAGGGCAAAGCAGTTGAGCACCAGTCCGCCTTTCATGTCGGCCACACCGGGGCCGTAGGCCAGCTCGCTGTCGTTTGTGTAGCCGCGTGTAGTGGTCGTGCCTTTCGGGAACACCGTGTCGCGGTGACCCAGCAGCAATACCGGTTTGCCGGGGCCGCCGTGCAGTTCGGCGAGCAGCACATCGCCGAAACCCTCGACCGGAATGCGCTCGACGCTGATCCCGTCGGCCTCCAGCTGTGCGGCGAGCAGATCGCCGACCGCATCGACCCCGGCCTTGTCGTAACTGTTGGAATCGGTATCCACCAAACGCTGCAAAAGCGACTCCATCGCCTCGTACTGCCCGCTCAGCCAGTCGGTTGCCTGCCGTTGTGCGTTATTCATTCACTCTGCTCCCGTGCCCGGTGCTCGCGGGTCAGCCGTGCGCCGTCGGTGCCCAGGTCCCAGAACAGTCCGGCCATGATTTGCAGGCTTTCTCTGACCACCGGCGCCAGCAAGTGCTCGTCGGGTGCATGCTGCGAGCACGCCGGGTATGAGTGTGGCACCCAGACTGTCGGCAGGCCCAGCACTTCAGCGAACACATCGTTGGGCAGCGAGCCACCGAGGTTGGGCAGCAGTGCTGGCTTCTTGCCCGTGGTGGTGGCCAACGACTCCAGCGCCCAGCCGACCCACGGGCTGTCCGGTGACAGGCGGGTGGCGTGCATCACGTCCATGCGCGTCTGCCGGACCTCGACCTGATTGAAACCGTGGGCGTCCAGATGAGCGCGCACCGCCGGGATAAAGGCGTTGTAGTCGCTGTCGACCACAAAACGTATGTGACACAGCGCGTGGGCCTTGCCGGGGATCGCGTGCACCGGCGCATCCGGGTTGCCGGTCTTGAAGGCGAGGATGTCGAGGGTGTTCCAGCCGAAGACCTTTTCGCTGAGCGACAGCGCCGGGTCGCCCCAATTCGGGTCGATTTCCGGATCGCCGGGGCCGCCGCCGACTTCAATATCTGCCAGCGCGGCCTTTACTGCTTCAGGAATGGCCTTAGGCATGAGCCCTGCGACTTTCACCCGACCGTGTTCATCGACCATGCTGGCAATCGCATTGGCCAGAATGATGCCGGGGTTGGACAGCAGCCCGCCCCAGTTGCCGGAATGGTGCGCGCCTTCGCGCAGGTTCACCGTCAGCTCGAAGTTGAACACTCCTCGCGAACCGAGAAACAGGGTAGGGCGCGCGGCTGCCAGACGCGGGCCGTCCGAGGCGATGAAAATATCCGCCGCAAGCTCTTCGGCATGCGCCTGGCAGAACGCATTGAGGCCGGGTGAACCGTCTTCTTCGCCCATTTCCAGCAGCAGTTTGACGTTGAAACCCAGCTTGCCTTCGCGCGCCTTGAGGGTCTGCTCAAGGGCGGTCAGGTTGATCAGGTGCTGGCCTTTGTTGTCCGGCGTGCCACGACCGTACCAGCGATCACCGCGCTCGGTCACCTTCCAGGGTGACAGGCCCGCTTGCCACTGCGCGTCGTAACCGCGCACCACGTCACCATGGCCGTAGCTGAGCAGGGTCGGCAGCGCCGGGTCTTCGATGCGCGTGGCGATCATCAACGGCCCGCGCCCGGCCACCGGGTTGTCGTGCACCTTGACGCTGAAACCCAGGCGCTCGACGTGCGGGGTGATGAATTCGTTCAGATAACGATAAAGCTCCGGCAGGCTGGCGGCCTCCTGGCTTTGGGTCGGGTACGCGACGCTGTCGCCAAGCAGGGCGAAAAAGGTGCCGTTGTCGAACTGCTCGGTGGCGTTTTCGATGGCATGTGAACGGCTACTCATGAGGGCATCAGCTCCAGGGTTTTCGAAGTGTCGCGCAAGTGGCAACGGACGGTTCCGCCTTCCATGCGCCCAGTGGCCGGATAATGTTCTTTGCACACCGCCATGCAGCCGGGGCAGCGCGGATGAAAAGCGCAGCCCGAAGGCGGCGACATGGGGTTGGGGAAGGTGCCGTGCAGGCCCAGGTCAGGAATGCCCAGGTGCGGGTCGGGGGTCAGTACCGAGTCCAGCAGCGCCTGGGTGTAGGGATGCCCCGGTCGAGCGAACAGCGATTCGCGGCTGCGTTCCTCGACGATGCGGCCCAGGTACATCACCGCCACCCGGTCGGCCAGATGTTCGATGACCGCCAGGTTGTGGCTGATCAGCAGGTAGGTCAGGCCGAACTCCTGTTTGAGGTCCTGCAACAGGTTGAGAATCTGCGCCTGCACCGACACGTCCAGCGCCGAAGTCGGTTCATCGCAGATCAACACGTCGGGGCGCATCACCAACGCCCTGGCAATCGCTACGCGCTGGCGTTGGCCGCCGGAAAGCTGGCTGGGGTAGCTGTCGATGACTCGTTTCGGCAAGCCGACCACGTCCATCATCGCTTCGACACGCTGGCGACGTTCGGCCGGGGTGCCGATGCCGTGCACGATCAGCGGCAGCGTGACGATTTCGCGCAGGGTCTTGCGCGGGTTCAGCGACGAGTAGGGGTCCTGGAAAATCGGCTGGATGCGCCGCGCCATTTCCTTGCGGTCGGTGCCTGCCAGATGCTTGCCGTTGACCAGCACGTCGCCGCTGCTGGGTGCGAGCAGGCCGAGCAGCATCTTCGCCAGGGTGCTTTTGCCGCAGCCGGACTCGCCGACCAGCCCGAGGGTTTCGCCGCGCATCAGGCGCAGCGACACGCCATCGACTGCTTTCAAGGTGGCATTGGGTTTGAAAAAGCCTCGGCTGATGCTGAATTCGCGACGGATGTCGCACAGCTCCAGCGCAATGTCCTTTTTGACGCTGGTATTCAGGGCTTGATTAGTCATGACGTCATGCCCTCCCGGTGCAACACAGGTTCGGCGCCCGCCGAGGCAAACAGGCAGCGGGTCATGTGGTTATGGCTGTGAACGGGCGGTACGTCATCGGCGCAGGCTGTAATCGCCTGCGGGCAACGGTTGCGGAAGGCGCAGCCGTGTTGTTCACCGACCAGGCTGGGCACCAGCCCCGGAATCGAACCCAGTGGCTGGCCCGGCTGAGTGCGTCCGGGGATCGGGATGCTCGCCAGCAGACCACGCGTGTACGGATGTTGCGGGTTCTCGAACAGCTCGACCGCCGGGGCGGTTTCGACGATCTGCCCGGCGTACATCACCGCCACCCGGTCGGCTATCCGCGCCACCAGCCCCAAATCGTGAGTGATGAAAATCACCGCCAGACCGAACTCTTTCTGGATGTCGCGGATCAGGCGCAGAATCTGCGCCTGAATGGTCACGTCCAGCGCAGTGGTCGGCTCGTCGGCGATGATCACGTCCGGTTCACACATCAGTGCCATGGCGATGATCACTCGCTGACGCAGTCCGCCCGACAACTGATGCGGGTACTGGCGCAGGCGCTCGCCGGCGTTGCTGATGCCGACCTTCTCGAGCATCTGCGCCGCACGTTGCAAGGCTTCCTTGCGCGACACCTTGCGGTGCCGGGTCAGCACTTCGCTGAGCTGATCGCCGATGCTGTACGCGGGGTTCAGCGAGGTCATGGGCTCCTGAAAGATCATCGCCAGACGATTGCCGCGCAGGTCGCACATCTGCCGTTCGCTCTGGGTCAGCATGTCGATGCCGTCCAGGCTCAGGGTGGTCGCGGTGCGCCGGGCTTTGCGCGGCAGCAGGTCCATGAGTGCCAGCGAAGTCAGGGATTTGCCGCAGCCCGATTCGCCGACGATGCACAGCATTTCGCCGCGCTCGACCTGAAAGTCCAGGCCGCGCACTGCGTGGAGCGTGTCTTGCCCGAGCGGGATCTCGACACGCAGGTTTTCAACATGCAACAGCGCCATGTGCGGATCTCCTCTGTCAGTTGCGCCCGTCGGGCAGAATCAGGTCGCGCAGGCCGTCACCGACCAGATTGATGCCCAGCACCAGCACCATCAGGGCGACGCCGGGAATGGCGATGACCCATGGGGAAAAGAACATGTACGGTTTGCCCTCGGCGATCATCAGTCCCCAGGACGGAATCGGTGGCTGCACGCCGACGCCAAGGAACGACAGTGCCGATTCCAGAAGGATCGCGTGGGCCATTTCCAGGGTGGCGACGACGATCAGCGCGCCGACCAGATTAGGCAGGATTTCGCTGGCCAGAATGCGCAGCGTCGAGCAACCCAGTGCCTGCGCCGAGGCGACGTATTCGGCGTCGCGAATTTGTTGCACGGCAGCTCGCACCACCACGGCGAAGCGGTCCCAGAGCAGGCAGCCGAGCAGGATGATCACGACTTTCAGCGAACCGCCGATCAACGATGCGGAAGCCAGTGCGACCATCACCACCGGCATCGCCAGGCGCGTGGTGATCAGGTAGCTGATCAGCGCGTCGGTCTTGCCGCCGAAGTAGCCTGCCAGCAGGCCCATGATGGTGCCGATGACGCCAGAGATCAGCGCTGCCGAGAAGCCGATGAACAATGAAATACGCGCACCGTAGAGCAGGCGCGACAGGTAATCGCGGCCCAGTTTGTCGGTGCCGAGCACGTAATCCCAAGTGCCGTTGGCCATCCACACGGGAGGTTTCATGCGCAGCATCACGTCTTGCGTGTAAGGGTCGTAGGGCGCCAGCCAAGGGGCGAACAGTGCGCCGAACAGGATGATCAACAGCAGCACCGCGCCGATGGCAAAGCCGCGATGGGCGAAGCTGTTGCGCAGCGTGCGCCAGACGCTGCGCGCTGGCGGCTGGTAGTCGTTGATGACCAGCGGCGATGAGGTGGTTGTGCTCATGGGGCCTCCTATTTCACGCGGATGCGCGGGTCGAGCAGTGCGTTGAGCACGTCGGCCAGCAGCGTGAGGACGATGTAGATCACCGCGATCAGCAGCACGACCGCCTGCACCACCGGAAAGTCGTCGCGGGCAATCGCGTCCCAGGCCAGCTGGCCGATGCCTTGCAGCGAGAAGACCGTTTCGATGACCACCGAACCGCCGAGCATGAAGCCGAATTCCACGGCGGCCAGTGCCACCACCGGAATCAGAGCATTGCGCAGTGCGTGTTTGAACAGCACGGTGGCCGGGCGCAGGCCCTTGGCGCGAGCGGTGCGGATGTAGTCGGAATTGAGCACGTCGAGCATGCCGGCACGGGTCAGGCGCATGATCGCTGGGGTGGCGTAATACCCCAGCGCAATGGCCGGCATGACGAAGTGCGCCCAGGTCGAGTTGCCTGACACCGGCAGCCATTTCAGAGTGACCGAGAACACCACGATCAGCATCAGCGCGAACCAGAAACTCGGCATCGCCTGGCCCAGCACCGCGATGCTCAGCGCCAGGCGGTCAACCCAGGTGTCGCGCTTCACCGCCGCCAGCACACCCAGCGGAATGGCGATCAGCAGCGCGATACTCAGGGCCATTGCACCCAGCCCGAGAGTGATCGACAGCCGCGAGGCGATCAGGTTGTAGACCGACTCCTGAAAGAAGAACGAGTCGCCAAAATCAAGGCGCACCACGTCGGCCAGCCATTCGAAATACTGCGTAACCAACGGCTTGTTGAGGCCGTACTGCACACGGATCTGTTCGATCTGCTCGCTGCTGGCTTCCGGCCCACCGATGGCCGTGGCCAGGTCGCCGGACAGGTGCAGCAGGGAAAAGCTGATCACCGACACGGTAATCGCTACGCACAGGGCAATACCCAGGCGGCGCAAGAGAAATCCGAACATGGCAAGTGACCTTGTGTTCAGGGAGTGACGGGGTGGCTGACCCGACTGCAAGGCGCGTCATGCGCCCTACAGCCAGGTTCGCCAAGCGCTTATTTCCAGCTCGACAGCACGAAACGCGGCAGCTCGTCCGGGTACGGCTTGAAGTTAAGGTCCGAGACGTAGGCGTAGTTCATCGAGTAATTGAACAACGGTGCCCAGTACGCCTGCTCGCTGATGCGCTGCAAGGCCTTGCGGTAGTTGTCCTTGCGCACTTGCGGGTCCAGCGCGTTGTCGGCGGTCTGCAGCCAGCCCTGGACTTGCGGGTCCTTGATGTTGTCGTCGGGGTTGCCCTTGAACCAGGTGCCGGCCGAGGCCGAAGTGTCTAGGATCGAGAACGAGCCCCAGGCTTGAAACGACATCGGCACCTTGCCGCCACGCTGCTGGTCACGCAGGGCGGCGTATTTCAGGTAACGCAGCTTGGCGTTGATGCCCACGGCGCGCAGGTTGCCGATGATCGCTTCGACGTAGTCGCGATCCCGGTAGGCGAAGATTTCGGTCTCGAAGCCGTTCGGGTAACCGGCTTCGGCAAGCAGCGCTTTGGCCTTGGCCGGGTCGTAGTTGTAGACCGTGGCGGCCGTGGTGTCACAGCCGAACTGGCCGGGGTAGCAGGCGACTTGCAACGGCTTGCTTTCGCCGCCGACCAGTTGCGAGGCCAGACCGTCACGATTAATCGCGTAGTTGATCGCCTGACGTACTTTCAAATGCTTCATCGGTGAATCGGCGCTGGACGTGCCGCGCGCATCCAGAATCAGAAAGCCGATGCGCATGGTCGCACCGCTGGTGACCATCAGATTGGGCATGGCCTTGAGGTTTTCCGCCTGATCGGGTGCTACGCGCCAGGTCCAGTCGATGCCGCCGGTCATCAGCTCGGCCAGGCGCGTTTCGGCGTCGGCGATCACCCGGAAGTTTATGTGACCGATCTTCGGCTGGCCCTGCGGGCTGTCCTTGAAGTAGTCGGGGTTCTTGTCCATCTTCACGCCTTCGCCGGTGGCGATGGCTGTGACCTTGTAAGGCCCGGTGCCAATCGGCTTGCGACTGAATCCGGCGATTCCGACCTGTTCGAAATACTTTTTCGGGAACATCGGTACGGCGTTGGACAGGTATTCCAGCGCAGGCGGGAAAGGCTTTTTCAGGTGCAGGCGCACGCTGTAGTCACCGAGCTTTTCGGCGCTCTTGATCCAGTCGACGTTTTGTACCGTGACCACTTTGGCGTCGGGCGACACCACGTAATTGAGGGTGAACACTACGTCATCAGCGGTGAACGGGTCGCCGTTGTGAAACTTCACGCCCTCGCGCAGCTGGAAATCGATAGTGGTGTCATCGACCTGCTTCCAGCGGGTGGCCAGCATGGGTTCGTACTGACCGCTGTCGGGGTTGCGATAGACCAGATTGTCCCAGATCAGGCGGCCGAGAATCACGCCTTCGCGCAAGTCATTGTGATAGGGGCTGATGTTTTCCGGTTCGCTGTCGGAGGCGTAGACCAGCGTGTCGTCGGCCTTGCCGGCCAGAACGGGAAAACTGCTGAACAGGCTCAATAGCGCGATGCTGCGAGCGAAACCCTTGATGCCCATGCCGTCGTCTCCCTAAGGCAAAGTGGATATATCAAAGGGCAGTGGGGCGCAAATGCGAAAGGGGGGTAGCAACGAGGCCGCGATGTTCTTTTGATTAGGTGAGGCCTCGACACGACTCTAGGCAAAGCGTATCAATGCCACAAGCACAATATTTCGAACCTTTCATTGCCGAAAAAGCAACGTAGGAGCATCGATGCAACTCTACGGCGTTCAATCCACCGCTTTGCGCTATTTTCTCGAAGTGGCGCGTTGCGGTTCAATCAGCGAGGCGTCGATCCGTCTCAATGTCGCGTCTTCGGCGGTCAGTCGACAGATCAGCAAACTGGAGCGCGAGCTTGATGCGCTGCTGTTCGAGCGTCAGGCACGTGGCATGATGCTCAGCGAGGCGGGCATTCGTCTGGCCGCTTATGCGCGCAAATCACAGCTTGAGGCCGAGCAGGTGGTGCTGGAAATCACCGAGCTGCAAGGCTTGCAGCGTGGTCATGTGCGCATCGCCTGCTCCGAGGGCTTTGCCCTGGATTTTCTGCCGCAGTGCATCGCGCGGTTTCGGCGGCAGTACCAGGGCATCCATTTCTCGATGGAGGTCTGTGCCCCGGCCCAGGCCACCGAACGGGTGCGCTCTGGCGATGCCGACCTGTGCCTGACTTTCAGCCTGACGCCGCAGAACGAAATCAAGGTCGAGCACATTCACAGCGGCGCAATCTGTGCGGTGGTCAGTTGCAACCATCCGCTGGCGTCGCGCAAGGAGGTCACCCTGGCCGAGTTGCAGCCTTACGCCATCGCTCTGACCAACACCGATACGACGCTGCGCCAGTTGTTCGATATCTGCTGTGGCGTGCAGGGCCTGATGTTCGATCCGGTGCTGACCAGCAACTACATCGGTGCGCTGCTGAGGTTTGTCAGCGAGGAGGGCGGTATCAGCCTGTCCAGCGAAATGACTCTGGACAAGCGCGCGCATGAAAAGCAGCTCAAATCCCTGTCGATCAGCGATGAGGGTATGAAGGCGCGGCGCATAGAACTGCAAAGCATGGCGGGGCGCACCCTGCCGGCGGCCGTCGCGGCGTTCCGGGATTTCCTGATCGACGAGCTGGCAAAGACCTGAAACGCTGATGGCGTCGATGCGGTGAGTTGCTAATGGCAGGTTGATGAAATTCACAGGCATGATGTTATAGTGTAACGAATTTGCGACTGCATACTGTACAGTCGTAAGCCGCCAACATCAGGCTTCGCCCACTCGGCGAGGTTCGCCAACGAGACGACTGACGCACATGAACAACCCTCTACCAGACGTTGCCCTGACGGAAGTTTCCTCGGCCCTGGTTTCACTTGACTGGGTCGGCATGCAGGGCGTCGAAGTACCCGTCAGGCTGGCCGAAGCGGGCGTCCGACACCCTGTCCATGCGCATGTCGATCTGCAAGTCGACCTGGCCGATCCGAGTGTCAAGGGTATCCATATGTCGCGGCTCTACCGGCTACTCGACAGGTATGCCGAGCACCAGATACTGAGCCCCGAGACGATGTCGGCCTTGATGGAAGCCATGGTCGAAAGTCACCTGGATTGTCATTCCAGCCGCGCCCGGCTCACCCTGACTTTCAATCTGCTGTGCCGTCGTGCGGCACTGGTCACCGAAGGGCTCAGCGGTTGGAAATCCTATCCGGTAAAGCTTGACGCAACCTGGCATGCCGGTCGTTTGTGCCTCGACGTTTCAGCCGACATTACCTATTCGTCTACCTGCCCGTGCTCGGCGGCGCTGTCTCGACAACTGCTGGAAGAGGCATTTGCCGCACGCTTTGGCCGGCAGCCGTTCGTCGACCCGATGCAGGTCGCGGCCTGGTTGCGGGAAAACGCGTCGTACGCCACGCCGCACAGCCAGCGCAGTGTGGCAACGGTGCGCGTGCGGGCGACCGAGCAGGCCAGCGAACTGGGCCTGATGGCGCTGATCGATGCGGTCGAGCAGGCGCTGGGCACGCCGGTGCAGACTGCCGTCAAGCGGGCCGACGAGCAGGCTTTCGCCCGGCTCAACGGCCAGAACCTGATGTACGTCGAGGACGCCGCACGCAAGATCCAGCAGGCGCTTGAGGGCCGCTACGCATCCTCCAGCGTCAGTGTGCGTCACTTCGAAAGCCTGCATCCCCACGATGCAGCCGCGCAGACTTCCAACTACCTGTCCTGAGGCTTCCTACCGTGATCCGTAAAAATCCGTCTGGCCATTTGCCGGTTATCGCCGAGTCTGCCTACATCGACAGCACCGCGATCATCTGCGGCAAAGTGATCATCAAGGACAACGTGTTCGTCGGCCCGTACGCGGTGATCCGCGCCGACGAAGTCGATGCCAGTGGCGACATGGAGCCGATTGTCATCGGCGCCAATTCCAATATTCAGGATGGCGTGGTCATTCACTCCAAATCCGGGGCTGCGGTGACGATCGGCGAGTTCACTTCGATTGCCCACCGCTCCATCGTGCACGGACCTTGCATGGTCGGTGATCACGTGTTCATCGGCTTCAACAGTGTGGTATTCAACTGCCAAGTCGGTAATGGCAGTGTGGTCAGGCACAACTCGGTGGTCGACGGGCGTGATTTGCCGGAGAATTTCTACGTGCCGTCCACCACCCGGATAGGGCCCGCTACCGATCTTTCGCAATTTCCGCCGGTGAGCATCTCGGCGTCGGAGTTTTCCGAAGATGTGGCACACACCAACATCGACCTGGTGCGCGGCTACAAGGCACTGCAGAACGAGTTTTGAAGCAGCGCTGCGCGCCAGTTGCAAGCGGCAAGTTACAAGCTGCAAGCTTGCGGCTTGCAGCTCTAAACAATTGGCAACCCCCAAACAATGGACCTGAATCTTTCATGACGACAGCTGTTCAACCAACCCGAGCGCCGGCCTCCCGGCTTCGCTCGATCGATGCTCTGCGCGGGCTGATCATTCTTTTCATGTTGCTGGACCATGTGCGGGAAACGTTCTTTCTGCACCGTCAGGTACTGGACCCGATGGACATCACGACCACCGAGCCGGAGCTGTTCTTCAGCCGCACTCTGGCGCATTTGTGTGCACCGCTGTTCGTGCTGCTAACCGGGCTTTCCGCCTATCTGTATGGCGAGAAATACCAGGGCAGAAGCGACGTTTCGGCGTTCCTGCTCAAGCGCGGGCTGTTTCTGATCGCGCTGGAATTCACCTTCGTGAGCTTCGCCTGGACCTTCGAGTTCCCGCCAACCGTCATCTACCTGCAAGTGATCTGGGCTATCGGCCTGAGCATGGTGGCGCTGTCGCTGATGGTATTCCTGCCGCGCTGGGCGCTGGTGGTCATCGGTGTGGTGATCATTGCCGGGCACAACCTGCTGGACTCACTGCATTTCGACGTCGAGTCTGCCATGCATATCCCGTGGGCGATTCTGCATGATCGCGGCTGGATCGAAGTGTCCGATAACCTGCGCTTCCGTACGTCCTACCCGTTGTTACCGTGGATCGGCATCATCGCGCTGGGCTACGCTGCCGGGCCTTGGTTTGTGGCGGGTTACAACGCAGCAAAGCGTCGGAAAAATCTGTGGACCTGCGGGCTGGGTGCGCTGCTGGGCTTCGTGGTGCTGCGCATGATCAACGGCTATGGCGAAAAGCCGTGGAGCGTTGGCGAGACGACCATGCAAACGGTCATGAGCTTTTTCAACATCACCAAGTACCCGCCATCGCTGCTGTTCATCAGCCTGACGCTGGGCATCGGCATGCTGATCCTGATCGGGTTCGAGCGCAGTCAGGAGAAAAGCTGGTTGCGGCCGTTGGTGGTACTCGGTTCGGCGCCGATGTTTTTCTACCTGCTGCACCTCTACGTGCTGAAGATTCTGTACCTGATCGCGCTGGCTATCTGGGGTGCGAATCAAGGCAAATACTTCGGCTTCGACCACATGTGGGGTGTCTGGCTGACGTCGGTCGCACTGGCCGTGGTGCTGTTTCCGGCGGTGCGCTGGTTCTCCGCACTCAAGGCGCGTCGCCGGGATATCAGCTGGTTGAAGTATTTGTAACTGCTGCACAGCGGCATGCCGACAGGTGTGCCGCCTCCCGCCTGATTTCAATCCCCCTGCGCACCGTAGTTCATGATTGACAGCAGTTTGATCGGCACTTGCACCAGTTGCTCGGGGCCGTGGGGGATGTCGCCGTCGAAGGTCAGGCTGTCGCCGGCCTGCATCGGGTACAGCTGATTGCCGTGCCGGTAGATCAGCTCGCCTTCCAGCAGGTGCAGAAACTCGGTGCCAGGGTGCGAGAAGGTCGGAAACTCCTCGCTGGCATCGTCCATCGTCACCATGTACGCCTCGAAACTCTTCTTCGGCCCACGGGTGTGGTTGAGCAGGTGATAGGTATGGCCTTTCTCCGTACCTCTCCGGACCACCTCCAGCCCTTCATCGGCCTTGACCAGCAGCGCGCTGCTGCCTTGCTGATCGTACTGGCTGAACAGCTTTGACATGGGCATGCCCAGCACGTCGCACAGGCGGCTGAGGTTGTCGAGGCTGGTGGACACCTGCGCGTTCTCGATCTTGCTCAACATGCCCTGACTGATCCCGGCGATACGCGCGACATCGGCCAGTTTCAACTCCTGCGCCTGGCGCTGGCGCTTGATCTGTATGCCCAGGTATTGCTCGAGCTTCAATTTGGGATGCGGTTCGTTCGGCATATTCATCGGCTGTGCACGGTTTCCGTTCAATAATTTTTATTTCGCACTGGGAATGTGCGTCCTGCCACTGCAAGCGTAGCTGGCGTTCCGGATTATTCCCTGAAGGAAACAAGCTTTCCACAAAAACAACCCATGCAGGCAGCGGGATTGCGCTCGCTGCGCATTTCGAAGTGTCTGGCATGGTGGATTGGCAAGCGCCTTGCATTCTTAATGGGAAATTAACTTTCTTTTTCGGAATATAGATCGGCGGGCGGTGAAACCGCGGTTCCTCCCTGAAACGTTTTGCCCATGCCAGGAGACAAGCTCATGTTGCCACCCGAAACACAGCGTCTGATCGAACAGCACGGCATCAAATACGTGCTGGCTCAGTTCGTAGATATTCATGGCTCGTCGAAGACCAAATCGGTCCCTGTGTCCGGCCTGGAGATGGTTGCCGAAGACGGCGCCGGTTTTGCCGGGTTTGCGATTTGTGGCATGGGCATGGAACCTCACGGCCCTGACTTCATGGCCAAGGGCGATCTGGCTTCGCTGACCCCGGTGCCGTGGCAGCCGGGCTACGGGCGGGTGGTGTGCATAGGCCATGTGGAGGGCAAACCCTGGCCTTATGACAGCCGCTACGTGCTGCAAAAGCAGGTCGAACGCCTCAGCCAGCGCGGCTGGACCCTGAACACCGGGCTGGAGCCCGAGTTCAGCCTGTTCAAGCGCGATGCCGCTGGCAGCCTGCAAATGGTCGACGCCAGCGATACCCTCGACAAACCGTGCTACGACTACAAAGGCCTCTCGCGCTCCCGGGAGTTTCTCGAGCGCCTGACCGAAGCCTTGCAGCCAGTGGGTTTCGACATTTATCAGATCGATCACGAAGACGCCAACGGTCAGTTCGAGATCAATTACACCTACAGCGACGCCATGGAGTCGGCTGACCGTTTTACCTTCTTCCGCATGGCCGCCGGCGAGATCGCCAATGATATGGGCATGATCTGCTCGTTCATGCCCAAGCCGGACCCCAAGCGTGCAGGCAACGGCATGCACTTTCATCTGTCGATTGCCAGCGCCAGCAACAAGAACCTGTTCCACGACGCCAGCGACCCGAGCGGCATGGGCCTGTCGAAGATGGCCTATCACTTCGCGGCCGGGTTGCTGGCTCATGGTCCTGCGTTGTGTGCCTTCGCCGCGCCCACGGTCAATTCCTACAAACGCCTGGTGGTAGGCAATTCGCTGTCCGGCGCGACCTGGGCACCGGCCTTCATCGCCTTTGGCGCGAACAACCGCTCGGCGATGGTACGTGTGCCGTATGGCCGCCTGGAATTTCGTCTGCCGGACGCGGGCTGCAATCCGTATCTGGTCAGCGCCGCGATCATCGCCGCAGGGCTGGACGGCATCGACCGTCAGCTGGAAATCGATCACGTCTGCAACGAGAACCTTTACAAACTGAGTCTGGAAGAAATCGCCGCACGGGGCATCAAGACCCTGCCGCAATCACTCAAGGAAGCCTGCGATGCGCTGGAAGCCGACCCGTTGTTCGCTGAAGTGCTGGGTGACGAAATTGTCCGCGAGTTTATCCGCCTCAAGCGCATGGAATGGGTGGAATACAGCCGTCACGTGAGCGACTGGGAAGTGAAGCGCTAAATCGAATTCTTTTAGCTGCAAGCTTCAGAGAGCAGCTGCAAGTTTCAAGCGGCAAGCTGCAAGAGGAAGCTGGATTGCGGCGTATTTGATTTCTCTGTCTATGCGGTTGGTTTTAGCTTGCAGCTTGCAGCTAAAAAGCTTGCCGCTCCCGAACAAGGTGAGGCTTATGTGCGGAATCGTTGGTTTGTATCTGAAAAATCCGGCGCTGGAGTCGCAGCTCGGCAAGCTGTTCGAGCCGATGCTTGAGGCCATGACGGACCGTGGACCAGACAGTGCCGGGTTTGCGATTTATGGCGATGAGGTTGCGGATGGCTGGGTCAAGCTGACCTTGCAAGCCACCACTGAACAGTATGATTTCAAGGCGCTGATAGCGGCGCTGGAGGACAAGTTGAGTGCACCGCTGGACTGGTTTCAGAATGCCAGCGCCGTAGTGCTGAAGATTCAGGCTGAAGAGGCCCCGGTGCGCGCTGCGCTGGCGGAACTGGCACCGAGCGTGCGCATCATGAGCGCCGGGCAGAGCATCGAGATTCTCAAGGGCATGGGCCTGCCGAGGGAGATCTCTACCCGCTTCGGCCTCGCGTCGATGAAGGGCAGCCACATTATTGGCCACACCCGCATGGCCACTGAAAGCGCAGTGACCATGGAGGGCAGCCATCCGTTTTCCACCGGTTCGGACCTGTGTCTGGTGCACAACGGCTCGCTGTCCAATCATTTTCGCCTGCGCCAGAACCTGCGCCGCGAAGGCATTCATTTCGAAACCGAAAACGACACTGAAGTGGCCGCGGGTTATCTGGCCTGGCGTCTGCAACAGGGCGATAGCCTCAAGCAGGCGCTCGACAAGTCGCTGGAAGACCTTGATGGCTTCTTTACCTTCGCCATCGGCACACGCAACGGGTTTGCGGTGATTCGCGATCCGATTGCCTGCAAACCGGCGATTCTTGCCGAAACTGATGATTACGTCGCCATGGCCTCGGAATATCAGGCGCTGTCCAGCCTGCCGGGGATCGAAAACGCCAGGGTCTGGGAGCCGGTCCCGGCCACCATGTACATCTGGGAGCGCGAACCAGCGCAGGGAGCACGCCCATGAAAACTGTCGATCTTTCCAGCGCCAGCGTGCGCGATCTCAATCAGGCGCTGCACGATCAGGTCAAGGACCTGCAGGATCGCGAGTGGCTGGTGACCCATCCCGATGGTGCTCATAACCTGGCGGTCGGCGTTAACGAAGCCATCTCCATCGATATTCAGGGCCACGCGGGCTACTACTGCGCGGGCATGAACCAGAAAGCCTCGATCACCGTGCACGGCAACGTCGGCGTCGGCTGCGCGGAAAACATGATGTCCGGCGCCGTGCGGGTTAAAGGCAGCGCGTCGCAGGCCGCAGGTGCCACGGCACATGGCGGTTTGCTGGTGATCGAGGGCGATGCCGGTGCCCGTTGCGGGATTTCCATGAAGGGTATCGACATCGTGGTCGGCGGCAGTATCGGCCACATGAGCTGCTTCATGGGCCAGGCCGGTCGGCTTGTCGTCTGCGGCGATGCGGGGGATGCGCTGGGCGACTCGCTGTACGAAACGCGTATCTACGTCAAAGGCAAGGTCGAGTCGCTGGGCTCCGATTGCATCGCCAAGGAGATGCGCGCAGAGCACCTGCAAGAGTTGCAAGAGCTGCTCAATCGCGCGGGCTTTAACGAGAAAGCCACGGATTTCAAGCGCTACGGCTCGGCCCGTCAGCTCTACAACTTCAAAGTCGATAACGCCTCCGCGTACTGATCCAGGAGCACTACCATGAGCGACCCCATCAGCAACAAACCTGCTCCAGTCCTGCGCGAGTCGGCCACCTTCGATCGTCTGACCATTCAGGAAATCCAGCGCGCCGCAGAAACCGGCATCTACGACATTCGTGGCGGCGGCACCAAACGCAAACTACCGCATTTCGACGACCTGTTGCTGCTTGGCGCCAGCGTCTCGCGCTACCCGCTGGAAGGCTACCGAGAGAAGTGCGGCACCGACGTGGTGCTCGGCAATCGTTTTGCCAAAAAACCTCTGCACCTGAAAATCCCGGTCACCATCGCGGGCATGAGCTTCGGTGCCTTGTCGGCTAACGCCAAGGAAGCGCTGGGCCGGGGTGCGACTATCGCGGGCACCAGCACCACCACCGGCGATGGCGGCATGACCCCGGAAGAACGCGGCCAGTCGCAGCATCTGGTCTATCAGTACCTGCCGTCGCGTTACGGTATGAACCCGGACGACCTGCGCAAGGCCGATGCCATCGAAATCGTCCTGGGGCAGGGCGCCAAACCCGGCGGTGGCGGCATGTTGCTGGGCATGAAAGTCACCGAACGCGTGGCGGGTATGCGCACCTTGCCGGTCGGCGTCGATCAGCGCTCGGCGTGCCGTCACCCGGACTGGACCGGCCCGGACGACCTGGCGATCAAGATTGCCGAAATTCGCGAAATCACCGACTGGGAAAAACCGATCTACGTGAAGATCGGTGCCAGCCGTCCTTACTACGACGTCAAGCTGGCGGTGAAAGCCGGTGCAGACGTGATCGTGCTCGACGGCATGCAGGGCGGTACGGCGGCGACTCAGGAAGTCTTCATCGAACACGTCGGCATCCCGATTCTGCCCGCCATCCCGCAAGCCGTTCAGGCGCTGCAAGAGATGGGCATGCACCGCAAGGTGCAACTGATCGTCTCCGGCGGCATTCGCAACGGTGCCGACGTCGCCAAGGCCATGGCGCTGGGCGCGGATGCGGTGGCGATCGGCACAGCGGCGTTGATCGCGCTGGGCGACAATCATCCACGTCTGGACGACGAACTGAAAAAAATCGGCTCGGCGGCCGGTTTCTACGACGACTGGCAGAACGGCCGTGACCCGGCCGGCATCACCACCCAAGACCCGGAACTGTCCAAACGTCTCGACCCCGTCGAAGGCGGGCGACGCCTGGCCAACTACCTGCGCGTACTGGTCCTCGAAGCCCAGACCATGGCCCGTGCCTGCGGCAAATCACACCTGCACAACCTCGACCCGGAAGACCTCGTGGCGCTGACCGTCGAGTCTGCGGCCATGGCGCGCGTGCCACTGGCCGGAACGTCGTGGATACCGGGTTCGGGGTATTGATCGTCATGCTAGCCGTTGTAGTGCTCCGTTATGACGCTTGTAACACTCTGTGGCGCAGCGTAACGTCATGACTTGCTCATAGTCACTGCACATAAACAAAAGCGCTTTTTTACCGCGATGTCACTGACGACGCAAATTGCGACGTAAGTGACGGNCCGCCGTGTGACGCGGAGCGCCACAAATACAAAGAGGACGCAGAGCGTCCAGAACGGCATGCCGACGCGTAGCATCGGCACGATAGTTAAACCTCAATCCAACTGACAAAGAAAAACCGCCGAGCGACGCAGAGCGTCACGAAATGCATTACCACGCGGAGCGTAATAACGATAAACAATCGAGGTCACCGTTTTCAGGGCCGCTTCGCAGCCAATCGCAGCCGTCGTGACCTCCTGAATCTCCCACGCCCTCCGGGCAGAAGCGGTATCTTCCGGACCCCTCAGACACTCTCAACACTCAACGAAACGCCGGCACCACGTGCTTGATAAACAACTCAAGCGACTTCTTTTTCTCGGCGTGCGGCAGACTGTTGTCACACCAGAAACTGAACTCGTCAACCCCCAACTCCTGGTAATAACGGATACGCGGGATGATCTCTTCCGGGGTGCCGATCATCGTGTTCTTGCGGATATTCTCCAGCTCGAACTCCGGACGATCCTTGAACTTCTCCTCCGGGCTCGGCGCCAGAAAGCCGTTAACTGGCGCCTGCTTATTGCCGAACCATGCGTCGAAGGTGCGGTAGAACTTCGCGATGGCGCTGGCACCGACTTTCCAGCCTTCAGGATTGTCCGCCGCATGCACATGCGTGTGGCGCAGTACCATCAATTGCGGGCGAGGCACTTCAGGGTTATTGACCAGAGCGGCTTCGAACTTGTTCTTCAGATCGACCACTTCCTCGTCGCCCTTCATCAACGGCGTGACCATCACGTTGCAGCCGTTCTGGACCGCGAAGTTATGCGAATCCGGGTCGCGTGCGGCAATCCACATCGGTGGGGTGTTGATCGGCTTGGGCACGCAGGTCGACGTGGGGAATTTCCAGATATCGCCATCATGCGCGTAGTCGCCTTGCCACAAGGCGCGGATCACCGGAACCATCTCACGCAGCGCCTTGCCGCCTTCAGAGGCCGGCATGCCGCCTGCCATCCGGTCGAACTCCACTTGATAGGCACCGCGCGCCAGACCCACCTCCATGCGCCCGTTGCTGATCACGTCCAGCAGTGCGCATTCACCGGCTACCCGCAGCGGGTGCCAGAACGGCGCGATGATCGTGCCTGCGCCCAGATGAATACGTGTAGTTCTGGCGGCCAGCCAAGCGAGCAGTGGCATCGGGCTGGGCGAGATGGTGTATTCCATCGCATGGTGCTCGCCGATCCAAACCGTGCTGAAACCGCCTTGCTCGGCCATCAGGGCCAGTTCGGTCAGGTCTTCGAAAAGCTGGCGATGACTGACGCTTTCATCCCAACGCTCCATGTGCACGAACAATGAAAACTTCATGACACTTACCTCGTTCAAATCGTGGCGCTTGCGCAGGTTGAACCGGCGTGCGGGTTTTGTCTGTCTGATGGTATACCGTAATATTGATGGTGCAAGTCTTTTTTGCAGACGGCCGCAAAGGATGCAACGGGCAATGGCCGGTCACGAAAAAGCGCCCGGTGCGGGCGCTTTTTGAAGGAGGGGTCAGGTAGCGGTGGCAGGTCAGCTGCAGGCTTCGGAACCAATGTAATCATCGGTGGAGTCTTGAATGATCGGCGCCATGCCTCTGACCGCATGGGCTTGTTCCATGATCTCCAGTGTCGAACCGGTGCCGACCAGATTCACCATGTGTTTTTCACAGTTATAGAGGCGCTTGGAATAGATCACACCGATCAGACCTTCCCGACGGGTCACCACCACTCGCAACTCTGCGCTGCCGCTTTTTTCCAGCAAGGCGTGCTGGCCGGCAGGGTCCTGCGGAACCGGAATGGTTTTCCCTTCGGCATGTGCCGCCAGGGTGGGAATCAACAAGGTCAAAAGACAGGCATTAAGCTTCATCGGTGCTCCTGCGGATGAATGCAGATTTTTTGGATCCGAATTTACGCCAGTCAAGTGCTTCTGAATAGCCACTATGGGCAGCCTTTCGTCGGCCTGTTTACCTTTACTGACTGTTGCCCCGGCAACAGCGGCTCGACAGCTTGCCAGCGTGCAGACAGTTGACGCGGTGAGCAGGATTTCTAACTGATTGATAGTGCTGGTTTTATCCGGATGGCACGGTTGCTGCTCTGTCGAGAATGCAAACCCGTTCGATTCCTGCGCTCGGGAGTTTCGTCGTCAGAGGAGTACTGATATGAGTCAGCCGTCCATCAAATTTGCGTACTGGGTGCCGAACGTCAGCGGGGGACTGGTCGTCAGCAAGATCGAACAGCGCACCAGCTGGACGATCGATTACAACCGCAAGCTGGCGCAGATTGCCGAACAGTCCGGATTCGAATACGCACTGACGCAGATCCGCTTCACGGCGGGCTACGGTGCCGAACACCAGCATGAATCGGTAGCGTTCAGCCACGCCTTGCTGGCCGCGACCGAAAAGCTCAAGGTCATTGCCGCGATTCTGCCGGGCCCGTGGACGCCGTCCGTAGCGGCCAAGCAACTGGCAACCATCGATCAGCTCACCGCCGGGCGCGTGGCGGTCAACATCGTCAGCGGCTGGTTCAAGGGCGAGTTCCAGGCCATTGGCGAGCCCTGGCTGGAGCACGACGAGCGTTATCGCCGCTCGGAAGAGTTCATTCGCGCCCTCAAGGGCATCTGGACCACCGATAACTTCACGTTCAAGGGCGATTTCTATCGCTTTCACGACTACACCCTCAAACCCAAACCGATTCAGCGCCCGCATCCGGAAATCTTTCAGGGCGGCAGTTCGCGAGCTGCGCGCGACATGGCGGCACGAGTGTCGGACTGGTACTTCACCAACGGCAATACCGTCGAAGGCATCAAGGCGCAGGTCGATGACATCCGCGCCAAGGCTGCTGCCAATGGCCATTCGGTAAAAGTGGGTGTCAACGCGTTCATCATTGCCCGGGATACCGAGGAAGAAGCGCGCGCCGTGCTGGCCGAGATCATCGACAAGGCCGACCCGGAAGCGGTCAACGCGTTCGGTGATGCAGCAAAGCAAGCCGGCAAAGCCAGCCCGGAAGGCGAGGGTAACTGGGCCAAATCGACTTTTCAGGATCTCGTGCAATACAACGACGGTTTCAAGACCAACCTGATCGGCACACCGCGGCAGATTGCCGAACGTATCGTCGAGCTGAAGTCAGTCGGCGTCGATCTGGTGCTGTCTGCGTTCCTGCATTTTCAGGAAGAAGTCGCTTATTTCGGCGAGCGGGTGTTGCCGCTGGTCCGTGAGCTGGAAAACGCCGCCCAACGCGAACCCGCTGTCGCCTGACCCTCCATAACACGTCCTCAATCCCTGCCTTGATCGCCGTGGGCACTTGCTGCTCACGGCCCGATTCAGAAAATCAGCTGCCGCTGTGATCCAGAGTGCCTCTGCGCGCGTACGTTGAGCCCCGAACAAGCAACTGTCATTCATAAGTGGCATTGTAATGCCACTATCTGGCGTGCATTCTTCCATACCGCTGGGTGCTCGACATTCAGGCAAGGCTGTGTGCCCTGCCTAAAGCGATAGTGGATGGCAAAAAGGCGTGTCGAGGGTCCCTGAGCAATCGGGTCCGGTTTTCAGAAAACCAGAGACACTGGTTCTCAATTGTTGTGGAGGAAGGTTTTGAAACGCGACCTTCGGCTTGCGTCATGGCTGATCTTCGTAGTGTGCGCCTGCGTGGTGATGCTGATGGTCTGGCAGGCATGGACCGCGCGCCGTAACACGCTGGAGAACATCCAGACCAGCACAGTGAACCTGGCTGCGGCGCTGAGCACTTACACCGACGGTATCTTCAAGCAGAGCGAGTTGATGCTGATCGGCCTGACCGAGCGTGTCGAAAAGGACGGCGTCGGGCCTGAGCAGATCGAGCGGCTCAGGTGGGTCATTGCCCGTGAAATGGGCGCGTTACCGCAGATCGATACGGTCACACTGTTTAACGCGGACGGCATTTCGATCTTTTCGACCAATCCCAAAGCCGTAGGCGTCAACAGCGCCGGGCGTGAGTTTTTCAAACATCACCTCGAGGACCCCGGCCGGGCGACGTATATCGGCCCGACGATTCGCAGTCGCGTCTCCGGTGAGTGGGTGATCTCGGTCAGTCGGCGTCTCAATAATCCCGACTCGAGTTTTGCCGGGATCATGGTCGCGACCATTGGTATCAAACATCTGTTGAAGTTCTACTCGGGTATTCAGGTCGGAGACACCGGTGTGATCAGTCTGACCACGCCAGCCGGGCATCTGCGCGCAAGGTATCCCCACCTGGAAGCTGAAATCGGCCGTGATCTGTCATCGACGCCAGTCTTCACCACCCGGCGTAACGAGTCGTCCGGCACCGCGCATTTTGTCTCCAGAATTGATGGTGTGGCGCGTTTCTATGCGTTCAAACGTAGCGATGTGTACCCGATTGTGACCGTCGTCGCGCTCGGCCAGAAAGAAGCCATGCTGGCCTGGCTGGGGCAGACCCGTCAGTCGCTGGTGGTCATGCTGTTGTTGCTGGGCCTGGTGATCGGACTGGGCGTCCGGCTGATCAGGCACATCCACAGCCGCATACGCGCCGAGGACCAGTTGCTGGATTCTCAGGCAGCGCTCATCCAGCTTAACCAGCATCTGGAATTGATCGCCTCTGAAGACAAGCTCACCGGGCTGGCCAATCGCAGGCGCTTCGATCAATTTCTCGATGTGGAATTCAAGCGTGCCCGGCGCGAGCGCAGCATGCTGTCGTTGATTCTGATCGATGCCGACCATTTCAAGCGCTACAACGACCATTACGGTCATCTGGCTGGCGACGAATGTTTGGTAACCCTTGCCCGGCTGGTCGAGCAGTGCATTCGCAGGCCGTGTGATGTGGCTGCCCGTTATGGCGGTGAGGAGATGGCGGTGGTGCTGCCCGATACAGACGAGTCCAGCGCGCGTCAGGTGGCCGAAAGCATTTTGAAATTCATTCAGAACGAGCAGATACAGCATCCCGACAGTCCTTACGGGATTGTTACGGTGAGCCTCGGCGTGGCGACCTTTATCGGCACGGATCGACAGCAGGATCAGCGCGGCCTGATCGAACTGGCCGACCGGGCGCTGTATGCCGCCAAGTCTCAGGGCCGCAATCGGGTCAACGTGGCATCAGAAACCGCCATTGGCACGCTGCCCGCCTGGACTCAGGTCAAGACCAGGGCTGATCAGGAATCCGGATTGCCCAAGTGATTGACCGCGGGGCGTGAACCCCGCGGGTCGGGCGTTCATTCTTTGCCCGGCAGTTGCTCTGCGTCGGCATTTTGCTGCGCGTTGTGCGGTTTGCGGCGCAGCACCGACAGCACCCAGACAAAGAAGATCGGCACCAGAATCACACCCAGCAATGTCGCGCTGAGCATGCCGCCGATCACCCCGGTGCCGAGAGCCCGCTGGCTGGCAGCGCCTGCGCCAGTGGCCAGCGTCAGCGGCACGACGCCGAGGATGAACGCCAGCGAGGTCATGACAATCGGCCGGAAACGCAGCCTTGCCGCCTGCAGCGCTGCATCACGCAGTGAATGGCCCTGATCCCACAGTTCCTTGGCGAATTCGACGATGAGAATCGCGTTTTTCGCGGCCAGCCCGATGATGGTGATCAGCCCGACTTTGAAATACACATCGTTGGGCATGCCCACCGCCGTGACCGCCAGCACCGAACCCAGCGCGCCCACCGGGACGATCAGCATCACCACCAGCGGGATCGCCCAGCTTTCGTACAGCGCGACCAGCAACAGAAACACCACCACCAGGGCGAGTGCGAACAGCCCGGCTGCCTGACCGCTGGCGACTTTTTCCTGATACGACAGGCCGGTCCACTCATAGCCGATGCCCGCAGGCAATTCGGAAACAATGCGTTCGATCTCGGCCATGGCCTCGCCGGTACTGACCCCGGGTGGTGCGTCGCCTGCGATGCGGAACGTGGGGTAGCCGTTGTAGCGGGCGATCTGCACCGGGCCTTCTTCCCAGTGCGTCGAAACGAATGCGCTCAGTGGCACCAGTGTGCCGCTGCTGTTGGGCACATACAGCTTGAGCACGCTTTCCGGCGTCATCCGCGCACCTTGTTCGGCCTGCACCACGACCCGCTGCTGACGCCCGGCATTGGCGAAGTCGCTGATCACCGAGGAGCCGAATGCGGTGGACAGGGCGCTGCTGATCGACTCGAAGCTGACGCCCAGCGCGCGCGCCTTTTCACGGTCGATATTCAGGCGTAACTGCGGCGCTTCGGCCAGGCCTTCCATCATCGCGTAAAGGATTTTCGGATTGCCGTTGGCTTTGCCCAGCAGCTCGTTGCGCGCCGCCAGCAACGCTTCGCGGCCCAGACCTGCACGGTCCTGCAGGCGCAACGCGAAACCGCCCGAGGTGCCCAACCCCTCGATGGGGGGCGGCGTGACGGCCATGACCGTACCGTCGCTCAGACCGGCAAAGTGCTGATTGAACGCAGCGGCTTCTTCACCGGCGGATTGTCCGTCGCCACGCACTGACCAGTCTTTTAGGGTCGGGAATGCCAGACCGGCGTTTTCGCCCATGCCGGAGAAGCTGAACCCCAGCAGCATGGTCACGGCACCCGTGGCTTCGCGGGACAGCATGTAGTTTTCCAGCAACTGCGCAGTAGCGTCGGTACGCGCCCGCGTCGCTCCGGGCGGCAATTGCACGTCGATGATCAGATAGCCCTGATCTTCGACCGGCACGAATGACTCCGGCAAGCGCAGGTAGAAAAAGCCCAGCAGACCGACGATGCCGACGTACAGCAACATGTAGCGACCGGCGCGCTTGATCATGCTGGAACTGACGCGTTCGTAACGGTCGGTAAAGCGACCGAACAGACGATTGAACCCGCCGAAAAAACCGCGCTTTTCGTGCTGACCGGCGGGGATCGGCTTGAGCAGGGTCGCGCACAGCGCCGGGGTGAAGGTCAGGGCCAGTAAGCCCGAGAACAGAATCGACACCGCCAGCGACAGCGAAAACTGCTGGTAGATCACACCAACCGAGCCACCCATGAAGGCCAGCGGCAGAAACACCGCAGCCAGGACCAGCGTGATGCCGAAAATCGCCCCGGACACCTGTTGCATCGCCTTGATCGTTGCAGCGGTCGGCGAGAGGCCTTCTTCGGCCATGATCCGCTCGACGTTCTCGACCACTACAATCGCGTCGTCGACAAGAATGCCGATGGCCAGCACCATGCCGAACATGGTCATCATGTTCACCGAGAACCCCAGCAGGTACATGATCGCCAGCGTACCGGCCAGACACACCGGCACCACAATCGTCGGGATCAGCGTGTAGCGGATGTTCGGCAGGAACAGGTACATCACCAGGAATACCAGAACCATGGCTTCGATCAGGGTGTAGATTACCTTGTCGATGGCCACGTCGACAAACCGCGAGGTGTCATACGGGACCGAAAATTCGACGCCTTCCGGGAAGTTGACCGACAGCTCGGTGAGACGCTGCTTGACTGCCTTCACGGTTTCGATCGCGTTGGCACCTGGTGACAGCTGAACGGCACCGGCCACGGCGCGCTTGCCGTCCAGGCGTGATTCGAAACTGTAGTCCTGACTGCCAATGGCGACCCGAGCCACGTCGGAAAGGTGCACCGCAGAACCGTCTTCATTGGCACGCAAAACGATGCGCCCGAATTCTTCCGGGTTGTCCAGGGTGCCCTTGACTGCCAGCGTTGCAGTCAACTCTTGTAACGATGTACCCGGACTGCTGCCGAAGCTGCCCGCAGGAACCTGTACGTTCTGGGCGCGAATCGCCGCGTTGACATCGTCGATGGACAGCCCGAAACCGACCAGCTTCTGCGGATCGATCCAGACCCGCATGGCGGCTTCGGCGGCGAAGAACTGCAGCCTGCCGACGCCATTTACCCGGCTGATTTCATTGTTGACGTTACGTGCCGCGTAATCGGCCAGGGCGACCGTGTCCTTGTTGGCCGAATCGCCGCTGTAGTTCAGGGTGAAGATCATCAGGAAGCCGGAGCTGGCCTGCTCGACTTGCAAACCCTGGCTGAGCACGGTCTGCGGCAAGCGCGCTTCGGCTTTCTTGATGCGGTTCTGCACTTCGACCTGGGCCATGTCCGGGTTGGTGCCGGGCACGAAGGTGACATTGATTTCGGCGCTGCCGGTCGAGTTGCTGGTCGACTCGTAATACAGCATCCCTTTGGCGCCGTTGAGCTCTTCCTCGATGACGCTGGTCACCGAATCCACCAGCACCTTGGCCGATGCGCCGGGGTAGGTGGCGGTGATGGTGATTTGCGGCGGCGCCACGTTCGGGTATTGCGCCACCGGCAAGGCGGGCAGGGCCATCAGCCCGGCCAGCAGAATGAACAGGGCCAGCACCCAGGCAAAGTTGGGCCGCTTGATAAAGAACAGGGACATGGACGGTGATCCTCGATCGCGCTGAAGGCGGCGTTATTGAGCCTTGGTCTGCTGCTGGGCAACTGGCGATTTGGCGATGACCTTGTCGCCTGGATTGAGCCCGGTCATGTTGCCGACGATCACCTGTTCGCCTGCTTTCAGCCCCTCTGTGATCTGCCAGCGCGCGTCCTGCATGGTGCCGGTCTTGACCGGACGGGCTTCGACTGCGCCGTCCTGACCGATCAGCAGTACGCGGGCTGCGCCATCACTGGAACGCTGCACGGCCCGTTGCGGCACCAGAATGGCGTTGGCGTCGACTCGCTGGGGCGTGCGCACACGGACATACATGCCCGGCAGCAACACGCCTTTGGGGTTGGCAAAGCGGGCGCGCAACGAGACCTGGCCGGTGGTCCGGTCGACGGCAACGTCGGTAAACAAAAGGGTGCCGGTGCTTTGGTAATCGGTGCCGTCGACGCTCAGCGACAAGGCATCCTCACCGCCCTTTGGCAGTCGGCCGTCCTGAATGGCCGCGCGCATCTGCAACGCCTCGGCCGCTGGCTGGGTGAAGTCGGCATAGACCGGGTCCAGTTGCTGAATGGTCGCCAGCTGCGTGGTTTCGCCCTGACCGACCAGCGCGCCTTCGGTGACCATCGCGCGACCGATGCGCCCTGAAATCGGCGCTCTGACCGTGGCATAGCCCAGGTCCAGCCGGGCCGTTTCCACGTCAGCCTGAGCTGATTTTCTGGCGGCGGCGGCGTTTTGCAGTGCAGAGCGGGCGGTGTCGAACGTCTGGCGGCTGACCGCTTCGATTTCCACCAGCGACTCGTAACGTTTGACCGTGGCCTGCGTTTCAAACAGCGTGGCCTCGGTGCGCGCCAGATCACCCTGGGCCTTGGACAACGCCGCCTTGAACGGTGCCGGGTCGATCTGGAACAGCACCGCGCCGGCTTTTACGTCTGCACCTTCCTCGAAGTTGCGCGTCAGCACGATGCCGGCCACGCGGGCGCGCACCTGTGCGACACGCACCGGCTCGATACGGCCGGGCAACTCGTCGACAACGGTGAATGATTCGGCTTTGACCGCAAGCACTTGCACTTCTTTGGGTGCCGCAGTTGCCGCGTGGTCCTGCTGCGGTTTCTGCTCGCAACCGGCCAGGCCAAATGCGCCCAACAGGGCTATCGCAGGCAGAACACGCCAATTGCTGAAATTACTCATCATTCACCCGGCCGTAGCCCATCAGACGCTAAAGGCGCGAATGATCCGCTTTTGTACAGCGATGAGTCAATATTGGCTCATATGAGACTTTCGTGACTAATTGTGTATATGCTTTGCGAATAAACAGGCGTTCTGCACAATGCGCGGCACCCAATCTACGACGAGGTAAAGACGCACCTGATGGACGTACCTGCTGCTGACGAAAAATTCCTGAAAGCGCTGGCCGTTGCGCTGGTCGACCACTCCAACGGGACATTCAAGGACATTGCCGAAGCGGCGGGCGTGAGCAAAGCCACGCTCAATCGCTTCTGTGGCACCCGCGCCAACCTGATCGAAATGCTGTTGATCCACGCGTCCGAGCTGATGAATAAGATGATTGCCGACGCCGACCTACAGAACGCGCCACCGCTTGAGGCGTTGCAGCGTCTGGTCGACAACCACCTGACCCATCGGGAAATGCTCGTCTTTCTGGTTTTCCAGTGGCGTCCGGACACCATGGATGAAAACTGCGGCGGCTTGCGCTGGCTGCCGTATTCCGACGCACTGGATGCGTTCTTTCTGCGCGGCCAGCGCGAAGGCCTGTTTCGCATCGACATCAGCGCCCCGGTGCTGACCGAAACCTTCGCTTCGCTGCTGTTCGGCCTGGTCGACGCAGAACGCCGCGGCCGGGTTGCGCGCACGGGAATGGGTGCAGTGTTGCTGCAGATGTTCATGCAAGGCGCGGCGTCTGTTAAGTGACAATGGCGTTGCACGAGCTGCCCCGTGCTGTTTTGTCGCACCCGGCCCGGCACCCCTTTAGATCAACGTTTAGACGCTTGCTCATGACTTGATACAGGATTGTCAGTATTCCCCACCGCCCTCGAGTGGTAAATTCGCCGCCTTTGAATTTGTCTGAACCCACGCGCCTAATCCTCCAGGGGACGTAAGACATGACGTACCAACCGACACGCCGCGAGGTGGTCACGGGCCTCTCCCTGCTGAGCCTTGGTCTGCTGGCTGGCTGTGGCAATTCCAATGCCCTGCCGTTCAAGCACGGCAAGGACATGAGCAACGAGATTGTCGGCCGCAATTTTCGGCTCAAGGATTCGCAAGGCAACGTCAAGACGCTGTCGAGTTTTCGCGGCCTTATGCCGATGATCTTCTTCGGCTTTACCCAGTGCCCGGCGATTTGCCCTACGACGCTGGCGCGTGCTGCGCAGATCAGGAAGCTGATGGGCGAGGAGGGCAAGACGCTGCAGGTGGTGTTCATCACCCTGGACCCTGAGCGCGATACGCCCGATGTGATCGACGCCTACGTCAAGGCCTTCGATCCAACCTTCGTCGCGCTGTCTGGCACCCTTGAAGAAACGGCTGCCACTGCCAAAGAGTTCGGCGTGTTTTTCGAGAAAGTCCCGCTGGGCGACACCTATACGATCTCCCACACGTCCACCAGTTACGTTTATGACACGCGTGGCGTCCTGCGTCTGGGCCTGTCGCACCGGCTGTCCGCGCAACAATGCACTGAAGACCTGCTCACCTTGATGGAAGTATGCTGATGACCGTTCTGATTCGTCACGCCGTAAAGCCTTTGTTTTTGACCCTTTCGCTGTTGGGCATGAGCGCTCAGGCACTGGCCGACACCAAAGTCGATGACGCCTGGGTGCGTGCTACCGTGCCGGGCCAGTCAGCGACTGGTGCGTTCATGCACATCACTTCAACGACCGACAGTAAGCTGATCGATGTTACATCGGCTGTCGCCAAGACTGTGCAGATCCACCAGATGAGCATGAAAGACGACGTGATGAGCATGCAGCGCGTTACTGCTGTCGACCTGCCTGCGGGCAAGCCAGTGGTGTTCGATGCCAACGGCTACCACGTCATGTTCATGGGCCTGGCGGCGCAGGTCAAAGAGGGCGACAAAGTGCCACTGACCCTGACCGTGGAAGATGCCCAGGGCGTCAAAGAGTCGATTCAGGTCACCGCCGTGGCCAGATCGCTGACCACTGACGAGCACGCCGGGCATGGCGACCACAGCGTTCATTGATGGATTGACGCAGAGCGTCGCACGATAGTTGAAATTATCGTTCCGCACGCTTGTCGATGACCCCACCGGGCTGGGTATCAACTACGCCGGGTACGTGATCCACAGCGCCATTCACGCGGCGCGCCACGACCTGCAAGCGGTGTTGCATACCCACGCGCGCGACGGCATCGCGGTGTCGGCACAGACAGACGGCTTGTTACCTATTTCCCGGCACTCCATTGCCTTCTCCGGGCGTGTGGCCTGCCACGGTTACGAAGGCATCGCGCTGGACCTGAGCGAGCGCGAACGACTGGTCGCCGACCCGGGCGACAAGAGCGTGATGATCCTGCGCAATCATGGCTTGCTGACCGGTGGCGTGAGCGTAGAGCACGCCTTTCAGTAACTTCACGCACTTGAATATGCCTGCAATATCCAGATCGCCGCGCAATCAGCGGGCAATGCCGAGCTGGTGTTTCCTCCGCAGGAAGTCATCGCCAAAGTCGAGGAACAGGCCAAAGTCATCAAGGACGGACACGGCCCGGGTGTCGCACGGCACTGGAATGCGTTGATTCGCGAGCTGGAGCGCAGCGGCACCGATTACCGGGACTGAGTCTGCAATGCAGTGATGCGAGGCAGCAACGGTTGGTGTAGTGTGCGCACCCAAAACTAGGGGCGCATACATGCAAGACCTGCTGAACGAAATCCTCGATGAAGTAAGGCCTTTGATCGGTCAGGGCAAAGTGGCCGACTACATTCCGGCGCTGGGCGGCGTCAGGCCCGATCAACTGGGCATCGCCGTCTATGGCAACGACGGCCAGATGTTCAGTGCCGGGGATGCCGAAACATTGTTTTCCATCCAGAGTATTTCCAAGGTGTTCAGCCTGGTGCAGGCCATCGGCCATTCCGGTGAGGACATCTGGCAGCGTCTCGGTCACGAGCCTTCCGGCCAGCCGTTCAATTCGCTGGTGCAGCTCGAGTTCGAGCGGGGCAGGCCGCGCAACCCGTTCATCAATGCCGGCGCGCTGGTGATTTGCGACATCAACCAGGCACGTTTTGCCGCACCTTCTTTGTCGATGCGCGATTTCGTCAGGCGCCTGTGCGACAACCCGGGCATCACTTCCGATTCCAAAGTCGCCGAATCCGAATACCAGCATCGCTCTCGCAACGCAGCGGCTGCCTACCTGATGAAGTCTTTCGACAATTTCCATGGCGATGTGGAAGACGTGCTGCGCAGCTATTTCCACCATTGCGCACTGAGCATGAGCTGCATCGATCTGGCGCGTGCCTTCGGCTTTCTGGCCAATCAGGGTTTTTGCGCCCACAGTGGCGAGCAGATTCTCAGCGCCCGCCAGACGACTCAGGTCAATTCGATCATGGCCACCAGTGGTCTTTACGACGAAGCCGGCAACTTCGCCTATCGTGTCGGTTTGCCCGGCAAGAGCGGGGTAGGCGGCGGAATTGTGGCTATCGTTCCGGAGCGTTTTTCGGTATGTGTATGGTCCCCGGAGTTGAACGCGGCCGGCAATTCTCTGGTCGGTATGGCTGCGCTGGAAAAACTCAGTGCGAGGATTGACTGGTCTGTCTTTTGAAGTGAGAAGTGCTCTGGAGCGCAGATGATCAGGAGTGACGGATTGAATAGCAGGGTGTGCAGATCACTCATGATGAGCATCGGGCTGCTGGTGCTAGCAGGTTGTGCAAGCCAGCGCTTCGAAGAGCCTGAACTGAGCCCGCAGCAGGCGCGCGCGCAGATCGTGCGGCTGATGCCGGCCGATGTCAGTGACCGGCAGGCGTGGGCAACCGATATTCATGCCGCGTTTGCCGCGCAGAAAATTCCGTTGACCACCGAAAACATCTGTTCGGTGCTGGCCGTGACCGAGCAGGAATCCACCTTTCAGGTCGACCCTGCAGTGCCGAACATGGGCCGGATCGCCCGCGCGGAAATCGACCGGCGTGCTGCGCGACTGCACATCCCCAACGCGCTCATCGCCACCGCGCTGCGAGTGCGTTCGCCAAACGGCAAAACCTATGGCAAGCGACTCGACTCGGCTCACACCGAGAAAGACCTGAGCGCCATTTTCGACGACTTCATCGGTATGGTGCCTCTGGGCCAGGTGTTGTTCGGCAACTTCAACCCGGTCAAGACCGGCGGGCCGATGCAGGTTGCCATTGCCTTCGCCGAAAAGCACGCCGAGGATTATCCCTACCCGATTGACGGCTCCATCCGACGCGAAGTGTTTACCCGTCGCGGCGGCATGTATTTCGGCATCGCCCACTTGCTGGGCTACCCGGTGAGTTATACCCAGTCGCTGTACCGCTTTGCCGACTTCAACGCCGGTTGGTACGCCAGCCGCAATGCGGCGTTTCAACAAGCCGTGAGCCGCGCGGCCGGCATCGAGTTGGCACTTGATGGCGACCTGATCCGTTTCGACTCCACCTCACCCGGCGCCACCGAACTTGCCGTGCGCACGCTGGCTGACCGGTTGGGCATGAACAAATCGCAGATATGGAACCAGCTCAAGCAGGGCGATACGCTGGAATTCGAGGAAACCGATCTGTACCGCAAAGTGTTTGCGATGGCCGACAAAGCAGCGGGCAAGCCCTTGCCACGCGCCATCCTGCCCGGCATCACCCTGAAAAGCCCGAAAATTACCCGCAACCTAACCACCGCCTGGTTCGCCGAACGCGTGGACGACCGCCGCGAACGCTGCGTACTGCGCGCGCCGAAGGGTGTTTGAGTGAGCGCAGATGCTGGCCATCTCTCGCTTCAGCGTCGGAATGCACCATCATTGCCATCGCAGAACCGCTGTGTGACGCGGAGCGTCACGAACTGCATATCGACGCGGAGCATCGGCACGACAGTCAACTG
>NZ_LGLN01000067.1:244477-273347 GCF_001293775.1 Pseudomonas syringae pv. cilantro
GGCGAAAAGGTGCCTCGAGCCATAAACAACCATCACTGAAATCGCAGAACCGCCGTGTGACACGCAACGTCACGAAAGGAGCCTCACCGTCACCACATCCCGCTCACCCTTGAAAAACCTATCCAGCACCTCCTGAAACACCGGCCGGTCAGGCGCGGCGATGGCGAACAGAGTCATACTCGAATGCAACTTCATATCATCCGGCGAACCGAACATCTGCCGCGCAGTACGTTCTACCTGAGGAGCGATGACACCGGCGCACTGCTCGAGACGGGCGCCGAGCAACGGATGTTGCAGATAAGCCCGCGCTTCATCGAGATCGCTGATAGCAAAGCGTTGCGCCATATCGCTGCGGCCCAGCCCCTGAATCTGCGGAAACACGAACCACATCCAGTGGCTGCGTTTAAGCCCGGCCTCAAGCTCCGTCAACACCTGTTGGAACACCGGCTGCTGAGCGGTGACAAAGCGTTGCAGGTTGTAAACATCGTTCATGATGAGCTTCCTGTTTTTTAACGAACCTGTGGTCGTATGATGGCCGCCCGACACGGGGGTTCGACCTGTCTCCAGAGTTTTTACGTATGCCCGTCTTCAAGCGCTTCACCGTTTTCATGCAGCAGGCCCTGCGGGCCATGCACTTGGTCTGGACCACTTCCCGCGCGCTGTCCGTCGGTTTGATTCTGGCCACGCTGGTCGCCGGCCTGTTGCCTGCGCTGGGCGCCTGGCTGGGGCAGCGCATCGTCGACGCAGTGGTCGCGGCGATGCAATTGCATGCCAGCGTCGGTCAAGCCCCGTTATGGCCGGTGCTGCGTTACGTCCTGTTCGAAGCGGGCGTACTGGCCCTGCTGGCCGGGGCTCAGCGCGCCTTGTCGGTACAACAGGCGTTGCTGCGAGTGCTGTTGGGGCAGAAGGTCAATACGTTGATTCTGGAGAAAGCCCAGACGCTGTCGCTGTCGCAGTTCGAGGACTCGGAGTTCTACGACAAGCTTGTGCGCGTCCGCCGAGAAGCTTCGACCCGACCGCTGGCGCTGGTGACCAAATCACTGGGCCTGCTGCAAAACCTTATTTCATTGATCAGCTTCGCCGTGTTACTGGTGCATTTTTCGCCCTGGGCGTTACTGATTCTGGTAGTGGGTGCGTTGCCGGTGTTCTTCGCCGAGGCGCATTTCTCCGGGGATGCGTTCCGCCTGTTTACGCGACGCGCCCCGGAAACCCGTCGGCAGAACTACATCGAAACGCTGCTTTCCCACGAGGGCTACATCAAGGAGGTCAAGCTGTTCGGCTTCGCGCCGCTGCTGCTTCAGCGCTATCGCGAGACCTTCGAGCGACTCTATGCCGAGGACCGCCGCATGACCCTGCGCCGCGACGGCTGGGGATTTCTGCTGGGGCTGCTGGGCACGGCCTCGTTCTATCTGGCTTACGCGTGGGTGGTGGTCGATGCGGTGCACGGCCGAATCACCCTCGGTCAGATGACCATGTACCTGGTGCTGTTCAAACAGGGACAGGCGGCCGTCAGCAGTAGTCTCAGTGCGATCAGCGGGCTGTATGAGGACGGGCTGTACCTCGCCGATTTGTACGTCTACCTCGGCCAGCCGGTCACGCCACCGACCGGCAGCCTGACGCAGGGCGCGTTTCCCGGTGACGGCATGCGTTTCGAGAATGTCAGCTTCACTTATCCAGGCACCAGCAGTCCGGCACTTGAACATATCGACCTGCACCTGGCACCCGGTCGCAGCGTGGCGCTGGTCGGCGAAAACGGTTCGGGCAAGACCACGTTGATCAAACTGCTGACTCGCCTGTACCGCCCTGATCAGGGGCGCATCCTGCTCGATGGCAGCGATTTGCAGGAATGGGACGAAGACGCTCTGCGCTCGCGGATCGGCGTGATCTTTCAGGATTTCATTCGCTATCAGTTTCTGGTCGGCGAAAACCTTGGTGTCGGCGACACTCACGCGTTTCACGACGAAAGCCGTTGGCGCGCAGCCGCAGCACAGGGCATGGCCGCGCAGTTCATCGAACAGCTCGAAAAGGGTTACGCCACACAATTGGGCCGCTGGTTTGCGGGCGGGCAGGAACTGTCTGGCGGGCAATGGCAGAAGATCGCCTTGTCACGCGCATACATGCGCCGCGACGCCGACATTCTGATCCTCGACGAGCCGACCGCCGCGCTGGACGCAGGCGCAGAAGCCGCCGTTTTCGACCATTTTCGCGAATACGCCAAGGGCCGCATGACGCTGCTTATATCGCATCGTTTTTCCAGCGTGCGCAATGCCGAACACATCGTCGTGCTGGAGCACGGTCGGGTGCTGGAACGTGGCGACCACGACAGCCTGATCGCCGCCGCAGGGCGCTACGCCGCGTTGTTCGATCTTCAGGCGCAGGGCTATCGCTAGCGGTTGTTCCCGCTTCATCGCGCGCGACGAAACGGGAGCACACCCTGGATAAAAGTGTTGCAGTGAATGACCAGTCGGCGTTTTATGGGAGCCCTGTTTCACGCCGTATTTTTTTGAATCAAACGGAGACATCGATGCAATTTCGTAAATTGGGCAAAACCGACCTGTCGGTCAGCGCGATCTGTCTGGGCACCATGACCTGGGGCGAGCAGAACACCCAGGATGAAGCATTCGAACAGATTCGTATGGCCAAGGACGCCAGGGTCAACTTTCTCGACACCGCCGAGATGTACCCGGTGCCACCGCGCGGCGAAACCTACACCAAGACTGAAAGCATCATTGGCGAGTACTTCAAGAAGTACAGCGACCGCAGTGACTGGGTGCTGGCCAGCAAGGTCGCAGGTCCCGGTCGTATGGAGCACATCCGCGACGGCAATCCGCGCCTTGACCGCAAAAACATCACCGCCGCGCTGGAGGCCAGCCTCAAGCGCCTGAACACTGATTATCTGGACCTGTACCAGTTGCACTGGCCGGATCGCAAGACCAATTTCTTCGGCGTGCTGGGCTACACCCACGACCCGGATGATCAGGCCGTCGAGATCGAAGAAACCCTGTCTGTGCTGGGCGATCTGGTCAAGGCCGGCAAGATTCGTCATTTCGGTCTGTCCAACGAAACGCCGTGGGGCACTCAGCGTTTTCTGCACCTCGCCGACACCCTGAATCTGCCGCGTGCGGTGTCGATCCAGAACCCCTACAACCTGCTCAATCGCACCTTTGAAATCGGTCTGGCAGAAATCGCCATTCGCGAACAGATCGGCCTGCTGGCGTATTCGCCACTGGCGTTCGGTGTGCTGGCGGGTAAATATCTGGATGGCGCGCGCCCGGCCGATGGCCGCCTGACCCTGTTCGAACGCTTCCAGCGTTACAACAACCCGCAGGCCGTCAGCGCTACCGCCAGATACGTCGCGCTGGCCCGCGAGCACGGTCTGGACCCATCACAGATGGCGCTCGCCTACGTCACCAGCCGGCCGTTCGTGACCAGCAATATCATTGGCGCGACCAAGCTGGATCAACTGGCGATCAACCTGAAGAGCATCGACGTCACGCTGTCCGACGAAGTGATCGCCGGGATCGAAGCCATTCACACCTCACAGCCAAATCCGGCGCCATAACCTGAACCATGAATAACCTGCACTGAACTTACTTTCAGCCTCGCCAGTCAGCATTTAGGTTGCTCACTACGAGGCTGAATTTCATGCATATCTCACTCAAGCAACAAGTCGCAATTGTCACCGGGGCCAGTTCCGGTCTGGGTGCCGGTGCCGCGCGGGCGCTGGCCGAGGCGGGTGCTGCAGTCGTCATCAACTACAACTCCAAGGCTGAACCTGCCGAGAAGCTGGCTGAAGACATTCGTGCCGCTGGCGGCCGCGCCCTGGCCGTTGGCGCTGACGTTTCGAAAGAAGAGGACGTCGAGCGGCTGTTTGCCCAGACCATCGAACATTTTGGCGCGCTGGATATTCTGGTGGCCAATTCCGGTCTGCAAAAAGACGCGTCCATCGTCGACATGACCCTTGAAGACTGGAACACCGTGATCAACGTCAACCTGACCGGGCAGTTCCTCTGCGCCCGCGCCGCGTTGCGCCAGTTCATCAAGCAGGGCATGCGCCCGGACGTGTCGCGGGCCATGGGCAAGATCATCCACATGAGCTCGGTGCACCAGTTGATCCCTTGGGCCGGGCATGTCAATTACGCGGCATCCAAGGGCGGCGTCGACCTGCTGATGCGCAGCATCGCCCAGGAAGTCGGCGAGCTGAAAATTCGCGTCAACAGCGTCGCGCCGGGTGCCATTCGCACCCCGATCAACGCCGATGCGCGTCAGGGCGATGCCGAGAAGGAAATGCTCAAACTGATTCCGTACGGTCGCATCGGCGAGCCGGAAGACGTGGCCAACGCCGTGTTGTGGCTGGCTTCGGACGCCTCGGATTACGTGCATGGCACGACGCTGTTCATCGACGGGGGCATGACCCTCTATCCGGAGTTTCGTGGCAATGGCTGATTTCCCGGAAGAAGCGCAAAACCGTATCGAAGACCACGGCATCATCGGCGACATGCGCAGTGCTGCGCTGATTGCCGACACCGGCAGCATCGACTTCTGCTGCTGGCCGGATTTCGACAGCCCGTCGATTTTCACTGCGCTGCTGGACACTACCGACGCCGGGATCTTCCAGCTGGCGCCCGACCTGCCTGACGCGCGGCGGCTGCAGATTTACCTGCCCGATACCAACGTTCTGCAAACCCGCTGGATTTCCGAACAGGCGGTGGTGGAAGTCACTGACCTGATGCCGATCGGTGAAGATCAGGACGACCTGCCACGCATCGTACGCCGGGTTCAGGTGCGCTTTGGTGAGGCGCGGATTCGCATGCGTTGCCGGGTGCGGATGGACTACAGCCGCGCTGAAACTATTGCGCGCATTGACGGCGAGGACGTCTGTTTCGAAGCAGCAGACCAGCCCGGCATGCGTTTGTCAGCTGCCACGCCGCTGCACCTTGAGCAGCATGACGCTGTGGCCGAGTTCCACATGCAGAAAGGCCAGACCATCGAGTTCATCCTCGGCGGCATCGACGACCCGAATGTCGCGGCCGGCAAGTGCTCGCGCTATTTCGACGACACCCTGAAGTTCTGGCGGCGCTGGGCCGGGCAGTCACAATACAAAGGGCGCTGGCGCGAGATGGTCACCCGTTCGGCGCTGGCGCTCAAGCTGCTGACCTCGCGCAAGCACGGCGGCATCGTCGCAGCGGCGACGTTTGGCCTGCCGGAAACCGAAGGCGGCGAACGTAACTGGGATTATCGTTACACCTGGATCCGGGATGCCTCGTTCACCGTCTACGCCTTCATGCGCCTGGGGTACACCGACGAGGCCAACGCCTTCATGAGCTGGGTTCGTGGCAGGCTGGATGATGCCTGCAAGCAGGGTGAACGCCTGGGCATTCTGTATGCGCTCGACGGTCATCCGGAACTGCCCGAGGAGCATCTCGATCACCTGTCCGGTTATGGCGGGGCCCAGCCGGTGCGGATCGGCAACGAGGCGTACGAGCAGGTGCAGTTGGACATTTACGGCGAGCTGATGGACGCCGTGTACCTAGCCAACAAGTACGGCGATGCGATCTCCCACGACGGCTGGCAACATGTGGTGCGTCAGGTCGATTACGTGTGCGAGCACTGGAACGACCGCGATGTGGGCATCTGGGAAATGCGCGGTGGCGATCAGCACTTTCTGCACTCGCGGCTGATGTGTTGGGTGGCGCTTGACCGGGCGTTGCGCCTGGCCTTCAAGCGTTCGCTGTCGGGGCCGTTCGAGCGCTGGAACAAGGTGCGCGAAGAGATCCAGAATGACATCTGGGAGAACTTCTGGAACGAGGAGCTTGGCCATTTCGTGCAGCACAAGGGCAGCCGTAACCTGGATGCATCCATGCTGCTGATGCCGTTGGTGCGCTTCGTCGGTGCCAACGATCCCAAATGGCTGGCGACTCTGGATGCCATCGAAGCGACGCTGGTGCGTGACGGCATGGTGTTCCGCTATCGCAACGACGATGATCATGATGACGGTCTTGCCGGTGACGAGGGCGCCTTCGTTGCCTGCTCGTTCTGGTACGTCGAATGTCTGGCGCGTGCCGGGCGGGTCGAGCAGGCGCATCTGGAATTCGAACAACTGTTGCGTTATGCCAATCCGTTGGGCCTTTACGCCGAAGAGTTCGATGGCCATGCCCGCCACCTGGGCAATACGCCGCAGGCCTTGAGTCATCTGGCACTGATCAGTGCGGCCAGTTTTCTTGACCGCAAGCTGGGTGGTGGTCAGGCGCTCTGGCAACCCTGACAGCGCAGATGAGGACGGAGCATGCACGAATGAGCGTCAGGCGCTCATTCATGCGTTGCCTGTCATTTGCTGTGCAGGGCGTAACCGACAGGCTGTTCTTCCAGCCGGAATTCTCCGGCAATCGTTGCGCAATAGCTCAACCGCACCAGATAGGCGCCCGCATAGCCGCGCACGTCGACGTTTTCGTCGCAAGTGGCCAGCCTGCGACCGCGCAACAGGCCGGCGGTCTGAGCCGAGCGCAATGCGCCCATGGGCGTCCAGTCGGCAATGATCAGCGCTCGGTCGGGCACGAATTCCTGATACGCGCGCACAAATTGCTCGGCAGAGCGGTCGCGCAAGTATGGCACCATGAAGTAATGGATATCGTCACGCAGCGGCAGCGCCTCTTTGTGTAAAGGCAAACGGATCACGCCGCTGGCATACAGCGAATAGGCCAGCAGCATGACCAGTGGCGAGGACAGCGTCGAGAGGTTGAGCACGGTACTGCGTGCAGTAGGGCGTGGTAACAGTATTCGCAGCTGAATCATGCCGATGACACTCAATAACGCCACACCGGGCAGAAAGAACGTGAAACGGTCGGTGACGTTATAGGAAAGGGCGAACAGCAGATTCAGTAACGCCGCGCTCCATAGCAGTCGCAGCCGGTTGTCCCGGGGAAACATCAGCAGGCCGATCAGTTGCGGGCCGATCAGCGACAGCAGTAACAGCGCTACTGCATTCCTCTCTCTCCAGAGGGCGTCGAAGCGCAGCAGGCTGCTCTCCCATTCCGGGCCCGCGACGGTCGCCGACGCGCCGGTCAGATAACGGCGGGCAATGTCCAGCAGACCCATCCCGGCGTTGAGGTCATTGATCACCGCAACAGCCGCTGCCGCGAAGCCGAGCACGAAGCCGGGCAGGGTGATCAGAACCCGCGCTTTATGCTGATAAAGCATGTGCAGGTACAGCGGCAGCAGGACCACAAACGTCAGTTGATGAATAGAGGCCGCCAGCCCGGTCAGCACGCCGATCACGAACAGTTTTTTCAGCGCGCCCAGGCGTGCGCTCCGACTGAAATACAGGGCATACGCCAGCAGCACGAACAGCGTGTGCAGCAGATAGACCTCAGCCTTGGTCGACACCCAGAACACGCCATGCGCCAGAATGGTCGCCACGCCTGCCAGCACTGCCTGCCGCGCACTGGCACCGACGTTCCGTGCCAGCCGGTAAATGACCCAGGCCAGCGGCAGCAGCATCGAGTTCAGCAAGCTGAGCGGTTTTGCACCGAACAGGGTAAACACTACCGCGTTGAGCAACTGGTAAAGCGGATGTTCGAGCGGGCCTAACGACTGACTGAAGTACGGCCCCTCGCTGGCATTGGCGAGAAACATGCCGTTGTCCATCCACTGAACCGGACCGCTGGACGCCATGAAACTTGCGATGACGGCTGCGGCCAGTAGCAACAGCGGTACGACAGTCGAGGCACGAAATGGATTGGATGACATGCGGCGGCTCCTCCGTGAGATGAGTGAAAGGGCGTTTACAGCGGATGCTCTGGCATTGCAGTGGCGTTTTTGTAGCGGGACAGCATCGCTGCGCCAATGGCCACCGCGAACCACAGGGTTGCCAGGCGGATCAGCAGCGTGGCCGCAATCGCATCAGCGCCCGGCATGCCTTTCAACATCAGCAGCCCGATCATCACCGCTTCGGCACCGCCGAGCCCGCCCGGCATGAAACTCAGCGCCCCGGCGAGCATCGCCAGCGCATAGGTGAACACTGCAAAGGTCAGCGGAATCTGTGCGTCCATCCAGCCAAGAATCCAGTAAAACGCCAGCGCCTCGGCACTCCAGGCGATCAGGCTGAGCAGGCTCGCGGGCAGCAACAGGTGCCATTGCTGGCACTGCCGGGCGGCGAGCAGAACATCGAACAGCTGTTGCAACAGCGTGCGCCATCGCGAGGCTCGGTCTGTGCGGGTCAGTTGTCGCAGACGCAGCAGAAGCTGGCGCTGCGACAGCACCAGCAGGCCGGACAGCACCAGCAACAGGCCGACGATGATCAGCGGCTGCGCCTGCGGATACCACGACAGACCGAACAGGGTCAGCAACACGATGGCCAGCAGATCGGACAGGCGCTCGCTGACAAATGCGGCAAAACTCTGGGGGTAGGGCACGCCCAGCGGCTTGAGCAGCACGCCGCGCAGGGCTTCACCGGCCTTGCCGGGCGTGGTGGTCAGGGCGAAGCCGGCCAAGTAGATGCGCAGGCTTGGCCGCCAGGCGAGCGGGTGCCCCAAGGCGCCAAGGTAGAGTTGCCAGCGACCGAAACGCAGTGCGTAATTGATCGCTGACATCAGCAACGTCACACCAATCCCGAACAGCCCGACCCTGGCAGTAGCCGCGCAAACCGCTTGCCAGCCGCCCCACAAGGAAAACCCCAGGTAGCCCAGCGCTGAACCGACCACCGACAGCAGCACCATGCGGTAGCGCCAGCCTGACAACAAAGGCTGGCCGGTCACAGGTCGAGCCTTTTGAACAGCGGCTGCGGGATCGAGCGAATCACCCACATGATCCACGCCCAGAAGCCCGGCGCATACAGGCTGGTGGACTGGCGCGCGATGCCGCGGACGATCCGTTCGGCCACCACTGACGGTTGCGACAGCAGGGCGGCAGGCATCGCCTGGCCTTGGGTCATGGGCGTATCGACGAATCCGGGCTTGATCGTCACGACGTGCACGCCGAGCTTGAACAGGCGCGCCTGCAAACCGTCACAAAACGTCGAGACCGCCGCTTTGGCCGAGCCGTACAGATAATTGGACGGGCGTCCGCGCTCGCCGGCCACCGAAGAGATCACCGCCAGCGTGCCGCAGCGCTGGACTTCGAACTGCCTGGCGAGCAGGGTCAGCAGCGCAATCACCGACGCGCCGTTGGTGATAAACGCCTGCATCGCCAGCCCCACATCCTGCTCACAGGCCCGCTGATCAGGCAGCGTGCCGTGCGCGACCAGCACGATATCGATCTGCCCGAGGGCGATCAGGCAGTCGGCCAGCATTGCCGGGTGTTCCGCGAAATGCGTCGCGTCCATCTGGTGCAGGGTAATGAACCCTGCACCACGGGCCTTGAGGTCTGACGCGTTGCGCTCAAGCTTTTCGAGATTGCGCGCCACCAGAAAAAACGTGCTGCCTTCTGCGGCCCAAAGACGCGCGCAGGCATGGGCAATGGTCGATGTTGCTCCGATGATCAGGATTTTTTTCATGGCATCACTCGTTTCCAGAAGCGGGACATCAAAGTGGGGTCGCGCAGGGCTTCAACCTGCTCCCAGGCCGGGTAGGCCTGACGGAAATCGCTACCGGACATGTGCGCGTCTTTGGCTGGATACAGACGTCCGCCGGCTTCACGAACGATGGCGTCCAGGCGCGGAAACAGGGCTTCGGTGAGGTCGCGGGTGTGGGGAAAGTCCAGCGCCAGCGAGGTGCCGGGCAGCGGAAACGACAGCAGCCCCGGCGAGACGACATCGCCACACCGCTTGAGCACCGCGAGAAACGAGCCCTGGCCTGAGGCCGCAATGGCGTCGAGCAGAAGCTGCATGGCATGCGGCGCGGATTGCTCGGGAATCACGCATTGGTACTGCTGAAACCCTTTGCGCCCGTACAGACGGTTCCAGTGCAGAACCCGGTCCAACGGATAGAAAAAAGTTTCGTAGGCACTGCGTTTTGGCGCAGGTCTGCGTGCGTGGGCATGCCAGTAAAGTGCGTTGAATGCTCGCAGCGAGAGGCTGTTGACCAGAGACACTGGTGGAGTGAACGGCACGCTCAGACTGGCGCGCGGTTTGACCGATAATGATCCGTAACGCGCATGATCGCCGACAATGTATACGCCGCGGCCGCTGTTACGACCGCGGGCCAGGCAGTCGATCCACGCCACGCTGTACTCGTGATGAGCGTCCAGTTCCTGTGACAGCGTGAAAAACTCGGCCAGATTGGCGAAACGCACCACCGTGCTGTCGATCTGGCTGGCGCGGATCGGCAGCAGTTGCAGCTCCACCCAGCTGATGACGCCCGTCAGCCCCAGGCCGCCAATGCTGGCGGCGAACAGCCGGGGATTTTCTTCCGCCGAGCAGACCCTTGGCGCTTCGCCGTGGCGGACCAGACCGAAACGCCGCACATGACAGCCGAAGGTGCCACGCAGGTGGTGGTTCTTGCCGTGCACGTCATTGGCGACTGCGCCGCCGACAGTCGCCAATTGCGTGCCTGGCGTCACCGGCAGAAACCAGCCCTGCGGAACGGCGGCCGTGAGTAGCTGCGCGAGGGTCATGCCCGCTTCCAGCCGCACCAGGCCGCTGTGCCAGTCGGCGTCGATGAAGCGATCCAGCGTGTGCATAGCCAGCACGTGATCACTGGCGGCCAGACAACTGTCGCCGTAGCTGCGCCCGTTGCCGAACGGCAGGCTGTTTTGATGGCGGGCAACGACGCCAGCGAGATGATCCGGCAGCGCGTCGATGCTTTCACAGGCATGGCCCTGCTGGGCGATCAGCGGATAACGTCCCCACGAATAAAGTAGTGCGCTCATGCGGCTATCCAGAACACCAGCAGGAACAGCGCCCCGACGCCCTGGCTGACCCGGTCGCGAAGGGCGAACACGACCGGGTCCTCGTTCATCATGCCGCGATGTGTGAGCATCCAGACCCGGGTGATCCAGAACAGCAGCAGCGGGCAGGCCAGCCAGATCACATGGGGATGCTCGTACAGCGCCACTGTGGTGCCTTCGTGGATGTACAGCGCGAGGACCATCACGGACAGGTTGCCGGACGACGCCCCCAGCGAGGCGATCATGTCCAGATCACCGGGGTAATAGCCGCGGCCACGGGTCTTGCTGTCCACTTCGCGCAGTCGGGCGTCGCGCAACTCGGCGTAGCGCTTGACCAGCGCCAGGCTGAGGAACAGAAACATCGAGAACGCCAGAATCCAGAAGGTCAGTGGCAGTTGAAACGCCGCCGCACCTGCCAGAATCCGCGTGGTGTAGAGCATGGCCAGAACAATGACGTCCACCGCCATATGGCGCTTGAGATAAAGCGAATACACCAGCGTGAGCAGGTAATAGGCCGCCAGCACGGCTGAAAACTGCCAGGGCAACAATGCCGCAGCGCCAGCGAATGCGACGATCAGCAACAACGGTACGGCGATCAGCCCGGCCCGGATCGGCAGTTGCCCGCTGGCGAAGGGCCGCTCGCGTTTGCTGCGGTGCTGGCGGTCGTCAGCCAGGTCCAGCAAATCGTTGAGCACATAGACGCTCGAAGCGCACAGGCCAAAACACAGGAACGCCCACAGGCCATCGAGCAGCTGCTGCGATTGCTGCACCTGATGCGCCGCCATCAGAGGCACAAACAGCAGCGCATTTTTCAGCCATTGGTGCAGGCGCAGTGCTTTGCGCCAGTCGCGCCAGGGGTGGTTGGTCGAGTCGATCACCTGCGCGACATTGCCCTGCGCACGTGCCTGCCGTTCGACGCCCGCCAGTGGTCGGGCGATGATGGCGTTGCGGGACGCCGCCCAGACACACAGGTCATCCCGAGAATTGCCCATGTAGTCGAAGCCACCCTCACCGTAGTGGCTGACCAGCAGGTCGCGTTTTCGATGAGCAGAAAGATTGGTTGCTCCGTCCGAGGCCCACACCTGATCGAACAACTGAAGGTGCTGTGCGATACGCTCGGCAATGCTGCCATGGGCGGCTGTCGCCAGAATGATCAGGCGTCCGGTCAGGCGTTCGGCCTTGATGTAATCGATGACGTGTGCATTGTAAGGTAGCCAGGCGACGTCGATCGGTGTCGCCAGGGCCAGCTGTTGTTTGAGCGCCGCCTTGCCTTGGAACAGCCAGGCGAACAGCCTGAACACCTGCAGCGGGTGATGACGAATAAACGCCACTGCTGTTTCAAATAACAGATCCGAACGTAACAGAGTCCCGTCAAGATCGACGACCAGCGGAGGAGGGGCCTCAAGAACTCTTCCCTGAATTCCGTACATGAACAGTCGCTCCTTTGAAAGTGAGCGCACTATGGAACGAAAACGGACAATCGCCACGTCAATAAAGTTAAACAGTCTCGACAATGTCGCCAGAGGCGTGACGTCAGAAAACGCAGCTGTTCCGGGCCTGCAATGCAGGATCGCTATTGTTTCAGCCATGGACGTTGTTCAGGGGTAATAACGTCAGCGTTGTAACGTTGTCGAGCTACCGGACGCTCATATGCGGTCACTGACCGGATCACCTGTTTTCCGGGAAGGCGTCATAATGCCGCCTTTTTCCGGTCCGCCTCAGGAGTCGTAGTGAGCCACTCTTTATTGCTTGAGCTGATTCCGCTGGTCACTGATCTGTCCCGCGAGCTGCCGGACGAAGAACGCTATCGACGCTTGCTGCGCTCGTTGCGGCATTGGTTGCCGTGTGATGCAGCGGCGCTGCTCAGGCTTGAGGGCGACATACTGATCCCGCTGGCCGTGGATGGCCTGAGCCTCGATACGTTGGGGCGACGCTTTCGGGTCAACGACCACCCGCGTTTTGAAATCCTCCTGGCGAGCAACGGGCCGGTGCGCTTCTCTGCCGATTGCGAGTTGCCGGACCCGTATGATGGCCTGGTCGATGGTCACGGGCCACTTGAGGTTCATGACTGTCTGGGCTGTGTGCTGTCGGTTCAAGGGCGACCGTGGGGATTGATAACGCTGGATTCGCTGGACCCGGCCACGTTCGGCCAGGTCGATCCGGGCAACCTGCAGGCCTTTGCCAGCCTGGCGGCCGCGACGGTGATGGCCAGCGAGCGGATCAACCAGCTGGCGCGTGGTTTCGAGGATCAGCGGCAACTGGCGGAAATCTACAAGCGCGCCGCCGGTGCCCGTGCACCCCGCGAGCTGATTGGCCAGAGCGACGTCCACCAGCGTCTGCAGCAGGAAATTCAGCTGGTCGGCAACAGCCCGCTGACCGTGCTGATCACCGGCGAAACCGGGGTCGGCAAGGAGCTTGTGGCCGAGTCGATCCATCGGCATTCACCCAGGGCGCATCAACCGCTGATCAGCCTCAACTGTGCAGCACTGCCAGAAATGCTGGTCGAGAGCGAGCTGTTCGGGCACGTCAAAGGCGCTTTTTCCGGCGCTGTCAGCGAGCGCAGCGGCAAGTTCGAACTGGCGAACGGTGGCACGCTGTTTCTCGACGAGGTGGGCGAGCTACCGTTGGCGGTGCAGTCCAAGCTGCTGCGTGTGCTGCAAAGTGGTCAGTTGCAGCGGGTAGGTTCGGACCGCGAGCATCGCGTGGATGTGCGCATCATCGCCGCGACCAATCGCGACCTCGTCGAAGAGGTTCGTTCGGGCCGCTTCCGTGCCGATCTCTATCATCGCCTGAGCGTCTACCCGCTGCAGGTCCCCGCCTTGCGTGAGCGCGGGCGCGATGTATTGCTGCTTGCCGGTTATTTTCTCGAAGAAAACCGTGTGCGCATGGGGTTGCGCAGTGTGCGCCTGAACAGCGAGGCGCAAAGGCTGCTCCTCGGCCACCGCTGGCCAGGCAACGTACGTGAGCTGGAACATCTGATCAGTCGCGCGGTGCTCAAAACGGTATTTGCGCAACCGCGAGGAACGCGGGTTCTGAGCATTGATGCCCAGGCGCTGGACTTGCAAGGCCCTGCATCGGGTACACCGACGCCCGCTTCGGCAAGCGCCAGTATCGATCTTGTACAGGGGCAAGGGCTCAAGGTATCGGTGGACGCTTATCAGCGCGTTATCATCAGCGAATGCCTTGCCCGGCATAATGGCCGATGGACACAGGTGGCTCGAGAGTTGGCCGTGGACAGAGCCAACCTCAATCGTTTGGCCAAGCGACTGGGTATTCGCTGACAGGGCGTCTGACGATGTTCATTGGTCGCGGATATCGAAAAAAGACTGAATTTTTTTGCAGCGGTTCAGGTCACCTATACTTCAAGCCACTGCTGAAAAAAGGATCAGGCTTTCAATGGCACTTCCAAAGCACTACCGCATTGATTATTTATTAAACGGTTCGTTCAAGAGTTTTTACATACGCACCGAGAGCATGGACAACGCAGAAGCCTGGCATTACGCAAGTGTCGATGCTGGCTTGGCGCGCATACCCAAATACCGACTGGAGAAGGTTCCGCGGGTCTCCAAGCCTTATGCAGAACACTTCGGTGTGACCAACGTGGAGTGGGCCCAGGCGTGACCCGCTCCAATCGCTGATTACTGGGATGGCAACTTCGGAGTCAGCGATGGGTAATCTGCTCCAGCGCCAGATTGCGTGTGCATGGCCCGAAGCGGCCGATGACGATGATCACAATGAGCATGCTGCTGACAATGAACGCCAGCACCCCGGGCGTGCCGAAGTGATCGAGAAATATTCCGATCAGCAGGCTGCTGAATACCGTTGACAGACGGCTGAACGAATAGCAGAACCCTACCGCGCGAGCGCGAATGTTGGTCGGGAACAGTTCTCCCTGATAAGAGTGGTAACTGAAGCTCAACCAAGCGTTGCAGAACGTGATCATGACCCCGCAGAGGATCAGCCCGGCTGCGCTGGTTTGAAACGCGAACAGGCTGCCGAAGATCATTGCACCCAAGGCCGAGCCGACAATTTGCCATTTGTTTTCAAAGCGATTGGCAAACTTCACGAACAGCAACGGACCCAGCGGGTACGCCAGCGTAATCACAAAGGCATAGCTCAGGCTGTGGGTGACACTGACGCCTTGTCCGGAAAGCAGCGCGGGCAGCCAGTTGCCAAAGCCGAAAAAACCGATTGCCTGAAAGATGTGAAACACCACCAGCATCAATGTGCGACGGCGGTAGGGCGGTTGCCACAAGTCGGCAAAGCGTCCCTTGCCTTCGACGGCAACCGCCTCTGGCTGTGGTTCGTCCAGCGGCTTGCCGTGCTCTTTCAGGCAACGTGCCTCGATGTTGTCCATGATTCGTTCGGCTTCATCGAAGCGCCCCTGTTGCGCCAGCCAGCGCGGCGACTCGGGAAGTGCTGCACGCAGCCACCAGACGAAGAGCGCGAATACCGCGCTGCTGATCACCACCCAGCGCCACCCGGCAAAGCCCAGCGGGTCTTGCGGTACCAGCCACCACGACATCAGTGCAACGCAGGGCACCGACAGAAACTGGATGAAAAAGGCAAAAGCGAAAGCCGAACTGCGGATGCGCTTGGGCACCAGTTCCGACAGGTAAGTGTCAATGGTCACCAGTTCGACCCCCAGACCGATACCGACCACGAAGCGCATGCCGATCACGCCTATTGCCGAGGTCTGCAGGCCCATGATCACGGTGGCAACGGTGTACCAGATCAGCGCAAAAGTAAAAATCGCGCGACGACCGAAACGATCGGCAATCGGACTCAGCAGGCTGGCACCGAAGAACAGGCCGAGAAACGTCGCCGAAACGAAGGCAGCCTGATCGGAGAAGCCGAACAAGCCCTGACTGCCGGTGGCGAAGATGCCTTCGCGGATGAGGCCGGGGCTGATATAGGCGGTCTGGAACAGGTCGTAGAGTTCGAAGAATCCGGCAATGGACAGCAGCGCAACCAGTCGCCAGAGGGTCGCAACCGCAGGTAGGCGGTCAATACGCGCCGAGATATGAGCGGCACGCAGCAGTTCGCTGGCCGCAATGCCTGTCTTCCGGGAAGGATTCATCAATGCCATCCTGAGTTCTTGTTTGAAGCCGGATAGTACGCTTTTACAATTGGTAATATTTAGCGCCGTGTGCGTTTTTCGGCCCATTCAGGATGAATAATTGTTTAACAGGAGAATTTATTGAATGTTTATTTTATTTCGACACTGTATGACGCTGATCAGGTAATAGTCGTGCACAGGCTTATGATTTTTTAAGTCCATACAGATGCCGCGTCGATCCGGCGCTTTGAGTCAGTTCGGATGTATCAACATGTGTCACAAGACTTTAGGATGAGGCTCTTTATTCTTCTGCCCGACAGAGATCCCGTGACGTACAAACTGCCCACCACCGCGACTGCTCCGTTCTGTCCCTCGGCAACCAGTGACAGCATTGTCATCCCGCCGAACGCCTCGCTGCTGCGCAAGATGATGCTGTTCGTCGGCCCCGGATTGCTGATCTCCATTGGCTACATGGACCCCGGCAATTGGGCGACGGCTATCGAGGCGGGCTCGCGCTTCGGCTATTCGTTGCTGTTCGTGGTCGTGCTGGCCAGTCTTTCCGGCATGGTGCTGCAGAACCTTTGTTCGCGCCTGGGCATCGCCACGGGCGGGATCTGGCGCAACTGTCCGCCACCCACTACAGCCGTAACGTGGCAAAAGGGCAGTGGCTGCTGGCAGAGCTGTCGATCATTGCCACCGATCTGGCTGAAGTGCTGGGTGCGGCGCTGGCGTTTCACCTGCTGCTGGGCGTGTCGATCACCACCGGGGTGGCGCTGACGGCCTTCGATACGCTGATCGTGCTGGCCTTGCAGGGTGCCAACTTCCGCCGTCTGGAAGCGATTGTGCTGGGGCTGATCGCCACCATCGCGGCCTGCTTCGCCGTCGAATTGATCCTGATCAAGCCGTTCTGGCCGGACGTTTTTGCCGGGCTGAAACCGAGTTGGGATGTGCTGAGCAGTCAGGAGCCGCTATACATCGCGATCGGCATTCTGGGTGCCACGGTCATGCCGCATAACCTGTATCTGCATTCCTCGGTGGTGCAAACGCGGGTCAACGGCTCGGACCTGGCGAGCAAAGCCAGCGCGATTCGCTTCGCGCGCCTCGACACCATCGGGTCATTGAGCCTGGCGTTGTTGATCAACGCCGCGATTCTGATTCTCGCGGCGGCGGCGTTCCACAAGACCGGTCACACCGAGGTGGTCGAGATTCAGGACGCCTATCACCTGCTCGATCCGTTGGTCGGCGGCGCTCTCGCCAGCGTGCTGTTCGGTGTTGCCTTGCTGGCGGCCGGGCAGAGCTCGACGTTCACCGGCACGATTGCCGGGCAAGTGGTGCTCGAAGGCTTTTTGCAGGCGAAGATTCCCTGCTGGCAGAGGCGTTTCATCACCCGTGCGCTGGCGCTGATCCCGGCATTGATCGGCGTGATCTGGCTCGGCGACAGCTCGGTGGGCAAGATGCTGGTGCTCAGTCAGGTGGTCCTGAGCCTGCAACTGCCGTTCGCGCTGTGGCCGCTGATCCGCTTCACCAGTGATCCGCAACTGATGGGGCCATTCGTCAACAGCCGGCTGGTGAAAGCCGTCGCGTGGGGGCTGTTCGGCCTGATTTCGGCAGCCAACCTGACGCTGATGTGGTTCTGGATCAGCTGAACTCGGGCGATTTCAGCGACTCTCAATCCTGACATTAGCGTCAGCCGCGGAGAGCCCGAGATGAACACCAGTCGTGCCAGTGGAATCGTGTTCGAAACTGATTTGCCTGCCCGGCTGGATCGCCTGCCCTGGGGGCGTTTTCATACCTTGCTGGTCGTCGCACTGGGCATCACCTGGTTGCTCGACGGCCTGGAAGTCACCCTCGCAGGTTCGGTGGCGGGTGCCCTAAAAGCCAGTCCGGCGCTCAACCTCAGCAACAGCGATATTGGCCTGGCGGGTGCTGCGTATATCGCGGGTGCCGTGTTGGGCGCGCTGTTCTTTGGCTGGCTGGCGGACCGCCTGGGGCGGCGCAAGCTGTTCTTCATCACCTTGCTGCTGTATGTAGGCGCGACCGCTGCTACGGCATTCTCGTTCAGCGTGTGGAGCTTCATGCTGTTCCGCTTTCTGACCGGGATGGGCATCGGCGGCGAGTACACGGCGATCAATTCGACCATCCAGGAGTTCACGCCGGCCCGTTACCGTGGCTGGGTTGATCTGACCATCAACGGCACATTCTGGCTGGGCGCGGCATTGGGCGCAGTCGGCTCGATTGTCTTGCTGGACCCGCAATGGATCGGGGCCGAGCTCGGCTGGCGTTTGTGCTTCGGGATCGGCGCGGTGTTGGGTTTATTGGTGCTGCTGATGCGCCTGTGGCTGCCGGAGAGCCCGCGCTGGCTGTTGATTCATGGACAATCGGCAGAGGCGGCCCGCATCGTCGAGCAGATCGAAGCGGACATGCAACGCCGCGGGCACGTATTGCCTGCCGTCGAGGGTAAACCGTTGCGGCTGCATGTCCGAGACCACACGCCGCTCGGCGAGGTCGCCAGAACGTTGCTGGTCACGTTCCGCCAGCGCTCGCTGGTGGGCCTGACGCTGCTGACCGCTCAGGCGTTCTTCTATAACGCGATTTTCTTTACTTACGCGTTGGTGCTGACGGATTTCTACGATGTGCCCGCTGAGCGGGTGGGCTGGTACGTGTTGCCGCTGGCGCTGGGCAATTTTTGCGGGCCGCTGCTATTGGGCAGGCTGTTCGATGTGGTTGGTCGGCGGGTGATGATCAGCCTGACCTATGGCGTGTCCGGGGTCCTGCTGGCAATCAGCGGTTATCTGTTCCAGCAGGGCTTGCTGGATGTGACCCAGCAGGCCATCGCCTGGATGGTGATCTTTTTCTTCGCGTCGGCGGCGGCAAGCTCGGCTTACCTGACCGTGGCCGAAACCTTTCCGCTGGAGATACGCGCGCTGGCGATTGCCGTGTTCTACGCATTCGGCACGGGGCTGGGCGGCATTATCGGGCCGACGCTGTTCGGTGAACTGATCGAAACCGGTGATCGCAGCAATGTGCTGATCGGCTATCTGATCGGGGCAGGGTTGATGCTGTTCGCTGCGCTGGTGCAGTCGATCTGGGGCACGGCTGCCGAACGAAAATCGCTGGAGGAGGTTGCGCGGCCGCTGTCGCAGGCGGATAGCCACTAAACGGTCAGTTGCTGAATACACCGCGCAGGCTGTGGACCGAGGCCTGCAAGCCGAAAATGCGTTCGCTGACTTCCTGAGCCTCGTGCGGGCGCGCGGAAAGCTCAAGGTACAGCATGTGCCCGGCCATGTTACGCGACACGCGCTCGAGATCGTCGGCAGTGCGGCGTACATAAGCCTGAATGTCTTCCAGTTGCTCGATTTGCAAGAATGCTTCCTCATAGGTCGCATCCGAGCGCACTAACGCAAAAGGGCCGCTCTCATGAGTCCGCCCAAGAAAGTTTTCGGCAACCGCAATCGCTTCTTTAGCGACACGATTAAATAAAGTTCTCGCCGCTGTCCCGGCTGTTTATTCGTCTTCCTGATCGTCCTGCCCGGAATAGGAATCCAGCAGTTCGGCCAGGGCCAGGGTGCGGCTCAGCCCGCTTTTGCTTGCCACGATTTCAGCCACTGCCTGTGTAGCGGCCACCCTGGCAGCTTCGCGTTCGGCATCGGTGTTATTGGGCGTGGCGGCCTGCGCAGCCTCAATAATCGATTGCTCAAAGGTATTCATGGTGCTCGCTCTTGAAGTTCATGTGCCTGTGATACCGCCAACGGCGAATGGTTTCAAGGTCGATCAGTCACCTTCGTAGGGGAATTCTTCGAGCGCCTGGCCCAACGCCACGCCCTGGGGCCCTTGCAGGTTGTCCAGCACCCAGCAACTGTTGGCATTTTTTGCCAGCAGCAAGCGTGTGGTCTGGCTGCTGACGGGCTGCTGAGGGGCGTCCTTGTAACCCAGGTTGTACGTCATCTCGACCACCGCCTGCTTGTCGGACGTGGACACCAGCTTCCAGTTGATCGGCCTCTGCACATCACCTTCCTGTGCGTCAGTCCACGGGTTGGCGCTGACGGCACACTGATCGCCGTTCTGGCAGGCCCAGTCTTTCTTCAACAGGCTCAACAGCGATTTGGACAGGTACTCCGCGCCACCCTTGTCCTTGAGGTAGAAGTCCTGATGCTTCTCATAGATCCAGCGTGCCGTATCAACCGGCGTTGCAGCAGGGCAGGCAGCCTGTGCGGTGGATGAAAGCAGGCAGGCGAAGGCAAGGGCAATGGTTCTGGACATGGAGCGGGCTCGCGGAAAGGTGGCAATAGTGGTTACGCGGTGAGTTGCATGCGGACAAGTCTGCATTTGTAAGGCATGCGGACAAAAAAGCAATGGTTTTAGGTGAGATCTGGCAAGGGATTGATGCACAGCACTGACGTCGCTGAATCGCTGTGTGACGCGCTGCGTCATGAAATAGGTTCAGTGGAGGTGACCGGGGCGGCGATCCGCGTGGCTAACGAAGGCAAGGGTACAAGCGCCCCGTTTTTCGGGGCTGTACCGGTCGGGGCTGTACCGGCCTCTTCGCAAACCGCCGTCCCGGCTGCGCCCACAAACCCTGTGTGTGGCGATGAGCGCAGAGCCAGGGCTGCTCATTACTTACTTTTTGACCGGCACGATATCCATGATCTGGCCGTTCACTTTCTGGAATCGCACGTACTTGTCGTTGATCTTGACCCACTCGCTTTCCTTGGCGGGCGCTTCCAGGCCCTTGCTTTGCCAGTCTTTGACCTCAAGGTCGCTGCGGCGGTATTTCTCCGGCACGCGGGAACCTACCTCCAGTTCGTGAACGTTGTCCTTGGACTCGGTCACTTTCGGATCGGGCGTCTCTGCTGCGTGAACCGGCAGGGTAACGGCCGAAAAGCAGCCGAGCAGGGTCATGCAGGCGATCAACGATTTGCTATTCATGTGAAGACTCCCAGTCTGATTAACAGTCGACGGCATAATGCCTTCGTCAGAACTGGGACCTTCACGGTTACAAATCATTCGATCAGTTTTACGGGGCTCAGCCCTTGAGCGTTTCAGCAATGGTCACGGCAAGCGGCGTGGCAGGGCGTCCGATCAGCTCGCTCAACTGTCGACTGTCGTCGAACAGCGCGCCTTTGGCGGCCGCTGCGTCCGAGTCTGCCAGCAGGTTGGCCACGTAGTCCGGCAGGCCGGCCTCGATGAGCGCCGCTGCGAATTCAGCCTGCGGCAGGTCAACATACGCCAGTGTCTTGCCGCTCTGTTTTGACAGTTCGGCGGCGTAGTCGGCGAGGGTATAAGGCTCATCGCCCGCCAGTTCGTAAAGGCGACCGGCCTGATCCTCTGCGGATGTCAGGATCACGGCGGCAGCTTCGGCATAATCCAGCCGCGAAGCCGAGCTGATTCGCCCTTCGCCAGCGCTGCCCAGTACTGCGCCGTGGGCCAAAGCCCCTTGGGCACCTGCCACATAGTTTTCGGTGTACCAGCCATTACGCAACAACACGAACGGCAGGCCACTTGACTGCAAGTAGTCTTCCGTCTCGCGGTGCTCTTTGGCCAGACCCAATGCCGAGGTGTCGGCGTGCAACACGCTGGTATAGGCAAACAATCGGACCCCGGCACTCTTCGCCGCATCGATCACCGCTTTATGCTGCGGCAGACGCTGGCCCACTTCGCTGGAAGAAATCAGCAGCAGCTTTTCAGCACCGGCAAATGCGCTGTTCAGCGTCGACGGTTGTGAGTAATCGGCCTGACGAACCTGAACGCCCAGTGCCGAGAGGTCTGCGGCTTTTTCCGGGTTACGCACGGCCGCGATGACTTGTGAGGCAGGTACGCGAGTGAGCAACTGTTCAATGACGAGACGGCCAAGCTGGCCTGTGGCACCGGTGACAACGATCATGTTGGAGTTCTCGATTCAGGTTGATAGAAAGCGCCAGCATAGTCATGATGCTTTCTTTTCGTAAGTACGTACAAAAAGGTAAGTGTCATGAGCGAATCCGCCACGCGTCCATACTCCGAAACGGCCGAATCCATGCTGGCCTTCGTTCGTCAGGGGCAAGTGCTGGCAACTGACTGCCCGTCGAGGATTGTTCTCAACCATGTCTGTAGCCGTTGGGGCGTGCTGGTGTTGGTGGTATTGCGTGGCGGTATGCACCGCTTCAGCGAGGTGCGGCGCAAAATCGGCGGGGTCAGCGAAAAAATGCTCGCGCAGACGCTTCAGCATCTGGAGCAGGACGGCTTTGTCAGCCGCAAATCGCTGCCCGTGGTGCCACCGCATGTCGAATACCGGTTGACGCCAATGGGGGAAGAAGTGGCCTTGCAAGTCGAGACGCTTGCGATCTGGATCGAGACCAATCTGCCACGCATCATGCAGGCCCGCGAAACGTCTGCCGAGGCGCAGGTGAAGCTTTCTTGAAGTATTTCTGACAGATTTTTCATCTATTGAGGGTCGGCTCCACTGCCTGCCATCAGGCACTTCTTGCTATGGTGCGCGCCGAAATATTCATTTACACGTTAAGTCGCCGTTTGCCCTTCACCGAGAAGCTGTAGAAATGCCCAATCCAATCCCCCTGAAAGACCACGAGAAAGAGACGCGACTGGTCAACCAGCGCCTGATTGCCTGTGCTGTGCTGGTAGGCCTGCTGGCGATCTGTCTGGTTGCGAGGATGTATTTCCTGCAAGTTACCGAGTTCGAATACCACTCGACCATTTCCGAAAACAACCGGGTGCATGTACTGCCGATTCCGCCCGAGCGCGGCCTGATCTTCGACCGCAATGGCGAAGTGCTTGCCGATAACCGGCCCAGCTTCAACCTGACCCTGACCCGTGAGCGCGCCGGAGACTGGCACAAGGTCATCGATGAGCTGATGACGCTGCTGCAGCTGCCTGACGAGGATCGCATCCTGTTCGACAAGGAGCTGAAGCAGGTGCGTCATCCGTTCGAGCCTGCAACGTTGCTGTACGAGCTGACTGAAGAGCAGATCGCCATCCTGGCGGTCAATCAATACCTGTTGCCGGGGGTGGATGTCGCGGCGCAGTTCGTTCGTCATTATCCGTTGGGTGCGCACTTTGCTCATTCGATTGGCTATGTCGGGCGGATCAACGAAAAGGAAGCCGCCCAGCTCGATAACGACTATCGCGGCACTCAGTCGATCGGCAAGACCGGCATCGAACGTTTTTACGAGTCAGAACTGCACGGTCGGGTTGGCTACGAAGAGGTTGAAACCAACGCCCAAGGACGTGTGTTGCGGGTCTTGAAACACACCGATCCGATACCGGGCAAGAACATCACCCTGAGCCTGGATGCGCATTTGCAGGAAGCGGCCGAGAACGCGCTGGGTGACCGGCGTGGCTCGGTGGTGGCGCTCGACCCGGAAACCGGCGAAGTGCTGGCAATGGTCAGCAAGCCGAGTTTCGACCCCAACCTGTTCGTGACCGGGATCAGCTTCAAGCAGTACGCCGCGTTGCGCGACTCCATCGACCGGCCGCTGTTCAACCGCGTATTGCGCGGCCTGTATGCGCCGGGTTCCACCGTCAAACCTGAAGTCGCGATTGCCGGGCTCGACAGCGGGGTGGTCAACGCTTCGACCAAGGTTTTTGATCCGGGTTACTTCCAGTTGCCGGACTTCGACCACAAGTACCGCAACTGGAACCACAGCGGCGACGGCTGGGTGGACATGGACACGGCGATCATGCGTTCCAATGACACCTACTTCTATACCCTGGCGCACAAGTTGGGCATCGACCGGCTGCATGACTACATGACCATGTTCGGCATCGGCCAGAAAGTCTCGCTGGACATGTTCGAGGAATCTGCCGGCCTGATGCCGTCTCGCGAGTGGAAACGCGCCACGCGCCGCCAGGCCTGGTTCCCCGGCGAGACGGTGATCCTCGGCATCGGTCAGGGCTACATGCAGGTCACGCCGTTGCAACTGGCGCAGGCCACCTCGCTGATCGCCAGCAAGGGCGTCTGGCATCGTCCGCACCTGGCAATGGAAGTGGGCCATGAGGTGCCGGTCGATGAGCACCCGATGCCGAACATCGTGCTGCGTGATCCCAACGAATGGAATCAGGTCAATACCGGGATGCAGATGGTCATGCACGATCCGCGCGGTATTGCGCGTGATGCGGCGAAGGGCGCCCAATACCGCATCGCTGGCAAGAGCGGTACGGCGCAGGTGGTGGCGATCAAGCAGGGCGAGCGCTACAACCGCCTCAAGACCCTGGAGCGCAACCGCGACAACGCGTTGTTTGTCGGCTTTGCCCCGGCCGATCACCCGAAGATCGTGGTGTCGGTGACCATCGAGAACGGCGAGGCGGGCGGTCGGGTCGCAGGCCCGGTCGTGCGCGAAATTCTCGACGCCTGGCTGCTCGACAGCGACGGCAAGCTCAAGCCGCAATACGCAGTGCCCGCCAAGGCGCCGGGCAATCCGCACGCCTGAGCCGCCTACTGGCAGGCTGCGTAACCGAGCCCTGAACAGGGCTCAGGTTTTCTGAACTGTCGAGAACCCGTCAGGTCGACCACAACATGCGTGGCAGAGCGCTGCGCGTGGTTATCTGAATCCTTAATTGCCTCGACAAGGAACCCCTAATGTCCAAGACCATCGCCGACCATCTTGCGCAAACCCTCGCAGCGGCAGGTGTTTCCCACATCTGGGGGGTGTCCGGTGACAGCCTCAACGGCCTGACCGACAGCCTGGAACGCACCGATTCGATTCGCTGGATGCACACCCGTCACGAAGAAGTGGCGGCTTTCGCGGCGGGTGCCCAGGCGGCATCCAGCGGCAAGCTGGCGGTTTGCGCAGGCAGCTGCGGACCGGGCAATCTGCACCTGATCAACGGCCTGTACGACTGCCATCGCAACCGGGTGCCGGTGCTGGCGATTGCCGCGCATATTCCGTCCGCCGAGATTGGCCTGGATTACTTCCAGGAAACCCATCCGCAGGAACTGTTCAAAGAGTGCAGCCATTTTGTTGAACTGGTCAGCAACCCCGAACAGTTCCCGCGTCTGCTGGAACGCGCCATGCGGGCGGCCATCAGCCAGAAGGGCGTGGCGGTGATTGTAATACCCGGCGATGTGGCGCTGAGTGAGTCACCGGATGTACCGGCGAAATGGGTCGAAGCAAGTCCGCCCAGTGTTGTCCCGGCCGACAATGATTTGCAGTCGATGGCCGACATGCTCAACGACTCCAAGGCGGTCACGCTGTTGTGTGGTGCCGGGTGCGCCGGTGCACACCAGCAGATCCTTGCGCTGGCCGACACGCTGGGTGCACCGATTGTCCATGCGTTGCGTGGCAAGCAGCACGTTGAATACGACAACCCGTTCGACGTTGGCATGACCGGCCTGATCGGTTTCAGCTCCGGCTATCACGCCATGCTGTCCTGCGACACGCTGGTGATCCTCGGCAGCAGCTTTCCCTACCGCAATTTCTATCCCGAGAAAGCCAATATCATTCAGATCGACCTCGACCCGACCCAACTCGGTCGGCGCACGCCAGTGGCCCTCGGCCTGGTCGGCGGGGTACGTGAAACGCTGGATGCGCTGCTGCCCAGGCTTACGCCGCACAGCGACCGCCGCTTCCTCGATAAGGCCCTCAAGCACTACGCCAAGGCCCGTGAAGAACTGGACGAACTGGCCACGCCGACGCCGGACGGCACACCGATTCACCCGCAGTACCTGACCCGTCTGGTCGACGAACAGGCTGATGCCGATGCTGTTTTCACCGTAGATGTCGGCACCCCAACCCTGTGGGCCGCGCGTTACCTGCACATGAACGGCAAACGCAGCCTGCTGGGCTCGTTCAATCATGGCTCGATGGCCAACGCCTTGCCGCAAGCGCTCGGTGCCAAGGCCGAACATCCGGATCGCCAGGTGGTGGCACTGTGTGGTGACGGTGGCCTGTCGATGCTGCTGGGGGATTTGCTGAGCATTCGCCAGTTGAACCTGCCGATCAAAATGGTGGTGTTCAACAACAGCTCGCTGGGCTTCGTCGACATGGAAATGAAAGCCGGCGGTTACGTGCCCCATGGAACCGATCTGCACGAGACCAATTTCGCCGGTATCGCGCTGGGCGCCGGCATTCTCGGATTGCGCGTAGAAAACGCCGAAGAGTTGCCCGCCGTCCTGCGCAAGGCCTTCGATCACCCCGGCCCGGTGCTGCTCGACGTGGTGACTGCCAAGCAGGAACTGGGCATTCCGCCGAAGATCAAGCTGGCGCAGGCCAAAGGCTTCAGCCTGTACATGATGCGCGCGATCATGAGCGGGCGCGGCAACGAAGTGCTGGAACTGGCGAAGACCAACCTGCGTTAGTCGCTCTCAGGCGCGTCAACGGCGGGGCAATCAGCGGGATGATTGACCCCGTCATTGATCTTTACCTTGCCCAGCTCGAAAGGATTCACACCTTCCAGACAAGCGACGTTGTACCCGTATTCATTGGGGTTGGAGCGTCGCTGATGGTGGGTGTAAATCCCGCACCTGCCGCAGAAGTAATGCTCGGCGGTACGCGTATTGAATTGATACAGCTTGAGCATGCTCTGCCCATGGATCACTCGAACCCCATCCTTTGCGACCGACGCGACGATGGCGCCTCTGCGCCTGCACAGCGAGCAGTCACAGCGTCGCGGATCGACAATACCATTCGGTAAATCCAGCTCGAGCATGATCGCGCCGCAATGGCAGGACGCCTGGTGGACAGGTTTGATGTCAGTAGAACCGACTTGCTTGATCATGAGTTATTTCCTGTGCGTGTTATCAACCAGCGCAAACGCAGAACAATCAGGTGTCACTGCAAATTAAAGCAGACCGACAGGTAAAGCTTGGCACTTCACCGCCGAAACAGTCGAACGGAGGCAAGACCCGCTACGGCAGGCGGAATACCGAATCATCTCTGGTTATAAAAAACGTCACTGTTGAAAGAGCGTTGGACCATAGATCGTTTATAGAAAGTCTGTGAGTCATGAGGTCTGTAATGCTTAGAAATGCTCCTTTGAGTATGAAACTGCTGCTTATTCTGATGTTTCCCCTGCTGGGCTTCCTGGCATTCGCGGGTATTTTCGTCGCTGACAAAAGCGAGACGCTCACCGATAACGGTCGAGCCGTCACCGCCACCAGCGCCGCCCGCAAACTCAGTGACGTAGTCACCACCCTGCAGCGCGAACGCGGCGCCAGCGGCGTGTTCCTGGGCAGCGGCGGCAAGTCGATGCAAGACAAACTGAAGACACTTCGTCAGGAAACCGACAAGGCGATCAGTGAGATGCGCACTCAGTCGACCGACGGTATTCCCGGGCTGGAAAGCGTAAGGCGGGCACTGGAGGAGATGCTTGCGCTGCGTGGCAAAGTGGATTCGCTGGCAATCAACAACACTGAATCCGGCGCGCGTTTTACTGACATCATCAAAACGCTTATCGGTTTTAATTATTCGCTGGAAGCCAGTATCGAAGACCCGGAAATTCTCCGCGCACTGAGTTCGCTCAATCAGTTTGTCGACATGAAAGAGCGGGCAGGCCGCGAGCGCGTCTTGCTCGGTTTGGCCTTCAACCAGAACCGTTTCGATTCAGCGCTGTTGTCACGTTTCAGCCGCAACCTGGGCGAGTTCTCCGGCTACTACGAAGCCTTCCAGCGCTGGGCTCCGGACGTGTTCAAGAGCAAACTGAATGCTGTCCTGCAGAAGCCGGAATCACTGGAAGTGGCGCGCCTGCAACGCTTGGGTTTCGATACTCCGCTGGGCGACCCGCTGAACATCAAACCGGAAGACTGGTTTAATCTCTCCACCCAGCGTATCGACATGATGGCTCAGGTAGAAGCTGAGCTGGGGCAGACCGTCACTGGGCTGGCCAGTGATGCACGCAGTGCCGCTGAAAACAGCCTGTACATGGCAATCGGCATCGTCATCGTCATGCTGATCGCCGTACTCTGGCTGGCGTCGGTGATCATCCGCAACATCAAGATCGCCGTCGTCGACGTGAATCGCACCCTGATTGCACTGTCCACCCGCGACCTGACCGCCAGAACCCGTTACACCGGCAAGGACGAGTTTGGCGAGATCTCGCGCAATCTGGACAACATGGCGCAACAGATCAGCGAAGTCATTCGCGAAATTGGCAGCGCCACAGCACAGGTCGCCACCGCGGCCGAGCAGTCTTCAGCCGTCGCCTTGCAGACCAGCCAGAACGTGGCACAGCAGCGTCAGGGGACGGATCAGGTCGCCACGGCCATCAGCCAGATGAGCTCGACCGTCAAGGACGTGGCGCGCAGCACCACCGATGCATCGGCCATGTCGCAACGCGTCAACGCCAGCACGATGCAGGGCAAAATCGAGATCGACAACACCGTCACCCTGATCAAAGGCCTCTCGGTGCAGGCCGAACAGACGTCACGGATCATTGACGAACTCAAAGGCGAGAGCGATTCGATCTCCTCGGTCCTCGACGTCATTCGCGGTGTGGCCGACCAGACCAACCTGCTGGCACTCAACGCCGCCATTGAAGCCGCACGCGCCGGCGAGCAGGGCCGCGGTTTCGCAGTGGTGGCCGACGAAGTGAGAAATCTTGCCAAGAAAACGCAGGAATCGACCGTCAGCATCCAGAACATGATCGCCAACCTGCAATCCGGTTCCGACCGCGCCGCAAGCTCCATGCAGGAAACCCTCGGCAAGGCCCGGCAAGGCGCAACCAACGTCGTGCGCGCGGGCGAATTGCTCGAAGAAATCGCCGAAGGCATCGCCAGCATCAGCGACCGCAACATCCAAGTGGCCTCGGCCGCCGAAGAACAAAGCCTGGTCGCCGAAGAAATCCACCGCAATGTCCACGACATCAACGCACTGGTCATCCAGGTCAGCGCCGGTGCCGAGCAGACAGCCGTCACCAGCCGCGAACTGGCTCGTCTGGCTGAACAGCAGCAGGGGCTGGTGGGACGCTTCAGGGTGAGTTGAGGGTAGGAGAGGGGTTTTAGAGGCCTGGGAGCGTGAGCTTTCGGGCCTTTTTTGTCAGTGTGTCCCGTCCTGAATAAGG
>NZ_LGLN01000067.1:274284-297162 GCF_001293775.1 Pseudomonas syringae pv. cilantro
AACCTATTTCAGGACTAGACAGTGAACCGTTCTGGCGTACGGCTGACCATGCACTATCGTGTACGTCGGGCCGCCGGCGCAGTACGCACGTCAAGTGCAATCCGGCTCTCACTTCCCCAACCAGAGCCCAGACCATGTCCGATTCAGCACCACCCCACACCCCTGACAACCCCTCACTGAACGAAGTGGTCACACTGGTCATCAAGCACCGGGTTACGGCCGGGCGTGAAGCTGATTACGAGAGCTGGCTGCGGCGTATCGTGACCATTGCCGGTCAGCAGCCGGGGCATCTGGGCGTGGATGTGATTCGCAGCAAGGACGCTGGCTTGCAGATGTTCACCAGTGTGCTGCGTTTTCAATCGACGTTGGTGATGCAGCAATGGCTGGACTCCGACGAGCGGCGCCAGCTGGTTGCGGAGGCTGCGCCTATGCTTGCCGATGGTGATCAGACGCAGGTCAACCCTCACAACGAGTTCTGGTTTACGCCACCGACCGAAGATCGCAGTCCACCGCCGCGCTGGAAGCAGGCATGCGTGTCGTACTTGGTCATTCTGCCGTTGACCTTGCTGATTCCGCAGGTGTGGCGGACGGTGTTTGCGCAGGTTTTCTGGCTGTCGGGCTATTTCGTCAGCACAGCGCTGGTGACGGTGACCATCGTTTTGCTGGTGGTGTACGTTCTGATGCCTACGACGACCCGTTTATTGGCGCCTTGGTTGAATGCTTCCGCGAAACACTCACAGGGAAAGTGATCTGATGACTGACGATAAAGCCAGCCCGCGCCAAAACGATCTTCCCCTCTTTGTCATTCTCCTGTCCTGCCAGTGCCTTTAAAACTTCCGCCAAAGGTATCGCCATGAGCGTCGAGTTGATTCTGTTCAACGGTAAGTTTCATACGGTTGACCATGCAAAGCCTGAAGCCACTGCGGTGGCGATCAGCGAGGGTCGTTTTGTTGCAGTGGGCAGCGACGCCGAAGTGATGGCGCTGCGCGCCGGCGCGACACAGGTGATCGACCTGCAAAAACACACGGCGATTCCGGGCCTCAACGACTCGTTTTGCGTTTTGATCCGCACGTGCAGTTGAAGTCAGCTGGCTTGAACCTTTAGAGACACCCATCAGCGATACCCTTATCCATGAGGAATCAACCATGAGCACGCTTACTCCTTACAAACGCTTGAACAAAGATGACGCTGCGGTCTTGCTGGTCGATCATCAGACCGGGCTGATCTCGCTGGTGCAGGACTTCTCACCCAATGAGTTCAAGAACAACGTACTGGCGTTGGCTGATCTGGCGAAATTCTTCGCGTTGCCGACGATTCTGACCACCAGTTTCGAGAGTGGGCCGAACGGTCCGTTGGTGCCGGAACTCAAGGAGATGTTTCCGGACGCGCCCTACATTCCGCGCCCCGGGCAGATCAATGCCTGGGACAACCAGGACTTTGTCAACGCGGTGAGAGCGACCGGTCGCCGACAGCTGATCATTGCCGGTGTCGTGACCGATGTCTGTGTGACGTTCCCGACCTTGTGCGCGTTGGCCGAGGGTTTCGAGGTGTTCGTCGTCACTGACGCGTCCGGCACCTTCAACGAGACGGTGCAGAAGGCCGCCTGGGCGCGAATGAGCGCTGCCGGTGCGCAACTGGTCAATTGGTTCTCGGTCGCCTGCGAACTGCAAGTCGACTGGCGCAATGATATGGAAGGCCTGGCCAATCTGCTGTCCCAACGCATCCCCAACTACCGCAACCTGATGAACAGCTACAGCGCATTTACCGCAAAGTGAATGCGCCCTGAGTGGTGCTCGTGTCAGTGTGACACGGTGCGGACAGTGCCGCTGCGGTGACTATTCAGTCAGCTTTTCACGTAACTGCACGTCCGCAATCAAATTATGTAGTGATTAAAAATAATCACTACATAACCGTTGACGCGCCTCTTTTGCCCTTGCATTATGCAGCTGTCTCCCTGATCGGGAGCGCAGCAAAGCGGTACTGAGCAGGCTCGACAAGCCGTCGAGATGTTCCCGGATGTAGGGCTGCCCACAAGGCAGATTGATGAAGCTGACCTGGCATCGTCGTCGATAAAGGCGGGAAGCTGGCGAAACGTCCTCATGATGCTTGTAGCGGATCGCTTGTCGATTCCGGGCCGGGTCTTTGGGTTTCGTGACTTCTTCTCTGCTACGTTGACGCCGCTGTGTAGCGGCTTCTCATCAAGGCTACCTGCATGTCCTTGAGGGGCTGGAACTGTATTCGACGAACACTCCATCGGGGTTCGTGGATGACCGTCCGGCGCATGAACTTGATGTATCAACTATTGAACAGTCTGCGAGTGAAGGAGCATCAACATGAATATCAACAAACAACCGACTATCGATCAATTGGCCAGCCTGTTTGCCACGCGCAAAGACACGCTGGACGACCACATTGTATGGATTGCCGAGTCCGGTGAAGTGCATGTCGATGCCATGGCGCCGCATACCCGGGAGTGCGAGTTCCGCGACGCCCATCCACAGATGCGTGTTGCGCTGAAGATGTTCCGCCGTGGACAGGGCTACGTCGGCAAGAAGGCCGCTGCGGATCTCACGTTCATGGAAAACACGCTGCAAGCCTTGAAAAGCGAATGGCAGAAGACCCAGCGCCATGCGCATTCGCAGGTGGCCTGATTAGCTGCCGACTACGCGGAGTCTGCTCCCGACCCTGGAAGGGAGCAGGCTGTATCAGCCAGATAACAGAACCGTTTCAGCTTTAACCCTGAATCCTTGTCTTATTGTTGTACAAAATCAAATGAGTGGTATAGATTCCGCTCACGAGTCAGCGTGTTTGGCGCTGTTTTTCCCGGTTTCGGTATAGACCACACTGCTGGCTCTCATGACTTTCTGGCCGTCGGTCTCTGCCCCGGCGGTACATCTCCAGAGGTTGTCGATGCCCACGCGTGCGCCACGATGGTTATGGTTCCTGATTCTGCTCAGCGGCAGCGCCCTGGCAGACTGGCGTGAAGCGCTACCCAATGCGCAAGTGGTAGGCAGCGGCGAACTCACCCTGTTCGGGTTTCGCATCTACACCGCGAGGCTGTCCAGCCCGGCAAAGCCTTTCACGGCCGACGCGCCGCTGGCACTCGAACTCACGTATCACCGCGCCATCGACCGTGAAGACCTGGTCGATGCCAGCATCGATGAAATCAAGCGTATTTCCGGAGCCGCTGTCAGTGCTGATCAACTGACGGCATGGCGCCAGCAAATGCAGCAATCGTTCGTCGATGTGCAGCCCGGTATGAAGATCACCGGCGTTTATCTGCCTGGTCGTGAGGCGCGCTTCTACGTGGGCACTAAACTGCAGCACGTAGTCCCCGACAGCCAGTTCGCCAAAGCTTTTTTCTCGATCTGGCTTGACCCGAAAACCCGCAACCCGGAGCTGCGTGAAGAACTGCTCGGAAGTGCTGGCTCATGATTACTCACGGAGGGCGCATGCTCAGAAAATGGATGGTGTTGCTGTGTCTGGGCCTGGCGCTGAGCGGCTGCGGCGGTGTGCCTGTCAGTCATTACAGCCAGGAAGCACCGAAGCTGGACCTGCGCAAATACTTCACCGGACGTGTTGAAGCCTGGGGCATGTTTCAGAAACGTTCGGGTGAGGTGACCAAGCGCTTTACCGTGGTGATTGAGGGCCACAGTGAAGGCGAAGTGCTGGTCATGCACGAAGCCTTCAGTTACAGCGATGGCACCAGGCAGGTTCGCGAATGGCGTTTGCGCCCCGATGGCCCTGGCCGTTGGAAGGGCACCGCGGGAGACGTGGTCGGCGAGGCGTATGGCGAAGTGGCAGGCAACAGCTTCCACTGGAATTACGTGCTCAGGCTGCCAGTGGACGGCACCGAATACGACGTCAGTCTGGATGACTGGATGTACCTGATCGACGAGCAGACCATGGCCAATCGTTCGTCCATGAGCAAACTGGGCGTTGAAGTAGGGCAGATCACGCTGTTCTTTCGCAAGACCGGCAAATAACCGGGCGGACAGACCGGGCGTGCCGGTCAGCCGCCGGTCATGTTCATGAAGCGCACCACCTGCACACCGTCGTCATGGGTGAAGTTGTGGCTCCAGGGCTTCAACTGCATCGCGTCGATGATGGCTTTCTCGAGCTTCTGCGGCTGACCTGGGTTGGCGCGCAATACCGCTTTCAAATCCAACGAATGCTCGTTGCCCAGGCACAGCAGCAAACGTCCTTCGACCGTCAGGCGTACGCGGTTGCAGGTGCCGCAGAAGTTATGGCTGTGCGGGGAAATGAAGCCGATGCGAATCCCCGGTGCTTCTGCCAGACGCCAGTAGCGCGACGGGCCTTGCGTTGAATCGGTAGACGGCACCAGTGTGTAGCGCTCGGCAATGCGCTCGCGGACCTGATCGCTGGAGTAAAAGGATTCGGCGCGACTGTGCTCGCTGATGATGCCCAGCGGCATTTCTTCAATGAACGAGATATCAAGGTTGCGATCAATGGCGAACGCCACCAGGTCGTTGATCTCGTCGTCGTTGCGGCCATGCATGACCACGCAGTTGAGTTTGGTGTGCACGAAGCCCGCGGCGTTGGCGGCGTCGATGCCGGCGATGACCTTGTGCAGATCACCCGTGCGGGTCAGCTCGCGAAAGCGCTGCGGGTCGAGGCTGTCGAGGCTGATGTTCAGGCGCGTGACGCCCGCGTCGAACAGTGGCGCTGCGAGCTTGTCCAGTTGCGAGCCATTGGTGGTCATGCACAGTTCGCGCAGGCCGGGCAGCGCAGCGATTCGTTCGCAAAGCCCGACCACGCCGGCACGTACCAGCGGCTCGCCACCGGTCAGACGGATCTTGCGGGTGCCCAGTGCGACGAAGCGCTCGGCCACCTGGAGGATTTCTTCCAGTGACAGGATCTGTTGCCGAGGCAGGAATGTCATCTCTTCGGCCATGCAGTACACGCAGCGGAAATCGCACCGGTCGGTGACCGACATGCGCAGATAATCGACTTTGCGGGCAAAGCGGTCCATCAGGACGGGTTCTGACATTTCACCTTCTGACTGATTGATAAAGCTGCATTCCGTTTGGAGGCCAGCGCGTTGCAGGGGTTCAGGTCTTTTGCACACTGAACGCCGGGTTGCATCGGCGGACAGGCTGGCAGAGTGCCTTGTTTTGTCTTCATAGTAGCCATACAAGGCGCAGAATGCACAGGCTGTATATCGCTACGCTAACCGAGACGAATTGCCGCAGTCCAATTGCTTGTTCCGATACGCTCATCGACTTGCTCTATGGCAACGGCTCTGGCACGCACTGTTCAGTCAGAATTCGCCGCTGTACTGCGTTCATAGCGTTCGAGCAACGGCTGGATGCTGATGCCATGCACCAGAATACTCAACGCCACTACCGACAGCGTCATACCGATGACAACCTGGCCGACATCATCCGCCAGGCCGTGCGACAGGGCAAAGCACAAGTAATAAAGGCTGCCAATGCCGCGAATGCCGAACCAGCCCACCAGTGCCTTCTGCCGTGGGTTGAGCAGACGTCGACTGACCAACAGCCAGACGCTCGCCGGGCGGATGACGCAAAACAGCGCCAGCCCAAGGCCGATGGCGCGCCAGTCCCAATAGGACGCCAGTGCGGCGCCCAGCAGGGTGATCAGCAGCACTTCCATGGCTCGCTCCACCAGGCTGCCGAACACCAGCATGTCGCCCATCATGACGCCGGCGGCCAATTGGGAATCGCTCAAGTCGTTGGTGTCAGCCACCGTGCCTTTTTCCAGCGAAGCCGTCATATGCCCGAGCACGGGCTGTGCCACGTGTTCCGATGGCACATCCGAGCGGGTGGTGCGGACTTCGGCCTGACGCAAGCCGAAACCTGCGGCGAACACCAACAGAAAACCGAACGCGCCCACGCTCTGCGCGACCACATACGCCAGCGCGATCAACGCCAGGGCCAGAAAATCGTTGGGCGAAGTGGTGCTGTCGGCATTCTTGATGCGCAGAAAAATCATCAGATGCCCGACGCCGCGTCCCATGAAGAAGCCAATCAGCAGGCCCGCCGGGACGGCCCAGATCAAATCCTTGAGCAGCCAGTTCTCTATCCAGTTGGCCATGCCGCCACCGGAGGTCAGGTACAGCAAAGCGAAAATCACAAAAGGAAAGGCCGTGCCATCGTTGAGCCCGGCCTCGCCGGACAGGCCAAAGCGCAGGCGATCCTGATCCTGCGCACTGTTGACCTGGACCATCCCCGCCAGCACCGGATCGGTCGGCGAGAGCATGGCACCGAGCAACACCGATACGCCCCAGTCCAGCCCGATAAGGTAATGCGCCGCGACGCTGACCCCGGCAATGGTCGCCAGCATCACTGGCCCGGCCAGCCAGTAAGCCGAATGCCAGGCCTTGCCGCTCAACGGCAGGCGCAGCTTGATGCCGGTGCCGAATAGCGAAAACAGCACCGCCACTTCGGTCAGACGCTCCAGCCATTCATGGGATTCCTTGAAATCCAGATTAACCACATCGAGGCCCATCGGGCCGATACCAAAACCGAATGCCAGGCAGACTGCCGACGTGGTGACGGGCATCCAGCGCAGATAGGAAGAAGTGAGCGCCAGCAGCATCAACAGGACGCCGAGTACGCTCATGCAGACAATAAAACTCATAGACAAAGAACCATCGTTGAATGCGCCCTGAGAAGAGGGCGTAACGGTGGGACTGCGCTATGCGGTAATAAGTTGAAATAATTTGCCGGGCGGTAAAAAACACCTGCCGCTGACGGTCAGCGGCCAGGCAGGCGATGGGCTAGCGCTCGATGCTGCGGCTCCAGCGGGCGTTCCACTCAGGGCGGATCAGGTTGACCTGATCCCAATCGATGGTCACCGCGGTCTCCAAGTATTTTTCCATCGCCTCGACCTGAGCGCGCGTCTTGTCACTGGTCGGGGTTTTCGGGTTGGACGGGATCTGATCGCCGAACTCCAACGCCGGTGCCTGCGCTTCAGGCGTGAGCAGATACGCGGCGAGCTTCTGTGCCAGATCCGGCTGGCTGTTGTTGGCCAGCGTACATTCCGCCACGTTCAGCACCACGCCGCCTTCCTTGGGCGACGCATACTCCACCGGCACGCCCTTGATCTTCAATGCGGTCACCTGAGTGGGTGTCAGCGGAAACAGCGCAGCTTCGTCGGTCTGCACCATCTCGGAAATCTTCGCCGAACTGGCGATGTATTCCAGCACGTTGGGGCCGATGGTTTTTGGCCAGGCCTTGAAGCCTGGCTCGACGTCTTTCTCGCTGCCCCCCTGAATGCGGTTGAACATCAGAAAACCGTGCAGGCCGAAGGTCGAAGAGGCCAGCGACTGGAACACCACCTTGTCCTTGAAGCGCTTGTCGGCCAGGTCCATCCACGAAGTCGGTGCGCTCCAGCCGTTCTCCTGGAACATTTGCGTGTTGTAGGCCAGACCCGTGACGCCGAGGCTGACCGCCGCTGCCTGTTCCTTGATTTTCGCCTTGGCTGGCAGATCACTCAGCCCGCTGCTCGGTTGCAGGGTGTCGCACAGGCCCATGGAAATCGCCCGATACATGATGCCGTCGTCGAGGAAGATCACGTGCATCTGCGGGTTGTCTTTGCTGGCCTGCGCCTTGGCGAGGATGTCAGCCGAGGTGCCCGGCACGATCACCACTTTGACGTTATTGGCTTTCTCGAACGCAGGCAGGACCTGATCGGCATACAGCCGCTCCATGGTCCCGCCATTCATGCCTAGATACAGTGTGGTTTGCGCTTGCGCAGGCAGGCAAAAAAGCGCCGCTGCCAGAGGCAGGCATGACAGGCCGGTGCGGGCGAAATGGTGGGGGTTTTTCATAGGGGCGACCTTCCTCTGTGCAATGGGATGACGTTCGTAACGGGGGCAAGCTGAACGGGAGATAGCTGAAAGCGGCCAATGGAAAAAGCGTCGAGCGAGATCGACGAAGATCCCGCGCAGACCCATTCCGCCAGCGCTTCACCCGCTGCCGGGCCAATCTGGAAACCGGCTCCGGCAAAGCCGAAACCATGCAAAAGGCCCGGCCGGGTCAGGCTCGGACCCAGCACCGGTTCGCGGTCCGGCAGATAACCTTCGGTGCCGCTCCAGGTGCGTATCGCCTGGGCACCGGCGAGTGGCGGATAGAGTTCGGCGGCATTGCGCAGGATATCCAGCAGCGCCGCTTGTCCCGGTCTGGCGCGGGCCGGGTCGAGGGCAAACCCCTGGCCGCCGCCGAGCACGCAGTTGCCGCGGGCCACCTGTCGGGCATAGATCCCGCCGCCTTCGACGCCCGTGCTGACGTCCATGAACATCGGCAGCGGCTCGGTCACCAGCATCGCCGGATGCCCGGAATACATCGGCACCGGTTCGTTGAATTGGGCTGCCAGTTGCCCGGCCCAGGCACCTGCGCAATTGAGCAGCCACGGCGCGCGCAGGGTAAGGCCGCTGTTGGTTCTGACCGTGAAGGCCTGGCCGTCATGGCTGACGTCGCTGACAGCCGCCTGTTCGAACACCTGCGCACCCGCCTGGCGAGCGGCGCGGGCAAAGGCCGGAGAGACGAGACGTGGATTGGCATGCCCGTCGTCAGCGCACAAGGACGCGCCGACCGCGACATCGCCCGCCCACGGATAACGAGCGCGCAATTGTTTGCGATCGAGCAATTGCAGATTCAGGCCAAATTCGCGGCTGGCTTCGGCGTAGGCTTGCAAGGCATTCATGTCCTGCTCGCTGCGCGCCAGTTTGAGATGGCCGGAGCGCTGGTATTCGCCGTCGATGCCGATCAGCTCACGCAGGTTGCCCCAGATTTGGTGTGCGCGTTGTGAGAGCGGCAATTGTGACAGAGGGCGGCCTTGGCGTCGGACGCCGCCATAGTTGACGCCGCTGGAGTGCGAGCCGCAGAAGTCGCGCTCCAGCAGGACGACACTCTTGCCTTTGCGGGCGAGCGCCAGGGCGGCCGATGCGCCGACAATGCCGCCGCCAATGACAATCGCCTCAGTTTCAATCAGCGCGGTCATGGTAGCTGCTCCACCGCGTGTGGTTCGACGCCGAACGGAATGGGCTTGATGGGCGCCTGGCCACGCAGGCGGCCGACCTGCTCGATCGGGCGTCCGCTTTCGTGCGCGACGATCTCGGCCGCCGCCAGGCCGCACATCCGGCCTTGGCAGCGCCCCATGCCGACCCGGCACATGGCCTTGACCCGATTGATCTCCCAATGACCTTCCTGCACAGTGCTGCGAATGTCGCCCGCCGTGACTTCTTCGCAACGGCACACCAGGGTCTCGTCCGGCACGTTGACAGCCCATTCCTCGGGGAACGGAAACGCCGTTTCCAGCCCGTGACGAAAGCGTTCAATGCGTTGCAAGCCGGCTTTCAAATCGCTGACACGCAAGGCGTCGACGTCGATACCACGGTCCTGCAACAGGCTCAGGGCTGCCAGTTCGCCAGCCATTTCCGCCGCGTCGGCGCCCATGATTCCCGCACCATCGCCTGCCAGGTAAACGCCCGATACGCTGCTGCGCCCGCAGTCATCGCGCGCAGGCAACCAGGCTCGGTTCAGCGGGCTCCAGGCGAAATCGCAGCCCAGCAGGTCTGCCAGTTGCGTTTCGCTGCGCAGGGCATGGGCGAACGCCACTGCATCGCAAGGCAGATCAGCGGCTTGATCGCTGCGCGTCCACTGTGCGCCGGTGACCCGCTGTTCGCCGTCGATGCGCAAAAGCTGAGCGCCTTGATACACCGGTATGCCTCGGGCCGTCAGCCAGGCGCGGTAATAAAGGCCTTTAGTGAGCGTGCCCGGCTGGCCGAGCAGTGCGGGCAGCGCCTTGCACTGGGCGGAGAAGGGCGCGCTGTCCAGCACCGCGACCACCTGTGCACCCGCCTTGGCGTATTGATAGGCCACCAGATACAACAGCGGCCCGCTGCCGGCAAATACCACGCGTTCGCCAATCGCACAGCCCTGATATTTCAGGGCGATTTGCGCGGCACCGAGGCTGTAGACGCCGGGCAGTGTCCAGCCAGGCACCGGCAGAATTCGGTCCGTCGCACCCGTGGCGACGATCAACTGTGCGTAATCAAGGGTTGCTGTCTTACCGTTGTGCAGGGTATCGAGCTGTCCGTTCTCGGCGTTCCAGACCAGCGTTTGCGGACGGTAGTCGATCTGCTGTGTCAGCGTGTCGAGGGTTTGATGCAGCGCCACTGCCTTGCCGCTTTCAAAACCGTACAGCGCCTTGGCTGAGCGCTGGAAGTTTTCCGGCTGGCGACGATAGACCTGCCCGCCGCCGCGCAGGCCTTCGTCGATCAGGCACGCCTTTATACCGTGGGCCAGCAGCATCTGCGCGGCACGAACGCCTGCCGGGCCGGCGCCGATGACGACGACGTTGCGCTCGTTCATGTCCGCCGCCCCGGTTCGCGAAGCACCGTTTGACCGGCTTCCAGTAGCGTTGAACAGGCGCGCACCCGCTGCCCGTCGCCCAGACGCACCCAGCAATCCTGACACGCGCCCATCATGCAGAAGCCGGCGCGTGGCTCGGCGCTGAAATCGCTGCCGCGCAAGTGCTCGCTGGCGGTCAGCACCGCCGTCAACAGGGTATCGCCCAATAAGCCGCTGGCCGGCTGGCCATCCAGGGTGAAAGAAAGGGCCGGGCGGTCGCGTTCGACCAGTCGCTTGAGCAGTGCCATAACGTGATAGCTCCGGGTTAGTGTTTGCCGACCAGCACGCGATCCAGCCCGTAGACCCGGTCAAGCAGGATCATGGTGATGGCGGTCAGGGCGATGACCAGCGCCGATACAGCGGCCATCATCGGGTCGATGGATTCGGTGGCATAGACGTACATGCGCACCGGCAGGGTCTGGGTGGCAGGCGAGGTGACGAAGATCGACAGCGTGACCTCGTCGAAGCTGTTGATGAAAGCCAGCAGCCAGCCGCCTGCAACGCCGGGCAGGATCATCGGCAGAGTGATCTGGCGAAACAGCGTGAAACGGCTTGCGCCCAATGACTCGGCGGCTTGCTCGGCGCTGCGGTCGATACCGATTGCCGCGGCCAGCACCAGCCGCAGCACATAAGGAGTAATCACCAGCACGTGGGCGAAGATCAGCCAGCTGAAGCTGCCGTTCACCCCCATCAGCGCAAACAGGCGCAGCATCGCCACGCCCAGCACCAGATGCGGAATGATGATCGGCGAGAGAAACAGCGCGTTGAAAAAGTTGCGGCCCGGGAATGTGTGTCGGGTGATTGCCAGGGCGGCCGGGACCGCGATCAGCGTCGCCAGGGTCGCCGAGATGAACGCCAGCACCAGGCTGTTGTAGAACGAGTCGATGAAGTCGGCGCGTTCGAACACCGCCTTGAACCAGCGCAACGAAAAGTCAGTGGTGGGCAGGCTCAGGGTGTTTTCCGGGGTGAAGGCCACCAGGCACACTACCACCAGCGGGGCCATCATGAAAATCACTACCAGTGCGTGAAACGACAGGGCCAACGGACCGTTCTTGGACATGAATCATTCCCCCAGAGTTTTCTTGTAACGGCCTTCGATCATCCGGTTCCACGACAGCATCACCAGCAGATTGACCAGCAGCAGCGCGACCGCAAGGGTTGCACCCATCGGCCAGTTCAATTCCGAGAGGTACTGGTCGTAGATCACCGTGGCGACCATCTTCAGGCGGCGTCCGCCGAGCAGGCCGGGAATGGCGAATGAACTGGCGGCAAGGCCGAACACAATCAGCGAGCCGGACAACACGCCGGGCATGACTTGCGGTAAAACGATCAGGCGCATCACTTTGGCCTGACTGGCGCCCAGCGACAGCGCGGCCTGTTCGGCGGTGGGGTCGAGCTTCTGCAAGGAGGTCCAGACCGGGATGATCATGAACGGCAACATGACGTGCACCAGCGCGATGATCACGGCAAACGGGGTGTACAGCAGTTTCACCGGCCGCCCGCCCATAAGCTGGATTGCCTGATTGATCAGGCCGTCTGCGCCGAGCAGCAGGCTCCAGCCAAAGGCTCGCACGACCACTGAGATCAGCAGCGGTGTAAGGATCAGAATCAGGAATATCGAGCGCCACGGCGTACCCATGCGGCTCAGAATGTAGGCTTCCGGCACGCCGATCAGCACGCACAGCAGGGTGACCAGTGCACTGATCCAGAAGGTGCGCAAGAAGATTTCATAGAAATACGAGTCGCTGAGCACGGCCGCGTAGTTGGCCAGCGTGTAGCTGTCGCTTTTGACTCCGACCTGATAATCGAACACGTTGAACGACAGCACCAGGGTCAGGCCCAGCGGCAGCACCAGCAAGCCGATATACAGCGCCAGCGCCGGGGCTGACAGCCAGTAGCCGCGTCGGCCCTGACGCATCCTGGTCAACAGGCTCATGCGCGCACCTCGTCGGCGTCCAGCACACGCAGCAAATCGCTTGGCCAGTCCATGCCGACCGGCGCTCCTTCTTCAAGCGGCGCTTGCCCATCGTTGCGGCGGACCACGGTTATTTCGCCGATGCCTGTCTGGATGCGGTACAGCCACTGGCTGCCGAGAAAATAGCGCGTGCGAATGCGCCCTGACAGACGTCCGCAGCCGGGGGCGACCAGATCGATTTTTTCCGGGCGCAGACTGAGGGTCAGTGCGCCGTCGCCGGGCAGTTGTCGAATTTGCGGGCAGCCGTCACTGTCGAGGTCACCCGGCAACATATTGGCCTTGCCGACGAAACCGGAAATGAAGCGAGTGCGTGGGTGCTCGTAGAGTTTATACGGCTTGTCGATCTGGGTGATGCGTCCGGCCTGCATGACCACCACTCGGTCACTGATCGACAAGGCTTCAGCCTGATCGTGGGTGACCATCAACGTGGTGATACCGACTTCGTTCTGGATACGGCGGATTTCGAACTGCATTTCTTCACGCAGATTGGCGTCCAGGTTCGACAGCGGCTCATCGAGCAGCAGCACCGGCGGCTCGATGACCAGTGCCCGGGCCAGTGCAACCCGCTGCCGCTGGCCGCCTGACAACTCGCGTGGGTAGCGCGCGGCGTGCTGGCCGAGGCGAACCAGCTCCAGTACCCGGGTCACCCGCTGTTGCAGTTCGGCAGCGGACACTTTGCGCATTCGCAGGCCGAACGCAACGTTGTCGGCCACGGTCATGTGCGGAAACAGCGCATAGCTCTGAAACACCACGCCCAGGCCCCGACTGCTGGGTTTGGCGTGAGTGATATCCCGACCGTCGAGCACAATGCGCCCGTCGCTGACGTCAACGAAGCCCGCGATCATTTGCAAGGTGGTGGTTTTGCCGCAGCCGGAGGGACCGAGCAGCGAAACGAATTCGCCCTTGTCCACGGAGAGGTTTGTTGCAACCACGGCGTCTATGGAACCGTAGCGTTTGGAGAGCCCTTCGAGCTGCAGAAATGCCATGCCTGCTTCCACCTTAATACGGGCGCGCCGAGGCGCGCGTTTGTCATGGGCAGATGCGAAATGAGGTCATGCAATTCTGTGGACGTTGGCGCTCGCTCTGAGTCGGCTGCCGATGATTGTTCAAATCGCCCCTGTGGACCGAGAGTAGGACGAAGGCTAGGATGCGCTCAATGGCAAATTTCACTGAATGAGCTATTTTTTTCAATTAATTCATTCGGTGATAATAAATAGAGAATTAGTTATGAGTAATTCCACTGAACGGAATAACGACGCTCGTGATGTTGGTGTCGGCGCGGTGTCCAGACTGTTCGTCGTCCTGCGTTGTCTGGGCGACTGCGATGAAAGCGGTGAGCGCGTGACCCAACTGGCGCAGCGTGTCGGCTTGTCGCAACCGACCACGCACCGCCTGCTGCGCAGCCTGATGGACGAAGGCATGGTCGAACAGGATGTGCTCAGCAAGCGTTACCGGCTGAGTATCGAATTCTTCGCGCTCGCTGCCAAAGCCGGCAACAGCGGCAACCTGCGTGACCTGGTACGCCCGAGCCTGTTGCGCCTGTCTGCATCACTGGGCGACTCGCTGTTCTTGCTGGCGCGAAGCGGCTTTGACGCGATCTGTCTGGATCGCAGCGAAGGCCCGTACCCGATCCGCACGTTCACCGGCGATATCGGTGGCCGGGTGGCGCTGGGTGTGGGGCAGGGCAGTCTGGCGATCCTTGCATTTCTGCCTGAAGACGAACGGGAAACGGTGATTGCCTACAACCTGCCACGCCTCAAGGACTTCCATCTGTATGACGAAGTGTTTCTCCGCTCGGAGGTCGCTAACGTGCGCCGCCTTGGCTACGCCGCCCGCAACACCGGCGCGCTGCCAGGCATGGCCGGGCTGGCCGTGCCGATTCTGGACCGCAACGGGCGTTCGGTCGCTGCGCTCAGCGTGGCAACCATCAGCGACCGCCTGGGCCCTGATCGGCTGATGACGGTGGTGGAGTTGCTCAAGCGCGAAGCGGCGACCCTCAGCGCCCGGATCAATCCCTTCGACCCGACGCTGCGGCGCCCCAGCCAGGTGTTCGGGCAGGCGGAATAAGTCGGCCTCCGGTGTTATCTTGACGCCTGATTGCCGTACTGACCGGTCGTCGCTGTTTTTAAAGATAAATTCATCCAAGCCGATGATGATTGCATTGGGCCATACGGCTTCGTTTTCCAGAACGATCGTAAGGGATGGGGCCTGTCATTTTATGCGCGCTGACGCATACCTCTTTGTCTTCAGAGATCGTCGTGATGTTCAAATCCCTTAGGCTCCAAATTCTTGGTTTGCTTGGCGGCAGCCTTGTGCTTGTGTTGATCATTGCACTGGCCTGCTTCAACTTCCTCTCCGATAACGTGCAAGCCTACCGCAGCCTCTTGAGCGGTCCGGTTCGCGCGTCTCAATTGGTCGACGACGCCAATCTGCAATTCAAGATCCAGGTTCAGGAATGGAAGAACGTCCTGCTGCGCGGAAAAACGCCTGCCGAGCGCGACAAATACTGGGGGCAGTTCGAAGAGCAGGAACGCAAAGTGCAAGGCACGCTGGGCCAGCTCGCCGACATGAAAGGCACTGATGCATCGCTGAAAAGCCAGGTGCAGACGCTGCAACAGGCGCACCTGACGTTGGGCACGGCTTATCGCACCGGCCGTGATGCTTTTATCGCAGCCGGCGGCGACGCTGCCGCAGGTGACGCAGCGGTCAAAGGCGTCGACCGCTCGACCAGTGAACAGATGGCTGGTCTGGTCGATCAGTTGCACAAGTCCAGCGACGCGCAATCCATTGTGATCAGCAATGAAGCTGAACGGACTGTCCTGATCGGCGCTGTGGTGATGCTGGTGTCCGCGCTGCTGGTGGGGCTGCTGGCGCTGTGGATGGTCAATCGCAACCTGATCGCGCCGATCCGCATGCTCATCGAATACGTCGCTCAGCTGAGTGAAGGAAAATTCGGCGCGCGTGTCGACGTCACCCGGCAGGACGAACTCGGGCGTCTGGCGGTTGCCGCCAATACCCTGCGTGATTTCCTGGCTGATACGTTCAGTCGCCTGAAACGCAGCACCACCGACCTGGACACCGCGGGCGGCGAGTTGAATGCGATTGCCGAGCTGATGGCGCAGGGCACTCATGAGCAGTTCGAACGTACTGATCAGGTGGCCACTGCCATGACCGAAATGTCCGCCACGGCTCAGGAAGTTGCCCGACATGCGGCACATGCCGCACGCGCGGCCGATGAAGCTGATCAGAGCGCTCAGGATGGCGAGAAGGTCATGCAATCGACCATCGCGACCATCACTCGCATGCGCAACGAGATTTCTTCGACGGCCGATGTCATTCAGCGGCTGGAAACCGACAGCGGGCGCATCGGCAAGGTATTGGAAGTGATCCGCGGCATCGCCGATCAGACCAACCTGCTGGCGCTCAATGCGGCCATCGAAGCGGCACGTGCGGGTGAAGCTGGACGTGGCTTTGCCGTAGTGGCCGATGAGGTCCGTACGCTGGCACAACGTACCGCCGTCTCCACCGCCGAGATCAATCAGATCATCAGTTCGGTGCAGACCGGCGCTTCTGATGCGGTGCAGGCCATTCAGGGCGGTCAGGCGCGCAGCGAGGAAAGCGTCGAACAAGTCACGCACGCCGGAGCGACCCTGCAACGCATCACCGTGGCGGTGGAAAACATCCGCGACATGAACCGGCAGATCGCAACCGCCGCCGAGGAGCAGACCTCCGTGGCTGAAGACATTTCGCGCAATCTGACTGAAATCACGGCCATCGCCGTGACCAATCAGGACAACGTCAAGCGTACGCAGAGCGCCAGTCATGACCTGAAAGGTCTTTCGGCAGGCCTTACCGACGTCATCTCGCGCCTGAGTGCCTGACGAATCCGGCCGGCTCTCCGTCAGCGAAGAGCCGGTCAGATTCAGGTGTTTACGCCCAGCCCGTGCGGCTCAAGCCTTCGGCCTTGAACACCAGCGCTTTCAGACCGCCGTCGACGCGGGCGTCGGGGAATTCCGGAGGGTTTTCCAGACGTTCCTGAAAGCGCAGGCAGGGCGCTTCGATTGCCGTGTGCCCGATCAGAAAATCCGGCCCAAGTGCCGGATCGTTCATGCACGCCAGTACAGTGCCGTCTTCGTCGAGCAGCTCTGGCAAGCGACGCAGGACGCGCTGATAATCCTTGTCGAGCATGAAGCTGCCTTTCTGGAAGGAGGGCGGGTCAATGATGATCAGGTCATACGGCCCGGAGCGAGTCACCTTGGCCCACGATTTGAACAGGTCGTGGCCCAGAAACGTCACGCGACTCAGATCGTGATCGTTGAGCCGATGGTTTTCGCGACCGCGATTCAGCGCGGCGCGCGCCATGTCCAGGTTCACCACATGGTCGGCGCCCCCGGCAATGGCCGCGACCGAGAAACCGCAGGTGTAGGCGAACAGATTGAGGATACGCTTGCCCTTGGCCTGAGCCCTCACCCAGTCCCGCCCGTAGCGCATGTCGAGAAACAGACCGCTGTTCTGCTTTTTGCCGAAATCGACCTTGTAGCGCAGGCCGTTTTCAGTGATCACCCATTCGTCCATGACCTCGCCAGCCAGCCATTGCGTGGTGCTCTGCGGCAGATATCGCTGTTGCAACAGCAAAGTGTGGGCCTGACTGTGCTGCCACTGAGGCGTGTCGATCAGCCCGGTCAGCATCTGCGTCAATGCTTCCAGCTCGGACGCCTGCGGTTCCTTGAATACGCAGACCAGCAGCACGCCCTGCATCCAGTCGACGGTGACGTGCTCCAGCCCTTGCCATACGCGGCCACGGCCGTGAAACAGTCGGCGGGTTTCGTTCGGGACATGGCTCAGGGCATCGAGCAGATGGTGTTGCAGGGTCGCGAGTGCTTCAGGGGTCATGACAGCGGTCGGTGATGAAAGGCGGCGTATGGTAAACGATTCAGCGAACGGGAATCACGAGGTTCAGCGCGGCATATAGCGACGTTGCCAGCGATGGGGGATTTTCAGCGACGCCAGACCGAGCAAAGCCGACAGGCTGCCGCTGATCAGCAACGCATTGAGCCCCAGGCGCTGTTCAAGCAGCGCGCCGATCACGGCACCGATGAACATGCCGGCCCAGGGCACCAGTTGAATACGCCAGCCATGCTTGCGCTCCCCCAGAACCCAGCGACCCAAACCGCGGCCGAATCGCGACAGTGCGCCGGTCACGTAGGTCAGGCCGACCGGCAGGCCATTGACCTGTTCAACGGCCGCATTGAGCATACCCATCGCCAGAATCGCCCAGACCAATGCCAGCACATGGCTTTCCGAAGGCCACGCCGCAGCGGCACACAGCAATGTGGCGATACCGAGTAGCAACGGCAGCGCGCGGCGGCCGCCCATCCGTGCGACAACGACGCCAAGCGCATTGCCGATAATGAACGTGAAAATGGCCAGCGCCAGGCGAGCGGTCATATTCAGATCGCCATCACTGATCGCGACGGCAAGGCGCGTGGTATTACCGCTCATGAAGGAAACGAAGTCGCCGGTCGCCATGAAGCCAATGGCGTCCGTCATGCCTGCCAGCACCGACAGACTTGCGGCTAGCGTCATGCCGACCCGGCCGCGCCACTTCTGCATGTGCAGATGTCCGGGGCTGGCGCTGACCCTGAAAGGCGGTGGCAGCATAAAAGGTCCTCTGGACCAGCAGCGACCGTAAGGTCAGATGTTCAGCGGCTTGGCGCGCACGATTCTTTTCGCGCGTACTTCATCGGCATAGGCCTTGAGCTGATCGGCGTCGCTGTACAGTCGGTTGACCATCTGCAGAATGGCCGTAACGTCGACGTCTTTCATCTGCGAAGCGAGCTTGAGGATTTCTTCAGCCGTGCTCTCAAGGTTTGTTGCGGTGCCTTTCAAGTGCTTCTTCAGCTCTTGAGTCGACTTATTGAGCGCCATACGTGTTCCTGTGCGAAGACCTGAAATTCCATGCCCGGAGCATGGCTTTTTCCGCGATAACAAGCAATCGGGCTTGCGCGTTGACCGCGCCTTGATAGAGGTATCGGCGTGTTTACGGTCAGGTTTAGCCCGCAAGCTGCTATTCAGTCGTCGCGGGTCAACACTTCCAGGAGTTCTATCTCGAATCTCAGGTCGGCACCGGGCTTGATATGAGCCCCGATGCTGCGCTCGCCGTAGGCCAGATGGGCGGGTACGAACAACTGGCGTTTACCGCCCACCTGCATGCCCATCAGGCCCAGATCCCAACCTTTGATGACGCGTCCAGTACCGATCACGCACTGAAACGGCTTGCCACGCTCGTGCGAAGAATCGAACACCGTGCCGTCTTGCAGCGTGCCGGTGTAATGCGTGGTGATCAGCGCACCCTTGACCACTGCTTTGCCATCACCGATGTGTACATCGACGACCTGTAAATCATTGCTCATGCCGGATTATCCAGTGCGTGTGACAGGCTGGCTTTTTCGCAGAAATAACCGTCCGTGACAAGTTGCCGGAACGAAAACAGGGAAGCGTTCGCTTCCCCGTTCGGTCTGCACAGACTGTCGTTTTTCAGAGGTTCTGCGAACTGACGACCATGGCCTGAGCTATGTTTTCTTTCTGCTCCTGGGTGAAGCCGTCCCAGATGTTGGTCTTGGCGTAATAACCCAGGCCCGCCAGACAATAGAGGCTGAGGGTCAGGACGATGACGATCGACACGAAGGTCCAGCGGCCTTGGTCATCGTTTTCCCGCGTGAAGCTGCGGGAGTAATTATCCTCTGCGTTGCGCAAGAACAGCGCGGACGACAGCCGCTTGAGCCACTGGAAAAAATGAACAACAACGATACGCAGCATGGGGAGGTCACCTCATAGATCAAGAAAACGGGTTGCCTGGATGCCATCGACGGCATCGGATACAAAAGCTGAAAACGCAAAAAGCCCGTCTATGACGGGCTTTCTTTTTATGATTCGTGTCGGCAGGGCAAATGAACCGGTGTCCAAAATCGTCCTGGACGCTGCGCCTGTGTGACGTTATGGCAACATTTTAAAACAAATGAATTCTCGCTTCTACCCGAAACAGCCTGTTGTCAGACAACTGGTCGCTTCTGACGGTGCGGCAAAATGTCGCTGCGTGCTTGCTCTGCGGGTGAACAGGGCCTTCAGCAACAGCGCTGACGCAGTCAATTCTTGTAATACTTCTGCCAAGTGCGAAACAGATCACCTTATTGTACGATCAGCGCCCGTATTGATTTTCAGGACTGTATGAATACCCTTCAGGAGCCTCCGAGTTGTCCTTCTTCCATCGTTTATGACCGGCCGGTGATGCCCTCTTTACCGAGCAGCCTGTCTCACTCTCGCGTTGATTTACCCCGTCTTTTGCACTGTCCCGATTTCGTCAGGCCCTCACTTTACGGTGTTGCTACGCCGTGTCTGGCGTTTCGCCATAGCGTCTGGTCTACAGTGACCCAAGCCACTTTCTGCCATTTTTCCCGTGAGGCTGCATAACTGCCATGGAATGGATCGCTGACCCTACGGCATGGCTTGGCCTGCTGACCCTCATCGTGCTGGAACTGGTGCTGGGTATCGATAACCTGGTTTTCATCGCCATCCTCGCCGACAAACTGCCGCCTGAACAACGCGACAAGGCGCGCGTCATCGGCCTTTCGCTGGCATTGATCATGCGTCTTGGCCTGCTGGCGAGCATCTCCTGGATGGTGACGCTGACCGAGCCGTTGTTCGAGATCTTCGATAAAACCTTCTCCGGCCGTGACCTGATCATGCTGTTCGGTGGTGTGTTCCTGTTGTTCAAGGCCACCATGGAGTTGCACGAACGGCTGGAAGGTCATGTGGCGCAGCGCGCCGGCAACGCCGCTTATGCGCTGTTCTGGCCCATCGTGGCGCAGATCGTCGTACTGGATGCGGTGTTCTCGCTGGACGCCGTGATTACGGCGGTGGGCATGGTTGAACACCTGTCGGTGATGATGATCGCGGTGATCTTCTCCATCGGCCTGATGATGATCGCCAGCAAGCCGCTGACCAGGTTCGTCAACAGTCGCCCGACGGTGATCATGCTGTGCCTGGGCTTCCTGATGATGATCGGTTTCAGCCTGACCGCCGAAGGTCTGGGTTTTCACATTCCCAAGGGCTATCTGTATGCGGCGATCGGTTTCTCGATTCTCATCGAAGTGTTCAACCAGATCGCCCGCAAGCGCAGCAAGAAGTCGGCGCATGGCCATCTGCCGCGTCGCGAACGTGCGGCGCATGCGGTCATGCGTCTGTTGGGTGGCCGCAGACTGGAATCCGGTGATGTCGATGAGGAAATCACCGATATGCTTGAAGGCGAAAGCAACGAACCGGTATTCGACCGTCGTGAGCGGGTGATGATCAGCGGCGTGCTGCAACTGGCAGAGCGTCAGATTCGCACGGTCATGACGCCGAGGGCCGAGATCGACTACATCGACCTGAACGACGATGCCGAGAAAATCCGCCTGAAACTGATGCACTCGTCGTACTCGCGACTGCCCTTGATCGGCGAACGCGGCATCGATGAGCCACTGGGTTTTGTGCACAAGAAGGAGCTGTTCAAAGAGCTGCTGTCCGGTAACGAGCCCGACCTTAAGCTGATGTCACGCAAGGCGATCAACCTGCTGGAAAGCTTCACGATCCTCAATGCCTTGGAACAGATGCGCAAGGAGTCGACCCACATTGCGTTTGTGGTTAACGAATTCGGTGATTTCATCGGCGTGCTGAGCATGACCGACATACTGGAATCCATCGCCGGTCAGTTGCCGGACGCCAGTGAAGTGGAAGGCCCGGACATTGTCGTGCGGGGTGATGAATTCGTGGTCTCGGGTGCCTTGAACCTGAGCCTGATTCGCGAACGCACCGGCTTTCAGGCCAAGGCGACCGAGGATTACCAGACTCTAGCCGGACTGGTCATGAGCCTGTTCGACCGCTTGCCGTCTACCGGCGACAGCTTGAGCTGGCAGGGCTGGAACCTGAAAGTGGTCGGTGTGGAAGAGCGCCGCGTGACGAGAGTGGTGCTGCAAAAGCAGCCCGAACTGAGCGCTGGTAAATAAGCGCAGAGCTGAAAAAAAAGCGGGGCCTGCTTGTTGTGAGCAGGCCCCGTTTTCATGTACGCGCCAGCCTATTTTCGGCGCGGGCGCGACACCACCGACTCGATATTCTTGCGACCGATCAGCCTGGCTTGCGCAGGTTCAGCAGCCACGGGCGCTTCAGCCAGCCACTTGAACATCACCAGGCAGTCCACCAGCCCCAATCGGGCATGACGATAAGCCTTGGGTAAACGCCCAACCGTTTCGAAACCCAGCTTGGTCCACAGCGCCACCGCGGCTTCGTTGCTGGCCACCACCGAATTGAATTGCATCGCCAGAAAGCCGCTGTCCCGCGCCAGTTGCTGCGAGTGCTCGCACATCAACCGCGCAACACCCCGACCGCGCGCTGCGTTCGTCACCATATAGCCGCAGTTGCAGACATGATCCCCCGGACCTGCTGCATTGGCTTTGAGGTAATAACTGCCCAGCAACTGACCGTCTTCCTCGGCAACCAGCGTGTGCAGCGGCAGCGTCATCCACAGATTACGCGCCTGCTCCTGAGTGAGCGCAGGATCGTAAGCGTAGGTTTCCTGAGCAATGACGATGGCCTGGAAGGTGGGCCAGAAGCGGTCGAAGTCTTCCGGGGTCATGGGGCGGATCTGGATCATGAGGGGCCTGGGTGAAAGTGGGCTTGAACAATGGACCGTACGTTAGCGTGAGCGTGTTATCACTTCCAAGGCTTTTCGGTAAATTCGGCCGTTGGGGGGAGTGCGGTGTGGAGGAAATTCAAGTACTTGTTGAACAGTACCTCGTGCTGGAAGCGGGCCTCGAAACCCAGCGTGATGTCGGTGCGGTGAGTGACGATCATCAGACGCTTNNAGTCGGGGTAGTGGAGGTAGTACTCCAGGTGGGCGCAGTCAGTTTTTATGGTGTAGATGTAGATGGTTTTTTGGCGGATAAGCAGGCCTACGAAGTAGGCAAGAATACCGGCTAGCGCTAATATCGTGCCCACGAGTAAATGGGGAGTTTCCAGGAACGGTTTCCAGCCCCCCCCAGATATAAAGCGAACTCGCTGCCAGGTAGATTGCAATAAATACGGATTGCGTAATCATAATTTCTCTAGGCGACCTCGCAAGTGTTTTGATCTTCCAGTTTAAAACATCTCTGATTGTCTTGGGGTAAAGTAAGTCTTCAAATTTTTCTAATTGGCTTTTTTCTAAGTCAAGTGCTTTTTTCTTGATCATGGCAAAGTGTTCTCTGCGATTTTTAGAGTAGACATTCTATATCTGGCCTATTTTTCTATTGACACTTGAAGTGCTGAGCGAGCGTGCAGATGTTCATGGCTAATATATTTAAAAAAGTTTATGGCTTTCATCGCATTTACCCTTTCCAGGCTTTTTTGGTGAATTCAGCAGTGCACGGGAGCACGGTGTGGAGAAAATTCAGGTACTTGTTGAACAACACCTCGTGCTTGAATCGAGCC
>NZ_LGLN01000067.1:298743-299821 GCF_001293775.1 Pseudomonas syringae pv. cilantro
GTAGTGGAGGTAGTATTCGACAGAGGCCCGGTCGGTTTTGATGGTGTAGTGATAGATGGTTTTTTGGCGGATGAGCAGGCCTACGAAGTAGGCATAATTCCCCGCAAAAACCAGTGTGAGTATGACTGCCCAATGTGGTTCCTGGATGAATGCATCCCACCATATCCAGACGTTGAACAGAAACATAGCTATATGACCTAACCCTAAAAGTAACTGCATTCGCATAACTTCCCAATGATGAGATGCGATGGTTTTAATTTTCCAGTTCAGAACGTCTCCGCCTGTCGAGGGATGTGTTGCTATCTCGGGCTTTACCAGGTTAACGCAGTTTTCTGAGATTATAGCTTCCGGCTGGAGTGCTAATTGTTTCTTGGTCATATCGTTATTCCGCAATTTCGAGCGTCAGGAAGCCGGCTCGACTTGATGACTTCACTTCAAGATCAGTTGCTGTCAAACCATCGATAGACGTACTTCCTTGAGTGTCTAACTCCATCTGAAATAGATAGCCCCTGTCTTCTTCGCCAGGATTTATGAAGTTATATGGATACCAAATTTGCAGTTCCAGGAAGTATGCGTCTTGTTTTAATGGGACCCAGGTTTCCCAAATTACATCTTCGTTCTCGGGAGGCATCCGCGGAAAAGTTAAGTCTTCATGGGCTTTTTCTATACGTTTGCCGCTCAAAGACCCAAATTGACTACTATTTCTGAGCTGCCCCCGATCCAGAAAATCTTCATCCACAGATTGCGCGCCTGCTCCTGAGTGAGCGCAAGATCGTAAGCGTAGGTTTCCTGAGCAATGACGATGGCCTGGAAGGTGGGCCAGAAGCGGTCGAAGTCTTCCGGGGTCATGGGGCGGATCTGGATCATGAGAGGCCTGGGTGAAAGTGGGCTTGAACAATGGGCTGTACGTTAGCTTGAGCGTGCTACCACTTCCAGCGTTTTTCGGTGAACTCAGCAGTGGAGGGGAGCACGGTGTGGAGAAAACTCAGGTACTTGTTGAACAGCACCTCGTGCCGGAATCGAGCCTCGAAGCCCAGCGTGACGTCGGTACGGTGGGTGACGATCATCAGACGCTTGC
>NZ_LGLN01000067.1:300635-301952 GCF_001293775.1 Pseudomonas syringae pv. cilantro
AGTCGGGGTAGTGGAGGTAGTATTCGACAGAGGCCCGGTCGGTTTTGATGGTGTAGTGGTAAATGGTTTTTTGGCGGACTATTAATGCAATAAGATAGAATGCTGCGCCCGCGAATATATACACCAGATAAAGTGCCTCAGAGGGAGTCTCTAGATAGATATCCCGGCCAAGCCATATGCAAAAGCTCATGGGCAGTGCGCATATAAATATCGTACCTAGCTGGGTCCAAAATATTTCATTAGGGGACCTTGCCATGGTTTTTATTGACCAGTTAAAAATATCATTGCCCGCTAGGCTCGAACTGATTTTTTCAGCATTGTCTGAGTCATCAGTGATGTTGCTTGTGGTTTTTTGCAAGGTAGGGGCTGTCGTTTTTTTAGTCATCAATGTTGTTCCGCTATTTCAAGTGTTAATGTGCTGACTCGGCTGGATGCTTTTATCTCCAGTTCGGTGTGTGCCAGCCCGTCGGCTGCTGTATCACCCTTGCTATTAAGCTCCAGTTGAAACAGATAGGCCACATCCTGTTGGCCAGGCTTTATCAGGCTGTCGGGATACCATATTTTTAGTTCCAGATACGTTGCGTCCTTCTCAAGAGGTACCCAGGTTTCCCATACAACGTCTTCACCTTCAGGAGGCATAAGCGGAAATGTGAAATCTTCTTGGGCTTTGCGAGCCGGCTGATTGACAAGTTTTCTGAATTGGTCAGCTTTCTTGAACTGTCCTCTTTCCAGAAATGGATCGAGTATTGGGCTATCAATATTTGCCACAGGCAGCACGCCAAATGGACGTTTACTACTGATTATATTGAAATGCACTGATTGTCCGCGCACCGCACTTGGCAGAAGGATTTGCACGCCAGCGCCGTATTGCACCGGAGCCCTGTAAGGGCTGTCTCTGCCAAAATAATGGTCCTCGTCGCGCGTGGTGCTTTTTACATGAATCTGAGGGCTCAGCTGTATCGCAAGCAGCGCAAGTTTTTCTTCAAGTTTACCAACTGCTTCTGCTGGATAACGGTAATTGATTGAGTTGGACCAGCCACATCTCCGCAGCCACCATCCAACGCTATCTTGCTTGAAGTAATTCAACATCATAGTGGTCAACAGGTAAATCGCGCCTGTCAGCAGAATTGTTACGCTAAACCACGGGCTCATTGCAATCAATGTAAATGAGCTGGCGGGAAGAATTCCTGCCGCAAGCTGGAATGTACTGCCTGCCGCCATAAGGCCCACTGAAGCAAATTTTATCGTATCCGCGCCACGAACCCCACCTAGAAAAAAATGAGGATCTGATTTAGCGAGGCATCTCTGGCGAGCAAT
>NZ_LGLN01000011.1 GCF_001293775.1 Pseudomonas syringae pv. cilantro
TCCTTCCAGCGTGCAGCTTCCTTGCCGGTGAACCCCATGCACAGAAAAGTAAAGCCATCGCGGGTAATGCGGAATGCTGGGTCTTTACGCGTTCTACCCATACCTAAATCAACGTCAATTTGTATGGGCTCAAAATTGAGCTTATGAAAAGAGTCCGTACAATCAAGGGCTTTGATGGCCTTGATTACATTCTTATGCAGCTTCCCAAAGTGCGATGCGATATCGACGCTGGTCGTCATGGGCTGGCCCTTGACCATTTCGATGCTGACCTCGGAAGTCACGTTAGCGTTGGAAGAAGTGACGATTGATTCAGTCATTGCAATTACTCCTGAGAGACATTGGCGACGCGGGATTGGTTGATCTGTTGCAGCCGTTCTGCGTAAACGGCATCAGCCTGGGCCATCTTCTCGGCACACTCGGCAGCCTGACGGCCGATGCTATGGACCAGACTGATCTGCATGTTCAAAGCGACGCGTTGCTGTTCCATGGCGTGCAGATCCTGGAGCAGTGATTCGGGGGTTCTGGGATCGGTCAGTAAGCTGGACCAGACATTGACGCCCATCTGCCGAGTGCCCATCTCCTGCCAGCGAAGAAAAACGGTGCCGGCGCTTGTGCGTTGCCGAACCATCCGAACCGGTAGAAGGGTGTAGGGATGTCTGTTCGCCTGGGCCAGCACTTGATCTTCGGCCAGCGCGTTCAAATCGTCTTCAAGGGAACGGCACAGCTCGGTCAACTGGAGCATCCCCCCCTTACCTTTAAAAGGTTTTAAAAGGCCTTTTAGGAAGGGCGCGTGTTGCAGGGTGCTGAAAGCATCCTGTTGCAGAGGCTGAA
>NZ_LGLN01000010.1:0-42737 GCF_001293775.1 Pseudomonas syringae pv. cilantro
ATGGGTCGGTACATCTGCGGCGTTTTCTGTGTCTGAAATATAGCCTTCGCGAGCAAGCTCCCACAAGGCTTATGCCGAGTGCTGAAGCGTGTGTCGTGCCAATGCACACGCGAGAAGCAGTTGCCATCAGAACGAATGCGACTGTTTGCGTCTGCGCCATTGCCCCAGTGATTCTGCCAGTCGCAAGGGGCTGTCGATCTGTTGGCGGCGGGCGTGGCTGAAGAGGATCAGCGCCAACTCGGCGGTGACCAAAGCATCGGCGCTGGCGTTGTGGCGTTCTTCGGCGTTCAGGCCGAAATAGCGGGTCCAGTCGTCGAGCCCGGCATGCCGCAGGTTGGCCTGCTCGAACAGCATCGGGGCGATTTCGGCGGCGTCGAAAAACGGGTGCTGCAGGTGGTAGCCCAGGCTTTCCTTCAGTGCCCGCGCCAGCATGTGCTGATCGAACGGCGCATGAAAACCCAGAATCGGGCTGTCGCCGACAAACTCCATGAAATCCAGCAACGCCTGGGCTGGCTCGCTGCCCGCCGCAATCGTGCTGGGCGCCAGGCCATGAATCAACACCGCCGGGCTGACTTTATGGTCGACGCGCAACAGGGTGCGTTCGAACTGCTGACCCAGATCGATGGCTCCGTCCTCGATGACGACCGCCCCGATGGACAGCACCTGATCGCGGTTCATGTTCAAACCGCTGGTTTCCAGATCCAGCACCACCCAGCGTTGTTGGCGCAACGGCTTGTCACTGAGCCGCGCGCAAACGAGCAGTTGTTCAAGCCGCTGCAGTTGATGAGCGTGCAGTGGCGCTGGCTTGCGACGCGGCCTGAGCCATTCGAACAGATTCATAGCTGATAACGCAGGGTCAGGCTGGTTTGCAGCCGCTGCGCCTGACGGAACGACTCGCGCAGGATGCGTCGGTCCAGATGGTTGAGCGTGTCCGGGTCGATGCGGTTGGAGTAAGCGAGGTTCTGGCGGCTTTGCAGTTGATGCTGCTGCATGCGGGTTTGCTGGATGAAGTGATAAGCCTCTTCGTAAGCCGCGCCATCCAGCGGGTCGATGACTTCGCGCTCGACCAGTTGCCGCAGACGTTCCTGGGTGTTGTTGGCCCCGATCCCGTTGGCCAGCGCCAGCAGGCGCGCGCCATCGACAAAGGGCGTGAGGCCTTCAGTCTTGAGGTCCAGTGTGTCCTTCTCGCTGCCTTTGCGGGCCAGCACGAAATCCTTGAAGCGGCCCACCGGTGGGCGCTGACGCAGCGCGTTTTCAGCCATCAGGCGCTGAAAAAGCCGGTTATCCGCGACCTGCTCAAGCACGCCACGGCGCAATTGCTCGCAGCCGCTGTCATCACCCCAGACCACACGCAGATCGAAATAAATGCTCGACGCCAGCAGGTTTTCCGGTGTCGCTTCGCGAATAAAAGCAGCAAAGCGCCTCGCCCATTCCGCACGGGACAGACACAGCTCCGGGTTGCCAGCCATGATATTGCCTTTGCACAGCGTGAAGCCGCATTGCGCCAGGCTCTGGTTGATGCGCTCGGCAATGGGCAGCAGCTGCCGACGAATCTGCTCCGTCTGCGTCGCATCGCTGGTTTCGAAAAGAATGCCGTTGTCTTGATCGGTGTGCAGCGTCTGTTCACGTCGCCCTTCGCTGCCGAAACACAGCCAGCTGAACGGCACGCCGGGGTCGCCGGTTTCTTCAAGCGTCAGCTCGATCACCCGGCACACCGTGTGATCGTTGAGCAAGGTGATGATCTGAGTGATCTGCGTCGAAGAGGCGCCGTGCGCCAGCATGCGATCGACCAGCTGAATGATGTCGCCCCGCAGGCCGCTCAGCGTTTCAATGCGCGGCGCCGTGCGGATGGTGCGCGCCAGGTGCACCAGATCGACCCGCTGCAATGAAAACAGATCGCGCTCCGACACCACGCCACACAGTCGCCCGTCTCTGACCAGGCAGACATGCGCAATATGTCGCCCGGTCATGGCGATGGCGGCGTCAAAGGCACTGGCATCCGGGCTCAGGTGAAAGGGCGCCAGGCTCATGGTGTGTCTGACGGGGGCGCTGAAGTCGGCATGCACATCGGCGACCGCTTCACGCAGGTCGCGCAGGGTAAAAATACCCAGTGGCGACTGCTGCTCGTCGACAATCACAATGCTGCCCACCTGCTGCTCGTGCATCAGCTTCACGGCTTCCCGCATCGGCGTTTCAGGGCTGCACATCACCGGGTGGCGCATGGCCAGTTCACCGAGGCGCGTGTTCAGCGAGTACTGCGTGCCGAGGGTTTCGGCGGCGCGTTGGCGGACCTGGTGATTGACCTGGTCCAGCAGGCTGCTGACCCCGCGCAGGGCGAAGTCGCGGAACGTGGTGGACAGCGCGAACAGCTTGATGAACGCCTGTTTGTTCAGTTGCAGGCAGAAGGTGTCTTCGGCCGCGCGATGCTCGGTTCGGGTCGCTCGTTCACCGAGTAAAGCCGCCAGCGGAAAGCATTCGCCGGTGGTGATTTCGAAGGTCGTCTCGGTGCCACCCTTGGCAGTATGCGGACGTTCGCCTGCAACTCTGCCTTGTTTGACGACGTAAAAATGTTCTACTGGCCCATCGCCAGGCTTGATGATGCTCTCATCGGCAGCGTAGAACCTGAGCTGACACTGTTCTACCAGGTAGGCGAGATGGGCATTTTCCATCTGATTGAAGGGCGGGAATTTTTGCAGGAACTGCATGGTGCCGTGTATGTTCTGCAACACGGCCGTTTTGCCTGCCTGGGTAAAAGCATCTGCCTTGCTCATGGCCTGTTCCGCGTTCTTGTTATTGGCGACCATGGTCGACCGCTTGCAGCACAGTGCCCATTGGACGTAAGTCTTACGCCTGAGCCAAGCGACAGTAGCACCGCTGTTGCGCAACGACTGATTTGACGAGTGCAAGGGATGGTGAGCTGCAACTGGCCGGGAAGCCGACGAAATACATCGCAGATTGAGCGAAGTCTGCTGTCGGATTAGTTCAGGGAATGATGAGACTGCAATGATTGATAACGACATTCTGAGCGACGACGAACGCAGCGCCCTCAAAGAGGTGATGCTGACGCCCGGTCGCAGCACACCGCAACGGGTACTGATCGTTGACGACGACAGTGACGCACGCGAGCTGCTGGCTGAAATTCTGAGTCTCAACGACATCAGCTGCATGACCGCGCCCGGCGGCGATATTGCGCTGGAAATGCTGCAAACCCATCAGTCCATCGGGCTGCTGATCACCGATCTGCGCATGGCCCCGTTCGACGGTTTGCACTTGATCCGCAAGGTTCGTGAATCGAAACGCGCCGAGCTGCCCATCATTATTGTGTCTGGCGACGCCAACGTGCGCGATGCCATCGACGCCATGCACCTGAACGTGGTGGATTTTCTGCTCAAGCCGCTCAACACCAAACAACTGGTGCAAATGGTCAAGCGTGAGCTGGGCATGAGTTGAAAAGCTGATCCGCACACCTGACTGACGGTCGTGCCGTTGCGCTGGCACGACCGGGTTTCCTGTTTCAAGGCGGCGGAAACTGGGCCGCGGTACGCTGACCGTCGACATTGGACAGCTTCTGCCACCGCAGCAGGTTGCGCCAGCCGACAACCGTAGAATCCCGCGCTCGTTCACGAACGATCAATACCAGCGGTCGCCACGTCTCTTTGGTCAGCAGGATATCGTCGATGGCCTGCTGAGCCTTTTCCGCCGCCTGCAAGTCGCCACGCTGCCTGGCCAGCGCCTGAATGCCGCGATACCCGTCTATCTCGGCACCCGCCCGGCCTTTCATCGAGTAGTTGACGTTGTACTGGCAGTAATGACTTTCCTTGCCGAGACGCTTGATCGTTGCCTCGAAAGCATCAAGCAGCATGGCCGCGCGCAAGCGATTGTCCGGCGTGTCTTTGTTGCCGGTCTCGTCCGGCTCCAGTGTCTCGATGCAGCGCATCAACCACAGGTCGCGGTTGGCGCTGATTTCGGCCTGCATGTCGCGTGGCGTGGAGTAATGTCGGTCCAGATCGGCGTCCTGTTTGTCGCCAATCAGGAAGGGCGATATTTCGTTCTTTTCCAGTGCCCAGGCCAGGTCCCGGGACATGCCCAGTTGCAAACCCAGCCCCTGACCCTGAACCCCATGGTTGGCACCTTTTTCTGCTGGCGTGGCCGAGCTGGCAATCGGTGCAAAGTTCAGGTTGGTGGTGACCCCCACCCGTTGCTGAGCGGTGTCACCCTTGGCGCCGACAACGCTGATGAATCCGCCGGTTTCCGTGCGTGTTTCCTTGATTCGATCCGCTTCGACGTACACCGAGGGCTCCGGCGTCAGGGTTTGAGAGGCGTGACTGGCGCCATCCTTGAAGCGTACCGCCGGGACGCGCAATGCCACACGCGCCGCGACGTTGCGGGTGCTGGACGTCGCATCGATCTGGCTGATAGAGACCTTCGGGTTACGCGCCAGTATGGCTTCCAGCGGCCCGGCGTAACGCGGGCCCTTTTGCGGGTCGATGATGTCCCAGCGCACCATACTGTCCAGCGCGTTGAGCATGTTGCCGCGCATTTCATCGTCCTTGTGACGGGTGCGAAAAAAACGCATGAGGGTCGAGCTGGTTTGAGTTTCCTGAGCGGTAAAGCGGCCAGTGAGCGCAGCCTGTATCGCCACACCGTCTGCAACCGCACTTCCTGCCGCCACACCGATGGTGGCCTCGGCGGCTTCGGTTCGTGCTTTGCCGAAGGACATTTCCATGCCCAGAATCGGCATGAACAGCTGGGCAAACGCTTCGTCACTGCGAGATTTCTCTGCCGAAAAGATCGGTGACACGATGGGCGATATCAAGCTGTAGGGCAGCGACGGCAAGCCTACGCCCAGCGTGCCTCCGCCGCCCAGCCGCAGCCGGTCGCGCAGGCGGCTTTCAAGAATGAACGGCTTGAAAAACGTCACGATGTCGCTTTTCTCGCTCAAGTGCCGGATTTTTAGCAGTTTTATCGCCGCGCTCAAGTCCTGATCAAGCACCTCTTCAACAGACTGAGCAGGTTGCAGCGCTGGCGGCAATATCTCGCGCAGGTGCTCATCGACACGATTGATGGCTTCGTAGACCGACAGCTTGCTGTTGGCCAGTTCGCTGTACAGCGGCGGCAGTTCGATGTGCTGAGCTTTGTGCAGTATGTTGACTGCGCGCTTGCCGTTCGCGTCCGGCTTATCCCATATCTGTGATAGCCGCTGCTGCTGAACGCGGGCCTTGAGCAGGCTTTGCATCGATTTGCCATCGCGCTTTTTAAGCGTCACCTGCGACAGGTGAGTGCCTTTCTTCTCCAGAGATTTAAGGTGATCAAGCATGGCGTGGGCTGCCGAGATTTCAAGTTGCAGTCCCGGTGCGCGCTTGGCGTTTTTCAGCGTTTCTTCCAGCATGCTGATACGCGCGGAAATAACCTGATCAACCTGCTTTCTGGGTGATTGCAGGCCCATGCTTTCGCCCACCGAGTAGGCCCGATCCAGCGTCGATTTGGCAAAGGGGGTCTTGTTCAGCGTGGGGATGAGACGGCGCGGCAACGAGCTTTTCGCCGGTGCAGTTGCCGTTGTTTGCTCCGGGGTGTTGGCCGCCACAGCGCGCATCACCCATTCCGCCGTCGCTTTTTTCAGGCGCTGATCATGTTGCGCGTAAGGCGTGCCGGGGGCGTTGCTGAAATAGCCGTTACGAACCGCATTGAAGGCGGCGTGATCCACATCGTCGAATGACTTCTCGTCTCCATCCAGCGTGCTGCGTGCCACCTGTTTGGCGGTTTGCAGCCAGGCTTTGACCTTGCTGTCGGGCTCGGTTTGCTGCGCTTCATCGGCATTCCAGAACACCCGCAGGGGGTTGGCACGCTCGGCTGTTATCGGTGCAGCGCCTTCGCTGGACAGCACTTGGAGGATTTCCATGCCGCGCGGCACAGTTGCCAGTTTTCGGCAAAAACTGACGGTGTCCTGCTGAACGCTGTTGTTTTTTGCGCTGCGGGTTCTGACCGACTTCGCCAGGTCCTCGGCAACCCGCGGCCAATGTTCCAGCGGGTGCTGGTTCAGCAGGTCGAGCACGCGCCTGGCGCGGGTTGCGTCGTTACCCGTCAGCGCTGCCAGCGCTGAAGTCACGATCTCGACCACGGCGAAGGCCGGCAGCGCTGTTGGCGGCGGGGTGCCCTGCAGACGATCGGCAATGCGTTGCAGGGCCGGTTGAATGTCCTCCGCGCCGGCCGCTGCAAAAGCATTGGCTTCGCCGAGCTGACTGGCGAGGTACTGCTCGCGGACTTTCTTGAGAGCGGTTTTGTCGATGCGCGCTTCGGCATCCGCTTTTAGCGGCGCGGTCGTTTGTTCCGGGGCAGGCAATTGCTGTTCGAGAGTCTTGAGTACCGAGCGCTCGCCGCTGACGATGGCCAGTTGCTGGTGCAGCTCGCCGATCTCGTCGTTCAAACGCGCACAATCGGCACTGACCCGCACCAGTCTTTTTGCCAGCTGCTGATGGGTTTGCATGGCCTGTGAGCGCTCTGCAAGCGCCTGCTCAATGTGTGTGTCCAACCTGCCAGCTTCGGCCGAGCCTTCGGGGGCTTCCCGGCGCTGGGCACGCAGCGCAGCGAGTTGTGCGTTGGCGTGCGCGGCGGCGCGTTCAGCCATGGTCATGTCGTGGTCGAGTGAGATCAGCTCGCGCGTCTCCGCCACTTTAAGCTCCAGTTCGATGGCGATAGCCGCATGCCGGTTGGCAAAACGGGCATCCACCGCCTGCATGCGTGTGCGCAGATCAGTCAGCCATTCCCGGGAGAACCCGGCTTGCTGTTCAACTTGATCTTGCCCCTCGCTCAGTGCGCCCAGTTGCAGCACCTCCGTGCCCTGGATCAGCTCCCGAAGTTGCTGGCCGGCCAGACGAGTCGTCCCATCGGCTTGCTTGACGCGGGCTCTGGCCTGGTCCAGTCGCTCGGTCGACGAGTGCGGGGTGGCGTGTTCGAGCGATTCAAGATGTGCCCGCGCCGCCACCAGCGCGTGGGTCGCCGTGGCGAGCACCTTGCTTTGATGATCCAGTCGAGTGCTCAGCTCTTCAACGGCAGTGGCGATGGCTTCGGGGCTGTGCTGCGGGGGGTTGGCTTCGGCTTTGCCTCTGGACTTGCTGTCGGTGCTGACCACCTCGCTCAGCGCGGCAGGCTTGAGCCACGGAAACACCTTGGTCGTCAGACGCCTTGCCTTTGACGGAGCGGGGCGCTCCCAGAGTGATGTCGGCGCTCCCTTCAGGCTGGTCAGCGCCGATTCGGCCAGGCGCTGCAGTTCATGCGCCTCTTTCAGCAACGGATCGTCAGCCTGATCATTCGCTGTGCCGGCTTCACCCTCCGGGACCCCGCTTCGCAAGGGCCGATTGATCGTGCGACCTGTGCCGGGAATACCAAGACTGAATTGGGTCTGCCGTTCGGAAAGCTTGCTGGCGACGTGCGTTTTCAGCCCATGCGCCTGCTGGACGCCGGGTGCTGATCGGGGGGCTGAGGGGTTTGCCACGACAGGAGGTTCAGGCGGTTCTACGGGGGTGGGAGGTTGTTTCGGCCGTGAGGTTGATCTTGTTTCGAGAGGTACAGCGGGCTTAACAGAAGACGTATTGATTCTTAAGGTCATGAGCGGGCTCCATCGGCTCAGATATCAAGGTCGACAGATCAATACAGGTGGTGGTAGTAATCGACACTGCGCATTCGGTGGTGCGTAAAACGTATTGAAAAGTGCTCGCCAGGACGCCGTAGCGGCAGGCAGCACATTCAAATTGCCAGGGCGGCACGGGGAAGCGTGTTTGCTCGTGGGCGGGGGATTTGCGGCGCTGACTCGCGGGTTGCTCCCTTTTGGCGGTCAGGCGGGGCAGGTGCCTTAAACCTCCTCAGTTAGCTGGGCGGGAGGTTTTCGGGCCTGTGGAGCTGGGTGGTCGGGACATGGATTCGGTTCCAGCCTTTTGACGATCCCGAAGAGGCAGCAAGCCGCCCCTCCGGTGTCATGGCTGTAGAGCATTACAGCCGGTTCATTGCCTTGAACTCGCGACGGCGGCGATGCAGCACCGGCTCGGTGTAGCCGTTGGGCTGTCGCGTGCCTTCGATGACCAGTTCGACAGCCGCCTGGAAGGCGATGTTGCTGTCGAAGTCTGGTGCGAGTGGGCGGTACAGCGGGTCGTTGGCGTTCTGGCGATCCACCACCGGCGCCATGCGCTTTAGGCTCTCCAGCACCTGGGCTTCGGTTACCACGCCATGACGCAGCCAGTTGGCCATGTGCTGGCTGGAGATGCGCAGCGTGGCGCGGTCTTCCATCAGGCCGATGTCGTTGATGTCGGGGACTTTCGAGCAGCCCACGCCCTGATCGATCCAGCGCACCACATAGCCAAGAATGCCCTGCGCGTTGTTGTCCAGTTCGTTCTGGATTTCTTCCGCTGTCCAGTCGGTGTTCGGCGCGAGCGGTATGGTCAGGATGTCATCCACCGAGGCCTGTTCGCGCTGGGCGAGTTCGGCCTGACGGGCGAACACATCGACCTTGTGATAGTGCAGGGCGTGCAGCGCAGCAGCGTTCGGCGAGGGCACCCAGGCGGTATTTGCGCCAGCCAGCGGGTGAGCGATTTTCTGCTCCAGCATGGCAGCCATCAGGTCGGGCATGGCCCACATGCCCTTGCCGATCTGCGCACGGCCTTGCAGGCCGCATCTCAGGCCGATATCAACATTGGCGTTTTCGTAGGCCGAGATCCATTTTTCGGCTTTCATCTGCGCTTTGCGCACCACCGGGCCGGCTTCCATCGAGGTATGGATTTCGTCACCGGTGCGGTCCAGGAAGCCGGTGTTGATGAACACCACGCGCTCGCTGGCCGCCTGAATGCAGGCCTTGAGGTTGACCGTAGTGCGGCGCTCCTCGTCCATGATCCCGACTTTCAGCGTGTTGCGCGGCAAGCCCAGCACCTGCTCGATACGCCCGAACAGCTCGTTGGTGAATGCGGCTTCCTGCGGCCCGTGCATCTTTGGTTTGACGATGTACATCGAACCGCTGCGGCTGTTGCTGCGCGTGTTATTGCCGTTGAGGTTGTGGATCGCCGCCAGACTGGTCAGCAGACCGTCGAGAATGCCTTCCGGCACTTCGTTGCCATGCTTGTCGAGAATCGCGTCGATGGTCATCAGGTGGCCGACGTTGCGGATGAACAGCAACGAGCGGCCGTGCAGCGTAACTTCGCCACCTTGCGGCGTGGTGTAGACCCGGTCCGGGTTCATGGTGCGGGTGAAGGTTTCACCGCCCTTGGACACCGATTCAGCCAGATCACCCTTCATCAGGCCCAGCCAGTTGCGGTAGACGACCACTTTATCGTCGGCATCCACCGCCGCGATGGAGTCTTCGCAGTCCATGATGGTGGTCAGCGCAGCTTCCATGAGGATATCTTTCACGCCTGCCGGGTCGGTCTGGCCGACCGGGCTTGCGGCGTCGATCTGCAATTCGAAATGCAGGCCGTTGTGCTTGAGCAGCACCGCGAACGGCGCCGAGGCGTCGCCCTGAAAACCAATCAGTTGTGTGTCATCGTGCAGCCCGGTGTTGCTGCCACCCTTGAGGCTGATGACCAGCTTGCCGTCGATCAATTTGTAAGCGGTGGAGTCAGCATGCGAGCCGGCGGCCAGAGGCGCGGCCTGATCAAGAAACGCGCGGGCGAAAGCGATGACCTTGTCGCCGCGCACCTTGTTGTAGCCCTTGCCCTTTTCCGCGCCGCCGTCTTCGCTGATGGCATCGGTGCCGTAAAGCGCGTCGTACAGCGAGCCCCAGCGCGCGTTCGAAGCATTCAGCGCGAAGCGTGCGTTCATCACCGGCACCACCAGTTGCGGGCCGGCCATGGTGGCTATTTCTTCGTCGACGTTTTGCGTGGTGATCTGAAAGTCCGCCGCTTCTGGCAGCAGATAGCCGATCTCCTGGAGGAAGGCTTTGTAAGCCGAGGCATCGTGCGCCTGGCCAGCACGTGACTGGTGCCAGGCATCGATCTGCGCCTGCAATTCATCACGCTGGGCGAGCAGTGCCTTGTTCTTGGGTGCAAGGTCGTGGATCAGTTGGTCCGCACCGGCCCAGAACGCGTCGGCATCAACGCCGGTTCCGGGGATGGCTTCGTTCTGCACGAAGTCGAACAGCACTCTGGCGACTTGCAGGTCACCGACTTGAACGTACTCAGTCATTGCACTGGCCTCACTCTGCTCAGCAGGGTCGAGCACACTCGGGGGAGCGCTCTGTTATTGGTTTTGATGTTATGTAGTACGCGCTGACGGATACTACATGAGCCTATGTCCGTGTGAAAACGTCTCTTAATATGTCATTAAACGACTGAAACTGAATAACGAGTCACCTTACGGTTTCTGGCGCTCTCGAAGGCGCTCAAGGTTGTTCGGTAAAGCGTGGCAAATCGTACACGATTGCCGGGTATGAGCGAGTGCGCAGGCGTGCCTATACTCAGGCGATTGCCGATTTTCAAATCATCTGCACAGAAAGAGGAAGTCACCGTGGATCATCTCGTTGTAACGCTGGTTGCCCCAGACAAACCGGGCCAGGTCGAACGAATTGCCCAGTGCATTGCCGAGCACGGCGGCAACTGGCTGGAAAGCCGCATGTCGCGCATGGCCGGGCAGTTCGCCGGGATCCTCAAGGTCGGCGTCGAACCGCAGCAGTACGACGACCTGATCAAGGCGCTGAACGCACTTTCAGCCCACGGCATTCGCATGCTGCTGGCCGACAGCGTGGTCGAGACCAGCGGCACCACGCGACCGATCAGCATGCAACTGGTTGGCAACGACCGCCCCGGCATCGTACGCGACATCACCCGCCTGCTGGCCGGAAAGGGCGTCAACGTCGAACACTTGATCACCGACGTAGCGCCTGCGCCCATGAGCAGCGAGGTGCTGTTCCACGCTGACGCCGTATTGGGCGTTCCGGTGGGCTTGTCGCTGGACGATCTGCAGGCCGGGCTAGAGACACTGGCTGATGATCTGATGGTGGAGTTGGTGTTGCGGAGTGAGGAGTGATTCCTGCAACTGATTGTGCTCAGGCGCGCTTGGCTTTTTGCTCCGGGACCAGTCTGACCTCGACCCGTTGACCCAGTGCTCTTGCAGCACTGGCCAGCGTTGCGAGTGTCATCCCCGGATCATCCTGATCCAGAGCGCGGTCTACCGCGGTTCGGCTTGTGTGCATACGCTCGGCGAGAGCCTTTTTGGTAACCTTCTGCTGTTTCATGACCTCAGCGATCTGCCAGGAAATAACCCGTTTGAGGGCAGCGGCAGAAACCTCCTCCGCAAAGCCTTGCTCGGCAAGAAAGTCATCGAAGTCAGAGCCAATGTGCCGGTTCACTCATGCCTATTGGCCATCCACACTGAACAGCCTTGATATCCGTGCCGACGGCCTTACGATCATCGCGAGGCAGATCGGTCAGCCATTCACGTACGGGCTCATTTCCCACTTCGGTGCAGCTGGAATGTACCAAAAAAGGTGCATCATTCAACTGGCGCGTTGGCATACCCAGGTTATCCAAGTTAATCGTGCACCTGCCTGTGGATAACCTGGGGGAATAGCGTTGCGCGCCATGCGCACAGTGGCTTTGCGAAGATTGATCAAAAATTCAACAGTTTCAAAGGCTTGTGCACAGATAAGGTGAGTCTGCCTGTGGATAACCCTTGGAGAACCCTGCGCAGGCCACGTTCTGCGTGGCCTGCGTAGATTTGTCTGTTTTTTGATCAGTGGCGGCCGCGGGATTTCAGCCAGATATCCACACTGTAGATCGCCAGCCCCGCCCAGATGAAAACGAAGGTGATGATAGTGCTGGTGGTCAGGTGCTCGCCGTACAGCAGCACGGCCAACAATAGAACCAGCGTGGGTGCGATGTATTGCAGAAAGCCCAGCGTGGTGAACGGCAAGTGGCGGGCGGCGGCATTGAAGCATACCAGCGGGATCAGCGTGACCGGGCCGGCGGCGGCGAGCCAGAGGGCTTGCGTGGTGGTCCAGAATTCGGGTTGCGCGCTCACGGCCATCGGGTTGAGCGCGAGCCAGATCAGCGCCAGCGGCACCAGCATCCAGGTTTCGACGACCAGGCCGGGCAGGGCGGCGACCGGTGCTTTCTTGCGGATCAGCCCGTAGAACGCGAAGGTCAATGGCAGCGCCAGCGATACCCACGGCAGGCTGCCGATATGCCAGACCTGCTGCGCGACACCTATGGCGGCGAGGATGACGGCCAGCATTTGCAGGCGCCTGAGGCGCTCGCCCAGCAGCACCATGGCGAGCAGCACGTTGACCAGCGGGTTGATGTAATAGCCGAGGCTGGCCTCAAGCATGCGCCCGTTGTTCACCGCCCAGACGTAGACGATCCAATTGGTGGCAATCAGCGTGCCGCTCAGCGCGAGCACGGCCAGCCTCTGCGGGTTGTTGCGCAGGTCGCGCCACCAGCCGGGGTGTTTCCAGAACATCAGCACGATCGAGCCGAAGAGTGCCGACCAGAGCGCGCGGTGGATAATGATCTCGATGGCCGGAACGGCGGCGATGACTTTGAAGTAGATGGGGAACAGGCCCCAGATGGTGTAGGCACTCAGGCCTAATATGTAACCTCGGCGCGGATTGGCGGCTTGCATGGAGCGTCCCTTGAATGCAGAAAATTCCGGTTTTAGTGTGGGGTGGGTGGTTTTGGTTGTACTGACGCTGCAGCGCTCGATGTTATACACAGATTCGACTGATCCATGACATCTGTGCGGCGCCGCTCGCTCAAGATCGGACGCAGAGCGTTCAGAACCGCATGTCGACGCAGAGCGTCGCACGATAGTCGGGGCTATCGTGCCTCACGCTCCACAGATCAAAACAGTTTCAGCGGTTCTTCATTCAACGCCGACATCTGCTCGCGCAGGGCCAGGATGTGGTCGCCCCAGTAACGCTCGGTGCCGAACCACGGGAAGCTGTGGGGGAACGCCGGGTCATCCCAGCGACGTGCCAGCCAGGCGCTGTAATGCATCAGGCGCAGCGCGCGCAGCGGTTCGATAAGGGCTAGTTCGCGCGGGTTGAAATCGTGAAATTCGTTGTAGCCGTCCATCAATTCGGAGAGCTGGCCGAGGCGTTCCTGGCGGTCGCCGGCGAGCATCATCCAGATGTCCTGCACCGCAGGGCCCAAGCGGCAATCGTCCAGATCGACGATGTGGAACATTTCGTCGCGGCACATCATGTTGCCGGGGTGGCAGTCGCCGTGCATGCGGATGTTGCTGTGCGGCGTTGCGGCGTAGACGTCTTCGACGCGTTTGAGCAGGTCGCGGGCCACCGACTCGTAGGCTGGCAGCAGGCCACGCGGGATGCAGTTGTTTTCCAGCAGGTAATTGACCGAGTCATGGCCGAAATTCTTCACGCCCAGTGCTTCGCGATGCGCGAACGGTTTGGTCGAGCCGACCGCATGAATACGGCCCAGCAACTGACCGAGGCGGTACAACTGATCCAGATTGCCCGGCTCTGGCGCGCGTCCGCCCCGGCGCGGGAACAGCGTGAAGCGAAAGCCGGCATGCTCGAACAGGGTTTCGCCGTTATGCACCATGGGCGCGACGACGGGCACTTCGACATCAACCAGTTCGAAGGTGAAACTGTGTTCTTCGAGAATGGCCTCGTTGGTCCAGCGCTGCGGTCGGTAGAACTTGGCGATCAGCGGCTGACCGTCTTCGATACCGACCTGATACACGCGGTTTTCGTAACTGTTGAGCGCCAGGATGCGTGCGTCGCTGAGAAAACCGATGCTTTCGACGGCATCCAGCACCAGATCGGGAGTGAGTGTTGCAAACGGGTGAGCCATGACTACTCCTGCGCGCAGCAGGTTGCCGCGTCGGACCGCTGATGGTAACGCAGACCGGTCCCGGTTCGCCAAACCCATCCGATTAAAGTGCTCAAGGGGCAGATTGTCATTGAACGGTCATCAGCCGTTCGCCATTCAGCCATGTTGGACGCTTACAGTCGCCGCCAATGAGATCGATCTCAAGCGAGCGACGATGACTGATTTGAAAGAGGTTGCAAGCCTGGCCGGGGTGTCCCGGGCCACCGCCGCACGCGCCTTCGCCAGCCCTGATGTGGTGCGCGCCGAAACCCGCGAGCGGGTGTTTGCCGCTGCCCGTGAGCTGGGTTTTCGCCCCAACCGGCTCGGCAGACAGTTGCGTCTGCAAACCACCAACCTGATTGGCGTGGTGGTGCCGAACCTGCTCAACCCGGTGTTTGCCGAACAGTTTCAGGCCATGGAGCGGGCGGCGCGGGCGCGGGGCTACAACCTGCTGCTGGCGACCACCGACTACACGGCTGAACGCGAGAGCGCCGTGGTTGAAGAACTGCTGCGCCAGCGGGTCGACGGGTTGGTCCTGACCGTGACCGACGCCGAGCACAACCGTGTGCTGGAGAGCCTGGTCAGTGAAGACACGCCGTTCGTGCTGGCCTATCACCAGACCGACAATGAGGATTACAGCGCGGTGTCTGTGGATAACCGCGCAGGCATGGCGCTGGCGACGCGTTATCTGATCGATGCCGGGCATCAGCGCGTCGCCATGGTTGCCGGCCCGGTCATGCAGTCCGACCGCGCCCGCCTGCGTTACGAAGGCTATCGCGATGCGATGAATGAGCGTGGGCTTGAGGCGCGGCCAGTGATTGAAATGCCCGCCCATACCAACGCCGATTTCGCCACGATCGAGCCCTTGCTGCGTGGCCCGGACGCGCCCAGCGCGTTGGTCTGTTCCAACGATTTGCTGGCCATCAGCCTGATTGCAGAGCTGCGCCGCAACGGCTGGGGTGTTCCGGAGCGTCTGTCGGTCATCGGCTTCGACGGCATCGCGCTCGGCACCCAGATGCACCCGACGCTGTGCAGCGTGGTTCAGCCCATCGCCGAGCTGGCGTACATCGTCATCGATCAACTGCTGGCAGGGATTGCCGGGGCACCACCGGTTTCTCATTGTCTGCCGTGCCACATCCGGCCCGGCGAAAGCACCCAGCCCTACCAGGAGATGCTTCATGCTCAGCCTCAGTAAAACCCTCGCGGCACTGCTGTTATGCGGTGCGGCCAGCCTCGCCCAGGCCGCCGAAACTGCTATCTGCTACAACTGCCCGCCCGAGTGGGCCGACTGGGGCACTCAGCTCAAGGCGATTGCCGACAGCACTGGCGTGCAGGTGCCGCTGGATAACAAGAACTCCGGGCAGGCGCTGGCGCAGATCGTCGCCGAACAGGCCGCACCGGTCGCCGACGTGGTGTATTACGGCGTGACGTTCGGCCTGCAAGCGCAGAAAGCTGGCGTGGTCGATACGTATAAGCCCAAGCACTGGGACGACATTCCGGCCGGGCTGAAAGACCCGCAAGGGCACTGGTTCGCCATTCACTCCGGCACCCTTGGCATCATGGTCAACGTCGACGCACTGGGCGGTCTGCCCGTGCCGCAGAGCTGGGCTGATTTGCTCAAGCCTGAGTACAAAGGCATGGTCGGTTACCTCGATCCTTCCAGCGCCTTCGTCGGCTACGTTTCTGCCGTCGCGATCAACCAGGCCATGGGCGGCACGCTGGACAACTTCGACCCGGCCATCGACTACTTCCAGAAACTGGCGAAGAACTCGCCTATCGTGCCCAAGCAGACCGCATATGCTCGCGTGCTGTCCGGCGAGCTGCCGATTCTGGTCGACTATGATTTCAACGCCTACCGCGCACGCTACAAAGACAAGGCTAATGTTGCTTTCGTGATTCCCAAGGAAGGCACCATCGGCGTGCCTTACGTAATGAGCATGGTTGCCAAGGCTCCGCACCGCGCCAACGCCGAAAAGGTGCTGGATTTCGTGCTGTCCGATGAAGGTCAGGCACTGTGGGCCAAGGCTTACCTGCGCCCGGTGCGTTCGAAGATGCCTGCCGAGGTCGCCGCGCAGTTCCTGCCGGACAGCGACTACGCCCGTGCCGGTGTGGTGGATTACCAGCACATGGCCGCCGTGCAGGAAGCGTTCGCTGCCCGCTATCTGCGTGAGGTGAAGTGATGTCGGCCTCGCCGGAAGACGCGCTGGCTCTGCGCAAGGGCGGACTTTTCAGGCTGCGGCTGCGCCCGACTGCTGCGCTGGCGCTGGCCCCGGCGATGGCGGTATTACTGGCCTTCTGGCTGCTGCCGTTGACCCATCTGATCCTGCTCGGTGCGCAGAGTACCGAGGGCAATGGCAGCGGTTACTGGCAGGTATTGAGCAGTGGGCAGTACCTGGGCAGTCTGGCGCAAACCTGTCTGCTGGCGCTGGTGGTGACGCTTGTGGCGTTGCTGATCGGCGGCATCAGCGGGGTGTTTCTGGCGCGTAATCATTTTTTTGGGCGCTCGGCGCTGGTGGCACTGCTGACCTTTCCGCTGGCATTTCCAGGCGTGGTGGTCGGCTTTCTGGTGATTCTGCTGGCGGGTCGCCAAGGCATCTTCGCCGCGCTCGGTCTGCAACTGGCCGGTGAGCGCTGGGTGTTTGCCTATTCCCTCATCGGGCTGTTCATCGGCTACCTGTACTTTTCGATACCGCGGGTGATTCTCACCGTCATGGCGGCGTGTGAAAGCCTGGACCGCAGCCTTGAAGAGGCGGCTCATTCCCTGGGCGCCGGTCATTGGCGCGTGGTCTGCGATGTGATCGTTCCGGGCCTGACACCGGCGCTGGTGTCCTGCGGGGCGATCTGCTTCGCCACGTCGATGGGCGCATTCGGCACGGCGTTCACGCTGGGCACACGTCTGAACGTCACCCCCGTGGCGATCTACAACGTGTTCACCAATTACGCCAACTTCACCGTGGCCGCCGCGCTGTCGGTGATCCTCGGTCTGGTGACCTGGGCGGTGCTGTTGCTGGCGCGGCGCATGGTCGGTAAATCGGGAGTCGCTTTGTGAAACGCTCTCCATTGTTTGCTGCACAACTGGCGTTCACGCTATTGGTCTGCGCGTTCATGCTGGTGCCGGTGGTCCTGTCGCTACTGGCTGGCGTGACCCGTAATTATTTTCTGGGCCTGTCGAGCGGCTTGACCTTCGACTGGCTGATACAGGTCTGGCAGGCCTACTCGCCGACGGTCTGGCTGTCGCTGCAACTGGCGGTGGCCTGCGCGATCTGCGTGTGCGTGGTCGGCGTGCCGGCGGCGTATGCGCTGGTGCGCATGAACAATCGCTTCAGTCGGGCGTTTGAAGAGCTGATGGTGCTGCCGGTCGCCATGCCCGGCCTGGCCAGCGCCCTTGCGTTGTTGCTGACCTACGGCCAGTTCGGCAGCTTTCGCAGCAGTTGGCTGTTCATCCTGGTCGGCCATGTGCTGTTCACGCTGCCGTTTCTGGTCCGGCCGGTCATGGCGGTCATGCAGCGTCAGCAGTTGCCGGTACTTGAAGAGGCCGCTGCCAGCCTGGGCGCAGGGCCGATCAAGCGGTTTTTCAGTGTTGTGGTGCCGAACTGCCGTGCCGGGATTCTTGCCGGTGTGCTGATGGTCGTGACCCTGTCGCTGGGTGAATTCAACCTGACCTGGATGCTCCACACACCAATGACCAAGACTCTGCCGGTCGGGCTGGCCGACAGTTATGCCTCGGCCCGGCTGGAAGTCGCCAGCGCCTACACCCTTCTTTTTCTGTTGCTGATTGTGCCGCTGCTTATTGCGTTGCAGGCCATCAGCGCGCGTCTTGCCCGTGGAGAGAGCCGATGAGCGGAACCACCATTCGCCTGAAGGGCTGCCGCAAGGCATTTGCCGACGGCACCGTTGCTGTACAGGATTTGCACCTGACCATCGAGCCCGGCGAGACGCTGGCGATTCTCGGCCCGTCCGGTTGCGGCAAAACCACCACCTTGCGGCTGATTGCCGGGCTTGAGCGACCGGATGTCGGTCAGGTGCTGTTCGATGACCAGGACGTCACGCGCCTGCCCATCGAGCGCCGCGACGTGGGCATGGTGTTTCAGAATTACGCGCTATTCCCCAATCTCGATGTGGCCGGCAACATTGTTTACGGTCTGAAGATTCGCGGCTTGTCGGCCGCCGAGCGCAACAAGCGTTGCGACGAGTTGCTGGAACTGGTCGGCCTGACCGGGCACGGCAATCGTCGCGTCAACGAGCTGTCCGGCGGGCAGCGCCAACGGGTCGCGCTGGCTCGCGCGCTGGCGCCGCGTCCTCGGGTGCTGCTGCTCGATGAGCCGTTGGCCGCGCTGGATGCGCAGTTGCGTGAGCGTTTGCGCAGTGAGCTGGACCAGTTGCTGCGCGGGCTGGGTATCACGTCGGTGTTCGTGACTCATGATCAGGGCGAAGCGATGGCCTTGGGCAACCGGATTCTGGTCATGGAAAAAGGCTGCGTGTCGCAGTTGGCGACGCCGAGGGAAATCTATCAACAGCCAGCCAATGCATTTGTCGCAGGGTTTGTCGGCAATCTGAATGCGTTCAGCGTGGTCGCGCGCACCGCGTCTGGCCTCAAGGTAAACGGCGGCGAACTGCCTTGGAACGGTGCTGACATGCCGGGCACGGTCTATTGCCGTCCCGAGCATCTGCGCCTGGTGCCGGGAAGCGGCGATCTTCAGGGGCGTCTGGTCGGGCAGTTTTTCCAGGGCGCGCAAAGTCGCTTGCTGGTCGATGTCGGCGGTCCGCAGCCGTTGTTGGTGGACAGCACCGATAACGTGATTTACGCCGCCAACGCTGTCATTGGCCTGAGTGTCGAACCGCAAGTGCTGTTCACCCTGCATTCATAAAATTGTTTTCCTGCGAGAGATTATTGTGAATCGTCCGTTTCTTATCGCCCAGATCAGCGACCTGCACCTCAAAGCCGACGGGCGCCTGACCTATGGGGTGGTCGACACGCTGGCCGCGCTGCGCCGCGCCGTTGCGCATATCAACGCCAGCAAGCAGCGCCCCGACATCGTGGTGATCAGCGGTGACCTGGTGGATTTCGGGCGCGAGGATGAATATGCGGTCCTCAAACCCGAACTGGAGCGCCTGCAAATGCCGTTCTATCTGGTGCCAGGCAATCACGATGACCGCGAGCACTTGCTGGCCGCGTTTGCCGATCAGGTGTACCTGCCGTTGTCGGCCAATGCGCCGCTGGACTGGGTGGTGGAAAAGTACCCGGTGCGACTGATCGGCATGGACACGACCATTCCCGGCGAGCATGGCGGGCAGCTGGATTACTGTCAGCTGGACTGGCTGCATGCGCAACTGTCGCGTCGTCCGTATGTGCCGACCGTGATCATCCTGCACCACCCGCCGTTTATCACCGGCATCGGCCACATGGACCGCGAACCGTTCGGCAATGCTTCAGCGCTGGAACGGGTGATTGCTCAGCATCCGCAAGTGGAGCGTTTACTGTGCGGGCATTTGCATCGACCGATGCAGCGGCGTTTTGGTGGCAGCGTGGCGAGCATCTGTCCCGGCACCTCGCACCAGATCGTGCTGGACCTCGACGAAGCCGCCCCGGCCCATTTCAACCTGGAACCGGCAGGCTACGTGCTGCACCGCTGGCATTCCGAGCAAGGCCTGGTGAGCCATAACGTCGTGTTCGGGGACTATGACGGGCCGTACCCGTTTTATGATGTGAACGGGTTGATCGATTGAGTGAACAATTGCTTATTGCTCCCATTTGGAGCGCTGAGCGTTGTACATAAGCCTGCTTTGGATTCTGGCCGAAGGCCGTAGGAGTGGACTTGTCCACGAAGGGGCTGGTGCATTTTCCGAAATTTATCGTTTGAGCCCGCCGGTCCGCTCCCACAAAAGCCATACCTTAAAGCCGATCAGGCGCCGATCACGCCGCCATCTTCGCGGGTGATCACCATCACCGATGAGCGTGGTTTGCCGTTGGGCAGGTGCTCGGGGAAGGTGGAGCCGCCGTTTTCGCCGGGGTGCTGGATGCCGATGAACATCGTCTTGTAGTCCGGCGCAAAACTGATACCGGTGATTTCGCACCCGACCGGCCCGACCAGAAAGCGACGAATCTCGCCGCTGGCTGGGTCTGCGCAGAGCATCTGGTTGTTGCCCATGCCGGCAAAATCACCTTTGTTGCTGGAGTCGCCATCGGTCTGAATCCACAGGCGACCCGCCTGATCGAAACTCAAGCCGTCCGGGCTGTTGAACATGTTCTGCGCGTTGATGTTGCTCGACCCGGCCTGCGGCGTACCGGCATACACGGTCGGGTTGCCGGCGACCACGAACAGGTCCCATTCGAACTCCATAGCCGAAGGATTGCTGCCTTCCTCGCTCCAGCGCAGGATCTGCCCGTACTGGTTCTTGGCACGCGGATTCGGTCCACCCACCGGCTGACCTTCATCGCCGCGTTTGATGTTGTTGGTCAGCGTGCAATACACCTGGCCATCCTTGGGGCTGACCACGATCCATTCCGGACGGTCCATGCGTGTGGCTTTCACGACACTGGCCGCCAGGCGCGCATGAATCAGCACTTCAGCCTGGTTATTGAAACCGGCAGCGGCGTCCAGGCCATTCTTGCCGTGGGTCAGCTCGATCCACTGGCCTTTGCCCTTCGGATGATCCGGGTTGCTGTCGCCCGCGTCGAATTGCGCGACGTACAAGGTGCCGTGGTCCAGCAGATTGCGGTTGGCTTTCGGGTTCTGGTGATCGATCTTGTCGCGGCTGATGAATTTGTAGATGAACTCGCCACGCTCGTCGTCGCCCATGTACACCACGGCGCGCCCGCCCTTGGTCTGCGTGAACGCTGCGTTCTCATGCTTGAAGCGCCCGAGCGCCGTGCGCTTGACCGGCGTCGATTTGGGGTCGAACGGGTCGATCTCGACCACCCAGCCATGACGGTTCACTTCGTTAGGGTTTTTCGCCACGTCGAAGCGCGGGTCGTGCGGGTGCCAGTTGATCTCCTTGCTGGCGGCCACGACGCCGTAGCGTTTCATGCCCGCATCGAATTTCTGCTCCGGGTTGCTGCTGCCGAAGCAATCGGTGAAGTTCTCCTCACAGGTCAGGTACGTGCCCCATGGCGTCTGGCCGCTGGAGCAGTTCTGGAAAGTCCCGAGGACGTGGCTGCCACTCATGTCGGCCTCGGTCTTGAGCCAGTCATGTCCGGCTGCCGGGCCGCTCAGGGTGATCGGTGTGTTGCCGTGGACACGACGGTTGAAGCGTGAGTCCTGAACGAACTGCCATTTGCCGTTTTTCTGCTGGACCTCAATCACAGACACGCCTTCTGCGGCCAGTGCCTTCTGCACCTCTTCAGCCGACTGTGGCTCCTTGCCATGATCGAAGAGGTAGCGGTAGTTGGTGTATTCGTTGTTGATCGCCATCAGTGCGCGGTCTTTGTGACCCGGCATCGGGAAAAAGCACATGCCGTCGTTGTTGTCGCCGAATTGCACTTCCTGCGCCTTGGCGGTGCCCTTGCCGCTCGGATCGAACGCCGGGCCGCCCGCATGCAGCGGCTGGCCCCAACTGATCAGGACCGATGACGTGTAGCCTTTTGGCAAACTGATGCTGTCGGCCGTAGCGGTGGGGATGCTCTCGAAACCCGGCAATGCGCCGGAAGCGGCGCTGACGCTGTTGGCCAGAGCGGTGCGGCTCAGGATATTGCCGCCAAGGAACATCGCTGCCCCACACAAGGCGCCCGCGCTGATGAAGCCGCGACGGGTAAGGCCGACCCGGTTTGCGCCGACCAGGTTTTCCAGATCGGTAGTTTGATTTTCTTCTAATAGTTTCATCATCACGGCTCCCTCGAATATGGCAGCCACCTTAGTGTGCGCATATGACGGAATTGTGTCGCGGTGATGACTTGCCGGCGTTTAAGAGGGTATACCCAGCAGCACGAACGATGCCGCGAATCGTGCCTGTACCGCGACGCCAGTTTTCAGCTGTTGAGCCTGCAGGTGCTGAGGCGTCGCCAGGGCGCAGAGTGTCTGGCCGCTCGGGAGCTTTATACGCACTTCACTGGGGCCATCGTCAGCGTCGATCACACTTTCGATCTGCCCGATCAGGCAATTGTTTCCATTTGTTTCTTCTGCGTTATCAGCATGCACTTCCAGCCAGCCTGCCTTGATCAGCGCGACTGCGTCGGTGCCGATTTCCAGCCCCAGGTGCAGCGTACTGTCGTGGGTCACCTGCGCGTCGACAAACACCTCATCGGCCAGTCGCAGGCGAATCTGATCATGATGGCCCTGACGGGTGATGGCGACGATACGTCCCAGCAACTGATTGCGCGCACTGGTGCGCAGGGTCAGGCGATTGAGCAGCTCCAGATCGCTGCTGTCTTCGGCGGCTTCCAGCACTTGCGCCTGCACTGCCTGCACGCGTTGATAGAGACGCAGCACCCGCTCGCCCTCGGCCGACAGTTTGGCGCCGCCCCCGCCACGCCCACCGACGCTGCGTTCGACCAGCGGCTTTTGCGCCAGATTGTTCAGTTCGTCGATGGCGTCCCATGCGGCTTTGTAGCTCAACCCTGCGCTTTTCGCGGCGCGGGTGATCGAACCCTGCTCGGCAATGTGCTGCAACAGCGCAATACGTTGCGGGCGACGGACCATGTGTTGCGTGAGTAAAGGAGGCAGGGACATGGTGATCCGCGAAGGCTGGGGATGAGCGGGCAGTATGATCGCTCTGGTGCGTGGCGTCGAAAAGCGGACGCGGAGCGTTCAGAAAGGCGTCCCTACGCTGGAGTACTCGGCGTTACACGCATTTCCGCTTTAGATTCTGGCCGAAGGCCGTGCGACCGGGGCGGCGATCCGCATTGTTCGCGAAAGGGCCGATATAGTCGCCGAAAATGCATTGTTTGAAATACCGTCTTCGCGGACAAGTCCGCTCCCACAAACGCTTCATTTTCCGGGCTTATCAGGAATTGTGTAGAACGCCGAACTCTGGATTGGGAACGATATTGTATTTCCAGCCGCGTTTCCCATGCTCTTGAGCACATCCCCATTCAATCCCCAGGCTTGGGCGTCCGCGCCAGGCAATATACGTCCACCCGTCGCGCACCTGCGCTGTTCAATAATCGAGCAATGACCTCTGCCGTCGAGCCGGTGGTCAGCACGTCGTCGACCAGCGCCAGGTGTTTGCCGTGCACCCAATCGGGGTCGCTCAACGTGAAGGCGCCGCGCAGGTTGCGTTTGCGGGCTTTGGCGTCGAGGCCCTGTTGCGCGGTGGTCTCGCGGCTGCGCTGCACGTGCTGTTCATCGACAGGCAATTGCAGTTGCTGGCCCAGCCATCCGGCCAGCATCGCGGCCTGGTTGTAACCGCGCTGGCGCAGGCGTTTGGTGGCCAGCGGCACAGGCAAAAGACAGTCCGGGCGCGGCTGGCCTTCATCGAAGCGATGCTGGATGAAGTGCCCGCACAGTTCGGCCAGCAGCCGGCCCATTGGCCATTTGCCGTTGTGTTTGAAGCGAGTAATCAGGCTGTCGACCGGGAAGTCGTACAGCCATGGGGCGATCACCTGAGAGAAAGCGGGTGACCGTTTGCTGCATTGCACGCAATCGAGGCCGGCAATAGGCATCGGCAGTGCGCAGCGTTCGCACTGGTCGCCAAGCCACGGCAACTCGGCTTCGCACGGCACACAGACAGGCGCTGGCACCTCGCTGCGTTCGTCGCACAATAAACAGGCTTGTTTGTTTTTTAACCAGATGTAAACCTCGTGGTTGTAGCTGGGTTGACAGCGCATGGCTCTTCCTTAAATATGCCCGACATCCGTGTAGCGCCTGGGGTCTTTTCCGCCCTCGCGCATTGCCCAGAAACACCAAGGAGCCGCCCGATGAGCGCCAGCACCACCGCCACTTTGCGTCACGACTGGACTTTAGCCGAGGTCAGGGCGCTGTTTGTACAGCCATTCAATGACCTGCTGTTTCAGGCGCAAACGGTGCACCGCGCTCACTTCGACGCCAACCGCGTTCAAGTCTCCACGCTGCTGTCGATCAAGACCGGTGCCTGCCCGGAAGACTGCAAGTACTGCCCGCAGTCCGGCCACTACAACACCGGGCTTGAGAAAGAAAAGCTGCTTGAAGTGCAGAAGGTTCTCGAAGAAGCGGCGCGCGCCAAGGCCATCGGCTCGACCCGTTTCTGTATGGGCGCAGCCTGGAAGCATCCGTCTGCCAAAGACATGCCTTATGTGCTGGAGATGGTCAAAGGCGTTAAGGCCATGGGCCTGGAAACCTGCATGACCCTGGGTCGCCTCGATCAGGAACAGACCGAGGCGCTGGCCACCGCCGGGCTGGATTACTACAACCACAACCTCGACACCTCGCCGGAGTTCTACGGCAGCATCATCACCACCCGCACCTATAGCGAGCGCCTGCAAACCCTCGCTTACGTGCGTGATGCCGGGATGAAGATCTGCTCGGGCGGTATTCTCGGCATGGGCGAGTCGCTCGACGATCGCGCCGGGCTGCTTATTCAGCTGGCCAACCTGCCGGAGCACCCGGAGTCGGTGCCGATCAACATGCTGGTCAAGGTCGCCGGCACGCCGCTGGAAAACGCCGAGGACGTCGACCCGTTCGACTTCATCCGCATGCTGGCCGTGGCGCGGATCTTGATGCCCAAGTCCCATGTGCGTCTGTCCGCCGGGCGCGAAGCCATGAACGAACAAATGCAGGCGCTGGCATTCTTGGCCGGGGCCAACTCGATTTTCTACGGCGACAAGCTGCTGACCACCGCCAACCCGCAGGCCGACAAGGACATGCTGCTGTTCTCGCGTCTGGGCATCAAACCCGAAGCCGGCGAAGGCCATGCCGACGAAGTGCATCAGGCTGCCATCGAGCAGGCGCTGGTCGAGCAGCAAAGCAGCGCGATGTTCTACGACGCCGCTTCTGCCTGACCCCCTTGAGCGGGCCGGTGGTCATCGGCCCGCTTTGAATCGCCATCTCCCGCACCGGGGCCCGCATGTCTTTCGATCTCCGCACGCGCCTCGATGCCCGTCGCGCCGAACACCTTTATCGCCAACGTCCGCTGCTGCAAAGCCCGCAAGGCCCGCAGGTCGTGGTCGACGGTCAGCCGTTGCTGGCGTTCTGCAACAACGACTACCTGGGCCTGGCCAATCACCCCGAGGTGATCGCGGCCTGGCAAGCGGGTGCCGAGCGTTGGGGGGTGGGCGGCGGAGCGTCGCATCTGGTGATCGGTCATAGCGCGCCTCATCACGAACTGGAAGAAGCGCTGGCCGAGCTGACCGGACGCCCGCGTGCGCTGTTGTTCTCCAACGGCTACATGGCCAACCTCGGCGCGGTGACGGCGCTGGTCGGGCAGGGCGATACGGTGCTGGAAGATCGTCTCAATCACGCTTCGCTGCTGGACGCTGGTCTTCTGAGCGGCGCGCGGTTCTCCCGTTATCTGCACAACGACGTCGACAGCCTGGGCGCGCGTCTGGAGAAGTCTGTCGGCGATACGCTGGTGGTGACCGACGGCGTGTTCAGCATGGATGGCGATATCGCTGACTTGCCCGCGCTGGCGCAGGCTGCACGGGCCAAAGGTGCCTGGCTGATGGTCGACGATGCGCACGGCTTCGGGCCGCTGGGAGCAAACGGTGCGGGGATCGTCGAGCATTTCGGCCTGAGCCTGGAGGATGTGCCGGTGCTGGTCGGGACGCTGGGCAAATCGTTCGGCACCTCCGGGGCATTTGTGGCGGGCAGTGAAGAGCTGATCGAAACCCTGATCCAGTTTGCTCGCCCGTACATCTACACCACCAGCCAGCCACCTGCGCTGGCCTGCGCCACGTTGAAAAGCCTGCAGTTGTTGCGCAGCGAGCATTGGCGTCGTGAGCATCTGGCAAATTTGATCCAGCAGTTTCGTCGCGGTGCCGAGCAGCTCGGTCTGCAATTGATGGACAGCTTCACGCCGATCCAGCCGATCATGATCGGCGACGCGGGGCGAGCATTGCGCCTGTCGCAGTTGTTGCGCGAACGTGGCTTGCTGGTCACTGCTATCCGTCCGCCCACCGTGCCTGCGGGCAGCGCTCGGTTGCGTGTCACGTTGTCGGCAGCCCACAGCGAGGCTCACGTGCAGCTATTATTGAATGCGCTGGAGCAGTGTTATCCGCTGCTGGATGCAAGTGAATTCACGGAGCCCGTTCATGCGTGATCGACTGATTTTGCTGCCGGGCTGGGGCCTGGGTATCTCACCGCTGCAACCGCTTGCGGATGCGTTGCGCGGCCTGGACGAACATTTGCGCGTCGAGATCGAGCCGTTGCCGGAGATCGACAGCTGCGACCTGCCGGACTGGCTCGACGAACTGGACGCTAACCTGCCTGACGACGCCTGGCTGGCCGGCTGGTCGCTCGGCGGCATGCTCGCTGCCGAACTGGCCGCGCGGCGCGGCGAAGGCTGCTGCGGATTATTGACCCTGGCCAGCAACGCCTGTTTCGTTACTCATGGCGCTTGGCCGCATGCAATGTCCGCTGAGGATTTCGATGCGTTTCTGGCAGGCTGTTCTGTCGATCCGAATGCGACGCTCAAGCGTTTCAGTCTGTTATGCACCAATGGCGCAGAAGACCCGCGCGGCCTGGCACGGCTGCTCAAGGCCGGTGCGCCGCATACCTCGTCCACCACGCTGGTCGACGGGCTGAAAGTGCTCAAGCAACTGGATACCCGCAGCGCGCTGCAAACCTATCGCGGCCCGCAACTGCACCTGTTCGCCGGGCTGGATGCCTTCGTGCCGGCCGAGGCTGCGGGTGATCTGCTGGCTTTGTTGCCAGACGTTGAGGTCGGGCTGATCGAACAGGCCAGTCATGCGTTTCTTGTGGAAAACCCCCACGGCGTGGCGGCTGCCATCCATGCTTTTCTGCACGAGTCGGGCGATGACTGATCTTTCCAATCCCAGACCGCCGTCCGTGCTGCCCGACAAGCGTCAGGTCGCGGCGTCGTTTTCCCGAGCGGCAGGCAGCTACGACAGCGTCGCTGAATTGCAGCGCAGCGTTGGCAATCAGTTGCTGGCGCGCCTGCCTGCGGGGTTCACGCCTTCGCGCTGGCTGGACCTGGGCTGCGGCACCGGTTATTTCAGCCGGGCGCTGGCGCAGGCGTTCGATCACAGCGAAGGCATTGCGCTGGATATCGCCGAAGGCATGTTGCGTCACGCGCAGCCACTCGGCGGGGCGCAGCACTTCATTGCCGGGGATGCCGAGCATCTACCGTTGCGCGACCAGAGCTGCGCGCTGATTTTCTCCAGCCTTGCCGTGCAATGGTGCGCCGATTTTGCAGCGGTGCTGAATGAAGCTCATCGCGTATTGCAGCCTGGCGGCGTGTTTGCCTTCGCCAGCCTGTGCGTGGGAACGCTGTACGAGTTGCGCGACAGTTGGCAGGCCGTTGACGGCCGGGTGCACGTAAACCGTTTTCGTCATGAAGATGACTACCGCCAGCTGTGTGCCGCGAGTGGTCTGCAGGTGCGCAGTTTCGAGGTTCGCCCACAGGTGCTGCATTACCCGGACGTGCGCAGCCTGACCCATGAGCTGAAGGCACTCGGCGCACACAATCTCAATCCCGGACGCCCGAACGGCCTGACCGGGCGGGCGCGGATTCTGGGCATGGTTCAGGCCTACGAGCGCTTTCGTCAGGAGGCCGGGCTGCCCGCCACGTACCAAGTGCTGTACGCGGTTCTTGAAAAAGCCTGATGGCATTATGTTGTAAGGAAAGATGACCGAAATGAGCGTTGCCTACTTCATTACCGGAACCGATACCGACGCCGGTAAAACCACGGTTGCGGCCGGGCTGCTGCATGCCGCCCGGCTGGCCGGCCTGAGTACTGCGGCCGGCAAACCCGTTGCGTCCGGTTGCGGCATGACGTCAGAGGGCTTGCGCAACTCTGACGCGTTGGCGTTGCAGGCTGAGTGCTCCGTCGAACTGGCGTACGACGAGGTCAACCCGTTGGCGCTGGAACCTGCGATTGCTCCGCATCTGGCGGCGCGTGAGGCCGGGGTCGTGCTGACAGTCGATTCGTTGCTGCAACCGATGCGCCACATGCTGGCCAAACAGGCGGATTTCACCCTGATCGAAGGCGCCGGTGGCTGGCGTGTGCCGTTGGCCGGGCAGAGCTATCTGTCTGATTTGGCCATTGCCCTGAAGCTGCCGGTGATTCTGGTGGTGGGCGTGCGGTTGGGCTGTATCAATCATGCCGTGCTGACCGCCGAGGCTATCGCTCGGGACGGTTTGCATCTGGCGGGCTGGGTGGCGAATGTCATCGACGGTGAAACGTCGCGGCTCGAGGAAAACCTTGCCACTTTGATCGAGCGTCTGCCTGCAGCGTGTCTCGGACGCGTGCCTCGACTGAGCAGCGCCAGCGCCGAAAATGTGGCGCGGTATCTGGATATCGGCAAGCTGGGCTGACAGCAACGCTATGTGACTGACCCACAACGGGGTTTCAGGTTTTCACGATTCTGGCGACGGTACGGCCTAGTGCCATTAGTCTGGTTGTCGAGTATTTCTGTGCAATAGCTGCTTCAATGGCATGTGTTCGTTTTTTGAACTGAGGATCGGCGTATGCAAATCACCATGAACAACACCCTGTACCCGGGTCTGAGCGCCATGCAGGTCGGGCAGAGCCGTGTGGACCAGGCTGCCACCCAGATCGCCAGCTCCAATGTCGAAGTCTCCGGCAGAAGCCAGTCTTCGGACTTTCAGCTCGAAAACCTGCGTTCGGTCGATCGCAGTCAGCGTTCCGAGCTGCCAGCCAATATTGTCGAGCTCGCAGCCGGCAAGGACCAGTTTGAAGCCGGACTTGCTGCACAAAGGGCCAGTAACGAGATGCTGGGCACGCTGATCGACACTTACGCCTGATTTTCGCGTCACCTTCCGCCGAGCCATTCGCGCACGGCGTTGCTTTATGAATTACTCCGCATCATTGTCCTGTATCACCTCTGTTCCTTCCTGTGTCCTTCACTAGACTTCCGCTAGCGTTTTCCCCGAACGGTGTGCGTGCGCCTGTGCCCGGCTGTTACAGCGTCTGTGGCAAAGCCGTGGACGAATGGTGCACGGTTCGCTATTGACAAGGTTTGGGCGTAAACGTATGTTTCAAACACCTGTTTGACCGCAAGGCATACGAGATTGTCTGGTGCTTGAGGGTATGTCCCCAACGACCGCCCGGTCATTCGTTCCAGGATTCATCAGCAGAGGTTATCGCTATGCCTGACTACAAGGCCCCCTTGCGTGATATTCGTTTCGTTCGTGATGAACTGCTCGGCTATGAAGCGCATTATCAAAGTCTGCCCGCTTGCCACGACGCCACGCCGGACATGGTCGATGCCATTCTCGAAGAGGGCGCCAAGTTCTGCGAGCAGGTGCTGGCGCCGCTGAACCGGGTGGGCGATACCGAGGGCTGCACCTGGAGCGAGTCGGGCGTGAAGACGCCGACCGGTTTCAAACAGGCTTACAAACAGTTTGTCGAAGGCGGCTGGCCAAGCCTGGCGCATGACGTTGCGCATGGTGGTCAGGGCCTGCCTGAATCGCTGGGCCTGGCGGTCAGCGAGATGATTGGTGAGGCCAACTGGTCATGGGGCATGTACCCGGGCCTGTCGCATGGCGCGATGAACACGATCTCCGAACACGGCACGCCCGAGCAGCAGGAAGCGTACCTGACCAAACTGGTGTCCGGTGAATGGACCGGCACCATGTGCCTGACCGAGTCGCACTGCGGCACTGACCTGGGCATGTTGCGCACCAGGGCCGAGCCTCAGGCTGACGGCACTTACAAGGTCACCGGCACCAAGATCTTCATTTCCGCTGGCGAGCACGACATGGCCGATAACATCGTCCACATCGTGCTGGCGCGCCTGCCGGATGCACCGGCCGGCACCAAAGGCATTTCGCTGTTCATCGTGCCGAAGTTCCTCTCGGCGGCCAATGGCGGCATCGGTGAGCGCAACGCGGTGAACTGTGGCTCCATCGAGCACAAGATGGGTATCCACGGCAACGCGACCTGCGTGATGAACTTCGACGGCGCCACCGGCTACCTGATCGGCCCGCCGAACAAGGGCCTGAACTGCATGTTCACGTTCATGAACACCGCGCGTCTGGGCACCGCACTGCAAGGTCTGGCGCATGCCGAGATCGCGTTCCAGGGTGGCTTGAAATATGCCCGTGACCGTTTGCAGATGCGCTCGCTGACCGGGCCGAAAGCGCCGGACAAGGCCGCTGACCCGATCATCGTTCACCCGGACGTACGTCGCATGCTGCTGACCATGAAGGCTTTCGCCGAGGGCACGCGTGCCATGGTGTACTTCACGGCCAAGCAGGTCGACATTGTCAAATACAGTGACGATGCAGAGCAGAAGAAATCCGCCGACGCACTGCTGGCGTTCATGACGCCGATTGCCAAAGCATTCATGACCGAAGTCGGTTTCGAAGCCGCGAACCACGGTGTGCAGGTTTACGGCGGTCATGGTTTCATCGCCGAGTGGGGCATGGAGCAAAACGTTCGCGACAGCCGTATTTCGATGCTGTACGAAGGCACCACCGGCATTCAGGCACTCGACCTGCTTGGCCGCAAGGTGTTGATGACACAAGGCGAAGCGCTCAAGGGCTTCACCAGGATCGTCCACAAGTTCTGCCAGGGCAATGAAGGCAACGAAGCCGTTCAGGAGTTCGTGACGCCATTGGCTGCGCTGAACAAGGAATGGGGCGAACTGACCATGAAAGTGGGCATGGCGGCCATGAAGGACCGTGAAGAAGTGGGCGCAGCGTCGGTGGATTACATCATGTATTCCGGTTATGCCTGCCTGGCCTACTTCTGGGCCGACATGGCCCGCCTGTCCGCCGAGAAGCTGGCAGCCGGTACCTCGGACGAAGCGTTCTACCGCGCCAAGATCCAGACCGCACGCTTCTACTTCCAGCGCATCCTGCCGCGCACCCGCACGCACGTTGCGACCATTCTGTCGGGCGCTGCCAACCTGATGGACATGAAAGAAGAAGACTTCGGCCTGGCTTACTAAGCCCTGCGTTAGTCACGAAAACCGCCTGATCATTGATCAGGCGGTTTTTTGTTTGGCTGGACACCTCTCGTTTCGCACGCTCTACAGCGTAGGAATGCCTTGCGTGACGCTCCGCGTCACAGATCTGCGCCGCGCTGCATATTCAAGATCGGACGCAGAGCGTCCAGAACGGCGTGCGACGCGGAGCGTCGCACGATAGTTGAGGTGATCGTTCCGCACGATCCACGCAATAAACATTTTCCATCGCCTGCCGTTACAGAAAGTAGCCCGTTTATCGATCCTGCTGAATGCATTGTTCGCCGGATGAAGGCACAATGATATCGGTTCGTTCCAGGGCAGGAGATAACCCCTTTTGTTGCGTCCATCCGCTGCACGCCTGAGTCATTTTCTGCCCTCGCTGATGTTGCTGGTGGCAGGGCTTGCGGCTGCGTACGTCAAGGACCTGAACGTCTTCTTCACTTCGCTGTTCAATGTGCTGCCCACGCTGGTCCTGCTGTTGGGCGGCGCCTATTGCTGCGTTTACCGACGGCAGCGTGAGCTGTTTCAGATGCTCACCGTCTACATCGCCTATTACCTGCTGGATACCCAGACGGACTATTACCGCGACAACGGCAAAGTTCGTGAAGACGCGGCGGTGATTTTCCATCTGGTCTGTCTGTTGCTACCCGTGTTGTTCGGCCTGTACGCAGCATGGGAAGAGCGCACTCACCTGTTCCAGGACATGGTCGCCAGGCTCGCGGTGCTGGTGGCGCTGAGCAGCGTGGCGCTGGGCCTCGAGCAAAGTTATCCGGTCGAACTGCAAGCCTGGCTGGCGGACATTCGCTGGCCGGCCTTGCATGGCGACTGGATGAGCCTGATCCAGTTGTCCTACCTGATGTTTCTGGTGTCGTTCGGGGTGCTGGTCTGGCAATATCTGGAAAAACCGCGACCGCTGCATGCCGCGCAGATCGTCGGTCTGCTGGGGTTGTTCTGGGCACTGCCGAAGACATTCATCCTGCCCTTCACGCTGAATATTCTGTGCAGTCAGGTGATGTTGATGATTGCGGCGGCCGTCGCCCACGAGGCGTATCAGATGGCCTTTCGCGATGAGCTCACCGGGCTTCCCGGCCGTCGTGCGCTCAATGAAAGGATGCAGCGCCTGGGCCGCAACTATGTGCTGGCGATGAGCGACGTAGACCACTTCAAGAAATTCAACGACACCTACGGCCACGATGTGGGCGATCAGGTGTTGCGTCTGGTTGCCAGCAAACTGTCGAAAATCACCAGCGGCGGCGGCAAGGCTTATCGCTATGGGGGCGAGGAGTTTGCCATCGTCTTTGCCGCCAGGACGCTCGATGAATGCATGCCGCATCTGGAAGCGATTCGTGAAACCATCGCCCAGTATGAAATCCAGTTGCGCAATAAAGACAATCGTCCTCAGGACGATCAGCAAGGCCGGCAGCGGCGGGGCGGGTCGCATACACGCAGCGTGTCGGTGACGATCAGCATCGGTGTTGCCGAGCGTCAGCCGGAACATCGCATCGCGGAAGAAGTGCTCAAATGCGCCGATCAGGCGTTATATGCCGCCAAGGGCGCAGGCCGTAACTGCGTCGTCGCTTTCGACCAGTTGAGCCGGCGCGGTGCCGTGCGCACAACCGAAACATCGGCCTGATCAAATCGTTCTATTCACGTGACCTGTTGTGACTATTCAGTCATGACACGACCCTATGTGTCTGAAATGTTGTTCGGGTAGACTCGTGAAAACCGACGGCTGATCTGCCTCGCTGCACGCACCGATCGGCCTCCCAAGTTTCTCGCTACGTGTTCACGAGGTTTGCCATGGCTGACTATAAAGCGCCGCTGCGCGATATGCGCTTCGTCCTCAATGAAGTGTTCGAGGTTTCCAGACTCTGGGCGCAACTGCCTGAGCTGGCCGAAACAGTCGATGCTGAAACGGTCGATGCCATTCTCGAAGAAGCCGGCAAAGTCACCAGCAAGACCATCGCCCCGCTGAGCCGTAACGGTGATGAAGAAGGCTGTCACTGGAAAGACACCGTCGTGACTACCCCGGCGGGCTTCCCTGACGCTTATCGGACTTACGCTGAAGGCGGCTGGGTGGGCGTGGGCGGTAATCCCGAGTTCGGCGGCATGGGCATGCCCAAGGTGGTCTCGGCGCAGGTCGAAGAGATGATCAACTCCGCGAGCCTGGCCTTTGGTCTGTACGCGATGCTGACCTCCGGTGCCTGTGTCTCCATCAACACCCACGCCAGTGAAGCGCTCAAGGCCAAATTCCTGCCCAACATGTACTCGGGCGCCTGGGCCGGGTCAATGTGCCTGACCGAGGCGCACGCCGGTACGGACCTCGGCATGATCCGCACCCGAGCCGAACCTCAGCCTGACGACACTTACAGGCTCACCGGCAGCAAGATTTTCATCACCGGCGGCGAGCACGATCTGACGGAAAACATCATTCACCTGGTGCTTGCCAAGCTGCCTGATGCGCCGTCCGGGCCGAAAGGTATTTCGCTGTTTCTGGTGCCCAAGTTCATGGTCGGTGACGACGGCAGCGTCGGCGAGCGCAATACCGTCAGCTGTGGCTCTATCGAGCACAAGATGGGTATTCAGGCGTCCGCGACCTGTGTCATGAACTTCGACGACGCGGTCGGCTATTTGATCGGCGAGCCGAACAAGGGCCTGGCGGCAATGTTCACGATGATGAATTACGAGCGCCTGGGTGTGGGTATTCAAGGCCTGGCGTCGGGCGTGCAGTCTTATCAGAACGCTGTCGAATATGCCCTTGATCGCATACAAAGCCGTGCCCCGACCGGTGCACAGAACATAGACAAGGCCGCTGACCCGATCATCGTCCACCCCGATGTGCGGCGCATGCTGCTGACCATGAAGGCCTTTAACGAAGGCGGTCGGGCGTTCTCCAGCTACGTCGCGCTGCAACTGGATATTGCCAAGTTCAGCGACGATGACACGGCGCGCAAACGTGCCGATGACCTGGTCGCGCTGTTGACGCCGGTGGCCAAGGCGTTCCTCAGCGATATCGGCCTGGAAACCACGGTTCATGGCCAGCAGGTGTTTGGCGGTCATGGATACATTCGTGAATGGGGCCAGGAGCAACTGGTGCGTGACGTGCGTATCACGCAGATCTACGAAGGCACCAACGGCATTCAGGCGCTGGATCTGGTCGGCCGCAAGATCGTCGGCTCCAACGGCGCGTTCTATAAGGTGTTCTCGGATGAAGTGCGTCAGTTCCTCAGTGCGTCCGACAGCGCGCTGAGCGAATTCACCCGGCCGTTGGCCTCGGCGCTGAACATGCTGGATGAGTTGACCGCGTGGGTGCTGGACCGCTCGCGTAACAATCCCAACGAAATAGGCGCGGCGTCGGTGGAGTATCTGCATCTGTTCGGTTACACCGCCTACGCCTACATGTGGGCAATGATGGCCAAGGCTGCCGTCGGCAAGGAGCAGCAGGAAGAATTTTACGCCAGCAAAATGGGCACGGCGCGCTTCTACTTTGCCCGTTTGCTGCCGCGTATCCACTCGCTGGATGCGTCGGTGCGTGCCGGCAGTGAGTCGCTGTTCCTGCTGGAAGCGTCACAATTCTGATCAGGAAAAGTCTGTAAGCATTTGCTTACACGTCGTGGTGCCATTTGGCCTCTTCCCAAAAAAAGGATCCAAAGTTAATCTTTGTTCATGGACGTAGCGCAGGAAGCGCACTAAGACACAACAGGGACACGTAGGGAAGCCTGCCAGGATGGCGGGGTGAAAGGGAAATCAGGGAAACAGTCTGGAAAGCCCCGCTTCGGCGGGGTTTTCTTTGTCTGCGTTTCAGGTATTCAGACTTCGCGGAGCACGGAATTCTGTGCAGAGCGAACATCCGGCGTGATTTTTCGAGGAAAACACTGGCACCGTGCCACAGCTGTTGAACCCTCATCGATGCCCAAGGTCGATTAGCTGTATGGCCATTTAGAGCCAATCACTCAGGAGCATCCCATGGACATCATTCGTATCATTTTCGCCATTCTGCTGCCGCCCGTGGGCGTGTTCATGCAAGTCGGCTTTGCTGGCGCTTTCTGGCTGAATATCCTGTTGACCCTGTTGGGTTACATTCCGGGCATCATCCACGCGATCTACATCATCGTTTCGCGTAAGTAACGCCCTGGCGCTTTGGTTGATCGTTCCTTCAGCAGGAACGATCAATCGGCCGCATCAAGCACATCCCGGTAAAACTTCCATTCCTTTTCCAGCGCATCTGCCAGGTTGTTTGCCTTGCGGAAACCATGATGCTCGTCCGGATAAAAATGCGCTTCGGTCTTGATGCCTCTGTCCTGCAAGGCCTTGAGCATGGAACGCGTCTGCTCCGGCACCACCACGGCATCGAGTTCGCCCTGAAAGAAAATCACCGGCACGCTGATGCGGTCTGCATGTAACAAAGGCGTTCGGGCCTCATAGCGCTCGATGTCCTTGAGCGGGTCACCGATCAGCCAGTCCAGATAATCACCCTCGAACTTATGCGTGGCCCTCGCCAGCGCCACCGGATCGCTGACCCCGTACAGGCTGGCCCCGGCGCGAAACACGTCCTGAAAGGCGAGTGCGCACAAGGTGGTATAACCGCCCGCGCTGCCGCCGCGTATGAACGCCTGCTGTTCATCGATCAGGCCGCGTTCGGCCAGATGGCTGACCACCGCACAGGCATCCTCGACATCCGCCACGCCCCAGGTCAGATGCAGGCTTTGTCGATACTCGCGGCCGTAGCCGCTGCTGCCCCGATAGTTCAGGTCCGCCACGGCAAAGCCGCGATGTGTCCAGTACTGGATACGCGGGTCCAGCACCGGGTAGCAGGCCGACGTCGGGCCGCCGTGAATGAAGACCACCAACGGCGGCTTTTGCACCCCGGTCATGGCTGGATAGAAATAACCGTAAGCCTCGGCGCCGCCGCTGGGATAGCGCAACGCCTGCGGAAGGCTGATCTGCTCGACCGGCAACGGAGAGCCGCCACCGGCCAACACCTGCACGCGGTGATCGGCACGGGAGAGGGCCAGCACGGCAGAGGTGCTGACCGCCGAGGCTGCGATGCAGTAGATAAAATCTTCGTCGACGGCCAGGCTGCGGAAACGGTTGTATCCGGCGCTGAAATCCATCACCGAGCCGTCTGCTTCTTTCAGGCCCAACACCCAGGAACCGTCCTGCGCCCAACTGGCCAGATAACCCTCGTTGATCGGCAGCCAGGTGCAACTGCCCAGTTGCCACGGCGCGGAGGCATGATCAGCGGGCGCGGCCGCAAGCGGTGCGAACCCGGTAGACGATTCGCCCCACGGCTGCCAGAAGCCGCCGCGATCGGTCAGGCAGAACAGTCGGCCCTGCGCGTCGAAGCGCGGTTGTTGCAAGGATTCTTCGGCGTCATCGCCTGCAACACATAACGCAGCACTCCAGCGGCCATCGTTCTGCCGGGTTGCACACATCAGGCGGGTGCGGGTCCACGGCTGATGGGGGCGCTGCCATTCGATCCAGGCCAGGCGTTTGCCGTCAGCACTGATAACGGGTGACGCGTAGAAGTCGGCGCCTTCGGCCAGCAGCGTGCGCTGACCGTCCGCCAGGGCGATGGCGACCAGCCGATGGGTGTCGTGGTCTTCTTCGACGGCGAGAATCCGGTCGTTGCTGAAAAACAGGCCGCCGTAACGTTTGTCGCCCTGAGTCAGGGCCAGCGGTTCACTGGCGTCCAGCGCCTGTCGATAAAGCTGCTGATCGCGCTCGTTGACGAACACCACGCCGTCGTCGGCCAGGCAGAACGATCCGCCGCCGTATTCGTACACCCGGCTGCGCACGCTGAAACCCTGCGGCGTCAGGCAGCGCTTGCTGTTCGCGTACCAGTGCCAGAGGCGACTGGCTCCGTCTTCGGGCCGGTATTCATTCCAGAACAGGCCTGCGGAATTGACGTCCAGTTCGGCGAAGTCGACGCCCGCTGCAACCGCCTGCGTGGCAGTCAGAGGTTCAGGAAGATTTTGCGATGAGTCGTGAGTTTCGGTCATTGCGAAAGGCCAGCTCTTCAATGGTTTGAGTAGCGGTTTCTGACTCGTCGCGAGCCTGAGTGATGATCCCGTGGTGATAGGATTTGCTGCACACCGGATCGGCATTGGCCGCATCACCGGTCAGCATGAACGCCTGGCAGCGGCAGCCGCCGAAGTCTTTTTCTTTCTCGTCGCACGAACGGCACGGCTCGGGCATCCAGTCGTAACCGCGAAAGCGGTTGAAGCCGAACGAGTCGTACCAGATGTGCTGCATGCTGTGGTCGCGCACGTTGGGGAACTGGATCGGCATCTGCCGCGCGCCGTGACAGGGCAGGGCGGTGCCGTCCGGGGTCACGGTCAGAAAGATATTGCCCCAGCCATTCATGCAGGCCTTGGGGCGCTCTTCATAGTAATCGGGAGTGACGAAGATCAGCTTGCACGGGTGATTGTCCGCCTCCAGCCGCGCCCGGTACTGATTGGTGACAGCTTCGGCGCGTACCAACTGATCCTTGGTCGGCAGCAGGCCAACACGGTTCAAGTGCGCCCAGCCATAGAACTGACAGGTCGCCAGTTCGACGAAGTCCGCTTCCAGTGCCAGACACAGCTCGATGATCTTGTCGATCCGGTCGATGTTGTGCCGATGGGTGACAAAATTCAGCACCATCGGGTAGCCGTGCTTTTTCACTGCCTTGGCCATTTCCAGCTTTTGCGCGAAGGCCTTCTTCGACCCGGCGAGCATGTTGTTCACTTGCTCGTCGCTGGCCTGAAAGCTGATCTGGATATGGTCCAGCCCCGCTTGCTTGAAGGCGATGATCTTCTCTTCGGTAAGGCCGATGCCGGAGGTGATCAGGTTGGTATAAAAGCCCAGCCGGCGCGCTTCGGCGATCAGCTCGGCGAGGTCCTGACGCACCAGCGGTTCGCCGCCGGAAAAACCGATCTGCGCCGCGCCCATTTCCCGCGCTTCCTGCATGACCTTGAACCACTGCTCGGTGCTCAGCTCCTGGCCCTGTCTGGCGAAATCCAGCGGGTTGGAGCAGTAAGGGCATTGCAGCGGGCAGCGATAGGTCAGCTCGGCGAGCAGCCACAGCGGCAGGCCGACCTCGGGCGTCGGCGGAATGTAGGGACTGTTGGTAGCGGGCGTGATGTCAGACAAGATCGATCCAGTTTTTCTTTTTGGCGCCTTCCATGAACTCGTCGACGTCCATGCCCAGTTCGGGGACATTCGGGAACCGTTGATGAAGCTCATGGATGATGGCGGCGATCGTGCGCTGCCCATCGATCAGCCCGCCAATCAGCGCCGCGCTTTCATTGAGTTTGATCATGCCTTCAGGGTAAAGCACCACATGGGCCTTTTGCGCAGGCTCGTACTGAAAGCGATAGCCTTGGTGCCACTTGGGAACCTTGGATCGGAACGTCGGCTCGTGTTTCATAGCGCAATCCCCTTATGCCAGACCTGCTGGTCTGTAACACTGTGATACGGCGGGCGATTCAGCTCGTAGGCCATGGACATCGCATCGAGCATGCTCCACAGAATGTCGAGTTTGAACTGCAGGATTTCCAGCATACGCTGCTGGCCTTCGTAGGTCGTGTAGTGCTGTAGCGTGATCGCAAGGCCATGTTCCACATCGCGCCGGGCCTGGCCCAGGCGAGTGCGGAAATACGCGTAACCGGTCGGGTCGATCCACGGGTAATGCTGCGGCCAGCTGTCCAGTCGCGACTGGTGGATCTGCGGCGCGAACAGTTCGGTCAACGAGCTGCTGGCCGCTTCCTGCCAGTTGGCGCGACGGGCGAAGTTCACGTAGGCGTCGACCGCAAAGCGCACACCGGGCAGTACCAGTTCCTGCGAGCGCAGTTGATCCGGGTCCAGCCCGACGGCCTCGCCGAGGCGCAGCCAGGCTTCGATGCCGCCGTCTTCACCGGGCGCGCCGTCATGGTCGAGCAAGCGCTGAATCCATTCGCGACGAATCTCGCGATCCGGGCAATTGGCCAGAATCGCCGCGTCCTTGAGCGGAATGTTCACCTGATAGTAGAAACGGTTGGCGACCCAGCCCTGAATCTGCTCGCGGGTCGCGCGGCCTTCGTACATCGCCACATGGAACGGGTGATAGATGTGGTAATAGGCACCCTTGGCGCGCAGGGCCTGCTCGAATTCAGCGGGGGACAACGCAGTCGCTTCGCTCATGTCAGCTCCTAAAGCTCGATGCTCATGCCGTCGAAGGCGACTTCGACGTTGCGCCGCACCAGCTCGGCGCGCTCCGGCGAGTCTTCGTCGAGAATCGGGTTGGTGTTATTGATGTGGATCAGCACCTTGCGCTGATCCGGGAAGCCTTCCAGGACTTCGAGCATGCCGCCTGGGCCGCTCTGTGCCAAATGACCCATTTCCCGGCCGGTACGAGTGCCCACACCACGGCGCTGCATTTCGTCGTCGTCCCACATTGTGCCGTCGACCAGCAGGCAATCGGCATCGCGCATTTTCTCGGCCAGCGCTTCATCGACCTTGCCCAGCCCCGGCGCATAGAACAGCTTGCCGCCGGTGCGGGTGTCTTCGACCAGCAGGCCGATGTTGTCGCCCGGATGCGGGTCGAAACGGTGCGGCGAGTAGGGCGGTGCAGCGCTGCGCAACGGGAACGGTGTGAAGCGCAGGTTCGGGCAGGCCGGAATCACGAAGCTGCCTTGCAGCTCGATACGGTTCCAGGTCAGGCCGCCGTTCCAGTGCTTGAGCATTTCGAACAGCGGGAAACCGGTGCTCAGGTCTTCGTGAACCATGTCGGTACACCAGACCTGGTGCGGGCAGCCTTCGCGCAGGCTGAGCAGGCCGGTGGTGTGGTCGATCTGGCTGTCCATCAGCACAATGGCGCTGATGCCGGTGTCGCGGAGTGCCCGGCCTGGCTGCATGGGCGCGAAGCTCTGCAATTGCGCGCGAATGTCCGGCGACGCGTTGCACAGCACCCAGTTCACGCCATCGTCGGACAGCGCAATGGACGACTGGGTACGCGCCTGAGCCCGCAGGCTGCCATCGCGAAAACCTGCGCAATTGACGCAGTTGCAGTTCCACTGGGGGAATCCACCGCCCGCAGCGGAACCTAGAATCTGGATGTACATGTCAGCTCCCTGGCACACAATCTGGAACACAAAAACAAACAACCGCAACAACCATAAAAAAAGCCCCGGCGAACCGAGGCTTCACAACGCACTGAAATCAACGGCTTTCGAAGTACATGGTGACTTCAAAACCGATACGCAGATCAGTGTAAGCAGGTTTAGTCCACGACATAAAAATCTCCTCGGATAAGTGCAGCGGTGGGTGACTACATCTTAGTGCATCGCTGAAGGCATACGTTCAGATGCTTAGGAAGCTATGTTACTCATTTTAACAATTAAGCAGGGCCAGAATCTGTACGAAAGACCGTTACTGTTCAGGTAAGGACCGGGCGTTGGCCGCAGGAACCGGGCGGTTGGCCACAATCAGCCAGCCGCCCGTGGCGTTGATCAGTCGATCAGCGGCGGCCAGCAACGAGTGTGTATCCAGATTTGACAGAGCTTCCCGCAACGCTTGCGCCGGATCGTCTTGATGCCCTGCAAGGTGCGCCTGCCACCGCAGCTCGGCGTGCTGTTGTTCGGGCAGGTTCATAGGGTCGAACTGGGCTGACAGGGTACAGATTTGCTCGGACAGGTCTGCACTCCGGACGAGATCCGGCAGTGCGCCGATGAAGGCCTCGATGTGCTGAAACAGTTGTTCGGCATTGCAGGTGGGCGATTGAGCGCCGAACAGCAATCCGGTACGCCCGGCGATTTGCCTGATGCCGCTGAACACCGCGTAACCCAGTTGCAATTCGACGCGCAGTTTTTGATAGAACGGTGCCTGCAACAGGTGCCCAAGCAGACGCCACGTGGCCTGGTCTTCAGCTGACTCGCTCGGTGCAGGGCAAAACACCAGCACGGCGTCTTCTGAAGAGGACGACGCTTCAAACGCCCAGCGTTTGCCGGGCTGTAGGGCTGGCAGTGTCGATGGGGTGGTTTGCAGGGCTCCGGGTGTGGCGTCCAGTGCCGCGTTGATCCGCAGCTGGCTGGCAGGGCACCAGCCGCTGGTAAAACTGATCCAGCGTGAATCTGCCCAGACGGTTTGCAGATCACCGACCGGTTGCTTTGGCTCGCTGCTCAAATAATGATCAGTCAGGCGTTTGAGCAACTGACGAATGGGAATCAGCGCGGGCTGCGCTTGGACTGTCAGCGTTTCCGGTCGAGGTAGGTGCAGACGACGCAGGCCGTGCGTAAGGATGTCGACCATCGGCGCCCGCAGACCGTTAAGTTGCAATTGCCAAAACGGGCCATAGGCGCTGAACGTGACGGTCACGCCGGCTTGCCGGGCGTCTTCGATCAGGTCGTTGAGGCTGGCGTTGAGCATTTCCCACAGTGCAGGCTGCGGGGATGACAGCGCCCAGCGCAGATAAAGCGCGGCTTCAGCGCTGTCGTTCAACGTCGAATTCAGAAATGGATTGGGCGACGGTAGACGCCAGTCAATGTGATCGTCGCCTGAGTTATCCACAGTCGGCGGATCGATCAAGGCATCTGACGTGAGCTGTTCAAGCAAAACGCTCAGTGCCGTTGCGCCGTGTGCGCTCAGTTGTGCTGGCAGCTCGTGGCAATGGTGATGCGCCAGCGCCAGAGGCCCGCACCTGCACAGACGACGCTGTTGCAGGCGCTGATATTCGTCGACCAGCGCAGGCCAATGGGTCTTGAAGAACTCAAGCCAGTTGCAAAGCACACTGCTGACACGGGCTGTGTTTGCCAAGGCCCCTTTGAGCTCGACAACCAGCAACAGTTGCCCCTCGAACTGGTACAACGGCGTAGCGCTCAGCGCTTCAGCCAGGCCTCTGTCGACCAGCTCGGCCACCAGACCGCCCGGCTGCGTGTTGTTCAACCAGTGGCAGAGGAACGCTACTGCCTCGCCTGCCTGCGCTGGCAAATCTTCGCAGGCAAACAATAACCTGTGCCGGGCGCTTTTTTGTCGATGACTGGGTGAGTGAGTGACCAGTGGCGGCGGCGGGCGCTGTCTGAGCTTTGTTCCGCTGGCGAACAACGCGCCATAGCGTGTGGCCAGCGCTTCAAGTTCGGTCAACGATTGCGGCCCGGTCAGGCACAAGGTCAGCTGCCCGGCTTGATAGAAACGAGTGTAAAAATCGTTCAGTGCTCGCTGGAACGCCGGATTGGGTACGGGCAGGCTGTAACGGTTGCCGGCATGGAAACCGCGCAGCGGATGCTGTGGATTGATCGGCGCAAGCAGGCGTATCTGCTTTTGCGTTTCAACGTCGCCCAGCCAGGCAATGAACTCGGCGTGCAGCACTTCGCGTTCGCGCCGTTGATCGGCAATGGCCATGCGCGGGTTGGCGAGCATGTCGCACAGGCGCTCCAGGCCTTGCGCGAAGGCAGCTTGTGGCAGCTCGAAGAAAAAATCGGTGGTGCGCTCGCGGGTGCTGGCATTGACCTGTCCGCCATGACGCTGCACGAAGGTCATCAGGTTTTCCCCGGCGGGGAAGCGCTCGGTGCCGAGGAAGAACAGGTGCTCCAGAAAATGCGCCAGCCCCGGCCACGCCTGTGGCACGTCATGACTGCCCGCCGCGACCCGCAACGAAGCCGCGCTACGCTTGAACCGCGAATCGTGACACAGCATCACACTCAAGCCGTTGGCCAGCGTGATGCGTCGGGTGTCAGTGGGTAGCGGGGCAGGCATGAAGGTGTCCACGGGGCAGGGAGTGCAAGGCGTCATGCTAGCGGATAACCGGCGAGGTTCGCGAGCCTGGCACGTTAGTAGAGATGGCCGATACATTCGCAGAAATCGGGTCACCTGAAACACCGTCTTCGCGGACAAGTCCGCTCCCACGCCCTCCGGGCAGAAACGCTTTAAGTGGCAGCGGATCGGGCGA
>NZ_LGLN01000010.1:42863-143912 GCF_001293775.1 Pseudomonas syringae pv. cilantro
TTGTCCGCTATATCTCGGTTTTCGTAGGAGCGGACTTGTCCGCGAACTGCCGGGAACCGGCAGCGAAAGCAGCCGCCTAGGTGCACCAGATACAACCAAGGTGGCCGGTTTTGGGCCGCTTCGCAGCCCATCGCGAACAAGCGAAGCGTCGCCCGGTCCGCCCACAGGGGCCAGTGTCGGGCTCGGGGCAGTGGCGCATAAAGCTCAGGTCTCCCACAGGGTGCCATGTGTGCCCGGTAAATGTGGGAGTGACCGGGGCGGCGATCCGCATTGCTCACGAAGAGGCCGGTGCAGCCGCTTGATGTATCAGTGTCGTGCCCGGGTCAGTGACGTATAAAGCTCAGGTCTTCGATCAACAAAGTAGTCGTTCACCATCTTGGTCTGCGTCAGCAGTGCCTTGTCCAGTGTGCCGATCATCAGTGTTTCATCCTGACCCGCCAGCAGCGGGCGGCTGCCATCGGGTGCGCAGATGCTGCTGAGTCCGCAGTAACGAATCTCGCCCTCGCTGCCGCAGTAGTTGGCGTACACCAGGTAACAATGATTCTCGAACGCTCGCGCCCGCACGGTTACGTCGCAGACGAAGTCGTAAGGCAGCATGTTCGCCGTCGGCACCAGAATCAGTTCGGCACCTGCCAAGGCCAGGCGGCGGGTGTTTTCGGGGAACTCAACGTCGTAACAAATCAGCAGGCCGAGGCGCCAGCCGTTCAGCTCGACCACCGGGAAGTGATCATCGCCTGCCGTGAACATCGACTTGTCCAGGTCAGCAAACAGATGCGTCTTGCGGTAATTGCACAGGCGGGTGCCTTTGCTGTCGATCAACTGCACGGCGTTGTAAATCTGTTGATCAGCGCCGCGCTCCGGATAGCCATACAGGATGGCGATACCGTTGGCCTGGGCAATGGCAGCAATATGAGTCGCTGCCGGTCCGTCTTGCGCCTGTGCCCGTTCACTGACCGCCTGTGCGCCGATGTTATAGCCGGTCAGAAACATTTCCGGACAGATCAGCAACTGTGCACCCTGTGCGGCGGCGTTGACAGCCTGTTGTTCCAGACGAGCCAGATTGCCGCTGATGTCCAGCGGCAATGGCGGGCATTGATACAGCGCAATTCGCATGACGTTTTCCTTGGTTGTCAGTCAGCCAGCGCAATCGGGCCGATTTCATGAAACACGTCGCCAGGGCCGGGGTTGCTGGCGTGGGTCTTGCCGCCAAAGTGATTCATGATGCCCCATACGGCATTCAGCGACGTCTGCACTGCGCCTTCGACCCAGGCGGGTGTCCAGGACACATCGTCACCGGCGATGAACAGGCCGCGCTGTTCGCTGGGCATGTCCTGCTGCATGAAGTGCGCGTACATGCGCTGGTTATAACGGTAATGCCCCGGCAGCGCACCTTTGAATGCGCCGAGGAAGTGCGGGTCGGCTTCCCACGACACAGTGATCGGATCACCGATGATGCGCGCGGCAATATCGACTTTCGGGTAAATCTTCTTCAGCGCATCGAGCGCCAGCTTCACGCGCTTGTCGATAGGCTGCGGGAGCATTTTCAGCGCGTCGCTCATCCACGAGTAAGACAGGCAAATCACCCCTGGCTTGTCGTCGCCGTTATCGAACAGATAGGTGCCGCGGGTCAGGCGGTCGGTGAGGGTCATGCTCATCACGTCGCGACCGGTTTCCGGGTCTTTGTCCTTCCAGAACGGGCGGTCGACCATGACGAACGTCTTCGATGACTGCATGTAACGCGTGCGGTCCAGCGCCATCCACATCTTCTGCGAAAACAGCGATTCCTCGCACTCGATCTGAGTGGTCAGCAGCCAGCTCTGGCAGGTGGTCAGCACCGCCGCGTATTGTCGGGTGTCGCCCCAGTTATCGGTCACGCTGAAGTTACCATCCTCGGCCCGCGCAATACGCTTGACGCCGGTACGCGGTGCGCCACGGTGCAGCGACGACAGGCTGGTGCCTTTGGGCCAGTGCGCGCAGCGTTCCGGCACGTGGTTCCACAACCCGACCGGCACTTGCTGCACGCCGCCGACGATCAGATGCTGGTGCTCGTCGCAGTTGGTCATGACGACGCGGAAGATTTCCAGCATCGAATTGGGAAAATCCGAATCCCAGCCGCCAGTGCCGAAACCGACCTGGCCGAACACTTCGCGATGGTAGAACGACAATTTGGCAAAGGCTTCGGAGGTTGCGACAAAATCATAGAACGTGCGGTCGTCCCACAGCGGCACCAGCGTGTTCCACAGGGCCTTGAGACGTGGCACGTCGCGGTCACGGATCGCTTGCTGGATATCGGCGAATTGCGAGCCGCTTTCCAGTGCATCGGCCCAGGCGTCAGCGACTTCCTGAAACAGCGCGGGCAGGTCCGAAAGCATCTGCGCGTAATACGTGGTGCCTTCCAGGTCGATGACGGTACTGCCTGACGCCGCTGTCAACGGGTTGGGAAACGGCCTGGACTCCAGGCCCAGCTTGTCGACGTAATGAAAGAACGCCGTCGAGGACACCGGAAAGCGCATGCCGCCCAGTTCGGCCACGATGCCCTTGGCGCCTTCGAACTCTTGCGAGCGCAGACGACCGCCCATTTTCGAGGCCTCGTAGACGACCGGCTTAAGGCCCATCTTCATCAATTCATAAGCCGCCACCAGCCCGGCGATGCCGGCACCGACAATCGCCACTTCCGCGCCATGATGTTCTGCTGGAATGCTGCCCAGGCCTTTCGGGTGCTCGATCCAGTCATCGAAAGCGAAGGGAAAATCCGGGCCGAACATCGTGATCGGTTTTTTGCCATTGGCGGGGTGACGATTGTTTTTCATGACTGACCTTGGTGGGCAACGGCGAAAAACGACAGTCTAGAGAAGGGGGCGCACGTTAATAAGACGCAAAGTGTCGTCGATGTGATGTTTATTTAGGCTAAATGACGAAGGCTTATTACGAACTGTACGTTTCAGCAGCATTCTTTATGCATCAGACTGGCTGCCCGCGATCAATCTTGCTGCTGAGGATGATCGATGTGGTGGTTTTTTCGACGCCATCCACGCTGCCAATCAGGTCGAGCAGCTCATCCAGTTGTTCCGGGGAATCAGTGCGCAGCCAGGCCACGTAATCGAACTCGCCACTGACCGCGCACAACTGCTGAACCTGGGCCATCGCACTCAAGCGCCGCAGCACTTCCTTGCCTGAACGCGGTTGCACAGTAATGCCGACATACGCTTGCAACCCGCCATCGACCACGCGCTGGCCCAGGCGCACGCCGTAACCGGTGATGACCTTGCTGCTTTCCAGTCGCGCCAGCCGCGAGGTGACGGTGGTGCGTGCGATGCCCAGCTGGCGAGCCAGCATGGCTACGCTTTCGCGCGCGTTGATTTGCAAGGCGGCGATCAATTTTCGATCAATTTCATCCAGCGCAGGCGGGCGGGTGTCAGGCACGGGCATTCCTTAAAACTTCCAGCGCTTGGCGGTCTTGGCAAGACGCGCCTGCAAGTCGTCCAGGTTGTGCGCCAGTTGCTGGGTCATCAAGTGGTAGCCCATCAGTTCGGCAGGGATGAGTGGCTGCAGCGCTGGCGCTTCCGGGGGTTCTGTCGTGCGAGCCAGACGCTCGGTCGCGCCGGTTTGCAAGGCGCGGGCCATGCCTATCAGTTGGCGGCGGATCTGCCGGTAATCGGCGTCCAGCGATGCCTTCAACGACTCGTCAGCGATCTGATTCAGGTTCGCAGGTCGAATATTGGCGAGGATTTCCAGCGTGCTCAGGCACATGCGGAAATGCCCCTGAATGGCGTCCAGCTCGACCATGGACATCTTCACTTCCTTGGACACCGACGGCAGCAGCGAGCGCAATTGCAGCATGGTGGCGTTGAGCCTGGCGGTCAGTTTCAAGTGCTCGTCGGCGGTGACCGGCTGGCCCTGCACGATGCGCCCGTAAACTTTGGCACAATCACGCAGGCCGCTGGCCAGGTTGTAGCGCCAGGAAAACACCGCGTACAACGGCAGCGCGAACGAGAACGCCAGCGCCAACGCGATACCGATCAGGATGTCGACGGTGCGCCACAGCCCGTCGCTGATCGGGTTGTAACCGTGGCCGGCCACGATGAACAGCGTGATCGCCGACAGCAACGCGGTATACCCGCCCTTGCCGATGGCGTGATAAGCAAAGAAACCGCACATTACCGACATCATCGCGTAGGTCAGTAGCGGCATTTCCAGATAACCCTGCTGCACCACCACAATCAGCCCGAGCCCGGCACCGATCAGCGTTCCGTAGGCCCGCTCGACCGATTTCTTGCCGATATTGCCGTGGTGCTGCAAACCACCGATCACGATCAACATGGTCACCGACGCCCACTCGCCATGCGGCAGGTTGAGGCCCGTGGTCAGGAGGATGGTCACCAGCAACCCCACGGCAATCCGCGCCGCATGGATCAGCCGCGCATGCCGATAACGGCGGTACGGGTCCAGCAAAGGACGCAGAACAGGGCGAAGCCAGGAGGGTATGAAAGCAGAGCGCGAATTCGTCATGCGTAAAGAGACCGCGAGGGTGGGGAAGAAATCCCTGATTGGATGATGGTATTGCTCAGTAAGCCACATTTGCCGGGAGTTGGGTCGGGATTGTTGGCTATCAGCGTCAATGGAATCGTCAGATCACGCCGTAGGAACAACGTGCCAGGCATAGTAGGGAGCGATTTTGAGATCCGTTAAAGTGCCTTGATATGTAACTTTATGGCAGTTAAGGTGTTATTTAATGATCTATTATTTTCACGTTTTTGAATGCAGTCGTGCTACGTTGTGAATCTTCGTCCCCGCGTGTTCTCGCCGGTAACTGCTGATGAAAGCTTTTTTCCCCGTTCAATGCACCGACACGCTGTTGCGGATAGCGCTGCTGGTGAAGCAGGCCCGGCTGCAACAAGGCGTCCGTCAGATCGACCTCGCCGAGCGGCTGGGGATTTCGCTGCGCACATTTCGTCGCATCGAAGCCGGTAGTGCGGAGGGTGTATCACTGCGCGACTTCATGCTGGTGGTCTGGGGCCTGGGCGTGTCGGAACGCCTGTTCCAAGGGCTGAGGGAAGATACCTCGTTCAGTGTCGAGCAACTGGAGGCCGCTGAACGCAGGCGGGTGCGTTTGCCTGGAAACAAGCCGGAGGATTTTTGATGGCTCAGGCCTATATCTACATGGAGTGCCCTGTCAGCGGGCAGACTCTCACGCTGGGCAAGCTGACGATTCAGGCCGGTGTCGGAACGTTTCAGTACTCACCTGACGCGGTGCAGGCGAATATCTGGGTACCTGATCCATTCAGGTATCCATTGTCTGCGCGTTCTTATTCTGTAACGAAAAATGCTGGCGTGCCCGGCTTTATCGACGACGCCATGCCTGATGGCTGGGGAGAGCGGCTCTTGCATCGAGTCGAAAAGGGCCCTCTGGATGCTATTCAACTGCTGCTCAAATCCCCGAACGGCGACAGAGCGGGCAATATCATGGCCGGCGTGGCTCGCGAGCCGCAGCCTGGTCTGGGCCTGACGCCGCCGAAAGCTCTGCACGCCAGAGGTCTTGATCAGTTCATCGAGGCTTGCGAAGCAATCTATGACAGCCAGCTGGGTGCCGATCAGCTGGAAGCCTTGAGGGTCAGGGATCAGCGATCCTCGGCGGGTGGTGCTCGTCCAAAGCGCACTTATCTGGGGGATCGAAAACTGATTCTGGCCAAGCCCCGGGACGCGTTTGATCATTATGATCTGCCCTCTGTGGAACACGCCTGCATGACATTCGCAGGGCTTAAAGGCCTTCAAGCGGCCAATACCTCTGTCTACCGTGGCGAAAAAATCAATACGCTTCTGGTCGAGCGCTTCGACCGGATGTTTGACGAGCAGACCGGCCGTTTCCGGCGACTACCAATGCTCAGTGGGCTGACCTTGCTGGATGCCGAGTGGAAAGCGCTTAACCATCCGGATTGGCAATACGCGGCACTCGCTGACGAGCTTTATCGTCGGGGTGCTCCGGATCAGGACCGGCGAGAGCTGTATCAGCGCATGGCCTATAACGTGCTGGTCGGCAATGCCGATGACCACCCCCGCAATCACGCGGTTATCTGGAAAGACGGTACCTGGCGGCTGTCGCCCATGTACGACGTGCTACCGATTCTGGATGAAGGGCCTGCTCAGGCACTTGCCATGTCGGTGGGTATCGAAGGACCGCGTCTCAACCGAGGCAACCTGCTGAGTCAGCACCTGCACTTTGGTCTGACCAAGTCAGAAGCAGAGGCCGTTCTGGATGAAGTGGCGGCGTGGGAGGCTGAACTGCATGACTACTACAGCCAATTCCTGGCCGGAGCGGAACTGGATGCGGCGGTCAATGCAACCAGTGGGGCACGCCTGAAGCGTTAGCACTCATCCTCGACGCTTGAGATTTCGCACGTGTTCACGATGAGTGGCGCGGTTGGGTACGCGTCGACCAGCTTGCAGTGCGTTCACTAGTGCATCTACCTGCGCTTCACTGAATACCGGCTGCTGGAATGAGCGGATGTAGCGAATGAAGCCCGCGCCATGCGTCACGTTCATCGGCATTGGTGTCTTGAACGTGCTTTCGCCCATAAAACTGATGACCGAGTGCAGGCATGCCATGTTTACGCCGAGAGTCGCCTCCAGCGCCTTGAGGTGTTTGTAGTTCTGCCGTAACGGGTTCTGAAACCTGAAGGTCTGTCGGTAGATTTTCTGCGTCCATTGCGGCTGCTTTTCGCTACCAAAAATCCAGCCACGTATGTTCTTGGTTTCCAGCACAAAGATGCCGTAGGGCGAGATAAACACATGATCGATCTGGGTTGTGCCGTCTGCTGTGTCCAGGGTGACATTGTGCAGGCGGCGATAGACTGTCTTGTCCAGTTTCCAGTGAGCAAGCAGGCGCACCCATAACTCACCGAGATGACCTTTGGTCTGTGATGATTTGAGCAGCGCCAGCACTAACAAGGCAGGAGCTAGCCAGGTCAGAATATTGATGACGGGGGCGAAGATAGCGCTGTAATTCACGGGGAGTCCTTTCCATGGCGTTCATGTAGGTCCGACAGGTTTTCGGAGCCGAAGCGCAATTCTTTAAAGTGCAGCGCTATTGATCTGATAACGCGTACTACGCCCGCCGCCCGGAAGGCGCGTCAGGCAGTTTTTGGCGAGCAGGTCACTAAGGTGGCGCGTAGCCGTCGCTTTGGAGACCTTGGCCACCGCCTGATACTGCGCCGCACTGATACCCTCTTCAAAGCCGCGCTCGCCACCGTCAAGCAGGCGGTTCAGGACTTTGACCTGTTCGGCGGACAGGCCATCGCCGCTGTGCAGTTGCCAGAAACGTGTCTTGGCCAGTACGCGTTCAACGCGAGCCAGAGCACGCTCAATGCTGCGCAGTAATGTGCGCAGGAACCATTCCAGCCACTCGGTTATATCGGTTGTGCTTTTCTGGCTCGCTTCCAGGACCTGGTAGTAGCCGGCCCGATCTTCAAGGATGCTGACTGACATCGCGTACAGCCGAATGGCCTGCTGATCGCCTTGAGCCAATGCGAGGTCGGTCAGTGCCCGGGTCAGGCGACCATTGCCGTCGTCGAATGGATGCAGCGTGACGAACCAGAAGTGCGCGATGCCTGCACGCACGAAAGGGTCGATGGCCGTGTCATCGCGACTGGTGGCGAACCATTCAAGAAAACTGTCCAGTTGCTGCGCAAGCAGCGTTCGAGGCGGTGCTTCGAAATGCACCGTGGGTCGATCAAGTCTGCCCGAAACGACCTGCATGGGCTCTTCGCCACGCAACTGGCCGACCTGAACGCGGGCGGATACGAAACCGTCCTCTGCCGGGAAAAGCCAGTGATGCCAGTCATACAAACGCTGAAGGTCAAGTGGCTGAGCATGTCTGAGCGTGGCATCCAGCATCAGCTCCGCGAGCCCTTCGCTGCGAGGACCGGTTTTGCCGTTATCAACAAGGCCCAGCCGACGGGCCAGCGAAGACCTGACAGACTCCACATTCAATAGCTCGCCTTCGATGGCGGACGACGTGACAATATTCTGTAACAGGGTATCCAGACCTTCCTGCACCTCGGCATCGCCGCCCACTGCACCGCTCATACCCAGCAGGCGTCCCTGAGCCTTGGCACATTCGCGCAACAACGGCGCGAGATGCTCGCTGTCCCAGCTGAAATGCGGCCAATCGGGTTGTTGCCAGATCCAGAGATGTTCAGACATTGGACGTACCTGTGCAGTGAGCCGAATGAGCGTGTTAATCGGCTCATAGGGTGAGCCGATTGTGCGTGCTATTCGGCTCATCTTCCAGACTTGCTTTCAGAGACTGGAAAATCTCAGGTTCTGATATCCCTTTTTCGCCGCCGTTCAAGGAACCTTGCCCGGCTTCCTGCCACTCAGGACGCCACAATAAGGCCCGTCATGGATAATCTGACGGGTTCTTCGGCACAATGGCTCGACACCACAAAAGCGGACACTATCCAGCATGAAAAGTCTTCTCCCCTCGCTCCTGATTCTCTTTTTCTGCAACGGTGTATCGGCAGGAACGGCACGTGATGAGCAAAGCATGGCGTCCTATGTCGACAGCCACGTCACTGAGCAGATTGCGCTGCTTGAGAAACTCGTCAACATCAACAGCGGTACAGATAACGTTGAGGGTGTCGTCAAAGTGGGTAATTTGATGAAGCCAGAGCTGGAGGCGCTTGGCTTCGAGACCACCTGGCACAACCTGCCCGCGGGCATGAACCACGCCGGCAGCCTTGTTGCGATCCACGATGGCAATAAGTCTGCAAAACGCATTCTCCTGATCGGCCATCTGGACACTGTTTTTCCTGAAACCAGCAGTTTTCAGACATTCACCTACCTTGAGGGCGGCAAGAAAGCCAAAGGCCCCGGCGTCATTGATGACAAGGGCGGCATGGTCACGATGCTTTACGCCTTGCAGGCGCTGAAACACGCTGGCGCGCTGGAGAAAATGAACATCTCGGTGGTCCTGATCGGCGATGAAGAGCTGGCAGCCAAACCGACGGAAATATCCCGAGAAGAACTGATCGCCGAAGCCAAAAGAAGCGACATTGCGCTGGGTTTCGAATTCGCATTGTCGCCTGATCAGTTGATCACTGAGCGGAGAGGGCTGAGCGAATGGTTCCTGACCAGCACCGGCATCGACAAACACTCAGCGACTATCTTTCAGCCTGAAACCGGTTTTGGAGCGGTATACGAGTCGGCGCGAGTGCTTGATGAGATTCGTGTGAAGCTTTCGAACGAGCAAGGCCTGACCATCAATCCGGGACTCATCCTCGGCGGCTCCACTGCGGTCGAAGATGTCGCCAGTGGACAAGGCACTGCTTCAGGAAGAAAGACGACAGTCGCCCGAATCTCTTCTGTGCATGGCGATTTGCGGTTCAGCAGTGAGGACCAGAGAGTTTCTGCAGAAAACCAGCTGAAAGAAATAGCCAGTCACCCGCTGCCGCATACCAACAGCGATTTGAAAATCAAAGCCATCATGCCGGTCATGGTGGATCGCGAAAGCAATCGCAAACTGCTGGAAGCCTACAGCAAGGTCAGCCAGGATCTCGACGGGCCTGTGCTGAAGTCGGCCCCGTCAGCGGAACGAGGCGGAGCTGACATTTCCTATGTGAACAAATACGTAACCGCAAGCCTGGACGGGCTAGGCGCCTGGGGTGAAGGTGCGCACAGTGAAAATGAAACCATCGATTTGAGCTCCTTGCCCATTGTGACGAAGCGGGCGGCTATTTTCATGAGCCGTTATGGCAATTAGTAGAAGGGACTCAGTGGCGTTTAACCTGCGTCTATCGGAGTTCAGCGATCTGCCCGACTTGAGGCGCATCTCGGCGCACGCCCGTGATCGCTATAAAACCATTCCCTCCTTGGCGCATGTCGCCGACCTCCCTCCGCTAAACGCAGACAGATTCGAAGCCTGCCGGGTTGTCGTTGCTGTCGATCAGAACACTCAGAAAGTCATCGGTTTCGCAGCCATGCGGCTTCTCGACAATTTGTTGTATCTGGACAATATTTCCGTGGTACCTGGCGCTTCAGGCAATGGCGTCGGTAAGACTCTGCTGTCCTCCGTTGTAACGCATGCGCAAGATCTTCGGGTTCAGGCCGTGAGCCTGACGACCTTCCGTGAACCGCTGTGGAACGGGCCGTGGTTCAGAAAGCATGGCTTTGGCCCCATGCCGGACGCTGACATCGGCGAAGGGCTCAGATCGGTCATGGATCGCCAAGCGCTGACGTTCAGTCCTGCGACACGTGAGACGTTGTGGCGTGTGCTTTGATCGCGCGGTTGATCAGATGCACGCGATGACTCCAGTTATTTGAGCATCAAGCTGTTTCGTTTATTTCGAATAAAAGTAGTGAGTGGTCGCTTGTCATGGCCGCGATCACATTTGATACCGCATTGGAGAAATCATGACCACCGCACGCGTGATTACCGGCATAGGGAAGCCCCTGTTCCCGGAGCTGGTGGCGCGATTCAAGTGACCAGGTTCCACATGAGTTTGATTTGTCAAAAGGTTAGGTATACGTTACATCCAATCTAATTTGTAATGTATACGGAACATGGACCACTCCCTGATCACAACGCGTCTTGGCGAACAAATTCGGCAGCGCCGCCTCAATCGAGGATTGACGCAAGCCAGGGTCGCTGAATTGGCTGCGGTCACACGGCAAAAGATCATCGCCATAGAGAAAGGCGACCTCTCGGTAGGCATGCTGGCCTATGCGCGTGTGCTTGGCGCCCTGGATTGTGAGCTCTCGGTCATACCCGCTGCCATGCCCACACTGGAAGAAATTCAGGGAATATTTGACTGATGATGACCATGCTGCAGGTTGCAACACCAGAAGGCGAGAGTGGAAGAATCCTCAGCAGCGCAGGCGACTACCGGTTTCGCTATCACGACGACGCCAGGCCCCAAGCCGCGGTCAGCCTGCTTATGCCCCAGCGCCTGGATGAATACCTTAATCGCGGGCTGCATCCGATTTTCCAGATGAACTTGCCAGAAGGTTACGTCCTGGAGCAGCTACGAAATCGATTGGCCAAGATCGCCAGCGTCGATCCAATGTTGCTGCTGGCACTGTCTGGCAGCAGCTCGCCTATCGGTCGAGTAAAGGTCAGCTCGCCGGAGGTCGATGCGCTGTTGCAACGACAGCAGTTCCCAGGAGAGCGCCTTGACGAGATTCTCGCGTGGGATGGTGCTGAAGACATCTTCGCGGGCTTGGTAGATCGCTACATCCTCCGCGCCGGCATCTCGGGCGTGCAACCCAAAGTACTGGTTCCAGAGCACCTAGACTTCACATCGCAGCGCTTCACGTCGAAAACTTCCGATCTGATCATCAAGAGCGGTCGGGATGAGTTCCCTGGCTTGGCGGTCAACGAATTCATATGTATGTCCGTGGCAAAGGAGGCAGGCATTGCGGTGCCAGAGTTCTATCTGTCCGATAACTCGAAGCTGTTCGTCATGCGACGCTTCGACCGGGATGACCAGTTCAACCCCATTGGCTTTGAGGACATGGCGGCACTGATGGGGTTGCCTGCCGAGCAGAAATACAGCAAGAGCTACTCTGCTATTGCCAAAGCAATCCGTCTATTCTGTGCCCCAGAACATGTGCAAGATTCGCTGGCCCGGCTGTTTGCCATCGTGACCCTGAGCTGTATCGTCGGTAACGGTGACGCCCATCTGAAAAACTTCGGCCTGCTTTATTCCGAGCCCACCCAACGCGACGCAAGGCTCGCTCCGGCCTACGACATCGTCAACACCACGGCTTACATCCCCGAGGACGTCTTGGCTTTGGATCTAGTCGGCAACAAATCGCTATTTGCCTCGCGGCAGGGCCTGCTGGACTTCGCACAGGCCTGTGATGTTGCTCGGCCAGAAGAGGTTATCTCCGGGCAACTGCAGGCGCTAGAGCAAGTATTGGCGCGTTCAGTTGAGCTGGGCGAACAGGTGCCAGATATCATCGCTGCCATCAGGCGATGTGCTGAACCGTTTATGAAGACGTTTGGGTAATGAGCTGCGCCTGGCTTTTCAGCCTCAAGAGGGCCGAGCATGCCACTGAATTGCCCCGGTCCAAAACGACAAAAGCCGCGCAATGCGCGGCTTTCAAAGGTGGTGGGCCCACACGGACTCGAACCGTGGACCAAAGGATTATGAGTTGCTGGGCGAGCTGCTAAGCCTAGAGAAATCGTTCGTAGGTGAACGTAGGTTGGCATAGCTGGAGGCCCCGTAGTACGTGGTGTTGAGCGTAGTTTTGAGTAGGTTGCTTAAGCTGGGCATTGTACCGTAGATGTACCTACCTTACAGCTGAAGGACGCCACCAGCGCTGAGGATTGAAATGCATTCGCTTCATTTGGTTGGGTAGGAATTGGGGGAACAGTTCGGTCGCCCTATCCCTTCGCCCTCAATGGATGATGCACCGGTATCTACCGGAAACGAGGGATCGGCCTGTTTACTCGCCGAGAAACCCTCCGGCGCCGCCACCTGAATAATCCTGAATTTCATCCGTTTCGAGCTCGAAAAATCAGATATCCACTGCCGAGCTTTACCTAAGGCTTCGAAGCCGCTAAGTTGGCGTGATGGCAATGTGCCGAAAGGGGAGAAGGGATGCGTCAGGATGACTGCTCATAAAACAATATACTCGCATCTGAGAGGCCGATACTCATTAGCCTCTGAGGCATCGCGTCGACTTTCGTGACATATAATTAAGTATAGGCTAAATATGCTTGATACAAAAAAAGCCAGGGAGCAAAACGGTAGAGACTCATTTAGTAGATATCGTGCCCAGGTGCGGTCTGCTGCTGTTGCTTCACTTTCGATCCTTGAAGGCGGAACTGTAGATAGGGTTTATTGTGATCTGCATGATGACTTTGTGATCAGGAAAAAAGACGGTGATGGATTTACTTATATTTTTTATCAGGTAAAAACCAAGGGAAAACAGAACCACAATTGGACAATTAATGAAGTCTTTGGGCTGAACACTCAACTGAGAGATCAGTCAAAGCAAAACGTAGACGCGTTTAAAGGAAGTTTTGTTGGTAAGCTTCTGCTTCATGCTGTTGTCTTTGACCAGTATTGTAACTCCGTAATATTTCAGACAAATGTTAATAATAGCGATGAGGTCGAAGATTTGTTATCGGATATCGAGTCCGGTATCTTTGCTCATAAATTTTCAAAGGTTATGTTGGATCGCTTTAATGAATGCTTTGGTGAGAATGCTAACTCATTCAGCTCTGAGCAAGCTAAGTCTATGTTGTCTAAATTGTCTTTTGAGTCTGATGTATCTTTTTTGAAAGAGGGCGATAACTACTTTGAGTTGATAGTAAAGGAGAAGATTTATGAATTCAGTGAAATTGAGCTTGAACGCGCTGAGTTTAGAGAGATTCTTTTGAGACTACTCGAACTAGTTGAGAGAAAATCGAGCGGCGTCATAAAAACGTGGGACGCCAACTCCATAGAGAGCTGCGCGGGTGTATCTGTAGATGATTTGCTCTCTATATTAAGCATTTCCAAGGATGCATACTATAGTTTGTTGAGTGGTGGGGACGGCAACGCTATAAAATCTGCGTCCATGATCCAGCGCGCGTTGAAGTCTAGTGGTGCTGATATCTCAATGATCATGTACTGTTCAAAGTGTAAGACAGATTGGGATGTTTGGTATAGTAGCGCTAGGCATGTAATCCAAGAGCTAGATCTTTTATCAATATCGGAGCGTGTCTCTGCTATCCTATACAGCACGATGAATACGCAGGGAGTGCTAGGTATGAACAGCTTGCGTATACCGATAAAAAATTTGCTAGTCGAACTGGAAAGCGAATCCCTAAAGTTTGATCTGACTAACGACCTCATACTGGGCGGTGTTTTCTCTGCTTTGGTTAGAGGTAAATCATGAATTTTGAAAATTTTTTCTCTGTTCTTGCTGTTAAAGATGTATCTATTCCGGTAGTGGTAGATTCGCACAGGCACCAGCTAAATAATGAAGCTCTTTTTCAGTTGCCTCTTATATGTCTTATAGTATTGTTGATGGCAAAAGATAAGAGGAAGCCTCGGGTTTCTGAAATCGGTCAGCTGGTTGGTGAAAGTATTGAAGGCGCTATGTCAGGTTTTAAAGGATCTGCACAACATTTAGGGTGGTCGGCGAACTTAAGGGTAAGAACAGTAAAGGCGATCACGTTTTTGGAAAGTACTTCTCTCATTCACGTCGACAATAGGAAAAGTCGTCTTGCTATAACTGATTTGGGTAAGAAAATAATAGCCAAAGCCATCAGTCAGGATGATGATCTCGCTTATAATCTCGCACAAATTGCACGTTCGTACAGAAATATATGCGTTGCCAAACAGCTTGATCTGGAGTTGGAATGAAACTTGTCAGTTTGAAAATATTTCCTAATGGCCAATCAGGCTGGGGTTCAGATCTTCTGATCTTTGGTCGTGATGTTACTCAGCTGTTTGGCCCGAATGGATGTGGAAAAACTCCACTGGTTCAATCTATTCCGTTTTGTTTAGGTTTTCCAAGTGTCTTTAGGAATGATATATATGACAAATGCAAATGCGCTGAGCTTGTAGTTTCTTCTGCTAAGGGGGAATTACGACTTCGTCGAGTGTATGGAAGAGATCTTGACGTAGAGGTGGTTGAGCCTACAGGAGGGGTTCAGAAGTTTTTTAATGAAAGGGATTACTCTCAATACATTTTCGATTGGCTTGGCATTGTTACTAATAATTTGGTAACTACAGGGAATCAGCTTGGTGCAGCCTATCTTGCAACACTGTTGCCAATATATTACTTAGATCAAGATGTCGGGTATAGTGAGATTTACTGCCCGCCTGGTAAGTTCATTAAAGATCAGTTCTCGGAAATGATGAGGATGGTTTTTGATCTGCCTGTAAAAAATTCATTTGATGTCAAAAAAGATCGTTTTCGAGCTAAGGAGCGTTTGGAGTTCCTGGATAAGGATGCTCAGACATTTGCCAGGATGGTAGATCTAGCTAGAAAGAATGTTTCAGAGATCACCAAGTCAAAGTCGGAGATACTAGCCGAAATTTCTCAGCTAGAATTCGAGTTGGATAGTCTTCAAGATGTCGGAGTTAGCCGGGATGACTCTGTTAATGCTCTAGATCGGATTATCTATATTCATAGAAATAATATTAGAGAAATATCGGCAGAAATAAATCAATTACAAAGGCGTAATTTGGGTATTGGGAAGATTGTTCAAGAGATTAATACAGAAATCGAAACTTTAAATTTGAATGAGGAGGCACGTAGAGTTTTCCTATCATTCAAGGAGATTTGTGGGGCTGACCTGTGCCAGTTGTTCTCGTCAAGCTCTGAATCTTATAGTAAAAATCTACTTTATCTTCGAGATCAAATTAAGGACTTGGAGCGGAACGCTGACCTTGATGAAGTTAGAGTCGGAGAACTAAATCGTCAGCGCGATGCTCAAGAGCAAGCGATTCAGTCGTTAGTTGACGCGCGTAACTCTTCTAGCGCAAAAAGTGACATATCCGCTTTGGTTGAGGCTATTACGAGGCTTAAAACAGAAATATTTACACTTCAGGGGCAGCTAAGCGAACTTGAGAAAGTGACAGCTCTAGAGGGAAAGCATTTTAAAGCTATCGTGGAGCGAGATAAAGCATTGACGTTGTACGAGTCTTTTTCAGTGGGTAGAGCGTATTCGCCAGATTTGATTAGAGTTAGAGCGGATATTCGTCGTAACTTCATAGAGTGGCTTGATGTTCTGCATACAAATAATGTTAGCAGGGATATAACCTTTAAAGATGATTTTTCGCCTCTGCTCGGTGTGGAAACAATATCTCAACTCAAAGGTAGTACGAAAATTCGTGCCGTTTTGGCATATCACGCGGCGGTATTTCAAGCCTTCGCAGAGAGCGGGGTGTTAGGGTTTAAGTTTATGATTCTGGATACACCTAAGCAGCATGAGATTCATAATGATGATTTGGGTCGTTATTTAATGGCTTTGAAAAAACTATGTAGCGATCGTGGCGCTCAGATAGTTTTTTCAACGACTGAATACCACTATGATGGTGATGACAATGATGCGGAGTGGCTGCCTACTTATGATGGAGAGGAGCAGAAAATGTTTTTGAAAGTGGGTGGTGTTATAGCCTAGCACATACGAGAGCAAGTTTTTATCTGGTTGGCAGTACGCCTAGCGAGCTGCGTACTGCCTTTGTGCTGTAGTCAAGGTGAGGGTGATTGAGACTTTAAGTCAAAGTTTCTGTTTTTTCATAGACATAAAGCGTGCACGATCTTCCACTAATATATTTTTCACCCTTGCATGACTCCGCAGCTTGGCTCGCGATTCAAAACCATCCGTTTGAAAAAATCCAGCAAGAGAGTCCATTCGCTTTTCACCAACACGCGCTGCTATCCAATCTATGAACTCCTCGTTGAAGAATGGAAATGTGTATGTTGATTTTCGGTGCATTGCCATTGCTCTCAATTCTGTCAATTTGAAAATATCTGCAACGTCGGTATCGAATGTTATGAGATTGCCCAAGTAGAAGTCGGCCTCTGGCAGGGTTTGCGTATTTGCCATTGCGTCCAGTGCTCTGGGAAGATAAAGGTCCCATGAGCAGTTTTTTATCACAGCTAGTGGATCTTCTTTGTCCAGTACCGAGTTAAGTTTTTTGGATAGTGCGGATCGACCGCCGCGACACAAGATATCTGCGCAAACAATAAGCTCTCGAAGCATAAATGTTGAAGTCTCTTCATGCATAAATTGAATGAGCTCTCCCATTTTGTGCTCTACTGATTTTGATGAACTTGCCTCGATGATTTTGGTGCGAAGAATCATACTTTCGACTAGATCCACCTGCTGCTCGATGCCCTCATGCAATCCGTTGTCTAATTGCTTTTGAAAGTCAGCCAATAGCTCATCTGCGTGAGCCTCTGCTTGCTCTTTATAGATACTCCTAAATCGTAAGCCCCAAGACTCATCTAATGGGCTTGAGTCTAGTGAGAGCGCATGGATTGCGGCGAGAGTCATTCGGCAATTTTCAATTGTTTCTTCATTCCAAGATCTTTGGGCTTCCCAAAGATATAAGTATGGATTAAGTACTGCCAGCTCTTCGTTGTCGAAGTTTGCTCTTAAGGCGTTACCGTATTGTGTTAGTCCAGGTGAGGGGTTTTCTCGATATGCAAGTGCTTTGATAAAGCTGGCTGCATTAGAGTCGACAAAGGTGCCATACCCCATTTGGAATCTAACCGGAGATAAGGTGCTAATCGCTTCTGAGTCTAATACCCATAACGATTTTCCTCGAAAGCAAGTTGAAATAAACCCTCTGTCAGCAAATTCTTTACGTCTCAGTTTAAATGGGCCAGCATCATCTTCTGCTGCGTAGATGATACGCCAATCCTTAAGCACGTATTGATTTTCCTCATAGGCGCGTAAAGCAAGAAGCGGATTTAAGGCGGTGCATACCTGATGTAGGGCGAACTGCGTATCGTAGCTAATGTCTTTGGGGTTCATAGATATAAATCTTCCTTTTATATGACGGTGGTTCACTAATAGTACTGGTTCGGTGTATGCAATCTACGAAGCATGGATAACGAAACAGTTTTTCACTACCCAGTGTGAATATTCACTGTTTCTGAATTTTAGCTGCTATTCCAAAGGCTTCCATAACTCTGGAAACGTTAAGGTATCTGTTTTTATTCGGATTGAAAGAAGCGTTTACTCATGATCGTGCTTCGTGGGTACCTGGGGCCTGATGGATGTGGCAGTTCGCTTATGGGCGATTCGGCCATTAGGCTGCGTATCGATCCCAGGGACGAATGCACCATCACTCTCAACGAAGATATGCGTTCGAATTTGCGAGCATCGAAAGGAAAGTACAAATGGCACTGCCTATACGTAGAGCTTGCAACTGGCCACACGTTCTATAACGCCCCCCGGCTCCGCAGGTGGTCCACTTGGGTTTTAGGATGGTTTAACGGGGCTCGAAAACGGCGGCACATCCAGTCCGAGCTGTAGACAGCCGTCCATCCAGACAATGACAGTGCTACGTGAAGCCTGAACGGCCGGGCTCCATCTGTCGAAAACTCTCACACCTCGATTGACCAAGGACCGTAGCTCGACGTTTACTGTATATGCGTACAGCAAACTCCCCAATCAGGCCAACATCATGACCGTTCGAATCCTTGGCAAACTGTCCGAGTGTGGAATCGTCCTTCCTTTCTACTCGTTCAAAATCCCGGCAGGGTTTCCCAATCCTGCCGCGGACCATATCGAGCAGGACTTCTCGTTTGACAGGCTCATGGATGTTCGGGCACCCCACATTTACGTTGCCCAGATCGACGGGAGCAGCATGCAGGGTATCGGGATATTTGATGGTGACTTGATTGTCGTCGACCGGTCCTTGACTGCAGTGCATGGCAGCATTGTCATCGCCTCTGTGAATGGCGAACCTTTGTGCAAACGGTTAACGATGCAGGGGCAGAACGTCGTTTTGATCTCAGAGAATCCAGGCTATGCGCCGCGCTACATACTGGAAGGAGAGGAATTGGTAATTTGGGGGGTGGTCAAGCATGGCGTGCGTACCTTCAATCTCACGTCCTGACCAGGTCTTCGCACTGATTGATTGCAACAGTTTTTACGCCAGTTGTGAACGCGTATTCCGCCCCGACCTTGCGAAGGTTCCGATCGTGGTGCTGAGCAACAATGACGGCTGCGTGATCGCGCGCAGCTATGACGCGAAAGATCACGTCAAAATGGGCGCGCCTTATTTTCAGATCAAGGATTTGTTGAGGCGCAAGGGCATCATGGCGTTCAGCAGTAACTACGCCCTCTAGTAAGTTATGTGGAATGCTTCTGAGCTACGCTGATTCTGACGACGTTGACCTGTGGGGCTGGGGACGTCTTACGTTCAGGCCCTGCAGAACGCCCAGTCAAATCGAGGGGAAAAAGCCGATAGTCGTGGGCGCTGTGATCTGTTTTTGTAGTTTTACTAAAAGCTACCTGCATTAAGCTGAATAGCTATTTGTAAAATGTATATTATAAAAACATCAATACTCAAACGTGCAGAGGGATGGGTTGCTTTCACTGCAACTGAGTCCGTTCCAAGCTTTCCCCACAGGTGTTGCTACCTTGAGCGTCTCAAGACTCATCCTGATTCCTGCGCTGCTATTACCCTCATAGTCGCACGCCACAAATGCATTACCTGTGATCGCGCTTCGGTTACGTATATTTGCAGTTTTGAAAGCAATACTATTTATGTCCTTTGCATCGCCTCGCGGGTTTTCGCCTCTCCATTGTTGGTTGTTTGGGGCTGGTGCCGTATACACAAAACCTTGCCCTTCCTGATGTTGTTTGATGACGCTGACATCCGGGCACGCGGCAGGAGTAGGAGCGGCATACACCTTGCCCATTAAAAGTGCCAAAGCAACAATGCCTACTGATTTCTTTGAGCGAGCTTTCATTTTACTTTCTCCATCGTGGATCTACGTTGATTTTATTTTTACAGCGGGTGAGCGAGTCGCTTGCCATGCGTTTAACCGACAGATCACCACCACCGACTTATCTATTCGCTTTTACTTTTACAGGTGCCGCGCATGAGTGGTCATCAGTGTCCATCGAGTTCCATTATGCTTTCAAAATATTTAAATAGTCGACAGCGCCTCAATGGCAAAGCTGCGATCAGCGTAAAAAAGTAGGTTCTCTTATCATGTAGCGATTGATCAATCTGAGTCACACCCACCGCATTCGTCACGACACCTATCAGGCTGTGCACGGCGCGGCTCAGGTATCGGCGGAGGGTGCCTGCTTCAAGACGCGTTCCGGTAGTGTGGACGTAGTAATCTCGTCAAGGAACGGAAGACTGGGAGAATAATTTTCCATTCCACATAAACGGCGACATGAGCCAGAGGGTCATGGCGATAATCGAGTCCATGGTCCCTGCCGTCGAGGTGTATAGCATCGACGAAGCCTTTGCCGATCTGACAGGGATGCCTGGCAACCTGACAGAGTTCGGACGCACTATCAGGGCGGCCGTGTACAAGCGGACAGGGATACCCGTCGGAGTAGGAATAGCGCCCACCAAAACCTTGGCAAAGCTGGCCAACTACACCGCGAAACGTCTTCAGACACGCACTGGCGGTGTAGTCGACATATGCGACCCCTTCAATCGCGATTGGGTTTTGCGAAATACCAATGTCGGTGAGGTCTGGGGTGTTGGCAAAAGGATGAAGGCACACCTTGAAGGTATGAAAATTCTGACGGCCAAGGATCTCGCTACAGCGGACCCACGCATGCTTCGTGACCAGTTCAGTGTGGTGATTGAAAAGACCGCCCGTGAGCTTTCAGGCACGCCTTGCCTGGCGCTTGAAGAGGTCGAGCCCCCCCGGCAGGAAATATGCTGCAGTCGTATGTTTGGTCAGCGTCAGACAGAGATTGCGCCCATCAAGGAGGCCGTAGCGACCTACATGATGAGAGCGTCGGAAAAGCTGCGCGCCCAAGGGTCGGTGTGCAAGAAGATCCGCGTCAGTATCCGCACCGGCATGTTTAACCCCGATGAAGCGAGATACGCCAACGGCGCGCTCGTTGAGCTGCCTTATCCAACGAATGACGTCAGGCTCATGACCAGGTACGCGACTGAAGCGGTTGATCGAATTTTTCGTCCAGGTTTCAGGTACAGCAAAGCAGAGGTGCTGCTGATGGATCTGTGTCAGCCTGGCGAATTTACCGATGACCTATTTATGGCTGTCCAGCCAGACAGTTCTGATCGTTTGATGGCCACACTGGACCTGATCAATGGCAAATGGGGGCGCGGAACACTGCGAACCGGGTCGATACCGGCCATTCCAGATTGGGGAATGCGTCGCGAACAGAAGAGCCCAAGCTACACAACGAGGGTTGATCAGTTATGGACGGTAAAAAGCAAATGAGCACTGAGAAGCAAGCTGCCGTTGCGGCATGGACGGTGTTACTGGATGACCGATTTGCTCTTATGGAAAACCCCGGCAGCCAGCATAAAGCGTTGTTGGTATCGGCCCATGCTCTTCATCGGTCACACGTCATCAATGATGAAGACCTGAGTGATATGTTGGAACTGGCAGATGGGGCTTTGGCGTATGCCGTGGAAGTTCAAACCGGCGAATACTGATCTACAGCGCATCTAACAGCACCCCAATGAATGGCAGGGGGCGGAGCCCCTGCATTCATCACTTAGAGTTCATGAATCAGGCGGTGCAAGCGTACGATCCAATAGACCGCTTGCAATGCTCTGATCAATTCCTCGGGCAGATAACGCGCAATTATAGCTTTCATCGTTTCGGCTCTCTGAAGGGGGAAAACCGTACCTATTGAAGTTCTGGTACGGCACGTCCCACTCAAACGTACTAACACGTTGCAAGTTCAAACTAGCACCTTTGCCGTAAATCGCCGTAATCCACTTCGGCAGGCCAGAATGCTGATTAGCGCTGTGCAAACGCGAGACAGTGACACCCTAAGAAGGTTGACACGGTAGCTGATTCGACCTACGGTTGGGTTTCGAGGCTCCAAAAAGTAAGACGCTTCATTGTCTGAGTGTTCGAGGAAGACTTTATCACATGTTTTCCAAAACGAATTGCCTCAGATTCGTTGCCCCAAGGCCCGCCTAGTGCGGGCTTTTTTTGGTCGCTAGCTAGACCTTGGACAGCGCTCCCGGAAAACAAAGGGTTTTACGAGGTCGTTACTCAATAATGATCAACGGTAGGAGCAAGCTATTTGCGGTATAGCGTAAAAAAGTATCCGATGAGTGGTATCGGATGGGGGTATAATACTATAAGAAATTGGTCGCTAGGTCGGAAAGATAAGTAGAAGACGATGAAAAACTGCATCTGTATCTCCCCGTCATGCGTCTTTCTCAACGATGTTTTCAACCCTTTTCGGCATTTCGAATGTGTTTAATGTGTTTGCTGTTTTGTTTGCTATTGATTTAAGTGTTCAGTAAACAGTCGGAATCCCTTTCTGCATCGTTATTAGGTGTATCTCAGCGCGTTTCGATGGTTAGAAGGTGGGTTGAATATACTGCGACCTTTAAGATGTTAAGTGGCGATTGACTATGCGGTACTAGACACAAGGCTGATTTGGATGATGATAGCGAACATTGCGGATTCCCCTCCGATGCTCTTCACCTCAAAATTCGTCCCTGGCGAGCAAGTGACCGTAAGGCAGCCACAGATCGTGTCATCTGCTTTGATGTTGACACGGCTTTCTGCATCTCGCTGAACGAGCGACAAAACAGACGCAAGCTGTTTCTGAAGACAATCGGGCTGCTCATCTCAAACCCGATCAACTTGCCTTATCACGCAGCGCTGCCATGATCCTGTTCGTGGATGCCATGAGTCATATCAGGCAGATAGGTATCTGCGGCACGCGGCCGCAGTGGTCGGGCCCAACATTCTGGTAAGCGCAATAAATGAGGATGACCGTAAGGCAGCGAACCTAGAAAAAACCAGGTCTCGCTGCTCTAAATTTATTGGAGAACGCTGCCCCGCATCAGACTTTGATCAGAATCCGCCCGATCCATTCCGCGACCTGCGTAACGACGGCGTTTCCGGCACCGAAAGCCTCTGCAAGGTTGGCCGCATCCAGTCCGAGGCAAACCCCATCATCTTCAGACGCTCGCTTGTGTACGTCGACGAATACTTCTGGATACGCGACTTCGAGAAGCTGAACACCGTCGCCAGCGCCATGGCGACCCACAAGAAGTGGCGCAAAACCTACTTCTCAACGCCCAGCGCCGTGTCGCACCAGGCCTATCCGTTCTGGCAAGGCGAGAAATTCCGCAACAGCAAACGTAAGGCCGCCAAGGAACCGTGGCCGAGCGACAAACAGATATCTGCCGGCGCACTGTGTCCGGACGGTCAGTGGCGCAAGGTCATCACCATCCTGGACGCCATCGCCGGTGGCTGCGATCTGTTCGACCTGGAGCAGTTGCAGCTGGAGTACGACGACGACAAGTTCGAGCAGCTGTTCATGTGCAAATTCATCGACAGCACCCAGAGCGCGTTTTCCCTGGCAGATCTGGAGCGCTGTTATTCGGACCTGTCGTTGTGGGCCGACTTCGACCCGGACGACCCACGGCCCTACGGCAACAGCCCGGTTTGGATCGGTTACGACCCGAGCCGGACCCGCGACGACGCCACCTGCGTGGTCATTGCTCCGCCACTGGAGAACGGCGGCAAGTTCCGGATCCTGGAGAAGCACAGCTGGCGTGGTCAGTCATTCAAGTACCAGGCCGAGCAGGTCAAGAAGCTGACCGAGCGTTTCAACGTCCAGCACATCGGCATCGACACGACTGGCATTGGCTACGGCGTGTTCGACTTGGTGCGCGACTTCTAGCGGCCTTGAGTGATTTCCCGCCGAATGGATGAGTTCGACTGGCCAGAACGTCGGGCAAATTCGTTGATGGTCACGTATGGCGTGTCGATGGTGATCTGCATTCTGATAATCTCTCTAGCTATATTGGTGATGATGGTTCCTATATGGGCCTCAATGATGTGACCTATATAGGAACCTGTCAAGAGGGTGACTCATGGATTTGGCGATTAAGTTGAAGGCGATCCGCCGGAGGGAGGGTGTGACTCAGTCCGAGTTCTGCGAGCAGGTGGGCATCAGCATCAGCACGTACAAAAAATACGAAGCGTCGATGTTTGAGATGGGGTATGGGGCGCTGTGCAAGGTGACCAACCACCCGAACTTCAAGAAATACACCCTGTGGCTGATGACAGGGGATACAGCCTCTGAGTGCGGTCAGGTCAGTGCGGAGTAGGGATGACGATAAGGCCATTGGGTGATGGGCGGTACGTTGTTGACTGCCGACCAGAGGGGAGCGAGGGGCCGAGGGTTCGCAAGATTTTTCGCACTAAGAATGAAGCGTTGGCTCACGAGCGGCGAGTCATGGGCGACGGAGCCAACGGTGCTTTTGAGAAGAAAAGCAAGGTGGATACGCGCAGGTTGAAGGACCTGGTGGAGCTCTGGCACACCTTGCATGGGCAAAACCTCAAGACCGGAGACCAGCGGAAGGAGTTGCTGCTCAACATGGTCGAGCGGATGGGTAATCCAAAGGCGGTGGCTTTCAGCTCATCTCATTTCGCCCAGTATCGAGCGGAGCGTGCCGAGGGCAAGCATTCGAGGTACATGGAAAAAGGGAAGCCAGGTCGACCCGTCAGCGCGAATATGCTCAACCATGAACTCGCCTATCTCCGGGCTGTGTTCAATGAGCTTGAGCGTTTAAGCGAGTGGAATTTGCCCAATCCCTTGGCCAACGTTCGCAGCTTGAAATTTGATGAAGCGGAAATGGCGTATCTGCTGGATGAGCAAATTGACGCATTGCTGACTTATCTATCAGGGCTTGAAAGTGATGCGCTGTTGATTGCTGAAGTTTGTTTGGCAACTGGTGCCCGATGGGGGGAGGCGGAGAGTCTGCAGTCGCGCCAGGTGCGGAACAAGCTTGTGCATTACAGTAAGACCAAATCCAGCAAGAATCGCACAATCCCCATATCAGAGGACTTGTACGAGCGCCTTAGAAAAGCATTACCGTTCAAACCGTCATATGAATCTTTTCGGCGGGCCGTCGATGCGGTGCAGCTCGATCTGCCTGCTGGTCAGTTGACCCACGTTCTTCGACACACCTTTGCTAGCCATTACATGATGAATGGTGGTGATATTATCACCCTGCAAAATGTTTTAGGTCATGCCACACTGGCGATGACTCAGAAGTATGCACACTTTAGCCCAGGACATATGGCTGAGGTTGTTCACTTGAATCCGTTGGCGCGTATTGGAAAATTGAAAGGGAGTATTTGAATGGCCGTGGTAAGCGCAATAAATGATTCGTTGGTCTTAAGTGAGCAGCTTCTGACTGATTTGGAGATGGGGCGTAGCCTTACCTCGGTAGCGCTGAGAGCAAGTAGGCTAGCACGGCTGATGGGGGACGTTGACGTTAATGAAATAATGATGTTTGAGGTCAACGGCTACCCTCAAGAAAATAACGAGCCGACTGATGAGTCCTGGAGACTAGCTAATATTGCAGGCAGGCTCTATACAGAGGAAGTAGATGGCAAGCTGCAGCAGTTTGGACAGTTCGAAACTCTTGAACAAGTAGAGATGGAAATAGAAGGACTAAAGAAAAGATTACCTCGTTTGAGTGGCATCAACCTGGCAAACGCCAATAAATCACTCAGGATAAAAGTAGGTTTGTTAGGTAATAGGCGGTCATATATTCATGGGTATGTATCAGGTATTTATTTCGAGCTGAAGTTTTCTACGTTAGCAAGCAATATGTTTGAAAGGATTCAACATAAGGTTGATAAAAGTGTGGCTGAGTTAATTCCACAAGCTGTTAAAAAGCTTATGTCGGTCTATGATAATTTGTTATCGCAAAATACCGAAGATTGGTCTAATGCTGTCCATAGTTGTAGGCGAATTCTGCAAGATGTGGCAGATGTTCTTTATCCGCCTCGCGCTAGTAAAATAATCAATCCGGGGCCGAGACAAAAAGAAATTAAGCTAGGGGCGGATAATTATATCAATAGGCTTGTTGCTTACGTAGAAGAGAACTCAGCCTCCGAGCGGTTTGAAGAAATTGTCGGATCACACATGAAATACCTAGGGGAGCGATTGGACTCAATCTTCCTAGCCGCTCAAAAAGGTTCTCATGACGTGATCACCTCCCAAGACGAAGCCGATCGGTACGTGATCTACACCTATCTCGTGATTGGCGACATTCTCAAACTGAAGGCAGATGTGGACAGCAAGGCCGGTGCAGCCACCGAGTGAGAATTTCTGGGTGGACACTTTTTGGACAGTCTGACGGTTTTACACACGAAAAAAAGCCTGGAATTACCTATATCAAAAACGACAAAAGCCGCGCAATGCGCGGCTTTCAAAGGTGGTGGGCCCACACGGACTCGAACCGTGGACCAAAGGATTATGAGTCCTCTGCTCTAACCAACTGAGCTATGGGCCCTCAGTAGGTCGCGGATTATAACGGCGGTTTCACGGCTTCGCTATCCGAAACGTCCGAAAGATTCATAAGAAGAAACCTCGCGCTGAATTCTTCGGCGGGGAGGGGCAGGCTGGTGAGGTAGCCTTGCATCTGTTCGCAGCCTTCGCTGGCGAGGAATTGTTGCTGCTCGTGGGTCTCGACGCCTTCGGCGATCACGGTCAGTTGCAGGCTTCGGCCCAGCGCGATGATGGCGCGGACGATGGCGGCGTCGTGGGTGTCGTCGGGCAGGCCGCGGACGAAGGATTGGTCGATCTTGAGAATGTCCAGTGGCAGGCGTTTGAGGTAGCTCAGCGATGAGTAACCGGTGCCGAAGTCGTCGATGGCCAGTTGCACGCCGAGTGTCTTCAGTTTGTGCAGCACGGCTAACGCTTCCTGCGTCTGGCTCATGATGAAGTTTTCAGTGATTTCCAGTTGCAGGCAGCCGGGCATCAGGCCGTTGTCGGCGAGCAGTGTTTCAATGTGTTCGACCAGGTTTGGCTGGCGGAGCTGGGCGCCTGCCAGGTTGACCGACAGAGGGCCGAACGGTTGACGGGTTTTGCGCCATTTGCCCATTTGCCGGCAAGCCTGCCCCAGCACCCACTCGCCGATTTGCAGGATCATGCCGTTTTCTTCGGCCAGCGGGATGAAGTTTTCCGGGGGCACTTCGCCGAAGGTCGGGTGGCTCCAGCGAATCAGTGCTTCGGCGCCTATCAACTGCTGAGTCAGCAGGCTGATCTTGGGCTGATAGGCCAGGCTGAACTGGTTGCGGTCCAGTGCGCGCCTCAGCTCCTGCTCCAGTGCGATGCGCTCGCTGGCCTGGACGGTCAGGTCGCGGGTGTAGCTTTCGACCCGGTTGCGGCCTTTGGCTTTGGACCGATACATGGCGGCGTCGGCGTTTTTGACCAGCGTCGCGACGTCGGTGCCGTCGTTAGGGAACAGGCAACTGCCGATGCTGGGGCTGATGAACAGTTCGTGCTCGCCGGCTTCGAAGGGGGCGTTGAAACAGGCTAGCAGTTTGTTGGCGATGGTGAGGGCGTCGCCGGGTTGCAGCAGGCCGGGCAGCAAAACGATGAACTCGTCGCCGCCGACCCGCGCCACGGTGTCGATGTCCCGCAGGCTCTCCTTCAGGCGATGAGCGATGCCTTTGAGCAGCAGATCGCCGACCGGATGACCGAGGCTGTCATTGATGTGCTTGAAGCGGTCCAGATCGAGGAACAGCACTGCGCCAAGGCCGCCGGACTCTTCACAGTGCAGCAGCGCGGACTGGAGGCGACTCTCGAACAGGGTTCGATTGGGCAGGCCGGTGAGCGGATCGTGATGCGCCTGGTAGTCCAGTCGTGCCTGGGCTTGCTTGAGGCTGGAGATGTCGGCAAATACGGCCACGAAATGCGTCAGTTGGCCGTCTTTGCTGCGTACGGCGCTGATGGTCAGCCAGCTCGGGTAAAGCTCGCCATCCTTGCGGCGGTTACTGATCTCGCCCTGCCAATGACCTTCGGCGGTCAGTTGGTGCCACATCGATGCGTAGAATGCGCTGTCATGCTGACCTGAGGCGAGCAGGCGGGGCGTCTGGCCGATGGCGTCGCTCTCGCCGTAGCCGGTGATTTCAGTGAACGCGCGATTAACCGCCGTGATGCACTGGTCGGTGTCGGTGATCAGTACCCCTTCAGCGGTGCTTTCGAAGACGGTCGCTGCCAGATGCAGTTTTTCCTGCATTTGCTGGTGCTGGGTAATGTCCCGCGTGATCGTCAGCAGACAGTCCTCACCTGCGATCACCAGTGGCTGCGATGACACTTCGCATATCCGGATATCGCCGCTGGCGTTGCGAAGCCGGGCTCTGAAATCTCGCACCAGGCCGTGGCTTTTGAGCCGTTGAATCAGCGTGTTGCGATCATTCAGGTCAGCCCACACGCCGAGGTCGAACGTTGAGTGCTCTAGGCAGTGCTGCTCGCTGTAGCCGGTAATGCGACAGAACCCTTCATTGACCTCCAGCAGCATGCCGTCCTTTTGGCGAGTGATCGACAATCCGTCAGGCGTGGAATGGAAGGCGTTGGCGAACTTTTCTTCGGAGAGTTGCAATTGCTGTTGGGCTTGTTTGAGTTGGGTGATGTCGCGAACGATCACCAGCACTGCGGGCGTTGCGCCCAGATCGAAAGGCTGGGCGGACATGAGGCCAGAAAAGGTCTGACCGTTTTTGCGTCGAAAAGGTATTTCCAGATTATGGATGTCACCGTTTTGCAGTTGCACCAGAACGTTTGGCCCCATGCCGGGCACTGCCCAGAGACCCAGTTCGGTGGGGGTTTTGCCGATGGCTTCATCCACAGCGATACCGGTCTGCTCCACGAACGTCCCGTTGGCATCCAGGATTTGCCCGTCAACAAGGCTGGCGATGATCATCGCGTCCGGGCACTGAGCGAAGACCGAGGCAAACTTGCCTTCGGACAGTCGCAACGCTTCCCGGTCACTGATATTGATCGTTACTCCCCGCATAGGTGGCTCACGTCCGTGTCTGACCATCGCTGATGTAGCATGACCCTGGCAGCAAGCTACTGGCCAAGGGGTAACCCTAAAGTATTGTGTCTGTTGTGATACATAGTTGTAGGTCAATTACGCCGGACCTGCAATCCGACCGACGTCTGGCAGTCCGGAATCGATCAGGATTGCGTCTGATCTGGAATGACCGTTGAGCGTTGAGCGAAAACGCAAAACCCCCGGCATGCCGAGGGTTTTGTTGACTCGCGGGTGCGATTACTCGTCGAGGAACGAGCGCAAATGCTCGCTTCTTGTCGGGTGACGCAGTTTGCGCAGTGCCTTGGCTTCGATCTGACGAATCCGCTCACGGGTTACGTCAAACTGTTTACCGACTTCTTCAAGCGTGTGGTCGGTATTCATGTCGATGCCGAAACGCATACGCAGAACCTTGGCCTCACGGGCGGTGAGGCCCGACAGCACTTCACGTGTCGCTTCTTTCAGGCTTTCAACAGTGGCGACATCGATTGGCGACTGCATGGTCGAGTCTTCGATGAAGTCACCCAGGTGCGAATCTTCGTCGTCGCCGATCGGCGTTTCCATGGAGATCGGCTCTTTGGCGATCTTCAGTACCTTGCGGATCTTGTCCTCAGGCATTTCCATGCGTTCGCCCAGCTCTTCCGGGGTCGGTTCGCGACCCATTTCCTGCAACATCTGCCGGGAAATGCGGTTGAGCTTGTTGATCGTCTCGATCATGTGCACCGGAATACGGATGGTGCGTGCCTGGTCGGCGATCGAGCGAGTGATCGCCTGACGGATCCACCAGGTGGCGTACGTCGAGAACTTGTAACCGCGACGGTATTCGAACTTGTCCACAGCCTTCATCAAGCCGATGTTGCCTTCCTGGATCAGATCGAGGAATTGCAGCCCACGGTTGGTGTACTTCTTGGCAATGGAGATCACCAGACGCAGGTTCGCTTCAACCATCTCTTTCTTCGCGCGGCGGGCCTTGGCCTCACCGATCGACATGCGACGGTTGATGTCCTTGATCTCGGCTATTTTCAGGCCGGTCTCTTCTTCCAGTGCCGACAGCTTCTGCTGGCAACGCTGGATATCAGGCTGCAGGCGTGCAATGGCTTCAGCGTATTTGCTTTTGCCTTTTGCCAGCGCGTCAGTCCAGCTTTCGTCAACTTCGTGGCCCGGGAACTGGCGCAGGAAGTCGGCGCGCGGCATACGTGCATCACGTACACACAGCTGCATGATGGCGCGTTCCTGGGCACGAAGGCGCTCAAGGGCACCGCGAACACGCTCGACCAGACCTTCAAACTGTTTTGGAACCAGTTTGATCGGCATGAACAGTTCGGCGAGGGCCACCATTTCGGCAATGGCGTGCTTGTCGTCGCGACCAAATTTCTTCAACGCCTTGCGGGTGATTTCCATTTGATCGGAAACAGCACCAAAGCGCTGCTGGGCAATGACCGGATCGGGGCCGCTTTCGACCTCTTCCTCGTCATCGGTGGCCTCTGCCGTTTCTTCTTCTTCGTCATCGCCTTCAGCCTTGGCGGCTTTAGGGTCGACAGGCGGAGGCACCTCGGCAGGCGGCGCAATGCCGTCATCCGGGTCGATGTAACCGCTCAGAACGTCGGAGAGACGACCGCCTTCGCTCGTGACACGTGTGTATTCGGAGAGGATATGGTCAACCGTGCCAGGGAAGTGCGCGATTGCGCCCATCACTTCACGGATGCCTTCTTCGATACGTTTGGCGATTTCGATCTCGCCTTCACGGGTCAGGAGTTCAACGGTGCCCATTTCCCGCATGTACATGCGAACGGGATCGGTGGTACGACCGATGTCGGTCTCGACCGCTGCCAACGCTGCAGCCGCTTCTTCTGCGGCTGCCTCGTCGGTATCGGCGTCGGCCAGCATCAAGGCGTCCGCATCCGGAGCACTCTCGTGTACCGGGATCCCCATGTCGTTGATCATGCGGATGATGTCTTCCACCTGCTCAGGATCTGAAATATCCTCGGGCAGGTGGTCGTTGACCTCTGCGTAAGTCAGATACTTCTGCTCACGACCCAGGGTGATCAACTCTTTGATACGAGACTGCTGTTGCGCTTTTCCGGACATAACACCCTATCCACTGAAGGTCTTGGCGGGCAAAAAACAAGCCGAGGATTATACCCGAGCTATGACCTCACGCGCCAGTTGAGGTCGGGGTTTGTACGGGAACATTGCGATTTAGCAGTTCCCGAAGCTGAATTTTCTCTTCTGGGCTCAGCTCGGTTTGACGAGCTTTGCTGATCAGATGTTCCAGACTGCGCTCGCGCTGGCGAGCGGATAGACTAGTTATAGTGTCGAAAAACTGTTGTTCAAGGTTGTCGGCTTCAATCAGCCATTCCTTTTCGGCCAGGGCGCGCAGCAAGCGACCCTGCTCCGTCCCATGCCAACGTGCTATCAACTGTAACGACCGCAGATTGGGATTCTTTTGCCTGGCTTCAATCAATGCGACGAGTAATTGTGCGTTTGACTGGTCTTCTGCAGCGAAGTGGCTGGCATTTTCGACCTTTTCGGCCAGTTCCGGATGATGCAGCAATGTTCTCAGGGCGGCCTGCATCGGTGGCTCGACGGCGGTCGGTACGCGCGGCGTGCGCGGTTCGAAATCCTGGCGCTTGCCTTTTTTGCCCCAGGACTTGTTGTCCCATTTCTTTTGATTCGGACCGCCGGTTTTCTTCGGTGTCCATTCCTGCTGGGCTTCGTAACCGCCTTGTGGCTGATAATCAGCGAAGTCAGGCGCAGCGTCGTAATCGATATACGGGTTGTAGCTGGGTGGCGCCTCCGCCGGGGCGCTCTGCACCAGTTGGCTGACCGCCTCGCCGGTAAGGCCGGTGATTTCGCTCAGGCGTTGACGCATCAGCGTGCGCAGGTTCGCGCCGGGGACTTTATCGATCAGCGGGGCCGCGAGGGTGGCCATGTGCGCTTTGCCTTCCAGCGAGCGCGGGTCTGACTCTTTGGTCAATTGCTCGAAGAAGTAGTCGGCGAGCGGCTGGGCATGCTGATTGATGCGCGCCTTGAACGCGTCGGTGCCTTCGGAGCGCACCAGTGTGTCCGGGTCTTCGCCTTCCGGGAGGAACAGAAAGCGTGCCCGCCTGCCGTCCTGCAGGCTGGACAGCGTGGCCTCGAGCGCCCGCCAGGCCGCGTTGCGTCCGGCCTGGTCGCCGTCGAAGCAGAACAGCACGTTGGGCACGACCCGGAACAGCCGTTTCAAATGTTCTTCACTGGTGGCCGTGCCCAGTGTCGCCACGGCGTTGCGCAGGCCTTGCTGGGCGAGGGCGATGACGTCCATGTAGCCTTCAACCACTATGATCTCGTCAAGGTTGCGATTGAATTTGCGCGCCTCGAAAAGCCCGTATAGCTCCTGACCCTTGTGGAATACCGGGGTTTCCGGGGAGTTCAGGTACTTGGGCTTGTCGTCGCCGAGCACGCGCCCGCCAAAGGCAATGATGCGCCCACGTGAATCGCGGATCGGAAACATCACCCGGTCGCGAAAACGATCATAGCGTTTGCCGGTTTCTGCGTTTTCGATCAGCAGGCCGGCATCGATCATGACTTTCTGCTGCAGGGCGTCACTGCTCAGGTGTTTGTACAGGTTGTCCCAGCCCGGTGGTGCGAAGCCGAGACCAAAGTCCCGGGCAATTTCGCCCGACAAGCCGCGCCCTTTGAGGTAATCCACTGCCGCCTTGCGCGCCGGATGGCTTTTAAGGGCCTGACGATAGAATTCGGCGGCGGCGTTCAGCAACGGGTAGAGCGGGGAATCGGTCGGCTGACGGGGTTTCTGGCCTTTTACGCCCTGTTCGCGGGGCACTTCCATGCCAGCGGCTTTGGCCAGGTCTTCGACGGCCTGGGGGAAATCCAGGTTGTCGTGGTCCATGATGAAGCCAAGCGCGTTACCGCCTGCGCCGCAGCCAAAGCAGTAATAGAACTGTTTGTCCGGGCTGACGCTGAAAGAGGGTGTTTTCTCTTTATGGAACGGGCAGCACGCGCTGTAATTCTTCCCGGCTTTCTTGAGCTGCACGCGCGAGCTGACAACATCGACAATGTCGGTGCGGTTCAGAAGGTCGTCGATAAAGCTCTGGGGAATCAGCCCGGCCATGGCGTTCTCGTCATTCAAGCGTGTCACAAAAATATCGGATGACTCTACGAGTCTTCCGTCAGCCTGTCAGCCGTCTTTTATACGACGACAGCAATGCGCGGGCACGTCTTTGCAGTCGCAGGTCGGCGCTGAAATCAGGAGAGGGTGAGTGCGTGATGGTCAAGTTGATCATCGGGCCGTGGCCTTTGATGTTCATCTGATATCAAACGAGACGCTGCCTTGGCTGAGCTTCTTGCGAAGTCATCAAGGCATACTCGTCTTGTTCACAGGTCGTCTTGTTGCCCGAGTGGGCATGACCAGTGTTGCCTGCAAGCAGGCCGGACGTGCTTGACTGACTATCCGGGTCGCATGCGCGGCCTGGAAATCTGTCAATTTAGCTAGCGCGAAGCTCTCGCTGCTATACAGCTTTAACAGTGCTGCAACTGCCGACAGCCCAGCTGGTTGGCTGGGCAAGGCAGAAGCTTGCGACGAAGGTCTGTAAATTAATACAGACGAACGGCGCGGCGCTGTTCGCGCTGGACTTTCTTGGCGTGGCGTTTGACAGCAGCTGCTGCCTTGCGCTTACGCTCCGAAGTCGGCTTCTCGTAAAATTCGCGGCTACGAACTTCAGCCAGAACACCGGCTTTTTCGCAGGAGCGCTTGAAACGACGCAGAGCTACGTCGAAGGGTTCGTTCTCTTTAACTTTGACGGCTGGCATCCAGAGCTACCTTCATTCATTACCGGGGTCAACGCTTCGTGCAAACACTGCACAAAAGTACGTCGGTTTTTAAGGGTTGCGGATGTTAACCCCTCATTGAGAGGAATGCAAAGCCTCTGATCGAAAACCGCTGGTCGGCACCTCGGGCGGCGACTATTATGCGCGCCTTCAAATCTGCCCCCTACAAGGCGCAAACCCATGCTAGTACTGGGATTAGAAACCTCCTGCGACGAAACCGGCGTCGCGTTATACGACAGCGAACGCGGTTTGCTGGCGGATGCATTATTCAGTCAGATCGACCTGCACCGCGCCTATGGCGGCGTCGTGCCGGAGCTGGCATCACGCGATCACGTCAAGCGCATGCTGCCGCTGATCCGCCAGACGCTGGCCGAAGCAGACTGCGTGGCGACCGATATCGATGCCATTGCCTACACTGCCGGGCCAGGTCTGGTGGGTGCGCTGCTGGTCGGTGCCTCGTGCGCTCAGGCGCTGGCGTTTGCCTGGGATATTCCGGCGCTGGGCGTTCACCACATGGAAGGCCATCTGCTGGCCCCGATGCTGGAAGAAAACCCGCCGCAGTTTCCGTTTGTCGCTTTGCTGGTGTCCGGCGGCCACACGCAGCTGGTGCGCGTTGACGGTATAGGTCAATACGAACTGCTGGGCGAGACGCTGGATGATGCGGCGGGCGAGGCGTTCGACAAGACCGCCAAGATGATGGGCATGCAGTATCCCGGCGGTCCGGAAATCTCGAAGGCGGCCATGCAGGGTGTGGCAGGGCGTTTTGTCTTTCCTCGGCCGATGACTGATCGGCCCGGGCTGGCATTCAGCTTCAGCGGCTTGAAAACCTCGGCGCTCAACACCTGGCAGCAGTGCCAGAGTGCTGGAGACGACAGTGAGCAAACCCGCTGCGACATCGCGCTGGCCTTCCAGCAGGCGGTGGTGGAGACTTTGACCATCAAGTGCAAGCGTGCGCTCAAGCAGACCGGGCTCAACAGCCTGGTTATCGCCGGCGGCGTCAGCGCCAACAAGGCGCTGCGGGTGTCGCTGGAAAGTATGTTGGGCGACCTGCGCGGGCACGTTTACTACGCGCGTCCGGAGTTTTGCACCGACAACGGCGCGATGATCGCCTTTGCCGGCTGTCAGCGTTTGCTGGCCGGGCAGAAGCAGGATTTAAGTATCAGTGTGCAGGCGCGCTGGCCGATGGAGCAGTTGTCAGGGCTCTAGCTATCGGGCGGTGAAGGCGGTTGCGCGGGGGGCGGGGTGTGTCGTCAGAAATGCCGTTCGCGCCCGGCGAACAGGTCGCGTAGATTGCCGCGATGGCGCCAGACGATGAGCAGGGTCAGCACGCTCATGGGCAATAAGGCATGCGGTTCCTGCCAGGCCAGTAAAGGCAGTGTCAGGGGCGTGGCGATCAGCGCGGCGAGCGAGCTGGTGCGGGTCAGGTAGAGCGTCAGCAGCCAGGCCGCTATCGCCAGGGCGGCTGCAGGTGGGTAAAGGCCCAGTAGCACGCCAGCGGCGGTCGCCACACCTTTGCCACCCCGAAAGCGGAAGTACAGTGGAAACAGATGGCCCAGCACTGCGCAGACGCCGATCCAGCCCTGCTGTGAGGGGGCGAGGCCCCAGGCGCCGGCGAGCACTACCGGAATCAGGCCTTTGCAGAGGTCGCCGAGCAAGGTCAGGACGGCCAGCTTTTTCCCGGCCAGACGCAACATGTTGGTGGCGCCGGCATTGCCGGAACCACTGGCGCGCGGGTCCGGGCTGCCATTGAGGCGGCTGAGCAGGATGGCGAAGGACAGCGAGCCGAGCAGGTAGGCGAAGGTCGCCAGTAACCAAAACATGCTAACCATTCCGGGCGAGGATGCCCTGATTCTAACGGCGCATCGCGCCCTTGTCGTGCAGTGGAGAGTAGGCTTGGACAGAGTTTTCATCGAGGGCCTTGAGGTCGATACGGTCATCGGCGCTTATGACTGGGAGCGTGGCATTCGCCAGTGCCTGCGTCTGGACCTCAGTTTTGCCTGGGACAACCGACCTGCCGCAGCGGGCGACGACCTGAGCAAGGCGCTCGACTACGCCAGTGTTTCGGCACGCATTCAGGCGTTCGCCGAGCAGGCACAGTTTCAGCTGGTCGAGACGTTTGCCGAGCGTCTGGCTGAAGTTTTGATGAGCGAATTCCATATCCCCTGGCTGCGTTTGAAACTGACCAAGCCGGGCGCCGTGGCCGCCGCCAGCGGTGTAGGCGTGGAGATCGAGCGCGGATGTCACTGACGCGGATTTTCCTCGGTCTGGGGAGCAATATCGAACGCGAACGGCATCTGCATGCAGGGCTGGACGCGCTGGATGGCTTTCTGACCGACATGAGCTGCTCGCCGGTTTTCGAGAGCCATGCGGTGGGCATCAAGAGCGGGCCATTCTTCAATCTTGTGGTGTCGGCGCTGACCGATCTGCCGCTGGCAGAACTGGATCGCAGCCTGAAAATCATCGAGGCGGACAATGGCCGCTATGCGCCGGATCGGGTCGGTTTGCCGCTGGACATCGACGTGCTGCTGTATGGCGAGCAGGTCGGCAACTTCGACGGGCTGATTTTGCCTCGGGCCGAGATTCTGAAAAATGCTTTCGTATTGTGCCCATTGGCGCTGATCGCCCCCGAACGTCTGCATCCGGGGGTGGGCGTGTCGTTCAGCACATTATGGGCTGATGCGCAGATTGATCAGCAGCTTTGGCCGGTGGCGTTCGAGTGGCGGGGAGCGGGGTTGACGCCTGAGGGTTTGCTGGGTGGGTGGCCCGGATGACCGCCGAAGATTTATGTTGATGTGAGTCTGCCTTCGCGAGCAAGCGAAGCGTCGCCCGGCTCGCTCCCACAAGGGAGGAGCTAGTCAGTCAGGCAGCACGCTCCGCCTTATACACTTGCAGCGCCTTCAAACGCTCGTTCTTCAACGCATCGCCCAGTTCCTTGCCCTTTAGACCTTTCTCCAGCAGCGGTTGCACTGACACCGCTCGGGCCGCTTGTGCTGCGCTGCGCAGGTACTCGGCCTGTGGATAACTGCGCTGCTCGAAGCCATGCCGGCCTCGTGCGTCCATTTCGCAAGCGGCAATGAACTCTTCGAATCGCTGCGGACGGCGGTAGACGTCGAAGCTTTGCAACAGCTCCAGCAGAGTCGAAGGCTTCAGTTCCAGCGCCCGGTGCCCGTGAGTGTGGTATTGACCGACCAGCAACGCCAGTTCCTGGCATTCCCTTGGCACACGAAAGCGCTCATTGACGGCTTTGATCAGCCGCAAACCCGTGTGTTCATGGGCGATGTGGCGGGGCCATTCGGACTCGGGCGTCAGCCCTTTGCCTAGATCGTGCAGCAGGCAGGCCCAGCGCACACTCAGCGGATGCTCGTGGATGGCTGACTGCTCAAGCACGCTAAGCACGTGCACACCAGTGTCGATTTCCGGGTGGTGCGCAGCCGGTTGCGGTACGCCGAACAGGGCTTCGACTTCGGGCATCAGCTCGTTGAGTGCGCCGCAGTCATGCAGCACCTGGATGAACACCTGAGGCTGCTTTTCCATCAGCGCACGGGAGATTTCTTTCCAGCTCCGTTCGGCGGTCAACGCCTTGAGCTCGCCGGATTCACTGAGCTGGCGCATCAGTTCCATGGTCTCGGGTGCAATGCTGAAACCGTGTTCGGCATAGCGCGCGGCAAAACGGGCAACGCGCAACACTCTGAGTGGATCTTCAGCGAACGCGGGCGAAGCGTGACGTAAAATGCGCGCTTCAAGATCGCGCTGGCCCTGGTAAGGATCGGTCAGATTGCCATCCTTGTCTTCGGCCATCGCATTGATCGTCAGGTCGCGGCGGATCAGGTCCCGTTCCAGCGTGACGTCGGGGCTGGCATGGAAGACAAAGCCGCCATAGCCGACGCCGCTTTTGCGCTCGGTGCGCGCCAGAGCGTATTCCTCGTTGGTCAGCGGATGCAGAAACACCGGAAAGTCCGTACCGACCGGGCGATAGCCTTTGATCAGCATTTCTTCAGTGCTTGCACCCACCACTACCCAGTCGACATCCGTGACGGGCAATCCCAGCAGGCGGTCGCGTACAGCGCCGCCAACTTTATAAATCTGCATAAAAAACCTCCGTGAGCGCGACAGGATAAACCCTGCGTCGCGCTTACGGAGGCTAAAACTGAATGAATCACTGCTCAGCTAACACTGTGTCCACTCACTACAGGTGTACGACCGCCAGATCACGCCGGGAAAACTCACTGTCGGCATGCTCGCCCTTCGGCGGGACGTGATGGACTTTGACCACCTCATCGCCCTGAAGCGTCTCCAGATGGATGTCAAAACCCCATAGCCGATGCAAATGCCTGAGCACTTCATCAGTGGAGTCGCCCAATGGTTTGCGGTTGTGCTGCTGGTGGCGCAGGGTCAGCGACCGGTCGCCGCGACGATCGATGCTGTAGATCTGAATGTTGGGCTCACGATTGCCGAGGTTGTACTGGGCCGCGAGGATTTCGCGGATGGTCCGGTAACCGTTCTCATCGTGGATGGCCGGCACCAGCAGGTCTTCCTTCTGGTCGTCGTCCATTATGCTGAACAGCTTGAGGTCACGAATAACCTTGGGCGACAGGTATTGCAGGATGAAGCTTTCGTCCTTGAAGCTGCTCATCGCAAACTTGATCGCCGTCAGCCAGTCGGTGCCGGCAATTTCCGGAAACCACTGCCGGTCTTCATCCGTCGGGTGCTCGCACATCCGCCGGATGTCCTGATACATCGCAAAGCCGAGCGTATAGGGGTTGATACCGCTGTAGTAAGGGCTGTCGAAGCCCGGCTGGTAAATCACACTGGTGTGCGACTGCAGAAATTCCATCATGAAGCCGTCGGTGACGAGGCCTTCGTCGTACAGGTCATTCATCAGCGTGTAGTGCCAGAACGTTGCCCAGCCTTCGTTCATCACCTGGGTCTGACGTTGTGGGTAGAAGTACTGCGCAATCTTGCGCACGATGCGCACCACTTCGCGCTGCCAGGGCTCCAGCAGCGGCGCGTGCTTCTCGATGAAGTAGAGAATGTTTTCCTGTGGTTCGGCAGGGAAGCGCGCGTTGTCTTCCTTGCTGCTCTTGTCGGCGTTTTTCGGAATGGTCCGCCACAGGTCGTTGATCTGCCGTTGCAGGTGCTCCTCACGGTCCTTCTGGCGGCGTCGCTCTTCTTCGGCGGAAATCGGATACGGACGCTTGTAACGGTCCACGCCGTAGTTCATTAACGCATGGCAGGAGTCGAGCAAGTCTTCCACGGCGTCGATGCCATGGCGCTCCTCGCACTGCATGATGTACTGCTTGGCGAACACCAGGTAATCAATGATCGAACTGGCGTCAGTCCAGGTGCGGAACAGGTAATTGCCCTTGAAGAAACTGTTGTGCCCATAGCAGGCGTGGGCAACCACCAGCGCCTGCATGCAGATGGTGTTTTCTTCCATCAGATAGGCGATGCACGGATCGGAGTTGATTACGATTTCGTAAGCCAGACCCATCTGGCCCCGCGAGTAGGATTTTTCCGTGCTGAGGAAGTGTTTGCCGTAGGACCAGTGGTGGTAACCCAGCGGCATGCCCACCGAAGCGTAGGCATCCATCATCTGTTCGGCGGTGATCACTTCAATCTGGTTGGGATACGTGTCCAGGGCATAGCGCTCGGCAATCCTGCCGATTTCCCGGTCATAGGCCCTTATCAGTTCGAACGTCCACTCTGACCCGGTGGAAAGGGGTTGGCGTTTCTGCTCTCTGGCGGTCATGACACTAACCTTCGCTGGAAGAGTTCGCGGAATACCGGATAGATATCACCGGCAGAGACCAGCTGCTGCTGGGCAAACGTGTCGGCATATTCTTCACCGATGCGCTCGTATTCGTACCACAGGGCCTGATGTTCACGGGGAGTGATCTCCACGTAGGTGTAATACTGCACAAACGGCATGATCTGTTTGGTGAGGATTTCCCGGCAGATCGGCGAGTCGTCGTTCCAGTTGTCGCCGTCCGAAGCCTGGGCAGCGTAGATGTTCCAGTCGCTGCTCGGGTAGCGCGCAGCCATGATTTCCTGCATCAGTTTCAAGGCGCTGGAAACGATGGTGCCGCCGGTTTCCCGGGAATAAAAGAATTCCTCTTCGTCCACTTCGCGGGCACTGGTGTGGTGGCGAATGAACACAACGTCGATCTTGTCGTAGTTACGCTTGAGAAACAGATACAGCAGGATAAAGAAGCGCTTGGCGATGTCTTTGGTGGCCTGGGTCATGGAGCCGGAAACGTCCATCAGGCAAAACATGACCGCTTTGGAACTGGGGTTGGGCTGTTTGACCAACAAGTTGTATTTGAGGTCGAAGGTGTCGAGGTACGGTACGCGCCGGATGCGAGCCTTGAGGCGTTCTATTTCGACTTCCAGCTCCTGAATGTCCCCGAAATTATCCGGCTCTTCGCGCTTCATGCGCTCCAGTTCGCTGGTCGATTCCCGGAGCTTGGCGCGGCTGCTGCCCGACAGTGCGATACGCCGCGCGTGAGCCGAGCGCAGCGTGCGGATGATATTGATGCGTGACGGGTTGCCTTCGTTGCTGATCCCGGCGCGCACGGTCTTGAAGGTGTCCGTGCCGGTCAGGTTGCGTTTGACCAGGTTGGGCAGTTCCAGGTCCTCGAACATGAATTCGAGAAACTCTTCCTGCGTGATCTGGAATGAGAACTCGTCCATGCCTTCGCCGGAGTTGCCTGCCTTGCCAGGCCCCTTGCCGCCTGCGCCACCTTGCGGGCGGGCGATGTGCTCGCCGGTCGTGAATTCCTTGTTGCCTGGATGAACCACGGTCTGTTTGCCGCCGCGCCCGTGATGCAGCACCGGTTCGTCGATGTCGCGCCCGGGAATACTGATCTGTTCGCCATGTTCCATGTCGGTAATGGAGCGTCGGCTGACGGCTTCCTCCACTGCCTTCTTGATATGGTCACGATAACGCCGCAGAAACCGCTGCCGGTTTACCGTGCTCTTGTTCTTGCCGTTGAGACGTCGGTCGATCACATAACTCATAGGCCCCTCCGGGGAGCTTCAAGTTGATAGCTTCAAGCTGCAAGCGAATGCGTTGTCAGCCTGTTAACCCAGGCTGGAACGTCGTTCGCTTGCAGCCGATAGCTTGAAGCTTGCACCTGCGTTACTGAGACTTGCGCACGCGCAGATACCATTCGGACAGCAACCGTACCTGCTTGTCCGTGTAGCCCCTCTCGACCATTCGTGTGACGAAGTCGTTGTGTTTCTGCTGGTCCTCTTTGCTGGCTTTGGCGTTGAAACTGATGACCGGCAGCAGGTCCTCGGTGTTGGAGAACATTTTCTTCTCGATCACCACCCGCAGTTTTTCGTAACTGAGCCAGGTCGGGTTCTTGCCATTGTTGTTGGCACGCGCGCGCAGCACGAAATTGACGATTTCGTTGCGGAAATCTTTCGGGTTGCTGATGCCGGCCGGTTTCTCGATCTTCTCCAGTTCCTCGTTCAAGGCCACACGGTTGAGAATCTCGCCGGTTTCCGGATCGCGGTATTCCTGATCCTGAATCCAGAAGTCTGCATACAGCACGTAGCGGTCGAAGATGTTCTGACCGTACTCGCTGTAGGACTCCAGGTACGCCGTCTGGATTTCCTTGCCGATGAACTCGATGTAACGCGGAGCCAGGTATTCCTTGATGAAGCGCAGGTAACGTTCGCGGGTTTCGGCCGGGAATTGTTCCTGTTCGATCTGTTGTTCCAGCACATAGAGCAAATGCACCGGGTTGGCGGCGATTTCGTGCGGGTCGAAGTTGAAGACCTTGGACAGAATCTTGAACGCAAACCGTGTCGACAAGCCGTTCATGCCTTCGTCGACGCCTGCGCTGTCGCGGTACTCCTGAATCGATTTGGCCTTTGGATCGGTGTCCTTCAGGTTTTCGCCGTCGTACACGCGCATCTTCGAGTAGATGTTGGAGTTGTCCGGCTCTTTGAGGCGCGACAGCGTGGTGAACTGCGCGAGCATTTTCAGGGTGTCTGGCGCGCAATGCGCCTTGGCCAGCGAGCTGTTGAACAGCAGCTTGTCGTAAATCTTGATTTCGTCACTGACCCGCAGGCAGTAGGGCACCTTCACGATATAGATACGGTCGATGAAGGCTTCGTTGTTCTTGTTGTTGCGGAAGCTGTGCCATTCCGATTCGTTGGAGTGGGCCAGCAGAATACCGGTGAACGGAATCGCCCCGAGCCCTTCGGTGCTGTTGTAGTTGCCTTCCTGAGTCGCGGTCAGCAAAGGGTGCAGGACCTTGATCGGCGCCTTGAACATTTCGACGAATTCCATCAGGCCCTGGTTGGCCCGGCACAGCGCGCCAGAGTAGCTGTAGGCATCGGCGTCGTTCTGTGGGAATTCTTCCAGTTTGCGGATATCGACCTTGCCGACCAGTGCAGAAATGTCCTGATTGTTTTCGTCGCCCGGCTCGGTTTTCGCCACGGCGATCTGATTGAGGACCGAGGGATAAAGCTTCACCACCTTGAACTGGCTGATGTCGCCCCCGAACTCAGCCAGACGTTTGGTCGCCCAGGGCGACATGATGGTGCTCAGGTAGCGGCGTGGAATACCGAAGTCTTCCTCGAGAATCGCGCCGTCTTCACTGGCATTGAACAGGCCCAGAGGCGATTCGAAAACCGGCGAGCCCTTGATGGCGTAGAACGGGACTTTTTCGATCAGTTGTTTGAGTTTTTCAGCCAGGGACGATTTACCGCCGCCCACCGGGCCGAGCAGATAGAGGATTTGTTTCTTCTCTTCCAGGCCTTGGGCGGCATGGCGGAAATACGAGACGATCTGGTCGATGCATTCTTCCATCCCGTGGAAGTCGGCAAAGGCCGGATAGCGGCGTATGACCTTGTTGGAGAATATTCGCGATAACCGGGAGTTGGCGGACGTGTCCACCAGTTCAGGTTCGCCGATGGCCAGCAACAGACGTTCTGCGGCAGAGGCATAGGCGCTGCGATCCTGTTTGCAGAGCTCAAGATACTCCTGTAACGAGAGCTCTTCCTGTCGTGTGCTTTCAAAGCGGTCTTTGAAGTGGCTGAATATACTCATGACGTCACCTCGCTCGATACGTAGAGCCGGCGGCGGATCGTCAGTCGATGCTGGCAGCAACTGAGTATCCAGATGCTGTTTACCCCCCAGAACACCATAAAAGTAACTACCGATGACCCACGCGCCGGTGTACCGGCTCTCCCCTGAATACGGATGGCCTAGTCTTAGGATAGTTCGGATTCGGAAAGATAAAGAAGGGTTGCGCGAGAAGAGGGGCTGACCGTTCGTCAGATGGTACGCGAGCCCGCGTAGAACGCGGGATCAGCTGTCATAAAAATATTTTGTATCAGCCTTGCGCGGTTTCGTCGGGGTAAGTGGCGCGCCACAGTTCGAAACCGCCGTCCACGCTGTACACATCGGAGAAACCCTGGCCCACCAGGTAGGCCGCAGCGCTCTGGCTGGAATTGCCGTGGTAACAGACCACGACCAGTGGTTTGTCGAGGTCGGCCTCGCGGATGAAGTCGGCGATCGAATGGTTGTCCAGATGCAGGGATTCAGGAATGTGATTGCTCTGAAAGGACTGCGCATCTCGAACATCGACCAGCACTGCGCCCTGTTCGCGCAGCGCCTGAGCCTGTTCAGGCGGGATACGTTTGAATTCGGTCATTGCTTGGGCTCCTGAGCCTGAGGTTGCGGGGTTTCGGCGATATCGGGCTGCCTGCCGATGACGATGGGCCCGGACGCGGCATTGCCTGTAGCATCGCAATTGCATTGATGGCGTTCAAGCGTATCGACGTTGAGCAGGGTCATGGCACCGCCCCAGACACATCCGCTGTCGAGGGCAAAGACACCGGGTTCGTCGCAGCGACCTTCCAGCGCCGCCCAGTGGCCGAAGATGATCTTCACGTCGCGGGTCTTGCGGCTCTTGTGACTGAACCAGGGGGCGTAGCCAGGAATGGTGGTGCCGACGCCTTCCTTGCTTTTCAGGTCGAGTTTGCCGTCGCTGGTGCAGAAACGCATGCGCGTGAAATAGTTGGTGATGACCCGCAGGCGTGTCACGCCGGTCAGGCTGCTGTCCCATTTGGCAGGTTCATTGCCGTACATGCCATCGAGGAACGCGCCATACACGTGGTCGTCCAGCAAAGCCTGTTCAACTTCGGCCGCGCACTTCAGCGCTTTTTTCAGTGACCATTGGGGGGCGATGCCGGCGTGCACCATGGCGACATTGCGGTCTTCATCGTAGTGCATGAGCTTCTGGCGGCGCAGCCAGCCAAGCAACGCGTCGCGATCTGGCGCTTCGATGATTTCGCGCAGCGTGTCACCTTTTTTCAGGCGTTCCAGGTTGCGGGCGGCCGCGAGCAGGTGCAGGTCATGGTTACCCAGGACGCAGACCAGCGATTCGCGGATGTTGTACAGATAACGCAGGGTTTCCAGCGACTGTGGGCCGCGGTTGACCAGATCGCCCACCAGCCACAGCCGATCCTGTGCAGGGTCGAAGTTGACGTGGTCGAGCAGGCACTTCAGGGGATCAAGACAACCTTGCAGGTCGCCGACCGCGTAAACCGCCATCAGTGCAGCGAGCCCGGAACGGCCAGGCGGAACGGGGCGATCACGGCATCGAAGCGTTTGCCGTCTTCGGCCAGCATCTGATACGTGCCTTGCATGATCCCCACCCTTGTCGTCATGACGGTGCCGCTGCTGTAGGTATGGCTCTGCCCGACCTTGATCAGCGGCTGCTGACCCACGACACCCTCACCCCGGACTTGCTCGACATGGCCGTCTCCGTCGGTGATGACCCAGTGCCGCGAGAGTAGCTTGGCAGGCAACTGGCCGTGGTTGTGCACGGTGATGGTGTAGGCGAACGCAAAGCGGTTCTGCTCGGGCTGCGATTGTTCTGCGAGAAAGCGCGTGACGACGCTGACGTCGACCTGATAACGAGAATCGGACATGCAGTAGGCCTTGAAATCCATTGCGAAAAAACGCGCGTGTGCGGCAGATAGAACAGTCTAGGACAAGTAGGCGCAAAGGTGCGACTGAATGGCCGTTAACCTTTCCGGGCGCTTACTCCGTCACAACCTTTTCGCTGAGCGTGTCGGCCAGGCGAACGAACGCGGCCAGATCCAGTTGCTCCGGACGCAGACTGCCGTCTACGCCGGACGCGGTGATTTCATCGCTGCTGAGCAGTAGCTTCAGCGTGTTGCGCAAGGTCTTGCGGCGCTGGTTGAACGCTTCGCGCACGACCCGCTCCAGGACACGGTGATCCTTGGCCGGGTGTGGCAGTGTTTCATGCGGGACCAGACGAACGATGGCCGAGTCCACTTTCGGCGGCGGGTTGAACGCGCCCGGCCCGACGTTGAACAGGTGTTCCACGCGGCAATGGTACTGAACCATGATCGACAGCCGGCCCCAGTCACCACCGCCCGGCCCGGCAGCCATGCGCTCGACCACCTCTTTCTGCAACATGAAATGCATGTCGCGAATCAGGCTGGCGTTTTGCAGCAGGTGAAAGATCAGCGGCGTAGAAATGTTATACGGCAGGTTGCCGACCACGCGCAGGCTATGCGGCTCGGCGCCCAGGCTGTTGAAGTCGAACTTCAGCGCATCGCCTTGATGCAGGCTGAAGTTCGGCTTGCCGGCGAACTGGCTGTTGAGGATCGGGATCAGGTCCTTGTCCAGCTCAACCACGTCCAGCTGCGCGCCGCTGTTGAGCAAGCCTTCTGTCAGTGCGCCCTGGCCCGGGCCGATTTCCAGCAGGCGCTCTTCGGATTTGGCCCGAATGGCACGCAGGATCTTGTCGATAACGCCTGCGTCATGCAGGAAGTTCTGGCCGAAGCGCTTGCGCGCCCGGTGTTGGTATTGCTCGGTCATGAATGGGTCTCGGCCATCTGGTAAGCGGTTTGCAGCGCCACGTGCAGGCTGCCGGTGTCGATGTTCGCGGTGCCAGCCAGATCCAGCGCCGTGCCGTGATCGACAGAGGTGCGGATAATCGGCAAGCCGAGCGTCACATTGACTGCCGCGCCGAAACCTTTGTATTTCAGCACGGGCAGGCCCTGATCGTGGTACATCGCCAGCACTGCGTCGCAGTGCTCCAGATATTTGGGGGTAAACAGAGTGTCGGCAGGCAGCGGGCCGCGTAAATCCAGGCCCTCGCTGCGCAGACGCTCCAGAGTCGGTTCGATGATGTCGATTTCCTCGCGACCCAGATGCCCGCTTTCGCCAGCATGAGGGTTGAGGCCACAGACCAGAATGCGCGGGTGGGCGATGCCGAACTTGTTGACCAGATCAGCGTGCAGGATGCGTGTCACGCGCTCCAGTCGATCCGGCGTGATGGCGTCAGCCACGTCGCGCAGGGGCAGGTGAGTGGTCACCAGCGCCACGCGCAGGTCGCCGGTCGCCAGCATCATCACCACCTGTTCGGTGTGGGTCAGTTCGGCAAGGAATTCAGTGTGCCCGGAAAAAGCGATGCCGCCGTCGTTGATGACGCCCTTGTGCACCGGAGCGGTAATCATGCCGCTGAAGAGGCCGTCGAGACAGCCTTGCCCGGCGCGCGTCAGGGTTTGCAAGACGAATGCGGCGTTGGCCTTGTTCAGCACGCCAGTTACCACCGGGGCGGCCAGTGGCGTATCCCAGACGTAAAGACTGCCAGCAGGTGCCGGCAGGTCGGGGAGGGCGTCTGCAGTGACATCAAGCAGACTGACGGCCACACCCAGTTGCGTGGCCCGCTCAAGGAGCAGGCTACGGCTGGTGATGGCAATCAGGGGGTAGGGCTGAGGCTGCGTGGCGAGCAGCAGGCAGAGGTCAGGACCTATGCCGGCCGGCTCGCCGGGTGTCAGTGCGAAACGCTTGGGTTTCACTGTTCAGCCTGGGTCGCGCCAGGAAGTTTGATCTCGACGTAGGCTTCGTCACGAATCTGACGCAACCAGGTTTGCAGCTCTTCATCGTACTTGCGGTTGCGCAGAACGCTCAGCGCCTGCTGCTCACGCGCCTGACCGGTTGCATCTGTGGCGCGACGACCCAGCACTTCCAGGACGTGCCAGCCGTAAGCCGTCTTGAACGGTTTGGACAGCACACCCTGCGGCGTATTGCTCATGACTTCACGGAACTCCGGAACCAGCGAGTTGGGATCAACCCAGTTCAGATCGCCGCCGTTGAGCGCCGAGCCAGGGTCTTCCGAGAAGCTTTTGGCCAGCGTCGCGAAGTCTTCGCCATTCTCGATGCGTTCGTAGATTTTTTGCGCCAGAAGTTTGGTCGCTTCTTCGCTGCGGATCTCGCTTGGCTTGATCAGGATATGGCGCACATGCACTTCATCGCGCATCTGTGCCTGGCCCTGACCGCCACGTTTTTCCAGCAGCTTGAGAATAATGAAGCCACCCGGCGTACGTGCCGGAGGCGTCACATCACCAATCGGCATCGAACTGAGCATGTCACCGAACGGCGGCGGCAGTTGAGCGGCTTTACGCCAGCCCATGTCGCCACCTTCCAGTGCGTTTTCGCTGGAAGAGTTGGTAGTGGCAAGCTTGCCGAAGTCCGCACCTTTCTTCAGTTGGTCATAAATGCTCTTGGCTTTGATGGCCGCAGCCTGGATGGCTTCCGAGGAAGCGCTGTCCGGTGTCGCGATCAGAATGTTGGCCAGGTGAAACTCTTCAGACAGCTGAGCCTTGCCCTGATCGGATGCCAGGAAGTTTTTCACTTCCTGTTCGGACACCTGGATACGCTCGGCCACCCGGCGCTGACGCACACGGCTGATGATCATTTCCCGGCGAACCTGCTCGCGCGCATCGTCGTAAGACAGGCCGTCATGCGCCAACGCGGCGCGGAACTGGTCCACGCTCATGTTGTTACGCTGGGCAATGGTGCCGATCGCCTGGTTCAGTTCTTCATCGCTGACCCGAATCCCGGCCCGCTCACCCATCTGCAATTGCAGGTTTTCCAGAATCAGACGATCCAGAACCTGCTTTTGCAGGGCTTCGGCTGGCGGTACGCCAGAGCCGCGCTTGGCGATGGTTTGCTGAACTTCATAAACACGCTGGTCCATCTGGCTTTTCATGATCACGTCGTTATCGACGATGGCCACAACGCTGTCCAGAGGTTGAACCGCTGCATGCACAGCACCGCTCAGCAGTAACGCGCCCAGCATCAGCGGGCGCAGACAATCAGAAAGCTTGGTCTTCACGTTCACGATAACCTTGGATGCCTTTGTCGAGGAAGCTGTCTACTTTGGCGCCAGTCACACCGCCGAGCCCCTTCAACACGATTTGTAGGAATATGCCGCGGTCGCCTTTCTCGTTCTGAGGCGCTGCCTGGCTGAACTCGTCGTAGTCGATCCAGTAGCGGTTGACCAGACGCATTTTCCAGCAGCAGTTGTCGTATTCGAACCCGCCGAAAGCTTCGAGGGTGCGTTGACGGTTGTAGTCATACTGCCAGCGGCTGATCACGCTCCACTGCGGCACGATCGGCCAGATAACCGAGAAGTCGTGCTGCTGGATCTTGTAGTAGTCCTTCACGTAGTTGTCATCACCCGGACGGCCATAGTCACCACCACCAACGATCCACGTACCGGTGCTTTCGTCGTAACGAATCTGGTCGTTGCGATAGCGATAGCCGAGGTTGACAATCTTGTTGGGGTTGGCTTCAGGCTGATAGTGGAACATCGCGCTGCCCGAACGGGTGCTCTTGCTGTCCGGATCCCAGTTGAAATCGGAGCTGAAGCGCCAGTCGCGGTTGAAACGGTATTCGTATTCCAGCGCGTAAGGCGAAACGGTGGACTGAGCATCTTTGCGAGTGGCGAACGCGATGCCCGGCAACTGCACCTTGCGGTCTTCGAAATAGAAGGCCTGACCGATTGCAAAGCGTTGACGCTCGAATCCGTTGTCTTCGATCCAGCGGTTGTTGATGCCCAGCGACAGCTTGTTCTCGTCGCCGATGCGGTCGGAACCGGTGAAACGGTTATCACGGAACAGCGAGGCATAATTGAATGTGCTTTCGCCGGTGTCGAAGACCGGGATGTCGTCCTGGTCTTTCTCGGGAACATAGAGATAGAACAGGCGCGGTTCCAGGGTCTGGCGGTAATTCTTGCCGAACCAGTTGGTGTTGCGGTCGAAGTACAGGCCGCTGTCGACGCTGAAGATCGGTACGGCGCGGTTCTGGTTGCTGTCGAACGTTCCGGGGGCCAGGTCATTTTTGCCCTTGCTGTCCAGATCCAGGTCGTACTGGGTATAGACATACTTGAGCTTCGGCGTCAGGAAACCGTAGGTCCAGTTCATCGGCAGGCTGACTGACGGCGCCAGATTAAGGCGGTTGCCGTTGGCCCGTGCAATACCGCTAATATTTTCGTCTAGCCTACGCGTACCTATAGTTCCATCCTGATTAAATGGTCCACCATCTTTATCAAAAGAATTACCACCGCGCAGGTCACGCTCAAAACGAACTGCTTCGGTCTGATAATCGAACTTCAGGCCTTCCGGGTTGTAGGGCAACGTGCCGTTGAGCGTAAGCTGAGGCATACGATTATAAGGTGTAACGTTCGCAATCGTCGCCAGCTTGTAGGCCTGAGCATTGAGCACTGCCGAGTAGTTGTCACCCCGGTAGGTCAGGGAGCCCTGCTGGTTGATGTAGTCGGTGCTCTTCACACCGATCTGGTCGGTATCGAGATCCTGGAAGTAGTACGGGTCGCTGATGTCGGTGTAGTCGACCTTGGTCAGCCAGCGCGTATCAAGCCCGCCCACGTGCTGCCAGTTGATCATCCAGCGGGTCTTGTCGTAGTCCGATTGCAGCTTGCGCTCGTCGTTCTCGTCGTTCAGGTACGCACCGCCGAACTGGCCTTCGCTGCTCTTGGTCAGGTAACGGAACTCGCCTTCCATCAACAGACCGCGGTCTGCCATGTAACGCGGGTACAACGTGGCGTCGTAGTTTGGCGCCAGGTTGAAGTAGTAAGGCGTGACCAGCGTAAAGCCGTTATCGCCGCCTGCCGCAATGGTCGGCGGCAGGAAGCCGGACTGACGGCGGTCGTCGATCGGGAAGTAGATATACGGCGTATAGAGTACCGGTATGTCCTTGACCCGCAGGGTAACGTTGGTCGCTGTACCAAAACCGGTGGCCGGGTTCAGCGTGATGTTGTTGCCCTTGAGCGTCCAGGCGTTGCTGTTCGGCTCGCACGTGGTGTACGTGCCGTCCTTGAGGCGGATGATCGCGTTCTCGGCACGCTTGGCGTACAGGGCGTTACCGCGAATATTCGACTTGTGCAGGACGTATTCTGCGTTGTCGACCCGGGCTTCGCCGGTATCGAGCTGCAACTCGGCCTTGTCACCGACGATAAGCGCACCGTTGTCGCGCAGACGGACATTGCCGTTCAGCTCGCCACGGTTCTCGGCCTGATGCAGAGCAGCCTCCTGGGCCTCGACCTGCATGCTGCCCTGACGCATCACGACATCACCGGCGAGCGACGCGACCTGTGCTTCCTGTTCGTATCGCGAAGCCTTGGCTCCCACGAACATCGGCGCTTCGCTCATCTTGGTCTTGTCGTCCATGCCCGGGCGAAGAGGCTCGACGTAGGCGCCCGAGCAATACGGGCCGGTTTCGGCCAGTTGCGCTGGGGTAAGCTTGTCGCGAGGAACCCAATCGAGGTGGCTGTAGTCAGCACTACGCGACTTCAGGCCTTTGCCCTTGGCTTCGGTGACCAGTTGCGTACCCGCAGACTGCCCGCTCGAAGAGGTGCTCTCCGATGAGACCGTGCCGTTGGAACTGACCGACGTCGTGTCATGCACGGGGCGCGGAGGCAGGTCTACAGCAGCGGTATTGGATTTCGGCGCACAGTTCCAGGCACCCGAAGCAGAGACTGAGCAGTCATACTGTTCCGCGGCGACCACGAACTGAGTGGCCAGAGGTTGCATCGCCAGCAGACTGCCGGTTACGAGCAACGGAAATTTTTTACGAAACGCGGGGGATTTCAATGCCATCTTATTAGTCCGGGCTTCCTGCGCGCCATCTGCCCGCGGGGGGGCCGCACGCCTCTCGATGGGCTGAAAAAGATTCCGGATAATAAAGCATGACCCGCTTGACGGCTAGCGCCGTCGGAGACCCTTGTAATGTCAGATCAAGATATACGCCTTCAATCCTTGAAAGTTTGGCTCGATGAGCAGCTGCCAGCGTTGTTTGACGCGCAGAATTGGGGCGCCGTGCCCCCGGCCACGTTGACTGCGGCCAGTAGTGATGCAAGTTTTCGTCGTTATTTTCGCTGGGAGGGTGCCGGTCGAACTTTTATTGTCATGGACGCGCCTCCACCGCAGGAAAACTGCAAACCGTTCGTGGATATCGCTCATTTATTGAAAACGTCGGGCATTAATGTTCCGAAAATATACGCCGAAGACCTGACGCAAGGCTTTTTGCTGCTCAACGATCTGGGCCGCAAGACCTATCTGGACGTGATCGACGCCGAAAACGCCGATGCACTGTTCGACGACGCGATCCAGGCGCTGCTGGCCTACCAGCAATTGCCGATGGACGCGCCGCTGCCCAGCTATGACACGGCCTTGCTGCGTCGTGAACTGGAGCTGTTCCCCGAGTGGTACGTGAAGCGCCATCTGGGCATCGACATGGATGAGGCACAACAGGCCGACTGGCAGCAGGTCAGCGAGTTGCTGATCAACAGCGCCCTCGCGCAGCCCAAGGTGCTGGTGCATCGCGACTACATGCCGCGCAATCTGATGATCAGCGAACCCAATCCGGGCGTGCTGGATTTCCAGGATGCGGTGTACGGCCCGGTCACCTACGACGTAACCTGTCTGTTCAAGGATGCTTTTTTGAGCTGGCCGCAAGAGCGGGTCAGCGGCTGGCTCAGGACTTACTGGGATCAGGCGTGGGCCGTTGGCATTCCGGTTCAGGACGACTTTGCAGCGTTCGAGCGGGCCAGTGAGTTGATGGGCGTGCAACGGCATTTGAAAGTGATCGGGATTTTCGCGCGTATCTGCCATCGCGATGGCAAGCCACGTTACCTGGATGACGTGCCGCGCTTCTTCGCTTATATAGAAGCGGTTTTGTCACGCCGTCCCGAGCTGGCTCAGTTGGGGCAACTGCTCACCAGCCTGCAGCATCCCGCAGAGGCCTCTGCCTGAGTGTGCAGATGAGCGCTCGGGAAAACCATTGACTGTGTTGAAGAGGATTGCATGAAAGCGATGATTCTCGCCGCCGGAAAAGGCGAACGAATGCGCCCGTTGACCCTGCATACGCCCAAGCCGCTGGTGCGCGTCGGCGATGTGCCGTTGATCGAGTACCACCTGAACGCATTGCGTGCCGCCGGGTTTCACCAGTTGGTGATCAACCACGCTTGGCTGGGGCAGCAGATCGAAGATTATCTGGGCGACGGTCAGCGTTTCGATCTGAGCATCCGCTACTCCCCCGAAGGCCAGCCGCTGGAGACCGGCGGCGGCATTCAGCGGGCCTTGCCGTTGCTGGGGCTCGACCCTTTTCTGGTGGTCAATGGCGACATCTGGACGGACTACGACTTCAACGCCTTGCGCGTGTCGCTCTCCGGGCTGGCGCATCTGGTGCTGGTCGATAACCCGGCGCATCACCCGACCGGCGATTTTTCACTCGTCGACGGTCAGGTTCGTGATGGCGATTCCGCTGGCCCGCGCCTGACCTACAGTGGCATCGCGATCCTGCACCCGCGGCTTTTTGCCGGCTGCGAGCCGGGAGCGTTCAAGCTTGCGCCGTTGCTGCGTGAGGCGATGCAGCAAGGGCTGGTGACGGGCGAGCATTATCAGGGGCACTGGGTCGATGTCGGCACCCACGAGCGTCTGGCCGAAGTCGAACAATTGCTCGCGGAGACGCGCTGAATGCTCTGGCCCGGCACAGTGATCGGCGCAGGCATCGGTTACGCGATCGCCAGCATTCCGGGGACGATGCTCGGTGCATTGCTGGGGCAGGCGCTGGACCGGCGGTTGAAACTGCAAAACTGGGCGCAGCTGCGCGAGCGCCTCGGCGGACGCGCAGCCATTGCTCAGGACAGTCTGCTGTTTGTGCTGCTGGGGCGACTGGCCAAGAGTGAAGGACGGGTGCTGGCCAGCCACATTCATCAGGCACGAACCGAGATGCGCCGCCTGAGCCTCAACGATGCCGAGCAGCTACGCGCCATCAATGCGTTCAAGCGCGGCAGGGATGGTGCTGACGGGTTGCGCACTTACCTGCGCGGTTTGCAGCGCCAGCCGGACGTGGCCGAAGACCTGCTGCGTGCCTGCTGGCGAATGGCCTGGGCCGATGGCAAGGCTTCACGGGTCGAGCGCGAGCTGATTGGCGTCTGGGGCATGTGGCTTGGCTGGTCGGCGCAGCAAATCGAGGCGCTGGCTGCCGAGTACGATCCGATGAAGCGTTCGCCGATCAACGTCGGTGACGATTACAAAGGCGCGATGATTCTGCTGGGCGTCAAGCCGGACACCGATCCCCTTAGCGTCAAGCGCGCTTATCGGCGGCTGCTCAGTCGCCATCACCCGGACAAGATCGCCGGTTCGGGTGCCAATGCACAGCAGGTGCGCATGGCCACCGAGAAAACCAGCGAGCTGCACAACGCCTATCGGGTGATCAAGGCCCGGCGTGGGTTTACATGATCCTGCACCGGTCTTGAGGTTGGTGGCTACTTGTCTTCTTTGGGGTCTATCCAGCCGCGAATTCGCCGAAACAGCTGTTCTTGTTCCGTGTCTTCGTTGCCCACGATATTAATCAGGGCGATCTGGGTAAAACCGGGGCCTTTGGTGCGTTTGCTGGCCTGCAGTCGTGCTTTTGCAGCCAGGTCTGCCGGATTTTTGTAGATGAAGTCGGCGGTTTTGATTTTCAACGTCGGCACCATGTCCAGCAACGACGGGACGGCATTGACCGGTTCGCGTGCCGCGACCATCACCAACCTCTGCACCGTGGGCGAAGGGCGCTCGCTGAGGAACCGGGTGGCCCAGTAAGCGCCACTGCTGTGTCCGAGCAATATGACGCTGCGCGCCTTGTTCTGCTGGGCGAAGCTGATCGCGCTTTCGATCCGAGCGAAGATACGCTCGGCGCGGGCCTTGTTGCGCTCTTCGTCGGCGGCCGCTTTTGCCGTTGCAGCGCTGGCCAGTGCTTCAGCTTCCGCCGCCGGGTCTGGCGTCTTGGCTGCGGCGTCTTTCGGCGCGTCTTTTGCGGCACTGGCAGGTTTGTCGGCGGCTTTATCCTTATCGGCACTGGCCTCTGTTGCCGCGTCGGGCTCGCGTGCAGTCAGTGTGTCGTCCTCGGCGTCCGGCAGGGTAATGCTCAGGCTCGACCAGCCCACGTCCGGAAACTTGCGGCGCAACGGGCCGACCGCGTCTGGCCAGTCGGGAGACTCGGCGTCGCCCGGCAAAATGATCACAGCGCCTTGTGGCTCTTCACTGTTGGCAGGCTTCCAGAGCGCCAGAAAACTTTCGTCTCCGGCTTGCAGTTGCTGCTGGTCCCGAGTCGGTAACTGGCGCTCCAGAGCAATGGAGTCCTCTTGCGAACGGCTGAGCAGCGGTGCGCGTTCCACGGGCGCTTCGGCGGCAGCGTCCTTGTCGGGGGCCGGGTCGGCGGCCATCGCAGGCAGTGCGCAAGGAAGCATCAATGACAAAAACAATGCAGGAAACATTGCGCGAAAGGTGTAGGACATCGGATATTCCAAGCCAGAAACTATCCCGGCAGCCTAATGGGTTGATCGGCTTTTGTCAGGCCTGAGCGTGGGCGGCCCATGACCGTCCTGCGTACACATGAGAACGACACGTTGATCATTCGTCTTCTGCGCACCGTTTTTATCGGCTGCCTGGCTTTGCTCTTGATGGTGCGGGTGGCGAATGCGCAGGCTGACGAGTCCGGAGTGGCTGCCACTGCGCAACTGACGGCGACGCAGCTTGACTGGCTCAAGACGCATGGCCCATTGCGGGTTGGCCTGGTGTTGCGCGCGCCGTATGCCCAGTTCGATCAACGCCTGCAACAGTTGTCCGGCGCCAACGTCGACCTGATGAACGCTTTGGCGCGGACGCTGCCTGTCGAGCTGTTGTGGCGCAACTTCGCTGATCAGGCGGCGCTGGAAAAGGCGCTGCTCAACGGTGAAATCGACGTTGCGCCGGGCTTGATGCAGACCCCGGCCGGATTGCGTTTGTGGTTGTTTTCCGATCCGTACCTGCGGGTGTCGCAACTGTTGATCGGCGAACGTGATGGCAGCGCTGCGGTGGATCTGGAAAAGCTCGACAGCCTTTCCAGAGTGGCTGTGCGTATGCCAGGCCCGACCGCCGATTACCTGCGCAGCAATTTTGCGCACCTGAACCTGCAAGGCGTGCCGCTGGAGCGTCAGGCGCTGCAATTGTTGCTCAGCCAGCAGGCGCGCTATGCCGTGGTGGATGAAGCGCAACTGAGTCGCCTGCTGCGCGAACCGGAGTTTTCCGCGCTGGCCGTGGTCGGAGATATCGGTTTGCCGCAATTGCTGCGGGTTGCGTCGCGCCGCGATGAGCCGGAACTGGCGGCGATTGTCAGCGAGGCTTTAAAAGCCATTCCGGCCCGCGAGCTGGAGCAGTTGCACGCCCGCTGGATGCCGCTGAACCCGTCGCATTTCAGTGGGTCCACGGGCTTGTGGAAGAATCTGTGCATTTTGTTGCTGGTGATGCTGCTGGCCTGTTTTGCGATTGTGGTCTGGCAACGTCGTCAGCAACAGGCACTGGAGCAGGAGTTGCTGACCGCACGCGAGGACCTTGCCCAACGGGTAGAAAGCGAAGAAGCGCTGCGGCTGGCGCAGTTTTCCATCGATCAGAGCACCGTCGGCATTCTGTGGGTCAATTGGGACAGTCGCGTGCGTTACGCCAATCGGGCCGCGGAGGCGATGCTCGGCTATGCGCCGGGACAGGTGGTCGAGCGCCCGCTGATCGATTTCGAACCCGGCCTGCACATGGACCGTTGGCTCAACCTGTGGAAAAACGCCCGTTCCAGCGAAGACAGCCCGCAGGTGTTCGAGACCCACTGCCTGCGCGCAGATGGCAGCTTTCTGCCTGCCGATGTGTCCTTGAGCTTCCTGCGTTTTCACGAAGCGGAATACCTGGTGGTGTTCCTCAGTGATGTCAGCGAACGACGACGCGCCCATGATCAGTTGCGTGAATTGTCGGCGCATCTGGAGAGCGTGCGCGAAGAAGAAAAGGCGCGTATTGCCCGGGAAGTCCATGACGAACTGGGTCAGATGCTGACCGTGTTGAAGCTCGAAACGTCGATGTGCGAGCTGGCCTATGCCGAGCTGGACCCAGGCTTGAGCGAGCGGCTGGGCAGCATGAAACGCCTCATCGCCCAGCTGTTCCAGTTGGTACGCGATGTTGCCACGGCCTTGCGGCCACCGATTCTCGATGCCGGAATAGCGTCGGCCATCGAATGGCAGGCGCGCCGTTTCGAGGCGCGTACGCAGATTCCCTGCCTGGTGCAAGTGCCCGATAACCTGCCGACGCTCAGCGATGCCAAGGCCACCGGTATGTTCCGGATTCTGCAGGAGGCACTGACCAACGTCATGCGTCATGCTCAGGCCCATACCGTGGAGATCAGCCTGGCGCTGGAAGACGGCATTTTGTGCATGACCATCGCCGATGACGGGCAGGGCTTTGCCGTCGAGTCGGGCCGGACGGTTTCGTTTGGTCTGGTGGGCATGCGCGAGCGGGTGCTGATGCTCGGCGGCAGACTGGAGCTGGACAGCGAGGTCGGTGAGGGCACAACCTTGCGCGCCTACATCCCGATGGACCCGACCGTACAGGAGCGACACCCGTGATTCGTGTTTTGGTAGCCGAAGACCACGCCATTGTGCGTGAGGGCATCAAGCAATTGATTGGTCTGGCCAGGGATCTGCAAGTCGTCGGCGAGGCCAGCAATGGCGAGCAGTTGCTTGAGACATTGCGCCACGTGGCCTGTGAAGTGGTGTTGCTGGACATTTCCATGCCGGGCGTCAACGGCCTTGAAGCGATCCCGAGGATTCGCGCGCTGACCCATCCGCCGGCGATTCTGGTGTTGTCGATGCACAACGAGGCGCAGATGGCTGCACGCGCCTTGAAGGTCGGTGCAGCGGGCTACGCGACCAAAGACAGCGATCCGGCACTGCTGCTGACGGCGATTCGGCGGGTGGCAGCGGGCGGGCGCTACATCGACCCGGATCTGGCCGACCGCATGGTGTTCGAAGTCGGCCTGACGGATAACCGGCCTTTGCATGCGCTGCTCTCGGAGCGTGAGTTCTCGGTATTCGAACGGCTCGCTCAAGGCGCCAACGTCAACGACATCGCCCAGCAACTGGCGCTGAGCAGCAAGACCATCAGCACCCACAAAGCCCGGCTGATGCAGAAAATGAAACTCAACTCGCTGGCCGACCTGGTCAAATACGCGATGGAGCACAAACTGCTCTGAGTCTGAAAACGACACTCTGCTCACCACTATCGTGCGGCGCTCCCACGCCCTGCGCTGGAACGCTCATCGTTGTACACAAGTCTGCTTTTGATTCTGGCCGGAGGCCGTGGGAGCGAACTTGTTCGCGAATGGGCCGGTATAAGCGCCGGAATGCATCGTCTGANTCGCGGACAAGCGAAGCGTCGCCCGGTCCGCTCCCGCGCCCTTCGGGCAGAAGCCTGAAACCTCTTTTTTTTGCGCTCGTCAGGACTTGTGTATCACGCTGAGCGCTGGAACGATCAGACGTCGCCGACGTGCTCAATCGCGCCATCCCTGTAGGGCAATCCCTACCCTCAACCTTCCAGCCGGCCTAGGCCATTCTCTCCCGGTCCCCGATTTGCGGGGCGATCACGCTGCTCTAGTCTTGAGCCCACGCAGACAAAACAAAGGTGTGGGCAATGAGCGACGTCGATATAAGCGCTGGAGCGAGTGATGTTCTGGTCAGCTTTCGTGGTGTGCAAAAGAGCTACGACGGCGAAGCACTGATCGTCAAAGACCTGAACCTGGATATTCGCACAGGCGAGTTCCTGACCCTGCTCGGTCCTTCCGGCTCCGGCAAGACCACCAGCCTGATGATGCTGGCCGGTTTCGAAACGCCGACTGCGGGCGAAATCCTGCTCGGTGGCCGCGCCATCAACAATGTGCCGCCGCACAAGCGCGACATCGGCATGGTGTTCCAGAACTACGCCTTGTTTCCGCACATGACAGTCGCCGAGAACCTCGCCTTTCCGCTGACAGTACGCGGCATGAGCAAGACCGACGTCGGCGAAAAGGTCAAAAAAGCGCTGGGCATGGTCCAGCTCGACAGCTTCGCGCATCGCTACCCGGCGCAGTTGTCCGGCGGTCAGCAGCAGCGTGTGGCCTTGGCCCGCGCGCTGGTGTTCGAGCCGCAACTGGTGTTGATGGATGAGCCGCTTGGCGCCCTCGACAAGCAGCTGCGCGAGCACATGCAGATGGAGATCAAACACCTGCACCAGCGCCTCGGCGTAACGGTGGTCTACGTGACCCACGACCAGGGTGAAGCCCTGACCATGTCCGACCGGGTTGCCGTGTTTCATCAGGGCGAAATCCAGCAGATCGCGCCGCCGCGCAGCCTGTACGAAGAGCCGAAAAACACTTTCGTGGCCAACTTCATCGGTGAGAACAACCGGCTTAACGGTCGTCTGGTCAGTCAGGACGGCGACCGCTGCGTGGTCGAGCTGGAGCGCGGCGAGAAAGTGCACGCGCTGGCGATCAATGTCGGCCAGCCCGGCGCCCCGGTCACCCTGTCGATCCGCCCCGAGCGCATCAACCTCAATGGCCGCAGCGAAAGTTGTACCAATCGGTTCTCTGGCCGTGTGGCCGAGTTCATCTACCTGGGCGACCACGTGCGGGTGCGTCTGGAAGTCGCCGGCAAGACCGATTTCTTCGTCAAACAGCCAATCGCCGAGCTGGACCCGACGCTGAGCGTGGGCGATGTGGTACCCATCGGCTGGCAAGTCGAGCATGTCCGCGCGCTCGACCCCTTGCAGCAAGTGCATTGATCTACCGATAAAAGCAACAACAGAGGCGAACTGATCGCCCATCCCAATCGCTTACCAACACTGCTCGTGGAGAAAAGAACACATGTTGAAATCTTTGAAGTTCACCGCCATCACGTTGGGCCTGATGTGCGCTGCGCAAGCCATGGCTGCGCCCGATCTGACCGTCATTTCCTTCGGCGGCGCCAACAAGGCCGCTCAGGAAAAAGCGTTCTACGCGCCGTGGGAAAAAGCCGGTAACGGCAAGATCATCGCCGGTGAGTACAACGGTGAAATGGCCAAGGTCAAAACCATGGTCGACACCAAGAGCGTTTCCTGGGATCTGGTAGAAGTCGAATCGCCAGAACTGGCTCGCGGCTGTGATGAAGACATGTTTGAAGAGCTGGACCCGAAACTGCTCGGCAATGCCGAAGACTACGTTCCGGGCGCGATCACCACGTGCGGCGCAGGCTTCTTCGTCTGGTCCACCGTGCTGGCCTATAACGCTGACAAGGTCACCACGGCCCCGAGCGGCTGGGTCGATTTCTGGAACACCCAGAAATTCCCGGGCAAGCGTGGCCTGCGCAAAGGCGCGAAGTACACCCTCGAATTCGCCCTGATGGCCGACGGCGTTGCGCCGAAAGACGTCTACAAAGTGCTGGCCAGCAAAGACGGACAAGACCGCGCGTTCAAGAAGCTCGATGAGCTCAAACCCAACATCCAGTGGTGGGAAGCTGGCGCACAGCCGCCGCAGTACCTCGCTTCCGGTGACGTGGTGATGAGCTCGGCTTACAACGGCCGAATCGCTGCCGTGCAGAAAGAAAGCAACCTGAAAGTGGTCTGGACCGGCGGCGTGTATGACTTCGATGCCTGGGCCATCCCGAAGGGTTCGAAAAACGCGGATGCGGCGAAGAAATTCATCGCCTTCATGCTGAGCCCCGAGCAGCAGAAGACCTACTCGCAGAACATCGCCTACGGCCCGGCCAACACCCAGGCAGTCAAGCTGCTGGACAAGGAAACGCTGCAGAACATGCCGACCACGCCTGAGAACATCAAGGATCAGGTGCAGATGAACGTTGCGTTCTGGACCGACAACGGCGAATCGCTGGAACAGCGTTTCACTGCCTGGGCTGCCAAGTAATCAGCCGGCGTTGAGTCAGATCCGGGCGCTCCCTGATACCGGGGGCGCCCCTTTGTTGAAAGATTCCGGAGTTCGCTATGGCCATCGCAGTGCCCTTGACTGAAGGCGCCAGCCCCACCTTGAAGCAACGTCTTGCTCGCGCCGAGCGGGTCAACCGCTGGAAGGCTCAGGCACTGATCGCGCCGTTGGTGATTTTCCTGTTGTTGGTGTTTCTGGTGCCTATCGCCGCGCTGCTCTACAAGAGCGTCGGCAACCCCGAAGTCGTGACTGCGCTGCCGACTACCGTGATCGAAGTGCAGAAATGGGACGGTAAAGGGCTGCCACCCGAGTCGGTCTACAAGGCGATGAGCCTGGACCTGGCCGAAACACGCAAGAATTCCACGCTGGGCGATCTGTCCAAGCGTCTGAACATCGAGCTGGCCGGCTATCGCAGCCTGTTGAGCAAAACCGCCCGCGCGCTGCCGTTCAAGACTGAGCCGGCCTCCTATAAAGAAGCGCTCGAAGCGCTGGATGAACGCTGGGGCGACCCGGCCTATTGGCAGGCGGTGCGCCGCAATACCAGCAGTATCACTCCGTATTACCTGCTGGCCGCCGTTGACCATCGCATTGATGACCTCGGTGAAGTCGCCCCGGCCACGCCGGATCAGGCGATCTACCTGGATATCTTCGCCCGTACCTTCTGGATGGGCCTGGTGATCACCGCGATCTGTCTGGTGCTGGCGTATCCACTGGCTTACCTGCTGGCCAACCTGCCGGCCCGGCAGAGCAACCTGCTGATGATTCTGGTGCTGCTGCCGTTCTGGACTTCAATCCTGGTGCGCGTCGCCGCCTGGATCGTGCTGTTGCAGTCGAGCGGGCTGATCAACAGTGCGCTGCTGGCGATGGGCATTATCGACAAGCCGCTGGAGCTGGTCTTCAACCGGGTCGGCGTTTACATCTCGATGGTGCACATCATGTTGCCGTTCATGATCCTGCCGATCTACAGCGTGATGAAAAACATCTCCCCGACCTACATGCGTGCAGCCATTTCCTTGGGCTGCCACCCGTTCGCCAGCTTCTGGCGCGTGTACTTTCCGCAGACCTACGCCGGCATCGGGGCGGGTTGTCTGCTGGTGTTCATTCTGTCGATCGGCTACTACATCACCCCGGCCTTGCTGGGCAGCCCGAACGACCAGATGGTCAGCTATTTCGTCGCGTTCTACACCAACACCAGCATCAACTGGGGCATGGCAACGGCGCTCGGCGGGCTGCTGTTGTTGGCGACCATCGTGCTGTACCTGATTTATAGCTGGCTGGTCGGCGCCAGCCGCCTGCGTCTGAGCTGAGGAGCGTTACCATGCTGAACCCCTACACATCGCCGATCGAGCGCCTCTGGTATTACGCCTTGCGCATCATCTGCACTCTGGTGCTGCTGTTTCTTGTGCTGCCGGTACTGGTCATCGTGCCGCTGTCATTCAACTCGGGCAGCTTTCTGGTCTATCCGCTGCAAGGCTTCTCGTTGCAGTGGTATCAGGATTTTTTCAATTCGGCTGAATGGATGCGCGCGCTGAAAAACAGCATGATCGTCGCCCCGGCCGCGACCCTGCTGGCGATGGGCTTCGGCACGCTGGCAGCGATTGGCCTGACCCGCGGCAACTTCCCCGGCAAGGCGCTGGTCATGGCCCTGGTGATTTCGCCGATGGTGGTGCCGGTGGTAATCGTCGGTGTCGCCAGCTACCTGTTTTTCGCGCCACTGGGCCTGGGCAACAGCTACACCTCGCTGATTCTGGTCCATGCGGTGCTGGGTGTGCCGTTCGTGATCATCACCGTGTCGGCTACCTTGCAGGGCTTCAATCACAACTTGGTGCGCGCTGCTGCAAGCCTGGGCGCATCGCCGCTGACCGCGTTCCGTCGCGTGACCTTGCCGTTGATTGCGCCGGGGGTGATTTCCGGCGCGCTGTTCGCCTTTGCGACCTCGTTCGACGAAGTGGTCGTGACGCTGTTTCTCGCCGGACCGGAACAGGCGACCTTGCCCCGGCAGATGTTCAGCGGTATCCGCGAAAACCTCAGCCCGACCATCGCCGCTGCGGCGACGCTGTTGATCGGCTTCTCGGTGCTATTGCTGCTGGTGCTGGAATGGCTGCGGGGGCGGAGCGAGAAACTGAGAACGGCTCAGTGAACTGGGAGCTGCAAGTTTCAAGCGGTAAGCTACAAGCTTGAAGCTTGAAGCAGAAGCAGATCAAACGCTTGAAGCTTGCCGCTTAACGCTCCAGGCGAAGCTTGGCGTACAATGCGCACCACCGTGATTCTGCTCAAACAGGTGCGTCATGCAGCCCTTCGTTATTGCCCCATCGATTCTTTCCGCTGACTTCGCCCGACTGGGTGAGGAAGTCGACAACGTGCTTGCTAGCGGCGCGGATTTTGTCCACTTCGATGTCATGGACAACCACTACGTCCCCAACCTGACCATTGGTCCGATGGTGTGCAGTGCGCTGCGCAAGTACGGCGTAACTGCGCCCATCGATGTGCACCTGATGGTCAGCCCGGTGGATCGCATCATCGGCGATTTCATCGAGGCCGGTGCCACGTACATCACCTTTCACCCGGAAGCGACCCAGCACATCGACCGTTCGCTGCAACTGATCCGTGAAGGCGGTTGCAAGGCCGGTCTGGTCTTCAACCCGGCCACGCCGCTGAACCTGCTGGAATACGTGATGGACAAGGTCGACATGATCCTGCTCATGAGCGTCAACCCGGGTTTCGGCGGGCAGAAGTTCATCCCCGGCACGCTCAACAAGCTGCGCGAGGCGCGGGCCCTGATCGATGCTTCGGGCCGTGATATTCGTCTGGAGATCGACGGCGGCGTCAACGTCAATAACATCCGCGAAATCGCTGCGGCGGGTGCTGACACTTTCGTCGCCGGTTCGGCGATCTTCAACGCGCCGGACTACCGCGAAGTGATCGAGAAAATGCGCACCGAGCTGGCGTCAGCCCGCGCATGAGCGGCTTCGAGACGCTGTTTGCAGGCAAGCTGCCAAAGCTGATCATGTTCGACCTGGACGGCACCCTGGTGGACTCGGTTCCCGATCTGGCGGTGGCGGTTGACAAGACCCTGGCCGAGCTCGGCCGACCGCCCGCCGGTCTGGATGCAGTGCGTGCCTGGATCGGCAACGGTGCGCCGGTGCTGGTGCGTCGTGCGCTGGCCAATGATATTGATCACAGTGGCGTCGACGACGCACTGGCCACGCAGGCGCTGGAAATCTTCATGCGCGCTTATGCCGAAAAGCATGAGTTCACGGCGGTCTACCCCGGCGTGCGCGAAACCCTGAAATGGCTGCAGAAGATGGGCGTCGAGATGGCACTCATCACCAACAAGCCGGAGCGTTTCGTCGCACCGTTGCTGGATGAAATGAAGCTGGGGCGTTTCTTCCGCTGGATCATCGGTGGCGACACCCTGCCGCAGAAAAAACCTGACCCGGCTGCGCTGTTTTTCGTGATGAAAATGGCCGGTATTCCCGCTTCGCAATCGCTGTTTGTCGGCGACTCGCGCAGTGACGTGCAGGCCGCCAAGGCTGCCGGTGTCGCCTGCGTTGCATTGAGCTACGGCTACAACCACGGCAGGCCGATTGCCGAGGAGAATCCGGCGCTGGTGATCGATGATCTGCGCAGGCTGATTCCCGGTTGCCTGGATCGGGACGCTGAGATACTGTTGCCCGACATCAAACGTCCCTCCTCAAGAGAATCCATCGTGGTGGTCACTCGCAAACTCTGGATGAAAGTCATCAAGGCCCTGGCCCGCTGGCGTTGGCGCGCCTGACTTGATTCTGGCCGGCCTGCCGGCACGTTTGCCTGACTGACTGTTGCTCCTCAAAACCACGAGGTTACTCATGAACCGTGAAGAATTCCTGCGTTTGGCCGCCGACGGCTACAACCGCATCCCGCTTGCCCGCGAAACTCTGGCTGACTTCGATACGCCGCTGTCGATCTACCTCAAGCTGGCCGATCAGCCGAACTCCTATCTGCTGGAATCGGTGCAGGGCGGCGAGAAATGGGGTCGTTATTCGATTATCGGTTTGCCATGCCGCACCGTAATGCGCGTGCACGGCCATCACGTCAGCGTGACGCATGATGGCGTCGAGATCGAAAGCCTGGACGTCGAAGACCCGCTGGATTTTGTCGAGACTTTCAAGGCGCGCTACAACGTGCCGACCATTGCCGGGCTGCCGCGTTTCAATGGCGGGCTGGTGGGTTATTTCGGTTATGACTGCGTGCGCTATGTCGAGAAACGTCTGGCGGTGTGTCCGAACCCGGACCCGCTCGGCGTGCCGGATATCCTGCTGATGGTGTCCGATGCGGTGGTGGTATTCGACAACCTCGCGGGCAAGATGCACGCCATTGTGTTGGTCGATCCGGCGCAACAGGGTGCCTACGACAGCGGCGTCGCGCTGCTCGATGAGCTGATGAACAAACTGCGCCAGCCAATCACGCCGCGTCGCGGGCTGGATCTGGACCGGCCTCCGGCGGCCGATCCGGTATTTCGCTCAAGCTTCACGCAGAATGATTACGAAGCTGCAGTCGACACGATCAAGCAGTACATCCTCGCGGGCGACGTGATGCAGGTTGTGCCGTCGCAGCGTATGTCCATCGATTTCGCTGCTGCGCCTATTGATCTGTACCGTGCGCTGCGCTGTTTCAATCCTACGCCGTACATGTACTTTTTCAATTTCGGTGATTTCCACGTGGTTGGCAGTTCGCCGGAAGTGCTGGTACGCGTCGAGGACAACCTGATCACCGTGCGGCCCATCGCTGGCACGCGTCCACGCGGCGCCACTGAAGAGGCGGATCTCGCGCTGGAAGAGGACCTGCTGTCCGACGACAAGGAAATCGCCGAGCACTTGATGCTGATTGATCTGGGCCGTAACGATACCGGGCGGGTTTCCGAGATCGGCACGGTCAAGCTGACCGAGAAGATGGTCATCGAGCGTTATTCCAACGTAATGCACATTGTTTCGAACGTCACTGGTCAACTGAAAAGCGGGCTGACGGCGATGGATGCGCTGCGGGCGATTCTGCCGGCTGGCACCTTGTCCGGCGCACCGAAGATCCGCGCCATGGAAATCATCGACGAGCTGGAGCCCGTCAAGCGTGGCGTCTACGGCGGAGCGGTGGGGTACATGGCCTGGAACGGCAACATGGACACCGCGATTGCGATCCGTACGGCGGTGATCAAGAACGGCGAGCTGCACGTGCAGGCGGGTGGCGGCATCGTCGCCGACTCGGTGCCAGCACTGGAATGGGAAGAAACCCTGAACAAACGCCGCGCCATGTTCCGCGCCGTGGCCCTGGCCTCGCAGACTGCCGAGGACTGAGCGGGCTGGATGCTCTGCGTCCCATAGCGGACGCAGAACGTTATACGTAAGTCCTGTGGGAGCGAGCCGGGCGACGCTTCGCTCGCTCGCGAAGAGGCCGGCACAGCCCCGGTAATGGGGTGTTTGGGCTATTGTTTTCGTGAGCAATGCGGATCGCCGCCCCGGTCACTCCCACAATGTTGCATGTGTAACCGGATACTGCTGTTTTAGTCCCACTTTCCGGGCCTGTCAGGACTTGTGTATAACGGTGAGTGCTTCAGCGTGGGAGCGCCTTGGGGGTGACGCTCCGCATGCCGCTTCTATCTAGAAACTCATACTCAACGCCACATTAACCCCCTGCTGGGTCACGTCGTCGTTCTTGCGCCAGTTGTAGTTGCCGCGCAGGGTCAGGTCCTGGGTGAGTTTCTGGCTGACGCCCACAGTCGCGCGGTTCAGGTCGCGTTGTGGGGTATAGCCGTCCAGGGTGAAGTCGACCGACTGTACGCTGTTGAGGGCCATGGTCACGTTCTGCTGATCGGTCTCGAATTCCCGTTCCCGCGCGACTTCGCCCCACACCTGAGTGGTCGGCGTCGCCTGGAATTTGCCCTGCAAACCAACGCCTGCACGCCGGGATTTGCGCGTCTGATCGCTGAAGGTCAAGGCGGTCGAACGGTCGCCTTTTTCCGAGTAGCCATCGACATCGATGTGGGCATAGTCGGCGCTGACGAAAGGCGACAGGTGCCAGCGACTGGCAGCCCCGGCGATATCAAAACCGACTCGCCCGCTGACAGCCCACATTTCACCGTCGGTATCGCCTTTTTCCTGCCCCTCGCTGACACCCAGCGCGAATTTGCGCTCGGCATTTTCATAGTCCAGCTTGCCGCCCGACACTGCCAGGTCGCCCCACCAGTGATTGGCCTGATACTGCAGAAACGCCGTGGCGATGTAGCTGTTGAGCTTGTAGTCCGAGTCCCTGGGGCCGGCTTCCAGCGTCTGTCGATAGGCACCCGCCACGACACCCGTGCGCCAGTTTTCGGCAAAGCGGTAGCTGCCACCGATGGTCAGGTTGTAGCCTTGTCCGTCAGCATCTGCAGAACTGTCCTGCGCGTCGAAGTCCAGTTTCTGACCGCCAGCCGAGAGAATGCTCTGCCACTGGCCGATGCCTTGCCAGTTACCCCAGTCGCTGAGCCACTGCGCGCGGATTTCGTCCTGATGCATGCGCAGTGTGCCGTTGGCCATTTCCGGCAGCAGGCTGATTTCCCACGGTGCCGAGAGCAGTGAATAGGCGTAGTCGGCGAGTAGCCGTTGTCCGGCTTCGGTCGGGTGCACGCGGTCATTGAAGAACAGCCGGCTCGGGTTCGGCGTGGCGCTGGACCGGCCGTTGGTGGTGCTTTCACGGCAGTTGTCGCCGCTGAAACAGGTGCTGACCAGGTTTTCACTGGGGTCGAAGCCGAAGCGTGCCGGTTCGGCCAGCGTCTCGGAGATCAGCAATGGCACGTTGAGCGGGATGATCTGCGCATTGATCTGCGCCAGACGGCTGACCAGTTGTTGATTGAAGGCAGCGCTGAGTACCGACGTGGCAGAGGCCAGCGGCGTACCGCTCAAGGCCGGCGTCCGACCGATGTCCGGCAGCAGCCAGACCATGATGTAGCGCGCCCCTGCCTGTTGCAGGGCCTGTGCGCTGTCAGCCAGTTGATTGGCGGCTTGCCCTGCGCTGCTGGCGCTCAATACGCGACCTTGCAGGAAGTCGTTGCCGCCGCCGGTCAGGTAATACAGAGCATTGGGGTCGGCGCGAAAGCTGTTGGCGGGCAAATATCCGGTCCGGCTGCGCAACAGCATGCCGCTGTTCGGGTCGACGACAGTGGATTGCGAGTTGATCGAATCAAGGATCTGGTCAGTTCGGTAGCCACCGACAGCCCAGTTATTACCATCCGGTGCACCCAGGGCCGCATTGACCGGCGAGGTAGATGCCGCCAGGTCGCCAGCCGGAACCCGCAGCATCCGGCCGATCAGGGTAGATGAGTTCAGATTGAATGCTTCGCCGCTGCCATCCTGATAGGTCGGGCCCACGCGGTTGGTAAAGCGCAGCGTGGAGCCTGCCGGGCCAGCGGTGTCCGGGAACTGCCCGGCATCGGCCAGGCTGTCGCCGAACACCACCATGGTCGAATAGGGGGCCGCAGCGGCGCTGCCGCACGCCAGCGAAAGCAGACAGGCCACGAAGGGCCAGCGCCTTGATGTTTTGGTCATGAAAGTATCCCGGTTGTTGTTATTTTGTACCGGGAACGTAGCAAGATTTTTCATGACTGCAAAGGTCGCTGAAACCCTTTGCCGAGCGGCGGTACTTTTTGAACTCACGCGGCCTTTTCGGTCACGATGCCGCTCAGGTAATTAGCCAGATCGTGCAAGTAGACAAACGGGTGACCCTGCCGCGTGCCGCCTGTGCGGTTGACCTTGAGGTCAATGCGGCCCGCGTTGATCTTGCGTAACAGGTTGCGATCACTCGACAGGTGCGAGAAATAACGCTCCCTTACGGCGCTCAGCGATGGGCACGGCGTGGCGAATTCTTTGCGAAGTTGGTCCAGTATTTCGTTCATTCCATGACTCCCTGTGGTTTGCATATAAGGACTCCCGAAGTGGGGTGCATGCAAACGATACGATATGTAGTGCTTTCATACAATACAGTTTGTATTTTAAATACAGATTGTATGAATCTTCCTACAAGGAGTCGATGTACCAGCACACGTGCGCGGTGCCGTTTTCAGGGTAACGGGTCACGGTGATGCCCTCTGCCTCGCTGATCTCCTCCAGAATCCGCTCCCAATGTTCAAGCACCTCGCCCGGCTCTCTGACCAGTAAGACCTGATGCTCGATTTGAGCCTTGTCACTGGTGATAGCGTCCTGAATACGCTGCGCCAAGGCCAGGTAAGCGTCGTGATGAGCCGTGTCGAGGGGCTGGTTTAGCATGCGTGAACTCCTTTTTACTGTATGTGCATACAGTAATTGAGGAGTATTTCCTACGCAAGCTACAAATGTTTCCTACACAAGTGTGTGGTAGCTGCTGAACGGCGCCCACAAAAAAGCCCCGGTTTCGGGGCTTGGCTGAATCCGCAGCGCGTTACAGACGCATCGTCATTTGCCGGATGACCCCGATCAGTTTGCAGTCTTCAGTAACTGGCAAGGTCGGGTAAGCCGGGTTCAGCGGCTTGAGGAAGAAGCGTCCGGCGTCCTCGACGAGCTTTTTGAATGTGGCTTCGTTGCTTTCGGGAAGTTTGGCAATGACCAGTTTTCCAGCCGTTGGCTCCAGCCCGGTATCGACCAGAATCAACATGCCTTCAGGGATGCTCTGGCCGGCAGGCGCGGTCATCGAGTCGCCCCGCACGACCAGCCAGAAGGCGCGGCCCTTGGCTTTATAATCGCTGATTTCGAAGGTGTCGGAATAGCCGGCCGGGTAGGGCTCGACAGCCTCGCTCCAGCCTCCGGCTTCAACCCAGCTGATGACCGGATAACGATAGAAACGCGAAGGCTGCACCGCAGGCGCTACGTTATCCATAGCGGACTCCTGCCACGGAATGGAGGTCGCGAGGATCGGCAGGCCCAGCTCGGTCAAAAACCGATTGATCACCTCGATCTTCGGCTCGCGCTTGCCGTTCAGCCAATGCCCCACCGCGCCCGGCGTTACACCCATGCGCTCAGCCATTTCTTCCTGGCTGATTTCCTGGGTTGCCATGACCTGTCTTGCGACTTCATACCATTTTCTGTTCATGCGTCGAATCATACAGGCTGTAGGGTGATCGGCAATATACATATTGTAAATGCGGGTTGTCTCTTGAAAATACAGATTGTATTGTCTGCCGCGCAGGCTTTGGGGCGAACTCGCTCGCAAAGCGTCTCCGCAGATCAGGACAGGAAACAGACAATGATCGAGAAAGTAGAAGTGGTCATGCAGCATTGGGGCGAGCAACGCATGCGCGTAGGGCTAGGCGGCGGGCTGAGCAGTCCGATGGCCGGGATCATGGAGTGGGGCGCTTATATTCCGCGTCGCACACCCGGCTCGCGGGCACTGATCGGTAATGGCAGCGGCATGGACTATATAAGCAGCGAAGTCGAAGCGGCCATTGCACAAATGGCTCGCAGCCCTGCCAAAGGCCGTGGGCCCGAACTGGCCCAACTGGCCACCTTGCGTTATGTCGAAGCGTTGCCGGTTCGCGAACAGATGCGTCTGGTGGGCATCAACGAAGGCGCAGACCGCACCTATCGCAACTGGATCAACAAGCTTCATCAGCAAGTGCTGGCGATTCTTGCCGAGCGCAGCGCTTCGCGAAGCAACAAGGATGACGTTTGCAAGGCTGGATAAGCGCGGATGAACAGGGTATCCGATACCGTTTATCCGGGGCGATTGCACAGCTGTGGTCGAACTCGTGTTGAACTCCGGTCAAACTCGACCCACCCCGAAACTGCCCCTTCCCAGGCTTTCCGGAGGGGGGTAAAAAGGTCCCACGATATGCGATTTGCGCCTCAGGGCTGCAGCCGAACAGAGGCTGCTCAACAGCGCCAACCGGTCAATCGCGACCCACCCCCAACCCCGCTTCGGCGGGGTTTTTCATTGGGCCAGGCACACGGAGGCCTCGTGCACATGTTGAAAGACTTTCGATGCGGCCAGTGCAAGAAACTGTAAGCCCGCATGGGTGACCATACCGAACTACATCAAGCGTTCCCCATGCGGAACGCCGAGCCATGTGAAGGCCGTGAGCCATGAGTCATCGCCTTTGATCTAGATAGAAAAGCGGAATCCTTCGCGAACATCAACTGATTAACACGTAAAATCAATGCCTATTGAGCTTCCTCCGACATACATCACCCCTTATCCTGAAATTAGCGCAGGAGGTAATGGTACCTATCGTGGTCAAGACCTTAGTTTTGGTCAAAGCTTTCCGCGAGGTATGCAGAATCCTGTAGCGACTGTGCTGCTTCTTCAGGGTGATTTGTATTGCAGCCCGAACTGTCTTGCCACGTTTCAGGATCAAGCGAGGCGTGACAGCTTCGGGATTCAATCCAAGGTTGCCTTGAAGACCTTCGCAGCGGCGGATCAGCGTGAGGCTGAAGGGCGTGATCTTCGAACGGCTTACAACGAAATCGCAACTGACATCGGCAGAAGCCAGCAGATCAACGAAAATATCATCAAGTATCCGCCAGGCAACCATGTATTGTCTGGCGGCCTTATGACACCATTTCATGCACTGGCTCATGGCATGTTTGGTTTGGGCGCACCCCTTACGTTCCCTATTCAGAATGTTGGGCTTAACGTCGATATCCGTGATATCCCTGATGTAATGAATATTATCCAGAGCGCACGCCCGGTTGGCACCAGTTCGCTTGATGTCAACTTCGCCTATGATGTCGGTAAGGATTCCAACGCATCTTGGCTGACGCTGGGGAACATTACACTCAGGCTGGTGGGAACTATCGATAAAAACTCGAGTGGAGCATGGACATTCTCGGGCAAGATTCGCGCCTTCAATGATGTCTACGATGCCAATCCGTCCAATCATCGCGGATGGCTGGGTGAAAATCTTACTTCGTTGTTGAGTGCCGTTCCATTTACCTCGTACTCGATCGAAATTCCCGGTTCGTTGCCGGTTACGGTTAGTGGCAACTAGGTCAAAGGCATGACAGGTAGCGCATGAGCAGTGGCGTAGCCAGCGTTGACTGATCTGTAAAAAAGACAGGCAGGTGTGTACTGTTTTTCTACTCGTTCGGACCTTTTTCCATAGGATTGACAATGGCTGCGTTACGCAGGAATTTTGTTTTTTTATCATTTCCAGTCGCTCTAGGTGTTTTAGGCTTATCAATCAGGGGGGGCAGTGAAAATCCGCTACAGCCTTCTGATACCTATGGGCTGCCACCGGTGGCTATTTACTTCGTTGTGCTTGTTGGATTTGGAGCCCTCTCTTTTCTCCTGGCTGCGGCCGGAAAATTATTAGAGTGGTTCACCTCCAGTGACGGCAGAATGGGGAGGGTGATTCGACTCGTTCTTTTCGCGCCTATGCTGCTCTCGACCTGTCTCGCCACGTTGGTAAGCGCTGGTTACGCGTTGGATTCATTGACTGGAATCTTCGCCTGCTTGTTATCACTGATATCGACCCTCGGCGCTTATTCCTTGTTTTCAAAAAGGAAAAATTTGGGCTAGCGTCTGATTTCAGGCGCTCTTTTTCTCGAGCCCAAGTTCCTGCTTTCCGTGCGGTTGAACACGGATATGACACGCACGGCTATCTCAGGCCTCGGCATTTGCCGGGACTTTTTCGTATCTGGAGTACCCATGGACCCCACCGACCTAGGCCCAGGCACAGTCACCTGGCTGGGCGGAACGGGCACCATTCTGCTTGGCGGCTTTTTGTGGCTGCGCAAGTTTCTTTCAAGGGATGCAACAGACCGGGCGATGGACAGCGCCGATATCGGCACGGTGCGTCGCCTCAATGAACTGCTCGACTCCGAGCGGCAGGCACGCAAGGAGGCGGAAGCGCGGTCCGATCAGTTCGCCAGGGAGCGTAATGAACTCGCGGCAGCGGTTGGCCGGATGGAGGGCAAGATTGAGGCCCTCACCAGCCATATCGTTCAACTTACCGACAAGGTCACCACGCAGAGTGCGGAAATTGCCCGGCTCCGCTCCAAGCTCGGAGGTGTCAATGATGCACAGACGCGCAATTGATTTTATCGCTCGTCACTGGTGGCGGCAGCTGGAGATCTGGGTGATCGCCGTGCTGCTGCTTGTCGGGTGTCTGACGCTCGGGTTTCAGGCCGGGCAATGGTCGGCCAACGCTGAGCACACCCGGCAACTGGCCGAGATTCGCGCGGCCTATGACGCAGCCCTCGGCAAACGTGATCGCCGTCTCGACAGGCTGGCCGAAACCACAACTCAGGCGGCAGACAAGGTCGAGACCGCTGCGTCAATCGCCAGCCAGGCTGCGCATGCTGCCAGTCGCGCTGCGGACAAGGCGGATGAGGCGCTGGGCAAGGCGAACCAATAGACATTGCTCACGCCCGAACAACCTTCAACACACGCGGAAACCCTTATGAAGATCACCCCGATAGTTGCCCATTTGCAGGCGACCTGCCCGACCTTTGCCGGTCGCATCAGCGCTGGCATCGACTGGGCTGCGGCTGCCCTTGTCGATCAGCTTGCGCATCCCTCGGCCTATGTCATTGCCAGCGGCGATGTGGCCACGGCCAATGACCTGCAAAACGTCATTCGCCAGAACATTACTGACCAGATCGACATCGTGGTCGTGCTTGAAGGTGACGACAAACGAGGTCAGCAGGCCAGCGATCAGTTGCATGCCATTCGCGCCGAGCTCTGGCGCGCGCTGGTGGGCTGGAACGCTGACCGCGATTACGACGCGATGCAGTACACCGGCGGTGCGCTGGTGCAGATCAGCGGCGCACGTGTGACGTATCGCTTCGGTTTTGCCGCGCAGTTTCAGCTGGGCCGCAGCACCTCGGATCAGCCCGCCGAAACCTGGCACGAAGCGTATCTGGATGGTTTGCCGGGCTTTACCGGCGCGACCCTCGAGATGGACTGCGTCGATCCCGCAGACCCGAATCTGAAATCCCCCGGCCCTGATGGCCGTATCGAAGCGAAGTTCATCGCAGAGGTAACACCATGACCCAACGCATCACTGTAATACCGGCCGAAGGCCGCGCTGTGCCGGATCCGGAGGCGGGCGATTTGCTGCCCGCCGAAGGTCGGCAGGTCACCTTCAATGCCTGGTGGCAGCGTCGTCACAACGACGGCGACGTCACCGTTCAGACCGAGCAAACCCCTATCACCTATCAGGCCTTCACAGCCTAACCAAGAGGAAGCCCAATAATGGCTATCAGTTTTAACAACATTCCATCCGACGTCCGCGTGCCGCTGTTTTATGCGGAGATGGACAACTCGGCCGCCAACAGCGCGTCGGCGAGCATGCGTCGCCTGATCGTTGCTCAGGTCAACGACGACGTGTCCGGCCCTGAGCTCGGCTCTCTGGTGCTGGTGCCCAGCGTGGCGCTGGCAAAGAACATCGGCGGTCAGGGCTCGATGCTGGCCGCGATGTACGAGATCTGGCGCAAGGCTGATCCGACCGGTGAAGTCTGGTGCCTGCCACTGCTCAACACCGAAGGCGTCAAGGCCGCTGCAACCGTCACCCTGACAGGCGCTGCGACCGAGCCGGGTTTGCTGAACCTGTATGTCGGCGGTGTGCGCGTTCAGGCAACTGTCGTCAATGGTGCGACCGCTGCGCAAGCTGCAAGCGCGCTGTCGGTAAAAATCAATGCTACGCCTGACCTGCCGATCACCGCGGCCGTCGAGGCCGGTGTGCTGACCCTTTCCTGCAAATGGAGCGGGGCCAGCGGCAACGACATTCATCTGGAATTCAACCGCCTGGGCAAAACCAGCGGCGAAGTCATTCCAGCCGGCCTGACTGCCGCAGTGACGGCAATGACCGGTGGCGTGGGTACGCCTGATCAGCTCAAGGCACTGGCTGCGCTGGGCGACGAACCGTTCGAGTTTCTGTGCATGCCGTGGACCGACACCAGCACCCTGGATGCCTGGAAAGCGGCGATGGACGACAGCACTGGTCGCTGGAGCTGGGCCCGTCAATTGTACGGCCATGTGTACAGCGCCAAGCGCGGTACGGTCGGTACGCTGGTGGCTGCAGGCCAACTGCGCAACGATCAGCACATCACCATTCAAGGTGTGGAAACCGGCGTTCCGCAACCGGTCTGGCTGCAAGCCGCTGCACTGGCTGCGCGCACCGCAGTGTTCATTTCTGCCGACGCCAGCCGTCCGACCCAGAGCGGCACCATGCCCGGCCTGGACCCGGCGCCCGCCAGTCAGCGTTTCACCCTGACCGAGCGTGAATCGCTGCTGCGTTACGGCATCGCGACGGCGTACTACGAAGGCGGCTACGTGCGTATTCAGCGCTCGATCACCACCTATCAGAAGAACGCTTACGGCCAGGCTGACAACTCGTACCTGGACAGCGAAACCATGCACCAGTCGGCGTTCATCATTCGTCGTCTGCAAGGCATCATCACCAGCAAGTACGGTCGCCACAAGCTGGCCAGCGATGGCACGCGCTTCGGTGCCGGTCAGCCGATCATCACGCCGAGCACCATTCGTGGCGAGTTGATTGCGCAGTACGCCCGCCTTGAGGAAGAAGGTCATGTGGAGAACGCCGAAGTGTTCGCCCAGCACCTGATCGTCGAGCGTGATGGCAACGATCCGAGCCGCGTGAACGTGATGTTCCCGCCTGATTACATCAATGGCCTGCGCGTGTTCGCGCTGCTCAATCAGTTCCGCTTGCAGTACGACGAAGCGGCATAAGCCTCACCCACCCTTTTCAAGCCCGCCGCGTGCGGGTTTTTTCATTCTGGAGATAAACAACATGGGTCAGAAAGTTGCGGGTACCTGCTACATCAAAGTGGATGGCACCCAATTGACCATCATTGGCGGCGGCGAAGCCCCTCTGACGAACGTCAAGCGCGATACGGTCGTGCCGGGCTACTACAAGGAAGTCGACAAGGCGGCCTGGTTGAAATTTCAGGCGCTGCATACCGCAGACCTGCCGATCAAGCTGCTCACCACCGGTGTGGACATGACCATCACCTGTGAATTCAGCAACGGCAAGACCTACGTGCTGTCCGGCGCTTACCTGGTCGATGAGCCGGTCAGCAAGGCAGATGACGGCGCCATCGATTTCAAATTCGAAGGCAGTCAGGGGAGCTGGCAATGAGTGAAATCATCGACCTTGCCAGCCCGATCGAAGCTCACGGGGAAAGCCTTTCGCAGGTGACGTTCCGACGCCCTACGGCACAGGAAGCGCGAGCCATCAAGGCCCTGCCGTACAAGATCGACAAGAACGAAGACGTGTCGCTGGACCTGGACGTGGCGGCGAAGTACATCGCCGTCTGCGCCGGGATCCCGCCCTCGTCGGTCAATCAGATGGATCTGTGCGACATCAACACGTTGAGCTGGAAGGTTGCGAGTTTTTTCATGGCAGCGGCATCAGCGACCTTGAAGGCCTGATCGCCGTCGTTTACGACCTCGCGTACTTCTGGAAGACCGATCCCGAACTGATGATGTCCAGGGAGCTGGACGTCATCACCGAATCGATCTTGCAGGCGCAACGCATCAACCAGATCCTGCAGGGGGAGTGATGGCAGACACTATCAAGACGCTGATTACCGGCGTCGACAAGCTGTCTCCAACGCTGGCAACGATTCGCACCAACGTTGATGGTTTCCAGGCCAGGCTTGAAAGCTCTGGCCTGGGAGACGTCAAGGTCGGTGAGATGATCAAGAGCAATGCGTTAGCAGAGCCCTTGATTGCCGGGGTAAAGGCGGCGATCGGTTTCGAGACCAGCATGGCCGGCGTGAAACGCTCGGTCAGCTTTGAAACACCGCAGCAGTTCCAGCAGATGGGGGCCGACATTCTGGACCTCAGTGAACGGTTGCCGGAAAGCGCCAACGGCATCGCGGCGATTGTTGCCGCCGGTGCCAAGGCCAATGTACCGCGCGAAGAACTGACCGGGTTTGCCAGCGACGCCGTGAAAATGGGTGTCGCCTTCGATCAGACGGCGGCCGAGTCGGGCGACATGATGGCCTCATGGCGATCTTCGTTCCAGATGACTCAACCGCAAGTCGCGGCGCTGTCCGAGAAGATCAACGTGCTTGGCGGCAACAACCTGGAAAAGAAAATCGCCACCATGGTTACTGCAATGGGCCCGCTCGGGCCGGTTGCGGGGCTGGCGTCCGGTCAACTGGCGGCGATGGGCGCCACCCTGGCCAGCGTCGATGTGCCGGCCGATGTGGCGGCCAGCGGCATGAAGCGATTCATGCAGTCGTTGACCGAAGGCGGCGCGGCGAAAGCCGGGGCATTCGAGGCGTTGCAACTCGACGCCAATCAGCTGACCCAGGGCATGCAGAGCGACCCGTCCGGGACCATTGAAAAGGTCCTGACGGCGGTTTCCAGTGTTGACCCAGGCAAACAGTCGGATGTCATCACGCAACTGTTCGGCGCCGAATCGCTGGGGGCGATCACACCGCTGCTGGCCAACCTTGACGTGCTCAAGTCCAACCTGGCCAAGGTCGGCGAGGGTGTGCAGAACAGCGGCACCATCGAGAAGGAATTCGCCGACAACTCCCAGACCACGGCGACCGCCATCAAAGAGATGACCAACCGTGTCGATCGTCTGGGCATCAATATCGGCAGTATGTTTCTGCCTGCGATGAACGAAGCAATGGCCGTGATCGGGCCGATGATTTCTCAGGTCGCTGCACTGGCGGCCGAGCACCCTGGCGTGATCAAGGGTGTGGTGGGCGCGGCTATTGCGTTCGGCGTCTTGCAAGTTGCCGTTATCGCTGCAACAGGTGCAGCCCGACTGCTGAGTGCGGTAATGGGCATGTCGCCGCTGGGCCTTATCGTACGCGGCCTTGCGCTGGCGGCAGGTTTTCTGATCGCCAACTGGTCGACCGTCGCGCCTAATTTTCAGGCCGTGTGGGAGGCGATTCGCGGGCCGGCCATGGCGCTGTGGGATGTACTCAAGGCGGTGTTTGCCTGGACGCCGCTCGGCTTGATCGTGGCCAACTGGCAGCCGTTGTCCGAGTTCTTTGCAGCGCTTTGGGATGTGATCAAAGCGCTGGCGACGCCGTTTTTCGACTTCCTGCAGACGCTGTTCGCCTGGTCGCCATTGGGCATGCTCGTGACCAATTGGCAGCCAGTCTCCGAGTACTTCACCGGGTTGTGGGAAATCATCAAGGCCGAGGCACTGCCGTTTGCCGAGGTGCTGGCAACACTGTTCAGTTTTTCGCCGCTGGGCATGGTTATCGAGAAATGGCAGCCGATCAAAACCTGGTTCGCGGATTTGTGGGCGGACATCAAGCCGTTCATCGAGCCGATCATGAGCTGGTTTGGTGGCGACGGAGATAAGTCCCTGCTGAAAAGCGCTACCGAAAAGGTCAATCAGTTCTCTGAAGAACAACGGGTACGCAATGCAGGGCCAGGCGGCGGGACCGGGGCGTTTCTGGCTGCCAACGCTGTCGAGACCAGCCGCTCGCAACAGCAGCAGCTCAACCTGGCGACCGGCGTGCCGCCGACCAGTCAATTGCTCGGCGCGCCGAACTTTCCGGCCCCCGGCAACCTGTTGTTGCAACAGGGCACTTCGGGGGCCGGTTCGCGGCTTGAAGGCGAACTCAATATCCGCTTTGAAAACGCACCGCCCGGCATGCGTCCGGGACAAGTACAGACCAACCAGCCGGGTTTGACGATATCGCCAAACGTCGGTTATCGAACCCTCGGCGCAGGAGCCGGATCATGAGTACATGGCGTGACAGCCTGCTGCCAGCGTCTTTCCGGGGCGTCGGTTTTTTCATTGAAAAAGCCGTCGTTCCGGTGGGCCGCAAGGGGCAATTGCATGAGTTTCCACAACGCGACGAGCCGTATTTCGAGTCGCTGGGCAAGCAGTCGCAGGTTCACACGCTGACGGCCTTCATTGTCGGTCGCGACTGTTTTGAACAACGAGACAAGCTGCTTCAGGCGCTGGAGCAGGAAGGGGCGGGCGAGCTGGTGCATCCGTGGTTGGGGCGCATGCCGGTACAGGTCGGGCAGTGCAGTGTTACGCACACTCTGAGCGAAGGCGGGCTGGTCAAGCTGGATCTGATGTTCTATCCGGCCAACCCGCTCAAGTTTCCTGTGTCGACGCTCAACACCCGACGGCAGTTGCTGGGCGCGTCCGAGAGCCTGCTGGACTCGGCGCTTCGTCGTTACCGCTCGGTCATGGCGACTGTGGATGCCGTGCGTATCAACATTCAGGCGTTGCGAAGCGCGCTGTCCGGGGTGTTTGCCACTATTCAGCGGCAGTTCGCGCCGTTCATGACGATCTATTCGGATGTCACTGCGTTGGTGCATTCGCTGGTCAATGCGCCGCTGACGGTGAGCACGTTGTTTTCCACGTTCTTCGCCAGCTTTGACGGCGACAGGCGTCGATCTGGAAGAACTGACGGCAGCAGCAATATCGGCGGGGCGAGTATCGGAACGAGTGCTGGCAGCGCTGTCGGCGGCAGTTCCGGTGGTGGTAGCGCCTCTGGTTCAGGCGGCTCCGCGAGTGGCAGCAATGTCAGCGGCGCTTCCAGCGGCTCGGCGTCCGGATCGGGCAGCACGTCCACCCGTCAGGCATCCCGGACGGCCATTAACGGCGGAGGGTCCTCTGTTGAAACGGTTCCTTACCGGTCGGTTATTTCCGAGGCCACCCAACAGGCGGAGGCAGTGTCCAGTATCAATCTGGTCAACCAGGGCAGCGGGCTGGACACCGGCGTGACGGCTCAGGCCACTGCGAATCTGGTTCAGGATGCACTGTTGGTCAAAGTGGCGAGAATCGTCGCGAGCATGCCGGTGGCGGCGAAGGTCACGCCGCTGACGGTGGTGCCGTCGCTGGATCAGCAGGTGACGCAAGCGCTGCAACGTGTGGATGTGCCGGTGGCCGATGATGTGATCGAGCTGCGGGACACATTGAGTTCGGCCATCTGGGAAGCGTCGCTGAAAGCCGACCCCGAACATTACCTGGCGCTGAACACTTTGCGACAGGCATTGGTCCGGCACCTCAACGCGGTGGCAGCGTCTGGTGTGCGTCTGGTGGACATGCAGGTGTCCGAACCGCTGCCTGCGCTGGTGCTGGCCTATCGTCGTTTCGGTGATGCCAGCCGGGGGCAGGAAATCGTCCAGCGCAACCGGTTGGCCCACCCGGGTTTCGTGCCGCCCGGCACGCTTAAAATCGCTCAGGAGTGACCCATGATCGACCCTGATGTTGTCACCCTGACGGTTGGCGATCACGACTATGCCGGTTGGAAGTCGGTGGAAATCTCTGCCGGGATCGAGCGTCAGGCACGCAGCTTTGAAGTGAGCATTACCTGGCAGTGGCCGGGCACTGAAGTCGCGCATCCGATCATGCCCGGCGCTGCCTGCGAAGTGCGTATCGGCGGCGAATTGATTCTGACCGGCTGGGTATTTGCCGCGCCGATCAGCTATGACGGCAAGCAGGTCACGCTGAAGATTTCCGGTCGCTCGAAAACCGCCGATCTTATCGACTGCGCGGCCATCAACAAGCCCAGCCAGTGGAAAGAGGTCGGGGTGCTGAAGATCGTTCAGGCGCTGGCTGCTCCCTATGCGTTGTCGGTAATCAGCGAAATCCCGGAAACCTCGAAAATGGCCGATCACACCATTGAGCCTGCCGAAAGCGTGTTCAAGTCCATCGACCGGCTGTTGACCCTGTTCCGGATTTTTTCCACCGATGACGAGTTCGGCAATGTGGTGCTGGCAAGGCCGGGCAGTCGAGGGCAGACCGCAGACGCGCTGGAACTCGGCAAGAACGTGTTGAGCGCCATCATCACGAGGGATTTTTCCGGGCTTTTTTCCGAATACCGGGTCATTGGTCAGCAGACCGGTAATGACAAGACGTTCGGCAAGGAAGCGGCGGAGGTGTCAGCGGTCGTTACCGATGACAGGAATAAAGAGCGCCTGCGCGTGCTGATCATTCATGAGGATGCGCCGATCACACCCCGGCTTGCCCTGAGCCGCGCCAATTGGGAGCGCGGTCAGCGGGCAGGCAAAGCGCTGCTCACCACCTACAAAGTGCAGGGCTGGCGGCAGTCCAACGGCGCGCTCTGGCGGCACAACACGATGGTGCAGGTGGTTGATCCGGTCATCGGCCTGCGCAGGAACATGCTGATTTCAGCCGTGACCTACTCGCTGACTGACCAGGGCACCACCACCACGCTGGTGGTCGGTCCGCCTGAGGGCTTCCAGGCCGAGCCCGGTGACCCCAACAAGCACAGCAAAGTGCAGCTCAATCAGGACGCTTACTCCTGGCTGCTGCCTATCGATGAGGAAACAAACGCATGAGCTTACTCAATCGCATGCTGGTGCGCGGCACGGTGGTGCTCGCCAAGGCCAGCAGCAAAATGCAGGCGCTGCAAATGCGCCTCACCGCCGGGGAGGTCAAGGACGACATGGAGCATTTCGAGCCTTACGGCTTTACCAGCAACCCGTTGGCTGGCGCCGAGGGCATCGCCGCCTTTATCGGGGGTGACCGGTCACACGGTCTGCTGCTGGTGGTGGCCGACCGACGCTATCGCCTCAAGGGCCTGGAGTCGGGCGAAGTGGCGATCTACACCGACGAGGGCGACAAGCTTCACCTCAAGCGCGGCAAAGTCATCGACATCGAAACCGGCACCTTGAACATCAAGGCAGCCGTGGCGGTGAATTTCGACACGCCGCAAATCACCCAGACCGGAAAGATCGTGTCTCAGGGCGATCAACTCGCTGGAGGCATCAGCCAGATCAGCCATCTGCATGGCAACGTGCAGGGCGGTAATGGCCAGAGCGGGCCGCCCGTCGGAGGTGCCGGATGATTATCGAAGGCTCTTTGCAGGCTTCGTTGCTGCGCTCGGTGGTCATCAGCCTGTTCATCTGGCGTCGCGCCGAAACCGACGATCCGTTCGACGATGCCGAACGCTTTGGCTGGTGGGGCGACACCTACCCGGCGCAGGCCAATGACCGCATCGGCTCCAGGCTGTGGCTGCTGCGTCGGGTCCGGCTTACTGCCCAGACCCAGCGTGACGCCGAGTTCTATGCGCGCGAAGCGCTCGCCTGGCTGATCGACGATGGTCAGGTCACGCACATCAACATCCTTACCGAACAGGTTCAGAGCAATCGCCTGAACCTGGGCGTCGAGCTGGTCGTCTCCGACGGTCAGGTCGTACGCTTCAACCCCTCTGAACAGTGGCAGGTGATTTATGCCGTTTGAAACGCCTACGTTACCGGCGCTGATCAACCGAACCCAGGTCGACCTCGCCGACGAAGCGCTGCGCCAGTCCGATGCTCGGGTACTGTCGCGCGCACACAGCGGTGCAGCCTATGGGCTGTACGGCTATCAGGACTGGATCGCCGACCAGATTCTGCCGGACACCGCCGACGAGGACACCCTCGAACGGCAAGCCATCCTGCGCTTGCGCCAACCACGCAAGGTCGCGCAGGCCGCCAGCGGTTCGGTGCGCTTTACCGCTGCGGCCGGGGCTGTGCTGGATGTGGACACCGTTTTGCAATTCAGCGACGGACGCTTCTTCCGAGTGACCAAAGGCGTCACCACGGTCGCGGGCAACAACACAACCACGGTCGAAGCAGTGGATGCAGGCATTCTCGGTAACGCCGATGCTGGCCTGGCGATGACGGCGGTGCAGCCGATCGAAGGCATCGACAGTACGTTCATCGTGGTCGGCGACGGTCTGGCGGGTGGCATCGCGCAGGAAAGCATCGAGTCGTTGCGCGCGCGCGTGGTGCGCTCTTATCGCGTCATTCCGCATGGCGGCAATCAGGACGATTACGTGACCTGGGCGCTGGAACTGCCGGGCGTAACGCGTGCCTGGTGCGTGCGTCGTTACTTGGGGCCAGGCACCGTCGCGGTGTTCTTCATGCGTGACGATGATGTCAATCCGATCCCCGACGCCGGCCAACTGGCTGAAATGGCTGCCTATCTAGAGCCGCTGCGACCGGTGACTGCCGAGGTGTACGTGCTGGCGCCGGTGCAGAAGCCGGTGGTCTACACCATCAGACTGACACCCGATACCTCGGCGGTGCGCGCGGCGGTCGAGGCCCAGTTGCTGGACCTGCACAACCGCGAGGGCGGACTGGGCGAAACCCTGCTGCTGACGCACATCGCCGAAGCCATCAGCCGGGCTGCAGGCGAAACCGATCATGTGCTGGTTTCGCCGGTCGCCAACGTCACGGCGGCGGCCAATCAGTTGCTCACGTTCGGGGGCATCCAATGGTCGTCATAAGAACCGCCGAGCACTACGCCGGGCAACTTCAAGCGCTGCTGCCTCCCGGCCCCGCCTGGGACCCGGAGCGCGTGCCGCAATTGCAGCAAGTCATCACCGGTCTGTCCCGCGAGTTTGCGCGCATCGACGGGCGCGCGTTCGACCTGCTCAACGAGATGGACCCTGCCACCGTCAGTGAGCTGGTGCCGGATTGGGAGCGGGTCATGAACCTGCCTGACCCGTGTCTGGGGCTCAAACCCCTGTTCGCCGACCGGCGCCTGTCTGTGCGCCAGCGGCTAGTGGCAGTGGGAGGGCAGAACGCAGCGTTCTACATCGACATTGCCATCAGCCAGGGCTACCCCGACGCCACCGTGACCGAACACCGAGCGCCCCGTATGGGGCGTTCGCGTTTTGGCCTGGCGCACTTCGGCACCTGGAACGCGCAATTCATGTGGACCCTGAACACCGGCGGCCGCCAGCGGCTGGGGCGGCGCTTCGGGGCCAGCTACTGGGGCGAGCGATTCGGGGTCAACCCTGGCACCGCGATCGAGTGTTTGATTCGTCGAGCAGCACCGGCGCACAGCGTCGAATTCGTTAACTTCAACTGAGGAACACAATGTGGATTATCCCAAGAGTGTGCCAAGCGTAGGCTTGGTCAGCGGCAAATTTGTAGATGAAAACCCGGCCACCGGCACGCCCGGCTCGCTGATCCCTGCAGCCTGGGGGAACTCGGTGACGCAGGAGATTTTGAACGTCATCCAGGGTGCCGGCCTGGTGCCCAATGAGGCGGATGTCACCCAGTTGCATCGGGCTATTCTGGGCCTCGCCGCGTCTGATTATAAAAAGGCCGTGCGCTGCGCCACGACGGTGTCGATCGGCCTGAGCGGCCTGCAGACCATTGATGACGTCGTACTGGTCACGGGCGACCGCGTGCTGGTCAAGAATCAGGACACTGCGTCGCAGAACTGGATTTATGTGGCTGCGGCAGGCGCCTGGACCCGCGCGCAGGATGCGAACGAAAGTAACGAATGCAACCCCGGGCACCTGGTGCCGGTGCAGGCCGGCACGAAAAACGCCGGGACGGTATGGCAGTTGGTCAACACGGTATTTCCGGTATTGGGAACAACGGCGCTGGTGTTTGAGCGTTTGCTGGGACGTAGTGGCGTGGCAGCGGGTGATTACACTCGCGTAAAGGTCAACAAGTTCGGTCAGGTGGAAGAGGGGAGTAACCCGACGACACTCAGCGGTAACGGTATTCAGGATGCCTATACAAAAGCCGAGGCGGATTTGCGCGATCTGCAACGGCCTTTGCGGGATTCCATCACTTATGTCGGCTTGGCTAACAACAAACCTGATGCGCCTTACATGCGCCGTGAGTCCGATGGGGCTTTGGTTCCCCTGCAGCCGAGCCTGGGTTTTGCGCCGGTGCAACAAGGGGGGGGTGTGGGGCAGCAAACCAATTCGGTGAAAATCGGTTGGTCGCCTACAGGCTTGAAGGCGACAGTTGATGTCACTGACTTGGGCAACCTCTGGTACTCCGGTAACTTCGACCCCGCAGGTAAAGCCAACTGGGGGGCTACACTGGCGAGCTATAGGATTTCGGATGCTTACACAAAGGCCGAGGTGTACGCTAAAAGTGAAGTCGACACGCGGGTGGCAGAAAGGGCTCTAGCTGACAGCATCTCTTTCGTGGGGTTGGGCAGTGGTGATCTAACGCAGCCTTACATGCGACGGGTTGCTGACTCAGTTATCTGCTGGCTTCAGACCAAACTGAACTATACACCGGTTCAGCAGGGCACCGGTATCAGCCAGAACAATGCGGTCGTAAAGATGGGCTGGTCGCCCAGCGGACTCAAAGCAACAGTCGACGTTACTGATATTGGAAATTTTTGGTATTCATCTAACTTTGACCCCGGCACCAAAGCTAACTGGGGCACAACATTGGCTGCTTATGGCATCACCAATGCGTACACAAAAGCCGAGATCGACGCTCGCGAAGCACAGCTTGCCGGAACGGATTCGATATCGGCAGTAGGATTAGCCGGTAATGATCCGACGCTGCCTTATATGCGCCGTCTATCAGATAATCAAGTGTACTACTTGCAGCCGCGCTTGGGCTTTGCGCCTGTTGAACAGGGCGGTGGTCCCAATATGTCTACCAGCAGAATTCGCATTGGTTACAACAATGCCGGGAGTTTGCGCCTTCAAGTAGACAGTTCTGACCTGGGTGACATTATCAATGATCAGAATCTAACAGCTAAACTTGTCGCGATAGGACTTGGAGGCATTGGGTCGTATGCTCTTGCGCGGGTCATAAACTCTCAGGGGGCGGTCAATCAGGGCGGTATAGTGGCGGGCGCTAACTTGATTTATAGCTCCACAAACAGTAGCGACGGAACCACTAATAATTCTGGGATTATTAATGTAGGAACCTGGCGCGCCCATGGGGCGTTTTCCAATAATGAACGTACTCTCTTTCAACGAGTTTCATAAAGGTAATCACATGAACACAGTATCAAGTGCTCGTAATCCTCGCTGGGCCGATCAGGCCCATACATCTATCGTTCTTTGGGTGGTCTTTGAGGAGACCAAGGAGTTGTATGGTGAAGTGCCCTTCGCCGCCTCTGCCGATGACCCGGAACCACATGGTGTTGATCTTTTCAATCGCGCAATCGCAGGTGAGTTTGGCGAGATTCTTGAGCCTACCGAAGATATGGTCATGGCACACGTCATGATTATGCGTGGCGGTTATTCGGCCGGGGCTACTGAAAAAATCAATGCATTGGCTAACGAGCTGGATACTTTGCAAGACGCCGTCGCACTGGGCTTGGCCACTGAATCTCAACGGGAAGCCCTGCCTGCGCTAAAAGCTGAGCTTGATGCATATCGACTGTACCGCGTGCAACTCGCCCAACTCGATGCGCAGCCAGGCTTTCCGGAATCGTTCGTCTGGCCCGTACCGCCTGCGTCGCCATTCGTATACGTAAAGCCGATTGAACAGCCAACACCGTTCACAGGTGTGAGTGCAGACGAACTGCCCAAGTAATAACGCCCCGCACTGACGGGGCGTTGTTTTATCTGCAATCCACGTGGCTTTAAGCAGGAGGGTTTTATCAACTCGGGGTGCAGCTTGGTTCTGCAAGCCTTACAGGAGGAACTATGCCTATCAACCAGCAACAACTGCTAAAAATCCTCCCCAACGCCGGCCCGCAAGCCGGCGTTTTTGTTCCTGCGCTTAACACCGCCATGACCCGCTACGCCATCAATACCCGGCTGCGCATCGCCGGATTCATCGCCCAGGTAGGGCATGAATCCGGGCAGCTTCGCTATGTGCGTGAACTGGGTGGCAACAGCTATCTCTCCATGTACGACACGGGGCAGTTGGCGCTGCGTCTGGGCAATACGCCAGACGCAGATGGCGACGGCCAGCTCTATCGGGGTCGCGGGCTGATTCAGGTGACGGGGCGAGCCAACTATGAGGCGTGCGGGGAGGCGCTGGGGCTGGATCTGTTGCGCCAGCCGCAACTGCTCGAACAGCCAGACCACGCGGCCATGTCGGCGGCGTGGTTCTGGGATAGGGCCAACCTCAACGTACTGGCAGACAAGGGCGACTTTCTGATGATCACCCGCCGTATCAACGGCGGCACCAATGGTCTCGCTGACAGGCAAGTGCTGTATCAGCGGGCACTGGAGGTGCTGCCATGAAAGCGCTGGATGCGCGATTCCTGATCCTGGCATTCGTGCTGGGTTCGGGGCTGGGTACGTGGACGGCCTGGAAGTGGCAGGCGGCGTGTTACGGCCTGCAACTGTCAGCGCAAGCGCAGGGTTATCAGCGCGAGCGTGAGCAGGCGGCGCTGGCGGTCGTCGACTGGCAGAACGCCGAACAGGCCAAAAGGCGCGCGCTGGAAATCCGCCTGCGTGACAGTGACACAACCCTTCACAAGGAATTGAGCGATGCTCAGACCTCTCAAACTCGTTTGCGCGACCGTCTGGCCACTGCTGATCTGCGGCTGTCAGTCCTTCTCGCCAACCCCCTCGCGGATGATGAAATGCCAGCCACCGCCGACGCCGGCGGCCTGGTTCATGGAAGCGCGCGAGGCGAACTTGACCCGGCGGCTGCTGGGCGAATTGTCGCCATCACCGATGACGGCGATCAGGGATTGATCGCCTTGAAGGCCTGCCAGGCCTACGTGCGCGAGATTGCGCACTGATGTTTCCCTCCCGCAAAGGCCATCGTGCCCCCGCCTCAATCCCGCCTCCGCAAGGAGGTGCGGCCCTCTTTTCAGCCGTTGCCGGCTCATCAATCGGTCCCGCCCGGTACATTCATATTGCACCGGTCGATTCGGTACGCTAATGTCCCGAAACGTACCAACGAGACCCCCTCCCGTGACGACAGTCAGCAAGCTTTTGATGCGCGTTATCAAGGCTCACGCCCGTTGGCGTTGGCGCGCCTGACTATTTCCTTGCCGGCCCGGCCGGACCCGTACCTGTATGCCTTCGGTTTGTGATGTTTTTGCCGTTGTCACCTCAAGCGTTGTGGCTGAAGAGTGGCGCATGAGCGAAGCAGAATCCGGAAGGCCTGAATCAAAAGTCAGTAAATCAAAAGGTTGATAGCAAAATGTTGCTGATGATCGATAACTACGATTCCTTTACCTACAACGTCGTGCAGTACCTCGGTGAGCTTGGGGCAGACGTCAAAGTCATCCGCAATGACGAACTGACCATTGCCCAGATCGAGGCGCTGAACCCTGAGCGCATCGTGGTCTCGCCCGGTCCGTGCACGCCCAACGAAGCCGGTGTCTCGCTGGAGGTGATCAAGCACTTCGCGGGCAAGCTGCCGATTCTGGGTGTTTGCCTTGGGCATCAGTCCATCGGCCAGGCGTTCGGTGGCGAAGTGGTGCGCGCGCGGCAGGTGATGCACGGCAAGACCAGCCCGGTGGTTCACAGGGACGGCGGCGTGTTTGCAGGTTTGAACCATCCGTTGGTGGTAACCCGCTACCACTCGCTGGTGGTCAAAAGCGATACCCTGCCCGAGTGTCTGGAAATGACGGCATGGACGGCGCTGGAAGACGGTTCGGTTGACGAGATCATGGGCCTGCGTCACAAGACATTGAACGTCGAGGGTGTGCAGTTTCACCCCGAGTCGATCCTGACCGAGCAAGGTCACGAACTGTTCGCCAACTTTCTCAAACAGAGCGGCGGCCAGCGTCAGGGCTAAGGACTTTTTATGAATACTCCGATGAATATCAAAAACGCGTTGAACCGCGTGGTCAACCAGCTGGACCTGTCCACTGCCGAGATGAGCGAAGTCATGCGTGAGATCATGACCGGCCAGTGCACTGAAGCGCAGATTGGCTCGTTTCTGATGGGCATGCGCATGAAGAGCGAGACCATCGATGAAATCGTCGGTGCTGTTCTGGTCATGCGCGAGCTGGCCGACAAGGTCGAACTGAAAACCCTCGACGGCGTTGTCGACATCGTCGGCACGGGCGGTGACGGCGCGAATATTTTCAACGTGTCCACGGCTTCGGCGTTTGTCATTGCGGCCGCAGGCTGCACGGTAGCCAAGCACGGCAACCGCGCGGTGTCTGGCAAAAGCGGCAGCGCTGACTTGCTGGAGGCGGCAGGTGTGTACCTGAACCTGACGCCTGTTCAAGTGGCACGCTGCATTGACAGCGTCGGTATTGGCTTCATGTTTGCCCAGTCTCATCACACCGCCATGAAACACACTGCCGGCCCTCGCCGCGAGCTGGGGCTGCGCACATTGTTCAACATGCTTGGTCCGCTGACCAACCCGGCTGGCGTTCGTCATCAGGTCGTCGGTGTGTTCAATCAGGCACTGTGCCGCCCGCTGGCCGAAGTGTTGCTGCGTTTGGGCAGCACCCACGTGCTGGTGGTGCATTCGCAGGACGGTCTGGACGAATTCAGCCTGGCCGCGCCGACTTTCGTTGCCGAGCTGAAGAACGGCGAAGTGACTGAATACTGGGTGCATCCGGAAGAACTGGGTATAAAGAGTCAGAGCCTGTATGGCCTCGCGGTGGAAAGCCCTGCGCAGTCGCTGGACCTGATCCGCGACGCGCTGGGCCGCCGCAAGACCGAAAACGGCCAGAAGGCGGCGGAAATGATCTTACTCAATGCGGGCGCCGCTCTTTATGCGGCTGATCACGCTACAAGCTTGAAAGAGGGCGTAGCGCTGGCACACGATGCATTGCATACCGGCCTTGCGCGGGAAAAACTGGAAGAGTTGGGTGCCTTCACGGCGGTATTCAAGCAGGAGAACGAAGCATGAGCGTGCCAACCGTACTGGAAAAGATTCTTGTCCGAAAAGCCGAAGAAGTCGCGGCCCGTCGCGCGATCGTGAGCCTGGCCGAGCTCGAACAGCAGGCGGCCAAGGCTGATGCACCTCGTGGTTTCGCAAAAGCGATGATCAATCAGGTCAAGCTGAAGCAGCCTGCGGTCATTGCCGAAATCAAGAAAGCGTCGCCGAGCAAAGGCGTTATTCGGGAAAACTTCCTGCCTGCTGATATCGCCAGAAGTTATCAGGCGGGCGGCGCGACTTGTCTCTCGGTGTTGACCGATGTCGATTTCTTCCAGGGTTCCGATGCCTATCTGCAAGAAGCGCGTGCGGCGTGCAATTTGCCGGTGATCCGCAAGGATTTCATGATCGACCCGTATCAAGTGGTTGAAGCACGTGCTTTGGGCGCCGACTGTATTTTGCTGATTGTTTCGGCACTGGATGACGGGCGGATGGCCGAACTGGCCGCAGTTGCCAAGAGCGTCGGCCTGGATGTGCTGGTCGAGGTGCATGACGGCGACGAGCTGGATCGTGCGCTGAAAACGCTCGATACGCCATTGGTGGGCGTCAACAACCGCAACCTTCACACCTTCGACGTAAGTCTGGAAACCACGCTGGATCTGCTGCCGCGTATTCCGCGTGATCGCATCGTGATCACTGAAAGCGGGATTCTCAACCGGGCCGACGTCGAGCTGATGGAAATCAGTGATGTGTATGCGTTTCTGGTGGGCGAAGCATTCATGCGCGCAGAAAAGCCGGGCGCAGAATTGCAGCGTCTGTTCTTCCCGGAGCGCAAGCCGGCGGCGAGCGGTCCATCCATCGACTGATGGTCTTGAAGAACATTACGCTGAGGTCCGGCATGCAAGACCCGATCATCGATACCTGTGTCGAACAAGGCTTGCAGGCCGAACAGGATTTATTGGCGTCGGTCTGCGCCGGTGCGGCGGATCATGGGCTGCTGCTCTGGCGACCCAACGATCAAGCGCTGGTCATGCCGCGACGTATGAGCCGTTTGCCGGGCTTTGTCGAAGCCTGTGAGACCCTGTCTGATAATGGCTGGCCTGTACTGTTGCGGGAAACCGGTGGCGAGCCGGTGCCGCAATCTCGCGCAACCGTGAATATCGCCCTGGTCTACGCGCAGCCCCGGATGGACGCTGATCGGGACCGGATTGAAACCGCGTATTTGCGCCTGTGTCAGCCGCTTCTGGATTTACTGGCCGAACTGGGTGGCCGGGCGTCATTGGGCGAGGTGGCTGGCGCATTCTGCGACGGCCGCTTCAACGTCAATCTCGATGGCCGCAAGATGGTCGGAACTGCCCAGCGCTGGCGTCAGAGTCAGGGCGGAACGCGCCCGGTGGTGTTGGCTCACGGTGCGTTGTTGCTGGAAGACGAGCGCTTGCAGATGGCGGCGGCGGTCAATCGCTTCAACGAACTCTGCGAACTTGAACAACGTGTGCGAGCCGACAGCCACATTGACCTGCATGAAGCGTTTCCCGGTGTAGAGGTTGTGCCGCGTCTGGCACAGGCCTATCGGCAGCTGCTTTCCGGCCTCTGAATACCCGTTCTCAGCGCGTGCCGAAGACCACCATGGTCTTGCCTTTGACGTTGACCAGGCTTTGTTCTTCCAGAGCCTTGAGCACACGCCCGACCATCTCCCTTGAACAGCCCACGATGCGGCCGATTTCCTGGCGGGTGATCTTGATCTGCATGCCGTCAGGGTGCGTCATGGCGTCGGGCTGCTTGCACAGGTCGAGCAAGGTGCGGGCCACGCGCCCGGTGACATCCAGAAAAGCCAGATCGCCTACCTTGCGCGTGGTGTTGCGCAAACGTTCAGCCATCTGGCTGCCCAATGCATAGAGAATGTCCGGTTCCTGGCAGGCCAGCTCGCGAAACGTGTCGTAAGGGATCTCCGCTACTTCGCACTCGGTTTTGGCGCGCACCCACGCGCTACGCATTGACTCATGCCCCGGCAGTTCGAACAGACCCAGCTCACCGAAGAAATCCCCGCTGTTGAGATAGGCAACGATCATCTCGCGTCGTTCGTCATCCTCGATGAGTACCGTGACCGACCCTTTGAGAATGATGAACAACGAGGCCGAGCGTTCGCCCGCGTTGATGATGTTGCTTTTCGCGGCACAACGGCGACGTTCGGCATGCGGCAGCAGCTTCTCCAGAATGCTCGTTTTGGGTGTAAACGTTATCGCGACCATGCGTGACTTCCGAAATAAGACTATGGCCAAATGGCATACCTGTAGGTATCGGCTGCCGGTGGGTTCTCCGCAGCTTTTCAATACCGGGAAGGCATGATTTGCGAATATTCCTACACGTTTTCCCCGAATAGCATTTTTGCAGACGCCTCAGGCCATGCCCTGACGCTGTGCTAAGCTGGCGCCCCCTTTTTTACACTGGAGTCTTGGCGATGAAGGCACGCATCCAATGGGCTGGCGAAGCCATGTTCCTCGGCGAGTCCGGCAGCGGTCACGTGGTGGTCATGGACGGCCCGCCGGAAAGTGGCGGGCGCAATCTGGGCGTGCGTCCGATGGAAATGGTGCTGATCGGCCTGGGTGGCTGCAGCAACTATGACGTGGTCAGCATTCTCAAGAAGTCGCGCCAGCCGATCGAAAGTTGCGAAGCCTTTCTTGAGGCCGAGCGCGCGGACGAAGATCCGAAAGTGTTCACCAAGATACATTTGCACTTCGTCGTCAAAGGCCGTGGCCTCAAGGAAGCGCAAGTCAAACGTGCCATCGAACTGTCTGCGGAGAAGTATTGCTCGGCGTCGATCATGCTCGGAAACGCCGGCGTGAAGATCACCCACGATTATGAAATTGTCGAACTGGGCTGAGCGCCAGACATCCAACGATCATAAAAACGGCGCACACTCTGGCAGACGGCTTCGGACGTCTGCATAATGCGCCACTTTTTCAGGGCGCAGCGTGCATTGGTTTTCTGCTGGCAGCCCGAACAGACAACCAAAATCGCCAACGCGAAGAGGTGTTAACCGTCCTACGCAGATGAGCCGGGCTCACCTGACGGGCATGCTTGATCACGCGGCTGGCGCCGCACCCATATAGAGAGTTTTTAACGGTGAAAAGCAAACTCAAGCTCCACGGGTTCAATAACCTGACAAAGACCTTGAGCTTCAACATTTACGACATCTGCTATGCGGAAACCCCGCAGGACCAGCAGGCGTACGTCGAGTACATCAATAGTGTGTACGACGCAGAACGCCTGACGCGGATTCTGACTGATGTTGTCGATATCATTGGTGCCAATATCCTGAACATTGCGCGTCAGGATTACGATCCACAAGGTGCCAGTGTGACCATTCTGATCTCCGAGCAGCCGGTGACGCCTACCGAAAGCCAGATCGAAGAGTCGCCAGGTCCACTGCCGGAAACCATCCTGGCCCATCTGGACAAGAGCCACATCACGGTGCATACCTATCCGGAAATTCACCCGGTCGACGGTATTGCCACGTTCCGGGTAGACATCGATGTGTCGACCTGTGGCGTCATTTCACCGCTCAAGGCGCTGAACTACCTGATTCACAAGTTCGAGTCGGACATCGTCACCGTCGATTATCGCGTGCGCGGTTTCACCCGTGACGTGGAAGGCAAGAAGCATTTCATCGATCACGAAATCAACTCGATCCAGAATTACCTCTCCGAAGACACGCGCAACGGTTACCAGATGACCGACGTGAACGTGTACCAGGAAAACCTGTTCCACACCAAAATGCTGCTCAAGCAATTCGAACTGGATAACTACCTGTTTGGCGATGCCACCAGCAACTTGTCTGCCGAACAGCGTGAACAAGTGACCGCGAAGGTCAAACACGAAATGCTGGAAATCTTCTACGGCCGTAACGTAGCGGTTTAAACCCGGATTTCGGATATGAAAAAGGCGCCTCTCGCAGGCGCCTTTTTCGTTCTTGCTGCTTCAGATGCGATAGGTGGACTTGGTCATGACCTTGGCCAGAATACTCATGCCGAATTTGACCGGGGCCGGAAAGCGAAAGCCTCCTGCTTCGAGCGCGGATTCGGCGTGGTGTTCTTCATCGCTGAGCATCTGCTCCAGAATCGCCCGGGACTTGCCATCTTCGGTCGGCAGTTGTTCCAGGTGTTCGCTCAGGTGTTTGCAGACCTGATCTTCTGTTGCAGCAACGAACCCGAGGCTGACCCGGTCGCTGATGATCCCGGCGACTGCGCCCATCCCGAAGGACAGACCGTAAAACAGCGGGTTCAGCACGCTGGTGTGGCTGCCAAGCTGATGAATGCGCTGTTCGCACCAGACCAGATGATCGATTTCTTCTTCGGCCGCATGCTCCATGGCCTTGCGGACCTTGGGCAGCTTCGCGGTCAGCGCCTGGCCTTGATACAGCGCCTGTGCGCAGACCTCGCCGGTATGGTTGATACGCATCATGCCTGCGACATGCCGGGCGTCTGCCTCGCTCATCTTTTGATCGGGCTGGACGACTGCCGGGGACGGACGCCGTGCGTGGGCGCTCGACGGCAGCAGCGTGCGCATTGCGCTGTCGGCTTGCAGTAACAGACGGTCGATAGGGGAATATTGACGTTCGGTAGCCATGGGCACCTCCGGAAGAACCATGCGGGCAGTTTACCCGAATTGGCGTGGGGCGGCTGGGCCTGTGTCAGCCGGCCAGCGATCTTCAGGATCAGCCAGTCGGGTGACTCTCGTGGCGATTTCTCGATCAGCCCGGTGGCCAGTTCATCTGACGCTGACCCAGCACGTGCATGTGAATGTGATAGACGGTCTGGCCGCCCGACTCATTGCAGTTCATGACCACGCGGAAGCCGTCTTCACACCCCAGCTCGAGGGCCAGCCGTTGCGCTGTGAACAGAATGTGGCCCGCCAGGCCTTTGTCTTCTTCGGTCAGGTCATTGAGGGTACGAATCGGCTTTTTCGGGATCACCAGAAAATGCACGGGTGCCTGTGGAGCAATATCGTGAAAGGCCAATACCTGATCATCTTCGTAGATGATCTTCGCCGGAATTTCCCGATTGATGATTTTGGTGAACAAAGTATCCACAGCCGTTTGCTCCTTGTCGGTTGATGGGGGACGCAGCTTACTGCCGTGATCCCGAGTGTACTGCGCGAGACATGGCTCGCCCAGCGACCTTGGTCAGCGCGGGCAGAACTTCTTATTGATGTAACCGCTGATCTGGCGGGCCAGCCAGCGCGAAACCAGGCGCGGGCTGAGGGTCCAGAACCTGTTGCTGAGGCCTGGAATGATGATTGCCCGGTTTTTTGCCAGCGCCCTGACGGTGTACAGCGCCACCTCTTCAGGGCTCATCAGGTTATCGCCGTTCACCTGCAATTGCGCAGTACGGAAGAACGCCGTTCTGGTCGGGCCCGGGCACAATACCGAGACTTTGACGCCGGCCTTTTTCACTTCTTCACGCAGGCCCTCGGAAAAGTGCAGCACATACGCTTTGCTTGCGTAGTAGGTGCTCATCCATGGCCCCGGCTGGAAAGCTGCGACCGACGCGACATTGAGTATCTGTCCGCCGCCCTGGATAGCCATCAGATTGCCGACGGTGTGGCACAAGCGTGTGAGCGCGAGGATATTGAGGTCAATCAGGTCCTGCTCGACGCCCCAGTCCTGAGCCAGAAACGGCCCGCAGGTGCCGATGCCGGCGGCGTTGACCAGCAGGTCGATCTGGTGGGCACCGTCTTCCAGCTCCAGTAGAAAACCCGAGAGTCGCAGCGGCTCGCCCAGATCGCATGCGCGAATCAGCACCTCGACGCCAAAGCGCTGAGTGAATTCCAGTGCAATCGTTTCCAGCAAGTCACGCTGGCGGGCAACCAGAATCAGGTTGCGACCACGACGTGCCAGCGCCTCGGCCATGGCCAGGCCAATGCCACTGGAAGCGCCGGTGATCAGGGCGTAACGGGTCATGCATTTCTCCATTGAGCCTGTGCGCCCGGCCGTTCGCCGGGCGGCAGCAGTTTATTGCTTGTCGTTCTGGTCGTTGGACTCTTCATTGACATCATCAGGAGCGCTCAAGGCACTATCAGTGTCTTCCTGATCATCGTAAGGCAGGGTTTGTTCGTACTCGTCGGTCTTGAGCGCGAGCTCTTCTTTGGCCAGGTTTGCGATGCCGAAATAGATGCTGGCGACCGTGATCACTGGAATCATGGCAATCCACACCACCGCGAGAAACTTCACGCCACGTGTGTTGGGCGGCGGCGGTGGGCCGTACTGGTTCGGACCTTGTGTGCCGGGCAGCACCATGATCAGGAACGGAAACAAGGTGCCTACGAACGGTACGAGGTTCAGCAGCAGGAGCCAGCCTGACCAACCCAGGTCGTGTAGTCTCTGCACGCCGATCATCACGCCGATGGTGATAAACGCGATCACTAATACTGCGATCAACAAGCCGCCGCCGACCAGCGACCCGTTCATGACCGTCAGGGCCACCGAGAGCAGGACGATCAGCGTGACGCACTGAACCATGCTCCACGCCAGAAAACGCAGGCGGCCGATGCGGCCGTGAGTGGTGAAAACTTTGAGCGTGGAATGCCCGTACTCCTCGCTGCCGACCTGCGCCTTGGGCGGCGCGTAGGGCGATGCAGTTTGCGGCGCAAGCTTGTCGGCCGCCCAGGCGTTGGCGGGCGTGGTGACCTCATCCAGCGTGAGGCTGATGGCCTGGTCGGGTTCTATACGCGCTTCGACGCCCGCGTTTTTCAACGCGGCGATATAGCGTTCGGCTTCCGTATGCACCAGCCCGCGCTTGAGGGTCACGGGTGTGCCGCTGAACAGCTTCTCCACCGCCGCCGCATCGCTTTTGAACAATCCGGCCACATTGGCTTTTGCGGCTTCAGGCTCTACGCCGTCACGCACCTGCCCTTCAAACATGATCTTGAAGAGGGTTTCGGTCATACAGGGCTTCCTTGTCTTGAGTGGGGAACGGAGGGACGCCTACGCGCGGGCGTCCTTTCGTGTCTGATAAAGGCAGAGTGCAGGTCGGTCAGAACGGTTTGACGATGACCAGAATGACCACCGCAATCAGAATCAGCACCGGGATTTCGTTGAACCAGCGATAAAACACATGGCTGCGGCCATTTTCGCCACGGGCAAAGCGTTTCATCTGCGCACCGCACACATGGTGATAGCCTATCAACAGGAAAACCAGCGTCAGCTTCACGTGCATCCAGCCCTGGCTGAAATAACCGCTAGGGTCGAAGCTGATCAGCCAGCCGCCGAAGATCAGCGTGGCGATCATCGCCGGTGTCATGATGCCGCGGTACAGTTTGCGCTCCATGATGATGAAACGGTCACGGCTGACGGTGTCCTCGCTCATCGAGTGGTAGACAAACAGTCTTGGTAGATAGAACAGGGCTGCAAACCAGCAGACCATCGAGATCACGTGCAGCGCTTTGATCCATAAATAGAGCATTTTTGATTATTCCCAGGTTCACGGTGGCCGAATAGTAGTGTCTTGTGCGCCCTTACGTCACGTTGTCGGTTGTCGCAGAGGTCGTAGGCTCCTATTATCGACCGCTTTCCAGTTGTTTCGTTGAGGGCAGGTTATGGTCAAGGTCGGTATCGTCGGCGGCACGGGTTACACCGGAGTCGAGCTGCTGCGTCTGTTGGCACAGCATCCGCAGGCAGAAGTGGTGGTGATTACCTCTCGCTCGGAGGCCGGTCTGCCAGTCGCCGACATGTACCCGAACCTGCGAGGCCATTACGACGGCCTGGCGTTCAGCGTGCCGGATGTCAAAACCCTGGGGGCCTGTGATGTGGTGTTCTTCGCTACGCCCCACGGTGTTGCTCACGCCCTGGCGGGTGAGCTGCTTGCGGCAGGCACCAGGGTCATCGACCTGTCTGCCGATTTCCGTTTGCAGGATCCGGTCGAGTGGTCCAAATGGTACGGTCAGCCTCATGGTGCACCGGAGCTGCTGCAAGACGCGGTCTACGGGCTGCCGGAAGTCAATCGCGAGCAGATTCGGAACGCGCGTTTGATTGCGGTGCCGGGTTGCTATCCAACGGCTACCCAACTGGGCTTTCTGCCGTTGCTTGAGGCGGGTATTGCCGACAAAACTCGCCTGATAGCCGACTGTAAGTCTGGCGTGAGCGGTGCAGGGCGCGGGTTGAGCATTGGCTCGCTGTACTCGGAGGCCAACGAAAGCTTCAAGGCCTATGCCGTAAAAGGTCACCGCCACTTGCCTGAAATCACCCAAGGGCTGCGTCGCGCAGCGGGTGGCGATGTCGGCCTGACCTTCGTTCCGCATCTGGTACCGATGATCCGCGGCATCCACTCCACGCTTTACGCAACGGTTGCTGATCGCTCGGTAGACCTGCAAGCCCTGTTCGAGAAGCGCTATGCCGACGAGCCGTTTGTAGACGTGATGCCTGCGGGCAGCCATCCAGAGACTCGCAGTGTGCGCGGTGCCAACGTTTGCCGAATCGCTGTGCATCGTCCGCAGGATGGCGATCTGGTGGTGGTGCTCTCGGTCATCGATAACCTGGTCAAGGGTGCGTCGGGGCAGGCGGTTCAAAACATGAACATCCTGTTCGGCCTGGACGAGCGCGCCGGGTTGTCTCATGCGGGGATGATGCCTTAGAGGGGCAGCTTCAAGTGACAAGCTTCAAGCTTCAAGATAAAGGCGAGTTGGCCCATGCTCTTTGTAGCTTGTAGCTGCTCCCAACCAAATAGTTGACCGTTTTTCTGGGAGAAGCGGATAATGCCGTCATTACGCATTACGACGGCTAACGCCGGGAGATATCTGACATGAGTGTTGAATCCTTCACGCCTACGGCTTTGGAATTCACCCCAAATGCAGCGCACAAGGTGAAAACCCTGGTCGATGAAGAGGGCAATGATCGCCTTAAACTGCGTGTGTTCGTTACAGGCGGTGGTTGCTCGGGTTTTCAGTACGGCTTCACGTTCGATGAAGATGTGGCAGACGACGATACGATCGTCGAGCGCGAGGGCGTGAGCCTGGTGGTCGATCCGATGAGCTTCCAGTATCTGGCGGGCGCTGAAGTGGACTATCAGGAAGGGCTGGAGGGTTCGCGGTTCGTGATCAAGAACCCGAATGCTTCCACGACCTGTGGTTGCGGTTCCTCGTTTTCGATCTGAACAGACCACTGCGAACACGTTTCTGAAAACAAAAAAACGCCGCTCATTGAGCGGCGTTTTGCGTTCAGGCATCAGGTCAGGCAGGGTAGATTGCACCCAGAATCCGCAGGCCTCTGGCGCCGGTCACCGTCGGACGGTTCGCCGGGACACTTTCAAGGCAGCAATGCGCCAGCCATGCAAAGGCCATTGCCTCTACCCAGTCCGGGTCTACGCCGAACTTTGCGGTGCTGCTGACTTTGGTGTCCGGCAGCAGATCGGCAAGACGATTCATCAGCGCGGTGTTATGCGCGCCACCGCCGCAAACCAGCAGGTCGTTGGTGCTCGACTGCGCGGATTGCAGCGACTCGGTAATGGTCAGTGCGGTCAGTTCCAGAAGCGTTGCCTGCACGTCTTCCGGCGCCAGTGTCTGGAACTGGAAGAGGTGATGGCGAAGCCAGCCAAGGTTGAAGACCTCCCGGCCAGTACTTTTCGGGCCTTTAGTCTGGAAGAACGGATCGCTGAGCAGCGTGTTCAGCAACTCTTGGTTGACCTGACCGCTCGCCGCCCAGTTGCCGTCTTCGTCGTAGCTCTGTGTCAGCTTGGATTGAATCCAGGCGTCGAGCAGTACGTTGCCAGGCCCGCAATCGAAGCCTTCAACAGGTCGATCCGACTCGATCAGGCTCAGGTTGCTGAACCCGCCAATGTTCAGAACGGCGCGATGATTCTTGTTGTCATCGAACAGCGCTTCATGGAAAGCCGGCACTAATGGCGCGCCTTGGCCCCCAGCAGCGATATCGCGACGACGGAAGTCACTCACCACGGTGATTTCAGTCAGTTCGGCAAGCAGAGCAGGGTTACCGATCTGAATGCTGTAACCACGAGCAGGCTCATGGCGAATGGTCTGGCCGTGGCTGCCAATGGCGCGTATCTGGCCGGCTACCATGTTCTGCTCTTTCAGCAAGGTCAGAACACCTTCAGCGACCAGTCGGCACCACTTCTGCTCGGTAACGGCTGCGCGAGCCAGCTCGTCCGCGCCGCTGGAGCAAAGCGCCAGCAATTCCGCATGCAGGTCTTCCGGCATGGGAATGTAGTGAGTTGCCAGAAGTATCGGTCGGTTATCCTGCTCCAATAGGGCGATATCGATCCCATCGAGGCTGCTGCCGGACATCACACCTATATAGAAGTAGGCCATGGATTACCTTTTATTGGAGGCCAGCGTGGTGGCCTTTTCCTGATCCATGCGCGCCATTAACGGCTGGCTTTGCTGCATGAAGCGCTGTTTTTCGGATTTGGCGATCGGATCCGCCATCGGAAGCTTCTGACCCAGCGGGTCTACGTGCACGCCATTGACCTGAAATTCATAGTGCAAATGCGGGCCAGTCGACAAGCCGGTGGTTCCAATATAGCCGATCACCTGGCCTTGCTTCACAGAACTGCCGGTTTGCACGCCTTTGGCGAAGCCTTGCATGTGACCATACAGCGTGCGGTAGGTGTCGCCGTGCTGGATGATGACTGTGTTGCCGTAACCGCCACGACGTCCTGCCAGCAGGACCTTGCCGTCGCCGGTTGCCTTGATGGGTGTGCCGCGTGGCGCCGCATAGTCGACACCTTTGTGCGCGCGGATCTTGTTCAGGATCGGGTGTTTGCGCCCCATCGAGAACATCGAGCTGATGCGGGCGAAGTCAACCGGTGTGCGGATGAAGGCCTTGCGCATGCTGTTGCCATCGGCGGTGTAATAATTGGTCGTGCCTTGTTTACTTGTATAGCGGACGGCCGTGTAAGTCTTGCCGCGGTTTGTGAAACGCGCTGCCAGAATGTTGCCGGTGCCGACGTTCTTGCCGTTGACCACTTTCTGCTCGTACACCACATCAAACTCGTCACCCTTGCGGATGTCCTGAGCGAAATCAACGTCGTAGCCAAAGATATTGGCCATGTCCATCGTCATGCTGTGGCTCAACCCGGCGCGCTGGGCTGACTGCGACAGAGAACTGTTGATCACCCCGTGTACATAGGCGTTACGCACGTTGGGCTTGCTGATTTCGCGATTGAATGCGTATCCGGTCGCTGTCTTCGACAGGCTGATGGTTTCGACTTCGCTGAGTTTGGTGTGCAGTTGCTTGAGCTGGCCGTCCGGTGTCATCTCGAACTGGAAGGTCTGACCATTCTGCAGCTTGCTGAATTGCCTGGCTTGCTTGTCACTGGCCAGTACTTCATGAACTGTGGCGGCCGGAAGGCCGACCTTTTCGAACAGCGTCGACAAGGTGTCACCTTTGCTGACGGTGACTTCCCGGTGCAGCGGATCCTTGATTGCGGCAGGTGCCGGTTTTTCTGTTACAGGCTGTGCCGCGGCGGTGTCCTGAGCCTGATCTTCGGTGGCGTCGATCTGGGCAAATGGCGATTCAGCGGTTTCAGGTGTGGCTTGAGTGGCGTCTGGAGCGTCTTGGTCTTGTACGTCCTGATCTGGCATCTCCAGATCAAGGGCAAGGTTCGTTCGTTTGGCTTCGACTTCGCTTGAAGGAAAAACCAGGAGAGCCAGGCTCAACAACGCGGCAATGCCGCTTGCAGCGAGCAGGTGACTCTTCGGATAAAGCGGGGGCGCTTTAGGCGGTGTGTCTTTCATAGGTAATTTGACTTTGAAAAAGGTGAAATGGAAAAGATGAATGACATGATGAAGATGAAATAACTGTATAAAATATAACCAAAACCTGCTCGAAGCAACCCTTCCTGCGGATCAGTGCCTGATTCGCGGGCGAACGCTGGGCAAAACTTGTAATTGGGCTCTGATCTTGTAAGGTTGAGCCCCTTTGAATTGGGGGCTGAAATGAAGTCGGTTGAAGAACAGCTGACGCTGATCAAGCGCGGTGCGGATGAACTCCTGGTTGAGGCTGAACTGGTCGAGAAACTGAAGCGTGGCCAACCGCTACGTATCAAGGCTGGTTTCGATCCGACGGCACCCGACCTGCATCTGGGCCATACCGTCCTTATTAACAAGCTGCGCCAGTTCCAGGATCTTGGGCATCAGGTCATCTTCCTGATTGGCGATTTCACCGGGATGATCGGTGATCCCAGCGGCAAGAGTGCCACGCGTCCGCCGCTCACCCGTGAGCAGGTTCTCGACTACGCCGAGACCTACAAGTCTCAGGTCTTCAAGATTCTCGATCCGGCCAGGACCGAAGTGGCTTTCAACTCGACGTGGATGGACAAGCTCAGCCCCGCTGACTTCATTCGTCTCTCCTCGCAATACACCGTTGCGCGAATGCTCGAGCGTGACGACTTCGACAAGCGCTATAAAAGCAACCAGTCCATCGCCATCCACGAATTCCTGTATCCGCTGGTGCAGGGTTACGACTCGGTCGCTTTGAAAGCTGACGTCGAGCTGGGTGGTACCGATCAGAAATTCAACCTGCTGATGGGGCGCGAACTTCAGCGCTCTTACGGGCAGGAGCCGCAGTGCATTCTGACCATGCCGTTGCTGGAAGGGCTGGATGGCGTGAAGAAGATGTCCAAGTCGCTGGGCAACTATGTCGGCATTCAGGAAGCGCCAGGCATTATGTACAGCAAGCTGGTCTCGATCCCCGATTCCCTGATGTGGCGCTACTTCGAACTGTTGAGCTTCCGCTCGATGGAAGAGATCGATGGCTTCAAGGCTGATTGCGACGCGGGTGCCAATCCGCGTGATATCAAGATCAAGCTGGCTGAAGAGTTGGTGGCGCGCTTCCATGGTGAAGAAGCTGCGGCCAATGCGCACCGTTCTGCGGGTAACCGTATGAAGGAGGGGGAGCTGCCGGCTGATCTGCCGGAGATATCGGTAACGGCGGCTGAAGACATGCCAATCTCGGCTGTCCTTAATAAAGCCGGGTTGGTAAAGAATGCGGCGGTTGCGCGTGATCTGCTGGCTTCTGGCGGTGTACGTATAGATGGTGAGGTTGTTGATCGTGGGTTTGTCTTCAAGCTGAGTGCTACTCATGTCTGCCAGGCAGGCAAGAAGGCTTTCGGGCGCGTTACCCTGGTTTCTGAAGAAAGTTCAAAATAACGGTTGACGCGCTCTGTGATGTGTCTATAATTCGCCCCACTTCCGGCGCAGACGGAAACGAAAAAGTCTTGTAGA
>NZ_LGLN01000074.1 GCF_001293775.1 Pseudomonas syringae pv. cilantro
TGCGTCCTGCGCCTGGCCTGGCGAGATTTGGCCCGGCAACGCGGTTCGCGATGAAACGGGAACAGACCCTAGCGTAAAAGGGGTACACGAGTCTCGGAGTTGTGCGATGAATCCAACTACTGCATAAACGGACATCGTCAATTACAGCCGGAATCGCTGGGGCAGGTCGCAGCAGTATTGAGTGGGCTTGGCTATGATGCCGCGCAGATCGACGGCATTTTTGGCGACAATTTTCTGCGGGTCGCCCAGGCCACGTGGCCAAAGCGTGCATGCGATCCTTTGCAAACCTGTTAATAAGTTGTCACTTAAATGAACCACGGGCGCCGATTTCGACGCAGGAATAGCCCAGCAAAAGAGTCAATACTCGCATCCGCTAAAACCAAGGACCCCCGTTCATGAAATCCCGATTTTCTCTCAGTTCATCTTTCCTGATTATGTTGTCGCTGACAGGATGCGCAGCGACTATGAATACTCAAAAGCACGATCAGCCTGGAGAAAGCGTGTTTTACGGCAGTTGGCATGTTGCAGGTGTAGCGGTATCAGACTCTGGCGTGCAGGCACTGGGGGATGATGATCCGAGCTTTATGGATCGACGTCTCAGTTTCAATCACGACCAACTTGCATGGAAAGCGTCAGCAGGCTCGACGGAAGATATGTGCAAGGGGCCGGTCTTTCACAAGCTTCCGGCGATGAGTGGGGCTGAACTGGAGCCACAGCTCCGCAAGCTTGGCATGGAAAAAGCCGTACGCTATGGCGTTGAATGCAAATCTGGAAGCTGGGGTCCTCTTAATAAAGAACGCCCGACATTTTTTCTAGCACAGGATGGGTCTTTAGCTCTTTCCTGGTATGACGGCGGACTGCTGAAGCTCGTGCGAGACTGATCACGTAAAGGCTTTTGGCACAGCGCTGTGAGGGGCCTCACCACCGCCTCGCCCGGCTTTTTTACGCCTCGACTTCAGTTCGTTGTATCCACTCTTATCTTTACGCAAATGCAGGTGTATCGTATTCGCCCCTCGCATTTGCTCGCAGATGCGCCCAGTCGTCGTTTTCGAGGTCCCGCCGTTCATGTCCTTTACCCGTCGTCAAATCCTTACAGGCATCGCCGGTCTGGCTGTAGTAGGCCTTGGCGCGGGTGGTGCTTCGCGTTACTGGATGGGGCGTCGCGAGTCGGAGGCCGGTTCGGACTTCGTGCTGATTGCCGCGCCGCTGGACGTCGAACTGGTACCTGGCCACAAGACGCCTGCCTGGGCCTTCGGCGGTTCTGCGCCGGGCACGGAGTTGCGGGTGCGGCAGGGTGAGTGGCTGCGGCTGCGCTTCATCAATCAGTTGCCGGTCGAGACGACCATTCACTGGCATGGCATCCGCTTGCCGCTGGAGATGGACGGCGTGCCTTACGTGTCGCAGTTGCCGGTCAAGCCGGGCGAGTATTTCGACTACAAATTCCGTGTGCCGGATGCCGGTAGCTACTGGTATCACCCGCACGTCAGCAGCAGCGAGGAGCTGGGGCGCGGGCTGGTCGGGCCGTTGATTGTCGAAGAGCGCGAGCCGACCGGGTTTGCCCATGAGCGCACGGTCAGTCTGAAAAGCTGGCATGTGGACGAAGTGGGTGCGTTCACCGAGTTCAGTGTGCTGCGTGAAGCGGCGCGCGAGGGCACGGCGGGGCGGCTGTCGACGTTGAACGGCATTCCGCAGGCGGTGATTGAGTTGCCAGCCGGGCAGATTACCCGGGTGCGCTTGCTCAATCTCGACAATACCGTGACCTATCGACTCAACCTGCCGGACGCTGAGGCGCAGATTTATGCGCTGGATGGCAACCCGGTCAAACCGCGTCCCTTCGGCGACGAATACTGGCTGGGGCCGGGCATGCGCATCTGTCTGGCGATCAAGGCCCCGCCGGCGGGTGAGGAAATTTCGTTGCGTAACGGCCCGGTACGTCTGGGGACCTTCCGTTCGGTCGCCAATAACGATGCGCCGGGGCAGTGGCCGCCCGAGTTGCCTGCCAATCCGGTCGCCGAGCCGGACCTGGATAACGCCGAGAAGATCAATTTCAACGTCGAGTGGGTTGGCTCGGTATCGACCAATACCGACAACGGCAAGCCGCCGAGTCTGTGGCAGATCAATGGTGTGGCTTGGGACATTACCGACAAGACGTGTGCGGATCGCCCGATCGCCAGGCTGACGCTGGGCAAGAGCTATATCTTCGAATTGAAGAACATGACCCAGTATCAGCACCCGATTCATTTGCACGGCATGAGTTTCAAGGTGATCGCCTCCAATCGGCGCAAGATCATCCCGTACTTTACCGACACCTTTTTGCTGGGGCGCAATGAGCGCGCTCGTGTGGCACTGGTTGCGGATAATCCGGGTGTGTGGATGTTTCACTGCCACGTGATCGATCACATGGAAACCGGCCTCATGGCGGCCATCGAGGTGTCGTGATGAGGCAGCCGCAGATCATCGACCGCAGCAAGGATCAGCATTTCATGCGTGAAGCGCTGGCGCTCGCGGCTCAAGGCGCGTTGCTGGGTGAAGTTCCGGTCGGCGCGGTGGTGGTGCAGAACGGCAAGATCGTCGGTCGTGGCTACAATTGCCCGATCAGCGGCAGCGACCCCAGCGCGCATGCCGAGATGGTGGCGATTCGCGATGCCGCCAAGGCGCTGGATAATTACCGGCTGCCGGGCAGTACGCTGTATGTGACGCTGGAACCGTGCAGCATGTGCGCCGGTTTGATCGTGCATTCGCGGGTCGCTCGCGTAGTGTACGGCGCACCGGAGCCCAAGGCCGGGATTGTTGAAAGCCAGGGGCAGTTTTTCAGCCAGGGCTTTCTCAATCATCGCGTGTTGTTTGAGGGCGGGGTATTGGGCGAGGAGTGCGGGGCGATGCTGAGTGAGTTTTTCAGAATGCGCCGGGCGGCCAAAGACGCAAACAAAGCCAAAGCCGACGACTAGAGCGCTGGTTTTTCCGGGCTGCTGGCAGGTTCGGGAGTCGGCGCGGGCGTGGGCTGCGTTTTATCGACGCCCGGCACGTGCAGATTGCCATCGGCGACCTGGCTGCCTTCAAGCTGCGGCTGTGTAACCCAGGTCAGAATGTCGTAGTAGCGGCGAATGTTGGCGACGAAATGCACCGGTTCGCCGCCTCGGGCATAGCCGTAGCGTGTTTTGCTGTACCACTTCTTCTGCGCCAGACGCGGCAGCATTTTTTTCACGTCGAGCCATTTATTGGGGTTCAGCCCCTCGTTTTCAGCCAGTTTGCGTGCATCTTCAAGATGACCGCCACCAATGTTGTAGGACGCGAGAGCGAGCCATGTACGATCCGGCTCTTGAATCTTGTCGTCTAGCTGATCCTTTACGTAGGCAAAATACTTGGCCCCACCCTGAATGCTCTGTCGGGCATCCAGCCGGTTAGTGACGCCCATTGCCTGAGCGGTGTTCTGGGTCAGCATCATCAGGCCGCGTACACCGGTTTTCGACGTCACGGCCGGTTGCCACATCGATTCCTGATAACCGATAGCGGCCAGCAGTCTCCAGTCGACCTTTTCGGTCTTGGCCGATGTCTGGAAATGCTTCTCGTATTTGGGCAGGCGTTCCTGCAAATGCTGGGCGAAGGTGTAGGCGCCGACGTAGCCGAGCACGTCGACATGGCCGTAGTAGCGGTCTTTCAGGCGTTGCAGCGTGCCGTTTTTCTCGACCTTGTCGAGATAGGCGTTGATTTCGTTAAGCAGGCTGTTGTCTTCGCCCGGTGCGACCGCCCAGCGCTGCTCGCGCGCTTCACCCAGGTCGAAGGCCACGCGCACATTGGGGAAGTACACCTGGTTCATCGCCAGCTCGTTGGAGTCGACCAGGGTCAGATCGATCTGGCCTTCATCGACCATGCGCAGGAGATCGACGACCTCGACCGCGTCAGACTCTTCGTACTCGATACGCGGGTTCTGCAGTTTGAGCGCTGCCAGCTGTTCGGCATGGCTGCTGCCCTTGAGCACCACGATGCGCTTGCCCACCAGATCGCCCGGGTCGGTGGGGCGCGACTGGCCGTTGCGGTACACGACCTGCGGCGTAACTTGCAGATAAGAATGCGAAAAACGCGCCTGTTGCCTGCGGTTTGGCGTGTCGATCAAGCCTGCGGCGCCGAGTACCGGGCCTCCCGGCTTGTTCATTTGATCGAAAAGGTCGTCCAGGTTGTCGGCGGTTTCGATCTTCAGTTCGATGCCCAGGTCATCGGCGAAACGCTTGACCAGTTCGTATTCGAAGCCGGTTTCACCGTTGCGATCCTGAAAATACGTCGCCGGGCTGTTACGGGTGATCACGCGCAGAACGCCGTCCTCCTTGACTCGCTCCAGTGTGTTGGGTTTCTCAACACAGGCACCGAGCATCAGGAAGAGTCCGGTTGCGATGAGCCACTTGGCGCAACGTGGGCGGAAGTCTGGTCTGAAGAACATCGGTGCAGTATACGCAAAGCGCACCGGGCGCCATATCTCGACAGTGACGCTTGCGTCTGATAGGCGAAGGCTTTTTGGTGACATTTGTCGCATTTTTTGACGTGGAGCGACATTCGGGCGCACGAGAGGCTGCCGTTTTGGGTGATCCAGGTCACGCTTTAGGCTAGAATACGCGGCCTCAAAGCACACCCCTTCTCGAGGCTGTCCCGAAGATGTTGATCCTGCGCGGTGCTCCTGCCCTTTCTGCCTTCCGCCACAGCAAATTACTAGAACAACTGAAACAAAAAGTTTCAGCTGTCAGTGGCTTGTACGCCGAATTCGCCCACTTTGCGGACGTTACCGACGTTCTGACCCGCGAAGAACAGCAGGTTCTCGACCGCCTCCTGAAATACGGCCCGAGTGTGCCGGTTCAAGAGCCGAGCGGCCGACTGTTTCTGGTGTTGCCGCGGTTTGGCACCATTTCGCCATGGTCGAGCAAAGCCAGCGATATCGCTCGCAACTGCGGTCTGAGCAAAGTCCAGCGCATCGAACGCGGGATTGCCTTCTATGTAGAAGGGCAGTTCAGCGACGTCGAAGCGCAGGCCATTGCCGACAGCCTGCATGACCGGATGACCCAGCTGGTATTGGGTGATCACGATCAGGCCGCTGGTCTGTTCAGCCACGCTCAGCCCAAGCCGCTGACGGCGGTGGACATTCTGGGCGGCGGTCGCGCAGCGCTGGAAAAAGCCAACGTCGAGCTGGGCCTGGCGCTCGCTGAAGACGAAATCGATTACCTGATCACCAGTTTCAATGGTCTGGGGCGCAACCCGCATGACATCGAGCTGATGATGTTTGCCCAGGCGAACTCCGAGCACTGCCGTCACAAGATCTTCAACGCCAGTTGGGACATCGACGGCCAGAGCCAGGAAAAAAGCCTGTTCGGCATGATCAAGAACACGTATCAGATGCACAGTGAAGGCGTGCTGTCCGCTTACAAGGACAACGCTTCGGTGATCGTCGGCAGCGTTGCCGGCCGCTTCTTCCCGGACCCTGAAACCCGCCAGTATGGTGCGGTGCAGGAGCCGGTGCACATTCTGATGAAGGTCGAGACCCACAACCACCCGACCGCCATTGCGCCGTTTCCTGGTGCGGCGACCGGTTCCGGTGGCGAGATTCGCGACGAAGGTGCGACCGGTCGCGGCGCCAAACCGAAAGCGGGCCTGACCGGTTTCACCGTGTCCAACCTGCAGATTCCCGGTTTTGTGCAACCCTGGGAAGTGCCGTACGGCAAGCCCGAGCGCATCGTGACTGCGCTGGACATCATGATCGAAGGCCCGCTGGGTGGCGCGGCGTTCAACAACGAGTTCGGCCGCCCGGCGCTGACTGGCTACTTCCGTACCTTCGAGCAGTCCATCACTACCAGGCACGGCGATGAGGTACGTGGTTACCACAAGCCGATCATGCTGGCGGGCGGTATGGGCAACATTCGCGAAGATCACGTCCAGAAGGGCGAAGTCACTGTAGGTTCCAAGCTGATCGTGCTGGGTGGCCCGGCCATGCTGATCGGTCTGGGCGGCGGCGCGGCGTCTTCGATGGCGACCGGCACCAGCTCGGCAGACCTTGATTTCGCTTCGGTTCAGCGTGAAAACCCTGAGATGGAGCGTCGTTGTCAGGAAGTGATCGACCGCTGCTGGCAGCTGGGCGACCGCAACCCGATCAGCTTCATCCATGACGTCGGCGCCGGTGGTCTGTCCAACGCCTTCCCCGAGCTGGTCAACGATGGCAATCGGGGTGGTCGTTTCGAACTGCGTAACGTGCCGAATGACGAGCCGGGCATGGCCCCGCTGGAAATCTGGAGCAACGAATCCCAAGAGCGTTACGTTCTGGCCGTTGGCGTCGAGGACTATGAGCGCTTCAAGGCCATCTGCGAGCGCGAGCGCTGCCCGTTTGCGGTCGTCGGTGAAGCCACTGCCGAACCGCAACTGACCGTGACCGACAGCCACTTCGGCAACAGCCCTGTGGACATGCCGCTGGAAGTCCTGCTCGGCAAGGCGCCGCGCATGCACCGTTCGGTCGAGCGCGAAGAAGAAATCGGTGATGATTTCGATCCGGGCACGCTGGATATCGAAGAAAGCGTACAGCGTGTACTGCGTCACCCGGCGGTCGCCAGCAAGAGCTTCCTGATCACCATTGGTGACCGCAGCATTACCGGCCTGGTCGCCCGCGATCAGATGGTCGGTCCGTGGCAGGTGCCGGTTGCAGACTGCGCCGTGACCGCGACCAGCTTCGATGTCAATACCGGTGAAGCCATGGCGATGGGCGAGCGCACCCCGCTGGCGTTGCTGGATGCTCCGGCGTCGGGCCGCATGGCAATCGGCGAGACCCTGACCAACATCGCGGCCTCGCGCATCGGCAAGCTGTCTGATATCAAACTGTCGGCCAACTGGATGTCGGCGGCTGGTCATCCCGGCGAAGATGCACGCTTGTATGACACCGTGAAAGCGGTGGGCATGGAGCTGTGTCCAGAGCTGGGCATCACGATTCCGGTGGGCAAGGACTCGATGTCCATGAAGACCCGCTGGAGCGATGAAGGCATCGAAAAAAGCGTGACTTCGCCACTGTCGCTGATCGTCACCGGCTTCGCACCCGTGCTCGACATTCGTCAGACCCTGACTCCAGAGCTGCGCATGGACAAGGGCATCACTGACCTGATCCTGATCGATCTGGGTCGTGGTCAGAACCGCATGGGCGCCTCCATCCTGGCCCAGACCCACGGCAAGCTGGGCCGCGTGGCGCCGGATGTCGACGACGCTGAAGACCTCAAGGCCTTCTTCGCCGTGATTCAGGGCCTCAACGCCGATGGTCATATTCTGTCCTATCACGACCGTTCCGACGGTGGTTTGCTGGTCAGCGCGCTGGAAATGGCCTTCGCCGGTCATTGCGGGCTGAACCTGCACCTCGACGGTCTGGCTGATAACGCCTCCGAGCTGAGCGCGATTCTGTTCAACGAAGAGCTGGGTGCCGTTATCCAGGTTCGTCAGGACGCCACGCCGCTGGTGCTGTCGCAGTTCAGCGCTGCCGGCCTGGCAGATTGCGTCGCTGTCATCGGTCAGCCGATCAACAACGATGAAGTCTCGATCAGCTTCCTGGGCGAGCCCGTATTCAGCGGTCAGCGCCGTCTGCTGCAGCGTCAATGGGCCGAGACCAGCTACCAGATCCAGCGCTTGCGTGATAACGCCGAGTGCGCGGATCAGGAATTCGATGCCTTGCTGGAGGAAGACAATCCAGGTCTGACCGTCAAGCTGGGCTTTGACGTCAACGACGATATTGCTGCGCCGTACATCAAGACCGGCGTTCGTCCTCAGGTGGCTGTGCTGCGCGAGCAGGGCGTCAATGGTCAGGTCGAGATGGCTGCTGCCTTTGACCGCGCCGGTTTCAACGCGATTGACGTGCATATGAGCGACATCCTGGCCGGTCGTGTCGACCTGAACGACTTCAAGGGCATGGTTGCCTGTGGCGGCTTCTCTTATGGCGACGTGCTGGGTGCCGGTGAGGGCTGGGCCAAGTCGGCCTTGTTCAACAGTCGCGCTCGCGATGCGTTCCAGGGCTTCTTCGAGCGTTCCGACAGCTTCACGCTGGGTGTGTGCAACGGATGCCAGATGTTGTCCAACCTGCACGAGCTGATTCCGGGCAGCGAGTTCTGGCCGCACTTCGTGCGTAACCGTTCCGAGCAGTTCGAAGCCCGCGTGGCGATGGTTCAGGTTCAGGAGTCGGCATCGATCTTCCTGCAAGGCATGGCCGGTTCGCGCATGCCGATCGCTATCGCGCACGGCGAAGGCCATGCAGAGTTCCGCAACGACGACGCGCTGCTTGAGGCGGACGTGTCCGGGACTGTGGCTCTGCGTTTCGTCGACAACCACGGCAAGGTCACTGAAAGCTACCCGGCCAACCCGAACGGCTCGCCGCGCGGTATCGGCGGCATGACCACCCTTGACGGTCGCGTGACCATCATGATGCCGCACCCGGAGCGCGTATTCCGCGCCGTGCAGAACTCGTGGCGTCCTGAGGACTGGAACGAAGACGGTGCCTGGATGCGCATGTTCCGCAACGCGCGGGCCTGGGTTAACTAAGGCACATGTACAAGCTCGCGTTCTTTGTTCCGCCGAGCCATGTGGACGGGGTCAAGAGCGCTTTATTCGCCGCTGGGGCAGGGCGAATCGGTGCTTATGATCAGTGCGCATGGCAAGTGCTCGGCCATGGCCAGTTCCGCCCGCTGGATGGCAGTCAGCCATTTATCGGGCAGAGTGGCGAGGTCGAGCGGGTAGAAGAATGGAAGGTCGAGCTGGTCGTGGCCGATGATCTGATCCAGCAGGTGGTGGCGGCTCTCAAACAGAGCCATCCTTACGAAATGCCCGCTTATGAAGTGTGGCGGCTGGAAGATTTCTGAGGCCTGCCCCTGCGCAACACCGCAACTCAGGGCGGACGCAGAGCGTTCAGAACTGCATGTCGACGCAGAGCGTCGCACGACAGTTGATACTATCGTTCCCTACGCTCCAGCGTGGAAATGCAGTTCTGGACGCTCCGCATCCGATCTTGACCTTGCGCCGCCGCGCGCCAATTCCCTGCCATGCTCAAGGTCGAATCTCGATCATCGTCCCGTCTTTCACCAGATCCCAAACCTCGCGCATGTCGTTGTTCTTCAGGGCGATGCAGCCGTTCGTCCAGTCCAGCGTATGGAAATACCATTCCGGGTATTCCTCGTCCACCGGGGTGCCGTGGATCATGATCATGCTGCCAGGTTTGACGCCTTCGCTGCGCGCACGCGCCGCGTCGGTGATGTTCGGGTAGGAAATGTGCATCGACAAGTTGTAGTTGTTACTGGGCTTGCGCCAGTCAAGCCAGTAAAAACCTTCCGGTGTGCGCTGGTCGCCTTCCTGCAGTTTGGTGCCTTTAGGGTTTTTGCCCAGCGAGATGCGATAAGTCTTCAGCGCTTCGCCGCCACTGATCAATTGCAACTGACGGGCTGACTTGAGCACCAGCACCTTGTCGACCTTCTTGCTGGCAATGCTCTCGGTATTGATGACTTTGTTATTGATGATTTTCTGTTCGCTGCCTTTGGGCACGATGGTCTGCGTGAACGCAGCCTGCGACAGCGGTACACATGACAGGCAGAAGAGGGCGAGCAACCAGCGCATTACGATTTTCCTGACGGCCCTTGTTGTAAAAAGCGCCGATGTTGTGTGCGTCTCTGAAATTCAGGTGTCCAGCAGCGGCCTTGACGGGGGCAGGGCGCTGGTGCGAACCGGGTAGTTCTGCCGACGCCGGTCGGCAAAAAAGCACTCCAGCGTATGCCTGACCGTCATGAAGGCCAGGTCGGACCACGGAATGTCAGCTTCGTCGAACAGTTGCACTTCCAGACTCTCGACACCTGCGGCGAACTCGCCTGAGGCCATTTCCGCCCTGTAGAACACATGCACCTGGTTGATGTGCGGCACGTCGATCATTGTATACAAGTGCAGGTCGCTGAGCATCGCGCAGGCCTCTTCAATGGTCTCGCGGCGTGCGGCCTGTTCGATGGTCTCGCCGTTCTCCATGAAACCGGCCGGCAGTGTCCAGAAACCCAGGCGCGGCTCGATGGCCCGCCGACACAGCAGAATTTTGTCGCCAAGTGTCACCAGGCAGCCCGCAACAATGTTCGGGTTCTGGTAATGAATGGTGTGGCAATGCTCGCAGACGTACCGCAGGCGACTGTCGCCTTCGGGAATGCGCTGGATAACCGGGTTGCCGCACTGGCTGCAAAATTTCATGGTTTCAGTCAATAGTGAACGCAGGCGCTATCTTGGCCTGTCGCGCGGCGGCTCGGCAACCCTTCGGATGGTATGAGTTGTCCTCGCAAGGGGTTGGGCGCGACGTTGCTTTTGGTGCATGATGCCAGGCACGCAACAGATCGAGATTTCCCATGCTGGATGAGCTACTTCGCCGTGTAGTCAGTCATACGCCAGAGCCCTTCGACTCGGATCGACAATTCCCCGAGGCTGCCGTGCTGGTGCCTGTCACGCGCAGCGAGCAACCCGAGCTGATCCTCACCCTGCGTGCCAGCGGGTTGTCCACGCATGGCGGTGAAGTGGCGTTCCCTGGTGGTCGCCGCGACCCTGGCGACCCTGATCTGATTTTCACCGCCCTGCGCGAAGCCGAAGAGGAAATCGGCCTGCCGCCGGGGCTGGTCGAAATTATTGGTCCGCTGAGCCCGTTGATTTCCAAGCACGGTATCAAGGTCACGCCTTATGTGGGGGTTATTCCGGATTTCGTCGAATATCGGCCCAATGATGGCGAGATTGCAGCCGTGTTCAGCGTTCCGCTGGAGTTCTTTCGCCAGGACACTCGTGAACACACCCACCGCATCGATTACGAAGGGCGCAGTTGGTACGTGCCCAGCTACCGTTATGGCGAATACAAAATCTGGGGATTGACTGCGATCATGATCGTCGAGCTGGTCAACGTGCTGTACGACACCCGCATCAGCTTGCATCATCCGCCGGAGCGTTCGACGATCCGAGCGGTCCGTCCATGACTTTTCGCACCAACGAGCACGGCCAGCCTGAGGAATCTGCATGAAATACCGCCTGGGGGATTCCCGCGTCCACACCGACCCGCAGAGCTGGGTCGCGCCCAACGCGTTGCTGATCGGCAAGGTCAGGCTGGAGGCGGGTGCCAGTGTCTGGTTCAACGCCGTGTTGCGTGGCGATAACGAACTGATCCATATCGGTGAAAACAGCAACGTGCAGGACGGCACGGTGATGCATACCGACATGGGCTCACCGCTGGAAATCGGTCGGGGCGTAACCATTGGGCACAACGCCATGTTGCACGGTTGCAGCGTCGATGATTACAGCCTGATCGGTATCAATGCGGTCATTCTCAATGGTGCGAAGATCGGGAAATACTGCATCATTGGCGCCAATTCGCTGATCGGCGAGGGCAAGGTCATTCCCGACGGCTCGCTGGTGATGGGCTCGCCTGGCAAGGTGGTTCGCGAACTGACTGACGCGCAGAAGAAAATGCTCGAAGCCAGCGCTGCCCATTACGTACACAACGCCCAGCGTTACGCCCGCGAGCTGGCCGTACAGGAAGATTGATGAGCACTGATTCCGTAGTTGAAAAGCCGGTCCGTTCGCCATGCGTCAGTATCTGCGCGCTGGATGAGCAGGACGTCTGCACCGGGTGCCAGCGCACCGTGAGCGAAATCACCCGGTGGGGCCGGATGAGCAACGACGAGCGCCGTGCTGTGCTGGTGCTGTGCGACGAGCGCGCGAGGGACAGTGGTCTGATGTGGACGATGGGCGGTTGACGCAGATAGTTGAGGCTTGAGTTATCGTTCCTCACGCTCCAGCGTGGGAGAACATTTCTCGACGCTCTGCGTCGCAAAAAGGGCGCGAAGCGTCGCACGATAGTTGAGACGCGTTGAGCTATCATTGCCACCCTTTTCCCAAGCGCGTAACCCGTCATGCTTTTTCTGATCGCCTACATCGGCAGCGTCGTGCTGATCAATTTCGCGTTTTCCAGTGCGCCGCATCTGGACGTCATCTGGTCGGCGTGGGGCGGGTTGGTGTTCGTGTTGCGCGATATGGTGCAGACCCGTTTCGGGCATGGCGCAATTCTCGCCATGCTGATGGCGCTGGTCCTGTCCTATGTCACCAGCGACCCCACCATTGCATTGGCCAGCGCCACGGCGTTCGCGGTGTCCGAGTGCATAGACTGGCTGGTCTTCAGCATCACCAGGCGGCCGCTGCGCGACCGCTTGTGGATCAGCTCGGCGCTGAGCATTCCGCTGGACACCTTTATCTTTTTCGGCGTGATCGACGCCCTGACGGCACCGGTCGTGCTGACCGCGCTGGCCTCCAAGTTCGCCGGGGTCACCATGGTCTGGATGATCATGGCCTGGCGTGCCCGCAACAGTGCCTGCCCCGGCTGAGCCCCGTTTGCCCGGTCTTCGTGGTAAATTGCGCGCCTTTCTCCACAGTGGTTGCTCGCACGACGCGAGCGGCGCTTGATATCTGCCTCACGAGGACCTGAGATGACTCAAATCGGAACTCCACTGTCGCCTACCGCGACGCGCGTACTGTTCTGCGGCAGCGGCGAATTGGGCAAGGAAGTCGTGATAGAGCTGCAGCGCCTTGGTGTTGAAGTGATTGCTGTTGACCGTTATGAAAACGCACCCGCCATGCAGGTCGCGCATCGTAGCCATGTCATCAACATGCTCGACGGTGCCGCACTGCGCGCCGTGATCGAGGCCGAAAAGCCGCACTTCATCGTTCCGGAAATCGAAGCCATCGCCACCGCGACGCTGGTGGAACTCGAGGCCGAGGGTTTTACGGTGATCCCGACTGCGCGCGCTGCGCAGTTGACCATGAACCGCGAAGGGATCCGCCGTCTGGCGGCTGAAGAGCTGAAGCTACCGACTTCGCCGTACCACTTTGCCGACACCTTCGAGGCCTACAGCAAAGCGGTCGAAGACCTCGGTTTTCCGTGCGTGGTGAAACCGGTCATGAGCTCTTCGGGTAAAGGCCAGAGCCTGCTCAAGAGCAGCGACGACGTCCAGAAAGCCTGGGATTACGCTCAGGAAGGCGGGCGTGCCGGCAAGGGCCGTGTGATCGTCGAGGGTTTCATCGACTTCGATTACGAGATTACCCTGCTGACCGTGCGACATATCGGCGGCACTACCTTTTGCGCGCCGGTCGGTCATCGTCAGGAGAAGGGCGATTATCAGGAATCCTGGCAGCCACAGGCCATGAGTCCGGCCGCCCTGGCCGAGTCCGAGCGTGTCGCCAAGGCGGTAACCGAGGCGCTGGGTGGTCGCGGAATGTTTGGCGTCGAGCTGTTCATCAAGGGCGATCAAGTGTGGTTCAGCGAAGTTTCACCACGCCCGCACGACACTGGTCTGGTCACCCTGATTTCTCAGGACCTGTCGCAGTTCGCCCTGCATGCGCGTGCGATTCTGGGCCTGCCGATCCCGTTGATTCGCCAGTTCGGCCCGTCTGCATCGGCTGTGATTCTGGTCGAAGGCCAGTCTAAACAGACCGCGTTTGCCAACCTCGGCGCTGCATTGGCCGAGCCTGACACCGCACTGCGCCTGTTCGGCAAGCCTGAAGTCAACGGCCAGCGCCGCATGGGCGTTGCGCTGGCTCGCGACGAATCCATCGAAGCTGCGCGGGCCAAGGCGACTCGGGCATCGCGGGCAGTTAACGTCGAACTGTAGGCTCAAGTTACAAGCCTCAAGCTGCGGGCTTCAAGAAAGAGCGTCATGCTTCTTCTTGCAGCTTGCAGCTTGCAGCTTGCAGCTCAGTTCATAGCTCCTTGCCTTTCGTCTCCTTCAGGCTCAACACCGCCAGCACGTTGATCAGCGCCGCTACTGATACATACCCGCCTGCCCAGCTCAGTCCGCCCATCGCCACCAGTTTCTGCGCGAAGAAGGGTGCCACCGAAGCGCCGGTATAGCGTACCTGCATGGGAGCAGCTCTGGCAGCAGCATCTACAGCAGAGAGGGGGGCTGGTCATGCGGATTCCCTGACAGTCATTTCGCCGGTCAGCCCTATGCGCGCCCCGGCGAGCGATCACAATTGTGATTGTGGGTGCTGCGCCGAGAAGAGTAACCCGAATGGGCGGACAGGCAATTGAAACGAAGGGGATTGGATTTATTTGAATGTCTGGACCAGTGTGTGATGCCACATGGCTACACGGGTGACGCGGTTTTCTTCGGTCTCCAGAATCTCCAGCCGATAGGGTCCGATCTTCAGGCAAACCGCAGCTTCCGGGATGGTTTCCAGAGCTTCGGTGACCAGGCCATTGAGGGTCTTCGGCCCGTCGCAGGGCAAGTGCCAGCCCAGGCTCTTGTTCAGTTCGCGGATAGAGGCAGCCCCTTCCACTTCAAGGCGGCCGTCTTCCTGGCGTTTGATGTGAGGATTATCCAGTTTCTGCTCGTGTTCGAACTCACCGACGATTTCTTCGAGGATGTCTTCCAGGGTCACGATACCCAGCACTTCGCCATATTCATCGACCACCACGCCCAAGCGCCGCTGCTGCTTGTGAAAATTCAGCAGTTGCAACTGCAACGGAGTGCTTTCCGGGACGAAATAAGGCTCATAGCAAACCGCCAGTAACTGCTCCTTGGTCAGGGTTGCCTTAGGCAGCAGGTGGCTGATATCGCGGGTGTTGATGATGCCTTGCACCTGATTGATATCGTTGTGATAGACCGGCAGGCGCGTGTGACGGGAAATGATCAGACGCTCGATGATCAGCTCGATGGAGTCGTCGAGGTTGACGCCATCCACTTCATTGCGCGGGATCAGGATGTCATTGACGGTGATGCTGTCCAGCGCACGTATGCCCGACAGCACATTGGTGCGCGGGTTGTGTTCCTGAACGATTTCATTTCTGGCAGGCTTCTGCGTGTCGTCTTCGAAGTTCTGATCCTGCTGCGGCACGTGGTGCGACAGGAAAGGTCGCAGCAGGGCCTTGGCGATCAGGTTGAAGATATAGGCCAATGGCCAGACGAGCTTCATTGGAATGCGCAACACCCCGTTACCCAGCATCAGCGTCGAGACAGGATGGCGGTTTGCCAGGCGACGCGGGACGTATTCGGCGAACACCAGCATGACGCTGACAGTGCCCAGCCAGGCCACGGTCGGGCCGTCATAGAGCCAGTAACTGGCGGCGATCAGGGTGGTGATGACTGTGATCAGCACCCTGATCAGCGTATTGACGAGGATCAGGCTGTTCAGGTTGAACGCCAGATCAGGCAGCGCTGCGGTATTTTCGGGGCGGCTGGCGGCGCGCATCGTTTTGAGCTGGTGGTGCGCGGCCTCGACGGCGGTCAGCAGGCTGGCCCAGAGAATCAGCAGGGTCAGGACACCAAGCAGCGGGCCAATGGGCAGATTATCCATGATCAGAGCCCGTCAGATGTGCAGAATGAATTCACGGACCAGCTTGCTGCCGAAGTAGGCCAGCATCAGCAGGCAGAAACCGCCCAGCGTCCAGCGAATGGCCTTGTGCCCGCGCCAGCCGAGACGATTGCGTCCCCACAGCAACACGCTGAACACCACCCACGCCAGACAGGCCAGCAAGGTCTTGTGCGCCAGATGTTGAGCGAACAGGTTTTCAACGAACAACCAGCCGGAAATCAGTGACAGCGACAGCAGTATCCAGCCCGCCCAGAGGAAGCCGAACAGCAGGCTCTCCATGGTTTGCAGTGGCGGAAAGTTCTTGATCAGCCCGGAAGGGTGCTTGTGCTTGAGCCGGTAGTCCTGCAACAGCAGCAGCAAGGCCTGAAACGCGGCGATGGTGAACATGCCGTAAGCCAGCAGCGACAGCAGAATGTGGCTGAGGATGCCCGGCTCTTCCTGAATCGGCTGCACCGTGCCACTGGGCGCGAACTGCGCCAGCAGCACGGTGACCATGCCGAGCGGGAACAGCAGCACCAGCAGGTTTTCTACCGGAATACGCGAGATAGCGATCAGGGTCACGGCAATCACCGACGCGGCGATCAGGCTGGCCGAGTTGAAAAAGTCCAGGCCAAGGCCGGCAGGGCGCGCCAGCTGGGAGTAAAGACCGATGGCGTGCGCGATTACGGCCAGCGCGCCGAGCAGGCAAAGCAGCCGTTTGTCGGGCCTGGCGGTCTGGCTCAGGCGCAAGCCCTGATAGACGGTCGCAGCGGCGTAAATGATGGCGGCGGCGAGGCTGGGAAGCAGGCTGGGTGGCAAAGGGGACATAGATCCTGATGGACGGGCCTGAAAAGACGCTGAGTTTCGCATAGAACCGGCGAATCACGAAAGACCATAGAAGCAGTATGCGTGGTGTCCGTGCGGCAGAGTCTTCGCTATAATCCGCGACCTGCTCACGCCGCAGGCTCGCCGAGCACTATTTCTGCATTACGGGCCGGGCCGCATCAACCGGGGTTCGACGAGAGCCTGAAAGGATCGCGCATGTTTGAAAATCTGACTGACCGCCTCTCGCAGACGCTGCGCCATGTTACCGGCAAGGCCAAGCTGAACGAGGACAACATCAAGGATACCCTGCGCGAAGTGCGTATGGCGCTGCTTGAAGCCGACGTCGCTTTGCCGGTGGTGAAGGACTTCGTCAACAGCGTCAAGGAACGTGCGGTCGGCACCGAGGTGTCGCGCAGTCTGACGCCGGGCCAGGCGTTCGTGAAGATCGTCCAGGCCGAACTCGAAAGCCTGATGGGCGCCGCCAACGAAGATCTGGTGCTCAACGTCACGCCGCCGGCCGTCATCCTCATGGCAGGTCTGCAGGGTGCGGGCAAGACCACCACGGCAGGCAAGCTGGCGCGCTTCCTCAAAGAGCGCAAAAAGAAAACCGTGATGGTGGTGTCGGTCGACGTATACCGTCCCGCCGCTATCAAGCAGCTCGAAACGCTGGCCAACGACATCGGTGTCACCTTCTTTGCCTCCGATATCAGCCAGAAGCCGGTCGAGATCGCTCAGGCTGCTATTAAAGAAGCGAAACTCAAGTTCATTGACGTCGTCATCGTCGATACCGCCGGTCGTCTGCACATCGATGTCGAGATGATGGGCGAGATCCAGGCGCTGCACGCTGCGGTCAAGCCGGCTGAAACGTTGTTCGTGGTCGATGCCATGACCGGCCAGGATGCCGCCAACACCGCCAAGGCCTTTGGTGACGCGTTGCCACTGACCGGCGTGATTCTCACCAAGGTCGACGGTGATGCGCGAGGGGGTGCGGCCCTGTCGGTGCGCGCAATCACCGGCAAGCCGATCAAGTTCATCGGTATGGGCGAGAAGAGCGAGGCGCTGGAGCCGTTCCACCCGGACCGTATCGCCTCGCGAATTCTAGGCATGGGCGACGTGCTCAGCCTGATCGAGCAGGCCGAACAGACCCTCGACAAGGACAAGGCCGACAAACTCGCGAAAAAGCTCAAGAAGGGCAAGGGCTTCGACCTCGAAGACTTCCGCGATCAACTGCAGCAGATGAAGAATATGGGCGGCCTTGGCGGCCTGATGGACAAACTGCCGAGCATCGGTGGCGTCAATCTGTCGCAAATGGGCAATGCTCAGGGCGCTGCCGAGAAACAGTTCAAGCAGATGGAAGCCATCATCAACTCGATGACGCCGGCCGAGCGTCGCGATCCGGATCTGGTCAGTGGCTCGCGCAAGCGCCGTATCGCCATGGGCTCGGGTACGCAGGTTCAGGATATCGGGCGTCTGATCAAGCAGCACAAACAGATGCAGAAGATGATGAAGAAGTTCTCCGCCAAGGGCGGAATGGCGAAAATGATGCGTGGCATGGGTGGAATGTTCCCCGGCGGCGGCATGCCGAAAATGTAATTGAGTCGCGTGCAAAGCACTTTGCACGCGTTCATATCGGGGGGTGACCCCCGGCCAGCCCGCGTTATGCGGGCTTTTACCTGCTGTCACACCGACAGCTTCTTGGCAAATCTGGATGGCATGTCGATAGGCGCCGGAAAAAGACATTTGCAAAAGTCGGGATATTCCTTAGAATATGCGGCCTTTCGGGCACCTATGCCCGCTGTGCATCTTAGATTTGCAGCACCGACTACAGGAACGATGTTCAATGCTAACCATCCGTCTTGCCCTTGGCGGCTCCAAAAAGCGCCCGTTTTACCACCTGACCGTAACCGACAGCCGCAATGCTCGTGACGGTTCCCACAAGGAACAGGTTGGTTTCTTCAACCCGGTTGCCCGTGGTCAGGAAATCCGTTTGTCCGTTAACGAAGAACGCGTCAACTACTGGTTGAGCGTTGGTGCACAAACTTCCGAGCGCGTTGCCCAGCTGCTCAAAGAGCACAACAAGACCAAGGCCGCGGCCTGAGTCTTATGAACGCGACGCCTGCATCTGCCGACGATCTGATCGTCATTGGCAAGATTTACTCGGTTCATGGCGTTCGCGGCGAAGTGAAGGTTTATTCCTTTACTGATCCGATTGGAAACCTGTTGGACTACAAAACCTGGACGCTTCGGCGCGAAGGCAGCGTTGAGAAACAGGTGGAGCTGGTCAGTGGACGCTTGCAGAGCAAGTTCCTGGTCACAAAGCTCAAAGGTCTCGATGATCGTGAGGAAGCCCGTCTTCTATCCGGCTACGAAATCTGTGTGCCGCGTAACCTGTTCCCTGATCTGGACGATGGCGAGTACTACTGGTACCAGCTTGAAGGCCTCAAGGTCATTGATCAACTCGGGCAACTGCTCGGGAAAATCGATCACCTGCTCGAAACCGGTTCGAACGATGTAATGGTTGTAAAGCCCTGCGCGGGCAGCCTTGATGATCGCGAACGCCTGTTGCCCTATACGGAGCAATGCGTGTTGGCAGTCGACATGGGTGCTGGCGAGATGAAGGTGGATTGGGACGCGGACTTCTGAATGCCATGGCCAGCCTGCGCATAGAAGTCATCAGTCTGTTTCCCGAGATGTTTTCCGCCATCAGCGAATACGGCATAACCAGCCGTGCGGTGAAACAAGGGCTGTTACAGCTGACTTGTTGGAATCCGCGGGATTACACCACTGATCGCCATCACACTGTGGATGATCGCCCATTTGGCGGTGGTCCGGGCATGGTGATGAAGATCAAGCCTCTCGAAGATGCTCTGGTTCAGGCCAGGCAAGCGGCAGGGGATGCGGCGAAGGTGATTTACCTGTCGCCACAAGGCCGCCAGCTGAATCAGTCTGCGGTACGCGAACTGGCGCAGGAGGAAGCGATTATCCTCATCGCCGGTCGTTATGAAGGCATTGACGAGCGTTTTATTGATGCTCATGTCGATGAAGAGTGGTCGATTGGTGACTATGTTCTTTCCGGTGGCGAGCTGCCGGCGATGGTCCTGATTGACGCGGTTACGCGGCTGCTGCCTGGAGCTTTAGGGCATGTGGACTCCGCGGAGGAAGATTCCTTCACGGACGGTCTGCTGGATTGCCCGCATTACACCCGACCTGAGGTGTATGCGGATCAGCGTGTTCCCGACGTGTTGCTTAGTGGCAATCACGCGCACATCCGGCGTTGGCGTTTACAGCAGTCCCTTGGGCGGACCTATGAACGACGCGCTGATCTTCTGGAAAGCCGCTCGCTTTCTGGAGAAGAGAAGAAGCTGCTGGCGGAATACATCCGCGAGCGGGACGATAGTTAACGTATCGATGGTCGATCCAGACGGATTACCTTAGGAGCACCAGCATGACTAACAAAATCATTCTTGCCCTCGAAGCAGAGCAGATGACCAAAGAGATCCCTACCTTTGCACCGGGCGACACCATTGTCGTTCAGGTAAAAGTGAAGGAAGGCGACCGCGCTCGTCTGCAAGCATTCGAAGGCGTTGTCATTGCCAAGCGTAACCGTGGCGTGAACAGTGCTTTCACTGTTCGTAAAATCTCCAACGGTGTTGGCGTTGAGCGTACTTTCCAGACTTACAGCCCGCAAATCGACAGCATGGCTGTGAAACGTCGCGGTGACGTTCGCAAGGCCAAACTGTACTACCTGCGTGACCTGTCCGGTAAAGCAGCTCGCATCAAGGAAAAACTGTCCTGATACAGTTTTTCGATGCATAAAAAAGGCAGCCTCAGGGCTGCCTTTTTGCTGTCTGCTGTTTGATGATTCGCTCCTGCCGTATCTCCACACGTAAAGAGTAAAAATGGCTGCCATCGACCACCCGCTGATTGACCAGTTTCTCGACGCGCTCTGGCTCGAAAAGGGCCTGTCCGATAACACCCGTGATTCATATCGCAGCGATCTGGCGCTGTTCAACGGCTGGTTGCAGGAGCGCAACGTTGATCTGCCCAGCGCCGGGCGCGAGGTGATCCTCGATCATCTTGCGTGGCGCGTGGACAACGCCTACAAGCCGCGTTCCACCGCGCGCTTTCTGTCCGGTGCGCGTGGCTTCTACCGCTACCTGCTGCGCGAAAAGCTGATTGCTGTCGACCCTACCTTGCAGATCGACATGCCCCAGTTGGGCAAGCCGCTGCCCAAATCCTTGTCCGAAGCCGATGTCGAAGCGCTGTTGGCTGCTCCCGACCTGAGCGAACCCATCGGCCAGCGCGACCGTGCGATGCTGGAAGTGCTGTACGCCTGCGGATTGCGCGTGACCGAACTGATCAGCCTGACACTGGAACAGGTCAACCTGCGCCAGGGCGTACTGCGAGTGATGGGCAAGGGCAGCAAAGAACGGCTGGTGCCCATGGGTGAAGAGGCCATCGTCTGGGTCGAACGCTACCTGCGCGGGGCCCGCGACGAGTTGCTGGGCGCAAAGCCCAGCGACGTGCTGTTCCCCAGCACCCGCGGCGATCAGATGACCCGGCAGACCTTCTGGCATCGTATCAAGCACCAGGCGACGGTTGCCGGTATCGGCAAGTCCCTGTCACCGCATACCTTACGTCATGCTTTCGCCACCCATTTGCTCAATCATGGCGCCGATTTACGTGTGGTGCAGATGCTGCTGGGGCACAGCGACCTGTCGACGACCCAGATCTACACCCATGTGGCGCGCGCACGGTTGCAGGAAATCCATGCGAAGCACCACCCGCGCGGCTGATTTCGCGCTTGACTGGCGAAAAGTCTTACGTCTGTGCAGGACGGTCTTTAAGCCCTTATGTGATAGGCTTTGCCGGTTTCGCAGATCAAGGCTGGCACCCTGTTTTTCGCAGTCGTCCGTCTGTCCGCCGTCATAGGAGTTTTCATGCGTTTGTCTCAGATTTTTGCCGCCGCCGCTGTCATGCTGGCCGGCACCTTCAGTATGTTTGCCGCGGCGGATGCCGCTCCCGATCAGGCCATTCGCAAGACGCTGGAATCGCTCGAGCTGGAACTGCCGGTCGAAAGCATTTCGCCGAGCCCGATGAATGGCCTTTACGAGGTCAAGCTCAAGGGCGGCCGCGTGCTGTACGCCAGCGCTGATGGCCAGTTCGTGGTGCAGGGTTACCTGTTTCAGGTGCAGAACGGCAAGCCGGTCAACCTGACCGAGAAGACCGAGCGTCTGGCCATTTCCAAGACCATCAATGCCATCCCGTTGACCGATATGGTGGTGTATCCGGCGGTCGGTGAAACCAAGTCGCACATCACAGTGTTCACCGATACCACCTGCCCGTACTGCCATAAGCTGCATGAAGAAGTCGCTCAGCTGAACAAAATGGGGGTCGAGGTTCGTTACATGGCCTTCCCGCGTCAGGGGCTCGGTTCTCCGGGTGACGAGCAGTTGCAGGCCGTCTGGTGTTCCAAAGACCGCAAAAGTGCCATGGATCGCATGGTCGATGGCAAGGACATCAAGGCTGCCAAATGCGACAATCCGGTCAGCAAGCAATATGAAATCGGCCAGTCGATCGGCGTGAACGGTACGCCGGCGATCGTTCTGGCCGATGGTCAGGTGATTCCGGGCTACCAGCCTGCTGCTCAGGTTGCCAAACTGGCAATGGGCGCCAAATAACCCTGCGTCGTCAAGGCCGCCTCATGAGCATGAGGCGCACGCTTTTCGGCGCTTCGTCAGATTTGTAGTCGTATGGCGACATGCGGCGGTTTTTCACAGTCGACTCAGGTTCGGCTGTTTTTCGGGGAGTTCATCAGTGAAACCGGTCAAAGTAGGCATATGTGGGCTGGGTACTGTCGGTGGCGGTACTTTCAACGTACTTCAACGTAACGCCGAGGAGATTGCCCGCCGCGCCGGGCGTGGAATCGAAGTTGCGCAAATTGCAGTTCGTACACCAAACCCCAACTGCCAGATTGCCGGTACGCCTACGACCAGCGATGTGTTCGCCGTTGCGAGCAACCCTGAAATCGATATCGTGGTCGAACTGATCGGCGGCTACACCCTTGCCCGTGAACTGGTCCTCAAGGCCATCGAAAACGGCAAGCACGTGGTCACCGCCAACAAGGCGCTGATCGCGGTGCACGGCAACGAAATTTTCGCCAAAGCGCGTGAGAAGGGCGTGATCGTGGCGTTCGAAGCTGCGGTTGCGGGCGGTATTCCGGTCATCAAGGCCATCCGTGAAGGCCTGTCGGCAAACCGCATCAACTGGGTTGCCGGCATCATCAACGGCACTGGCAACTTCATCCTCACCGAAATGCGCGAGAAGGGCCGCACGTTCCCGGATGTGCTGGCTGAAGCCCAGGCGCTGGGTTATGCCGAGGCCGATCCGACGTTCGACGTCGAAGGTATCGACGCGGCGCACAAGCTGACCATTCTGGCCTCCATCGCCTTCGGCATTCCGTTGCAGTTCGACAAGGCCTACACCGAAGGCATCACCAAACTGACCACCGCAGACGTGAACTACGCCGAAGCGCTGGGTTACCGCATCAAGCATCTGGGTGTGGCGCGCAGCACGGCTCAAGGTATTGAACTGCGTGTGCACCCGACGCTGATCCCGGCCGACCGCCTGATCGCCAACGTCAACGGCGTGATGAACGCGGTCATGGTCAACGGTGATGCCTCCGGTTCGACATTGTTCTACGGGGCTGGCGCAGGTATGGAGCCGACTGCGTCGTCGGTCGTGGCCGATCTGGTGGATGTGGTGCGTGCGATGACCTCCGACCCGGAAAATCGCGTGCCTCATCTGGCCTTCCAGCCCGATTCTCTGTCTGCGCATCCGATCCTGCCGATCGAGGCGTGCGAAAGCGCCTATTACCTGCGGATTCAGGCCAAGGATCATCCGGGCGTGCTGGCTCAGGTGGCGAGCATCCTGTCCGAGCGCGGCATAAACATCGAATCGATCATGCAAAAGGAAGTCGAAGAACACGACGGCCTGGTGCCGATGATTCTGCTGACGCACCGTGTCGTGGAACAACGCATCAACGATGCCATCCAGGCGCTGGAAGCGTTGCAGGATGTGGTTGGCCCGGTAGTCCGTATTCGCGTCGAACATCTTAATTAAGGCAGCGGCAAGCGGTCAGCTACAAGTTACAAGCTACAAGCTACACGCCAGTCGTGCAGCTTTCATCTTGCAGCTTGCAGCTTGTACCTTGCAGCTCAAACCGAAGGTTTGATCCCATGCGCTATATCAGTACTCGCGGGCAAGCGCCTGCATTGAATTTCGAAGACGTGCTGTTGACTGGTCTGGCCAGCGATGGTGGCCTCTACGTGCCGGAAAACCTGCCGCGTTTCACTCAGGAAGAAATTGCCTCCTGGGCCGGCTTGCCTTACCACGAACTGGCGTTCCGGGTGATGCGCCCGTTCGTGACCGGCAGCATCCCGGATGCCGATTTCAAGAAGATTCTCGAAGAAACCTACGGCGTGTTTGCCCACAGCGCTGTTGCGCCACTGCGTCAGCTCAACGGCAACGAGTGGGTGCTTGAACTGTTCCACGGCCCGACCCTGGCATTCAAGGATTTCGCACTGCAATTGCTCGGTCGCCTGCTGGACTACGTGCTGGCCAAGCGTGGCGAGCGCGTGGTGATCATCGGCGCCACCTCGGGTGACACCGGTTCTGCGGCTATCGAAGGCTGCCGCCGTTGCGACAACGTCGACATCTTCATCCTGCACCCGAACAATCGCGTGTCGGATGTTCAGCGTCGGCAGATGACCACCATCTTCGGCGATAACATTCACAACATCGCAGTAGAAGGCAACTTCGACGATTGCCAGGAGATGGTCAAGGCCAGCTTCGCCGACCAGAGCTTTCTCAAGGGTACGCGTCTGGTCGCTGTCAACTCGATCAACTGGGCGCGAATCATGGCCCAGATCGTCTACTACTTCCATGCATCGCTGCAGCTGGGCGGTCCGGCGCGTTCGGTGTCGTTCTCGGTGCCCACCGGTAACTTTGGCGATATCTTCGCCGGTTACCTGGCGCGCAACATGGGCTTGCCGATCAATCAGTTGATCGTCGCCACCAACCGCAACGATATCCTGCACCGCTTCATGAGCGGCAATCAGTACGTCAAGGAAACCCTGCACGCCACGCTGTCGCCGTCCATGGACATCATGGTGTCGTCTAATTTCGAGCGACTGTTGTTCGATATGCACGGGCGCAATGGCGCGGCGATTGCCGAGCTGATGAGCAACTTCAGGCAGGGTGGCGGTTTCAGTGTCGAGGAAGAGCGCTGGACCGAAGTCCGCAAGCTGTTCGACTCGCTGGCGGTCAGCGATGAGCAGACCTGCGAAACCATCATTGACGTGTTCACCAGGACCGGCGAGTTGCTGGACCCGCACACCGCGATCGGCGTCAAGGCTGCGCGTGAGTGCCGTCGTAGCCTGGATACGCCCATGGTGATTCTGGGAACGGCACACCCGGTCAAGTTTCCCGAGGCAGTCGAGAAAGCTGGTGTAGGAAAAGCGCTAGAGCTACCTGCACATCTGTCTGATTTGTTCGAGCGCGACGAACGCTGCACCGTACTGCCAAATGACCTGAAAGCCATACAGGCCTTTGTCAGCCAGCATGGAAACCGCGGCAAACCGCTCTGATAGAAGCGTTGTGTAACAACTTAAGGCCCGCCATATGGCGGGTCTTTCTGTTTCTACGTGCCAAACTTCTCGGGTTTTTCGGCCCACAGAGAAGAGTCAGTCGTTGTGAAGCAAGCACGTATACAAAGCGTTGTCAGGAAGACAGGCAAAACAGCAAGGGACCGCGCCTGTCGCATGGTATGGGTGCTGCTGGCCCTGTTTTTCGCTCACACCGTCAATGCCGCGCAAAGTTTACCGTTTACCCTGGCCGCGCCTTTTGTGGCGTCTGACGATCTCGTCATCGAGTCGCAGGACCGGCAATGGCTCGATCAGCGCAAGGTCATTCGGGTCGGTATTGCCATCGCTGATTACGAACCGATCGACATCACCAGTGACCGCAACCGTTATCAAGGCATCAGCGCCGATTATCTGGGGCTGGTCAGTGACCAGTTGAATATCCCGATGCAGGTCACCGGTTTTGCCAAGCGTGAAGAGGCCATTGAGGCGTTGCGCACCGGCAAGCTCGATCTGCTGACCAGTGCCAACGGCTTTGAGCGAGGCGTGAAGGGGCTGGCGTTCTCTTCCGAGTACATGCCTGACCGTTCGGTGGTGGTCGGGCGTGGCAACGATCTCAGTCCGTCGGCAAGCCTGGCCGGCAAGAAAGTGGTCCTGCTGGACGGTTATGCCGATTCGGAGGTTGCTCACCGCACGTACCCGGACAGCGAGATCATCATTGCGCCGAACCTTTACAGCGCACTGGAGGCCTTGAGTCAGGGCGAAGTGGACGTCTTTATCGGTAACGAAGTGATTGTGCGGTCGTACATGGCCCTGCGGCCGTATCTGGGTTTGCAGATCAAGTTCGAAAGCCGCTTGCCGCCCGCAGGATTCGCGTTTGCTGTACGTCAGGACGAGCAGCGCCTGCTTGCGTTGATCGACCGTGCGCTGGGCAGCATCGCGCCATCGGTCGGCCGTGAAGTGCTGGGCCGCTGGACGCTGGGGCTGGGTGCGGATGTCGAGGGGCAACGGATTCGCTTGACCGGCGCGGAGCGGCTCTGGTTGCTCAAACATCCCAGCGTGATCGTTTCCACCACGCAGCATCCGCCGTACATCTACAAGGACAAGAACGGTCATTGGGTGGGCCTCAACGTTGATGTGCTGGCGCGTATCTCGCGCATGACCGGCTTGCAGTTCATCCATCGGGAAGTGCCTTCCACGCAGCAGAGCATCGAGGTGCTTCGCGCGGGGCAGGCGGACATGAATACCACGCTGGCGGAGAATGCAGAGCGCCGACGGTTTCTGGACTTTACCTATTCGTTCGGCGGCAACAGTTGGGTGTTCGTGGTGCGCTCTGACGACTCGTCGCAGATATCTCTCGACAGCCTGGCCGGTAAGGTCCTGGCGCTGCCTGCCCGGCATGCGCTCGAAGACCTGATCAAGTTTGAGCACCCATTGATTCAACTGCGCTCGGTGGACACCTATGATCAGGGGCGTGCATTGGTCGAAAGCGGCGTTGCCGATGCGACCATTCAGAATGAGGCAGGCGCCTACCTGTACCCGTCGGGGCAGCTGAAAGTGGCGCGCAGTGTCGATGGCAAGTGGTCACCGGACCGCTTTTCGGTGACCAAGACCCAGCCCGAGCTGCTGGGTATTCTCAACAAGGCGCTGGAAGAGTTTCCGGTCGCCGAATTGCGCTCGATCCGTTTGAAATGGCTGGGTTCGTCGCTGCCTCAACCTTCACTCTGGGGACGGATTCCGCAGTGGGTGTTCTGGGTCGTGGCGCTGGCGTTGCTGACCGGGCTGGTATCGCTGGCCTGGAGCAGCCGCCTCAAGGTGCAGATTCTTCAGCGGCGCAAGGCAGAACGGCTGCTCAACGATCAACTGGCTTTCAAGCGCGCGCTGCTCGATGGCATCCCCAACCCCATCTACGTGCGCGATCTCAAGGGCCGAATGATTTCCTGCAACAGTGCTTACGAGCAGAGCCTGGGCATCAGTTTCGAGCAGATGAACGGCCGACGCCTGACGGATGTTGATCTCATTCCGCGTCAACTGGCCGAGCAGATGCATGCCGACTACCTCAAGTTGCTGGAAAGCCACCAACCGGCCTTTAGCGATCGCTCGATTCAACTGTCCGGCAAGCGCATGGAGGTCTGGCAGTGGACGGTTCCGTTCTTCGGTGCCGATGGGCAATTGCAGGGCTTGCTGGGCGGCTGGATAGACATCACCGAGCGCAAGCTGCTGGAACGGCAACTCGAGGCCGCCCGGCATCAGGCCGACCAGGCCAGTCAGGCAAAAAGCGCTTTTCTGGCCAGCATGAGCCACGAAATCCGCACGCCGATGGGGGCGATCATCGGGCTGCTGGAGCTGGAATGCGCGCAGGCGGCGCGCCAGGGCCATACGCCTTCCGAAGGCTTGCAGGTGGCGCACCGCTCGGCCCGCGAGCTGGTTGCGCTGATCGGTGAAAGCCTCGATCTGGCCAGAATCGAAGCGGGCGGCTTGCAATTGTCACTGGCTGCGACGTCACTTCGCGAGCTTGCCGAGGAGGTTATTGAGCTGTTCTCGGCTCAGGCGCAGGAGAAGGGCCTGGAACTGCGTCTTGAAGTTACCGAACAGGTGGAAGGTCACTACTGGCTGGACCCGCTGAGGTTGCGCCAGGTCCTGCATAACCTGCTCGGCAACGCTTTGAAGTTCACCCGCCAGGGAGGGGTTGTCCTCAGAGTGGAGGTGGCTGATGAGCCCGTCGATGCATCGCGCGTGCGGATCAGTGTCGAAGACAGCGGGGCTGGCATCAAGCCGGAGCGGCAGCAACAGATATTTCAACCTTTCACCCAGGCCAGCGACGACACGGCCGCGCGCTATGGCGGCAGTGGGCTCGGGCTCAGTATCACGCGGCAACTGGTCGAACTGATGCAGGGAGACATCAGCCTGCACAGCGAGCCGGGCAAGGGCACGCGGATCACCCTCGATTTGTCGCTGACCAGGGTCAGCGAGCCGCTGCTGCCCGTCGATGAAACCCCGCCGCCTGCACTCGACACACGCAGCCTGCACCTGCTGGTGGTCGATGACATGTCGGCCAATCGGTTGGTGTTGAGTCGGCAACTCGGGTTTCTGGGCCATCGGGTCGAGTCTGTGGACGGTGGTGAGGAAGCACTGGCGATCTGGCACGAGGCGAAGTTTGATGCGGTCATTACCGATTGCAATATGCCTGGCATCAGCGGCTATGCGTTGACCGAGGCGATACGCCAGATCGAGGCGAAAGAGCTGCGTCAGCGGTGCCCGGTGATTGGCTGTACCGCCAACGCGATGACTGACGAAGCTGCGCGCTGCGAGCAGTCAGGCATGGACGGACTGCTGATCAAGCCGCTGTCGCTGGCGCGTCTGGCACAGGAACTGGCGGACGTGGTGCGCGAGCAGACGTTCGACATGGGCGCACTGCACCGTATGACCCGCGCCAGCCCCGAGCAGATGCAGCGATTGCTGAGCGAGCTGTGGAAAAACCTGTTGCATGAGCATTCGCTGCTTGAGCCTGCGGTGGCGGCGCTGGACTGGACCACCCTGAGCGCGTCGCTGCATCGTCTCAAGGGCGCGGGCAGTCTGGTTGACGCAGTGCCGCTGGCCAGCGCCTGTGCCGCGCTTGACCGGCATGTCAGGCAAAAAAGCGAGGCCGGCGTGCCGGAGTGCTGGTCAGCGCTTGAAAAAGCGATCACCTGTCTGCGCGCTGACATCGAGGCGCAGTTGCTTGAAGTGCCCGATGTCGCGGTAACAAAGAGTTGAGCGGTAGGCCACAAGTCCTGCAATCGCCGTCGTGTTCACCACGTGTCCTGCGGGGCGCTGCCGCTGGATTGACTAGACTAAGGGTTCCTCCGGGCAAGACGGCCGGATTTCGGCAGGCATGACAGTGCATTCACTCAAGGTTCTGATTCTCGAAGACCATCCCTTTCAGTTGATGGCGCTGCACCAGATGCTCAATGCCAATCAGGTGTTCGACGTGCTGGCGGCCGAAAGCGTGGCGGTGGCGAAACAGTCGTTGGAGAGCCGGGGACCGGTCGATATCGCGATCTGCGATTTGCAGATGGACGGCCCGGATGGCCTCGAAATGATTCGCTTCCTGGCCGAAAACGCGCAGGCGAAAGCGCTGATCATCCTCAGCAGTTCCGCCACCTGTGTGCTGGAGGGCGTCGCGCAATTGGCGCTCGCTCGGGGGCTGCAAGTGCTGGGGTATTTGCAGAAACCTGCTTCGGCCGCGGCGTTGTGCGAGCTGCTTGAGACTTACATCCCCGGTGAATCCGATCCGGCGCAGCAGTCCTCGGGTCCTCATCTGTTCAGCGCGCTGTCGGCCTCGGAGCTTTTTCACCCGACAGGCAGCAGACCTGCCGATATCGCGTCAGTGGCCGAGCAGTGGGTGGCGCACTTTCAGCCCAAGGTCAGCCTGCGTGGCAAGGTGCTGGGAGTCGAGGCGCTGGTTCGCTGGCAACACCCGTTGCATGGTCTGCTGGCCCCCGGGCGCTTCATCGCGACCATTGAAGCGCAAGGCTTGACGGTCCCGCTGACCTGGCGTGTGCTTGACCAGGCATTACAGCTGTCTGCGCAGGTCCTGCGCGAGCAGGGCGAGGCGCTTTCGGTCGCGGTCAATATCGACCCGCAGGTGCTGCAACAGGCAGATTTTTTCGAACAGATCACGCAGGCGCTGGCGCGACATGGCGTACCGGCACATGCACTGACGCTGGAAGTGCTCGAGCAGGATGCCGCCCGGCCTGAAACCTGGCAACTGGAGGGACTTCTGAGGTTGTGCATGCTGGGCTGCAAGTTGTCGATCGATGACTTCGGCATGGGCGCATCGAATGTCGACCGACTGCTGCAGCTCCCTTTCAGCGAACTGAAAATACCCACCGAGTTTGTGCGTGGCATGGCCGAGGATGCGCGCAAGTCAGCAGTGGTGGCCGGTGCGATGCTGATGGCACAGCGGTTGTCCATGTCGGTGGTGGTTGAAGGTGTGGAAACCGCCGACGATTTTCGTTGCCTGCTGGCGTTGGGCGATCCTGCCATTCAGGGCTATTTCATTGCCCGGCCAATGGCTGCAGCAGACCTGTTGCACTGGATTGCAGAGCGGGACGACAGCTACCTGCAAGATGTACTGGCCGAGGCCAGGGCTCAGGGCCGCTCGTTTCCTGAAAATCAATAAACCACGCAGCGTCGTCTGCCGGCGACTGACCTCGACAGGCTGTGGTTTTTTCCCTGTCACATTCAGCAGGCATGCTCGAATTCACAGACCGGTGTTGCTTCCCGGCGGGAATAGAAAGAACTTTCTGCTCGTGCCGATGGTCACTGGTAAGCACCTTTGCATTCAAACTGTTGAGTGGTGATCCGGATGGAAAATGTCAGCTTACTGCTAAGCGAAGCGCTGGCTCCTTATCAGGCCAGTATTGGCCCGGCGGGGTCCCGAGGCGAGCGTCTGGTTACCCTTAAAGACACTACCGGTGCCCGTGTGATCGAGCGTACGTTTTGCGCCGATCAATTGAACGACAAGCGTCAGCTCACGGACGTTGTTGATGGCCTGCGACGTGATTTGATGGTGGCAGAAGGGCGAATAGAGCCTTGTGTCATTGCTGCGATGCGTAATGCCGCGAGCAGTCGCGCGTTCGTGAGTGCCCCTGCTTTTTCCTGATGTCGCCTGGCGGCTGCGCCACGCTCGATCATTGCGTGTCGGTGATCATGGGCTGGCGTAGCGATCACAACGGTCATGCCGTACCCCGAGCAGGCACCTCTGCACGGGGTTTCCATTGCGTATTATCAGTCCTTCTGGAACAGCGCCCTGACTTCTTCCAGATAGCCCGCTCGTTGTGACGGATCAAGCCATTGCGCGTAAAAGCCCATCAGGCTGTCGACCCGCAGCACGCGCATTTCCTGATCGATCTTCGTAATGGCCTGCTCGCCTGCCGGGGATTTGCTGCAACTGATGTAGATGAATTGGTACGTAGGGTTGCCCTTGATGGGCAGAAAGCTCAATTCTTCGGGGGCAATACCTTGCTGCATCGCCTGGTAACGAGCTTCTGGCCAGAAGCCGATGAAGGCTTGCAAGCGTCCCAGACGCTCCATCTGCAGCAGGCTGCCAACGGCGTCGTTACCGTAATGCTCTACGAGCGAACCTTCATCCACACTTTTCAGAATCTCATCGATCAGCACGCCGTAGCTGCGTTCGGCAACCACACCTAGCTTGATGGTGTGGCTGGCCATCAGCGCCGCGAAGTCTATTTTTTCCGTCCTCGATAAAGGTGGAAAACCTGGCCAGATCTTCCTTGCGCACGACCAGACCGCTGCTCAGGATGGCAACGATAGGGATGGAGAACAGGATGGTTTTGGCACGTTCGGCAGTCCACAACATAGTCGGGTCACAACTGAGTTCCGTGCTGTCGTTGAGCATTTGCAGCCCTCTGGCACGATTCACCCGCACCAGCACGTGATTGTATTCAGGCATGCGCGCCGTCAGCAGAGGCATCAACTGATCGATCGCGCCTTGCCCGCGCAGGTTTCCCGAGAAAATCGTCGAAGGCGGTATGTCGCGCAGCAGCCAGGTCAGCGTCTCTCTGGCTTCGCTGAAACAGGACATGGCGACCAGCGACGAGGCGAGCAGCAGCCGAATCGTCACGCAGTACGAGGCAGGAAAGGACATTCGCTGGTGTCATCCTCGAAAAGGGGTTGCACAATCAGGAGTGATGGGTCGCAGGTCTTGGAGTGAGGCAGCATCTGCCGCGTCACATACAGACTGCCCACGGCGATCGTAAACCGACATCCTGTGGCGCTGCGTAGCAGTCTTGAAAAAATAATCTGTATCAGGGTTTTGTTTCAGACTATCGATTTTTTCGTCTCCCGCAAATCACCGCAAGCCTGTGCCGGGCAGATCACATTCGCGAGCAAGTTAGTTCGCAGCCTCGGCATCGGTTAGACTTGCCGTCTTCCCTTCAGACTCTAGAAGCCCGTTCATGGCCCAGCCGTCCACGACCTACAAATTCGAACTCAACCTCACCGACCTCGATCGCGGGGTTTACGAGAGCGTCAAGCAGACCATCGCCCGGCATCCGTCCGAAACCGAAGAGCGCATGACCGTGCGTCTGCTGGCCTATGCCTTCTGGTACAACGAGCAGCTGGCGTTCGGCCGAGGCCTGTCTGATGTGGACGAGCCGGCGCTATGGGAAAAAAGTCTGGATGATCGTGTGCTGCACTGGATCGAAGTCGGTCAGCCGGACGCGGATCGTCTGACCTGGTGCTCGCGGCGTACCGAGCGCACCAGTCTGCTCGCCTACGGCAGCTTGCGCGTCTGGGAAGGCAAAGTCATCCCGGCGATCAAGAATCTGAAAAACGTCAACATTGCTGCGGTGCCGCAGGAAATACTGGAAGTGCTGGCTAAAGACATGCCGCGCGTCATCAAATGGGACGTGATGATCAGCGAAGGCACAATCTTCGTTACCGACGACCGCGGCCAGCACGAAGTGCAGTTGCATTGGCTGGCGGGTGAACGCGGCTGACATCGGCCTGCATTGAGTATTCTTCTGAAAAACACGCCAAAGAGATCAGCTGACCCGCATGCGCATTGAACCCCGTCCGTTGCCTGACACCCTGCCTTTCCTCGGCGACCTGCCGCCCTTGCTCACTCGCCTGTACGCAGCCAGGGGCGTGGCCAGTGAGGTGGAACTGGACAAGAGTCTGGCGCGCCTGATCCCGTATCAGCAGCTCAAGGGTATCGATGCTGCTGTGGAGCTGCTGGTAACGGCTTTGCGTGAAGATCAGCGCATGCTGATCGTCGGTGACTTCGATGCCGACGGCGCGACCGCCAGCACGGTCGGCGTGCTGGGCCTGCGCCTGATGGGCGCGTCGCATGTCGATTATCTGGTGCCCAATCGCTTCGAGTACGGCTACGGCCTGACCCCGGAAATCGTCGAAGTGGCGTTGCAACGCGAACCGCAGTTGCTGATCACCGTGGACAACGGCATTTCCAGCGTCGAGGGCGTGGCGGCGGCTAAGGCGGCGGGCCTGCAAGTGCTGGTGACCGACCACCACTTGCCCGGTTCAGAGCTTCCGGCAGCGGATGCCATCGTCAATCCCAACCAGCCCGGTTGCAGCTTTCCGAGCAAATCGCTGGCCGGTGTCGGGGTGATCTTTTACGTGCTGATGGCCTTGCGTGCCCGGCTGCGCGAAGTCGGCTGGTTCGACAATAGTCAGCGCGTTCAGCCCAATCTGGGCGAGCTGCTGGATCTGGTCGCGCTGGGCAGCGTGGCCGACGTCGTGCCGCTGGACGCCAACAATCGAATTCTGGTGCATCAGGGCCTGATGCGTATTCGCGCCGGTCGAGCCCGGCCGGGCTTGCGTGCGATTCTCGAGGTCGCCCGTCGCGAACCGGCGCGCATCACCTCCACTGACCTGGGGTTCATTCTCGGCCCGCGTCTGAACGCGGCGGGGCGTCTGGATGACATGAGCCTGGGCATCGAATGCCTGCTTTGCGACGATCCTGTGCTGGCGCGGGAAATGGCCGTGCAGCTCGACGAGCTGAATCAGGACCGCAAATCCATCGAGCAGGGTATGCAGCGTGAGGCGCTGGCCCAGCTCAAGGATCTGCCGCTGGAGTCCATGCCGTTTGGCCTGTGCCTGTTCGATGCCGAGTGGCATCAGGGCGTGATCGGCATTCTGGCATCGCGTCTCAAGGAACGTTACCACCGCCCGACCATCGCTTTCGCCAGCGCCGGGGAGGGCGTGCTCAAAGGCTCGGCCCGCTCGGTGCCGGGGTTTCATATCCGTGATGCACTGGACGCTGTGGCGGCACGCCATCCGCAGTTGATCAGCAAGTTCGGCGGCCACGCCATGGCTGCCGGCCTGTCGCTGCCGGAAGAAAACTACCCGGCCTTTGCCGACGCGTTCGATCTGGAAGTACGCCGGCAGCTCGACGAGCAGGATTTGACCGGGCGCCTGCTCTCGGATGGCTCGCTGGCCGTCGAAGAATTTCATCTTGAACTGGCTCGCGCCTTGCGCAATGCCGGTCCGTGGGGCCAGCATTTTCCGGAGCCGCTGTTTCATGGCGTGTTCCAGCTGGTTGAGCAACGTGTGGTGGGCGAGCGCCATTTGAAGATGGTACTCAAGACCGAATGCGGCAGCGTCAAACTGGATGGCATCGCCTTCAGCGTCGACCGCGACGTCTGGCCCAACCCCAACATCCGTTGGGTCGAGCTGGCGTACAAGCTGGATCTGAACGAGTTTCGCGGTAACGAAACCGTACAGTTGATGGTGGTCCACCTCGCGCCACGCTGAAAATCAGCAGGAACCCCTCTCGCCGCCGGGTTGTCGACACTTTACGGTCCACTGGAATCGGTTCTGTGAATGAACCGGGTCCGGACAACTGAATTGTCACTACGAGAGGTTGCCATGAGTCTGCTGCTTGAACCCTATACACTGCGCCAATTGACCCTTCGCAATCGCATCGCTGTTTCGCCGATGTGCCAGTATTCCAGTGTCGACGGCCTGGCCAACGACTGGCACCTGGTGCACTTGGGCAGCCGCGCCGTCGGCGGTGCCGGGCTTGTCATCAGCGAAGCGATGGCGGTCACCCCGGACGGGCGCATCACACCCGAAGACCTTGGTCTCTGGAGCGACGAACAGATCGAGCCGCTGCAACGCATCACGCGCTTCATCAATGCGCAAGGTGCGGTGGCGGGCATTCAGCTGGCCCACGCCGGTCGCAAGGCCAGCACCTGGCGACCATGGCTGGGCAAGCATGGCAGTGTGCCTTTGACTGAAGGCGGCTGGACCCCGGTCGGGCCTTCGGCGATCGCTTTCGATCCGCAGCACACAGCGCCAGTGCAACTTAACGAAACGCAGATTCAGGAACTGATCAAGGCCTTCGTCGACTCCGCGCGACGCGCATTGACCGCAGGTTTCAAAGTGGTCGAAATCCACGCAGCGCATGGTTACCTGCTGCACCAATTTCTGTCGCCATTGAGCAATCAGCGTACCGACCAGTACGGCGGATCGTTCGAAAACCGGATTCGCCTGACCCTGCAAGTGACCGAAGCGGTCCGTGCTGTATGGCCGCAAGAGCTGCCGTTGTTCGTTCGCGTGTCGGCCACCGACTGGGTGGAAGACGGCTGGAATGCCGAGGAAACGGTCGAACTGGCCCGTCGCCTGAAAGCATTGGGCACCGACCTGATTGATGTGTCTTCCGGTGGCACGTCAGCGAACGCTGAAATTCCGGTCGGCCCGGGCTATCAGACGCGTTTCGCCGAACAGGTGCGCAAAGAGGCGGATATTGCCACCGGTACGGTGGGCATGATAACCGATCCGGCGCAGGCAGAGCACATTCTGCGTACCGGTCAGGCCGACATCATTCTGCTCGCCCGCGAGCTGCTGCGTGATCCGTACTGGCCACTGCGTGCCGATGAAGATCTGGGCGGCCGCCAGGCGACCTGGCCGGCACAGTACCAACGGGCTACGCATCGGGATCAGCCGATTCACGAGTCGGATCTGCGCGACTGACCGTTGGTTTCGGGGCGGGTCGAAGCATCCTGAACCGGGCGCCGCCAAGCGCCCGGTTTTTTATTCGCCTTCCAGCAACTCCGTCACGCGGCTGATCAGCTCGGCAATGGCAAACGGCTTTGGCAGTACATGCATGCCCGGTTCCAGCGTGTCGTGAGCCAGCACCGCGTTTTCAGCGTAGCCAGTCACAAACAGGACTTTCAGATCCGGGCGCACGTCCCGTGCCGCATCGGCCACCTGCCGCCCGTTCATGCCGCCGGGCAAACCGACATCGGTAATCAGCAGATCGATGGCGGCCTTGGATTGCAGGATGACCAGTGCATCACTGCCTTTTTCCGCCTGCAGCACGACATGGCCCAGGTCTTCAAGCAATTCGGCAATCAGCAGCCGCACAGCAGGTTCGTCATCGACGACCAGGATGGTCTCATCGCCGGTGCCTGGTGCTGGCACCTGGAGTTCGCCGCTGTCTAGCGCCAAGGTTTCAGCCTCACCCTTATGCATTGGCAATAGAATGCAGATTTTTGCGCCTTCTCCGACGTTCGAGACGATGTTTACGGCGCCGCCCGACTGGCGTGCAAAACCGTAGATCATCGAAAGGCCCAGGCCGGTGCCCATGCCGGTGGGTTTGGTGGTGAAGAACGGATCGAAGACGCGACCAATGATGTCCTTGCCCATGCCTGCGCCGGTGTCACTGACAGACAGTTCCACGTAGCGCCCGGCAGGCAAGCCAAGTCGGGCGGCCGCCGTGGCGGTCAGCGTGCGATTGGCCGTCTGAATCAACAAGCGACCGCCGTCCGGCATGGCGTCCTTGGCATTGAGACACAGGTTGAGCAGCGAGTTTTCCAGTTGATGCGGGTCAACCAGCGTCGACCACAAGCCGTGCGACGTCACCACCTGCATGTCGATGGCGGGGCCGACGGTGCGCCTTATCAGCTCGTCCATGCCCGCCACCAGATGATCGATGTCGGTCGCTTTGGGGGCCAGCGTCTGGCGTCGCGAGAAGGCCAGCAGCCGGTGCGTCAGCGAAGCCGCGCGCCGTGAGCCTTCCAGCGCTGCGTTGATATAGCGATCCAGTTCGGTGAAGCGCTCCTGCCTGATTCGTGACAGCAGCAGCTCCATGTTGCCGGTGATGCCCATCAGCAGGTTATTGAAGTCATGTGCCAGGCCACCCGTCAGTTGCCCGACCGCTTCCATTTTCTGTGACTGAATCAATGTCTCCTCGGCGACGCGCAAGGCCTCGATGCGCTGCTTTTCATGGTTGAGGTGCTTGCCCAGCGCGAAGATGATTCCGTTGCCGGGCGCTGCGGTCCAGCCGAACCATTGATACGTCCCGTCGACATGCTGGTAGCGGTTTTCAAACAGTGGCAGAACGTGGCTGGCCGCGTGTTTCAAAGCGCTCTGGGTGTTATCGACGTCATCCGGATGCAGCAGGGTCATGATCGAGCTGCCCAGCAACTCCTCCTGCGTGCGGCCGAGGATGGCCGTCCAGGCCGGGTTGACCCGCAAGAACATACCGTTGAAATCAAGTATTGCCAGCGGGTCGGGAGACAGTTCCCAGAAAGTGTCCAGTTCGTGGGTGCGTTGCTCCAGTGTGGCCGTCTGGCGTTTTTCCAGACTGACCAGCCTGTCGATCAGTTCCAGACGTTGCCGCTCATTGTCCAGCAGCGCTTGCTGGTTGAGGACGTGTTGAGTGGTTTCGTTGGTGATGCAGAACATGCCGACGGTCGCGCCGTGTTCATCGATCACTGGGGAGAACGAGAAAGACCACCAGGTCTGCTCGGTTTCGCCATAACGCGCCATGCGCAGCGGCATGTTCTGGAAATGACACGCTTTGCCGGCGAGGGCGTCGATGACCAGCGGGGCGACCTGATCCCAGACGTCCGCCCAAAGGTCGGTGACCAGCGCGCCGATTGCCTCATTCTTGCGCGGGCCGAGAATGGGGGTGTAGGCATCGTTGTGAAAAAAAATCAGGTCCGGTCCCCAGAGCAGGTACATCGACTCCGGTGAGTTCAGGATCAGATTGAGGGTGTTTTTCAGCGACGCCGGCCAACGCTCGATCGATCCGAGCGATGTTCGATTCCAGTCCTTTGATCGAATAGTCTCTGCCGCCTTGCTGTCGCCTGCCGGAAAACCATTAGGGGATATCACTTAAGGCACGCTCCTCGCGGACTGTATCTTGATGCAAGGCATTCAAATGAAGATGCTTACGCTTAAAATCGATTCGAATGCGTGTAGGTGCGCATTTTTGTTATGTGGGTCTTCCTTCATTGACCGTTCATGACCGGCAGGGGTTGCAAGCGATTCAGTCGATATCAGGCACGAGTGGATGAATGGCGGTCCGTTGCATCCGTAACATCCCGAAGCACACCACTGACCGGCGGCAGGTGATTTCTCTGCAAACTGCTGGTCAATGAATCATCTGACAACCGCAATCGGAGGTTTCCTGTGAATACGCGTGGTTTACTCGATCAACTGCTCAAGTCCGGGCAAAGCCTGTTACAGGACAAGGCTCACGGTAAGTCCGGCAAGTCCTCGAGCGGCGAGTCGCTGATCAACGGCCTGGGCAGCCTGCTGGGCGGTAAAGGTAATGGGGCCAGTCAGAGTGGCCTGGGCAGCCTGATATCCGGCGCGGGCGGAGGTGCATTGGCCGCTGGAGCCATGGGGCTGCTCAAGGGCAAGCGCTCCCGGGGTATGGGCGGCAAGGTTCTGACCTACGGCGGTCTGGCCGCGTTGGGGGTGCTGGCTTACAAGGCTTACAACAATTGGCAGGCCAGTCAGGGCGTAACCGGCCAGCGCGAACCGCAGACTATCGACCGTTTGCCTGAGGCCGAAGCCGAGCAGCACAGCCAGGCGATCCTGCGGGCACTGGTTGCTGCGGCGAAAGCGGATGGTCACGTTGATGAGCGCGAGCGTGAGTTGATCGAGGGCGAGTTCAGCAAGTTGAGCGCCGATCAGGAACTGCAGCACTGGCTACAGGCCGAGCTGAATAAACCGCTGGACCCCGCCGAAGTGGCCCGGACTGCGACCACCCCGGAAATGGCTGCCGAAATGTATATCGCCAGCGTGATGCTGGTGGATCAGGAGCACTTCATGGAGCGTGCCTACCTGGATGAACTGGCCCGTCAGTTGAAACTCGACCCTGGCCTCAAGGCCGAGCTGGAAGGGCAGGTCAAGGACGCTCAGTAAGCTTTCACTGCGGGTCGCCTGATGCCGACACAGGTGTCAGACGACCCGCTTTATCAACGGTGTTCCAGCCCCTCGGCGTTGGTCAGTTCTCTGATCAGCGTTGCTTGCTGATCCTTGAAGCGCGCTTCGAACTCCCGGATCCGGGCTTCGTACTCCGGGCTGTCCAGATTGATATTGCGTTGCTCGAACTCATCGGTCAGGTGTGTCAGATCGGTTCGGTAGAGACGCTCAAGTGCGTCAAACCGGCCTGGATGGGCTTCTCGCAGATAGCTGACCCAATAATCCTGCTGTGCAGCAAAGCTCAGGAACGGGTCACCCTGCTCGCCGGTCTGCACGCGCAAAAGGGCGGTGTCCAGCTCTCCTGGCCGAAGCGCGGCATGGGCTTCGAACAGCATTCCCCCAGGTGGTACTGGCAACTCCAGTGCGCTTGCCCAGTGCGTGCGGTACGCCAGACGGACTTCGGCTTCGTCTCTTGTTCCGGCCTGTTCGCGGGCTGCAGCGTCCAGTTCGGACAAGCGATAAAGCTGCACAGTCATCTGATAAAGCGCTGCACCGCGTCGCTCGGATACCACGTCCTGCACGGTCTTACGGGTGAACACCAGCACTTCTATCTGGTTGAACTCCAGAAGAACACCGTCCGAACAGGTGTTGTTATCGCGGAGCAGCCTGACCGGTTCCTCGGCAATCGCGTTCAGTGTCATGCGTAACTGCGGATCCTGATTCACCGCTGCCAGCACGCGCCAGACACGCTCCTGAAAAGCTGCTCGATGGGCGGTATTGCGATAATCAGAGCTTTGGCGCAGCGAACTGATCAGCTCCAGCAGGTGGTCGGCATGCTCGCCGGCTTCCAGTTGCTCCCATATCTGTCGGCGCTCGCCGCTCAATGGGTTGGCATCGTCCAGCCAAGGCTCGACAGTGATCGAATCCGGCGTGGGAGTACGACTTCCTTCGGATATGTAGTCCGAGATCGAGTCGTTGGAGTTATTAGCGTCGGCGTTTTCCCTCCATTCCCACGCGAGCTCCTGCGGCACGTCCATGTCAAAGGTGTAAGCACGCCCGTAACGTTCTGACATCTGTGCACGGCGCATGGTCTCTTCGGAGAGCGGATTGTTCATCAGGCTGATTTCCGTGTGTGACTGACTGTGCGGATTGGCAAGAATGTTTTCCGGCAGTTCGTGGATCAGATTACTTTCAAGCAGCAGCGTCGTGAGTTGCCCTGGAACAAGGTCATCCAGCCAGGCTGGCCATTCGCTCATCTCGACATTGTTCAGCGATAACCAGGTCAGTCCAGTGTTCCGCAGGCCTGACAGGCTGTTGATGGCGCCCAGCCGGTTGTTTTCCAGTTCCAGTCGCTCCAGCCTCGGCAGACGGCTGAAGAAATCGATGTGCTGCTGATCGAGCACCAGCCCTTGGTCGTTGAGGCTAAGCGAGCGCAATGCTCGGAGCTCCAGCAAGGCTGGTGGCAGTTGGCCCAGCGGTGTGACATGCCCCGTTATTTCCAGCGAACTGAGTTCAGTCATGGGGCGCAGTAGCTGATCGAGATCCGCTGCCGTTCCGGTGATTCGGTTCAGGTGCAAGTGGCGCACCTGGCGATAGAAAAACTCCGGCAGGTGGCGGGGGAAGTCGACCAGCGCGATGTCGGCAAAACGCAGCGGGTTGTAAATCTGCCCCAGGCTGAAGGTTCGCCAGTGATTGATCAGCACCGCGCCGATCTGGCGGCGTGCTGCGAGTGTGTGCTCGCTCGGAATGGACAGCGAACTGGAGGCATTGCTCCATTCATCGAGCGCTGCAATCAGTTCGGCCCCTTGCTGCAGTTGCATGTTCACGGCGGCCTGCACAGCAAGCGGAGTATCCATGACAAACCGGAACGAGCGACTGGATACGGACTCGTTGATGCGTGCCTGTATCGCGGTGTGCCGGGAAAGGCTGTTGCCGCGCAAATCGATCAGGGTCTGATTGCCTGCGCTGGGCGGGTTGTCGAGAATCCAGCCCGGCAGCTCCGTCAGGTTGTTGTGTGCCACCGAGAGTTCGCGGATGTTGTTCGGGATCAAATCGGTCAGCCAGTTAGGCCAGCGGTGCAGGCCTACGCGCTCCAGCACCAGTCGGTCCAGATGCAGCCAGTCCAGATCCATAGGCATCATGCTGACCACTCGATTGCCGCTGAGGTCCAGCGTCCGGAGGTTGGGCATGCTGCGAAAGTGGTTCATCTGCATCTGGTCCAGAAAGATGCCTTGGTTGATCAGCCCCAGTTCGTCGAGCTGGGGCAGCATGCTGGACACCCACTGCGGCAGGTTGAGAAACACTGACGACTGTGGATCGAGTCCGGCGCTGGGCTCGCTGATCAGGTGCAGTGATCGTGCATTGGGGAAACGTTGCAGGAAGTGCCCCAGCTCGAATGTGTTGGTTAACTGACGAGGCAGATTCACGTCAACCGGCTGTGCAACCGCAGCATTGGTGTGCAGCCGGGGTTCGATCGAGATGTTTTCCAGATGCAGTCCGGTCACCCGGGCATAGACAAAGTCCGGCAGGTAGCGAGGGAAATCGGTCAGGGACACATACTGCAGGCGCAGCGGTTCGACGGTGCGTCCGATCTCAGGCAGATTGTTGAGACGCCAGTGGCTCCAGATCGCCTCACTGATGCGCTCCCGGCTGTCGATATGCGCCTGACTCATGGGCGGCATTGCGATGATTTCATCGGTCCAGGCAGTCAGGCTCGCCCGCAGATCCAGTTGTTCTCCCAACAGTGTGTTGAGGCGCTGATCGATTTCCCGGTTGTTCCAACCGGTCTGCCGCAGGCGGCTGAGAATGTCCTCCGGGAACGCGTCCTCCAGTTCCAGTATGCGGATCTTGTCCAGCAGGCTTTCGTCGGTCATGTGCCAGTCGACCTCGCCGCGACCGCTCAGCGGGTAACCCAGGCGGCCGTCGGCCAGACGCATGGGCGATCGGGAACCAGGCTTGATGGCCTGCATGTTCAGCAAGGGCGCAAGATCCTGGCGCGGCAGGGGATTGTTCTGGACCAGCGCCGCCAGCGCTTGGCCCTGACCGGTATGAGGAAAGCCCAGCTGGTTGCGCTCGGCATCCGGCAACGCGTGGAGTACGGACGAATACAGATCATCCAGGCCATGCAGATGGCGGTCGTCGGCGTCACGGGCCTCGTAACGGTTGCCGTCTTTGATCAGCACCTTGCGAATCGGCGCATCCTGCGGCCCGATGCTGTCGATCAGCGGGCCACCGAAAAAGCGATTGTGCACTTCGAGCCTGACCCGCGATGGCCATTGCGGCAACGCTTCAAGGCTGTGCAGCGCAAGGCAATCGGTATCGGCGCTGGATACCGATGTCAGATAAAGCCCTTCATAGGCCCGCGCCAATCGTATGTGCTGCATATACACGCTGGCCTCTTCGGCGATGCGTAACGGTACGCGGCGCTCCGTGATCAGTTGCGCTCGTTCTACTGGCGTTGCGTGGCCGACCAGTTCCTGCACAACCGCAGGTGGCAGCCCGGAAAAGGTGTTCTGAAGGGTCTGGGCTCCGTCTGCATCGGCAACGTTCAAAGCGCGGTAACGTGACTCGAACAACCAGGCCCGGGTCTCCTTGGCACGCGCCGTCAATGTCGCCCGCAGCGTGTTCAGCCGCGCCGAAACACTCGGCTGGCCTGCACCGAACTCTTCGTCGAGCAGGGTGCGGATCTCGAGATTGCTCAGTTTCTCCAGCGCCTGGCGCAGGGCATCAGGCTGGTCGACACGAATCGTGATGAGGCTGTCACGGGTTACCGCCTCGTGCGGCGGGGGGAAGGTCTGAAGTGTGTTGCCTTCGGCATCCACCAGCGTCAGCGCCCGGTTGTTCGGCCAGCGATGATACTGGCTCAACAGTTCGAGTTGCAGTGCGGCTGAGGCTGTCGGGTCGTTGGCTGCCATCTGCTCGATAAACCGGTCGATTGCCTGGTCCAGCCGGAACCGCCGGGCGCTGTCTTCGAGCAGCGCGGGCGGGCGTACCTGATCTGCCAGCGCCTGACGCATCGCCGCTTCAGAGGTGTTGCTGATGTTCAGCAGGTGCCGGGCTGTGGTGTCGGAAAACGCCTCGCTGGAGTAGCCCAGGCGGCGGAACAGCGTCAGGCCCTCCATGTCCAGCGGCTGATCCAGCTCGTGCAGCCACGCACCGGCACCATTGTGCCGCAAGGCGGGCTGGTAGCTGTCCGCCCGGGTCGGGTGTTGCATCCGGTAGCCATCGCCGGTTTTGCCGGGTTTGACGGAATAGGTGCGTCCTTCAAGGGGCAGCCATTGCTTGCCCTGCCATGTGTACAGGCCTGCGGCGTCGGGCTGCAGACTGGCGGGCAGCACGATGTCATGCGCGAAAGGCGTGAGGTCGGGCTTCCACAAACGTGTCGTGCCGTCCGGCAACTCGACGAGTTTCAGATCGCGGGCGAACTCGGGCACGTGCAGGGCAGGAATGCCTGCGCCTCCGGCCGTCGCAGCGCCGAGGGCCGCCATCAGGGCAATGTTTTCCACGACATCGAACAGATAGTCGAGCGCTTGCTGTTTCTCGTCTTTCGCCCAGCTTTCCACGCCTTCGTAAACTTCGTGAATCAGCTGCGCGGCAGTCACAGCCAGCATCAGTTCACCCAATACCGGGACGACGAAGCTCGCAATGTTCAAGACGTCGAGGGCTTTGCTCTTGAAATATTGCACGCGCTCGTCGAACGTCTTTTGATCCTCATCCGCCGTCGGCACCCCCTGAAACAAGGCGTCGTCGCGCAGTACGGCTTGTTTGCGATCGTACAGTTCTTCCAGCAACGGGCCGCTCAGCGGGGTTTCTCGCAGGTGCAGGCGGGCGTTGCGATCTTCTTCGCGCTCCAGCCACTGACGCTCGAAAATACCGCCTTTCCTGACCTTGGGATGCAGACGTTCGAACAGTTGCTCCAGCACTGCATTTCGGTGCCGCGCCGGGATGAAGCGCTTGAAGAAGTTCAGATACCCTTTGACGAACATGCGGTCGCGCAGCGAGTTTATGAAGACCGGGACCGAGGCGTACTCCTTCAGCGGCGCGATGGGATCGTCGGGTATGTAGACGACAATCGTTTCCAGCGCGGTTGCCGTGTCCCGATCCTTGCCGATCACAAACAGGCCATTCAACTCGACATCGCCCAGACACAGTACGCTGCAGTTGACCGGCCTGTCATCGAGCCGCACGTCTTGTCGGCCATCGAGAATCTGCAGCAGCGCACTCTGTAGCGGCTCGCTGACCAGCCCTTGAAGCGCGGCGATCTGCAATTGCAGCCTGATAGCGGAGGACTCCAGTTGCATGAAGTCATTGCGCAGTCTCGATGCTGCGGCGGCGGATGTTTCTTCGGGCGTTGAAGGTGCGCTGAAGACGGATTTGAGATGCGCCTGGTACTTGCCGCCCAGGTCCAGTTCGCGGCACAGCGCCGCGAACGCCATGGGGGAAATCGGTACGGATTTGCCGCCAATGTAGTTGCCAATGACTTCGAACGACGAAAACACTTCGGCCTTGGTGCCCGCGTCCGAGTCCATGGCGCCCGGGGCGGTTTCCCAGGCCTCGAAGTTCTGTAGCGCTGCGGCGAGCAAGGTCTGGTTGGCGGCTTTCAGCGCCGCATTCGCTTGCGTTATCGGGTCCCTGGAGGCTGTCACGAACGACGAGTCGACCGTGGCGCGACTGGCGTGAAACAGCCAGGTATTGGCGACGTCGATGTCCAGCCCGAAGCGCTCTTTGATGGCCGCTGTCAGCAAGGGTTTTGCGAAGTCTTCCAGCGTCGACAGGCGATCCAGTGTCGGGCCGACTGTTTGCTCGTTGCGGCGGTGCTCGGCGTACAGCCGTTGCAGCTCGTCGAGCTGCGCGGGGCTGGATGTACGGGCGTCCTTCAGCCAGCGCGGCGCATGCCGGGAGGATTTGCGCAGGGTCGCATGAACGGTCGGTCCGGCCTGAAGCAGCCAATCGGGAGTCTTGTTTTTTATAGTGTGCACATGAGAGTTTGTCGGAGCGCTGTCCGACTGTAATGAATCGAGCATCAGAAGTGCCTTGTCGTTAGTGAAGAGGCGACGAAGCTTACGTCCGAGATTCACCCGGCAAGCGCTAACTATTTATGTACCTGCTTATTCGTTACACATGGCGCTCAAGTAGTACGGGCTGTGGCCGAAAATAATTGAAGGGTGCGATTAAAAGGCCTGACGAGCTGATTCTCGTCTTGCCCGCCCGGCCTCTGCAGGCTGGGCTATACTCACGCCGCCTGGACCGTTCGTCGGTCTGCATCTTGAACACGGCTGACGCCGTCGTTGAATTCTTGAGGGATGACTGTGAAGAACTGGACCTTGCGCCAACGGATTCTGGCGAGCTTTGCCGTCATCATTGCCATCATGCTGTTGATGGTGGTTGTGTCTTACTCGCGGCTGCTGTCAATCGAGTCCAGTGAAGAGCAAGTCCGCTTCGATGCGCTACCCGGCGTTTACTACAGTACGCTGGTGCGCAGCGCATGGGGCGAAAGCTATATCCGCACGCTGGAATTGATCGCCGAAGGCGCGGCACGTCCGCTGACCAAGCAGGAAAAAGACCAGTACCAGGGGTTTGACGAGAACCTTCAAGCGCAGATGGATGGCTACAAGAAATCCATTTTCGACAAGCAAGACGCGGACAGCTTTGCAGTCTTCGAAAAGCGCCGCGAAGCCTATTCCCGCATGCTCAATGAAGTGCTTGCCCAATACGATCGCGGCGACTATGCGAACGCACGGGCCGAGTTCTTTGGCGAGGTCAACCCTGTATGGCTTGCGGGCCGCAAGCAGCTCAACGACGTCATTGTCATGAATAAAAAGCTGGCCGATGAGGCGACCAACAATATCGTCAATGCGGTACTGGCCGCCAAAATCAGCATGATCGTGTCCTTGCTGGTCGCGATCATGGCCTCCACCGCCTGCGGTCTGCTTATGATGCGCTCGATCATGTCGCCGATGCAGCTCATCGTGCGCATTCTCGACACCATGCGCACCGGCGATCTGAGCACGCGCCTTAACCTGGCCCGCAAGGATGAGTTCAACACGGTTGAAACCGGCTTCAACGACATGATGACCGAACTGGTCGCGTTGGTGGCACAGGCCCAGCGGTCTTCGGTGCAGGTCACCACCTCGGTCACGGAAATCGCGGCCACCTCGCGCCAGCAACAGGCCACCGCCACCGAGACCGCTGCGACCACCACCGAAATCGGTGCGACGTCACGGGAAATTGCTGCGACCTCGCGTGATCTGGTGCGCACCATGACCGAGGTCACTTCGGCGGCCGATCAGGCGTCGATTCTTGCGGGCTCCGGTCAACAGGGGCTGGCGCGCATGGAAGACACCATGCATCAGGTGATGGGCGCGGCCAATCTGGTCAACGCCAAACTGGCGATCCTCAATGAGAAGGCCGGCAACATCAATCAGGTGGTGGTGACCATCGTCAAGGTGGCCGACCAGACCAATCTGCTGTCGTTGAACGCTGCCATCGAGGCGGAAAAGGCCGGCGAGTACGGACGCGGGTTCGCGGTGGTGGCGACCGAGGTGCGGCGCCTGGCCGACCAGACGGCGGTTGCCACGTACGACATTGAACAGATGGTGCGCGAGATCCAGTCGGCGGTTTCGGCGGGTGTCATGGGCATGGACAAGTTTTCCGAAGAAGTTCGCCGAGGCATGTTCGAAGTCACTCAGGTCGGTGAGCAGCTGTCGCAGATCATTCATCAGGTTCAGGCCCTGGCTCCACGCGTGCTGATGGTCAACGAAGGCATGCAGGCGCAGGCCACCGGTGCCGAGCAGATCAATCAGGCGCTGGTGCAACTGGCCGATGCCAGCAGCCAGACCGTCGACTCACTGCGTCAAGCCAGTTTCGCCATCGACGAGTTGAGTCAGGTAGCGGTCGGCTTGCGCAGTGGCGTATCGCGCTTCAAAGTCTGAGTCCGGACCATGAAGGAGCCATCGCCACGGCGCGTCGATTCGTCAGTCATCGCCAACAAGCTTTTCCTGCTGTTTTGCATCGGTGAAGATCGCTATGCCCTGGAAGCGACCGAGATTGCCGAGATCCTGCCACGGGTGAAGCTCAAGACCATCGCCCGGGCGCCGCATTGGGTGGCGGGTATTTTTTCGCACCGTGGCGAAATCGTGCCGGTGATCGATATCAGTGCCTTGAATTCCGGCCAGCCAGCGCGGGCACGAACCAGCACGCGCATGGTGCTGGTGCATTATCGGCACGACGACCTGCATCCGGCGCCGCTGCTGGGGCTGATTCTGGAGCAGGCAACCGAAACCCTGCGTTGCCCGGCGTCCGAGTTCAAGGAATATGGTCTGGATAATCGCCTGGCCCCTTACCTCGGTCCTGTCCGCGAGGATGAGCAGGGGCTGCTGCAATGGATTCACGTTCGCGAACTGCTGAGCGAGCCGGTCCGCGAACTGCTGTTTCCAGCGACGCCGATCAGCCTTGAGCTGCTCGAGGACGCGCCATGAGCGATGACGCGCGCTTTTTCAGCTTTCTCAAGGACCGTATCGGGCTCGATGTGACTTCTGTCGGCGAAGCGATCATCGAACGCGCCCTGCGTCAGCGTGCTGCCACGGTCGGTTGTGCGGACCGCGACGGCTATTGGCAACTGCTGGTGACATCACCCCAGGAACAGCAGGCGCTGATCGAGGCGGTGATTGTTCCGGAAACCTCTTTTTTCCGCTACCCGGAGTCGTTCGCGACGCTGGGCAAGCTGGCCCGTGAGCGCGTGGCCAATCTTGCCGGTGTGCGCCCACTGCGGATTCTCAGCCTGCCGTGCTCGACCGGCGAAGAACCCTACTCGATGGTCATGGCGTTGTTCGATGCTGGCGTCGATGCCCGACAGTTCAAGGTCGAAGCCATCGATATCAGCCCGGTGTCGATTGCCAAAGCCGAGCGTGGCATTTATGGCAAGAACTCGTTCAGGGGCGACGAACTGGGGTTTCGCGAGCGCTATTTCAGCCCTGTGCCGGAAGGCTTTGAAGTATCCGAGCGAATACGCGCCTGCGTGAACTTTCAGTCCGGCAACCTGCTTGATCCAAAACTGGCCGCTGAGGTGGCCTACGACATCGTTTTTTGTCGCAATCTGGTGATCTATTTCGATCAGCAGACCCAGCAGCGGGTGTTTCGGGTTCTCAAGCAACTGACCCGGCAAGACGGCCTGCTGTTCATCGGTCCGGCCGAGGGCAATCTGCTGGCGGGCATCGGCATGCGCCCGATTGGTATCGCACAGTCGTTCGCCTTCAGCCACGCACCGCAGGAGCAGACCGCCCCGGCACCGGCCCGCGCGTCCGAGGCCGCCAAGGCTGCACGTCCGACGCCCGACGTCCCGGCACGGGCACCCGCGCCGCGACCCGCCGGACGCACCTCCGCCGCGTTCGCCCCCAGCGTCAAACCGGCCGGGGTCGGCAACGATGCAGCAGCGGCGCTGCTCGACAGCATCGCGAACCTTGCCAACGAGGGCAACAGCGCTGCAGCGCGGGCTGCGTGCGAGCGCTATCTGCAACAGCATGAGCCCGTTGCCCAAGTGTTCTACTGGCTGGGCCTGCTCAGTGAAGTGGCGGGCAGTGTCGCTCAGGCCCAGGGTTTTTATCGCAAGGCGTTGTACCTGCAACCGCAGCACCGCGAATCGCTGGCGCAACTGGCGGCGTTGCTGGCTGCGCAGGGCGACACTGCCGGGGCCCGGCGTTTGCAGGACCGGGCCGCGCGCGGCACGAATAAACAAGGAAACCATTGATGACGGGCCCGTCCGGTTTTTCCAGCCTTACCCATGATCAAGCTCAGGACATCGACGACTGCTGGAACCGTATCGGCATTCACGGCGACCGTTCCTGTCCCTTGCTGGCAGACCACATCCACTGCCGCAACTGTGCTGTGTATTCCGCTGCGGCCACGCGCCTGCTGGATCGCTACGCGCTGGCTCAGGAACATCACGAGCAGTTTCAGGGCTCGGCGTTGCAACGCGATATCAAGATCCGTTCGATTCTGGTGTTTCGTCTCGGTGATGAGTGGCTGGGGCTGGTTTCCCGCTGCCTTTCGGAAGTCGCACTGCACCAGACTATCCACTCGCTGCCCCATCAGCGCTCGCGTGCCATGCTCGGTGTCGCTAACGTGCGCGGCGCGCTGGTGGCGTGCATCTCGCTGGTCGAATTGCTGGGCCTCGACAGCCATGCTGCGCCTTCCCCGTCTTCGCGGGTTGTACCGCGCATGCTGATCGTCGCGGCCGAAGGCGGACCGGTGGTGGTGCCGGTCGATGAAGTCGATGGCATCCATGCCATCGACGAACGTGAGCTGGAGGCAGCTTCGGCTTCCGGTACGCACGCCAATGCGCGCTTCACACGCGGCGTTCTGCAATGGCAGGGTCGCAGCCTGCGCTGGCTGGACGAAGATCAGTTGTTGTCGGCGGTTCACCGGAGCCTTACATGACACCCGATCAGATGCGTGATGCCTCGCTGTTCGAACTGTTCACGCTGGAGGCCGATGCGCAGACTCAGGTGCTGAGTGCCGGTCTGCTGGCGCTGGAGCGCAACCCGACTCAGGCGGATCAACTGGAAGCCTGCATGCGTGCGGCGCACTCGCTCAAGGGCGCGGCGCGAATTGTTGGCGTCGATTTCGGCGTCAGCGTGGCGCATGTCATGGAAGATTGCCTGGTCAGCGCTCAGGAAGGGCGTCTGTTGTTGCAGCCCGAGCACATCGATGCGCTGCTGTCCGGCACAGACCTGTTGATGCGCATTGCCACGCCGGGTGGTGCCAGCGTGACTCAGGCCGACATCGACGCTTACGTTGAAAGGCTCAACGCGTTGCTGGCCTCCGGTGCCGGTGCTGCGCGCACGGTGGTTACGCCGTTGGCAGAGCCACCAATGGACCCGTTACTGGCCATTGCGATGCAGCAGCTCGGCTCGTCGCCCGCTGCGCCGCCGCTTGCCGATCCCGCGCCGTCGCCCGCCGCTCCGGCAACCGCCGCTGCACCCGAGCCGGAAGCACCGTTCTCGCCGCTGCGTGAACGTCGAGTCAGCGAAGGCGGCGAACGCGTGCTGCGGGTCACCGCCGAGCGTTTGAACGGTCTGCTCGACATGTCCAGCAAATCACTGGTCGAGACGCAGCGGCTCAAGCCGCTGCTGGCCGGCATGCAACGGCTCAAGCGTTTGCAGAGCAGCAGCGACCGCGCGCTGGAGGTGCTGGGTGCGAGTTTCGGCGAGGCAGGTCCGCCAACCGATGTGCAGAAAGCCCTGGAAGACGCGCGCAATCTGTTGTTCCAGGCGCAGCAGGTGCTGGTGCAGCAGACTGCCGAGCTGGATGAATTTGGCTGGCAGTCGGCGCAACGCGCGCAATTGCTATATGACACGGCGCTGGCTTGCCGCATGCGGCCTTTCGCAGACGTGTTGAACGGTCAGGCGCGGATGGTGCGCGATCTGGGGCGCGAACTGGGCAAACAGGTCCGGTTGCAGATCGAAGGCGAGAAGACCCAGGTCGACCGCGATGTGCTGGAAAAGCTCGAAGCGCCGTTGACCCATCTGCTGCGTAATGCCGTCGATCACGGTATCGAATCGCCGGAGCGGCGAATCGCGGCGGGCAAGGCCCCCGAAGGCTTGATTCGCTTGCAGGCCTCGCATCAGGCCGGCTTGCTGGTGGTCGAGCTGAGCGATGACGGCGGCGGCGTGGACCTGGATCGTCTGCGGCAAAACATAGTGGAGCGCAAGCTCTCCCCGGTGGAAACGGCCGAGCAGTTGAGCGAAGAAGAGCTGCTGAGCTTTCTGTTCCTGCCGGGCTTCAGCATGCGTGACAAGGTCACGCAGATTTCCGGGCGTGGCGTTGGTCTGGACGCCGTGCAGCATATGGTTCGCCAGATGCACGGTGGCGTTGAATTGCAGCAATGGGCGGGCGAGGGCAGTCGTTTCAGGATTGAAATGCCCTTGACGCTTTCCGTGGTGCGCAGCCTGGTCGTCGAGGTCGGCGGCGAAGCCTACGCTTTCCCGTTGGCCCACATTGAACGCATGCGCGACTTGCAGCCCGATGAAATCGTGCAGCTTGAAGGGCGTCAGCATTTCTGGGACGAAGAACGTCATGTCGGCCTGGTTTCGGCCAGCCAGTTATTGAATCGTCCGCCTGCGCAGAATGCCGGAGAAGCGCTCAAGGTGGTGGTGATCCGCGAACGCGACGCTGTTTACGGGGTCGCCGTCGAGCGCTTCATCGGTGAGCGCACGCTGGTGGTCATGCCGCTGGATGCGCGTTTGGGCAAGGTTCAGGATGTCTCGGCGGGCGCGCTGCTCGATGACGGGTCGGTGGTACTGATCATCGACGTCGAAGACATGCTGCGCTCGGTGGAAAAACTGCTCAACACCGGGCGCCTCGAACGCATCGACCGGCGTCACCGCCAAGTGGATCAAGTGACGCGCAAACGCGTCCTGGTGGTCGATGACTCGCTGACCGTGCGCGAGCTCGAACGCAAGTTGCTGGTGGGTCGTGGCTATGAAGTGGCGGTGGCCGTGGACGGTATGGATGGCTGGAATGCCTTGCGTGCCGAAGACTTCGACCTGCTGATCACCGACATCGACATGCCGCGCATGGACGGTATCGAACTGGTGACGCTGTTACGCCGCGATACACGTTTGCAGTCGTTGCCGGTGATGGTCGTTTCCTACAAGGATCGCGAAGAAGACAGACGTCGTGGCCTGGACGCCGGAGCCGACTATTATCTGGCCAAGGCCAGTTTTCATGATGATGCCTTGCTCGACGCGGTCGTCGAACTCATTGGAGACGCGCAAGGATGAAGATTGCCATCGTCAACGATATGCCCATGGCGATCGAGGCCTTGCGTCGGGCGCTGGCCTTCGAGCCTGCACACAAGATCATCTGGGTGGCGGCCAACGGTGCCGAAGCGGTACAGCGCTGCATGGAGCAGACGCCGGACCTGATCCTCATGGACCTGATCATGCCGGTGATGGACGGCGTGGAAGCCACGCGCCGGATCATGGCCGAAACGCCCTGCGCCATCGTCATCGTCACGGTTGACCGCGAGCAGAACATGCGCCGCGTTTTCGAGGCCATGGGTCACGGCGCCCTGGACGTGGTGGATACGCCGGCCATCGGCGGTCCCAACCCGAAAGAGGCTGCCATGCCGCTGCTGCGCAAGGTGCTCAATATCGAATGGCTGATGGACCAGCGCGGCAACCGCGAGCAGGTTGTGGCGGCGCCGATGCGTCAGACCGCCAGACGCGACAGTCTGGTGGCCATCGGTTCTTCTGCGGGCGGTCCGGCGGCGCTGGAGATCCTGCTCAAAGGCTTGCCGGCGAGTTTTTCGCCAGCCATCGTGCTGGTCCAGCATGTCGATCAGGTGTTCGCCGCGGGCATGGCCGATTGGCTGTGCTCGGTTTCCGGCGTGCCGGTCCGGCTGGCCCGCGAGGGCGAAACGCCACAGCCTGGAGTCGTGCTGCTGGCGGGCACCAATCACCATATTCGCTTATTGAAAGACGGTACGCTGGCTTATACGGCGGAACCGGTGAATGAAATATACAGGCCCTCGATTGACGTGTTTTTCGAGAGCGTGACTCGTTATTGGAGCGGCGACGCGGTAGGTGTGCTATTGACCGGCATGGGCCGCGATGGTGCGCAGGGGCTCAAGGCCATGCGAGAGCGGGGGTTTCTGACCATCGCTCAGGATCAGGCCAGCTCTGCGGTGTACGGCATGCCCAAGGCCGCCGCCGACATCGATGCCGCGGTTGAAATTCGCACGCTGTCCGCCATTGCACCTCGCTTGATCGAGGTATTTATTCAATGACTGCCGAGATGATCCAGCGGGCAGTCGGAGACCAGGAGAAATTTCATGCATGATGTGCCAATGGACGACATCAAAGCCTCGGATGAAAACAATGCGATGGTGCTGCTGGTTGACGATCAGGCGATGATTGGCGAGGCAGTCCGGCGCGGTCTGGCAGGGCACGAGTCGATCGACTTCCATTTCTGCGCCGATCCGTATCAGGCGATTGCCCAGGCGGTGCAGATCAAGCCGACGGTCATTCTCCAGGATCTGGTGATGCCGGGCCTGGACGGCCTGACCCTGGTGCGTGAATACCGCAGCAACCCGCTGACCCGAGACATCCCGATCATCGTGCTCTCCACCAAGGAAGATCCGCTGATCAAGAGCGCGGCGTTCACGGCCGGTGCCAATGACTATCTGGTCAAGCTGCCGGATAACATCGAACTGGTCGCGCGCATTCGCTACCACTCGCGCTCTTACATGACGCTATTGCAGCGTGATGAGGCCTACCGCGCGTTACGGGTCAGTCAGCAACAGTTGCTCGACACCAATCTGGTCTTGCAGCGCCTGATGAACTCCGACGGCCTGACCGGGCTGTCGAACCGTCGTCATTTCGACGAGTATCTGGAACTGGAATGGCGCAGGGCGGTGCGTGATCAGACTCAGCTGTCGATGCTGATGATCGACGTGGACTACTTCAAGGCCTACAACGATAACTTCGGCCATCTGGAGGGCGACGAAGCATTGCGCCAGGTGGCCAAGGCGATTCGCAACAGTTGCAGCCGTCCGTCTGATCTGCCGGCGCGCTACGGAGGGGAAGAGTTCGCCATGGTGCTGCCCAATACTTCTCCGGGCGGCGCACGCCTGCTGGCGGAAAAGCTGCGCCAGAGTGTGGCGGGCATGAAGATTCCGCATATTGCTCCGGCTGCCGGGTCAAGCCTGACCGTCAGCATCGGCGTTGCCACCGTGACACCGCAGCTGGAAATGTCCAGTCGCGAGTTGATTCTTGACGCCGACAAAGGGCTCTATCTGGCCAAGAACAACGGGCGCAATCAGGTAGCCGTCGGCTGATGCAATGCGCCACCGATAAAATAGGCTGCACAAGGCCCGTTCGACAGGCTGCTTTCGTTGTCGCGCCTGGGGTATACTCGTCGGCTTTGAAAATTTCGCCTGCGAGTGCTGCCTACCATGGAAATCAACCCGATCCTAAACAGCATCAAGGATTTGTCCGAACGCTCCGAAACCATTCGGGGGTATCTTTGACTACGATCACAAACATGATCGTCTGACCGAAGTAAACCGCGAGCTCGAAGACCCGAACGTCTGGAACAACCCGGCCTACGCCCAGGAGCTGGGGCGCGAGCGTTCCCTGCTGGCGCAGATCGTCGAAACCCTGGACGAAATGTCCTCCGGGCTGGTCGATGCCAAAGACCTGCTGCTGATGTCCGCCGAAGAAGAAGACCAGGCTGCCGTCGATGACGTCGCCGCCGAAGTCGAGCGCCTGCGTGCATCGCTGGAAAAACTCGAGTTTCGCCGCATGTTCAGCGGCGAAATGGACCCCAACAACGCCTATCTGGACATCCAGGCCGGTTCCGGCGGCACCGAAGCGCAGGACTGGGCCAACATCCTGCTGCGCATGTACCTGCGCTGGGCTGACAAGCGCGGTTTCGACGCCACCATCATGGAACTGTCTGCCGGTGAAGTGGCCGGTATCAAAGGCGCGACCGTGCACATCAAGGGCGAATACGCCTTTGGCTGGTTGCGTACCGAGATCGGCGTGCACCGCCTGGTGCGCAAGAGCCCGTTCGACTCCGGCAACCGTCGCCATACGTCGTTCTCGGCCGTGTTCGTGTCGCCTGAAATCGATGACAACATCGAAATCGACATCAACCCGTCGGACCTGCGCATCGACACCTACCGCTCCTCCGGGGCCGGTGGTCAGCACGTAAACACCACCGACTCGGCGGTACGTATCACCCACGTTCCGACCAACACCGTGGTCAGTTGCCAGAACGAGCGTTCCCAGCATGCGAACAAGGACACCGCCATGAAAATGCTGCGGGCCCGTTTGTATGAGCAGGAAGTGCAGAAGCGCAACGCAGCGTCCCAGGCGCTTGAAGACACCAAGTCCGACATTGGCTGGGGTCACCAGATTCGCTCCTACGTACTGGACGCCTCGCGTATCAAGGACCTGCGCACCAACATCGAACGCAGCGACTGCGACAAGGTGCTGGATGGCGATATCGACGAATACCTGATCGCAAGTCTCAAGCAAGGGCTGTAAACCGTCAGCCGACACCTCAAGCCCCTCGCCGCGAAGCGAGGGCGAACCTGTGATGGAATATCTAAAGACATGAGCGACCAACAACTCGACCCGCAAGCCCTGCAACAGGAAGAAAACACCCTGATCGCCCTGCGCAAGGAAAAGCTTGCTGCCGGCCGTGCCAAGGGTCAGGCCTTCCCCAACGACTTCCGCCGCGACAGCTACTGCAACGACTTGCAGAAACAGTACGTCGACAAGACCAAGGAAGAACTGGCAGAAGCAGCGATTCCGGTCAAGGTTGCCGGTCGTATCATGCTCAACCGCGGCTCGTTCATGGTCATTCAGGACATGACCGGGCGCATCCAGGTGTACGTCAACCGCAAGACCCTGCCTGAAGAAACCCTGGCCGAGGTAAAAACCTGGGACCTGGGTGACATCATTGCTGCCGAAGGTACGCTAGCGCGTTCCGGCAAGGGCGACCTGTACGTCGAAATGACCAGCGTGCGCCTGCTGACCAAATCGCTGCGCCCGCTGCCGGACAAGCATCACGGCCTGACCGACACCGAACAGCGCTACCGTCAGCGTTATGTCGACCTGATTGTCAACGAAGACGTGCGTGAAACCTTCCGCGTGCGCTCGCAGGTCATTGCTCACATCCGCAGCTTTCTGATGAAGCGCGACTTCCTTGAAGTCGAAACGCCGATGTTGCAGACCATTCCCGGCGGCGCAGCGGCCAAACCGTTCGAAACCCACCACAACGCGCTGGACATGGAAATGTTCCTGCGTATTGCGCCGGAGCTGTACCTCAAGCGCCTGGTGGTCGGCGGCTTCGAAAAGGTTTTCGAGATCAACCGCAACTTCCGTAACGAAGGCGTTTCGACCCGGCACAACCCCGAGTTCACCATGCTCGAGTTTTACCAGGCTTACGCAGATTACGAAGACAACATGGACCTCACCGAGGAACTGTTCCGTGAGCTGGCGCAGCTGGTTCTGGGCAGCACCGACGTGCCTTACGGCGACAAGGTGTTCCACTTCGGCGAGCCGTTCGTGCGCCTCTCGGTGTTCGATTCGATCCTCAAGTACAACCCCGAGCTGACCGCTGCCGATCTGCAGGATGTCGACAAGGCTCGCGCCATCGCCAAAAAAGCCGGCGCGAAAGTGCTGGGCTTCGAAGGTCTGGGCAAGCTGCAGGTGATGATTTTCGAAGAGCTGGTCGAGCACAAGCTGGAGCAGCCGCACTTCATCACTCAGTACCCGTTCGAAGTGTCGCCGCTGGCACGTCGCAACGATGACAACCCGAGTGTTACCGACCGTTTCGAGTTGTTCATCGGCGGCCGCGAAATTGCCAACGCCTATTCCGAGCTCAATGACGCTGAAGACCAGGCCGAACGCTTCCAGGCACAAGTGGCCGACAAGGATGCCGGTGATGACGAAGCCATGCACTACGACGCCGATTTCGTGCGTGCGCTGGAATACGGCATGCCGCCAACGGCGGGTGAGGGGATCGGTATCGATCGCCTGGTGATGCTGCTCACCAACTCACCGTCGATCCGGGATGTGATTCTCTTCCCGCACATGCGCCCACAAGCGTAATCAGTACCAAAACAGCCGCCTTCGATGGGCGGCTTTTTTTTAAGGTTTTTTCAAGACGACTCAAAAGGAAGCTGTTTTGACGATTGCCAGAGAAGGCGCTGCCAGCGTAGCAAGCGCCGTAGCCAAAAGTATCAAGTACCAGGGGCGCAAGACCGCCCGCCAGGGCAGTGAGCAGCGCAGGCAAGTGATTCTGGATGCCGCCATGCGCATCGTGGTGCGTGACGGTGTACGGGCTGTGCGCCACCGTGCAGTGGCCACCGAAGCGGGGGTGCCGCTGTCGGCGACCACCTACTATTTCAAGGACATCAATGACCTGCTGACCGATGCCTTCGCCCAGTACGTGCAGCGCAGTGCCGATTACCTGTCCACGCTCTGGCAGAACACCGAAGTCATCCTGCGCGACATGATGAGCCGCAGTTCCGGCAGTCCGACTGACCGCTTTCGACTGGCCGACGACATCGCGCGTATGGTGATGGAGTATCTTCGGCACCAGTTGCTGACCCGCCGTGACTACCTGATTGCCGAACAGGCGTTCTACCACGAGGCGTTGATCAACCCGCGTCTGACGCCACTGGTGATGGCCCATCAGGAAATTCTGTTGCAGGGCAGTTGTCAGTTTTTCCAGGTGATCGGCTCGCTGCAGCCACATCAGGATGCTCAAGTGTTGACCGGGCTCATCCGCCGCATGGAGTACCAAGGCCTGCTGCGTGGGCCCGAGCGTCAGGCAGACGAGGAAATGCTCTGTATTCTCATGCGTCAGTTGCGCCTGGTGCTGGGCACTCCTCAGCCGTTACGAGAGTAGGATGCTACTCTCGCGATTGCAGGAGATAAGGCGCTGATTACCTTGACGATCCGGCCGATTCCGATACTTTCATAGGGTCTGTTCCCGTTTCATCGCGGCTCGCGATGAAACGGGAGCAGACCCTAGTGGTGGCGCATTTTCTGCGCGACCCGCATCAGGGGCGACAGCCCGTCAGCCAAGGAGTACCCGGTGGACGAGTATCAACAGACTATTCGTGCTTTATCGGATCGGATCGTCGTTGCACAGACACCGATTCGCATTCTGGATGCAGTGAAGTGGGATGACACGATTCGCCAGGAGTTTCTGGCCGCCAAAGGCAAGGCACTGCCTGCCGTGGACCGCGCGTATTACGAGACTCGTCCGCTGGGGTTCGATTCGGCGGCCTTGAAGCAGGAATTTCAGAACATCGAGCGCGACGTCACGCGTCAACTGGGCCAGTTCAACCCGGTCGGGCAGATCATGCGTCGCATGTGTCGCGAATACCGCATGGTGGTGCGCATGCTGGAAGCGCGTGGCACGTCGGATTTCGGCCTTATCTCTCAGGAACTCTATGGCGCGGCGTCCGACGCCTTTCACGCCGGAGACCCGACCCTCGCGGACCTGGGGCTGATGCTGTCGGATTACCTCAACAACATTGCCGGGCGCGGGGACCTGAAAGACGAACCGAAAATTCTCACCGCCAAAGACGCTGTCGGGCTGTTGCAGACACGCCTGAACCGGGTGTTTGGTGAAGCCGAGGAGACCATCCGCGTATTCGAGTCCGACGGTATCGTTGCCGATGCCGCAGCGGGCGCCGATTACATCAAGATCCGCAGTGACGCCATGTTCAACGAGCGTGACGTGCGGGCGCTGGAGGTGCATGAAGGGCTGGTGCATGTCGGCACCACGCTCAACGGGCAGAATCAGCCGATCTGCACCTTTCTGTCCAAAGGGCCGCCGTCGTCGACCGTCACTCAGGAAGGCCTGGCGATTCTCATGGAAGTCATCGCCTTCGCCTCCTACCCAAGCCGCCTGCGCAAACTGACCAACCGCACGCGGGCTATTCACATGGCCGAGCAGGGCGCTGATTTCCTCGATGTGTTCGGGTTCTACCGCGAGCAGGGTTTCAGCATGTCGGAAAGCTACGGCAACGCCAGTCGGGTATTCCGCGGCTCGGTGCCGAACGGACTGCCATTCACCAAAGACCTTTCGTACCTGAAAGGCTTCATCATGGTCTACAACTACATCCAGCTGGCCGTACGCAAAGGCAAGCTCGAACAGGTGCCCCTGCTGTTCTGCGGCAAAACCACACTGGAAGACATGCGCACCCTGCGACAACTGGTGGACGAAGGGCTGGTAGTGGCACCCAAATACCTGCCCGAACAATTCCGCGACATGAACGCCCTGTCAGCATGGATGTGTTTCTCCAACTTCCTCAACCACCTGAGCCTGGACCGCATCGAAGCGGATTACTCGAATATCTTGTAGGTGTTGAGTGGTGTTCTACACGAATACAGAAATGCTTTAGATGTGCTTTTCGATCGCGATGGCACTGACGACGCCGATTGCGACGTAAGTGACGGATCAGTGTCAGGACGAAGGAACCNCGAGGGGCGAAAAGGTGCCTTGAGTCAGGAATAAACATTACTGACATCGCAGAACCTCCGTGTTACGTGGAGCGTCGGCACGAGACCCAATTGTAAGGAACCCCGCATTTGAAACTGATCGGCATCCTCGCTTTGATCCTGAGCCTCACCGGTTGCAGCTCCATGCTGTTCTATCCCGAGCGAGACGTGCCGTTCACGCCGGACAAGGCACGGCTGCAATACCAGGACGTGAACCTTACCGCTGCCGATGGCACGCGCCTGCACGGCTGGTGGCTGCCGGCAAAAGAAGGGGTGCCGGTAAAAGGCACGGTCTTGCACCTGCACGGCAATGGCGGCAACCTGGCGTGGCATCTTGGCGGCGTCTGGTGGCTGCCCGAGCAGGGTTACCAAGTGCTGATGGTCGATTACCGTGGCTATGGCGAATCGCAGGGAGAACCGAGCCTCCCGGCAATCTATCAGGACGTTCAGGCCGCATTCGACTGGCTGAAGACAGCACCTCAATCGCAAGACATGCCCCTTGTGGTTCTGGGGCAAAGCATCGGCGGGGCATTGGCGGTGCATTACCTGTCAGAGCACCCGCAAGAGCGCTCCCGGGTCAAAGCATTGGTGCTGGACAGCGTGCCCGCCAGCTACCGCAGCGTCGCACAGCACTCGCTGAGCAAATCCTGGCTGACCTGGCCGTTGAAAACCCCGCTGTCATGGCTGATCCCGGATGCCGACAGCGCCGTCAACGGCCTGCCGCAACTGGCCGGCACACCGATGCTGATCTTCCACAGCATCGACGACACCCTTGTGCCGCTCGCCAACGGCATCGAACTGTACAAGGCCGCGCCACCGCCGCGCGTCTTGCAGCTGACCCGAGGCGAACACGTGCAAACCTTCGCTGACCCCCTGTGGCGTCAGGTCATGCTGCGCTATCTGGACGACCCGACCCACTTCAACGGCCTGCGTCGTCTGGCCGAAGTGCCCAATTTTCCGACCCCTGAAAAACAGCCTGCGCAATGAGTGATGATCGTAATGTGAACGGCATGATCCTGACCGGCATTGGCGCGATCATCGGTACGGTCGGCTGCCTGTGGTTTTACGGCTACCTGCACTTCGCCAGGCCGGAAGACGCGCTGCTGTTGAGCGAATTTACGCTGCTCAAGACCGTTCCGGGCGAGGATTACAAGATTGCCGCAACGCCCGCTGCCGAGGTCGCGCAATGCATCGATGGCGTGCTGGTGCTGTTCGACACCTCGCAAAAGGGCCTGTCAGGTGTGCTGATCAATGATCACCGCCAGGCCGTGCGCTGTATCGGCCAGCAGACGCCCCGGCAATAAGACGTTTATAAAACCGTCACCCATAAAAAAGCCCCGCCTGTATGCGCAGGCGGGGCTTCGGTGCAACAGCTCGGTCGCTTATTTCATCGAAGAGCGTGGTGCAACAGGCTGGTTGTCGTTGGAGATGGTCACTTCCACACGGCGGTTCATGGCGCGGCCCGAGTTGCTGGTGTTGTCAGCAACAGGGTATTCCTTGCCGTAACCCATGGTCACAACGCGCGCCGGGTCTACGCCCATGCGGACCAGTGCCATGCGAACCGAATTGGCGCGGCGCTCGGACAGCGACTGGTTGTAGGAAGCCGAACCGGTGCTGTCGGTGTAGCCTTCGACAATCACTTTACGGTCTGGATTTTCCTGCAGGAAAGCGGCCAGTTTGCCGATGTCGCCCTGAGCGGTAGGCTTCAGATCAGCCTTGTTGTAATCAAACAGCACGTCACCGAAAGTCACCAGCGTACCGCGTTCGGTCTGCTTGGCGTTCAGGCTGTTTTTCAGCGCAGCGATCTGAGCGTCGCGAGCTTCCAGACGGGCTTTTGCACGGTCGGCAGAAGCATTTTGCAGAGAGGCTTCGGAAGTGCGCAGCGCGATGGTTTGCTTGGCCAGTTCAACGCGCTGGTTGGTCAGGTAAGCCAGTTGGTCGACTTTCTTGACGTCTTCATCGTCGCGGAAGGCTTTTTCAGCCTTGTCCAGCCACTCGCTGGCGTCTTTGGTTTCAAGCGCCGCGACTTTGGTGGCTTCCGGGTTGGTTTGCAGCGCGGTGTAGTTGCTGCGCGCCTGCTCCAGATTAGGGTTGGGCTTGGTTGCACAGGCTGCCAAAGCAACGCTCATGGCCAGCAGAGCAGGGATCATCAATTGTTTACGCATAATATGGTCGTCCTTTAATCAGTTACGAATTCATGAAAACAGAAGGTTGGCGGAGCAATCACTGCACCTGGCGCAGGCCTTCTTCACGGAGTTCGTTGACGCCCTGGCGAGCATCCTGCACAGCCTTGGCAGCTTTGGCGGCCTGAGATTTGCGCTCAGCTACACGAGCATCCCACTCAGCCTGTTCAGCCAGTTTGCGGGCTTCGTCGTATTTGTGGTCTTGCATCGCCAGATCAGCTTCCTTGAGCTTGTCCTGAGCCGATTTCATTTCAACGGCTGCGAACTCTGTACCGCCAGCGCTGACGGCGCTGTTGACGGCCGATTGGGAAACCGCGTACTGCTCGGACGGCGGGTTGCCAGCGCAACCAGCCAGAATGAAGGTGCTACCGATTGCCAGTGCGGCCAGTTTCAAGCCGCGCAGGCCTGTGGATTTTTTGTTGGCAGTGAGGGTGTTCATGGTGATCAACTCCATTGTCTGACTCCGAACGTGGTTATCCATGACAGTTTGTATAGCAAGTCCGGGCATGAGGTCATACAACTGCCTGCTGCCATTCGGGCTTTCCTGTAATGGTTAATGGCTCCGACCTGCGCAGTTTTTGATTAGTTCAGTTAAATATTTTTGATTGGTAAGGAATTGTCAGCGCATTTGCGAGGCTGAAAGGATGCTTGTCGACATATGAAAGAAGCGTTCGTCCAGGTTGCCGTGCCCAGTGAAGCAGCTTTACGCAGCCGGCAATTGTCGCCGCACCGGCTTTTGGTGCACTGTTGGCAATCAGGATTCGAATACACGTGGCCGCCTGCGGGAGGGTCATGCTACTAAGCCCAAACAAAAACCGGGAGAGGGAACGATGGCCGATATCGATGTGCGTCTGCGCGAAGACGTTCACCTGCTGGGTGAACTGCTGGGCAACACCATCCGCGAGCAGCGCGGAGCTGATTTTCTTGACAAGATCGAACGCATCCGCAAGGGCGCCAAGGCCGGCAGACGTGGCTCTGCCGAAGGCGCCGAACAACTCAGTTCGAGCGTAGACAGCCTTGGCGATGACGAGCTGTTGCCTGTGGCGCGGGCCTTCAACCAGTTTCTCAACCTGGCCAATATTGCCGAGCAGTATCAGCTCATGCACCGTCGTGACGACAGCCAGCCGCTGCCGTTCGAGTCCCGCGTGCTGCCCGAGCTGCTTGATCGTCTGAAGGCCGAAGGGCACGCGCCTGATGCACTGGCGCGGCAGCTGAGCGAGCTGCAGATCGAACTGGTGCTCACGGCCCACCCTACTGAGGTCGCGCGCCGTACGCTGATCCAGAAGTACGACGCTATCGCGGCGCAACTCGCGGCACTGGATCATCGTGACCTGAACAGCGCCGAGCGCGAACAGATCACGGCGCGCCTGCAACGCCTGATTGCCGAAGCCTGGCACACCGAAGAGATCCGACGCATCCGGCCCACGCCGGTCGACGAGGCCAAATGGGGCTTCGCGGTCATCGAGCATTCGCTCTGGCACGCTATCCCGAACTACCTGCGCAAGGCTGACCATGCGTTGCACGCCGCCACTGGCCTGCATCTGCCGCTGGAGGCTGCGCCGATACGCTTCGCGTCCTGGATGGGCGGTGACCGGGACGGCAATCCGAACGTAACGGCCGCGGTCACCCGCGAAGTTCTGCTGTTGGCACGCTGGATGGCGGCTGACCTGTATCTGCGCGACGTCGATAACCTGGCCGCCGAGCTGTCGATGCAGCAGGCCAGCCCGGCCCTGCGCGCCAGTGTCGGTGACAGCGCCGAACCCTATCGCACCGAGCTCAAACGCCTGCGCGAGCGCCTGCGTGCGACCCGTAACTGGGCCAATGCTTCGTTGACCGTCACCCAGCCAGCGCCTGACGAGGTGCTCAGCGACAACCAAGAGTTACTCGACCCGTTGATATTGTGTTTCCAGTCGTTGCACGAATGCGGCATGGGCGTGATTGCCGACGGGCCGCTGCTGGATTGCCTGCGTCGCGCTGTCACCTTCGGCCTGTTTCTGGTGCGGCTGGATGTGCGTCAGGATTCCAGCCGGCACTGTGCAGCCATGACCGAAATCACCGATTACCTGGGGCTGGGTCGCTACGAAGAGTGGGGCGAGCAAACCCGCATCGACTTTCTGTTACGTGAACTGAATAACCGCAGGCCGTTGTTGCCTGCCTGTTTCAAACCTGCTGCCGACACTGCCGAAGTGCTGGCGACCTGTCGGGAAGTTGCGGCGGCTCCAGCAGCGTCGCTGGGCTCTTACGTTATCTCGATGGCCGGTTCGGCGTCGGATGTACTGGCTGTACAACTGTTGCTCAAGGAATCCGGGCTGCAACGGCCGATGCGCGTGGTGCCGCTGTTCGAGACCCTGGCCGACCTCGATAACGCCGGGCCGGTGATCGAGACGTTATTGGGTCTGCCGGGCTATCGCTCACGTCTGCATGGCCCGCAAGAAGTCATGATCGGTTATTCCGACTCGGCCAAGGACGCCGGCACGACAGCGGCGGCCTGGGCGCAATACCGGGCGCAGGAAAAACTGGTGGAGATCTGTCGCGAGCAGCACGTCGAGCTGCTGCTGTTCCACGGCCGCGGCGGTACAGTCGGGCGTGGCGGCGGTCCGGCGCATGCGGCGATTCTGTCACAGCCACCCGGTTCGGTGGCGGGGCGCTTCCGGACCACCGAACAGGGCGAAATGATCCGCTTCAAGTTCGGCCTGCCGGACATCGCCGAACAGAACCTCAACCTTTATCTGGCGGCGGTACTGGAAGCCACCCTGCTGCCGCCGCCGCCACCACAACCCGCCTGGCGGACGATGATGGACCAGCTGGCCAGCGACGGGGTCAGCGCCTACCGCGCGGTGGTGCGCGAGAATCCAGAGTTCGTCGAGTACTTCCGTCAGGCAACGCCCGAACAGGAGCTGGGCCGTCTGCCGCTGGGCAGTCGACCTGCCAAGCGTCGCGAAGGTGGCGTCGAGAGTCTGCGCGCCATTCCGTGGATCTTCGCCTGGACCCAGACGCGTCTGATGCTGCCCGCCTGGCTCGGTTGGGAAGCCGCGCTGGGCAAGGCGCTGGAGCGCGGTGAGGGTGAAGTGCTGGCGCAGATGCGCGAGCAGTGGCCGTTCTTCCGTACCCGCATCGACATGCTGGAAATGGTACTCGCCAAGGCCGATACGGACATTGCCAGGCTCTACGACGAACGTCTGGTTCCCGCCGAGCTGCAACATTTAGGCGCACATTTACGCGACCTATTGTCGCAGGCGTGCACTGTGGTTCTGGGGCTCACCGGGCAGACGCAACTGCTGGCCCACAGCCCTGAAACGCTTGAATTCATAAGTCTGCGCAACACCTACCTCGACCCGCTGCACCTGCTTCAGGCCGAACTGCTGTCCCGGTCGCGCAGCCGCGAAGCGAGTCTTGACAGCCCTCTGGAGCTGGCGCTGCTGGTGTCTGTAGCGGGTATCGCCGCCGGCCTGCGCAACACCGGCTGATCCGTCCGGCCAATACCGCAGCCGGGTCATTTCGATCCGGCTGCGGCAAGGTCGGGGTTTGCAGGTCAGCCTGCCGGAAACGTTGATACAGATCATGCCGCTCGACAGTCAAGGCCTGCAAGCCGGTACACCTGCGGTTACTGCGACTTTCGGCGGCTTGTGCGGCCCCGGTCGGCTGTGTATCTTGATCAGCCTTTCGGCCTGTTGGCCTGATTATTTTTTAGATTGGCCCCCGAGGCGAATCCGTTGATTTCACTATAAAAATTTTGAGGAGCATGACGATGCGCGTGATTCTGCTGGGAGCTCCCGGGGCCGGTAAAGGTACTCAGGCAAAATTCATCACTGAAAAATTCGGCATCCCGCAAGTTTCGACAGGCGACATGCTGCGCGCTGCGGTCAAGGCGGGCACCGAGCTGGGCCTGAAAGCCAAGAGCGTCATGGACGCAGGCGGCCTGGTTTCCGATGACCTGATCATTGGTCTGATCAAGGACCGACTGGCCGAACCGGATTGCGCGAACGGCGTGCTGTTCGATGGTTTTCCGCGCACCATTCCTCAAGCCGAAGCGCTGTTGAACGCCGGTCTGGAAATCGACCATGTGCTGGAAATCGCTGTCGACGACGAAGAAATCGTCAAGCGCATGTCCGGTCGCCGTGTCCATGAAGGCTCCGGCCGCATCTACCACACAATCTTCAATCCGCCGAAGGTCGAAGGCGTTGACGATGTGACTGGTGAACCCCTGTTGCAGCGCAAAGACGACGTCGAAGAAACTGTTCGCCATCGTCTGGCGGTCTATCACGCGCAGACCAAGCCGCTGGTCGAGTTCTACAGCAATCTGCAAGCGAAAAACGGCAAGCCTAAATGCAGCCACATTCCTGGCGTCGGCTCGGTTGAAGAGATCACTGCCAAAGTGCTGGACGCCTTGAAACCCGTGAAGTCGGTGAAACCTTTGAAACGTCTGAACCCCCGTCACTGAAGCACGCAGCCTGTTCAATAAATGGCCCGCTAGCGGGCCATTTGTCATTTATACTGCGCCACTTTTTCACCAAGACGGAAACATCGATGAGCACCTTGCTGGCCCTGGACACCGCCACTGAAGCCTGCTCGGTCGCTTTGCTGCATGACGGCAAGGTGCTGAGCCACTACGAGGTGATTCCGCGCCTGCATGCCCAGCGCCTGTTGCCGATGATCAAGGACTTGCTGGCCGAGGCGGGCATTGCGATGTCGGCGCTGGATGCCATCGCCTTCGGGCGCGGTCCGGGGGCTTTCACCGGCGTGCGCATTGCCATCGGGGTGGTGCAGGGGCTGGCGTTCGCGCTGGAGCGTCCGGTGCTGCCAGTGTCCAACCTCGCGGTGCTGGCCCAGCGTGCCTTTCGTGAGCATGGCGCGACGCAGGTTGCTGCGGCCATCGACGCACGCATGGATGAGGTGTATTGGGGTTGCTATCGCGAGACGGCGGGCGAGATGCGCCTGATCGGCGAAGAAGCAGTCATGGCGCCTGAACGGGCGACGCTGCCGACCGATGCCAGCGGTCAGTGGTTCGGCTCGGGCACTGGCTGGGGTTACGCCGAACGCATTCCGGTGAGTCTGGCTGCGCATGATGCAAGCATGCTGCCCCACGCCCAGGACTTGTTGGCCTTGGCAACATTTGCCTGGAATCGTGGCGAATCCTTGCCGGCAGACGACGCTCAACCGGTGTACCTGCGTGACAAGGTCGCCACGCCGAAGACACGCTGAGTTTGCATCCGGTGCGATGCGGGAATGACTGGGCAAATGCTCTGAACAGGTAGCCTGAGGGCTCATGAAATCCCGCGTCGCGCCGAAATAGTATCAACAGGCCATCTACCGTTTATCGTCTGGGTGCGTCGTAATCTCATATGGCGTAAACAATATTCAATATATGTGGTCTAGTTATCGTTCGGCAATTTGCGAACTACAATGCAGTAACGCTAAATTGCCACTATCGACGCCGAGTACTTAATCGATGCGCATAGACGGAACCTCATCACGCTCTTACCCGATCAAGCGAAAGCCGCAGAAGACGCCTTCCACTGTTGAAGGTTCTTTTGAGGAAGTCGCCGCTGATGCCGAGCTGCCACCGCTTTCCGCGCAGGCACGCCGCGAGCCGGGTGATGCACCTATTGGCAGTACGGCCAATGTACCTGCGCGTCCGCAAGACATTATCTTCCCGCGCTCAATGAGTTCTCGTGTCGCTCACGCTCTGGCCAGTTACCTGACCACTGCCAGCTTTGTGGATTGGGACCTTGAAGTATCGGGGCTCGATCTTCACGTCTGATTGTGTCTGACCTGCCTTACTACCTCGGTTGCCCGTCATGGAGTGAAAACGCCTGGCGCGAGTTTCTTTACCCCGAAAATGCCCGTCCGAATGATTTTCTGAGTCTCTACACTCAGGTATTCAATGTTGTTGAAGGCAACACCACTTTTTACGCGCGTCCAGCCGCCACGACCGTGCAGCGTTGGGCCGAAATAATGCCTGATGATTTTCGTTTCACCGCCAAATTCCATAAAGACATCAGCCACAGCGGCGACCTTCGTGAGCAGATCGGCGCTGCCGAGGATTTCATTCGCTTGCTTGCCCCGTTGGGTCAGCGGATATCGCCGTTCTGGCTGCAACTTCCCGCCAGTTTCACGCCGCAGCGTCTTGCCGAGCTGGTTGGCTTTGTCGATGAATTGAAGATGCCGCTGGCGGTAGAAGTGCGCAACATGGCGTTCTTCATGAAAGGCGACGAGGAGCGCATGCTCAACCGGCTGTTGCTGGATCGCGGGATCGAGCGCATCTGTCTCGACTCGCGCGCCTTGTTCAGTTGCATCTCGAGCGATCCTGCCGTGCTGCATGCGCAATCCAAGAAACCCAAAGTGCCACCGCGCCCGGCAGCATTGACCCTGTTCCCCCAGGTCCGCTTCATTGGCCGCCCCGAGCTGGAAGCCAACGATCCCTTTCTGGTCCAGTGGGTGGAGAAGGTCGCTTTGTGGATCGAAGAAGGGCGAACGCCTTACGTATTTCTGCACACTCCGGACAACCTCAGGGCTCCAGAGCTGGCCAGGCGTTTTCACGAACAACTGATGGTGCGCCTGCCCGGGCTGCCATCGCTGCCGGAACTGGATCGCGGGCCGCAGGTTGAACAGTTGGGCTTGCTCTGAGGTCTTCAAGCAGGGGCCGATAGCGCCTGAATCTTTCAAAGGCTGAATATGCGGGCATTGCTGTTTTTTCTGGTGGTTTGCACAGGTATTGCGCTTGCCGTCTGGCGCGGCTGGATTGATGTACCTGCGCAGTGGAATCCCTGGGCGCCGCTCGACGTGCGAGCCGAGCCGAACGTCCTGACGTCTTACAAATTGTCACGATTGCAGAACGATCCCGCCCTCTGCGATCAGGTGCTGGCGACCTCGGGTTTGCGTTTCAGTCGGCAGGNTGAATACCTTGCGTGTGCAGGGTGGCGAGGTGGCGCTGAGCAGCAGTTTTCTGGCCAGTTGCCCGCTGGCAGTGGCTTATGCGTTGTTTGATGTCCATACCTTGCAGCCTGCTGCTCAGGCGGTCTTTGGCCAGCGCGTGGCACGCATCGATCACCTCGGCAGCTTCGCCTGTCGCAACATCTACAACCGCGCCAACAGCCGGCTCAGTCAGCACGCTAGCGCCAATGCGCTGGACATAGCGGGTTTTCGCCTGGCTGACGGCCAGCGAATCAACCTGCTCAAAGACTGGGGTGATAGCGGCGACAAGGGGCGTTTTCTAAGGCTGATTCGCGACGGCGCCTGCAAGAACTTCAGCTCCGTGCTGGGGCCGGAGTACAACGCCGCGCATCGCGATCACTTTCATATGGACATGGGGCGGTGGGCAGTATGCAAGTGAGCGGCAAGCTGCAAGTTAGAAGCTCTCTCAGATCCGGGTGGCAGCTTGAGGCTTGAGGCTTACCGCTTACGCCGCCATCCTGAGGTTCTGCAAAATCAGTGGGCGAGCCCAGCCGTTTTCGTAGTCGAACTGGCGCTGTTGGGTGGCGATGGTTTGCGGGTCCAGGGGCAGGGCAGGCTTGTCGGCCAGTTCCCATTCAAGTTCGGCAATCGGCAAATGCAGCGGGCGCGGCTGCGGACCGGGGCCAGGAGTGCCTTTGTCGTCGTAGGGGTTCATAACAAGTGGGCGTACCCAGTTGCTTTCGAATTCCAGATTTCGCTGCTGTGCGATCATTTCAGCCATGCTGAAAGGTTCGGCGGGCGGTGGCAGCAGGTCGAGATCAAATTCGGCGATCGGCAGGAACAACGGTTCTGGTGGCTTGACCTCGGTGTCAGTCACCGGGCAGGCGCGTTGCTCGACGATTTTGCTCAGCGTCTTGGCGCCGGCAACCGGCTCGCCGGTTTCAATATCGACTTCGGCGGCTGTCGGGTGTACTGGAACGCTATCGCTGTCACTGACCTGTTCTGCCATCGCGCGGGCAAAAGCATCCGACCACAGCTGCGTTACACCACCCAGTGTGCGGGTGTTGCGAACGCTAAAGTCGCCTGAGTGCGACAAATAGCCAATGGCGGGTTGAACAATGTCTGACATAGCGATCAGTACTGACGTTGGGTCTGGCAAAATGCCTGATACTTGGTTATCGGCAGAAATTGCCGATCATTAACAAATTTTGAGTGTGTAAGCGCAATGAGTGAGCAACAAACAGGCAGTCGTATCCGGGTCGAGGCGATGGCCGTCGACGGACAGGAGCGGGCGAAGGAATGGGCGCAGCGTCTTGGCTTGCCACTGCACGACGAAGAGGCCGATTTTGCGTTGCAGCTCACCGACGTTGGCTTGCAATTGCAGCAGTTGGGCGACGATGCGCCAGGTGCCGTGCGGGTGGACTTTGTCGAAGGTGCGGTTGCGCACCGGCGTATGTTCGGTGGCGGCACCGGGCAAATGATTGCCAAGGCAGTCGGCATTCAGCCCGGCATACGCCCCAGTGTTCTGGATGCGACGGCGGGCTTGGGCAAGGATGCGTTCGTGCTGGCGAGTCTGGGTTGTGACATGAGCCTGATCGAACGCCAACCGATTATCGCGGCGCTGCTGGAAGATGGTCTGGCGCGTGGTCGTGCTGATCGTGACGTCGGTTCGATCGTTGCCCACATGCGCCTGCTGACCGGTAACTCCATTGACCTTATAAACACGTGGGCAGACGAGCCGCCGCAGGTCATCTACCTCGATCCGATGTTCCCGCACCGGGAAAAGACCGCACTGGTCAAAAAAGAAATGCGCCTGTTCCGGCCGCTGGTCGGCGACGACATGGACGCCCCCGCCTTGCTGCAAGCCGCCCTGGCGCTGGCCACCCACCGCGTAGTCGTCAAACGCCCCCGCAAAGCCCCCTGCATCGAAGGGCCCAAGCCTGGCTACGCGCTGGATGGCAAATCCAGCCGCTACGACATCTACCCGAAAAAAGCCCTGAAACCCAAGGTGGTCGAGAAGGCACCGGGTGAGTAGAGCGTTTGCCCGGCTGCTTCTCCGTGCGTGCGTTGAGAACGCCTGAACCCCGGTTGTTGCTTACGCTCCAGCGCTGTGGGAACGGGCCGGGCGACGCTTCGCTTGTCCGCGAACTGCCGGGAACCGGCAGCAAAACCGGATATGCGGTACATCAGGCGCAACCGGGTGACCGGTTTTAGGGCACTTCAGGACCTGTATATGATGCTGGGGACCCTGGCGCGGGAACGTATTTGCGTCAAAGCGCCCCAAACACCTTCTTCGCCAGCCCGGTAGCCGCTGCCTGCGGGTTGGAGCGGATGCTCTCTTCCTGCCTGGCAATCATCTCGAACAGACCGTTAAGCGCCTGCTCGGTTACATAGCTTTCGAGATTGGCACTTTTGCTGTCCAGCGCGCCAAGCGCTGCAGCCTTGCCGGCGAAGGCATTGTATTTCTGTGCCAGACCCACTTGGTCAGTAGACTTCTTGACGATAGGCAGGAATTTGGCGCGGATCTGTTCACGGCTGGTGCTGCTCAGGTACTGGGTCGCCGAGTCCTTGCCACCGCTGAGAATGGCCTTGGCATCGGTCACCGTCATTTTTTTCACCGCGTCTACCAGCAACGCCTGAGCCTGAGGTACGGCTGCTTCAGCCGCCTGATTCATGCTGGTTTCCAGTTGATCGACCTGGCTGCCCATGCCCAGCATTTTCATCTTCTTCGCGACCTGGCCCAGCTTGCCCGGCAGCTCGATACGCACCTGTTCATTCTTGCTGAAACCGCCGGGCACTCCCAGTTGCTTGACAGCAACCTGCGCGCCCTGGGTCAGGGCATCCTTGAGCCCGCCCGTGGCGTCCGATTGTGAAAGGTCGCTCAGCGACAAGGCGAACACGTTGGCCGACATCAGCAGACCTGCACAGAGACCGGCAACGGTAAACGAAAAACGAGGCATAAGGCGTCCTTGTATAGATAGGTTCTAACCCGCGCATGAGTTGATAGCAGCGCAGCACGCTATCAAGCGTATCAGGAAGTCATGGCAGGCATGTAAAACCTGCGGATGAGTCTTGATGATTTCTGAAGAGGGGGTGTGTGGGTGAAACGACAGCGGCGCGTTGAGAACGCGCCGCTGAAGAGCGCTTTTTATTTCGAGGTCAATCAACCGTCTACTTGAATGACCTTGATCATCAGACCGGTCTGATCTTCGCCGGCCAGTGTCACTTCATGCACGGTGTCGCTGATCCAGATCAGGCGATTGTCATGTTCAATCCGTGCCGACAAGCCGTAAGTGTGGCCCGGCACCGGATATCGATCGGTTGCATAGCCCAATTCAAACGGGATCGGCACCTGGTGGTTGATTGGCTTCTCGCAGACATCAATCACTTCCGAAAAATCGTCAGCACCGCTGATGTCACTCAGCTGAACAGTCAGTTTGCAGTCGCTTGGCAGAGCGATGCGTGGCAGGTAATAAACTTCACCCTGAAGGCGTACTAGGGGTTCACTGGACATTTCAATTTCCTTATTGAGTAGGCACCAGTCATTGGTGCAAACCACACGTTAGCTGACGCCAGCATGTAGAAAACACCTGTCTGAAAGTCCTTATCAATTTGCGGAAAACCCCTACGTCTCCCCAGTCTCGCTTCTCACATTTTGCTCTTCTTCGTTGCTGTGCAGGGCAACTTGCCGGATCGACAGGCGGATTTCAGCAGGCAGGACGCGCTTGGCTGCACCTTCCGCCAGTTCGCCCAGCAACGGGTGATAACTCAGTTTGCCTGAGGCGTCCTTGCGCAGTACACCGAGGTCCAGCAAGGTCTGGATAAAGTGCCGGAACAGGCTCTTGTCGAAAAACTCCGGCGCGTTCAGGCCATGCAGGATCGACAGGCGCTGGGCCATGACCGTGCACAGGTCTTCCAGCTCTTCGGGGCTCAGAGTGTTCTGGCCATTGTTGAGCAACAAGGCAATTGCCATGTAGAAACGCTGCAAGGTCTGCGCGATGGCGCGCGACAACAGGGTCAGCAACACGAACTCCCGGGAGCTGGGTTCCGGGCGCACGTAGGCGTCATTCTTGAAGCGCAACAGACCTTGTTCGACGAACGCGGCGAGCCATTGATCGATCACCTCATCCAGCTTGTTCAGCGGCCAGCGAATGAACAGTTCCGATTGCAGGTAAGGATAAAGCGCGTGGGTGTAGCGCAGAATCTGCTCGCGGGTCATGCGTGACGAACTCTGGAAAAAGCTCGCCAGCAACGACGGCAGGGCGAAGATGTGCAGGACGTTGTTGCGGTAGTAGGTCATCAGGACCGCGTTCTGCTCGTTCAGGTACAGAATCCTGCCCAGCGCATCTTTCTGCTCGGCCAGCAGGTCCATGCCTTTGACGTGCTCGATCAGCGAACGGCCGTCGCCTTCCGGCAAGGTGGTGTGCGGTGAATACGGCACGCTGCGCAATAGCGTCAGGTACAGGTCGAGAACACGCTCCATGGCCTGATCGTCCAGCGCCAGTTTTTGCGTCGACAGCAGTGCCACCGCCACCAGGTTCATCGGGTTGACCGCCGCCGCTTCGTTGAGGTGCTGGGCCACACGCTCGCCCAGTCGATGCGTGGTTGCACTCAACCATTCGGGGCGATACTGCGGCGCGAGTTCCTGGGCGCGCCAGTCTGGCTGCTCACTGTCGAGGAATTCAGCCAGCTTGATCGGTTCTCCGAAGTTCACCGAGACCTCACCAAAGCGCTGCTTCAATGCGCCGATGACTTTGAAAATATCGAAGATCGATTCTTTTTTCTTGGTCGCACCGCGCAGCTCGCCCAGATAGGTACGGCCTTCCAGCACTCGCTCGTAGCCGATATACACCGGAACGAAGACAATCGGCATCCGCGAGTTGCGCAAAAAGCTGCGCAGTGTAATGGCTAGCATACCGGTCTTGGGTTGCAGCATGCGCCCGGTACGCGAGCGACCGCCCTCGACGAAGTATTCGACCGGAAACCCTTTGGTGAACAAGGTGTGCAGGTATTCATTGAACACTGCGGTATACAGCGGATTGCCCTTGAAGGTACGACGCATGAAAAACGCGCCGCCACGCCTTAGCAGACTGCCGACCACCGGCATGTTCAGGTTGATACCGGCGGCAATGTGCGGCGGGGTCAGGCCGTTGCGAAACAGCAGATAAGACAGCAACAGGTAATCGATGTGGCTGCGATGACACGGCACGTAGATCACCTCATGCCCCGGCGCGACTTCCTGCACACCTTCGATGTGGCTGACTTTGATGCCGTCGTAGATCTTGTTCCAGAACCAACTGAGCACCACTTCCAGAAAACGGATGGCGGAATAGGTGTAGTCCGACGCGATTTCGTTGCCGTAACTCAGTGCACGTTCGCGCGCCTTCTCATGCGAAATCTTTTCCCGTTCGGCTTCTTCGATGATCGCCTGTTTAACCAGCGGCTCGTCCAGCAGGCCCTTGACCACGGTGCGCCGGTGCGACACATCCGGGCCGATCACGGCACTTTTCAGGTTGCGGAAATGCACGCGAAGCAGACGCTGGCTCATGCGCAGGGTCAGTGGGTAGCCTTTGTTCTGGTCAACCAGTTCACGCATATGAATCGGCGCGGAAAACTGCACGCGGGTCTTGCGGCCCAGAATCAGGATGCTGACCAGACGCCGCAAGCGCCCGGTGACTGCCCAGCTGTCGGCGAACAACAGTTTCCAGGCGCTGGACTCGCGATCAGGCGACTGACCCCAGAACACACTGACCGGAATGATCTGCGCATCTTCGGTAGGGTTCTGGCTGACCGCTGCCACCAGACGTTCCAGCGCCGGTGGCGCACCGCGCTTGTCATGGCGGCCCAGCCAGTCAGGCGAGGGCGTCAGGTAGAAATACGCCATCGGTTCGATCAGCTCGCCAACCGCAACCGACAGCACGGGACGCGGCAGGCCGGCCTTGCGGCATTCGGTGTCGACGACCGCGAGATCGCTGACCGACGGCGACTGCAACGCATAGAACACCGGCCGACTGCGGTCGAGGTTGAGCGTGAAGGACGACTGATTGATGGTTTCCGAGCGAACCCAGAGGTACAGCAATCGGCGCAGGGTGCCGAACACAAGACGACGGAACGGAGAGCGGGTCATACGGCTTCTGCTGAGTAGGGGGCGGGCGGCTGCCCGAGATGGGCGTCAGTGTGACGCATCCCGAGAAGATCGGCAAAAAGGCTGAGCCGTCTTCCGGCAAGTCGGGAGGTGGACCTGTAAAACACAGCCACGACGGCACGGTTGTACCGCCGGAGAAAGAAGTCTCAGGCGGTGCGCCAGGTGATCTCTTCTTCACCGTCGGCACTGACGCGTATCCAGCGATCGGCGGTTTCGTCGCTTTCTTCTTCGATCCACGTGCCTGGGGCACAGCGCACTTCGACGTTCAGTGCGGCGAATGCGGCGCGCGCGCAGGCGATGTCGTCTTCCCACGGCGTCTGATCGCTGTCCAGGTGCAGGCTGTTCCATTTGCCCACGGCTTTGGGCAGCCATGTCACGCGCACGTCACCGGCCTGGCATTTCCAGGTCTGGCCGCGTTGTGTCCAGTCAGTGCATGGGCCAATGGCAGCTTCCAGCCATGCAGCAATTGCCTTGTGATCGACGTCTGCATCTTTCAGGTAAATCTCGATATCGGGTTGGCGCATGGGTGCCTCTGTTGAATGCTTATTGCAGCACGAAATAATCGTAGCGCATGGAAACGGTGACCTTGAAAGGTCCGGGTTGCTCGATGACTGCCGCGCGGCGTTCGGCGCTGGCTCGCCAGCCATGCGGTGTCATGGCCAGCAAATCGGCGCGGGACTGGCCGTCGATCAGCGTCAAGGTATAGCGCAGTGTTTCGCTGTGTTGCAATTGCATGCCTTCCGGCACCAGCGCCAAGTGCTTATCGTCAGCGTAATCACGCACTTCATCGTACAGCCGTTGACGCAGCTCCATCAGGTGCTCGCTGGTCGGGCCGACGCGCATCAGTCCGCCGCCAGGCGTCAGCAGGCGTTTGGCTTCTTGCCAGTCCAGCGGGCTGAACACGCTGGCCAGAAACTGACAACTTGCCTCCGGCAGCGGCACCCGGGCCATGCTGGCGACCATCCAGGTCAGCCTCGGATCACGACGGCAAGCCCGTTTGACGGCTTCGCGGGAGATGTCCAGGGCGTAACCGTCGGCGCGCGGCAGGGCTTCGGCAATCTGTGCGGTGTAATAACCTTCGCCGCAGCCAATGTCCAGCCAGTGCGCCGGATTGTGCTCGGCGGCCAGCTCGGCCAGTCGCCGGGCGACCGGTGCGTAGTGCCCGGCGTTGAGAAAGTCGCGCCGTGCTTCGACCATGGCCTGATTGTCACCGGGGTCGCGGCTGTTCTTGTGCTGCACCGGCAGCAGGTTCAGATAACCCTGTCGAGCACGGTCGAAACGGTGGTTGGCCGGGCAGACCACACCGTTATCTGCCGTACTGAGCGGCGCAGAGCAGATCGGACAGGTCAGCATCAGGCGAGCAACTTGACCAGGGTCCGGTAGTAAATCTCGGTCAGTACATCGAGATCACTGGCCAGAATACGTTCGTTGACTTGATGGATCGTCGCGTTGACCGGTCCCAGTTCGACCACCTGGGTACCCAGCGTGGCAATGAACCGACCATCGGAGGTTCCGCCACTGGTCGAGGCCTTGGTGTCGCGGCCGGTGACGCTCTTGATGCTGGACGACACCGCGTCCAGCAGCGCACCCGGTTCGGTCAGAAACGGCAGGCCGGACAAGGCCCAGTCCACATGCCAGTCCAGCTCATGCTTGTCGAGAATGGTCGCCACGCGCTGTTGCAGGGCTTCGACGGTCGACTCGGTCGAAAAGCGGAAATTGAAAACCGCGACCAGATCGCCTGGGATCACATTGGTCGCGCCGGTGCCGGAATTGAGGTTGGATATCTGGAAGCTGGTCGGCGGGAAGAAATCGTTACCGTTGTCCCAGTGCTCGGCAGCCAGTTCGGCCAGCGCCGGAGCAGCGAGGTGAATCGGGTTCTTCGCCAGATGCGGGTAAGCCACATGGCCCTGCTTGCCACGCACGGTGAGTTTGGCACCGAGTGAGCCGCGACGACCGTTTTTGACCACATCACCCACCAGCGTGGTACTTGAAGGCTCGCCGACGATGCACCAGTCGAGTCGCTCTTTGCGTGCAGCCAGGCGCTCGACGACAGCCTTGGTGCCATGGTGCGCCGGGCCTTCTTCGTCACTGGTAATCAGAAACGCCACCGAGCCCTTGTGATCGGGATGATCGGCGACAAAACGCTCGGCCGCGACCAGCATCGCCGCCAGGCTGCCTTTCATGTCCGCTGCGCCACGTCCGCAGAGCATGCCCTGGTCGTCGATCAAGGCGTCGAACGGATCGTTCTGCCATTGCTCCAGCGGACCGGTCGGCACCACGTCGGTATGCCCGGCGAAACACAGCACCGGGCCGTCCTGTGTGCCGTGGGTGGCCCAGAAGTTATCGACGTCTTCGATACGCATCGGCTCGAGCGTGAAGCCGGCATCGCCCAGGCGCTGCATCATCACGGTCTGGCAATCGGCATCAATCGGCGTGACCGAAGGCCGACGGATCAGGTCGCAGGCCAGTTGAAGGGTAGGCGAGAGGTCGGCGGGGGCCGTCATGTACAGAACTCCGGTAGCAAGACTTTGGGCGCGAAAAGGCGGATATCTTAAAGCAAAACGACGACCTGAGGCCGTCGTTTATTGTGCGCTGTGGATAGGTCAGGTTGTGGAACGGGAAGGGCGGTTTGCTATTGCAGAGAGGATTGCCATGACCACTGCCGCCAGGTAAGGGAGCGATTGGGCGAACAGCATTGCAATCCAGAAACCCAGATCCATGCCGATGTCTTCTTTCCTGATAAACAAAAAAGTGATTGTTCCCCACAAAATCAGCACCATGCACACGTCTTCTCTGGCCTCCAGCATGGCTTGCCCGAAACTGTTGCCGGATGTCTGCTTGGGGGTGCGGAAGAAGGGCAGTTGTGATGTGAATATGCCTGACAATACGGCCTTGCCTATAGTCGGATAAAGCGCCATGCCTGCCAGTATCGCGGCCAGCGCTTCTTTGATATCTGTGCTGATCAGTCGTTGATAAAGGGCAAGTACTTTGACGACTCGTAGCGCCAGCAGCAGTAGCAAGGAAAATGGATAGACCCACGCGACAGGTGCTGAGATGTCGGGTCGAAGGACCATTATCACGGACCAGAAAAGCATTGTCAGCGTCAGCAAGTAATTCAAGCCTTCTGCCGCCCAAGGCATCCATCCGGCCAGGAAGTGATAACGTTGTATTGCGTGCAGGTGAGGGCTCTTTCCTCTGATGAGACTTCCCGCATGTTGCTTGACGATCTGCATTGCGCCGTAGGCCCAGCGATACCGTTGTTTCTTGAAATGCGTGAAGGTATCTGGAATTAGTCCTTTGCCATAGCTGGAAGCGTTGTAGCCGGTGGAAAATCCATGTTCCAGCATTCGCAGACCGAGTTCCGCATCTTCACATATACACCATTGCGCCCAGCCCAGTTGCTGTAACGCAGATTTTCGAATCAGGGTCATTGTCCCGTGCTGGATGATGGCGTCCTGATTATTTCGGACGACCATCCCAATGTTGAAAAAACCTCGGTACTCCGCGTTGCAGCAACGCTTGAACAGGCTGTCATCACCATCACGGTAGTCCTGCGGTACTTGAATGACTGCAATATCGGGGTTCTCGAAATGCGGCACCATGTGCTTTAGCCAGAGCGGGTGGACACAATAGTCGGCGTCGATAACTGCCACGATGTCGGTCAGTTCAGACGTATATTCCAGCAGGTAGTTAAGCGCGCCAGCCTTGAATCCTTCCAACGAGTCGACATGAAAGAATCGAAAGCGCGGACCCAGTTGCTGACAGTGCTGTTCAATTGGCTTCCAGGTCTCCGGGTCTTGGGTATTATTGTCGATGATCAAAACTTCGAGATCTGGGTACTTGAGGGCGTTCAATGAATCGAGCGTCTGTTTCACCATTTCTGGAGGTTCGTTGTAGCAAGGCACATGTACAGAAACTCTGGGCGAAAAATCGGTTTGAGTGCGCTTGGGAGGAAAGGATCTCGGCTTCTCAGGCCCCCAGCAGGCTTCCAGAAACTCATGCACTTCCGTACCCGCCCCGACCATCAGGCTGGCTGCCCAGAACAGAGCGACAGGCAGAGCGACCCATTCGGAAAGAGGCTGCGCGTAGTGCATGCCGATCGCCACCAGCACACTATAGGCCACAGCTAACATCAACAGTCCTGTTACCCAGGATGTTGGTCGCAAGACTTCAAGGATCTTCGGGATTTTCGACTGCCAACTGACGTGTCTTTTGATAGGTCCACGCACCTGCAGTTTCAGAGTGCGTTGTGCATCGAAAATACCCCAGTGGGGACCTTGTAAACCCTCATCGGTCTTCCAGGGTTGATCAAAGGCTTCCAGCACAAAATAGTCATGGCCATGCTGCTCAAGCAGTGATAACTGAGTGCGCAGGTAGATTGACTGCTCTGCCAGATACTTATCCAGACGCTTTCTGTAGTTGCCGTTGCTGGGCCAGCCAATCTCACTAAGTATCAGAGGTTTGTCTGGGAACATGTGTTTCAGTTCGCTGGCTCTAGCGATTACCGCAGCGCTCGCGTCTGTCGCGGATATGCCTTCCCAAAAAGGCAATACATGCGCGGCGATGAAGTCAGTCTGTTCCGCCAATTCTGGTGTTTCGCACCAGATGTGCCATATCTCCGATGTCGAGACAGGTACGGTGACGTCACCTCGCGCGGTGCGCAGATAGTCGATCAGTTGATCGACACTGGCATCGTTGCGATAAAGTACTTCGTTGCCGATAATCAGGCGGCAAACACTGGAGAACCGACGGGTGAGGTCTATGCCCGCCATGAGTTCCTGATTATTGTGTTTTACATCCTGGTTTATCCAGACGCCGAGCGTGACACTCATGCCCAGTTCTTCGGCGATCTCCGGAATGCAGCTCAGGGTGTCTTCGACTGAATAGGTTCTTATATGTCGAGTCAGCGCGCGAATGAGTAGCAGGTCCTCTCTGATTTGCTCACGGGTTGGAAAAATTCGCGTGTGAGGACTTTGCTTTGAGCGAAAAGGCGCGTAGGTGATGCCCGATATGGTTTCAGGCCAGTCGGGCAGTTCGTCGGCTCTGTCGGCTGTGTAGTTGAGAGATTTCGCTGGACATGCCAGGTCCTTCGGTATGTTTTCATCCATGTTTGAAATGTGCTCCATGCTGCTGGACGTGGTGCCGCGACTCCCTGTCGCGCTTTTAACCTTAGCGGCTATGGGCATGGAGGTTTTCAGTCGTTAGAATTTTTTCTGCAGGTTTTCTACAAAACATACTGGGTTCAAGTCACTACTGAACATCGCTTGGGGACAAGCCGCGTGTCCTAACCCCGACAAACCTCTATAATGCGCGCCGGTTTTCGGGGTATTGATCATGAGCACAGACGATCCACGTTTCGCAGGCATCGCCCGTTTGTATGGCGTCGAGGGGCTGGCGCGCCTGCGTGCGGCTCATGTGGCGATAGTCGGTATTGGCGGTGTGGGTTCCTGGGCGGCAGAAGCCATGGCGCGCAGTGGCGTGGGTGAGATTTCGCTGTTCGACATGGACGACGTCTGTGTCAGTAACAGCAATCGCCAGCTACACGCTCTGGACAGCACCGTCGGGCGGCCCAAGGTCGAAGTGATGGCCGAGCGCATCCGGGCGATCAACCCCGACTGCGTGGTGCACGCGGTGGCGGATTTCGTGACCCGCGACACCATGGCCGAGTGCATCACTGCGGACATGGACTTCGTGATCGACTGCATCGACAGCGTCAACGCCAAGGCCGCGCTGATCTCCTGGTGCAAGCGCCGCAAGATCCAGATGGTCACCACCGGTGGGGCAGGCGGGCAGATAGATCCGACCCTGATTCAGATCGCCGACCTGAATCGTACCTTTAACGACCCCTTGGCTTCCAAGGTGCGTTCGACTCTGCGTCGCGACTACGGTTTTTCACGCACCCCGAACCGCCACTACAGCGTGCCCTGTGTCTTTTCCACCGAGCAACTGCGCTATCCGAAGCCGGATGGCAGCATCTGTCTGGAAAAGAAGTTCGTCGGTGAGGGCGTCAAGCTGGACTGTGCCGGCGGGTTTGGCGCGGTGATGATGGTGACTGCCACGTTCGGTATGGTCGCCGCCACGCGCGCCGTGGACAAGCTGGTCGCCGGCACGCGGCGGCCGTCCGAGCGGGTCAAGCCTCTGGCTGCGGCAGCCAATCATGCCTGAGTCAGTTCGCGCATTCTCTGCAGTACGGCATTCAGGCCGTTGCTGCGCGACGGTGAAAGCTGGCGGCTCAGCCCCAGTTGAGTGAACCAGTCAGGCAAATCCACGCGTTGCAGTTCGTCGGCGGACAGCCCATTGACGCGCGCGAGCAATAGCGCAACCAGCCCGCGAATCAACCGCGCGTCGCTGCTGGCACGGAACTGCCAGCCTGCAGCGCTGATTTCGCCGGTCAGCCAGACGTTGCTTTCACAGCCATGGACCAGGTGGTCATCCGATTTATCGTGATCGTCCAGCGGTGGCAGACGATCACCCCACTGCATGAGCAGGCGTGCGCGCTGTTCCCAGCTCTGCGGTTGCCCGAAGGTTTCCAGTGCAACGAGCGCCTGTGCGGGAATAGTCATCGAAGCAGCTCCAGCGCCTGATCCAGTGCGCTGAAAAAAGCCAGCAGGTCATCCGAGTCGTTGTACAGCGCCAGCGATACCCGCACCGCGCCGGGCAAGCCGAGGGTCTTGAACAGCGGCATCGCGCAATGATGACCGGCCCGTACGGCAATGCCTTGTTCAGTCAGCAGATGCGCCAGATCGGCATTGTGAACCCCGTCAACCACGAAGCTGACCAGCGCCAGATCCGGGTCGCCGAGCACTTGAATGCCATCACGCTGTTGCAGGCCTTCCAGCAGCCGGCGATGCAGGTTCGCTTCGTGCTCCGCGACGGCGTGGTGATCGAGGTTACTCAGGTAATCGAGCGTGGCGCCCAGGCCGATCACACTGGCGATGGGCGGCGTGCCGGCCTCGAAGCCCAGTGGTGCAGGTCGAAACGTCGCTTGCTGGTAGTCGGCCGTCAGCACCATCTCGCCGCCATACTGCCAGTGCGCCAGGCTCGGCAGCGCTTCATGGCGGCCATACAGCACGCCTAGTCCCTCAGGTCCGTAAAGCTTGTGACTGGAAAATACATAGAAGTCGCAGCCAAGGACCTGCACATCGTGGCGACCATGCACCACGCCTTGTGAGCCATCCACTACGGTCAGCGCGCCATGCGTCCTGGCCAGTGCAATCAGGCGGGCCAGCGGTTGCCAGGTGCCGAGCACGTTGGACAGCTGACTGACTGCCAGCAGACGTGTGCGCGGTCCGATCAGGCTGGCGGCGGCATCGGTGTCGATGACGCCATTGATGTCGATCGGCAGGATCACCAGTTTCAGGTTGCGACGTTGCGCCAGTTGCTGCCACGGCAGCAGGTTGGCGTGATGTTCCAGCGCGCTGATGACGATCTCGTCGCCCGCAACGAACGCATGCTCCAGCCCGTAAGCAAGCAGGTTGAGGGCTGAGGTCGCGCCGTGGGTGAAAATGAGTTGCCCGCTGTCACCGGCATTGAGCCAATGCGCCGCCTTGAGGCGACTGTCTTCGAACGCCTGGGTGGCATGGGCGCCGGGCAGATGCTGCGCGCGATGCACGTTGGCTGCACCGTTGGCGTAATAGTGGCTCAGGGCATCGATCAATGCCTGCGGCTTTTGCGTGGTGGCGGCGTTGTCCAGATAGGTCTGGCCTTGCCGTTGCAGGGCGGCGATGGCTGGAAAGTCAGCACGCCAGAGAGAGGTGAGGGGCATTGTTCGTCCGGCTCGTGGAAGCGGATTCAAAGCCGCAAGACTTTGAATCCGCACACAGCATCAGTTATGAGCGTGCAGTGCTTCGTTCAGCTCGACGGCCGACTTGTGGGTCTTGCATTCCACAGCGCCGGTCTGCGAGTTGCGACGGAACAACAGATCGTTCTGGCCTGCCAGCTCGCGGGCCTTGACGATCTTCACCAGCTCGTTGTTTTCATCGAGCAGCGCAACCTTGGTGCCGGCGGTGACATAAAGACCCGATTCCACGGTATTACGATCGCCCAGCGGAATGCCGATCCCGGCGTTGGCACCGATCAGGCAGCCTTCGCCGACCTTGATGATGATGTTGCCGCCACCGGACAGTGTGCCCATGGTCGAGCAGCCGCCGCCCAGATCAGAGCCCTTGCCGACGAATACGCCTGCCGAAACACGACCTTCGATCATGCCCGGGCCTTCAGTGCCGCCGTTGAAGTTGACGAAGCCTTCGTGCATCACGGTGGTGCCCTCACCGATATAGGCACCCAGACGCACGCGCGCGCTATCGGCAATACGCACGCCGCTCGGCACGACGTAGTCGGTCATTTTCGGGAATTTATCAACCGAGAACACTTCCAGCAGCTCGCCCTTGAGGCGCGCTTCGAGTTGGCGTTCGGCCAGCTCACCCAGGTCGACTGCGCCCTGACTGGTCCAGGCGACGTTTGGCAGCAGCGGAAAAATGCCGGCCAGGTTCAGGCCGTGCGGCTTGACCAGCCGATGCGACAGCAAATGCAGCTTGAGGTAGGCCTCGGGCGTCGACGTCAGTGTGCTGTCTTCAGCCAGCAGGGTGGCGACCAGCGGTTTCTGGCTTTCCGCCAGGCGTGTCAGCAGGGCGGCTTGAGTGCTGTCGACCGGCTTGACGGCCTCGGCCAGCTTGTACGCCATGTCTACAGTGAAGGTGATTGCCTTGTTGCCATCGGTATAGCCCAGAACCGGTGCGATCGCGGCGACCAGTGCAGGCGATGGATTGATCAGTGGCTGGGCATAAAACACTTCCAGCCACGCGCCTTGACGATTTTGGGTGCCGACGCCGAAGGCCAGGCTGAACAGGGTAGTGGACATGCAAATACCTCTTAACTTTATCAAGGGGCTTTCAGTAGCGCTCTGGCTTACTGTAAAGCCGCTGCATACAGGTCTGGTTTGAACCCGATCAGGGTTTTATCGCCCAGCTCAAGCACCGGACGCTTGATCATGGACGGCTGCGCAACCATCAGCTCGATGGCCTTTGCCTGATCGAGATCGGCTTTCTGTCCGTCATCGAGCTTGCGAAAGGTGGTGCCTGCGCGGTTCAGCACCACTTGCCAACCGTGTTCGTCGCACCACTGAGTCAAGTGCTCACGGTCGATACCCAGCGTCTTGTAATCATGAAACTCGTAGCTCACGGAATGTTCGTCGAGCCAGGTACGAGCCTTTTTCATGGTGTCGCACGCTTTGATGCCAAATAGAGTGTAAGTCATTGTTTTAAGCGGGGTGGCTGATCTTGCTCGTGATTCCCCGCGATTTCTCCTCGCAATTCAGCCGCGCATTATGCCACGTCATTTCATGCAGCGCCGCGCCTGAGTGGATCTGGCGTCCGGCGGTGAATAGATAACTCCTATAACTATCATAAAAAATGTTTCACCCCCGCCATCTTGAGTGAAGCGTCGTGTCGGACAATGATGGCGCTCGATTTTCAAAACTGGGTCGCGTTATGTCTGAACAAGATAAGAAGCGTCAGGAAGCGCTTGTCCGGCAACGCTATTACAGGGAACGTCAACGTGCCGAAGGCTTCAAGCAAAGCACAATCTGGATTCACGCCGAAGCGGAGGCGGACGGCAGGTCGGCTGCTCGCGAAGGCAAGCCGCTGCTGCCCATGCAGTCCCACGACCCGGTAAGCTGGGCCGTGGGGTGGGTAGCGGAAAAAATGCGCACGCGTCAGTAATCAGCTTTCAGCGCGTGCTAGCGCCACGCTTCATGGCTGAAGTGCGTGGCGCGTGAACCGGGCAGCAGACGCTCCCGACCTATAGCTTCAGCGTTGTTCGAATTTCGAGTTGGTGCGATTCGGGTAGATGGCACCCATCACTTTGATGTCGTTGGGGCTGAGTGTCTTGCCGACATTGATGATTTCAAAGTCGCCCAGGGTCAGGCCATTGGGGATGTCGAAGTGCATGACCGAGTCCCGGTCATAAGCTGAATAATAGTAATCTGCGGCTTCGTACCGGTCGAGAAAGTTCCGGTTGACCTCGTCGTCGGTCAGCCCGGTCTGTACAAGCAGGGAGCGCAGAAGCGGCTCGTTCCAGGGAATGTTGGCCTGAGGATGCTGATGCTCGTGAACGGCACCCAGCGCGTGCCCGAATTCATGCAACACGATGCGCGTCAACTCTGCGGACGGCTTCAGATCTGCCGTATAAATCTCTTTGATATTGAATTCCATAGTGGACTCATCCTGCCTGGCGAGCAGCGCATCGGTGCCTATTGCGCTCCAGTTCAGGTGTTCGTTGAAGCCAATACGGATATCGCTGGGACCTTGGGTCACGAACTCGAATTTCAGATTTATGTGCTCAAGCCACTTTTTTGCCGCCTCGATGATGGGGTCTTTAAGCACGGCCGGAGGGTCTTTCGGAAAGAGAATTTTCAGGGTACGCCCGCGTGCCCAGTATTTGGTGAATGCCACCAGAATCCGTGGCTCGCGCGTTGACTCGCCTGTTTCGTAGCCGGTTTCCGACTCGTAGGTGGGGGTGATGGCCGCGTTGGCGGCGTTTTCACGAATGGCAGCGTCATAAGACGTCTGCTGATCTGTGACAGTTCGCATGCAGCAGGATGATGGCAGTTTTACATTCTGAACGGATGGAGCAGGCATTTGATTGACCTTCATAGCGATTCACTTCCTGTCAGGAAGCCGGAAAAATGAAGGTTCAAGGTAGGTTCAAACGAGGTGTTGCAGGTGGTAACTATTTATTTTATTACCCTGCCGCACATTGCATGCGACAGGGCTGTTTGCGATGCGTCTACTTGTTCAGGAAGGCGCGGATGCGTTCAGCGGCCTCGATGCACTCGGCCAGCGGCGCTACCAGTGCCAGTCGCACCCGCCCGGCACCCGGGTTGACGCCGTCCACTTCCCGCGACAGGTACGAGCCCGGAACGGCGGTGACGTGCTGGTCAACGAACAGATCGCGACAAAAAATGGCGTCGTCGGTGTCCACATTCGGCCACAGATAGAACCCGCCGTCCGGACGCTGTACGTCCAGCACCGGGGCCAGAATGTCGAGCACCGCGTCGAATTTCTCGCGGTACAGGTCCCGGTTGGCACGCACATGGGCTTCGTCGTTCCAGGCGGCGATGCTGGCCAGTTGGGTTTGAACCGGCATGGCGCAACCATGGTAGGTGCGATACAGCAGGAACGCCTTGAGAATCTCGGCATCGCCGGCAACGAAACCGGAGCGCAGGCCCGGCAGGTTGGAGCGCTTGGACAGGCTGTGAAAAACCACGCAGCGCTTGAAGTCCTTGCGGCCCAGTTCCACGCAGGCACTGAGCAGGCCTGGAGGTGGCGTTTGTTCGTCGAAGTACAGCTCGCTGTAGCACTCGTCCGCGGCAATGACGAAGTCATACTGATCGGCCAGTGCGATCAGCTTTTTCAGCGTTTCGACCGGGATCAGCGCGCCGGTCGGATTGCCCGGCGAACACAGAAACAGAATCTGGCAGCGTTTCCAGATGTCCGGGGTGACCGCATCGAAATCAGGGTTGAAGCCGTTCTCGCTCAGGCACGGCAGATAGTGCGGCCGGGCGCCCGCCAGATACGCCGCACCTTCGTAGATCTGATAAAACGGGTTCGGGCTGATCACCAGGCCGTCGTCACTGCGATTGACCACGGTCTGGGTAAATGCAAACAGCGCCTCGCGGGTGCCGTTGACCGGCAGTACGTTGCGCGCCGGGTCAATCCAGCTTTCAGGCACGTCAAAGCGACGGCTGCACCAGCCGGCAATCGCCTCGCGCAGCGCGGGGATACCGAGCGTGGTCGGGTACACCGCCATCTGGTCGAGGTTGTCTGCGAGCGCCTTGGCAACGAAATCGGGTGAACGGTGCTTCGGCTCGCCAATGGACAGCGCCACCGGGCGTTTATCCGGGTTGGGCGTCACGCCGCCCAGCAACGCGCGAAGCTTTTCGAACGGGTAGGGGTGAAGCAGTTGCATGGCGTTATTCATGGAGCGTGTTCCTCGATGAGCTATGTAGAGCCGATTCGTGTGGTCGAGTGTTCAAATGCTGATCCGCAGATCGCCGCCGGTGTCCGGGTTGACGCTCAGTTGCTTGACGATGGCTTCCTGCAACTGGCTGCACAACTGTGGATCGGACAGCGGCTGATTGTTGGCGTCGGTGATGAAGAAAACGTCCTCGACGCGCTCGCCCAGCGTTGCAATCTTGGCGTTCTGCAAAGACAGGTCGAACTCCAGGAAGATCTTGCCGACCCGCGCCAGCAGGCCGGGTCGATCCGGGGCCAGCAGTTCCAGTACAGTCACCGGGCGCTGGGCATCATTGTGAATGGTGACCTGCGGCGCAAACGCGAAGTGCTTGAGCTGGCGGGGGACGCGGCGCTTGATGATCGTCGGGTAGTCATCCGGGTTGTGCAGCGCTTCGGTCAGGCCGTCGCGGATGTCCTGAATGCGTTCCGGATTGTTGCCGATCGAGCCGCCTTCGTGATCGAGCACGATGTAGGTGTCGAGTGTGAACTGGCTGCTCGAGGTAATGATGCGCGCATCGTGAATGTTCAGGTTCAACTGGTCCATCGCGGCGACGGTCACCGCGAAGAAATCGTGCTGATCCGGTGCATAAATGAAGATCTGGGTACCGCCTTCGAACTCGCGATGCGTGGTTTCCTTGATCAGCACCAGCGGGCCGCCGTCGGAGGGCTGTTGCAGGATCGCGTCGCTGTGCCAGGCCACGTCACCGGCGGTATGGCGCAGAAAGTAGTCGTCTCCCAGGGCTGACCACAGCTGCTCGACATCATCGGGATCGGTGCCATTGCGGACCAGAATATCCAGCGCGGCGATCTGCGTGCGGCGGATCTGCTCTTCGCGGTCGACCGGGTTTTCCAGGCCGCGACGCAGGGCGCGCTTGGTTTCGGTATACAGCTGGCGCAACAGGCTGGCGCGCCATGAATTCCACAGGGTCGGATTGGTCGCGTTGATATCGGCGACGGTCAGCACGTACAGATAATCCAGATGCACCTCGTCACCGACAAACTGGGCGAAATCGTGAATCACCTGCGGGTCGGACAGATCCTTGCGCTGGGCGGTGGTCGACATGACCAGGTGATTGCTCACCAGCCAGACGATCAGCCGGGTGTCCCAGTCAGGCAGTTGATGACGCTTGCCGAACGCCTGCGCATCCACCGCACCAAGCTCCGAGTGATCGCCACCCCGGCCTTTGCCGATGTCGTGATACAGCCCGGCCAGGTAGATAAGCTCGGCCTTGGGCAGGCGGGCCATGATCTTGCTGGCCAGCGGAAATTTCTCCGACACTTCGGTGTATTGCAGCTTGCGCAGGTGCTTGATCAGATTCAGCGTGTGCGCGTCGACGGTATAGATGTGGAACAGGTCGTGCTGCATTTGCCCCACGATGTGGCCGAACTCCGGCAGATACAGGCCAAGAAGGCCGTAGCGGTTCATGCGTCGCAGGTTGCGGTGAATACCCGTTTCGCACTTGAACAGCTCGATGAACAGGCTGGTGTTGCGGATATCGTTGCGGAAGTCGTCGTTAATCAGGTGCCTGTGCTCGCGCAACAGGCGAATGGTGTCGGCACGTACTCCCTTGATTTCCGGATGTTGAGCCATCAGCACGAAAATTTCGAGCATCGCGAACGGGGTGCGCTTGAACACGTTCGCATGGGTGGCTTCTATATAGCCGTCATGCAGCTGGAAGCGCGAATTGATCGGCTGCGGCGTACCGCTGTCTTCGGAAAGAATCACTTCCTCGAAGTGCTGGATGATCAGATCGCTCAGTTCGGCGATGCTCATGACCACGCGATAGTACTTCTGCATGAAGCGCTCGATGGCCAGTTTGGCATCATTGTCTTCGTAGCCCAGCAGGCTGGCGATACTGCGCTGGTAGTCGAACAGCAGCCGGTCTTCGGAGCGTCCGGCCAGCATGTGCAGCGCATAGCGTACTTTCCAGAGAAACTCCTGGGAGGAGGCCAGCAATGCGTTTTCGCTGCCCAGCAGAAAACCTTCGCCCGCCAATGCATGCAGGTTCAGCGTGCCGTACTGGCGTCGGGCTACCCAAAGAATGGTCTGGATATCGCGCAGCCCGCCGGGGGAGCCTTTGACGTTGGGCTCCAGGTTGTATTCGGTGTCGTTGTACTTGTGATGGCGCTTTTTCTGCTCTGCATGCTTGGCAAGGAAGAAATCCTTGCTCGGCCACATCCGCCGCGTACTGGTGACGTCCAGCATGCGTTGGCGCAGGTGTTCAGGTCCGGCGATGGTGCGGCTTTCCATCAGGTTGGTGATGACCGTCAGGTCAGCCCGTCCTTCCTGTGCGCACTCGGCGACCGAGCGTACGCTTTGCCCGACCTCAAGGCCGATGTCCCACAGCAGCGTCAGAAAACCCTCGATAGGTTCGCGAAAAACTTCGTGGTCGTCGCTGTCCAGCAGGATCAGCAGGTCGATGTCCGAATAGGGGTGCAATTCGCCGCGGCCGTAGCCACCCACCGCCAGCAGCGCGATGTCGGCGTCTTCGCTCCAGTTGAACTGGTCCCAGGCCTTTTGCAGGATGTTATCCACGAACCAGGCCCGATCCTCGATCAGTCGCCGAATGTCGCGGCCCGACCTGAAGCGCTCGTCCAGTACGTCTCGTGCTCTGCGAATGGCTTTCTTGAAAGCGGCGATGGGGCTGGCTTTCAAGGCCAGTTCGGCCTGGAACTGGCCGCGATCGAACAGGTCTGGGTCTACTTGCGGCATGGAACAGCATTCCTCATGTCGGGCATTGCGTGTGTTCAATCGGATTCAGCCATGCAGACTCGAGTCAGGGAGCCTTTTGTGCAATGGTATCGTCGCTGCGTAAAGTGAAGATTTCGTAACCGTCGGCGGTCACCAGCAGCGTGTGTTCCCACTGTGCCGAAAGCTTGCGGTCCTTGGTGATCGCCGTCCAGCCATCGCCGAGGATCTTGGTTTCCGGGCGACCCTGATTGATCATCGGTTCGATCGTGAAGGTCATGCCTTCCTTTAACTGAATGCCGGTGCCCGCTTCGCCAAAGTGCATGATTTGTGGCTCTTCATGAAATACCTTGCCGATCCCGTGGCCGCAAAAATCACGTACCACCGAAAAACCATTCTTTTCCGCATGTTTCTGGATGACTGCACCGATATCGCCCAGGTGAGTACCCGGTTTGACGATCTCGATGGCTTTGTACAGGCATTCCTGAGTCACCTTCGACAGGCGTTCGGCCCACACCGGAACGGTGCCGACATGGAACATTCTGCTGGTGTCGCCGTGGTAGCCGTCCTTTATGACCGTGACGTCGATGTTCAGCGAGTCGCCGTCCTTGAGCTTCTTGTCGCTCGGGATGCCGTGGCAGACCACCTGATTGATCGACGTGCAGATCGACTTGGGGAAACCCCGGTAATTCAGCGGGGCAGGGATCGCTTTCTGTTCGTTGACGATATAGTCGTGGCAGATGCGGTCCAGCTCTTCGGTGGTCACGCCCGGCTTGACATAAGGGGCAATCATTTCCAGAACCTCGGCGGCCAGACGGCCGGCGATGCGCATCTTTTCGATGTCTTCCGGAGTTTTGAGGGTGATGGTCATACAGAATCTCTCGACGTGTCGGGCACGCGGCTGGTGCGCAAAGGCGCGATTCTACCAGACCGTCTGCGTCGGGGGATCATCGCTTCCTTCTATAGCCTTTCGATGCCGCCTTTCAGAGCGGGCTAAATGCAAAGTAAAACAAGAACTTGATGGGAGTTCCGTTCTCTTCCCTTTTGTGATATAAAATGCGCCGCTTTCCAAGGTCCGCCTTCGAAGCACAAACCCACACACGTGTCGACACGATGACCTGGGTGCCCTGGCTAGATGCCATTGGTTGGTCATTGGGATGCGTGGAGGCCTAACCCGACTTATCAAGGAACTATCATGTCCCAAGTCAACATGCGCGATATGCTGAAGGCTGGTTGCCACTTCGGCCACCAGACCCGTTACTGGAACCCGAAAATGGGTAAGTACATTTTCGGCGCGCGTAACAATATTCACATCATCAACCTTGAAAAAACCCTGCCTATGTTCAACGAAGCTCTGACTTTCGTTGAGCGCCTGGCTTCGGGCAAAAACAAGATTCTGTTCGTCGGCACCAAGCGTTCCGCTGGCAAGATCGTTGCTGAAGAAGCAGCACGTTGCGGTTCGCCGTACGTCGACCATCGCTGGTTGGGCGGCATGCTGACCAACTTCAAGACCATCCGTCAGTCGATCAAGCGTCTGCGCGAGCTGGAAGTACAGGCTGAAGACGGTACTTTCGCCAAGCTGACCAAGAAAGAAGCCCTGATGCGCACTCGTGATCTGGAAAAACTGGATCGCAGCCTGGGTGGTATCAAGGATATGGGCGGTCTGCCAGACGCACTGTTCGTCATCGACGTTGACCACGAGCGCATCGCGATCACCGAAGCCAACAAGCTGGGCATCCCTGTTATCGGCGTCGTCGACACCAACAGCAGCCCGGAAGGCGTTGACTACATCATCCCGGGCAACGATGACGCAATCCGCGCTATCCAGCTGTACATGGGTTCGATGGCTGATGCTGTTATCCGTGGTCGTAACAATGTTGCTGGCGGCACCGACGTATTCGTCGAAGAAGCTCCAGCTGCAGCAGCTGTAGAAGGCTGAGTAAAAACGCCTGGCGTTTACTCAGTACGCGAAAAGGGGGCTTAGCCCCCTTTTTGCCACCTCGGAAATGATTTGTCGGCGTGCAAGCACGGCCTTGTTGTCATGTGTTGCTGCCACCCTGATTTTTCAAGAATTGCACGCCCGGCCAGCCGGGTGGAATGGTTGAAGACCTATCCAAGAGGATTTTGAAATGGCAGAGATTACTGCAGCGTTGGTCAAAGAACTGCGCGAGCGTACCGGCGAAGGCATGATGGATTGCAAAAAGGCCTTGACCAAGGCTGGCGGCGACATCGAAAAGGCAATCGACGACATGCGTGCTTCCGGCGCCATCAAGGCTGCCAAGAAAGCAGGCAACGTTGCTGCTGAAGGCGCTATCGCCATCAAAGACGACGGCAAAGCTGCTGTCATCATCGAAGTCAACTCGCAGACCGACTTCCTGGCTCTGCAGGACGATTTCAAGAATTTCGTCGCTGCCAGCGTCGAAAAAGCCTTTGCCGACAAAATGACCGACGTCGCTCCGTTGATCGAAGCTCAGGAAACTGCGCGTCTGGTGCTGGTCGGCAAGGTTGGCGAAAACGTCAACATTCGTCGTCTGAAGCGCATCGAAGGTGACGTGGTAGGTTCTTACCTGCACGGCAACAAGATCGGTGTGGTCGTTACCCTGAAAGGTGGCGACGTCGATCTGGCTAAAGACATCGCCATGCACGTAGCGGCGAGCAACCCTGAGTTCCTGTTACCTTCGGAAGTGTCTGCCGAAGCGATCGAGCGCGAGAAGAATGTCTTCCTGCAACTGAACGAAGACAAGATCAAAGGCAAGCCTGCTGAAATCGTCGAGAAGATGGTTGGCGGCCGTATCACCAAGTTCTTGGCAGAAGCCAGCCTGGTTGAGCAGGCGTTCGTCAAGAACCCTGAAGTCAAGGTCGGCGAGCTGGCCAAGAAAGCCGGTGCTGAAATCGTTTCTTTCACTTACTTCAAGGTAGGCGAAGGCATCGAGAAGCCGGTCGACAACTTCGCTGACGAAGTTGCTGCCCAGCTGGCTGCCGCCAAGCAGTAAGACAGTTTTCAAACTGTCGCCCCAAAGAGGCTGCCCGCTCACGCGTGCGGCCTCTTTGTCGAAAGAGCAAAGGAATTTCCTTGGAGATTACGCCTGCAAGGCTGCATTCTCCCGACGCTTGCACAGCGTCAAGCTAAAGTATTCGCAGGCTTGAAATAGCTCGCACAGATTTTTTCAGAAAAACGCCGCAGGAGAGATTCGCAATGGCTCAGCAGGGCAGTGGTTATCAGGCTCGCTATAAACGCATTCTACTCAAGCTTAGCGGCGAGGCCCTCATGGGCTCCGAAGAGTTCGGCATCGACCCCAAGGTCCTTGACCGCATGGCACTGGAAGTCGGCCAACTGGTCGGTATTGGTGTTCAGGTCGGCCTGGTCATCGGTGGCGGCAACCTGTTTCGTGGTGCAGCCCTGAGTGCAGCCGGCATGGATCGGGTAACGGGCGACCACATGGGCATGCTGGCCACTGTGATGAACGCTCTGGCCATGCGCGATGCGCTCGAGCGCGCTAATATCACGGCGATCGTCATGTCCGCCATTTCGATGGTGGGTGTCACCGATCACTACGATCGTCGCAAGGCCATGCGCCACCTCAGTGCCAAGGAAGTGGTGATCTTCGCGGCGGGTACGGGTAATCCGTTCTTCACGACCGATTCGGCAGCGTGCCTGCGCGCTATCGAGATCGACGCCGACGTGGTGCTCAAAGCGACCAAGGTCGACGGTGTGTACACCGCAGATCCGTTCAAGGACCCGAATGCCGAGAAGTTCGATCATCTGACTTACGATGAAGTGCTGGATCGCAAGCTGGGCGTGATGGATCTGACCGCAATCTGCCTGTGTCGCGATCACAAGATGCCATTGCGCGTCTTCAACATGAACAAACCGGGTGCCCTTCTGAATATCGTCCATGGTGGCGCCGAAGGAACCCTGATCGAGGAAGCCCAACAATGATCAATGAAATCAAGAAAGATGCTCGGGTTCGCATGCAGAAGAGCCTGGAATCGCTGGCCCATGCGTTCACCCGGATCCGTACCGGCAAGGCTCACCCAAGCATTCTGGGTGGTGTCATGGTTCCTTACTACGGTTCCGACACCCCGCTGAGCCAGGTTGCCAACGTGACCGTCAAGGATTCGCGCACCCTTCAGGTCGTGGCGTTCGAGCGCAACATGCTGGCTGCGGTCGATAAGGCCATCCAGAGCTCCGGCCTGGGCTTCAACCCGACCAACCTGGGCGAATTGCTGCTGATTTCGATGCCGGCGCTGACTGAAGAAACCCGCAAGGGCTTCACCAAGCAGGCGCGCGATGCAGCCGAAGATGCGCGTGTTGCCGTGCGCAATATCCGTCGTGATGCGCTGAGCCAGTTGAAAGACCTGGTCAAGGACAAGGAAATCAGCGAAGACGAAGAGCGTCGTGCGGCTGACGACGTGCAGAAGCTGACCGACAAGTTCGTGGCGGAAATCGAAGCTGCGGTGAAGCAGAAAGAAGCTGATCTGATGGCTGTATAAGGTTTCGGACGCTTTCATGGAAAAAATAAAACCGGCCGCGCCCTCATCGGTGCCGCGTCACGTCGCGATTATCATGGATGGTAATAATCGCTGGGCGAAAAAGCGTCTGTTGCCAGGCGTTGCAGGCCACAAGGCGGGCGTCGATGCTGTGCGCGCCGTTATCGAGGTCTGCGCCGAAGCCAACGTCGAAGTGTTGACATTGTTCGCGTTCTCCAGTGAAAACTGGCAGCGCCCGGCCGAAGAGGTCGGTGCGCTGATGGAGCTGTTTTTTACGGCCTTGCGGCGTGAAACGAAGCGCCTGAACGAGAATGACATCAGCCTGCGCATCATTGGTGATCGTTCGCGCTTTCATCCCGAGCTTCAGGCAGCCATGCGTGAGGCAGAGGCGCGGACGTCAGGCAACAGTCGCTTTGTGCTGCAGATTGCTGCCAATTACGGGGGTCAGTGGGACATTGCGCAGGCCGCACAGCGGTTGGCGCGCGAGGTTCAGGCCGGTCATTTGCAGCCGGACGAGATTACGCCCGAGCTGTTGCAGTCCTGTCTGGCGACGGGCGATCTGCCGCTGCCGGACCTGTGCATTCGCACCGGCGGCGAGCACCGCATCAGCAATTTCCTGCTTTGGCAGCTGGCCTACGCCGAGCTGTACTTCTCCGACCTGTTCTGGCCGGACTTCAAACACGATGCCATGCGAGTTGCGCTGGCAGATTTCGCTTCTCGCCAACGTCGCTTCGGTAAAACCAGCGAACAGGTAGAAGCTGGAGCCCGGGCTTAATGCTGAAACAACGGATCATCACGGCACTCATTCTGTTGCCGATCGCCCTCTGCGGCTTTTTCCTGCTGACCGGCATGTACTTCGCCCTGTTTATCGGGGTTGTCGTTGTTCTGGGCGCCTGGGAATGGGCGCGGCTGGCTGGTTTCGCTGCCCAGTCGATGCGCATTGGCTATGCCGCAGTGGTCGCAGTCCTGCTATTTCTGATGTACCTGCTGCCGGGGCTTGAGCCGTGGGTGCTGGTCGCTGCGGTCATCTGGTGGGGCGTGGCAACGTTTCTGGTGCTTACCTATCCCGATTCCAGTAGCCACTGGGCGAGCGCCGCGTGCAAGCTGGTGATCGGTCTGCTGATTTTGCTGCCGGCCTGGCAGGGTCTGGTGCTGATCAAGCAGTGGCCGCTGGGCAACTGGTTGATTCTGGCTGTCATGGTGCTGGTCTGGGCGGCCGACATCGGTGCCTATTTCTCCGGAAAGGCATTCGGCAAGCGCAAGCTGGCGCCCAAGGTGAGCCCCGGCAAAAGCTGGGAGGGCGTATACGGTGGGCTGGCGGTGAGTCTCGCTATCACGGCTGCGGTGGGTATTTCCCGCGACTGGTCTGTCATCCAGTTCATCGCCGCCCTGCTGGGCGCTGCCGTGATCGTCTTCATCTCGGTGATCGGTGACCTGACCGAAAGCATGTTCAAGCGCCAGTCAGGGGTCAAGGACAGCAGCAACCTGCTGCCTGGCCACGGCGGGGTGCTGGATCGCATCGACAGCCTGACGGCGGCCATTCCGGTATTTGCCGTACTGCTCTGGGCCGCTGACTGGGGTGTCATGTGAGTGCCCCGCAACAGCTCACCATTCTGGGGGCGACCGGTTCCATCGGCCTGAGTACCCTGGATGTGGTCGCTCGCCATCCGGCGCTTTATCAGGTGTTCGCGCTGACGGGCTTCAGTCGTCTGAAAGAACTACTGGCCTTGTGCATCAGGCATACACCGCAATACGCCGTGGTGCCGGATCAGGCGGTCGCGCGTAAATTGCAGGACGATCTTGCCGCTGCCGGGCTCGATACCCGTGTGCTGGTGGGGGAGCAGGGTCTGTGCGAAGTGGCTGCGCATCCGCTGGTCGATGCGGTGATGGCTGCCATCGTCGGTGCGGCGGGCTTGCGTCCGACTCTGGCGGCGGTAGAGGCAGGCAAGAAGGTCTTGCTGGCCAATAAAGAGGCGCTGGTCATGTCCGGTGCCTTGTTCATGCAGGCTGTGCAGCGAAGCGGGGCCGTGCTGCTGCCCATCGACAGCGAGCACAATGCGATCTTTCAATGCCTGCCTGGCGACTTTTCGCGCGGGCTGGCCGCTGTCGGTGTGCGGCGTGTCATGCTGACTGCTTCGGGCGGCCCGTTCCGTGAAACGGCCCTCGATCAGTTGCAGGATGTGACCCCTGAGCAGGCCTGTGCGCACCCGGTCTGGTCGATGGGGCGCAAGATTTCAGTGGATTCGGCCACGATGATGAACAAGGGGCTTGAGCTGATCGAAGCCTGCTGGCTGTTCGATGCTCGCCCTGATCAGATCGAGGTTGTGATTCACCCCCAGAGCGTGATCCACTCGCTGGTTGATTATGTCGATGGCTCGGTTCTGGCCCAGTTGGGCAATCCCGACATGCGTACGCCAATCGCCCATGCACTGGCCTGGCCTGCACGTGTAGACTCCGGCGTAGCGCCGCTGGATCTGTTTCGGATCGGGCAGCTGGATTTTCAGGCGCCGGACGAAGGCCGGTTCCCGTGTCTGCGGCTTGCGCGGCAGGCGGCAGAAGCCGGAGGCAGCGCGCCCGCCATGCTCAATGCCGCCAATGAAGTGGCCGTCGCGGCATTCCTTGATCGGCGTATTCGCTATCCGGAAATCGCCGGAATGATCGCGGATGTCCTGAGTCAGGAGCCCGTTATCGCTGTCGAGGAGCTTGATACGGTTTTCGCGGTGGATGCGAAAGCGCGCTTGCTGGCAGGTCAATGGCTTGAAAGAAACGGCCGGCAGTGATCGCCACTTTATGAATGAAAGGGTTGTTGTGGTGCGTCAACGGCAGGTCGCGCAGGCGTGCACTGATTAACACACTGACCGACCAGTCGGTACCTGGAGAAGATTGATGAGCGCTCTATACATGATTCTCGGCACCCTGATTGCGCTGGGTGTGTTGGTGACCTTCCACGAGTTCGGCCACTTCTGGGTGGCGCGGCGCTGTGGCGTCAAGGTATTGCGCTTTTCGGTGGGCTTCGGCACGCCGCTGTTGCGCTGGCACGACCGTCAGGGTACCGAGTACATGATTGCTGCGATTCCGCTGGGCGGTTATGTGAAGATGCTCGACGAGCGCGAGGGCAACGTCCCGCCCGAGCTGGCCGATCAGGCCTTCAACCGCAAGACGGTCGGGCAGCGCATCGCGATTGTGATCGCCGGTCCGACGGCCAACTTCCTGCTGGCCATCGCGTTCTTCTGGGTGCTGGCGATGATGGGCAGCGAACAGGTTCGTCCGGTGATCGGCAACGTCGAGCCTGGCAGTATCGCTCAGCAGGCCGGTTTGACGTCCGGTCAGGAAATCGTTGCAGTCGATGGCGAGCCGACTTCCGGCTGGGCGGCGGTCAACCTGCAACTGGTTCGCCGGCTGGGTGAAAGCGGCACCATCGCGCTCAAGCTCAGGGATCAGGGCTCGACGGTCGATACATCCCGCGAGCTGGTGCTGAACGACTGGCTCCGAGGCGCCGAGGAGCCGGATCCGATCAAGTCGCTGGGGATTCGCCCGTGGCGTCCGGCCTTGCCGCCGGTACTGGCAGAAATTGATCCAAAAGGTCCGGCGCAGAGTGCCGGGCTCAGGACCGGTGATCGTCTGGTGTCGATGGACGGTCAGCCCCTCAATGAGTGGCAGCAGGTTGTTGACCGGGTGCGTGAGCGGCCGCAAGCCGTTGTGTCGATGCGCATCGAGCGTGATGGCGTGCAAATGGATATGCCGGTGACCCTCGCCGCCAAAGGTGAGGGCAAGGCAGCCGCAGGTTATCTCGGTGCCGGGGTAAAAGCTGTCGATTGGCCACCGGAAATGTTGCGCGAGGTCAGCTACGGTCCTTTCGCCGCGATGGCCGAGGGTGTAAAGCGCACCTGGAGCATGAGCGTGCTGACTCTGGACTCGCTCAAGAAAATGTTGTTCGGCGAGCTCTCGGTAAAAAACTTGAGTGGACCGATAACCATTGCTAAAGTGGCGGGCGCTTCGGCCCAGTCGGGTTTTGGAGATTTTCTGAACTTCCTCGCTTATCTGAGCATAAGCCTCGGGGTTCTGAATCTGCTGCCCATTCCTGTTCTGGACGGGGGGCATCTGCTGTTTTACCTGATCGAGTGGGCGCGTGGTCGTCCCCTGTCGGAAAAGGTACAAGGTTGGGGTGCACAGATCGGTATCAGTCTGGTGGTGGGCGTCATGTTGCTCGCACTGGTCAACGATCTGGGCCGATTGTAAAGCGTTGCCGAGTTGCGAATCTGCCGCATTTTGCGGCAGTTTGTTTATTGCCAGTTGGAATAAGAAAGGACTTCATGAAACGTCTGCTGCTAACTGCGGTTCTTTCCGCACTGATGATCGCTGAAGTTCACGCCGAGTCCTTCACCATCTCCGATATCCGTGTCAACGGCCTGCAGCGGGTTTCCGCCGGCAGCGTCTTTGGTGCGCTGCCGCTGAACGTAGGCGAGCAGGCGGATGACGGTCGTCTGGTCGATGCTACCCGTTCGTTGTTCAAAACCGGTTTCTTTCAAGACATCCAGCTGGGTCGTGATGGCAATGTGCTCGTCATCAACGTCGTTGAGCGCCCGTCGGTTGCCAGTATCGAAATCGAGGGCAACAAGGCCATTTCGACTGAAGACCTGATGAAAGGCCTCAAACAGTCCGGTCTTGCCGAAGGTGAAATTTTTCAGCGTGCAACCCTTGAAGGTGTGCGTAACGAGCTGCAACGCCAATACGTTGCCCAAGGCCGTTACTCCGCCACGGTTGACGCCGAGGTCGTACCTCAGCCGCGCAACCGCGTAGGCCTGAAAATCGATATCAATGAAGGCACCGTTGCCTCCATTCAGCACATCAACGTGGTCGGCAACACCGTCTTTTCCGACGAAGACCTGACCGACCTGTTCGAACTCAAGACCAGTAACTGGCTCTCGTTCTTCAAGAACGATGACAAGTATGCTCGCGAGAAGCTGTCCGGCGACCTCGAGCGTCTGCGTTCGTACTACCTCGATCGCGGCTATATCAACATGGATATCGCCTCGACTCAGGTGTCGATCACGCCTGACAAGAAGAACGTGTACATCACGGTCAACGTCAACGAAGGCGAGAAGTACAGCGTCAAGTCGGTCAAGCTCAGCGGCGACCTGAAGGTGCCTGAAGATCAGGTCAAATCCCTGCTGCTGGTTCAGCCGGGGCAGGTCTTCTCGCGCAAGGTCATGACCACGACTTCCGAGCTGATCACCCGTCGTCTCGGTAACGAAGGCTACACCTTCGCCAACGTCAACGGCGTGCCTACGCCGAACAACGAAGACCACACGGTCGATATCACGTTTGTGGTCGATCCTGGCAAGCGCGCTTACGTGAACCGCATCAACTACCGTGGCAACACCAAGTCGGAAGACGAAGTGCTGCGTCGCGAAATGCGTCAGATGGAAGGTGGCTGGGCTTCTACCTACCTGATCGATCAATCGAAAACCCGTCTTGATCGCCTGGGCTTCTTCAAGGAAGTCAACGTCGAAACGCCGCCTGTTCCGGGCACCGATGATCAGGTGGACGTGAACTACGCCGTTGAAGAGCAAGCGTCCGGCTCGATCACCGCCAGCGTCGGCTTTGCACAGAGTGCCGGTTTGATCCTGGGTGGTTCGATCAGCCAGAACAATTTCCTGGGTACGGGTAACAAGGTCAGCATCGGCCTGACTCGCAGTGAGTATCAGAGCCGCTATAACTTCAGCTACGTCGATCCGTACTACACGCCGGACGGTGTAAGCCTGGGTTACAGCGCGTTCTATCGCACCACCAACTACGATGACCTCGACGTTGATGTGGCAAGCTACGCAGTAGACAGCCTGGGTGCCGGTATCAATCTCGGCTACCCGATCAGCGAGACCTCGCGCCTGACCTACGGTCTGACCGTGCAGCAGGATGAGATCAAGACGGGCCGTTACACCGTTGACGAGATTTTTGACTTCGTTGACAAGGAAGGCGACAAGTACCTGAACTTCAAGGGCTCGGTTGGCTGGTCTGAATCGACGCTGAACAAAGGTGTGCTGGCCACCCGTGGTCACTCGCAAAGCCTGGTGTTCGAATCCACCTTGCCAGGCAGCGACCTGTCGTTCTTCAAGCTGGATTACCGCGCTCAGTACTTCCACCCGATTACCGACAGCTACACCTTGCGTCTGCACACCGAGCTGGGTTATGGCGACGGCTACGGTTCGACCTCGGGTCTGCCGTTCTACGAGAACTACTACGCCGGTGGCTTCAACTCGGTTCGTGGCTTCAAGGACAGCACGCTAGGGCCGCGTAGTACTCCGAGCCGGGGTGCTGCGGTGACGGGTAACCAGGGTACGTCAGCCGATCCTGACCAGGATCCACTGCCGTTTGGCGGTAACGCTCTGGTTCAGGGTGGCGTAGAAGTCATGTTCCCGCTGCCGTTCGTCAAGGATCAACGTTCCCTGCGTACTTCCGTTTTCTGGGATGTCGGTAACGTATTTGACACCAAGTGCGACTCGAGCAGAACGACAGGCAACGGCAAGAAAGTCGAGTGCAATGATATCGACCTTTCCGGTATGGCCAGTTCTGTTGGTATCGGCGTCACCTGGATCACTGCGCTCGGTCCTTTGAGCTTCGCTTTGGCGATGCCGATCAAGAAGCCGGACGACGAAGCAGAAACTCAGGTCTTCCAATTCTCCCTGGGTCAGACGTTCTAAGCGTCTGATCTGTGATAACGCAACGAATTTTGTAGGAGTTGTATTGTGCGTAAGTTGACTCAATTGGTAATGCTGGCCACCGTATTGGTCGCCAGCCCTGTATTTGCTGACATGAAAATCGCGGTACTGAACTATCAAATGGCCCTGCTGGAATCCGACGCTGCCAAGCGTTATGCAGTGGACGCCGAGAAGAAATTCGGTCCGCAACTGACCAAGCTGAAGAGCCTGGAAAGCAGCGCCAAGGGTATTCAGGATCGTCTGGTAAGCGGCGGCGACAAAATGGCTCAGCCTGAGCGCGAACGTCTGGAGCTCGAGTTCAAGCAAAAGGCGCGTGACTTCCAGTTCCAGTCCAAGGAACTGAACGAAGCCAAGGCCGTTGCAGACCGTGAGATGCTCAAGCAGCTCAAGCCGAAGCTGGATCAGGCTGTTGAAGAAGTCATCAAAAAAGGTGGTTTTGATCTGGTCTTCGAGCGCGGTGCAGTGATTGACGTCAAACCTCAGTATGACGTGACTCGCCAGGTCATCGAGCGCATGAACCAGCTGAAGTAATCATGAGCATAACCATCAAGCTCGGCCAGTTAGCCGAGTTCCTTGGCGCCACCTTGCGTGGCGACAAGGACAGGGAAATCACCGGGCTGGCCGCTCTAGAAGAGGCCGGCCCTGGTCAGATCAGCTTCCTGGCAAAACCTCAATACCGCAAATATCTGGCCGATGCACAGGCGGCTGCCTTGTTGCTCAAACCGGCAGATGCTGACGGCTACGCCGGGGATGCGCTGCTGGTTCCGGATCCCTATCTGGCCTACGCGCGTATCTCGCATTTTTTCGACCCCAAGCCCAAAAGCCCGGCAGGCGTGCATCCCACCGCCGTCGTTGCCGAGGGCGCTCAGATTGATCCGGCCGCCAGCATTGGTGCGTTTGCCGTGATCGAGAGTGGTGTGCGCATTGCAGCAGGTGTCACCATCGGTGCGCATTGCTTCATCGGCGCCCGTTGCGAAATCGGTGAGGGTGGCTGGCTGGCGCCTCGTGTGACGCTCTACCACGACGTTCGCATCGGCAAGCGTGTGGTCATTCAGTCAGGCGCGGTGCTGGGGGGCGAAGGTTTCGGTTTTGCCAACGAGAAGGGTGTCTGGCAGAAAATCGCTCAAATAGGCGGCGTTACCCTGGGCGATGATGTCGAGATCGGCGTCAATACGGCGATTGATCGCGGTGCACTGGCTGACACGCGTATCGGCAATGGTGTGAAGCTGGACAACCAGATTCAGATCGCCCACAACGTGCAGATTGGTGATCACACGGCGATGGCGGCCTGTGTCGGTATTTCCGGAAGCACTAAAATCGGCAAGCATTGCATGTTCGCAGGCGGCGTCGGGTTGGTCGGGCATATCGAGATTTGTGATGGCGTCTTCATCACCGGCATGACCATGGTGACGCATTCCATCACCGAGCCAGGTTCCTACTCCTCGGGTACGGCGATGCAGCCCGCGGCCGAATGGCGCAAGAGTGCGGCTCGTCTGCGCAAGATCGACGACATGGCGCGACGTCTGCAAAAGCTCGAAAAGGTTGTCGAGACGGTGACCTCCCCGGGTGATCGCTCATCTGATGGCTGATACCTTTTTAATATCAAGCGTGCACAGTCGATAAACTGCCTCCTTGATGTAGAGGGGTGCTGCGCAGTCGCGACGCACTCCTAATCTTTACTACAGGCTTCCCCTCGAAATGATGGACATCAAAGAAATTCGCGAATACCTGCCTCATCGTTACCCGTTCCTGCTGGTGGATCGAGTGACGGAGCTGGATTTCGAGAACAAGAACATTCGCGCGTACAAGAATGTCAGTGTCAACGAGCCTTTTTTCAACGGTCATTTCCCTGAGCATCCGATCATGCCAGGTGTTCTGATCATCGAAGCAATGGCGCAGGCGGCCGGTATCCTTGCGTTCAAGATGCTCGACACCAAGCCGTCAGACGGTACACTTTATTATTTCGTGGGCTCGGACAAACTGCGTTTCCGTCACCCGGTTCTGCCGGGCGACCAGCTGATTCTTGAAGCCAGGTTCCTGAGCTGCAAGCGCCAGATCTGGAAGTTCGAATGCAAGGCCACAGTTGACGGCAAGGCCGTATGCTCCGCCGAAATTATCTGTGCGGAACGTAAACTATGAGTTTGATTGACTCTCGCGCAATCATCGATCCGACGGCCATTCTGGCCGACAACGTTGAGGTCGGCCCGTGGTCGATCATCGGAGCCGGTGTGGAAATTGGCGAGGGTACAGTCATCGGTCCGCACGTGGTCCTCAAGGGGCCAACGAAGATCGGCAAGCACAACCGCATCTATCAGTTTTCATCGGTGGGCGAAGATACGCCTGATCTCAAGTACAAGGGCGAAGAAACCCGTCTGGTGATCGGTGATCACAATGTCATTCGCGAAGGCGTGACCATTCACCGCGGCACTGTTCAGGACCGCGCTGAAACCACGCTGGGTGATCACAACCTGATCATGGCCTATGCACATATCGGCCATGACAGCGTGATCGGCAATCATGTGATCCTGGTCAACAATACGGCGTTGGCCGGCCATGTGCACGTCGACGACTGGGCGATCCTGTCCGGTTTCACCCTTGTGCATCAGTTCTGCCATATCGGTGCCCACAGCTTTTCCGGAATGGGCACGGCCATCGGCAAGGATGTTCCTGCGTTTGTCACAGTGTTCGGCAACCCGGCCGAGGCGCGCAGCATGAACTTCGAGGGCATGCGTCGTCGAGGTTTCTCCGAAGACGCCATTCATGCGTTGCGCAGAGCCTACAAAACGGTTTATCGCCAGGGGCTGACCATTGCTCAGGCACTGACCGAGCTGGCTGAACCTGCGGCACAGTTTCCTGAAGTCGCGGTGTTTCTCGAATCCATTCAGACATCGACTCGCGGCATCATTCGTTAATCATGACCAGCCCATTACGCATTGCACTGGTCGCTGGCGAAGCCTCCGGCGATATCCTTGGCTCCGGCCTGATGCGGGCCATCAATGCGCGCAACCCCGATGTTCAGTTCATGGGTGTAGGGGGGCCGTTGATGGAAGCGGAGGGCATGCAGTCGTACTTCCCGATGGAGCGTCTGTCGGTAATGGGGCTGGTGGAAGTGCTCGGTCGGCTGCGTGAGCTATTGGCCCGGCGCAAATTGCTGGTGCAGACGCTGATCAACGAGAACCCGGATGTCTTCATCGGTATCGATGCGCCCGATTTCACGCTCAATATCGAACTGCAATTGCGTCGCGCCGGTATCAAGACCGTTCACTACGTCAGCCCGTCGGTCTGGGCCTGGCGTCAGAAGCGGGTCTTGAAGATTCGCGAAGGCTGCGACCTGATGCTGACGCTGCTGCCGTTCGAGGCGCGTTTCTACGAAGAGAAGGGCGTGCCGGTGCGGTTTGTCGGTCATCCGCTGGCCGATACCATTCCTCTTGAGTCCGATCGTGACGCGGCGCGCGCGCAGCTGGGCTTTCCTGCTGAGGGGTCGGTTGTGGCGCTGATGCCGGGTAGCCGAGGCGGCGAAGTCGGTCGTCTGGGGACGCTGTTTTTCGATGCGGCCGAGCGGTTGCTGGCTGAGCGACCCACGCTACGCTTCGTGCTGCCGTGTGCCAGCCCGCAACGGCGCGTCCAGGTCGAAGAACTGTTGCAAGGTCGGAATTTGCCCGTCACATTGCTCGACGGTCAGTCTCACGTCGCGCTGGCCGCCTGTGATGCGGTGCTGATCGCCTCCGGCACCGCCACGCTGGAAGCCCTGCTCTACAAGCGGCCGATGGTCGTTGCCTACCGGATGGCACCGCTGACGTTCTGGATTCTCAAGCGGCTGGTCAAAAGCCCTTACGTGTCGCTGCCGAACCTGCTGGCCCAGCGCATGCTGGTGCCGGAGCTGCTACAGGACGATGCCACTGCCGAAACGCTGGCCAGCACGCTGCTGCCGTTGATCGACGACGGGCATGCGCAGACCGCAGGTTTTGACGAGATTCACCGGGTTCTGCGCCGTGATGCATCGAATCAGGCGGCAGACGCCGTACTGGGCCTGCTCGGCCGTTCATCCCCACTGTGAGTTCGCTTACCATGCAGACAGGCCTGGATTTCACTCTTGTCGAAGATCTGGTCGCGGGCGTCGACGAAGTCGGACGCGGTCCGCTTTGCGGTGCCGTGGTCACGGCGGCTGTCATTCTCGATCCGGCCAGACCCATTCTCGGGCTCAACGACTCGAAAAAACTGACCGAAGCCAAGCGCGAAAAGCTGTTTGTCGAGATTCAGGAAAAAGCCCTGTGCTGGTTCATCGCCCGGGCCGAAGTCGAAGAAATCGATCAACTGAACATTCTGCACGCCACAATGCTGGCCATGAAGCGCGCAGTCGAAGGCCTTGTCATCACGCCGAAGCTGGCGTTGATCGATGGTAACCGCTGCCCGCAATTGTCTGTGCCCTCTGCGCCGGTGGTGCAGGGCGATGCCAAAGTACCGGCCATCGCTGCCGCGTCGATTCTGGCCAAGGTCAGCCGGGACCGGGAAATGGCGGCACTCGAGCTGGTCTATCCGGGTTATGGCATCGGCGGGCACAAGGGTTATCCTACGCCGGTGCATCTGGAAGCACTGGCCCGACTGGGCCCTACGCCTATCCATCGGCGTTCTTTTGCGCCGGTGCGGGCCGCCCATGAAGCGCGCGCGGCGATGAACAACGGCGCAACACGTCTACCGTCGATCGGTTTGCTGCAGGACTGACGTTTCTGTCTGAGGCCGCTACAATCCCGCCCTTCGTTTGTATTTTCGCGTTATAGGATCACCATGCCGGCTTCTTTCGTTCATCTACGCCTGCACACCGAATATTCGCTGGTTGACGGTCTGGTCCGGGTCAAACCGTTGATCAAGGCGCTGACCGGCATGAACATGCCCGCCGTGGCGGTGACCGATCAGAACAACATGTGTTCGCTGGTCAAGTTCTACAAGGCCGCGCAGAGTTCGGGGATCAAGCCGATCTGTGGTGTCGATCTGTGGCTGGCCGGCAGGGACGAAGACGCTGCGCTCAGTCGCATCAGCCTGCTGGCGATGAACGCTCAGGGCTACCGTAACCTGACCGAACTGATCTCGCGCGGCTTTATCGAAGGTCAGCGCAATGGTCAGATCGTCATCCAGCGCCAATGGGTTGCGCAGGCCAGCGAAGGCGTCATTGCACTTTCTGTGGCCAAGGAAGGCGAGATCGGCATGGCGCTGCTCGGCGGCAACCCCGGCGAGGCAGACGAATTGCTGCGCGAGTGGCTGCAAGTCTTTCCGGATCGCTTCTATATCGAAGTGCAGCGCACCAACCGCACCAACGACGAAGAACATCTGCACGCCGCTGTCGCGCTGGCCCAGCGCCATGGCGCGCCGCTGGTGGCGACCAATGATGTGCGCTTCATCAAGCAGACCGACTTCGAGGCCCATGAGACGCGCGTGTGCATCGGCGAAGGCCGTGCGCTGGACGACCCACGTCGCTCGCATAACTACAGCGATCAGCAATACCTGAAAAGCCCGGAAGAAATGGCCGAGCTGTTCAGCGATCTGCCGGAAGCGCTGGAAAACACCGTCGAGATTGCCAAGCGCTGCAACATCGACGTCAAGCTGGGCACTCACTTTTTGCCCAACTTCCCGATTCCCGATGGCATGACCATCGACGAGTATTTTCGCAAGGTCTCGTTCGACGGCCTGGAAGAGCGTCTTTCGGTTCTGTTGCCAAAAGACACGACCGAGGATTACGAGGCCAAGCGCCAGGTCTATGTCGACCGGCTGAATTTCGAGCTGGATATCATCATTCAGATGGGCTTCCCCGGTTACTTCCTGATCGTGATGGACTTTATCCAGTGGGCCAAGAGCAACGGCGTGCCGGTAGGGCCGGGCCGTGGTTCGGGTGCCGGTTCTCTGGTCGCTTACGTGCAGAAGATCACCGACCTCGATCCGCTGGAATACGACCTGCTGTTCGAACGCTTCCTTAACCCGGAGCGGGTTTCCATGCCCGACTTCGACGTCGACTTCTGTATGGACGGCCGTGATCGGGTCATCGAGTACGTGGCCGAGAAATACGGGCGCAACGCGGTCAGCCAGATCATCACCTTCGGTTCCATGGCTGCCAAGGCGGTGGTGCGCGACGTGGCGCGGGTGCAGGGCAAGTCTTACGGGCTGGCGGACCGTCTGTCGAAGATGATCCCGTTCGAAGTCGGCATGACCCTAGAAAAAGCCTACGAGCAGGAAGAAATTCTCCGCGACTTCCTCAAGGTCGATGAAGAGGCCGCAGAAATCTGGGAGATGGCGCTCAAGCTGGAAGGCATTGTGCGTAACGTGGGCAAGCACGCCGGCGGCGTGGTTATTGCTCCGACCAAGCTGACCGACTTTTCGCCGATCTATTGCGACGAGGCGGGTGACGGTCTGGTGACCCAGTTCGACAAGGATGACGTCGAGGCGGCCGGGCTGGTGAAGTTCGACTTCCTCGGTCTGCGTACCCTGACGATCATCGACTGGGCGCTCAAGACCATCAACCGCGACCGCGCCAAGGTCAATGAAGCGCCGCTGGACATCGCGTTCATTCCGCTCGATGACATGCCGACCTACCAGCTGCTGCAGCGCGCGGAAACCACGGCGGTGTTCCAGCTCGAGTCGCGCGGCATGAAAGAGCTGATCAAGAAGCTCAAGCCCGACTGCCTGGAAGACTTGATCGCATTGGTGGCGCTGTTTCGTCCCGGTCCGCTGCAATCGGGCATGGTGGACGACTTCATCAACCGCAAGCACGGTCGCGCCGAGCTGTCCTATCCGCACGTCGATTACCAGTACGAAGGCCTCAAGCCGGTACTGGCACCGACCTACGGCATCATCCTGTATCAGGAACAGGTGATGCAGATCGCCCAGGTCATGGCCGGTTACACCCTGGGTGGTGCGGACATGCTGCGCCGGGCGATGGGCAAGAAAAAGCCCGAGGAAATGGCCAAGCAGCGCGGCGGTTTCATCGACGGTTGCAAGACCAACAACATCGACCCGGACCTTGCCGGTAACATTTTCGACCTGGTGGAGAAGTTCGCCGGTTACGGCTTCAACAAGTCTCACTCGGCGGCCTATGGCCTGGTGTCGTACCAGACTGCCTGGCTGAAGACACACTACCCGGCGCCGTTCATGGCGGCCGTGTTGTCGGCGGACATGCACAACACCGACAAGGTCGTGACCTTGATCGAGGAAGTGCGCACCATGAAACTGCGCCTCGACGCGCCGGACGTGAACACCTCGGAGTTCAAGTTCACGGTCAGCGACGACGGCCGCATTCTTTATGGCCTAGGTGCGATCAAGGGCGTGGGCGAGGGGCCGGTCGAGGCGATTACCGATGCGCGTCAGAAAGGACCGTTCAAGGATCTGTTCGATTTTTGTGCCCGCGTCGACCTCAAACGGGTCAACAAGCGGACGCTGGACGGCCTGATTCGCAGTGGCGCGCTGGATCGGCTCGGCCCGTATTTCGAGCTTGAGCCCAAGGCCTATCAGGCCAATATCGACCGCAACCGTTCGGTATTGCTGGCGGCGCTGGAAGAGGCCATCCAGGCTGCCGAGCAGACTGCGCGCAGTCGCGACAGCGGTCACTCGGACCTGTTTGGCGGCCTGTTCGTCGAAGCGGATGCCGACGTTTACGCGAACCATCGCAAGACCCGTGAGCTGAGCCTCAAGGATCGCCTGCGTGGCGAGAAAGAAACGCTGGGGCTGTACCTGACCGGTCACCCGATAGACGAATACGAAGGCGAAATTCGCCGTTTCGCCCGCCAGCGGATCATCGATCTCAAGCCGGCCAGAGACACCCAGACAGTTGCCGGGCTGATCATTGCCCTGCGCGTGATGAAGAACAAAAAAGGCGACAAGATGGGGTTTATTACCCTGGACGACCGCTCGGCCCGCATTGAAGCCTCGCTGTTTGCCGAGGCGTTTCATTCGGCTCAGTCGTTGTTGCAGACCGATGCTATGGTTGTGGTCGAAGGTGAAGTGAGCAACGATGACTTCTCCGGCGGGCTGCGACTGCGTGCCAAACGCGTCATGAGCATCGAGGATGCGCGTACCAACCTCGCCGAAAGCCTGCGCGTGACGGTGCATGCCGACGCACTCAAGGGGGATCGGCTGCGCTGGCTCGGTGATTTGTGCAAGCGCCATCGCGGTGCCTGCCCGATCACGGTGGACTACACGGGGCAGGACGCCAGAGCATTGCTGCAATTGGGAGAAGCGTGGCGTATTGATCCGGCAGACAGCTTGATTCAAGCTCTGCGTGACCAGTTCGGGCGTGAGAACGTCTTTCTCCAGTATCGTTGAATGCCGCAGGCTCTGCCTGCGCTCGACGCTGAATCCAATTTCGACCTGAACGCGCCTGTTCCGAGCAGGAAAGGCGCAGACGGATCAACCGGCCGGCCTCTTGGCCGTTTACCCAAGACGGATGCCTATGAACCCGAATTTTCTTGATTTCGAACAGCCTATCGCTGACTTGCAGGCCAAAATCGAAGAGCTGCGCCTGGTGGGTAACGACAACTCGCTGAACATCGGCGACGAAATCTCCCGGTTGCAGGACAAGAGCAGGACGCTTACCGAAAGCATCTTCGGCAACCTGACCAGCTGGCAGATCGCGCGCATGGCGCGTCACCCGCGTCGTCCGTACACGCTCGATTACATCGAAAACATCTTTACCGAGTTCGACGAACTGCATGGCGATAGACACTTCTCCGATGACGCAGCGATCGTCGGCGGCATTGCGCGTCTGGACAGCCAGCCGGTCATGGTGATCGGTCATCAGAAAGGCCGTGAGGTTCGCGAGAAGGTTCGCCGCAACTTCGGCATGCCGCGTCCGGAAGGCTACCGCAAGGCCTGCCGTCTGATGGAGATGGCCGAGCGTTTCAAAATGCCGATCCTGACCTTCATCGACACGCCGGGTGCCTATCCGGGTATCGACGCTGAAGAGCGCAACCAGAGCGAAGCGATTGCCTGGAACCTGCGCGTCATGGCCCGCCTGAAAACCCCGATCATCGCTACCGTCATCGGTGAGGGTGGTTCCGGTGGTGCGCTGGCCATTGGCGTCTGCGACCAGTTGAACATGCTGCAATATTCGACCTACGCGGTCATCTCGCCGGAAGGCTGCGCTTCGATTCTGTGGAAGACCGCCGAGAAGGCGCCGGATGCTGCCGAAGCCATGGGCATCACTGCGGATCGCCTCAAGGGTCTGGGCATCGTCGACAAGGTTATCGCCGAGCCATTGGGTGGCGCGCATCGTGATCCGGTGGCGGCAGCCGGTCTGATCCGTGAATCGTTGAGCAGCCAACTGGCCATGCTCAAGGAACTGGACAACGACGCGCTGCTGGCTCGCCGTTACGACCGACTGATGAGCTACGGTCTGTAAGCTGCGTCGCTCCGATTGTTTCCACGCCTTGCGGGCTTCTGCCCGAAGGGCGTGGGAGCGTACCGCGAGATGCTTCGCTTGTTCGCGAATGGGCTGGTTCGAGCACTTGAGCAGTCAGGGTGCGAATAAGCCAAGCCGGTGAAAAACACCAGTGACCACTTCCACACGCAACGGTCATGATCTTTCCGCCAGGCTTCTTCAAGCCTTGGCGCCCTGGCGTGCTGCGCCAGCCTGGCACATCGGTTTTTCCGGCGGCCTTGATTCCACCGTGCTGCTACATCTTCTGGCTGACCTCTCCGGGCGCGAAACGCTGCCTGCGCTCAACGCTGTTCATGTTCATCACGGCCTGCAGGCAGCTGCCGATGCCTGGCCGGAGCATTGTCGGCAAGTGTGTCAGGCACTGGGCGTGGCATTCGAGCGGGTTCGCGTGCAGGTCGAACCAGGCGCAAGCATCGAGCAGGCGGCCCGGCAGGCGCGCTATGCCGCGTTTACCGAGCGGCTGGGTGAAGGCGACGTGCTGCTGACCGGCCAGCATCGCGATGATCAGGCCGAGACCCTGTTATTCCGCCTGCTGCGTGGTACGGGGGTGCGTGGTCTGGCTGGCATGCCTGTTCAGCGTATTCTGGGGCGCGGGCATCTGGTGAGGCCGCTGCTGGCGGTGTCGCGAACCGAACTGGAGGACTACGCGCATCAGCAGGGTCTGGCCTGGGTCGAGGATCCCAGTAATGATGATCAGCAGTTCTCGCGCAACTTTCTGCGCGGTCAGGTGCTGCCACTGCTCACGTCCAGATGGCCGCAGGCGTCCGCCAGCCTGGCGCGCACCGCGGTTCATCTTGGCGAAGCGCAACAGTTGCTGGACGAGCTTGCGGCGCAGGACATCGCCGATGCCCAGGCCACAACGCCGTTTGCCTGGCTCGGCTTGCCGGTGCTGAGTCTTGAACCGCTTGCCGGCTTGTCGGCCGCGCGGCAGCGCAATGCTTTGCGTTTCTGGCTAACGCCGTTGACCCGCCTGCCGGATACCGATCACTGGGCCGGCTGGGAAACGCTGCGCGATGCAGCGCCCGACGCGTCGCCGCTGTGGCGGCTTGCCGAAGGTGCGCTGTATCGCGCGCAGAGCCTCCTTTGGTGGCTGCCCGCCGGTTGGGAGCGGGCGTGTTCAGGGCCGACGCTGTGGCACGACCCCCAGGCACCGTTGAGTCTTCCCGGTAACGGTCAACTGACGCTGGACGACGGCGCGCCAGACGGACCGTTGCAGGTTCGCTATCGCAAGGGCGGGGAGGTGATGCGCATCGCCGGGCGTGGCCGTCGTGATCTCAAGCGGCTACTCAACGAGCAGGCGGTGCCGGCGTTTTTGCGCGGCAGATTGCCGCTGCTGTACCGCGACGACGAGTTGCTGGCGGTCGCCAACCTGCCCGGACTGGACGCTTCGCCCAATGAACGCTGGCGTTTGCGCTGGATTGCGCCGGTCAGCGACCAAAGTTTGAGCTGAAAGGGCCTTTCCGGTAGACTACGCTCCCTTCTTGATACAACTTCTGTTGGTTCTTTTGAAACAACGCAAGTTGCCGGTTACCAACCAGTGTTTGCTGGGTAATTCTTAAAATGTAGCGCACGCCACACTGGCTTCGGCCGGTCGGTTTCAACGCAGCAGTTTCGGGAGTGCACCGTGAATTTTGTCGGTAACCGGAGGCCTCGGCCATCCTTCGCTTTCCCCGGCGGCTCTGACCGCTTTAACGCAGACTTCTAGGGTTTTTCATGACGCGCTACATCTTCGTCACGGGCGGTGTTGTTTCTTCATTGGGGAAAGGCATTGCCTCGGCTTCACTGGCGGCCATCCTGGAGGCGCGGGGACTCAAGGTCACCATGCTGAAACTGGATCCCTACATCAACGTGGACCCAGGCACCATGAGCCCGTTCCAGCACGGTGAGGTGTTCGTCACCCACGACGGCGCTGAAACCGACCTTGACCTTGGTCACTACGAGCGGTTCATCCGCACCACAATGACCCAGAACAATAACTTCACCACCGGGCGTGTGTACGAACACGTCCTGCGCAAAGAGCGTCGTGGTGATTATCTGGGCGCGACGATTCAGGTCATTCCGCACATTACCGACGAGATCAAGCGCCGCATCATCAAGGGTGCAGGCGATGCCGACGTGGCACTGGTCGAAATCGGCGGCACGGTCGGTGACATCGAGTCGCAACCGTTTCTCGAAGCCATCCGCCAGTTGCGCTTCGAAGTCGGCGCACGCCGCGCGATGCTGATGCACCTGACGCTGGTGCCGTACATCGCCACCGCCGGCGAGACCAAAACCAAGCCGACGCAGCATTCGGTGAAAGAATTGCGCTCCATCGGCCTGCAGCCGGACATTCTGGTCTGCCGCTCCGATCATCCGATCGATATCTCGTCGCGTCGCAAGATCGCTCAGTTCACCAACGTCGAAGAGCGTGCGGTCATCGCCCTCGAAGACGCGGACACCATCTACAAGATCCCGGGCATTCTGCATTCGCAAGGCCTGGACGATTTTGTCGTCGAGCGCTTCGGCCTGCAATGTGGCGGTGCCGACCTGTCCGAATGGGACAAGGTGGTCGACGCCAAGCTCAACCCGGAACACGAAGTCACCATCGCGATGGTCGGCAAGTACATGGAACTGCTCGACGCCTACAAATCGTTGATTGAAGCCATGAGCCACGCCGGCATCACCAATCGCACCAAGGTGAACCTGCGTTACATCGATTCCGAAGACATCGAAAATCAGGGCACCGGTCTGCTGGAGGGCGTCGATGCGATTCTGGTTCCAGGCGGCTTCGGTCTGCGTGGCGTCGAAGGCAAGATCACTGCGGTGCAGTTCGCTCGTGAAAACAAGGTTCCGTATCTGGGCATCTGCCTGGGTATGCAGGTGGCGGTCATCGAGTTCGCACGTAATGTGCTGGGCTGGAAAGACGCCAACTCCACTGAATTCGATCGCACCAGTGCGCATGCCGTGGTCGGTCTGATTACCGAGTGGGAAGACGCCACTGGCGCAGTCGAAACCCGTACCGAAAGCTCCGATCTGGGCGGCACCATGCGTCTGGGTGCGCAGGAATGCCAGCTTGAAGCGGGTTCGCTGGTCCACGACTGCTACGCCAAGGACGTGATTGTCGAGCGTCATCGCCATCGCTATGAAGTGAACAACAACCTGCTGCCGCAACTGATCGAGGCTGGCCTGAAGATTTCCGGTCGCTCCGGTGATGGTGCGCTGGTCGAAGTGGTCGAAGCGCCGGATCATCCATGGTTCGTGGCGTGCCAGTTCCACCCGGAATTCACCTCGACGCCGCGTGATGGCCATCCGCTGTTCAGCGGTTTTGTCAAAGCGGCATTGGCTCAACATCAGAAAAATTCCTGACAGGGACTTCACACATGGCTCAGAAAATCATTCGTGTAGGTTCAATCGAGGTCGCCAACGACAAGCCGATGGTGTTGTTCGGCGGCATGAACGTGCTCGAATCCCGGGACATGGCCATGCAGGTCTGTGAAGAGTACGTGCGGGTGACCGAAAAGCTCGGTATTCCTTACGTATTCAAGGCCAGCTTTGACAAGGCCAACCGCTCCTCGGTAACGTCCTACCGCGGTCCGGGCCTTGAAGAGGGCATGCGCATTTTCGAAGAGATCAAGCGTACCTTCAATGTGCCGCTGATCACCGACGTGCACGAGCCTCATCAGGCCGCGGTAGTGGCCGAAGTGTGCGACATTATCCAGCTGCCGGCGTTTCTGTCGCGTCAGACGGACCTGGTGGTGGCGATGGCCAAGACCGGCGCAATCATCAACATCAAGAAAGCCCAGTTCCTCGCACCGCAGGAAATGAAACACATCCTGACCAAGTGTGAAGAGGCGGGTAACGATCAGTTGATCCTCTGTGAGCGTGGTTCGAGCTTCGGCTACAACAACCTGGTGGTGGACATGCTCGGCTTCGGCATCATGAAGCAGTTCGAATACCCGATATTGTTCGACGTCACTCACGCCCTGCAGATGCCGGGCGGCCGTGCGGATTCTGCCGGTGGCCGTCGTGCCCAGGTGCTGGATCTGGCCAAGGCCGGTATCAGCCAGAATCTGGCGGGCCTGTTTCTGGAAGCCCACCCCGATCCTGACAACGCCAAGTGCGATGGCCCGTGTGCCTTGCGCCTGGACAAGCTGGAGCCGTTCCTGGCCCAGCTCAAGTCACTGGATGAACTTGTCAAAAGTTTTCCGATCGTAGAGACCGCTTGAGCAGGGTTCTCCGGTAAAGTGCCATCCCCCGTCATTCGTGACGGGGTTGTCGCATTCAGGGCTGCCGGTTTTTGTGCCTGACTGCGAAGATCGTTTTTCTGCTGCGTCGTTTTCGTCAATCCTGGAGTGTTTACAACAATGGCAAAAATCGTTGACATCAAAGGTCGTGAGGTTCTCGACTCCCGTGGCAATCCTACCGTTGAAGCCGATGTGCTCCTCGATAACGGCATCATCGGCAGCGCCTGCGCGCCGTCCGGTGCATCAACCGGCTCGCGCGAAGCGCTGGAGCTGCGTGATGGCGACAAGAGCCGTTACATGGGCAAGGGCGTTCTGAAGGCTGTGGCCAACATCAATGGTCCGATTCGTGACCTGCTGCTGGGCAAGGACCCGGTCGATCAGAAGGCGCTGGATCACGCGATGATCGCGCTGGATGCTACCGAGAACAAGGCAAGCCTTGGCGCAAACGCCATTCTCGCCGTGTCTCTGGCCGCTGCCAAAGCTGCTGCCCAGGACCAGGATCTGCCGCTGTACGCGCACATCGCCAACCTGAATGGCACACCGGGCGTCTACTCGATGCCGGTGCCGATGATGAACATCATCAACGGTGGCGAGCACGCCGATAACAACATCGACATCCAGGAATTCATGATTCAGCCTGTCGGCGCCAAGACCTTCGCTGAAGGTCTGCGCTGGGGCACCGAGATTTTTCATCACCTCAAGGCTGTGCTCAAGGCACGTGGCCTGAACACCGCGGTGGGTGACGAAGGTGGTTTCGCGCCTAACCTGGCGTCCAACAAAGAAGCACTCGACGCCATCGCCGAAGCCGTTGCCAACGCTGGCTACACTCTGGGCACTGACGTGACCCTGGCACTGGATTGCGCGGCAAGCGAGTTCTACAAGAACGGCAAGTACAAACTGAGCGAAGAAGGCGAGTACAGCTCTGCCGAGTTTGCCGAATACCTTGCCGAGTTGACTCGCAAGCACCCGATCATTTCCATCGAAGACGGTCTGGACGAGTCCGATTGGGACGGCTGGAAAATCCTCACCGACAAGATCGGCGAGAAAGTCCAACTGGTCGGTGACGACCTGTTCGTGACCAACACCAAGATCCTGAAAGAAGGCATCGACAAGAAGATCGCCAACTCGATCCTGATCAAGTTCAACCAGATCGGTACGCTGACCGAAACGCTGGAAGCCATTCAGATGGCCAAGGCCGTGGGTTACACGGCAATCATCTCTCACCGTTCCGGCGAAACCGAAGACTCGACCATCGCCGACCTCGCTGTGGGAACCGCTGCCGGTCAGATCAAAACCGGTTCGCTGTGCCGCTCCGACCGCGTATCCAAGTACAACCAGTTGCTGCGTATCGAAGAGCAATTGGGTGCCAAGGCTGTGTATCGTGGTCGTGGTGAGTTTCGCGGCTGAGCCATAGATGGTAAAAGACGCAGAGCGTTGCGCAGAGTCGAGCCACACGGCCGGTCTTCGCAACGTCAATGCTGACGCTCCGCGTTAGTCTGGAGTGATTGAGCCTGGCTTATGTCAGGCTCAATGCCCTCAGTGATGTGTGCTTTAGGTTGGCTCTGCTGTCCTTTTTACTGGGTACCTGATATTTCAATGCGCAGTCCTAACTGGTTATTCCTCATCCTGCTTCTGATGCTGGGTGGCTTGCAATACCGCCTGTGGGTCGGTAACGGCAGCCTCGCGCAAGTGGCCAGCCTGACTCAGCAGATCGCCGACCAGCATGCTGAGAATGAGGTATTGCTGGAGCGTAACCGTGTGCTGGATGCCGAGGTTCTGGAACTGAAAAAAGGTCTGGAAACCGTTGAAGAGCGCGCCCGGCATGAGCTGGGCATGGTCAAGGACGGCGAAACCCTCTACCAGCTCGCGCAATAACAACTCGTCCAATAAAACAATTCGCCCAATAACAAGCAGGTGCGATGAAAGACTTTCTTCCTGCCTTCTGGGCAGTGATTCCTGCAGCGGGCATCGGTGCTCGCATGGCAGCCGACCGTCCCAAGCAGTATCTGCAACTGGGCGGCCTGACCATTCTCGAACACAGCCTGCTTTGCTTTCTCGATCACCCCCGACTCAAGGGGCTGGTGATCAGCCTGGCGGTGGACGATCCGTACTGGGCGGATTTGCCTTGTGCGCATGATTCACGCATTCAGCGAGTGGATGGCGGTAGCGAACGTTCCGGGTCGGTGCTCAGCGCGCTGCTGCATCTGCACGCGCAAGGGGCCAGCGACAACGATTGGGTGCTGGTGCATGATGCGGCGCGTCCGAACCTGGCGCGCAGCGATCTGGACAACCTGCTCGGCGAACTGGCTGACGATCCGGTCGGTGGCCTGCTGGCGGTACCGGCGCGCGATACGCTCAAGCGCGCAGACAGCAGCGGCCGTGTGCTGGAAACCGTGGACCGGAGCCTGATCTGGCAAGCGTTCACGCCGCAGATGTTTCGTCTGGGCGCGTTGCATCGCGCGCTCGCGGACAGTCTGGTTTCGAATGTGAGCATTACCGACGAGGCGTCGGCCATCGAGTGGGCAGGGCAGTCGCCCCGGCTGATCGAAGGGCGCTCGGATAACATCAAGGTCACGCGTCCCGAAGACCTGGAATGGCTGCGTCAGCGCCGTAGCGAGTTCGGCCGCTAAACGTCTGTTACTGGCGATACTCATCGCGCATCGCCAGCGCTTCTTTCAGGTAATCCACCAGCTTGCGCACTTTGGGCGACAGGTGCCTTTGTTGCGGGTACAGCGCCCAGACGGCGGTGTTGGGCGGCTGATGCGCCTCCAGCAGGGACACCAGCGTGCCGTCCTTGAGATGTTTCTGCACGTAATAATCCGGTAACTGACACAGGCCTATGCCTTGCAACGCGGCGTCCAGCACCGCTTGCCCGCTGTTGCAACGCCAGTTGCCTTGCACCCGCTGCGAAAACTCGCGACCGTTCTGCTGCAAGAGCCAGGTATCACTTCCGCCGATCAGGCAGTTGTGCCGACTCAGTTCCGAGAGGCTGTGCGGCCGGCCATAACGCTGAATGTAGGAGGGCGATGCGCACAGGTACATCTGGCGCGGTGCAAGGCGCGTCGCGACCAGTCGAGAGTCTTGTAGCCGTCCCAGCCGAATCGCCAGATCCATGCCTTCGTGCACCAGATCAAGCGTGTCGTTGCTCAGCTCGATGTCCACGCGCAGGTGCGGATACAGGCCCATGAATCGCGTGACCAGCGGCGTGATGAAGCGCTCGCCGTAGGCCACCGCGCAGGTCATGCGCAACAAGCCTTTCGGCTCACTGGCCAGATCCCCCACCGCACGCAGCGCTTCTTCGCGCCCATCCTGCAGGCGCTGGCAGTGATGCAGAAAGGTCTGGCCGGCTTCGGTCAGCGCGACCTTGCGCGTGCTGCGGTAGAGGAGGCGGGTTTGCAGGCGTTCTTCAAGGCGTGCGATCTGGCGGCTGACGTGCGAAGACGACACGCCCAGGCGTTGCGCGGCGGCTGTGAACTGGCCGCACTCGGCAACGGCGACGAACTCATCCAGACCTTCCCAGCGATTGGTGTACATCGATTATCCCTGCACAGCATTAATGTTTTGCTTTTGGCTGTATTACTCGCCAATTCGCACTGTACTACACTGCAAACCTTGTTTTTACTCGCCGGAGAAGATTGATGATCAAGTCACGCGCTGCAGTGGCCTTTGAAGCCAAAAAGCCATTGGAAATCGTCGAAGTCGACGTCGCCATGCCCAAGGCTGGCGAAGTGCTGCTCAAGGTGGTGGCATCCGGTGTCTGCCATACCGACGCTTACACGCTGTCCGGCGCTGACCCTGAAGGCATTTTCCCGTCGATTCTCGGCCACGAAGGCGGTGCGATCGTCGAAGCGGTTGGTGAGGGCGTTACCTCGGTGGCGGTCGGCGATCACGTGATTCCGCTGTACACCCCGGAATGCCGCCAGTGCAAATTCTGCCGCTCGGGCAAGACCAACCTGTGTCAGGCGATTCGGTCTACTCAGGGCAAGGGCCTGATGCCGGATGGCACTACACGCTTTTCCTACAAGGGCGAGCCGATCTTTCATTACATGGGCACCTCGACCTTCTCTGAATACACCGTATTGCCTGAGATTTCCGTCGCCAAAATCGACAAGAAAGCGCCGCTGGAAAAGGTCTGCCTGCTCGGCTGTGGCGTCACCACCGGTATCGGTGCCGTGCTCAATACGGCCAAGGTCAAGCCAGGCGACACCGTGGCCATTTTCGGTCTGGGCGGTATCGGCCTGTCGGCGGTAATTGGCGCTGTAAAGGCCAAGGCTGCGCGAATCATCGCTATCGACATCAATCCGGCCAAGTTCGAGATCGCCAAGCAGCTAGGTGCCACCGATTGCGTCAACCCGAAGGATTTCGATCGTCCGATTCAGGAAGTCATCGTCGACATGACAGATGGCGGCGTTGACTTCTCGTTCGAATGCATCGGTAACGTGCAATTGATGCGCTCGGCGCTGGAGTCCTGCCACAAAGGCTGGGGCGAGTCGGTGATCATCGGCGTGGCCGGTGCAGGCCAGGAAATTGCCACCCGTCCTTTCCAGCTGGTAACCGGGCGCGTCTGGCGTGGTTCGGCGTTTGGCGGCGTGCGTGGACGTACCGAGCTGCCAAGCTATGTCGACATGGCGCAGACCGGCGAAATCCCGCTGGATACTTTCATCACCCACACCATGGGCCTGGAAGACATCAACAAGGCGTTCGACCTGATGCACGAAGGCAAAAGCATTCGCACCGTCATTCATTTTTGAGGAGCAGCTGGAGTAAACGACATGCCTTTGGAAAATATTTCCTGTCAGAAAAGCTTTGGTGGCTGGCATAAGCGTTACAGGCACCACTCGCAAGTGCTGGGCTGCGACATGGTGTTTGCGGTGTATTTGCCGCCGCAGGCTGAGCAGGGCGGCAAATTGCCAGTGCTGTACTGGTTGTCCGGGCTGACCTGCACGGATGAAAACTTCATGCAGAAAGCGGCGGCGCATCGGCTCGCGGCCGAGTTGGGCATCATTATCGTGGCGCCCGACACCAGCCCGCGCGGTGCCGATGTCGCCGATGACCCGGACGGTGCCTGGGATTTCGGTCAAGGCGCGGGTTTTTATCTGAATGCCACCGAAGCGCCGTATGCCCGGCATTATCAGATGCACGATTATGTGGTCAAAGAGCTGCCTGCGCTGATCGAAGGGCATTTCCCGGCGTCACAGGCCCGCAGCATCAGTGGCCACTCGATGGGTGGCCACGGCGCGCTGGTGTGTGCGTTACGCAATCCCGGCCGTTACAAGTCGGTGTCGGCGTTTTCGCCAATCAGCAACCCGATTGATTGCCCGTGGGGGCAGAAAGCCTTTTCTCGCTACTTGGGCGAAGACCGTTCGCGGTGGCGTGAGTGGGATGCCAGCGTGCTGATGTCCGACGCTGCAGAGAAGCTGCCGACCCTGGTCGATCAAGGCGATCGGGATGATTTCCTGGTCAATCAGCTCAAGCCCGAGGCTTTGCTTCAGGCCGCCAAAGCCGCCGACTATCCGCTGACCCTGCGGATGCAGCCAGGCTATGACCACAGCTACTTCTTCATTGCCAGTTTCATAGAAGACCATTTACGGCATCACGCCGAAGCCTTGAACAGCTAACCGGCGCCAAAGCAGGTAGAATCACGCCCTGTCTTTTTTCAGGGCGTTTTTCTATGCGTATTGGCCATGGCTACGATGTGCACCGTTTCGCTGAAGGCGATTTCATAACCTTGGGCGGGGTGCGGATTGCACACGGTTTCGGCCTGCTGGCCCACTCCGATGGCGATGTCCTGCTGCACGCCCTCAGTGATGCGCTGCTGGGCGCCGCTGCACTGGGCGACATCGGCAAGCATTTTCCCGACACCGATCCGCAATTCAAGGGCGCTGACAGCCGTGTGCTACTGCGCCATGTGCTCAAACAGGTCCACGACAAGGGCTGGAAGGTCGGTAATGTCGACGCCACGATCGTCGCCCAGGCGCCGAAGATGGCTCCGCACATCGACGCCATGCGTGCGTTGATCGCCGAGGACCTGAACGTAGAGCTGGATCAGGTGAACGTGAAAGCCACCACCACGGAAAAGCTCGGTTTTACCGGCCGTGAAGAAGGCATCGCGGTGCACGCCGTCGCGTTGTTGCTGCGCGCATGACCGAACTCGAACTGCTGGGCCCGAGGGCCTGGGGCGATGCGTTGGGTCGTGCTGTGCTCAAGGCTGTCGCCGAAGACTTTCAGGTTGATGAAGTGCTGGATATCCCGCTGTCCGGTGATGGCGAGCACCTGTGGCTGTGGGTCGAAAAACGCGGCCTGAACACCGAGGAAGCGGCCCGCCGGTTGGCACGTGCCGCGGGTGTTCCGTTGCGTACCGTCAGTTATGCAGGATTGAAAGACCGCCAGGCGCTGACCCGCCAATGGTTCAGCCTTCAGTTGCCAGGCAAGGCCGATCCTGATCTTTCGGCGGCCCAGGACGAAACGCTGCAGATTCTCGACAGCGGCCGCCACAAGCGCAAATTGCAGCGCGGTGCTCATGCGGCCAACGGTTTCACGCTCAGGCTGACGCAACTGGACGCCGACAAGGAAGCCTTGAACCAACGCCTTGAAATAATTGCCCGGCAGGGCATTCCCAACTACTTTGGCGCTCAGCGTTTCGGTTATCAGGGCGGCAACCTGGGTGAAGCTCGCGAATACGCAGCCCGTCAGGCGCTGCCGGAACAGCGAGCGGTGCGTTCGCGGCTGTTATCCACGGCGCGCAGTTATCTGTTCAATCGAGTGCTGGCGGCGCGTGTTGCCGACGGCAGTTGGCAGCAGGCCCAAGTAGGTGATCTGCTGGCATTCACCGACAGCCGCAGTTTTTTCCCGGCTGGTATCGCCGAGTGTAGCGATCCTCGCTTGGCGATTCTCGATCTTCATCCCACCGGCCCGCAATGGGGGGAAGGTCCTTCGCCAGCGACCGGCGCGACCGCAGCGCTTGAAAATGCGATCACCGCTGCTGAGTCCTCACTGCGTGACTGGCTGGTCAAAGCGGGCATGGAGCACGAACGGCGCATCCTGCGGCTGCCCATTGGGCGGCTGACGTGGCATTATCCCGAGCCTGACATTCTGCAACTGGAATTCGTCCTTCCGCCCGGATGCTTCGCCACTGTGTTAGTGCGCGAACTCGTTGATCTGGCGCCGGTTGGGCAGACGGACAGCTCATGCGTATTCTGATATCAAATGACGACGGGGTCACTGCACCCGGTCTTGCGGCGCTGCATGCGGCGCTGGCGGACTATGCCGAGTGCGTGGTGATCGCCCCTGACCAGGACAAAAGTGGTGCCAGCAGTTCGCTGACACTCGACCGGCCCCTGCACCCGCATACCCTCGATAACGGTTTCATCAGCGTCAACGGTACGCCGACCGATTGCGTGCATCTGGGCCTGCACGGGCTTCTGGAGCGTGAGCCGGACATGGTGGTGTCGGGGATCAACCTTGGCGCCAACCTGGGCGATGACGTGCTGTATTCCGGCACCGTTGCCGCCGCGCTCGAAGGCCGCTTCCTGCAGCGTCCCTCATTTGCCTTTTCGTTTCTGTCACGTCAGCCGGATAATCTGGCGACGGCGGCCCATTATGCGCGTTTGCTGGTAGAGGCCCACGAGCAACTCGATCTGCCACCGCGCACGGTACTGAACGTGAACATTCCGAATTTGCCGCTTGAACATATTCGGGGCATTCAACTGACCCGTCTGGGCCACCGTGCCCGCGCTGCCGCCCCGGTCAGAGTGGTTGATCCGCGTGGCCGGCCCGGTTACTGGATCGCTGCTGCCGGTGATGCCGAGGATGGCGGTGCCGGAACCGATTTTCATGCCGTCATGCAGGGCTACGTATCGATTACGCCGCTGCAACTGGACCGAACCTTTCAGGATGGTTTCAGCAGCCTGAACAACTGGCTGGAGGACCTGCGCTGATGTCGCGTGAGCAGGATGATCTATTGCGTCGCGGGATCGGGATGACCTCGCAACGAACACGCGAGCGCTTGATTCAGCGTCTCTGTGAGGAAGGCATTACCAACGATCGAGTGCTGGACGTCATTCGCAAGACGCCCCGGCACCTGTTCGTCGATGAAGCGCTGGCGCACCGCGCCTACGAAGACACCGCCTTGCCGATCGGCCACAACCAGACCATCTCCCAGCCTTATATGGTTGCGCGGATGAGTGAGCTGTTGCTGGCCGCTGGCCCGCTCGACAAGGTCATGGAAATCGGCACCGGTTCCGGCTACCAGACTGCAGTGCTGTCGCAGCTGGTCGAGCGGGTATTTTCGGTGGAGCGCATCAAGGTCCTTCAGGACCGGGCCAAGGAGCGGCTGGTCGAACTCAACCTGCGCAACGTGGTTTTTCGCTGGGGCGACGGCTGGGAAGGATGGCCGGCGCTGGCACCTTACAACGGCATCATCGTCACGGCGGTGGCGACCGACGTGCCGCAGGCGCTGCTCGATCAACTGGCCCCGGGAGGGCGGTTGGTCATCCCGGTGGGCTCGGGCGAAGTACAGCAATTGATGCTGATCATTCGCGAAGAAAACGGATTTTCCCGACACGTATTGGGTGCCGTGCGCTTCGTGCCTTTGCTCAACGGGCCGATCGCCTGAAGATTGTCCGCATCGATGAGTGAATTCTGGCGTCACTCATCGGTCTACAGCGGTCAGTCCACAATGATAAATAGCTAAATGGCATCATTTCACGTAGCTGACTGATCTATAACAGCGATTTCAGCAGTTAATCACTGGCTGCCCGCCGCGCTTGCGGCACAATAGGCATCTTTTTCGAATTCAGTCACCAGTAAAGGGAGTGGCGGGTGAGTCTCACAGTCATTCAGCAGCTCAGGTCCTCAAGAATTTATCAGCGTCTGGTGATTGGCATTGCTCTCGGTGTCCTTCTGGTCGGCTGTTCCAGCACGCCGCCAGGTGGCGTTCGCGTGGTCGATCGTAATGGCAACGTGGTCGCGCAACGGCCCACAGTGACCACCGGCCAATACGTCGTCAGGCGCGGCGATACGCTGTTTTCCATTGCGTTTCGTTACGGCTGGGACTGGAAAGCACTGGCTGCCCGTAATCAGATCCCAGAGCCGTTTACCATCAAACCAGGTCAGACAATTCGCTTTGACGGGCGCTCCTCTTCAACATCCGGTGTAGCGTCGACCCCTGTTGGAGGGCGTCCAAACACGACAACTTCTACGACGACCAGCAGCTCGGGCTCAGTGAAAACCACTGTCATGTCCAAGCCGGTGGCGGTTGTGCCGGTGGTGATACCGCCGTCGGCAACGACCGGCACAGGCCCGGCTGGCAAGTCTCCGTCGGGTTGGACGTGGCCTTCTAGTGGCATTTTGATAGGAAAGTTTTCCTCAAACGGCAGTTTGAATAAAGGAATTGATATCGCTGGTGATTTGGGACAGCCTGTTTTGGCAGCGTCTGATGGTTCGGTCGTCTACGCCGGAAGCGGATTACGTGGCTACGGCGAATTGATCATCATCAAACACAGCGATACCTACGTCAGTGCCTACGGTCATAATCGCAGGTTATTGGTTCGGGAAGGGCAGCAGGTCAAGGCAGGGCAGACAATTGCCGAAATGGGGTCAACAGGAACTGACCGGGTGAAACTGCATTTTGAGATTCGCCGCCAAGGGAAACCTGTAGATCCATTGGAATTTTTGCCACGTCGTTGATAGTTGCCAGCCTGTTCCTGGCGTAAATAGGAACAGGCTCAAGCGATGCCATGGAACCAGGCGCCGCTGGAGCTTGAGGTCGAACTCACCAAAGGACTAAAAACAATGGCTCTTGGCAACGAAGCGCCGGAGTTTGACATCGATGATGAAGTGCTCCTTATGGAAGCCGGCATTGTCCTGACGGAGGCGTCAAACGATAAGCAGCCAGCCGCTGCTGTGTCGGGACGCGTCAAGGCCAAGCATTCAACATCGCTCAAACAACACAAATACATCGACTACACCCGAGCGCTCGACGCTACCCAGCTGTATCTCAACGAGATCGGGTTCTCTCCTCTGTTGTCCCCGGAAGAAGAAGTGCATTTTGCACGTCTGTCGCAAAGTGGCGATCCGGCCGGACGCAAGCGCATGATTGAAAGCAATCTGCGACTGGTGGTTAAAATCGCCAGGCGCTATGTCAATCGTGGTCTGTCATTGCTGGACCTGATCGAAGAGGGCAACCTGGGGCTCATCCGGGCGGTCGAAAAATTCGATCCTGAACGTGGCTTCCGTTTCTCGACGTACGCCACCTGGTGGATCCGTCAGACCATTGAGCGCGCGATCATGAATCAGACCCGGACGATCCGGTTGCCGATTCACGTCGTCAAGGAACTGAACGTCTACCTGCGTGCGGCCAGAGAGCTGACCCAGAAGCTCGACCATGAGCCTTCCCCTGAAGAAATCGCCAACCTGCTGGAACGACCGGTCGGTGAGGTCAAGCGCATGCTTGGCTTGAACGAGCGAGTCTCTTCGGTGGATGTGTCATTGGGGCCTGACTCGGACAAGACCCTGCTCGATACCTTGACCGACGACCGTCCTACCGACCCGTGCGAATTGCTGCAGGACGATGATCTGTCCCAAAGCATCGACCAGTGGCTGTCCGAACTGACCGAGAAGCAGCGCGAGGTGGTGATACGCCGCTTTGGCCTGCGCGGGCATGAAAGCAGCACACTGGAAGACGTAGGGCTGGAAATCGGACTGACCCGTGAGCGTGTGCGTCAGATACAGGTTGAAGGACTCAAGCGCCTGCGCGAGATTCTTGAAAAGAACGGCCTGTCCAGCGAGTCACTCTTCCGATAAATCCCTTCCGCAAACCGCATCATCCCAAGGCCGATATAACACTTGATGTGTGTATCGGCTTTTTTATATGTCCTTCGTAATGTCACCGCTACTTTTGCAATGGGATAGCGATACGGTTGCTGTTCTTCAGCGCTCGTAAAATACGGCTGTGGGATCCCAGGTTGTGTAAGTCATTGCGTACAGATGCTGTAAGTCATCAAGGCATTACGGGTGAGTTTTTTTGCATTCCGTAAAAGGCTAAGCAGTCAACTAACTGATATTAAAGATTTTTCGTTCTTGATGCAGGTTGACCTGGAAATATTCTGCTGCGTTTCGGGTGTTGCTCTGCCGGGTTAAATCTCTAATATCGAAGCTGTGCCAACGGACAGGCGCAGGCCATCAAGGATGAAGGTCATGGACATCGCAGGATGCGATTCATCAGGATGATGACAAGGGAATACAGGGATTAGGGAGAAAATGTGGGCGGGTCAAACCGCCCCTTTTTTTGTCTGAAATTCGCCGAATTCAGCGTAATGAAAAGGCCCTCGCGAGGGCCTTTTGTCTGCCTGGAATCTAGCGTTCCAGTTCAGCGATCTTGCCAGGCTTGCCATCCCATTCTGCAGCGTCAGGCATGGCGTCTTTCTTCTCGGTGATATTGGGCCAGACTTCGGCAAGCTCAGCGTTCAGCTCGATGAAGTTTTCCATACCCGCAGGTATCTCGTCTTCCGAGTAAATAGCCACAGCAGGGCACTCAGGCTCGCAGAGCGCGCAGTCGATGCACTCGTCCGGGTGAATGACCAGAAAGTTCGGGCCTTCGTAGAAGCAGTCCACCGGACAGACTTCTACACAATCGGTGTATTTGCACTTGATGCAGTTGTCGGTGACGACGAAGGTCATTTCTAATTTTCTCCTCAGGCGGCTGCAGCAGAGCCCTTCCAGACAGGGTTGCCAGGTTCGGGAGGTTTCCCGGCCCTGTGAAAACACGTGCTTGTGGTGAGTGGCCTTGATGCAGTCCGACCGCATCGCTTGCCACACACCCTTGGTTCGCTGCGTTTTCACGCGGCTCGAAAACAACCCGGCCAGGCTAAAAGCCGGGAGCATCCCAAACCGCGCGGGATTCTAACAGCTTGTAACGGTTCGCGTCACAGACGTGTTTGCAATGTGTACAGCAAATCCAGAGCCTGCCGCGGGGTCATGTCGTCAACCTTGATCTTCGACAGTTCATCAAGCACCGGATGCGGCAGACTGGCGAACATATCGCTCTGTTGCGGAACCGCAGGTTTGCCGGGTTTGGCGCGCGGCTGTTCGTGGGGCAGGCTGGTAGTCTCCAGGCGCTGCAAGTGCTCCTTGGCGCGCGTGATGACTTTCGCTGGAACGCCCGCCAGTTGCGCCACGGCCAGGCCATAGCTCTGGCTGGCAGGCCCTGGCAGCACACGGTGCAGGAATACGATTCGCTCGTTGTGTTCGGTGGCGTTCAAATGCACGTTGGTAACCAGCGGCTCGCTTTCCGGCAGCACCGTCAGTTCGAAATAATGTGTCGCGAACAGCGTGTAGGCGCGCAGTTGCGCCAGGCATTCAGCGGCCGCCCAGGCGAGTGACAGGCCGTCGAAGGTGCTTGTCCCACGTCCGACCTCGTCCATCAGCACCAGGCTTTTGTCGCTGGCGTTATGCAGAATGTTGGCGGTCTCGCTCATTTCCACCATGAACGTCGAGCGTCCACCGGCAAGGTCGTCGCTGGAGCCGATCCGGGTGAAGATCCGGTCAACCAGCGACAGTTCGCACGTGGCGGCCGGCACGAAGCTGCCAATGTGGGCCAGCAGCACGATCAATGCCGTCTGGCGCATGTAAGTCGACTTACCGCCCATGTTCGGGCCAGTGATGACCAGCATCCGCGTGTTGTCGTCGAGGGCCAGGTCGTTGGCAACGAACGGTGTGCTCAACACCTGCTCGACCACCGGATGGCGACCCTGCTCGATGCGCATGCAGGGCTCGGCGACGAAGCGTGGGCAATTCAGGTCCAGATTCAGGGCGCGCTCTGCAAGATTGCTCAACACGTCCAGCTCGGCCAATGCCGCCGCAGTGTCCTGCAGCGGGGCCAGATGGCTGATAAGGTCTTCAAGCAAGGCCTCGTAGAGCATTTTTTCACGCGCCAGCGCACGGCTTTTCGCTGACAGCGCCTTGTCTTCGAACTCTTTGAGTTCCGGCGTGATGAAGCGCTCGGCGCCCTTGAGGGTCTGGCGGCGAATGTAGTCGGCCGGTGCCTGTTCAGCCTGCTTGCTCGGTAACTCGATGAAGTAGCCGTGCACGCGGTTGTAACCGACTTTCAGATGGCTCAGTCCGGTACGGGATTTTTCGCGCGCTTCCAGATCGATCAGGAACTGGCCGGCGTTTTCGCTCAGTGATTGCAGCTCGTCCAGCTCTGCGTCGTAGCCGGTCTTCAGTACGCCACCGTCACGAATCACGGCGGGCGGGTTGTCGTTGATCGCGCGTTGCAGCAGGTCGGCAAGCTCTGGGTATGTGCTGGCGGTCTGCGCAAGTTGCTGCAGGTGCGGCGCGTCAAGGTCGGTCATCGCCTGTTGCAGCTCGGGCAGTGCGCTCAGGGCATCGCGCAGTCGGGCGAGATCGCGCGGCCGAGCATTGCGCAGGCCGATCCGCGCCAGAATCCGCTCGATGTCACCGATTTCCTTGAGCTGCGGTTGCAGGTTCTCGAAACGATAGCGTTCCAGGAAGCAACCGATCGAGGTCTGACGTGCCTGCAACACGGCAAGGTCGCGCAGCGGGCGATTCAGCCAGCGAGTCAGCAAGCGCGTGCCCATCGCGGTCTGGCAGCGATCCATGACGGACTGCAGCGTGTTGTCGCGTCCGCCCGAGAGGTTGGTGTCCAGTTCCAGGTTGCGCCGACTGGCGGCGTCGAGGATCACGGTATCGTCGAGACGCTCGTGGCGCAGGCTACGCAAGTGCGGCAGGGCAGTGCGCTGTGTTTCCTTGGCGTAGCTCAGCAGGCAGCCTGCGGCGCCAATGGCCAGGGTCAGGTTTTCGCAGCCGAAACCCTTGAGGTCTTGGGTCGCAAACTGCTGACAGAGACTTTTGTGCGCGGAGTCGCGTTCGAAATCCCACGGCGCGCGACGTCTGGCACCGCGGCGCTTTTCCGCTGGCAAACCTTGTGGCCAATCGTCAGGAATCAACAGCTCGACCGGGTTGATGCGCTCAAGCTCGGCGAGCAGATTTTCCCAGCCCTTGATCTCCAGCACACTGAAGTTGCCACTGGTGATGTCCAGCACCGCGAGGCCGAACAGCCGCTCGTCCCCCAGCACGGCGGCGATCAGGTTGTCCCGGCGCTCATCGAGCAACGCTTCATCGCTGATGGTCCCGGGCGTGATGATGCGCACCACCTGACGGTCCACCGGGCCTTTGCTGGTGGCCGGATCGCCGATCTGTTCACAGATCACCACCGACTCGCCAAGCTTTACCAGTTTGGCCAGATAGCCCTCGGCCGCATGATAGGGAATCCCGCACATGGGAATGCTCTGGCCTGCCGACTGGCCGCGCGCAGTCAGGGTGATATCCAGCAATTTGGCGGCTTTCTTCGCATCTTCGTAGAAAATTTCGTAGAAGTCGCCCATGCGATAGAACATCAACTGGTCCGGGTGCTGATTTTTCAGCTTCCAGTACTGCTGCATCATGGGCGTGTGTGAGGAGAGATCGGAAATTGCTTTATTCATCAGAGGTTTAGGCAAGTTCTTTAGGGGGGGTGAGGCAAACTTCAGGCATGACACGCGTTCCCTCTTTGAATGGAGGGGCGTCTGCCAGTAGTTTGCGATGGGCATAAGGTTATCACGCACGACAGAGCGTTGCAGTGAGGACATGACACTTGCTGATTGGTGACCAAGCATTTCCCGGCGGCCATGGAGGTCGATTTGCCGTATAGACTTTCAGCGCTGCCACTCGATAGCCGAAGGGCACTCTAAAAAAAAGGACCTTTATATGAAAAATCACATGAAAAGCAAACGAGCGAGGGATTCTGTCAGCGGGCGCTTCATTCCTCTGGAGGAAGCCAGAAAAAGACCGAGAGAAACCACGGTGGAAACGGTCAAAAAGCCCGTACGCAAGAAAAGCGACTGATTATTCAGCAGGTGACGAACGGCCGTTCATCGGTCTTTGTGCCTCTGTAATCGGTTTCACAAGGTCATAACGTTTGAACAGGATGATCCCGTGGATGAAATAACCCGGCTTGCCGACACGCTCGGCGGCCTGCTCAAGGCCGTCGATGCTCAGGTCACGACTGCCGAATCCTGCACGGGCGGCGGCATCGCCGAAGCCATTACCCGCATCGGCGGCAGCTCCGCCTGGTTCGAAGCGGGTTACGTGACGTATTCCAATGCCCAGAAAACACGCCAACTCGGCGTGCCTGACGCGTTGTTCGAGCAATTTGGGGCGGTCAGTCAGCCGGTCGTGGAAGCCATGGTGCGGGGTGCGCTGCATGAAAGTGCTGCGCGCTTCGCAGTCGCAGTCAGCGGTGTTGCGGGGCCTGGCGGCGGTTCGGTCGACAAGCCCGTTGGTACAGTGTGGCTGTGCTGGGGCGATGGAGTCACGATCATCGCCCAGCGCCACTGGTTCGCGGGTAATCGGGATGAGGTCCGTCGGCAGACGGTACTGATCGCGCTGCAAGGGCTGATACAACTGGCTCGTGGAGAAATCCCGAAACAGGGGTAGGCGCGCGGCCGTTGCTGTGGAATAATACTGTCTACTTATACAGGTGTTGTGGCCATCAAGGCCCCTGATTGAATTTGATAACGTGAGGACTTCAATGGACGACAACAAGAAGAAAGCCTTGGCTGCGGCCTTGGGTCAGATCGAGCGTCAGTTCGGTAAAGGTGCCGTGATGCGCATGGGCGATCACGATCGCCAGGCGATTCCTGCCATCTCCACCGGTTCGCTGGGTCTGGACATCGCACTCGGTATTGGCGGTCTGCCTAAAGGCCGGATCGTGGAAATCTACGGTCCCGAGTCTTCCGGTAAAACCACGCTTACCCTGTCGGTCATCGCGCAAGCCCAGAAAATGGGCGCGACGTGCGCATTCGTCGATGCGGAACACGCACTCGATCCGGAATATGCAGGCAAGCTGGGCGTCAATGTCGACGACCTTTTGGTCTCGCAGCCGGACACCGGCGAGCAGGCGCTGGAAATCACCGACATGCTGGTGCGTTCCAATGCCATTGACGTCATCGTCGTCGACTCCGTTGCCGCGCTGGTGCCGAAGGCCGAGATCGAAGGCGAGATGGGTGACATGCACGTGGGTCTGCAGGCGCGCCTGATGTCGCAGGCACTGCGCAAGATCACCGGTAATATCAAGAACGCCAACTGCCTGGTCATCTTCATCAACCAGATCCGTATGAAGATCGGTGTGATGTTCGGTAGCCCGGAAACCACCACCGGTGGTAATGCACTGAAGTTCTACGCTTCGGTACGTCTGGACATCCGTCGTACCGGCGCCGTGAAAGAAGGCGACGAAGTGGTAGGCAGCGAAACCCGCGTCAAGGTCGTGAAGAACAAGGTAGCTCCGCCGTTCCGTCAGGCAGAGTTCCAGATTCTCTATGGCAAGGGTATCTACCTGAACGGCGAAATCGTCGACCTCGCCGTACTGCACGGTTTTGTCGAGAAATCCGGCGCATGGTACAGCTACCAGGGCAGCAAGATCGGTCAGGGTAAAGCCAACTCGGCCAAGTTCCTGGCGGACAACCCGGAAATCTGCAAAGCGCTTGAGAAGCAGATTCGCGACAAGTTGCTTACCCCGGGTGTCGACACCAAGGCTGTAGGCTCTCGTGAAGCAGTGGTTGCCGATGATGTGGCCGAAGCAGACGCCGATATCTGATAGCCATGTCTGCCGTGCTCGATACACCTGTCGCCGTACGGCGAGCTGCAATGGACCTGCTCGCACGCCGCGAGCATGGTCGAGTCGAGCTGACGCGCAAGCTGCGTCAGCGCGGCGCTCCCCCCGAGCTGATAGAGCCTGCACTCGACCGTCTGGTCGAGGAAGGCCTGCTCTCTGAATCGCGTTATCTCGAAAGCTTTGTTTCCTACCGCGCCCGTTCGGGTTACGGTCCTGTTCGTATCCGTGAAGAGCTGACTCAGCGCGGTCTGCAACGAGCCGATATCGAACAGGCGCTAAGAGAGTGCGGGGTTGATTGGCAAGAAAAACTCGAGGAAATCTGGCAGCGCAAGTTTGCCGGTGCGTTACCGATCGATTCTCGCGAGCGTGCAAAGCAGGGACGGTTTCTGAGCTACCGCGGGTATCCGCTGGACATGATCGGCCGCCTGTTGAGCGGCCGTAATCATCGGGACGATTGAAATCGGGGCGGTTTCATACCGCACCCCGTTTATCTTTTCGTTTTAAGCGCGTGTCCAGTTTTCTTGCAGATTGATGTAATCCACCAACTCCCGAAGTCGACCCTGATTGCGCCCGGTAAAGGTGAACGCCAGTCGTGTCAGGTGACTGAATTGCGCCTCATCGTGCTCTTCGCCCTGATAACCATGCTGATGAAAGTTTTCACTGATGCACAGGTCGGCGAAGGCTTCCTGCAGATGCTCAAGTGCCTGTTCACTCAGCGCGTGATGCATGCGGATCACGAACTTGTTCTTCAGCCAGCGGCTGGAGTGGAAGTTGCTGTAGAACTGATTGATCTCTTGCACTGCCTCGTCAGCGCTATAGACCAGCCGCATGAGCTTCATGTCCGCGGGCAGGATGTAATGGTTTTCCTGTAGCTGGTTCTTGATGAAGTCCAGCGCGCCTTGCCAGAAGCTGCCGCCAGGAGTGTCCAGCAATACGACCGGCACCAGTGGGCTTTTACCGGTTTGTATCAAGGTCAGCACTTCCAGCGCTTCATCCAGGGTGCCGAAACCGCCCGGGCAGAGCACCAGCGCATCGGCTTCCTTGACGAAGAACAGCTTGCGGGTGAAGAAGAAGTGGAAGGGCAGCAGGTTCTCGGTGCCGTCCACGGTCGGGTTGGCATGTTGCTCGAAGGGCAGGGTGATGTTGAACCCCAGGCTGTGTTTAAGGCCCGCACCGGCGTGTGCTGCGGCCATGATGCCGCCGCCGGCGCCGGTGATGACCATCATGTCGGATTGCGCCAGTTTCTCGCCAAGCTCCGTGGCCTGCGCGTAAAGCGGATGTTCCACGGGGGTACGAGCCGAACCGAATACGGTGACCTTACGGCGCCCCTTGAAGCGTTCCAGCACCCGAAAGGCTTTATCCAGCTCGCGCAGGGTCTGCAGCGTTATCTTGACGTCCCAGCGATTGCGGTCGTCCTGAGCCATGCGCAGGACGGTCAGGATCATGTCTCTATACAGCGGCAGATTTCGGGTATCGGGGGCAACCTGTTGAATATGCTCTTCGACCTTGCGGGTCAGGTCGAGGCCATCACTCTGGAAGTGTCGGGATAGAAGATCGTCAGGTACATACGGCATTCAGGATTTCTCCTCCTGCAAAATCAATGACCCGGTAGGGCGTGTCGAATCGATGATGTGCTGGTTTGCAGAGAAAGGCTATTGGTCCCTGTGGGTTTTCAAGGTTAATGAGTTGCTGAATGTCTAAAAGCCGAACGCGCCTGAAGGGCAGGCGCGTGGCGTATGGTGACGTTTGGAGCGGCTTACTTCTTGGGTTTTACAGTGCAGTCCGAAGCCTGAAAAGTCTGGGTCGCGACCGGGCGGTTGGTTTTGTACTCGGTGAACTGGTACTTGAGTACAGCGCCTTTGGTCATCAACTGGCGGAAACCGTTGTTGTGGCAAACGCTGTTACCCAGCTGGTTGCGCATCACGTCAGGGTTGGCGCGCATTTGCTGAGCCTGGCCTTCACGTACGCTGAGGTGGTTGATCAGTTCGTTGCCGCTGGCGGTATAACCCTGATCCAGAATGTCTTCGTTGATCGCCCGTGGGGTTCCGACACTGCTTTCCTTCGCGACTTTTTCCAGCATCTTGCTGAGTTCGAACTCCTGTTTCGACGCCGCCTGGGCGCACAACGGAGCAACGAGCAACAACGTAAGGGTAGGGGCGATAAGGCGCAGCATTAAACTCTCCTGATTAAGTAGCTGGCCGTTGGACCAGCGACTGCAACGTGCGTTCCGGTCAGCCCGCCGATAACGCGGGTTGCAATGGCGCGGGAGTATAGAGCAGGAGTCTGGCCCGGGCCTAGGCCGAAAGCAGGTTGAAGCGCCGGGGCTCTGATAAACTGCGCGCACTTTATTCCTGTCGAGTCTTCGTGGTGTCGATGTTTTTTCTCTGCTGGTGTGTCTTGCCATGAGTCACGCCGTCTCCCGTTTGCGCGACGAACGCCTGGCACGCGCCATCAAGCCTTTCACTGCGCGGGGTTCGCGCGCGCCGCGGTGCCCGGATTGCCGGGTCATTTCCAGCTATTGCCTGTGCGCGTGGCGCCCCACGGTTGCTGCCGAGTCGGGCATGTGCCTGTTGATGTACGACACCGAGCCATTGAAGCCGACCAACACGGGCTGGCTGATCGCCGATGTCATCGAAGACACGCACGCATTCGGCTGGTCGCGAGTGGATGTCGACGAGCGCTTGCTGGCTTTGCTGGACGATCCGCAATGGCAGCCGTACATCGTCTTCCCGGGCGAGTTCGTCGCCGAAGAGCGGGTGGTGACCACGGTGTCGCGCAAAAACGGCAAGCGTCCATTGTTCATCCTGCTCGACGCCACCTGGAATGAAGCGCGCAAGATGTTTCGCAAAAGCCCGTATCTGGAGCGGTTTCCGGTTCTCAGCCTGGAGCCCGAGCAGATCTCGCGTTATCGCCTGCGGCGTTCCAAGCGTGACGACCACTTCTGCACGGCGGAAGTTGCCGCGCTATGCCTGGAGCTGGCAGATGATTGTGCTGCCAGCGGCGTACTGGATGCGTATCTGGATGTTTTCAGCGCGCACTATCTGGGCGCGAAGTTTCAGAATCCGATTGATCCGGACGACGCGGCGCACACTCATTTGAAGGCTTTTCTTTAGCGATGTGGCTAATTGCTGTCTCTGCCCACGGACAGCGGCGCTTCGCGCTTGACCGTCATGGTGTTGCTGGGCATGCTTGGCGCCGCCTGGAAGCCGATTCATCTGGTCTGGCGTAGTGCTTGCTGCCGTTTTCCGGCGCCGTGCGAATTTGTCAGGCCTGGAGCGGCCGATTGTGTCGGCCCTCTCTATAAAAAACGGGATCACTACATGACCTACGACATCCTGATCGCTGATGATCATCCCCTGTTTCGCAGTGCGCTGCATCAGGCGTTGACCATCGGCCTGGGGCCTGCAGCACGGTTGGTCGAGGCAGAAAGCATTGCACAACTGGAATCGCGCCTGGCCGAAAAGGCCGACTGGGATCTGGTCTTGCTGGACCTGAACATGCCGGGCGCCTATGGCTTCTCCGGATTGGTCCTGCTGCGCGGGCAGTATCCGCAGATTCCGGTGGTGATGGTCTCGGCTCAGGAAGAGGCGTCGATTGTCGTGCGCTCCCGTGAGTTCGGGGCCAGCGGCTTCATTCCCAAATCCAGTTCGCTTGAGGTCATTCAGCAGGCGGTACGCACCGTGCTGGATGGCGACGTCTGGTGGCCGCCGCAAGTCAATGAGGTGATCAGCGTGTCGGACGAAGCGAAAGCGGCCAGCGCAGGGCTCGCCAGCCTGACGCCCCAGCAGTTTCGAGTGTTGACCATGGTCTGCGAGGGGCTGTTGAACAAGCAGATCGCCTCCGAGCTCAGTGTGTCCGAGGCAACCATCAAAGCTCACGTGACTGCCATTTTCCGCAAGCTCGGGGTGCGCACGCGTACTCAGGCTGCGTTGCTGTTGCAGCAGCTGGAGTCGATTTCCTCCCATTGAAGCAAGTCAGCCAAGCGTATTCACGCTTTTTTGACCTTTGGTGCCTTAGCTTTCCTCATCTTTTTTTGCACGGCAGCCCTCTATGTCGCCCTTCAAAGGCCAGACCGGTCTTAAACGTATTCTCAACGCTGCAGGTTATTCCCTTGACGGTCTGTCCGCTGCCTTCAAAGGTGAAGCTGCGTTCCGTCAGTTGGTGCTGCTCAATGTCGTGCTGATCCCGCTTTCGTTCTTTCTGAACGTCAGCAAAGGCGAGCACGCCTTGCTGGTTGCCGTGTGCCTGCTGGCGCTCATCGTCGAACTGCTCAACTCGGCGGTCGAGGCAGCCATTGACCGAATTTCCCTGGACCTGCATCCGCTGTCCAAGAACGCCAAAGACATGGGCAGCGCCGCGCAATTCATTGCCCTGAGCATGATCGCGCTGGTATGGGGCATCGTTCTGCTGTGCTGATCGCGCTCAGTACAGACTGGGCAGCACGATTTCGTCGCTGCGCTGTGCACCGGCCGTGAAGGCGCGACACAGGTCGAGAAACTCGCGCATGGCGGAAGTCTGGTACTTCTGTTTATGCCAGATGAAGTAGAACTGCCGCGCCAGGTCCAGCTCGGGCGTGGCCAGCTCTACCAGATTGCCGCGGCGAAAGGCATCGCGCAGTGCCAGTCTGGAAATGCAGCCAATCCCCAGTCCGGACTCCACCGCACGCTTGATCGCCTCGGTGTGTTCCAGTTCCAGCCGCACATTCAACCCGTTGCGGTGATGACGCATGGCCTGATCGAAGGTCAGCCGTGTGCCAGAACCCTGTTCGCGCAAGATCCAGGCTTCGTGGGTCAGCTCTTCCAGCGACGCCTTTCCGCTTTTCGCCAGCGGATGTTGTGGCGCGCAGAACACCACCAGCTCATCCTTTACCCAGGGCTGCACCTCGATGTCCGGGTGGCTGCAATCGCCTTCGATCAGGCCCAGGTCGATTTCGTAGTGCGCCACTTGCTGCACGATGTTCGCGGTGTTCTGGACATGAAGCTTGACCTGGCTTTCCGGGTGGCGCTGCATGTAGCCGCCGATCAGCAGGGTTGCCAGATAATTGCCGATGGTCAGCGTTGCGCCTACCGCCAGCGAGCCGAAACCGGATTTGCCGTTGAGCAGGTCTTCGATTTCCTTGGCTTGATCGAGCAGCGCTACGGCCTGCGGCAACAGCTGCCTGCCGGTCGCATTGAGGCTCAGGCGTTTGCCGGCGCGATCGAATAGCTGGCAGCTCGACTGACGTTCCAGTTCGGTAATGGAGGTGCTGGCCGCCGACTGCGAAAGGGACAGCAGCACGGCGGCTCTGGAGACGCTTTCCTGCTGGGCAACGGCGACAAACACTTGAAGCTGACGGAGAGTAAATCGCATATCTATATAACCGATAACCTATATCTTGATAATTCATTTAACAGATATTGTGTCTGCCACTAGAATGGCGCGCAATAGCGCAATGCCCCTGCGCGCATGAATTTTTCAGGAGTTCCTACGTACATGAGCAACATGAACCACGAGCGTGTCCTCAGCGTCCACCACTGGAACGACACCCTCTTCAGTTTCAAGTGCACCCGCGACCCTGGCTTGCGCTTCGAGAACGGTCAGTTCGTCATGATCGGTCTGCAGCAGCCCAATGGTCGTCCGCTCATGCGCGCCTACTCGATTGCCAGCCCGAACTGGGAAGAGCATCTGGAGTTCTTCAGCATCAAGGTGCCGGACGGCCCGCTGACCTCGCAGCTGCAACACCTGAAGGAAGGCGATGAGATCATCATCAGCAAGAAGCCTACCGGTACGCTGGTGCTGGACGACCTCAAGCCAGGCAAGCATCTTTACCTGCTCAGCACCGGCACCGGTCTGGCGCCGTTCATGAGCGTGATCCAGGACCCCGAAACCTACGAGCGTTTCGAAAAAGTGATCCTCTGCCACGGCGTGCGTTATGTGAACGAAGTCGCGTACCGCGAATTCATCACCGAGCATCTGCCGCAGAACGAGTTTTTCGGTGAAGCGCTGCGTGACAAGCTGATCTACTACCCGACAGTCACCCGTGAGCCGTTCGAGAATGAAGGTCGCCTGACCGATCTGATGCGCAGCGGCAAGCTGTTCAGCGACATCGGTCTGCCGCCGATTAACCCTCAGGATGACCGCGCCATGCTGTGCGGCAGCCCGAGCATGCTCGACGAAACCAGTGAAGTGCTCAACAGCTTCGGCCTGACCGTTTCGCCACGGATGCGCGAGCCGGGCGATTACCTGATCGAGCGGGCATTCGTCGAGAAGTAAATCGATTCACAGAAACCCGCCTCATCCTTGAAAGGATCAGGCGGGTTTTTTAATGCGCGGGATTTGTTGCCAGCATGACTTCAAGCACGCAGATGACGCCGGCCTGCGGGTAATGCCAGCGAACGTTCAGATCCCAGAACCGGGCACCGTAGCGACGCTCCGGCGTGGGCAGCTGGTAGGCCGGGCGCGGGTCTTGCGCTAGGCACTGTTCGATCAGCTCGATCAATGGCTCGTTCAGGCGCAGTGCGTGTTCACGTGCCTGCACCAGTGCACTGTCCTGCCAGTGCACTGGGATTAGCTCGGGTGCCGCGCTGGCAATGTCGTTGCGGGCGTCGCTGACTGCATCGGCGTAAGGCACGTAAGGCTTGATGTCCAGCACCGGCGTGCCGTCCAGCAGATCGATACCCGACAGCCAGAGACGGCCGGGTTCGACCTTGTCCAGTTTGACCACCGATTGCCCGATGCCGTTGGGGCGATGTGTCGCGCGTGTAGCGAACACGCCCATCGACTGATTGCCGCCAAGGCGGGGCGGGCGCACTTTGAGGCGCGGCTTGTCTTCCAGCGCCAGGTGAAAAAGAAACAGCAGCCAGACATGGCTGACCTGCTCCAGACCCTGAACAGCGTCGCCCTGATCGAAAGGTGCCACCAGCTCCAGCACCCCGCGTGCTGCTGGCGCCAGCTGCGGCTGGCGCGGTATGGCGAACTTCTCCTTGAAGCAGGAACGCACGAAACCTACAGGGGAGACGTCGTAACTCATGGTCTCAACCGGTTCAGCCACGAACGCGCAGGGTCAGACCCTTGAGGAAGTTGCGCAGCAGTTGATCGCCGCACGCGCGGTAATTGGTATGCCCGACCTTGCGGAACAGCGCACTCAATTCCGGCTTGGAGACCGGAAAGTCAGCGGACTTGAGGATGGCGTGCATGTCGTCTTCTTTCAGCTCGAACGCGACGCGCAGTTTTTTCAAAACAATGTTGTTGGTGATCGGCAGTTCGATCGGCTGCGGCGGACGGCTGTCGTCCTTGCCACGCTTGAAATAGACCAGGCCGTCAAGAAAGTGCGCCATGATTTCATCGCTGCAATCGAGGTAGCCTTCTTCTTCCTCTTTTTTCATGAAGGCGATGACGTCGCTTTTCGACACTTCATAGCCAGTCAGAGCGGTGATTTCGACGATCTTGCTGTCGCTGATATCGAGCATGTAGCGCACGCTGCGCAATACATCGTTGTTCATCATGAGGCGTGAGTCCTGGTAGTCGTATGGCGGCGCGGGAAGATGATCACGCGCGCTGTAATGAGGTGGTGTGCGGCGGTCAGAACTTTTCCTTGCTCGTCATGTAGCGCCATTGACCTTCTGGCAACTTGCCCATGGACACACCGCCAATGCGGATGCGCCGGATAGAGACGATCTTCAATCCGACGGCTTCGCACAATTGCGCGATAATGCCGGGCTGCGGGTTTTTCATGGCAAAGCGCAGGCGGTTTTCGTTCTGCCAGCTGGCCTTGACGGCCGGCAATTCCTTGCCTTTGTACGTCAGACCATGGTTAAGGCGATTCAGGCCGTGGGCAACCATGTCGCCCGTGATTTCCACCACGTATTCCTGCTCGATCTTGCTACGGTCGTCGGTGAGCTTGCGCAGGATTTTCCAGTCCTGGCTGAACACCATCAGGCCGCTGGCATCGGCCTGCAGGCTCGAAATCGGCTCGAGACGCATGAAGTGGCCTTTGAGCGGGCGCTTGCTGTAGCTGTGCTCTTCGGACAGGGTGCCAGGCGTGATCATCTGCAAGGCGCTTTCGGCACTGGCGGAGGCCGGCTTGTGCAGGATGATCGTCACCGGTTCCGGAGAATCGGCCTTGGCGTCCGGGCTCAGCTCGACTTTCTGAGTGCTGACCTTGAAATGCGGCTCTTCGATAACCACGCCATCCACAGTGACCCAGCCACCTTCGATAAACAGTTCGGCCTCCCGGCGGGAGCAGCCCACCAGTTCGATAAGGCGTTTGGAGAGGCGAATGGGGTCTGTCATGACAAAAAAGCCGCTTACTGATGAGAAAGGCACCATTGTAACCGCCTGCGCCCGGTTAATCGCGGCAACATTGCAATTGTGCCGCAATCGGCCTCAATCCCGGCCGTCGAGGCGCATCCGGAGCATGGGGTAGGGGTTTCCAAGACCATCCATTGCCGAGCGACCGACGATTTTGAAACCATGCTTGCAATAGAAGCCGAACGCCCGCGGATTCTGCTCGTTGACGTCCAGCTCGACGATGCCGAAGTGCCGTATGGCGTGCTGCAGCAGGTACGTCCCGAGGCCCTGACGCCGATGCTCCGGAGCGATGAACAACATGTCCAGCTTGTCTTTGTTGACGCCCGCAAAGCCGGTGATGCTCGAGTTATCATCGCGGGTGCAGAACAGCGTCACGCTGTCCAGATACTGGCTCAACAAGCCTTTTAGCCTGACGATGTACGCTTCCGGCATGAAGTCATGGGTGGCGCGTACCGAGCGCTCCCAGACGTCAGTCAGTTCCGGATAATCCTCTTGGCGCGGTGCATATAGTCGCATCTCGGTAGCTCCTTGTTGCCGATTCTGCATAGACAACAGCCGCGCACAAAAAAGCCCTGCCATTTCAGAGGGCAGGGCTTTTTCAGGCAGCGCTTTTCAGCCATATATGCGCGAGCTTAAAGCACCTCGGCCCACAGGTCGTATTCGTCGGCATCGGTCACGCGGCACATGATCTTGTCGCCGGGCTGGACAGTGCTGCCATCTTCCAGACCGATAAAAACGTTGCCGTCGATTTCCGGCGCGTCGAAGAAGCAACGGCCCACCGCGCCGCGCTCGTCCACTTCGTCGATCAGCACTTCGATTTCCTTGCCGATCTTCATTTGCAGGCGGGCGGCACTGATTGCCTGTTGATGGGCCATGAAGCGGTCCCAGCGATCCTGTTTGACATCATCCGGCACGATGGCCGCGTCCAGCAGGTTGGCGGGCGCGCCCTCGACCGGCGAGTACTGGAAGCAGCCGACGCGGTCCAGCTGGGCTTCGGTCAGCCAGTCCAGCAGGTACTGGAAATCTTCTTCGGTTTCGCCGGGAAAGCCGACAATGAACGTCGAACGGATGATCAGATCAGGGCACTGCTCGCGCCAGTTCTTGATCCGCGCCAGGGTCTTGTCTTCGAAGGCCGGGCGCTTCATCAGCTTGAGGATCTTCGGGCTGGCGTGCTGGAACGGGATGTCCAGGTACGGCAGGATCTTGCCGGCGGCCATCAGCGGGATCAGTTCGTCGACGTGCGGGTACGGGTAGACATAGTGCAAGCGAACCCAGACGCCCATCGAACCGAGCGCCTGACACAGCTCGGTCATGCGGGTCTTGATCGGCTGACCGTCCCAGAAACCGGTGCGGTATTTGACATCGACGCCATAGGCGCTGGTGTCCTGAGAAATCACCAACAGCTCTTTTACGCCGGATTTGACCAAGCGCTTGGCTTCGTCCAGCACATCACCGACCGGGCGGCTGACCAGCTTGCCGCGCATCGACGGGATGATGCAGAAACTGCAACTGTGGTTGCAGCCTTCGGAGATTTTCAGGTAAGCGTAATGGCGCGGCGTCAGCTTGATGCCCTGCGGCGGCACCAGGTCGATCAGCGGATTGTGATCATGGCGTGGCGGCACTACGTCGTGGACCGCATTGACCACCTGCTCGTATTGCTGCGGGCCGGTCACCGACAGCACGCTTGGGTGCACATTGCGAATGACACTCGCATCGACGCCCATGCAGCCGGTGACGATCACCTTGCCGTTCTCCTTGATCGCTTCACCGATCACTTCCAGCGACTCGGCCTTGGCCGTGTCGATGAAGCCACAGGTATTGACCACGACCACGTCGGCGTCCTCGTAGGTCGCCACGACTTCGTAACCTTCCATGCGCAGTTGGGTCAGGATGCGTTCGGAATCAACGAGCGCCTTCGGGCAACCCAGAGAAACGAATCCGACCTTGGGGGCGGACGGCGTGGTAACGGTGGACATGGCAAACCTCGGCGTGAAGGGCGCTCGTGCGCAAAGCGCAGGCACCGACTGGGCGCTGGGTGCGCCTCTGATCAAAAAGTGCGCAATTCTAGCGGTGAGTGGGCGCGATGACCAGCGTTTGGGTGAGAATTGCGATGGGTGTGGGGCAGGAAAATCAGAAGCAAGCGAATTTATCGGGTTCCTGATGCTTTTGACGCTCAGTCGCCCTCGCCATTACTGACCCGCACGTCACCTCACGTATTCTTTTTTCGTTAATGCTCGGAGGTGCTGCGTGCGGCGGAACAGGAGAATACAAGTGGAGCCCCGGTCAGTTTAGGTGCCCTGTTTCTCCGTACTCCTCGCCGCCGAAGCTCAGTGCTGCAAGAACATGCTTTGGGTCATTATGTATCGCGCGAAGTAGAGCGCGTTGGCCCCTCAGGTTCGCGTCGGCCTTGTTCCCAATTACGAAGAGTTCCGACTGCTACATCGATGCGCTTGGCAAAGGTTGCCTGAGAGAGGCCCGTCGCTTGTCGAATTTTTTTACCACGCAAGCCGTCCGGGTTCGCGTTCAGGTCCACAGTCTTTCCAGTCAGTGCGACCAGCTCTGCGGAGACCGGGACGACACTCCGGACTGCCGGGTAGTCGCGCACCTTCCACGCCGATCAGTTTGATGGCGAGCCCGCGCGGTGTTGAGACCTTGTCGTCGAGCATGTCGCCGGGGTTGGTCGAGAATCGCATGACGAGCGGAAGGCTGCCGGGCGTCGATGCGGTTCTGATGACCCTGAGAGCGGCAGGCTTATCCAGATGACCGGGCGCTGCGGGCGCCGTTCATTAAAAGTCGTCCGTGAGACGTGTGGGCAGGCCTGGTCACACGCTTGACTTGCGTTTCACCAAGAATTACATCCAGTGCTGCGTTATGCTTCGCGCCTTCGAGGTCAGGCGTGTCAATGTCTGGCGCAATCTGAATTGTTACGCGTTGTGATGTTCACAGTTTGCTGAACCTCATGTCTGGTTTCCGGGAGTAGTGGATGAGTCAAACAAACAGTCATGCCGAGGCCGGAGGCACTGCGAAGCCCATCGGGCTGCTGATCGCGGCAGTCGGGGTCGTTTATGGCGACATCGGCACCAGCCCGCTGTACACCCTCAAAGAGGTGTTTCAAGGTGGTTACGGGGTGGAAGTGACCCACGATGCAATACTTGGCGTGCTGTCGCTGATCTTCTGGTCGCTGATCTGGGTGGTGTCCTTCAAGTACATGGCGTTTGTGCTGCGTGCCGATAACCAGGGCGAGGGCGGCATCATGGCGTTGATGGCGCTGGCGCGGCGGGCATCTGCGAAACATCCCAAACTGCAAATGATGATGGTGGTGTTCGGGCTGTTCGGTGCGGCGTTGTTCTACGGCGACAGCATGATCACCCCGGCCGTCTCGGTACTCTCGGCGATGGAAGGGCTGGAGCTGGCCTTCGACGGCCTTGATCACTGGATCGTGCCCATGGCGCTGATCGTGCTGGTCGGGCTGTTTCTGATTCAGCGCCATGGCACGGCGCGCATCGGAGTGCTGTTCGGGCCGGTGATGGTGGTCTGGTTTCTGGTGCTGGGTGCGCTGGGCGTATACGGCATCATGCAGTCGCCCGAAGTGCTGAAAGCAGTCAATCCGGCATGGGGTCTGAATTTTTTCATCATCCATCCGGGGATCGGCGTTGCCATTCTGGGCGCCGTGGTTCTGGCGCTGACCGGCGCCGAAGCGCTTTATGCCGATATGGGGCACTTTGGTCGCAAGCCGATCTCGCGCGCCTGGTTCATCCTCGTATTGCCCGCGCTGCTGCTCAACTATTTCGGGCAGGGCGCGCTGGTGCTGGGCAATCCTGAAGCGGTACGTAACCCGTTCTACCTGCTCGCGCCGGGCTGGGCGCTGCTGCCGCTGATCGGGCTGTCGACGATGGCGACGATCATTGCGTCTCAGGCGGTGATCTCTGGCGCGTTCTCGATGACGTTGCAGGCGATTCAATTGGGTTACATCCCGCGCATGCACATTCAGCACACCTCAAGTGACGCGCAAGGGCAGATCTATATCGGTGCCGTGAACTGGGCGCTGATGGCCGGTGTGATCATGCTGGTGATCGGTTTCGAGTCGTCTGGGGCGCTGGCCTCCGCCTATGGCGTGGCGGTTACCGGGACCATGCTCTGCACCACGATTCTGGTGTCGACGGTCATGCTGATGCTCTGGAAATGGCCACCGCTGCTGGCCGTACCGCTGTTGATCTGCCTGTTGCTGGTGGACGGTCTGTTCTTCGCCGCCAACGTGCCGAAAATCTTTCAAGGCGGGGCGTTTCCGGTGCTGGCGGGTGCGGTGCTGTTTATCCTCATGACCACCTGGAAGCGTGGCAAGCAGCTGCTGGCCGAGCGAATCGACGAAGGCGGGCTGCCATTGCCGATCTTCATCGGTAGCATTCGCGTGCAGCCGCCGCATCGTGTGCAGGGCACGGCAGTGTTTCTGACCGCACGCTCGGACGCTGTTCCCCATGCGCTGCTGCACAACATGCTGCATAACCAGGTACTGCATGAGCAGGTGGTGTTGCTGACCGTGGTGTATGAAGACTCCCCGCGGGTGCCTGCCGCACAGCGCTTCGAAGTGGAATCCTATGGCGAAGGCTTCTATCGGGTGATCCTGCACTTCGGCTTCATCGACGAGCCGGATGTGCCTGCTGCGCTGGCACTGTGTCACTTGGCCGAGCTGGACTTCAGTCCGATGCGCACCACGTACTTCCTCAGTCGCGAGACAGTCATCCCGTCGAAAATGGATGGCATGGCGCGCTGGCGCGAAGCGTTGTTCGCCTTCATGCTCAAGAACGCCAATGGCAACCTGCGCTTCTTCAAGCTGCCTTTCAACCGGGTGATCGAACTGGGTACGCAGGTCGAGATGTAAACGTGCAGGCATGAGCCCTGACGCATAAAAAAATCCCGGCAACCTTACGGTGCCGGGATTTTTTTTGCCTTCAGATGTGCCCAGCCATACGCTTATTGGGCAGTGGCTTTGCCCTGACGCTTGTTGATGGCGTCAATCAGGCGTTTGGCCAGCGCCGGGTAGTCTTCATCGAAATGATGACCGCCTGGCAACTGTAAGGCCTCGCCGACTGCGGTGGTATCGGTGCAGCCGCTGTCCTTCTTCTCTTCGAGGCCGTAGACGCAGAACACCTTGGCGGCTGGCAGCTTGGCCATTTCCTGTCCGGTAGTGGCTTCTTTACCCGCGTTGCCGAGCCAGCCGTCAACGTGAATCTCGAAGCTGCCGGTGCGGGCGAAGGCCAGCAGAATGATCGCGTCGACCCGGTTCTGGTCTTCCGCCGCCAGGCGGTTATAGATCGCCGGCATTACGTCCGCGCCGAATGAGTAACCGGCCAGGATGAAGCGCTTGGTGCCCCATTTCTGCCGATAGTGGTTCATCAGATCGGTGAGGTCGACGGCGGTCTGCTCCGGGGTCTTGTGTTCCCAGTAGTAGCGCAGCACGTCGATGCCGACGACCGGATAGCCCATTTTGGCCATGTCACCCGCGACGACCTTGTCCAGGTCGCGCCAGCCGCCGTCGCCGGACATGAACAGTGTCACGGTATCGGATGGTTGGCTGGCCGGGACTTCAACGACCGGAATACCCAGGCCGCCGCTGTCGTTCTCGCCCAGCAGCAGATGGCGCAGTTCAGTGTTGAGAACCTGCGGCAGGGGAATATCGTAGTCACTGATGCTGGTGTCGGCGTTGGTCTGATCGCGCACGAAGGCCGCACTCGGATCATCCGGAGCGTCGTTCCACGCCGCCAGCCAGTGCCCATGAGGCGCTTTCTGTGGCAGTGGCACGTCGCAGATCTGTGGCGGTTTCTCGTCTTCCTCCAGAACAGGTGGAGGATTGGAGACGTGCTCAAGCTCGAAACCTACCGAAATGGCCTGCGCCTTGTCATCGGTCTGCGCGGCCAGCCAGCGCCATGCCAGGGTTGCGCCAGGGCCTATACCGCCGACCACCTTTGCCGGTCCGTCGAGTTTCTGCAGCGCGGCCTGAAAGGTCTTCTGTTGCAGAACGCAATCGTCTTTGGGCAGCACCACCTGAATGATGTGCGCCGACGCGTCTTTGCTGATCGCCAGCAATTGCTTGTCGGTGAGCATTTCTTCAGCGGTGACGGCCAGGACGATGCGAGTCTTGACGGTGGTCGCCGGAGTCACGCTGGTCAGCGGCGCTCCGCCTTCCAGGTTCAGGTGTTCCAGCGATGCAGGTGGAGCGGGGCGGTTCCAGATCCATATTCCCAAAGCTACGGCTAAAAGAACAATTACCAGTGCTGCAAGCAACAGGCGCCAGGAGCGTCGAATCATCAGCGTTTCACCAATCCAGTCAGGCCGCCCGCAATCAGGGCGGCGGTGTCAGTCAGTGCCACAAGCGGATCGAGTCCGGCAGGCACGGCCATATAACGAGGTTCCCAATCGGGCTGAAACTTGTCCTTGAAGCGGCGCAGCCCCTGGAAATTGTAGAGCTGTTCGCCACGACGGAAGATCATCGAGCCCAAGCGCTGGGTGATCGGCGCGCCCCGTCGTGGTTGCAGGCCGGATAACGGCACCATGCCCAGGCTGAAGCGGGCATAGCCCTGGGCTTTATAATGCAGAATCAGGCCGACCATCATGAATTCCATGGTCAGTTTCGGCGCGTCCGGGTGAGAGCGCATCAGGTCCAGGCTGGCCAGTTCCAGGCTTGTGGTTTCCAGCAGGTTGGAAAAGGCGACCGGCTTGCCCTGAAAGTGGACGATGGCAATGCGGAAATATTTCAGGTACTCGGGGCTGAAGCGACCCAGCGAAAAGCCTTTTTCGCGCACATTCTTGCCGGTCAGCCAGGCATCGGAAATCACTTTCAGTTCGTCGATGGGCGCCTGGCCCGGTTCGTAGATTTCCAGCGAAAGACCGTCACGCCCACCCCGATTCCAGGTGTAGCGCAGGTCTTTCATTTCCTTGCCCTTGGCTTCCATGTCGAAGCGTCGCAAATCCACACGCGCTTCTTCGCCGAGCTTAATCGCCGTCAGGCCAATGTCCATATAGAACGGCAGGTTTTCCGCGCGCACCTGGTAGAACACCGGGCGAGCATGGTGCACATCGCACAGGTCACGGAACTGCCAGATCAGCTCGGCGCGCTGCTGGGTCGGGCCGATCGGGTCGTAAAGCGCAACCAGACTGCGTCCGCGATGCGAGTACATCAGAAACGCGTTGCCCGCCGGGTGAAACAGGATGGCCTTGTCGCCGGTCAGCACCAGCCCGCCATCGGGCTGGCTGGAGGCCTTGAGAATTTCGGCGGCCTTGTCCAGATCGGCCGCGTCGGGCAGCTTGATCACCGGCCTTGCGGTGCGCAGCAGCCAGGTCAGCGAGACCACCACCAGCAGCACCGCGCTGCCCAGCGCCGAGCGCAGGCCACGTGGCGCGTCGGCATCGAGGGTGAACTGCCACCAGAGCTGATGGCTGTAGGGCACGTCTTGATAGGCGAACAACAGCAACCAGATCGAGGCACCGACGACGCAGATGCTGGCGATCAGATAGAGCGGCGAGAACGGCAATTCCAGCAGGCGACTTGGACGGTAGAACGAACGGCGGAAGGTCAGCAGCAGGCAGGCAGTCAGCAGCAGCATACTGGCTTCTTCCCAGTCGAAGCCCTTGAGCATCGACAGCACTGCACCCACCAGCAGCAAAATAGACGTCAGCATCCAGGCGGCAGACAGCCTGCGGCGCAAGCCTTGGGCGAGCAACAGGCACAGCACGCCGACCAGACTGGCACCAAAGTGCGAGGCATCGATCAGTCGATGCGGAATCATGAAGCCGACGTTTTCCAGCCGGGTATCGATTTCAGGGGTGGCACCAGAGAAGAGCAGCACCACCCCCGACAAGAAAACCAGCAGTGCCAGAATCGGCGCTGCCAACCCGGACGCGACGCGCATGGCCTGCTTGGTGGGCAACAGGCGCTGGGCTTCGGTGAACAACAGGGTCAGACAGGCCAGCAGCAGCGGCAGTACCACGTAAATCAAGCGATACAGCAGCAGCGCAGCGGCCAGAGGTGCAGCGCCCAGTTCGTTGGCAAACGCGGCCAGCAGGATCGCCTCGAACACGCCGACGCCGCCCGGTACATGGCTGAGCACCCCCGCAGCGAGGGCCAGCAGGTAGATCAGGATGAACGCGCCGAGCGGTGGCGCATGCGGCAGCAACAAATAAAGCACCATGGCTGCGGCGGCGACGTCCAGCGCGGTGATCAACAACTGGATCAACGTCAGCTTGAGGTCCGGCAGACGCAGGGTGCGGCGCCCGAGGCGGACCAGAATGTTGTGCGGGATATCCTGTTCCGGCAAGCGGCGGCGATAGATGAAAAGCGCCAGCATCAGGCTGCCAGCCAGTACCGCTGTGGCGACGACTGCCAGTACTTCCACCGGAAGCTTGAGCGCCAGGGAAGCGCCGGACAGGTTGCTCAACGTGGCCAGTGCAGCCAGCGGCGGCAGAGCGCAGCCCAGTGAAAGGCTGGCAAATACCGTCATCCTGGCAATTTCGATCGCGCCCACGCCATAGCGTGAATAGAGGCGGTAACGCACCGATCCGCCAGACAGCATCGAGAGGCCGACCGCATTGCCGATGGCAAATGAGGTGAAACCGCCGAGAAGCAGGGTTTTGACGGGCAGATCGACGTTGGCATAGCGACTGGCGGACAGTTCATAGCCCATCAGGATGATGTAACCGATCACTGCAGCAAGCAGTGCGCCGCCCAGAGCGGGCAGGGGGACTGCGAACAGCGAGTCGTGCAGCGCGTACCAGTCCATTTCGACCAGCATGTGGCGGCAGGCGATCAGGGCCAGACCGAACAACAGCAACATCACCGCCAGCCCGATAGGCTGTCGGTATTTGCTTAGCAGCTCCCGCCAGTGCAGGCGCGGTGGGGTGCTGGATTGTTCGGCATCAACTGCTTTATGGGAATCTGACGTGTTGTCGCGCATCAATCACTCCTTGGATCGTGCGCGACAGGATGGAGGTATACAGCCAAGTTACCAATCCCTACGCAAAAAATATTTCAGGATGTTAGCGCGTCAACGTCTAACGAGCGAATAACGATTCAAGCCGGGTGAAGCTGTTCAGCTGTGGTTCAGTAGTGATTCAGCTTAGTAACAGCCTATCGGCAGCGCCTGCAAAAACTGTCGTCGCCGAGCACATTACGTTACAGCTGTGATGACAGGGTTTCAAAGGGCGTAGCAAAAAGTCTTTTTTGTCAGACAGTTAGCTGTCGCCTGGAGAGGTTTTCGACCGGAAACAAAAAAGGCCACTCTTTCGAGTAGCCTTTCTTGATGTTTGGTTGCGGGAGCCGGATTTGAACCGACGACCTTCGGGTTATGAGCCCGACGAGCTACCAGACTGCTCCATCCCGCGTCTGTGTGGCGGCATTCTACAGCCGAACGCCGAAGTGTCAACCCTTAATACAAAAAACAGATAAATGAGAGGGTTGGCGAGAGCAGTGCAGCGCAGTCATGGTCACACGCTCCGTATCCCAAATTTTCGCTGCGCCGCGAAGTCAGTGCAGCAAAACAAATACGGAGCGGTGCTTTTCAGGCGTTGTCTAGTCCTGAAATAGGTTTACACCTGTTTCACGCTCAAAAACGCCCGATGCACCGCATCGGGCGTTTTGTATTTCAGGGATAAGTGTGGTCGCTCCCCATTGTAGATCTGCACCGATTCATCCACCATTTTCACTGCATCTGCCAAGTCTTTAGGCCGATGGAGTAGAAACTCGGTCTTCAAAATCCCGTTTATTCGCTCGGCCATAGCGTTCTGGTAACAGTCATAGCCATCAGTCATCGAGCACCGGATTTCATGCCTGGTATGCAGCCGCTGATAGAGGTCGGAACAGTACTGGGCACCGCGATCTGAATGATGAATCAGCATCTGATCGGTTTTTCGCTCTCCTACCGCTTTTTCCAGTGCCTTCATCACCGACTGGGTATGCAGGCTTTCATGCACATGATGACCAACGATCTTGCGTGAGTACGCATCTGTCACAAGGCTCACGTAGGCCACGCTTTCCTGTGTAGGCAGATAGGTTATGTCTGCAACCCAGACCTGTTCGGGTCCATTGGCCACGACTTGTTCAGGACCTGCTTTGAGCAGGTTGGGGTGGCGGCGAAAGCGATGATGACTATGAGTGGTCTTGTGATAAGCCCGTTTGCGCGAAACCAGCTCGCGCGCATCACGAAGGATGCTAAACAGACGGTCTCTACCCACGCACAACGACGCAGGAGCTTCGACGCTCATCAAGTAGTGCAGCTTGCGCGTTCCCAGCCTCGGCTGGCGCCGACGCTTTTCCAGAACGAAGTCCACCACCTCTTGGTCTTGGCGGACTTTCGCGTCAAAAGCGCGATTGCGCTTGTAATATGCTTGGCGCGAAATACCCATGAACAGGCAAGCCCTGGTAATGCTCAGGTCTTGGATTTGCCCTTGCGAGAGGACTTGCCGGGTCGCTTTTTTACGATGGAAACACCGTAGTCATTTTTCAAGACGTTCACGACAGCTTCAAAGAACTGGGCCTTCTGATTGCTCAGTACCAGCTGTTCTTCAAGCTCTTTAATCCGCTGCTCAGGTGTTGGCGGGAGTGTTGGCTCGGTCATGGACCTGCTCCTCGGCTCTCGAATTGATGCGCCTTGGCTCCAATCCTGTCGACCGTGCTTTCGTAACCAGACCAGCACCGTCGACCGGCCTTGGATGCCATAGCGTCGCTGGGCTTCTTTATAACTCAACTCGCCTTTTTCAACCTGATCTACGACCGATAATTTAAAGGCTAGCGTGTAATCGCGCTGGCTGCGCCTTTTGCCCGAATCCATTGAGTCCTCCTGAGGAAAGGTCAGAAGGTGTAAACCTTATTCAGGACGGGANTCTGTGTGGCGGCATTCTACAGAGAGATGGCGGAGTGTCAATGGTTAGTTTTAAAAAAGTGCTTTTTCTTCAATCGGTTAGCATACGGTTAGCCGGGCGGCCCAGCGTGTCGATAAGGGTTTGACGCCCGTATGACGGGATCATCCCGCCCTGTGCAGGGCGTCGACCGGCGGATAACACACTTTTTCAGCGGCCTTTCGCATCATTAAGTGTTACTTGGCGATACGGGTGAGATACTGCGCGACCATGGATTTCCGAAACGCATCAGGTCATGACGCAGCGCAAGATCATCCACATCGACTGTGACTGCTTTTATGCAGCCATTGAAATGCGCGACGAGCCCGATCTCGCGGGCAAGCCTCTGGCAGTGGGCGGCTCGGCAGATCGACGCGGGGTGGTCGCCACCTGCAATTATGAGGCGCGCGCTTACGGCGTGCGGTCGGCCATGTCCTCCCGGCATGCGCTCAAGCTCTGCCCGGACCTGACTATCGTCAAGCCACGCATGGACGCCTATAAAGAAGCATCGCGTGAAATCCATACCATCTTTCGTGATTACACCGATCTGATCGAGCCATTGTCGCTGGACGAGGCGTTCCTGGATGTATCGGATGCCAGCCACTTTTCCGGCAGTGCGACGCGCATTGCTCAGGACATCCGCCGTCGCGTCTCGAATCAGCTGCATATCACGGTCTCGGCGGGCGTGGCGCCCAACAAGTTTCTGGCCAAGATCGCCAGTGACTGGAAGAAACCCAACGGGTTGTTTGTGATTACCCCGGATCAGGTCGAGGATTTTGTCGCTTCGCTGCCGGTCACCAAATTGCATGGCGTGGGCAAGGTCACCGCAGACAAGCTGGGTCGCCTGGGGATCGTTGACTGCGCCGACCTGCGCAGCCGCAGCAAACTGGCCCTGGTGCGCGAGTTCGGCAGTTTTGGCGAGCGTCTCTGGAGTCTGGCGCACGGGATTGATGACCGTCCGGTGCAGAACGACAGTCGTCGTCAGTCAGTCAGCGTGGAAAATACCTACGATAACGACCTGCCCGATCTGGCTGCCTGCCTCGAAAAGCTGCCCGTCTTGCTGGAAACCCTGACCACGCGCATGGAGCGAATGGAAGGCCAGTACCGGCCTGGCAAACCGTTCGTCAAAGTGAAATTTCATGATTTCACGCAGACGACGCTGGAGCAGTCCGGAGCCGGCAGGGATCTTGGCAGTTACGAGCAACTGCTGACCCAGGCATTCGCCCGAGGCGGCAAGCCGGTCCGACTGCTGGGGGTCGGGGTGCGTCTGCACGATCTGCGTGCAGCGCATGAGCAACTGGAGTTGTTTTCGCGTTAGTGGCCGACCGCGCCAGGCGTTGCACAGCCAGACGCATTATTCGCTTTGAGCAGGAACAGCGACCAGTCGGCCCGCGTCTCTAGCCAGTGACTTGAGAAACTCGCGTTGCAACTGGGGATCGTTGCGCGTCAGCTCGATCAGGCTTTGTTCAAGCTCACTGGCTTCCTCTTCCAGACCCATGTCGGAAAGGCGTTTGACCCGATGCACCCACTGACTGACCTCATCATCTTCCAGATCGTCATAAATCAGTGCGTGAGCTTCCAGCAACTTGCCACGCAACGAGTGGCTGATCGGCAAGCTGGCGCTGGCATGCGCGCTGTCCTGATCGTCCTCGACACTGATGTACAGGCGGGTGATGCGGCTCAGGTCCTGCTCGGCGAACGGGCTGTCCAGCAGATTCAGACGCAATACGCCGTTGCGGTCCGTGCTCAGCTCATGGGTTTCAGCCCCGGCCTTGACGATCACCGGTCGCTCGTTCCAGGGCAGGTCCGAGTTTTCGATGCGTTTGTCTTTCTGGACTTCGTCGATGCTCGCCAGGTTCTGCTCGGCGCGCCCGTGCGAAGGTGCATTCATGAACGGGTTGAGGCCGGCAACGCCATAGTGAATCCAGTCCTTGGTCATGCTTTCCGGCAAATTACCCAGTGCAACGACATTGACGACGTTCGCGCCGACTCCGGCGACCACTGCTACCGCGCCAAGGGGGATTTCGTAGATTTCCCGCCACGGCTGATAAGGCGTGTAACGGTCATAGTGACGCGTAACCTCGAAGTCGGTGACCTCAAAGGATTTATGTTCGTGTATGCGGATACGGCGTTGTGGCAATTCCAGCGTTTTTGGTTCGCCGATGTCGACCTGCAGCGTATGTTCGAGCAGTTTGCGCTCGACGCGCTCTTCGTGTTCGTTGCGTTGCGACAACTGGTTGGCACAGCCGCCGACGAGAAAAGTGCCGCACAGTACGACACTGCCGAGGCTTAAGGTGCTTCGTTTGAACATGATATCTCGGATGTGGAGTGGGCGAGTGATGAGCGGCGCACCCTGTGCAGCAAGGATGCGCCTTTAGGCTCAGCGTTTCACGCGACCCTGGATGAACGACAGTACATCCGCCACAGCAATGGCTTGCGGTTGCGACTCGGTACGGCTCTTGTATTCCAGATTGCCTTCGGCCAGCCCGCGATCACTGACCACGATGCGATGCGGAATACCGATCAGCTCCATGTCGGCGAACTTGATGCCCGGGCTGGTTTTCTTGTCGCGATCATCGAGCAGCACTTCGAAGCCTGCGGCAGTCAGCTCGGCATACAGCCGGTCGGTCGCTTCGCGGACGGCGTCTGTCTCGTAACGCAGCGGGATCAGTGCGACCTGGAAAGGGGCCAGTGTATCGTTCCAGATGATGCCGTTCTCATCGCTGTTCTGCTCGATGGCAGCAGCAACCACGCGGGAAACACCGATGCCGTAGCAACCCATTGCCAGATTGACCGGTTTGCCGTTCTCGCCCAGTACCTGACACTTCATTGCTTCGCTGTATTTGGTGCCCAGCTGGAAAATGTGCCCGACTTCGATGCCGCGCTTGATTTCCAGCGTTCCCTTGCCATCCGGGCTTGGATCGCCGGCCACCACGTTGCGCAGGTCGGCAACGGTCGGTACTGGCAGATCGCGCTCCCAGTTGACGCCGAAATAGTGCTTGTCATCGATATTGGCACCGACGCTGAAGTCACTCATCAGCTCGACAGAACGGTCGATGATGCAAGGCAGCGGCAGATTCAGCGGGCCCAGCGAGCCTGCGCCCGCGCCGATCGCATCACGCAGCTCGGCTTCGGAAGCCATGACCAGCGGGCTGGCGACCAATTCTTGCTGGCTTGCCTTGATTTCGTTTAGCTCGTGATCGCCACGAATGATCAGCGCGATCAGCTTGCCTTCTTCGGCTGCGTGGACCACCAGCGTTTTGACAGTTTTTTCAATCGGCAGACCAAAGCCTTCGACCAGTTGCGCAATGGTCTTGGCATTTGGCGTGTCGACCAGGCGCAGCTCTTCGGTCGCGGCCGGGCGGGAGGTCTCGCGTGGGACCGCTTCGGCTTTTTCGATATTGGCCGCGTAATCGGAGCCATTGCTGAACACGATATCGTCTTCGCCGGATTCGGCCAGTACGTGAAACTCGTGAGAACCCGCACCGCCAATCGAACCGTTGTCAGCTTCGACCGGGCGGAATTTCAGGCCCAGGCGACTGAAAATATTGCTGTACGCGAGGTGCATGCGGTCGTAAGTGATCTGCAGCGATGCGTTGTCGGCATGGAACGAGTAGGCGTCTTTCATGACGAACTCGCGGCCACGCATCAGGCCGAAACGCGGGCGGATTTCGTCACGGAATTTGGTCTGGATCTGGTACATGTTGATCGGCAGCTGTTTATAGCTGTTGAGCTCGTTACGGGCCAGATCTGTAATGACTTCTTCGTGGGTCGGGCCCAGGCAGAATTCACGGTTGTGGCGGTCGACCAGGCGCATCAGCTCGGGGCCGTACTGCTCCCAGCGTCCGGATTCCTGCCACAACTCCGCAGGCTGGATGCCGGGCATCAGAATTTCGAGTGCTCCAGCGGCGTCCATTTCTTCACGCACGATGGCTTCGACCTTGCGCAGTACACGCAGGCCCATGGGCAGCCAGGTATAAAGACCGGATGCCAGTTTGCGAATCATGCCGGCACGCAGCATCAGCTGATGGCTGACCACGACCGCATCGGAAGGAGTTTCTTTCTGTGTGGCGAGCAAAAATTGACTGGTGCGCATGGTAGGCCGTTGTCGGTTGCTGAGACTGAATAAGACTTGGCATTGTACGGCGCTGATCCAGTGGCGTACAGGGCAGGGCGGGCTTGCAGGGGGTTGCAAGCAGGCTTTGAAGGCTTGAATGAAAAAGCCCGGCGTGTGCCGGGCTTCTTCTATTAACGAGTACTGAGTTGCGATTACAGGATCGAAATCGGGTAATCGACGATCAGACGGAACTCGTTGACGTCGCCTTCGCCCTCGTCGGCATTGGCGCGGTGCCATGCTTGACGAGCGCGGAAGGACAAGTCCTTGGCCGGGCCGTTTTGCACAACGTACTTGGCTTCAAGGTTGGTCTCGTGGTGTTCACCATCAGCACCGTACAGGCCAGCATAAGCACTATTGACCGGAGTGTTGGTGCCGTCGATGTCAGTACCCTTGATGTAGCGGGTCATGAAGCTCAGACCAGGAATACCATAAGGCGTCATGTTCAGGTCGTAACGAACTTGCCAGGATTTCTCGCCCGGACCGTTGAAGTCGGAGTACTGGATCGAGTTGTTCAGGAAGATCGAGTCGCCACCGCGGTTGTTGTCACCGATACCGATGTAGTCAAACGGGGTGTCGCCGTTGATCTTCTGGAACGCCAGGGTCACGGTATGTGCAGCGAGGAACGAATAGGCTGCGGAACCCGAGAACGCGGTGTTGCTGATCGAGCCGGCTTTGGCGCTGCCTTCATCAACGGTGCGGTAGATGTTCGCATCGAATGCCAGAGACTGGTCGTTGCCCAGCGGCAATGCGTAGTTCACGTTACCGTAGTATTGATCCCAGATGTCTTCGAGCTTGGCGGCATAGAATGCAACGCCCAGGCTGTCGTTGATAGCGTATTTGCCGCCTGCGAAATCAGCGGTTTTGGCTTCTACGCCAGCATAAGTTGCAAAGATGCCACCGCTGTGGCTGGTGTCATCCTGGCTGGTGCCCGAGTAGAAATGACCGGCTTCAACATCGAGGCCGGTAATTTCGCTGCTTTGCAGGCTCAGACCACTGGCTGTCTGAGGCAGCAGACGCGAACCGCCAACGGCGAAGACCGGGCTGGTGGGCTGCATGTCGCCGACTTTCAGTTCGGTTTTCGAAACGCGGAACTTGACTGCGCCGCCCAGTTTGCCTTGAGTGTTTTCGTTGTCGCCGCTCGAGTCGGTGACAAGGTTGCCAGAGCCCGAATATTTGTCAGGACCCCAGAGTTTCACACCGCCGTAACCGAAAGCTTCAACACCGACGCCGACGGTGCCTTGAGTGTAACCGCTGCTGAAATTGGCCCAGATACCCTGGGTCCAGTCGCGATCATCAACAGCGCCATCTTTCTTGTCGCGGTTGTAGTAATAGTTGCGCAATTTCAGGTCAAAGGTGCTGCCTTCAACAAAGCCTTTGGCATCAGCCTGATCGCTGACGAAAGGTGCCGCTGTTGCCAGTTGGGCGCTGGCTGCAGTAACGGCCAGTGCGATTGCGCTCCACTTCATCACTCTCATCGTGATTGCTCCTTTGGTTTTTAGAAGATTTTTTGCCGTCCCACCTGGTTTTTTATCTGGGCGGCTCTTTCTATTTTTTGGTCCGCGAAATCTACATTACGCTGACTTTGCTTGCGATAGGTACCGCTCTATCCTTTCAGAATCTTTACGGTGTTACTCGTGGCGAACCGTCCATGATGCAGCAGTAACGTTGCACTCAGGCTTTCCAGGCTTCTGTATCGACCGTATGCGCCTGACCGGATCGGTCCGTGCGCAGCCTGCCAGAAACTTTCCCCGGGGTCGCGAGACGTTTTCCCTTGATCCTGCCGCCGCTGTTTTCCGCCAGAGGCATCGTGATCATATGGGTAATAAAGCAACAAGCGTGCACAAAGGTCCTGAAAATGAAAAAAATTTGTGAAAAATCAGAATCAGCATCGAGTTTTGTTCGCAAGCTTTTGTTTTTTAGAGATTTTATTCAATTTGCGTAATCCAGCCAGCGTAGGGGTACGTTCCGCCAAGCTCAAGGCTTTTTTTCAAAAGCGTTACCCGTAGCCGCATCCAGTGTGTAAAAAACGAACCCGCAGTGTTGCTGTCGCAACATCAGTGTGTTGTTTTGGTGCAACCTGCGCCGCGAATGCCTGAACCTGGAGCATTGCGTGCGCGCTGGCCTATGGTGAGCATCGGGTTGTTTCATTTTCATGTACTTGAGCCATCTTTTCCCGGATGGGCTATCTGCCAGCGCATTTTTTGCGGCTCCGCGATTGCACAATCTGGCGTCAAGTCGGTGCGTTTGCAGTCGGTCCGGCTGCATGCTGGTGCGCGGAACGGTTTGGGGGTGAAGCGGCCTTTGATCACGCGTATCCTTCAAGTGTTGCGCTACGGCCCGCCAATGGTGGGCTGGCCGACATTCATTTGGAATCAGGAGCTATTTATCGTGTTCGTTCTGGATTCACGTCTTCAACAAGACACCCTGCCGATTGGCGACTTCCCGCTGTGCCGGCTGCTGCTGTCCAACGATGCGAATTATCCATGGTTCATCCTGGTGCCGCGTCGCGCCGATATCAGTGAAATCTTTCAGCTTGAGGATGCTGATCAGCTGAAGCTGTGGCAAGAGACAACCGAGCTGTCGAGGGTGCTGAAAGAGGCGTTTGCCGCGGATAAACTCAACGTCGCGGCATTGGGTAACGTGGTCAGCCAACTGCATATGCATGTCATCGTGCGCAAGCGCTCGGATGTCGCCTGGCCCGCGCCGGTGTGGGGCAAGCATCCTGCGCTTGCCTATACTGATGAGCAGTTCGCCGAAATCCGGCGGCAGCTCAAGCCATTGTTGACTACTGATTTTCGATTCGAGGAGGAATGATCATGAACCTTGATGAGCGAGTCATGGAGCTGGAAAGCCGCATGGCGTTTCAGGATGACACCATTCAGGCACTCAATGATGTGCTGGTGACGCAACGTCGTGAGCTGGACCATCTGCAATTGCAAATGACTGCGATGCTCAAGCGTCAAGAGGAGATGGGCAGTCAGTTTGAAACATTCGAAGAAGAGGCACCGCCACCTCACTATTGATCTGGCCCAAAAAAAATCGCGACGTCCGTGAGGGCGTCGCGATTTTTTTATATCGGCTGGTTCCAACGGCGAATGTGCCTCAGACGAATCAGCGGCGCGGCAGCGCTGCAATGACGTCTTCGGCCTGCAGGCCTTTGTCTCGGTTCATCACGGAGAATTCGACACGCTGGCCTTCGACCAGTACACGATGACCTTCACCGCGAATGGCACGAAAATGCACAAAAATATCGTCGCCCGAATCCCGGGAAATAAAGCCGAAGCCTTTGGACGTGTTGAACCACTTCACGGTGCCTGTATCGCGATTGCCCATGTCATGGCTTTGAGTAGCAGGTGCTGGTGAGTAAGACCTGTAAAAACTGACTGCGAGGTGCAATGCAACGGCCACAACCGCAATAATCAGGCTCACCATAATGGCCGGCTGGCCTGCGATGAATGGCAGTGGAACGAGCAACACCAGGGTTTGTATGACGACAGCAATGACGAGTAGAGCGCTGACCAGATTTTGCAGATTATGCCGTGGGCCTCGGTTCCAGTAGGGAATCACCGGAGCGAGTACCAGGTTGAGCAACCCGAAAAAAGCCAGACCAAGTGCATCGGGCTGTTGCAGGTAGGGAGACAGGGTTTCACTGCGCAGGCTAGGTATGAAAGAAAGCAGCAAGGCCGCCGCTCCCGTTACCAAATGGACGATTTTCAACATTTTAAAAAGCTCACATGCAAGAAGGATTACAAGAAATAGCGGGTAACGCCCGGTACGCTTCAGAACAAGAGGAGGCGTGATGCACGAACGTTTGGCCAGCCTATGCGCCAACGCTGGATGGCAACTCATTGGCGACACGGCGTGTATTTAACAGCAAAGCCTGATGCTACTCAAATCAGCAATTGATGACGACCGGAGTGTTTCGCTGCTGTCAGCGTTCACTTTATCGACGCTGACTCTGTAGCCGCCGCGCCAGAGCACTCCAGCCATGGATCGGGGTTTTCCTCACGAGGTGCGCGGAATGTGCATCCAGGTGGGGTGCGCCCAGGTCGGGCCATTGCGCTGCCAGATTTTCATCCGGCAGTACCCGCCTGTAGCCTGGCGCGACGGAAAGCTGCGCGGTTGCGGTTCTCTTGATAGAGTAGGGGTCGTCAGTAATTTTCAATCCTCACCAAAAGGGCATGAAACATGGCAATCGATATCGGTATCAGTGAAGAAGATCGCAAATCGATCGTGGACGGTCTTTCGCATCTGCTCTCGGATACTTATGTGCTTTACCTCAAGACTCATAACTTTCACTGGAACGTCAGTGGGCCAATGTTTCGCACACTGCATCTGATGTTTGAAGAGCAATACAACGAGCTGGCACTTGCAGTCGACTCTATTGCCGAACGTATCCGTGCGTTGGGCTTTCCGGCCCCGGGTACTTATTCGACCTATGCTCGCCTGTCTTCCATCAAGGAAGAAGAGGGTGTGCCCAGCGCTGAAGATATGATCAGAAGTCTGGTTCAGGGTCAAGAGGCCGTAGTCCGCACTGCTCGTAGTATCTTTCCTCTTCTTGATAAGGTTAGTGATGAGCCGACCGCCGACCTGTTGACGCAACGCATGCAGGTGCATGAAAAAACAGCCTGGATGCTGCGTTCGATGCTCGAGTCCAAGTAACGTTCAGGGCGAGTGACCGCAACGGTCGCTCGCCTGTTTTCAGGTGTCCGCGTTGCCCGCCCGTGCGCAGGCCTTGCCAGGCTGTCGGTTGGCGCCGCTGGCTTCAGGTGCACCTCAGTCAGGTTGCATACCGCTTTCTGCTTTAGTCGCTGAATGGTCCGCTGTACAGTAATTCCCTGGCGCTGATATCCACTATCTCTTCAATAAGAAACTCTATTCCGCTCAGTTCTGTAGCCATATCCTACAGTGTCAAGGTGCGCGCCCTGCTGGATATAAGATCCCGGATACGGTTTTATAGATAGCGTATTTATTTGTTTTTGAATATTTCTTTTGTGGATCTTAAATTCATTAATTCAAGGGTGGCTACTGTGATGGTTCGAGACATTGATCATGAGGTGAGAGCCTTAAGTCGGGAGGTGGAAATACGCCACGATCCCTTTGTCGAAGATTTCAATATGATGCTGGCGGAGCCTCATTCCAAATCGGTCAGGCTAAATGGCCTGGCCACGTGCCTGCGTCTGGAAAAAGTGTACTGGAATATTCTTTCCGGTATAGCGAGCTCCAATGAGTGCTCCGTTAATACCGTGCTGTCCCATATAGACAGAGAGGTCCACCTGCGCTATGGCGGGGTGAAGAACTTCAGTGGTCTGATTCGTGTGGTCTGTGTCGCGCATTTGCTCAAGGCTGACCCGGTGGGTATTGTCCACGCCTAGGTCCTTGCCTATCTCATTCAGGCAGGCATGCCCTGGAGGCTTTTCCCGTTTCAACGCGGCGCGCGATGAAACGTGAACAGACCCTGGCGTGCCTGCGGTTTTTTGCCCGCAAGCTGATCGCTTTGATGCAGGTCAGTGGCGAACTTATCCGGGCCGGATAGGTTCTCTCGGCTGCACGGTGTCAATTTACTCTATATAATCTCCCGTCTTGCTGAAGGGCGTGACGCTGCGCGAGCCAAGGCTGGCCTTGGCTTCTTGCCAATGCCTTGCACTGCCGGGCGCAAGCCAGGAGCGAAACCCCCCACCGAATTTCGAATTACGAGAAGTGAAAACACCATCATGATGCGCAGCCATTATTGCGGCCAACTGAACGAGAGTCTGGAAGGCCAGGAAATTACCCTTTGCGGATGGGTCCACCGTCGTCGTGACCACGGGGGCGTGATTTTCCTCGATATCCGTGACCGTGAAGGCATGGCTCAGGTAGTGTTCGACCCTGATCGCGCAGACAGCTTTGCTGCGGCTGACCGTGTTCGTAGCGAGTACGTCGTCAAGGTCGTCGGCAAGGTCCGTGCCCGTCCTGCTGGTGCTGTGAACGCCAATATGGCGTCAGGCGCCATCGAAGTTCTGGGTTATGAACTCGAAGTCCTGAACGAGTCCGAGACCCCGCCGTTCCCGCTGAACGAATATTCCGACGTAGGCGAAGAAACCCGTCTGCGCTATCGCTTCATCGACCTGCGTCGTCCGGAAATGGCTGAAAAGCTGCGTCTGCGCTCGCGCATCACGACCAGCATCCGTCGCTACCTGGATGACAACGGCTTCCTTGATGTCGAGACGCCGATCCTGACCCGTGCCACACCGGAAGGCGCTCGTGACTATCTGGTCCCTAGCCGCACACACCCGGGCAGTTTCTTCGCACTGCCGCAATCGCCGCAGTTGTTCAAGCAACTGCTGATGGTGGCCGGCTTCGACCGTTACTATCAGATCGCCAAGTGCTTCCGCGATGAAGACCTGCGTGCCGACCGCCAGCCGGAATTCACCCAGATCGACATCGAGACCAGCTTCCTCAACGAAGAAGACATCATCGGCCTGACCGAGAAGATGGTTCGTCAGTTGTTCAAGGAAGTCCTGGACCTGGAGTTCGACGAATTCCCGCACATGACCTTCGAAGAGGCCATGCGCCGCTACGGCTCCGACAAGCCAGACCTGCGCAACCCGCTGGAACTGGTCGACGTCGCCGATCAGCTCACTGGCGTCGAATTCAAGGTGTTCAGCGGCCCGGCCAACGATCCGAAAGGGCGTGTTGCCGCGCTCCGTGTGCCGGGCGCTGCGAGCATGGCGCGCAGCCAGATCGACGACTACACCAGGTTCGTCAGCATCTACGGCGCCAAAGGCCTGGCCTATATCAAGGTCAACGAGCGTGCGAAAGGGCCGGAAGGCTTGCAGTCGCCGATCGTCAAGTTCATCCCTGAAGAAAACCTCAACGTCATTCTCGACCGCGTGGGTGCCGTCGACGGCGATATCGTGTTCTTCGGCGCCGACAAGTTCAAGATCGTCAGCGAGGCCCTCGGCGCGCTGCGTATCAAAATCGGTAACGACCTCAAACTGCACACGTGCGAATGGGCTCCGATGTGGGTCGTCGACTTCCCGATGTTCGAAGAGAACGACGACGGCAGCTTCACCGCGTTGCACCACCCCTTCACCGCACCCAAGTGCACGCCTGAAGAGCTGGAGGCCAACCCGGCAACGGCGCTTTCCCGTGCCTACGACATGGTGCTCAACGGCACCGAGCTGGGTGGCGGTTCGATCCGTATCCACCGCAAGGAAATGCAACAGGCGGTATTCCGTCTGCTGGGCATCGCCGAAGACGAGCAGCAGGAGAAGTTCGGCTTCCTGCTCGATGCCTTGAAGTACGGTGCACCGCCGCACGGTGGCCTGGCATTCGGTCTCGACCGTCTGGTCATGCTGATGACCGGCGCGCAGTCGATCCGTGAAGTGATTGCGTTCCCGAAAACCCAGAGCGCGGCCGATGTCATGACCCAGGCGCCTGGTGTTGTCGATGCCAAGGCTTTGCGTGAATTGCACATCCGTCTGCGCGAGCAGCCAAAGGCCGAGTGATGTCGGGCAGGGCGTGTCAGTGATACGCCCTGCATTTATCCCTTATTGAGTGAGGCTTTTTGCCATGCTGGTCATCGGCGAAAGGTGAAAGTGTTTCAAAAGAATCCGGAGCGAAAAATGGCAGGTCATTCTAAGTGGGCGAACATCAAGCACCGCAAAGAGCGTCAGGATGCCAAAAAAGGCAAGATTTTCACCAAGTGGATTCGTGAGCTGACTGTTGCTGCCCGTCAGGGCGGTGGCGATCCGGGTTCTAACCCGCGTCTGCGACTGGCGCTGGACAAGGCATTGGGCGCCAACATGACCCGCGATACCATCGATCGCGCAGTGGCGCGTGGCGTGGGTGCGTCCGACGGCGATGACGTCGAAGAGCTGGGTTACGAAGGTTATGGCCCTGGCGGCGTGGCAATCATGGTTGAAACCATGACGGACAACCGCAACCGTACCGCCGCAGCGGTCCGTCATGCGTTCACCAAGTGTGGTGGCAATCTTGGCACTGATGGCTCGGTTGCCTATCTGTTCGATCGCAAGGGGCAGATTTCCTTTGCCGCAGGTGTCGACGAAGATGCGTTGATCGAAGCCGCCATGGAAGCCGATGCCGACGACGTCGTGACCAACGAAGACGGCTCGATTGATGTGTTTACGTCGTTCTCCGGGTTCTATGCGGTGCGTAACGCGCTGGAAACCGCGGGCTTCAAGGCCGCAGATGCGGAAATCGTCATGTTGCCGACGACCAGCGCTGTGCTCGATCTGGAAACCGCTGAAAAGGTGCTCAAGCTGATCGACATGCTCGAAGACCTGGATGACGTGCAGAACGTCTATTCGAACGCAGAAATCCCTGACGAAGTCATGGAGCAACTGGGCTGACAGCCGACAGGCAGTATCGTGTCAGAAGCCGGAGGAACGAGGCCGTGGTCATCACGCAGCTATCGGCCTCCGGCTTCTGCCTTTATGCTGCATACATCGTTTTTGCATGATCTCCTCAAGCTGCAGGCGTTATGACTCTTATTCTTGGTATCGACCCCGGTTCACGAATTACCGGCTATGGCGTGGTGCGTGACACCGGGCGTGGCTGCGTTTACGTGGCCTCGGGGTGTATTCGCACCGGTAGCGGCGAGCTGCATGAGCGTCTGCAGATTGTCTATCGTGGTGTCAGAGAGGTCATCAAGACCTACGGTCCCGTCACCATGGGTATCGAAAAGGTGTTCATGGCGCGCAACGCCGATTCTGCCTTGAAGCTGGGGCAGGCAAGGGGGGCGGCCATCGTGGCCGGTGCCGAGGAGGCGCTGGAGATCGCCGAGTACACGGCAACTCAGGTCAAGCAGGCTGTCGCAGGAACCGGCGGTGCCAACAAAGAGCAGGTCATGATGATGGTGATGCACTTGCTCAAATTGACTCAAAAGCCACAGATCGACGCGTCCGATGCGCTGGCCATTGCACTGTGTCACGCGCACACACGCTCCAGCCTGATTCCGCACGGGCTAGGTACAGCGCGCAGTCGTGGCGGACGGTTGCGTCTCTGATGGCATCACTTTTACGCATATTTTTACTTGCAGGTCGGTTGGCTGTTGTGATGTCTGTATCCCACTTCTTTGCGCAAGCGACTGGCAACACGAAAGGATTTACAACGTGATTGGACGTTTACGCGGTTTTCTGGCTGAAAAACAGCCTCCGCATCTGGTTTTGGACGTTAATGGTGTCGGCTATGAGCTGGAAGTGCCGATGACGACGCTTTACCGGCTGCCGCATGTTGGCGAGCCTGTGACGTTGCATACCCATCTGGTGGTCCGCGAAGATGCGCATCTGCTATATGGCTTTTATGAAAAACGCGAGCGCGAGCTGTTTCGCGAGCTGATCCGCTTGAACGGTGTCGGGCCCAAGCTGGCGCTGGCGCTGATGTCCGGCCTGGAAGTCGATGAGCTGGTGCGTTGTGTTCAGGCGCAGGATACTTCAGCGCTGACCCGCATTCCCGGTGTTGGCAAGAAGACCGCCGAGCGGCTGCTGGTCGAGCTCAAAGACCGTTTCAAGGCCTGGGAGAGCTTGCCAGGCACTTTTACATTGGTTTCCAATGGTCCGAATCACGCAGAGCCTGTGGCGTCGGCCGAGTCCGACGCGGTCAGTGCGCTGATTTCGTTGGGCTACAAACCTCAGGAGGCCAGCAAGGCGGTCTCCGCCATCAAGGAAAAAGACTTGAGCAGTGCAGATCTGATTCGTCGTGCGTTGAAGGGGATGGGTTAAGTGATAGATGCCGACCGCCTGATAACCGCCGTTGGTGGCCGTGATCGCGATGAGCAAATGGATCGCGCCATTCGCCCGCTGAGCCTGGCGGACTACATCGGCCAGCCGACCGTGCGCGAACAGATGGAGTTGTTCATTCAGGCTGCACGTGGCCGTAGCGAGGCGCTGGACCATACGCTGATCTTCGGTCCGCCCGGCCTGGGCAAGACCACGCTGGCCAACATCATCGCTCAGGAAATGGGCGTGTCGATCAAAAGCACCTCGGGCCCGGTGCTCGAGCGGCCCGGAGATCTGGCTGCCATCCTGACCAATCTTGAACCCAACGATGTGCTGTTCATCGACGAAATTCACAGACTTTCACCGATCGTCGAAGAAGTTCTGTATCCGGCCATGGAAGACTTTCAGCTCGACATCATGATCGGTGAAGGTCCCGCAGCGCGCTCGATCAAGCTCGATCTGCCGCCATTCACGCTGGTGGGCGCGACCACTCGTGCCGGCATGTTGACCAATCCGTTGCGTGACCGATTCGGCATCGTGCAGCGTCTCGAGTTCTACAACATCGCTGATCTGTCGACCATCGTCTCGCGTTCGGCAGGTATTCTCGGTCTGGTCATCGAGCCCAAAGGCGCTTTCGAGATTGCCCGGCGTGCGCGTGGCACGCCACGAATTGCCAATCGTTTGTTGCGCCGCGTGCGGGATTTCGCTGAAGTGCGTGGCAATGGTCAGATTACCCGGCAGACGGCTGACAAGGCGTTGAACCTGCTGGATGTCGATGAGCATGGCTTCGATCATCAGGATCGACGTCTGCTGCTGACCATGATCGAGAAGTTCGATGGAGGCCCTGTGGGTGTCGACAGCCTGGCGGCGGCCATCAGCGAAGAGCGTCACACAATTGAAGACGTGCTGGAGCCCTATTTGATCCAGCAAGGCTATATCATGCGCACGCCTCGCGGGCGTGTGGTCACCCGTCATGCGTATCTGCATTTCGGGCTGAACATTCCCGCAAGAATGGGCGAGATGCCTGTCGCGGATGATTTTGCCGATGATCCTGCGGATTTATAGCAATGGTTTGCAATTTATTCCTGTCTGGCGTGGTCACAATGCCAGTCTTGCGGCCGATACCGGTAAACAAGTGGCAATACGTTGAAAAACAGTTGCCTGACCCGATTGGCAACCTGAGGAGTAAGCACTAGAGTATGCGCGCGCAAAACGGGGTTCAGTCGTTTGCACATCGCTGTCGCGTTTATTACGAGGACACCGATGCTGGCGGCATCGTCTACTACGTCAATTATCTGAAATTCATGGAGCGGGCTCGTACCGAGCGGCTACGGGATCTGGGGTTTGCCCAGTCCGAACTGGCGCAGGAAAACCTTTTATTTGTCGTGCACTCCAGTGAGGCGCGTTATCACAAGCCGGCGCGGCTGGATGACGAGCTGGTTGTCAGTGCAGAAGTAACCGAATTGAACCGCGTCAGCCTGCGTTTTGCACAGCAGATCAGGCGGGCGTCAGATGCAACGCTGCTCTGCGAAGGGCAGTTCCTGGTGGCGTGTGTACGCGCCGATAGTTTTAAACCCCGGGCCATTCCCGAAGCTTTGCGAGCGGCCTTTGCCGACCAGAGCGGCGCGGGCATACATTCAGAGCAGGAGATAAAGCGTGGAAGCTAACGTCGTCGACCATTCCTCCATGTGGAGTTTGGTCAGCAATGCCAGCATTGTTGTTCAGTTGGTGATGCTGATTCTGGTGGCCGCTTCGGTCACCTCGTGGATCGTGATTTTTCAGCGCAGCAACATGCTGCGTGCAGGTCGGCGTGCACTGGACAGCTTTGAAGAGCGCTTCTGGTCCGGTATCGACCTGTCGAAACTGTACCGTCAGGCAGGCAGCAATCCTGATCCGGACTCGGGCGTCGAGCAGATCTTCCGTGCCGGTTTCAAGGAATTCTCCCGTCTGCGTCAGCAGTCCGGCGTCGATCCTGATGCCGTCATGGAAGGTGTGGCGCGCGCCATGCGTGTTGCCATTTCTCGTGAGGAAGAGAAGCTCGAAGCCGGCCTGTCTTACCTGGCAACCGTCGGTTCTACCAGCCCGTATGTCGGTCTGTTCGGTACTGTGTGGGGGATCATGAATTCCTTCCGCGGCCTCGCAACTGCCCAGCAAGCGACACTGGCTACTGTTGCGCCGGGTATCGCCGAGGCACTGATTGCAACGGCTATCGGCCTGTTCGCAGCTATCCCGGCCGTTATTGCCTACAACCGTTTCGCCGCGCGCAGTGAGACCTTGATCAGCCGTTACTACACGTTTGCTGACGAGTTCCAGGCCATCCTGCACCGTAAAGTGCACACCAGCGAAGAGTGAGCAGGTAATTCCCCATGGCTTTAATCGCTCGAGATCGTCGCAGGAAACGCAAGCCGGTTGCCGAAATGAACGTAGTGCCCTACATCGACGTGATGCTGGTGTTGCTCGTGATTTTCATGGTCACGGCTCCCATGATCAACCAGGGCGTGAAGGTCGACTTGCCCAAGGTCTCCAGCGAGGCTTTGCCGCAGGACAACAACAATCAGGTCCTGACCATTTCGATCAAGGCTGACAAGACCTATTACTGGAATCTTGGCAGCGAAGTCGATACCGACAAGCAGATGGACAAGGCAATGACCCTGCCGCAATTGACTGCGGCGGTGACCAAGATCGTCGCTGCCGGTCGTGATGCAGGCAAGCAGACGCAGGTTTTCATTCGTGGTGACAAGACCGTCGATTACGGTTCGGTCATGGGCACGATGGGTGGGCTGCAGAAAGCCGGGGTCGGGAATGTTGGCTTGATTACCGAGGCACCCTGATGCAGCCGATTCGAGAGCCGTCCGCCTCGGAAAGCTACTTCTGGCCCAGTGTCTGGGCCGTGGCATTGCACATCCTGATTTTCGGCATGCTGTTCGTCAGCTTTGCCATGACTCCGGATTTGCCCGAAGCCAAGCCTATCGTTCAGGCAACGCTCTACCAGCTCAAGTCCAAGAGCCAGGCCACAACCCAGACCAACCAGAAGATTGCCGGTGAGGCGAAGAAAACTGCTGCGCGACAGACTGAAGTCGAACAGCTGGAGCAGAAAAAAATCGAGCAGCTCAAACAGGAAGCTGTAAAAGCTGCGGAACAAAAGAAAGAAGAGTCGGCTCAAAAAGCCGAAGAGCAGAAGGCCGCCGACGAAGCCAAAAAGTCCGAGCAGAAAGCAGAAGAGGCCAAAAAGGCTGACGATGCCAAGAAAGCCGACGAGGCCAAGAAGGTCGCTGACGCCAAGAAGGTTGAAGAGAAACAATTGGCTGACATAGCCAAGAAGAAGGCCGAAGACGAGGCGAAGAAAAAAGCCGAGGAAGACGCCAAAAAAGCTGCTGCCGAGGAAGCCAAGAAACAGGCTGCTGATGAGGCCAAGAAGAAGGCCGCAGAAGACGCCAAGAAAAAGGCTGCCGAGGACGCCAAGAAAAAAGCCGCTGCCGATTCCGCCAAGAAGGCGCAGGAAGCAGCTCGCAAGTCCGCCGAAGACAAGAAGGCGCAAGCACTGGCCGATCTGCTCTCCGACAAACCGGAGCGGCAGCAGGCTCTGGCAGACGAGCGGGGCGACGAGACGGCTGGCAGTTTCGATGACCTGATTCGTGTTCGAGCATCCGAAGGCTGGAGTCGTCCCCCATCGGCGCGTAACAACATGTCGGTAACGTTGCAGATCGGGATGTTGCCCGACGGCACCATTGCCTCTGTATCGATTGCCAAGTCCAGTGGCGACGGGCCGTTCGACAGCTCTGCGGTTGCAGCGGTGAAGAACATTGGACGTTTGACAGAAATGCAGGGTCTGAAGCCGGCTGACTTCGCTCCCTATCGTTCATTCAAGATGACATTCACACCTGGAGATCTAGCCTTGTGATCAACCTTTTTCGAGGACTGCTGGTCGTTCTCTGTTTCGCGTCCGGAATGGTCGCGGCAGAAGAGAAGAACATTCTGGTCACCAGCGGCAGTGACCGCGCCGCGCCAATCGCTGTTGTGCCATTCGGTTGGCAGGGCGGCAGCGTATTGCCGGAAGACATGGCGGAGATCGTGAGCAACGACCTGCGCAACTCTGGCTATTACGCGCCGATTCCAAAGCAGAACATGATCAGCTTGCCGACCCAGGCCAGCGAAGTCATTTTCCGTGACTGGAAAGCGTTGGGTGCCCAATACGTCATGGTCGGCAACATCACGCCTGCCGGCGGACGTCTGCAGATTCAATACGCATTGTTCAACGTTGCCACCGAGCAGCAGGTACTGACCGGCAACGTGTCGGGCACCAATGATCAGCTGCGTGACATGGCGCATTACATCGCCGATCAGTCGTTCGAGAAACTCACCGGCATCAAGGGCGCGTTCTCTACCCGTATGCTGTACGTGACCGCCGAACGTTTCTCGGAGAGCAATACGCGTTACACCCTGCAGCGTTCGGATTACGACGGTGCCCGGGCAGTTACTCTGTTGCAATCGCGTGAGCCGATTCTGTCGCCACGTTTCGCACCGGATGGCAAGCGTATCGCTTACGTATCGTTTGAACAGAGACGCCCACGCATCTTCGTTCAGCATATCGATACCGGTCGTCGTGAGCAGATCACCAACTTCGAAGGCCTGAACGGCGCACCTGCGTGGTCCCCGGATGGCAGCAAGCTCGCCTTCGTGCTGTCCAAGGACGGCAACCCGGAAATCTACGTGATGAACCTGGCTTCGCGTCAGCTGAGCCGTGTCACCAATGATTCTTCGATTGATACCGAACCTTTCTTCGGCAAGGACGGGTCTACGCTATACTTCACGTCGGACCGTGGCGGCAAGCCACAAATCTACAAGACGAATATCAATGGCGGCGGTGCCGAACGTGTCACGTTCGTGGGTAACTACAACGCCAATCCGAAATTGTCAGCCGATGAAAAGACGCTGGTAATGATTCACCGGCAGGACGGCTTCACGAATTTCAAGGTCGCAGTGCAGGATTTGGCCCGCGGTAGCGTAAAAATCCTCACAGATAGCAACCTAGATGAGTCGCCTACTGTTGCGCCCAACGGCACCATGGTAATCTACGCCACCCGCCAGCAGGGCCGGGGAGTCTTGATGCTCGTGTCCATCAATGGACGCGTAAGGCTCCCGCTTCCTACCGCTCAAGGCGAAGTCAGAGAACCTTCCTGGTCCCCTTACCTGAACTGACGCGGCGCTACACGATTTGCTTAACACACTGGGGTTCATTAGGAGTTTCAAGATGGAAATGCTGAAGTTTGGTAAATTTGCTGCGCTGGCTCTGGCCATGGCTGTAGCTGTAGGTTGCTCGTCCAAAGGCGGCGACAATGCCGGTGCAGGCGGTGCTGCTGTTGATCCTAACGCTGGTTACGGCGCCAACTCGGGTGCTGTTGACGGCTCCCTGAGCGAAGAAGCTGCTCTGCGCGCAATCACCACCTTCTACTTCGAATACGACAGTTCGGACCTGAAGCCAGAAGCCATGCGCTCCCTGGACGTGCACGCCAAAGACCTGAAAGCTAACGGCGCTCGCGTTGTTCTGGAAGGCAACACCGACGAACGTGGTACTCGCGAGTACAACATGGCACTGGGCGAGCGTCGTGCGAAAGCCGTTCAACGCTACCTGGTTCTGCAAGGTGTTTCCCCAGCTCAGCTGGAACTGGTTTCCTACGGCGAAGAGCGTCCAGTTGCTACCGGCAACGACGAGCAGTCCTGGGCTCAAAACCGTCGCGTCGAACTGCGTAAGTAATTTGACATGCGAACGTGCCGACGTGCTCTAACCGTTTTGGCCCTCGCCCTTCCGCTTTCTGCGTTGGGTGCGGCACCTGTGGTCGATAACAATTCTGGCTCTGGCAGCAGCAGTTATCCGCCAGCGGGTTATGGCACGTCCGGCGCCTATGCCGGGGGAGGGGTTACGGCCCCTGCCTCGGCACAAGGTCAGCTGTTCATGCAACTGCAGCAGATGCAAGAAGAAATCGCGCGTTTGCGCGGTGTTGTCGAGGTCCAGCAAAATGATATCCAGCGCATGAAGCAGGAAGCTCTGGAGCGTTATCAGGAACTCGATCAACGTATAGCCAGTGGCGCTGCCGCTCCGGCTACCAATAATTCTCAACCTTCTGGTGGCGCAATCGACGCCAGTGGGGCGCCTTCCGCATCAGCGGCTCAGGCACCGGCAGCAGGCACCGAGCCTCCTGATCCGGCGAAGGAGAAGCTTTATTACGAAGCTGCCTTCGATTTGATCAAGGCAAAGGATTTCGACAAGGCCAGTCAGGCTTTTACCGCTTTCCTGCGCAAGTACCCGAACAGCTCGTATGCGGGCAATGCCCAATACTGGTTGGGCGAGGTGAACCTGGCCAAGGGCGACCTCCAGGGTGCCGGTCAGGCATTCGCCAAAGTCAGTCAGCAATACCCGAAACATGCCAAAGTGCCTGATTCGCTGTATAAGCTGGCCGATGTAGAGCGCCGTCTTGGTCACACTGACAAGGTCAAAGGCATATTGCAGCAGGTTGTGGCCCAATATCCGGGGACTTCCGCCGCACAATTGGCGCAACGAGACCTTCAGCGCCTTTGAAGGCTTGACCCGCTAATCAAGAAAGCCGCGCCAGTCGCGGCTTTTTTCGTTAGAATCTCGCACCCGAAATTCCGGTACACCTTACGCTTTTGCGGATTCTGCGCTTGCAGTGTCCTTTGAAGTGCCTGACGGAGGCGGACGGCCTGTTTAGCTGTTACGCCCGTGGCTGATATGCAAGACACATTACGCATCACCGAAATATTTCACTCGTTGCAGGGTGAAACCCGTACGGCGGGTTTGCCCACCGTATTCGTCCGCCTGACTGGCTGCCCCCTGCGCTGTCAGTATTGCGACAGCGCTTATGCGTTCAGTGGCGGCACCGTTCAGGCTCTGGACGACATTATCGAACAAGTGGCCTCCTACCGACCTCGCTACGTTTGCGTGACCGGGGGCGAGCCGCTGGCCCAGCCCAATGCCATCCCTTTGCTCAAGCGTCTTTGTGATGCAGGCTACGAAGTGTCGTTGGAAACCAGTGGCGCGCTGGACATCTCCGCAGTGGACCCTCGTGTCAGTCGCGTCGTCGACCTCAAGACCCCTGGGTCGAAAGAAGTGGCACGCAATCGCTACGAGAATATCGAGCTACTGACGCCGAACGATCAGGTCAAATTCGTGCTGTGTTCGCGCGAAGACTACGATTGGGCGGTTTCCAAGCTGATTCAGTACGGTCTTGATCGTCGTGCGGGTGAGGTTCTGTTTTCGGCCAGTCATCACGAGCTTAAAGGTCGTGACCTCGCTGACTGGATCGTGGCTGATAACCTGCCGGTACGCTTGCAGATGCAATTGCATAAAATTCTTTGGGATGACGAGCCGGGGCGCTGATATGAGTGAATTGACCATGACTGAAAAAAGAGCGGTGATTCTGCTCTCCGGTGGCCTGGATTCCGCGACAGTGGTTGCCATGGCTCGCGCCGAGGGTTATGCCTGCTACACCATGAGCTTCGATTATGGTCAGCGTCACCGTGCCGAGCTGGATGCTGCTGCGCGCGTCGCGCGCGACCTGGGTGCAGTCGAGCACAAGGTGATCGGCTTGAACCTCAACGGCATCGGCGGCTCGGCTCTGACCGACAGTTCCATCGCCGTGCCTGAGGCGCCATCGGAAGGCATTCCGGTGACCTACGTTCCGGCGCGCAACACGGTGTTCCTGTCTCTGGCGCTGGGTTGGGCAGAGGTGCTGGGCGCTCGCGATATCTTCATCGGCGTCAATGCGGTGGATTACTCAGGCTACCCTGACTGCCGCCCCGAGTTCGTCGAGTCTTTCGAGCGCACGGCCAATCTGGCCACCAAGGCTGGCGTAGAAGGGCAGGGCTTTACCATCAGGGCTCCGTTGCAGAACCTGAGCAAGTCCGACATCGTCAAGGCGGGGGCGACGCTGGGTGTCGATTATTCGCTCACAGTTTCCTGTTATCAGGCTGATGATCAGGGCCGGGCGTGTGGCAAATGCGACAGCTGCCGACTGCGTGCCGAGGGTTTCATCAGTGCCGGTATGGCAGACCCGACTCGTTATTTTTAATGTTTTTTAAAAAAGGTGTTGAATAACTGATAGAAATCAGTAATATACGCGCCACGCAACAGAGGGTCGTTAGCTCAGTTGGTAGNGAATCCCCTTACCCCGACCAAATACTGTTGTTACAGAGTTCGATCTTTAGATTTTTAGGTAGTCGGTCATTGCAAAAAAGCGGACAAGCGTCTTGGTGCGTTTAACCAGGCAAGCAGCCGTCTGGAGCGAAAGATAGCGCCAGCATGCGGTGATGTCAAATTAGAGCGCCCCGTTCCAAGCGAAAGCTTGTGATCGGGGCATTTTTTTTGGAAAAAATTGCTGTGCTGTGCTGTGCTGTGCTGGCGTAGGCCCGCCTGAAGCAGTCATTAGGCCTCATAACTAAATAATCTGCAGTGCGAAGCATCTGCTGATAATGGCAGATTGAGTATTTTTACAACTGTCTCTATGGCAGCTGGATCACCATGACCTGCCTATCCTTCCGGTCATTTCCAGCATTTCAGGGCGTAGATGCCGAGCATCCTGGCTTGGTACAGGTCTGTCCTCGATCACTGGTTCAGTACCAGTTCCTCCGCCGGCAATGTTGTGTTGTACCCACTTGGTAAGTTCGCCCAAGCTTCTCAACAGATCTTCCGGGCTGGAGCAGCCTAACGGTAGTTGCCTAACAGCAGGGTCGCCTTCATTCAAGGGGGACGGTATGTACTCGTGACTTCCTGACGTGATATCTGGTGCAGCCTGTATTGTCGTACCCGAGTGCGAATTCAAAGGGGCACTTTGTTTTTTGCGCTTTAACTGCACGGTCTGGGCGGGCGTTTTGCCCAAGACGTGCCCCGATGCTCTGTCGGCAACTGCTGTCCTTTCGTGTATCGACGATCCCGAAGTCAAGTCCCTCACTGGAGCAGCTACAGAGTAATGTTTTTCAGCTCGCTGCGCCGCATCTGCTTTTGCCAGGTAGCTGATCTTGGCCGGTCGCTTGCCTCGCTCATTCATCACCGCTCGCATCATCTCGTAGTCAGGCTCTATGTAATCCATCGTCGTTGCGATATTCGAGTGGTTCAGCAGTTTCTTGGTCAAATAGATATTGCGCTCTGGCAGCGTCATCAGCTCGCTGGCGATCGTGTGACGAAACCGGTGAGGAGTCATGCGTACCCCGGTCATCGCGGTGAGCTTTTTGTACATAGCCTCCACCTGATTAGAGTTCATCTCTTGACGACGGTAGTGACCAGAAAATCTGTTTACGTTGAACAGTTGGTCTTCGGGCTGAAAACCCACTGCTTTAGCAGCGTTCATGATGGTTTCCAACTGTGCCATGAGCCCATCCGGGATCGGAATCAGGAACTCACGGTGAGTTTTCTCTGTTTCACCTCTGACTCGGATCAGCCGGTCGCCCAGGTACACATCCGCATAACGCAGGCACAGCAGCGCGTTGAGCCTTAGCCCCGTGTAGTAGAAGGTTTCGAACACGGTGAGCCAGAACCAGGCCGGAGTAATTTCTGTCCGTTTTCCAGTGGCACGTTCTTCTGCTGCCAACACCTTGAGCCAGTTACGAGCGCGGACGCTAGCGTCGTTAGCAACTGTCTTTTTTGGGCGCTTGGGTGGCACCACACTCGTGTTTTTAAATGGGTTAGCAACCATGTCTACCAGACCGTGTTCGATTGCGTAGCCGTAGATGGTGCGCAAATGGCTGGAGTACGTATTCCAACTGCGCTTTGAGATTCTCTCCAGTTCGGATCTGCGCCAGTCGAGCATGTCCCGGTGCGTCGTCTCGCTTGCCAGACGGTCACCGAAGAATCTGACATAGGACTTTGTGGCAGCCCAGTAGATCTTGACGGTGTCGGGCCTCAGGTCATGAGTGAGGATGTATTCCTGGGTCAGCTCAGGCAGTGTCATCGTGTTCATTCAGATGGTTCCTTATCTGCCAAGTCCGCCAAGCTGATGACCGGGTTGTCATAGGGCACTTCGCTAAAAACGTCGGTGGGCTCAATGAGCAGGTAGCCCCGCAGTTGCTTGCTTTTGCGTGGTCCTTTGACCAGGCACGTCCAGATGTTCAGGCCGGCGGGCGTCTTCCGATGTTTTTTCAGCTTCTCAAAAGATCGCTGGACCAATTGCCAGGCTTCGAGATCGCGCTCTTTCGCCTCGTGCTCAATCGCCGGATGCTCAAGCGCGTAACGTTTGAAGATATCCGGACTGACCAGAAACGCCGTGCTGTCCACGGTATGTACACGCGCTTTGGCGTCATTGATGATGATCCGGTGAGAGATCACACCGCCCTTCAGCCAGGTGAGGAAGTTGGTGCCATGATTCGGGGCCGAGTCAGTCGAGTTCTTGGCAGTGTCTGTTGCTGGAGTTGTCTCAAAAACGGGGATGTCAGCCTCAGCCTGCTTGGGCTGACTAAGCCGTGCAGGTGGTTTGGTTGGAGGAGAAAAGGGGATCTGATCGTCGTCAGTGCTCTCCGGGCTACTTTGCACTGGTGCAGTTGGAGCCGCAGGTACTGGATCGGGAAAAAGATCGAGCAGCTCATCCAGCGCATCAAAATTTTTTATCGGTGCAGACGCCTGCTTGGGCGTTAGTTTCTGCGCTGACTGATCGACAGTCTCAGGGATTTTTTTGCCGACTGCGGATACGGGTTCCTCGGTCGCTGAACTTACTTGGTCAATTTCCTCCGTAGCTGCAGCAGACTCCAGTGTAAGAGTGCCGGTAAACGGCTCAGGTCTATCCGTCACATTTGGCCAGATGAGTGCCGGCGCTATCTTCAACACCGTGAACGTGTTCTTCCAGCCGCGACCATTGTCGATGTTGGCTTTCCAGATCGCCTTCCCCTCTCCATTAGGCTGAATGATTGCCTGATCCTGGAGCAGGTTGAACATGGGGGCATTGGACGTCGGAATGTGCTCAA
>NZ_LGLN01000032.1:0-88163 GCF_001293775.1 Pseudomonas syringae pv. cilantro
TTGGGTTCATGAGGCGCTTACGATCGTCGAAACGGAAATCCAGAAACTCGGTAAGCAGACTCCAATGCTCGTCAGCCTTGCAACTGACCAGATCGGCGATGGTGATGAACGCTGGCGCGCTGGCTTTGCCGGCCACGGCGGCAGCCCGACTGGCGCGCAGACCTTGCGGATCGTCCCCGTAAAGCTCGTGATAATAGGCCTGACCGATGGTGTCGATCATCTTCAGGACGCCGCTCAGGGTCTGGTTACCCCAATGGCCGGGGTGTTGGCCAGTGCGCTGCGCCAGGCGCATGAGCCAGGTGATGTACTGCTTTTGCTCCCTGCGCGAATCACCGCTCAGCACAGCATCGACACCGCTGCCCCAGCTCAGCGCGCGCCCCAGAAACTCTGCCAGGCCCAGGTAACAGGTATTGCAGAACGTGGTGCGCGCGTCGCCGGCAGAAATATGGCCACCGAGCAGCACGTCCATGCGGTTCTGCTCGCGACCGGCGCTGGAAAAAGGCAGGTCCGGCTCGAAGGCTTGCGTGTACTGGTTGTCGATCACCAGCATCTCGACCCGCGGATCGTCGTACAGAAACAATGCCGAATAGGTGCGGTTTATATTGCCCATCACCGCCGGGGTCATGCCCGCATGACGGCGAGTGGCGACGCGCAGATTGAAGGTGCCGGGCGAGCGACAGGCAATACTCAATTGAGCAGCGCGCAAAAAAGCCAGCGTATAGGCGCTGTCCTTGCCGCCTCCGAAGGCCACCAGCACTTTGAAGCCGGATATTCGCTCGATCCCGCCAGCGGCGACAATCAACCGTTGAATCAGCAACTGTAATGCCGTGCGCTCAGCACGACTGAAATACCCCAACAAACGCTGCAGCACTTGTTGGTAGACGTAATTCATTGCCTGTTCGTGGATAGAACTCATTGTAGGTCACCTGCCCGTCGAACAAGACACGGCAACGTGCGGGCACAGCATCGAACATCAGCCTGACAATCAAATGTGTAGTCGAGCATGACTCATTCCCTGAGTAATAATTACCCAAGTATTATCAGCCCCTCCAAAATAATTACAATATACACTTTGCTTCGAAAACAGGAAAAATATCAATAAATGGCGAGCGAATTAAACAGCGTGTTTAAGCATTCCAGCCACCTGGACACTTCACGACTTATTCTGACGTCAAGTATATTCCACGCCCGACCGCTCTATGACAAGCTCGCGGAGAACACTGTTACTTTGAACAGACAATCGTGCTTTCATTCTGACCTGTAGGAAAGACAAAGTGCATAGCGCATGTTCTGACAGACTGATTAAACTTTAGTACTCATGGCGCCCGCGATGCAGTGCTTGGCAATGTCGGTGGAGTTGAGCCGGTATTTTCAATGAAACCATAAAGATAAAAGTGCCTGGTGCGGCATCGGCGAGGTAGAACACCACACAACCGACACTAAAGCACCTCGACCATCGCGAAACGTTCTAAGCATGCCTCGTCGACATCGAACTGCCTTGCCCTACGCTTGATCAATGCGCTCTGCATTAACGACGCACAAGGAGTTTTGAATCCAAAACAAGGAATGCACATCAATGGTCACGCCATCCGCCTCATTTGACGACCGTTCATCTCCTACCTACTCTAGCCTGTTTCCGGAAAACCTCGCGCATACCACCTCCTCGGGTGCACTGGATTCCAGTGACGGGCCACTCGCCTACCTGAGCGACCTGTATCAAAGAGCCATCAAGCTGGAAATCATGGCCGACAGCAAGGCCGTCAAGCTTGCTGTCCGACGTCCTGAGCTAGGCGATCTGCTGCTCGACGAAGTCAGCACCAACCAGACAGTCTCAGCGCTGAAACTGGTGATCGAAATACTTGCTCATCCCGCGCAGATGCTGGCCGGTAGTAGACCATTGCCAGAAGCCATCGCGGCATCGGGCAGTCATGCAACACTACCATTCCATCTGGCCTTCCAGCAAGTGCGGGCAGTGCTTGAGCAGAAAGACACCACGCTGTTCGATGTGCACAAGCTTGCGTCTTATGACTACCCCAACTTCTGCTACCAGAACTTTCGCCAGAAAGACCTGCGCGCGGCCATGTTGTCGGGCAGCGGTCTTGATCCAGCCCTGCAAACATTGCTGCTGGACAATGAGACTGCGGCGAAAGCCGATTTCTTCAAGACTGCCTACGGCATTGCAGGTAACGCAACCGAGGCTCTGGCGGCAATCAGCAATGTAGCCCTGTTTCGCCACCAGACCGGGCTTAGCGAACAGGACCTTTACGACCTGCTTGCCCTCAAGAGCACAGACGATGGAAAACAGACCGGCTTCATTACCACGGTAAAACGTTCCGGCCACCTCCCGGCCGCAACGCAAACAAATGTTGCGGCCAGTCAGGTGTACGGTGCCTCGTTTATCAACAACGCCAGCGGCCCGGCAATCGCCATTACAGTGCCCGCTGACAGCGCGCAAGGCCAGCAACTGACCAACGTCAGCGCCAGCCATTTCGACCGCCTGCACAAACTTATTCACTTGCAGCACTTTCTTGGCCTGCCGTTCGCCGATGTCGACACGCTGGTCATGTCTGCGTTGCGCGCCGAAGGTCAAACGTCGGCTTTCCATTTCACCGGCAACACGTTGCGAGCAATCGGCGTATTCCGCTACCTGCACCGTGAGTTCAAGGTAACCGCTGGGCAGTTTGCCACCTTGCTTGGCGCATTGCCGGTGTATTCGGTCGGTCAGTCCGTGCCCGTTCTGGATACCCTGCTGGGTGCGCAGGCTGCCAACGGCAACGACAGCAGCCAGACCCGACTGATATTCGATGACGCTGAGTTCGATCTGGATACCGACGCAGGCCACGCCACGCTGGCGCAGATGTGCTACTCACTGAAGATCGACGAACAGACCGCCAGAGACTTCATTGCAACTGCACAGCGATTCCAGCAACCCGCCGCAAAAGGCACCCCCGCAAAGCTGCCCAAACGATCACTGGCCTTGTTTTCTGCGTTGTATCGTCTGGTGTACCTGCCACGCCTGTTAAGGCTCACGCCACAGGCCGGGGCCGGCCTGATGTCGTTGCTGCTCAACGGCAACGACGACCTGCTCAAGCAACTGGCTGGCGCACCGACGCTTCTGGATAACGCAGATCAGCCGGACATCCTCGATGTGATCATGGCTGCGGTAAATCTCACCCAATGGGCGAGGCAGCAGAATATCGGTCTGGATTTATTGGCGCTGCTGTTGACACCCACGCCGAATGTCGAAGCGCAAGTGCTTCCGGCTCCGGCCGACTGGCTGGAATTGATCACGGAATCCGCAGACCGACTGGGCAAGTCATCGCTTGGCGAAGCAAGACTTGCGGCCGCTGCGCAGCAGGTTGCACTCAAGGACGACAAGAATACCTGGCTAAAGCTTTTCAACCCTTTGATTGACACAGATGGCTGGGTCAGGACGATCCCGGTAGTGCAGGGCCAGGACCGACTGGCGGCAATCAATGCTCAGGTTTCAATCTGTCTGACGGGCGCATTAGCGCAAAGTGACGCACTGGATGTAGACGCCTATTTAAAAACCGGTGAGGCCTTTGCCGCGTTGATCAATGGAGCGCTAATCGCTCAGGAAGATGTCATCAAGTCATTGAGTCTCGCGCTATCAGGCAATAGTCATCAGCCGGGGCGATCGGTATTGAGTGAACAGCACGTATTGCTGCTGTTGCGCTGGCTGGATATCAGTACCGCCACCTTGCTCAATGAAATAAAAAACAACGCAATTCAGGCGGGCAGCCAGAACACATTCAGCAAAAGTGCATTCGTCATGTGGGCAGAACTCAAGGGGCATGCCGAGCTGATCATGCGCTTCAACCTCAGCCCTGCCGGGCTGGCGCTGCTACTGGAACACCCTGAGCAAATGGCCCTGGACGAGTCAGGCTCAAGCCTTGACCTGTGCTACCAGCTTGCGTGCTACCGCGCCTGGGTCAACCGCGCTCAGGAGGCTGGTTATCAGGAATCCGATGTACTGGATTATCTGCAGGTCATCAACAGTGACGAAGACAAGTCGACCGGACTTGAAGCGGCAGAACGACTGGCAAAATTGATTGGCTGGAACGCCGAAGAAACGCTATGTGCCGTAGAGACTACATACGTCCCGGAGCCGAAGCCTGCGACAGAAGCGGCCGTCAAAGTTATCGTGAAACCGGATCGCAAGACATTTGCCGACTATCTCGCCAGCCTTGATAAGGATTCAAGAGCGCAGGTGATCGCGTATGGCGGGCTCACCTACATTGCAAGTAACTATTACTGGATTCCCGACGTCAACACGGCGTACGCCTCCCTGCAATCGATATTCATTCCGTTTCGTACGTTTTTAAAAGAAAACCCAGGGCCGCTGATCGTCAGCCCGAATGAGTTCACTGACGTCTATTTGCAAAGCAAAGAAAGAATCGAGTATCTGAAAAAAAGTGGCGACCTCTCAAAATTCAACTACCAGATTCTCGGCTTTACCGATGGCACGAGAACCGGGGACCCTCTGAACGGGCTGCACGGTCCGGCTCCCAAAGAAGAAACTGAGGCCAGACCGATTCAGAAGAGAGCCTACACTGTTGCCGATGTCGATCAGGTCTTGCGCTTACAGTTGCTTTGCCAGAAGACCGGGCTGTCATGCCTGTCGCTCATCGCATTGACTGCACTGGATGCAAAATCTTCCTACGGGCAGGTTCAGTCACTGGCCACGCTGCTGTATGCAAGTTGTAGCGAGACTGAACAGCACGATATCAATAGTCCGCTAAATGAGGCATGGCGAAATGCACTGGTGGGCTACCTCCTGGTCAACGTGCCCGGCAAGGCCGAATATAAGTTTTCTATCGCCGCCGATGCCGATGATCTTTCCAACCTGCTACTGACTGACGTGCAGGTTTCCAGTGAGGTCATGACCAGCCGGGTGGCGCATGCGACGGCCAGTTTGCAACATTACCTGAGCCGATTTTTCGCGCATCTGGAACCGGGCTATGACGCAGCGGCACGTAATGTCGTTGCTGGAGCGGACGATGAATGGCGTCGCTACTGCAATCAGTACACACGCTGGCGGAACTGGCATCAACAGGTCAACCACCCGGAAAACCTCATCCAGCCAGCCTCGCGGCCCGGCAAGAGCCAGCCATTCGTCGAGCTGGAAAATGAGCTGAATCAGGGCAAGCTGACCAACGAAATGGTTCAACTCGCGGTGGCCAATTACATCGGCAAGTTCGAGCAAGTCAGCAACCTGCAAGTGGTGAGCGGCTACCTCGATGGCTTTGACCCGGTAAGCGATACCTACCATTTCATCGGCAAGACCAACGTCGAACCGACTGAGTACTACTGGCGCTCTCTGGACATCAGCCAGCGCGATAACAAGGGGCAACTCAGCCCGTTGGCCTGGAGCGAATGGGAGAAAATCGGCTTGCCTCTCAGTGGGCAGATTGTCCAGACCTCCACAAAAGACGGGCAAACGCTGGACGTGATTCGCCCGATTATTATTGCCGGCCGCCCTTACGTGATATGGGTGGAACGTTCGACCACGCCGATACCCAGCGCGGACGAAACGAAGCAAACACCTACGAAGTTCAGAAAGGTCACTGTTCTTTACTGCTACAAGCAGATCGACGGTTTATGGAGCCCGGCTAACCAATTGATGTGCCTTGACGGCACGGAAAATGGCAAGCGACTGGCGGACAAGGACAACCCCTACCTGAAGGATGACAGCTACCTACCGGGCTTGATCGCGATTGTTGACAAGCACGGCGAGCGGGAGAATGATTCTTGGTTAATCGCATTGCTTTATGACGCAACGACAGAAGACAAAGCTGATAAAGAGAACCCTGTAACAGAGGAAAAGAAAAATACGTTAGGCACGAAAAATAAAGATTTTTTCGTCCAGGCTCGCGACTTGTTGTTGATCGATGAAAGAGCGATAGGCGAAGGGCATAAAAACGAAGATAACAACGAAAGCAAACTGCTTCCTGCACTTCATGCCGAGTATAAAGACCCTTGCAGAATTCAGCACGTGTATGCAGGCAGTATTATATCCAGTCAATCCTCCCTGCTTGCGTTTCAATTTCCTGACAGTGCTTTTACCCTGCCGTCGAGTACAGCCCCAACTAAAACAGAAAACCTCGTTTCCACAAAAAAAAAGCTAGAAACTTATTTAATAGCAAAGTTAGCCGCAAAGCAATCACCCGACATCCGAGGTGATAAACAAGCAAATGGACTGGAAAACTACATTACTGAAACACTCAACGCCGTCGGCATCTCATCACCCGCCATAGAACAGCGAAAGTTAGTTTTAGACTTACTACTCGAGCCATTTAATGGCAGTTCAAACAACGCAATCAACGAAAAGCACACATCAACATTCTCTGAGCTCTTCATACTAAACAGCACAATAAATACGCCTGAATATTTGATTAAACATATAAAGACTTTAAATTTCGACACCACAACAATCAACGGAAACCTGACTGTAAAACTAACCTTCACGCGGCAAATCCGCTTAGACAGACATTATGAATACGATATCACGTACCACCTCGTCACTTTCGTCTCCGCCAAGAAAAAACCGAGCAAGCTACTGGCCTATTTCAAAAGAACGCCTTACAACACTTTACACATTGCCTTCGAGGTTTTGCAGCAAATTCCACTGCCCGACAGTATATCGCCTGCCATGCAAAATGATGCCGCCTTTGCATCCATACAGCTAAAAGTGCTTACCAAAGCTGCGGTTGACGAGACGTTCGTAGAGCGGGTCAAAAAAAATGTGGTCGCCAATGGAAACGCTATTATCGAGGCAGACCTTGATGGGATTTCAGCTGGCACCTACCAGATCGCTTTGGTGGGGGTGGACAACTGGACAATCAATCAACTCCATGAAGTCAAAATAGTCTCCTCGCGAACATCCACTCAATGGGACTGCAAAGTCACCCGAAACCCGGAACAGGCTCTTTATCTAGAACTCAGTGGTATGCAAGACCTCCCTTTCACCACTATTCGGCTCAACACCCTGTTCGGCAAGCAATTGGTCAGTCGGGTCACTCAGTCGGTGGATCGAGTTTTTGCGTGGGACACCCAGATGCTTTTAGAGCCTGCCATCGCAACCGGAGCAGCTATCCCGGTGGACTTTCACGGGGCCAACGGACGCTACTTCCGCGAGCTATTTCTGCACCTCCCATTTCTGGTCGCCTCGCGTCTCAGCGAAGAAAAACAGTTCCAGGAAGCGTTACGCTGGTGTACTGAGCACCTGTTTGACCCGTACCGTATCGGGCAGGGCGAGCAAAACCAGCCAGCACTCTGGAGCACTCGCCCACTTGCCGAGACCAGCACAGGCACGTCGCAACTTGACGACTCTGTTGACCCGGCGACACGAGCCTTCACCTCGTCCCGTCATTATCGGCAGGCCGTGTTCCTTTTTTTGGTAGAGCATTGGCAGCGCGAGGGCGATCACTATTATCGACAACTGACGCGAGACAGCCTCACCCAGGCCTGGCTCAGCTATCAGCAGGCGCTCAAGCTGATCGGGCCGATTACTCAAACGTCGGGAGTGGACAACTGGACGGCACAGCCACTCAAAGACGTCACCGAAGGTGCATTCCGTAAACCGCTCAGCGCTCGTCTAACCGATCTGCGCAAGACGGTCGATCAACGCCTGTTCAACCTTCGTCACGGCTTGACACTTGACGGCAAAATCATGCCTACGCTGTCTCTCTATGCAACTGAGGATTCATTCGCGCAGACGTCAGGCAAAAGCAGCGGGTTACGCACCACCTTTAACATTGACGCCGCCCTGATACCGCCTTATCGCTTTCGTGCGCAGCTGTTTCAGGTACAGCAAGCTATCAACAGGCTGATTGAAATTGGCCGTCACTCCATACTGCTGATGGAAAGACAAGCAAACCTTGCGCTGGCGGTGCAATTGCAAGAGCAACAGATCAAGCTCGCCGATTTCACGGTCACACTCCAGACTGAAGCGCTGAACGCTGCACTGGCAGCCAGGCAGACACTGATCACCAGTACCCAATCGGCACAGCGAAGACATTCCTTTTATTTGAGTCAGTTCAACGAAGACCGGACCGCACTTGAATCTGCTGCCATGACGTACACGACCCTCTCGTCAACTATCAAATCCGCTGTCTCAGTACCCGAAGTCGTCGCAGGAGCACTTGGCGCGTTGCCTACCATCTTCGGTCTTGCAAATGGTGGGCACTCTTACACTGCCCCGGTGCGTGCCAGTATTGCTGTCGCTCATATCATGGGCCAGTCACTTGCCGAGCTATCAGCCAGGTTGACCACAGAAGCCGAATACGAGCGCAGATCGCGGGAATGGAACCTTGAAATCGATCTGGCTCAATATGAACAAGAGACCATCGAACATCAGATTGTCGAGCAGGACATCCTTATCAAGGCAGCAAAAACCAGCGTTGAAGAAGCCAGGGCTCAGCGTGTCGCATTGCAGGAGGCCTATTTCTCCATGACTAACGGCTTTATGATCCTTCCCACCTACAATTGGCTGGTTGCGCGACTGGCGACTGTCTACGCCCCCGCCTACGACGCGGTACTGTCAATGGCTCTTGCCCTCGAAGGTGCCTGGCGCTATGAGATGGGCGACTACGAGCGTCCGCAGTTCATTCGTACCAGCGGCTGGAATGACAACTTCCGCGGCATGCTGGCCGGAGAGTCGTTGCAACTGGATGTGCTGGAAATGGAGGCTGCCTACCTGCAGGGTTCCGAACGGCGAATGAACATTCGAAAAACGGTTTCGCTCAGATCCCAGGCAGGCATCACCGACGACAGTAAATGGCTTAAGATATTGCAGGAACTGGGCACCAAGCCTCTGATGTTTTCCTTGAAAGCAGCCGACTTTGACCGCAACTACCCAGGGCATTATCTGCGTCAGCTCAAGCATGTGTCGGTGTCATTCAAGTTGCAGTCCGGTGAACCGGACGGCTTGCAGAACCTCTGTGCCGTACTCACCCAGACAGGCAGCACCACGCTGGTCAAACCGGATATCGAAGCCGTCAGGCTTTTGTACGGGACACGCAAGTCCAACCCGTACCTCAAGACCAACCTGCGCGCGCAACAGCAGATTGCGCTGTCTTCCAGCCTCTCGGACGATGGCCGGGGTATAGGCAACGAAGGCTGGCTGTGCAATCTGATGTTCGACGATGGGCGCTATTTGCCTTTCGAAGGGACAGGCGCGATATCGAACTGGACGCTGGCATTTCCGGATGCAGACGTTGTGAAGCAGTTCATAGGCAAGGATAACAAAGCTGCGGTTACCGACATCCAGCTGCATATCGTCTACACCGTTGCGGATGGTGGCAGCCAGTTTGCTTCATCCATCAAGCAATTGTTGAAGGAGCAGGAAACACCAAAACCCTGAATGCAAAAGCCCTCCAGAACGGAGGGCTTTTTCACGACAGCAAAAATAATATCAGACCGCCTCGACTTCCAGCACTGCACGCCCACCAATCGGGCAGACATCCATGTAACGGTGCGCCTGCACCACGTGCTCGAACGGGAAGCTGCGCGTCTGCAAAGGCTTCAATACCTTATCGGCTGTCATCTGGTTGATGTCCTGCAAGGCACGCTGCAACGCCTGCTGATCCTGAGTGATGCCGAGTTCCGGCTTACCAGTGAAATTGCCCAGACAGTGCACGTAAAACTGGATGTTCTTCTGAAAGGCTGCGCAAGCCGGGAACGGCGTCTGATTGCCGCCTTGCAAGCCATACAGCACCAGGCTGCCGCGTGGCGCCAGCACGTCACCCATGATCGACATCTGCGGACCGCCCAAACCATCGAAAACCGCATCGACGCCACGGTTATCGGTGTATTTGTTGATCGCCATCAGCAAGTCCTGCTCTTCGGTGACGACCACCTTGTCGGCGCCCAGCGACAACAGATACTCACGCGCATCTTCAGTCTTGGTCGCAGCGATGACACGCACGCCCAGCGCCTTGCCCAACTGCACGAACGCAGGCCCGGAACAATGACTGGCATCGGTGACCAGAACGGTCTGCCCAGCCTTGATGCGCGCCAGATCGACGTAGGCAAAGTAGGCCACCAGGTACGGCGTGTAATGCACGCTGGCTTCGACCGGCGTCAGCACATCAGGGTAGCGGGTCAGCGCCAGACGCGGCATCACGATGGACTCGCCATAGACCGGATGCTGGTTGGCGTCGGCGGCAGGAAAGCTGGCCACCTTGTCGCCCACGTGCAGGTCATCGACCCCTTCGCCGAGCGCAGTGACCACGCCCGCCATTTCGTAACCCAGACCGGCAGGCAGACGCGCCTGGGTCGAAGCGAGATTTTGCCGCCAGAGAACGTCATACCAGCTGACACCAATGGCCTGCACGCGCACTTGCACCTCGCCGGGTGCAGGCGACGCGACGGGTTGCTCTTCAACCTTGAGCACCTCGGCCGGGCCGAACTGGTGAAAACGGATCGTGCGGGACATTTAGAACCTCGCCTGGTAAACCTTGATGCCACAAACTTTATCCGGGCATTGCCGGTAACACCATCGGTGGCTATTAATAGTCGACATGCCTGTCATCGATTGTGTCCTGTGCGCTACAGGTCACAGCCAGACAGCGTCTGGCAGCCGACAGGCAGAACGGCCGCCATTGTTCGCATGTCGACGAAACATTGCAAGCCATGTGGACATTCGACGGTGCGGTGATTAATTTTCGCTGCGCCTGATCAGCGTTTGCTCGTACTATCGCACCCTGCTCACGTCCTCAACCGACCAATGGCCCGAGATATTCTGTATGAACCGTAACGACCTGCGTCGTGTCGACCTCAATCTGCTCATCGTTTTTGAAACCCTGATGCATGAAAAAAGCGTGACGCGCGCGGCGGAAAAACTGTTCCTCGGCCAACCAGCCATCAGCGCCGCGCTCTCGCGCCTGCGCAGCCTGTTCGATGACCCTCTGTTCGTGCGCACCGGACGCAGCATGGAGCCAACCGCTCGCGCCACAGAAATCTTCGCCCTGCTCTCCCCGGCGCTGGACTCGATCTCGACCGCCGTCAGCCGTGCTTCGGAATTCGATCCGGCCACCAGCACCTCGGTATTCCGCATCGGCCTGTCCGACGATGTCGAATTCGCCCTGCTGCCTACCCTGCTCAAGCGCCTGCGCTCCGAAGCACCGGGAATTGTGCTGGTGGTCAGGCGGGTCAACTACATCCTGATGCCGCCGCTGCTGGCCTCGGGCGAGATTTCGGTCGGTGTCAGCTACACGCAAGACCTGCCCGCCAACGCCAAACGCAAAGTCTTGCGCCGCAGCAAGCCTCAACTGCTGCGCGCCGACTCGATTCCCGGCCCCTTGAGCCTCGACGACTTCTGCGCCCGCCCCCACGCACTGGTGTCATTCGCCGGCGACCTGAGCGGTTTTATCGACGAACACCTGGAAAAACTGGACCGCAAACGCCACGTCGTCCTCGCCGTGCCGCAGTTCAACGGACTGGCAACGCTGCTGACCGGCACCGACATCATCGCCACCGTGCCGGATTACGCTGCGCAGGTACTGACGGCGGCGGGAGGTGTTCGATCTGAAGACCTGCCGATTGAGACGCGCACGTTTGAATTGCACATGGCTTGGCGGGGGGCGCAGGATAATGATCCTGGGGAGCGGTGGTTGAGGTCGCGGATTCAGATGTTTTTTGGGGATCCGGATAGTCTGTAATGGAATTCCACCAATTTCCATAAAACCTCTTAATAACAACAACTAATTGGTTATTTTAGTCCTCTGCCGTCTGTCTGGACCCAATGGATTCCACGACTCATGCGGGCTAATTTCGGTTCCTTAAAAAGAATACTCCCACCGATGCCCCCAGATAATGTGGTTGTTTTCAAACGAAAACTCAGCGATGCCTTGATCCGCTCGGCTCGCTGACTGTTGTGATAGACATTTGAAACTCCTACAGCCAGCACCCTTGTCACCGAAGCAGCCTGCTGGAAAGCGCCCCGTTGAGAGGCGCTACACAGGGCGCTTGCCTCGGTGTTTAGGCACGTACCGCCATCACCCCTGCATCAACATCCCAGATAGCACCGGTCACCCAGGAAGTTTTATCGGAGAGTAAGAAGAGGATGGTATTGGCGACGTCTTCAGGAACACCGACTCGACCCAGTGGGTGGAAATCGTTTAGCGACTTCATCGCATCCGGGATCGCTTCCTTGTCCATGAAGCCTTCATAGATCGAGGTGTGAACGATGCCAGGCGAAACGGCATTGACTCGGATACCTGAGTGAGCCAATTCAATTGCCAGGTTTCGGGTGACTGCGTGTAGGCCCGCTTTAGCCATCGAATAAGCGGTTGCTGGAGAGCCGGCCAGCGCGGCTTGCGCGCCAATCGAACCGACGTTGACAATGGAGCCTTCGCGCTTGGCAGCAAGCATATTTTTGACCACTGCCTGCGTGATAAAGAATGTAGCGCGGTTCAGATCCAGGTACATGTCGTAGTCAGCCTCGTCGTGCTCGATGAAAGGCTTCGGAATGAATATGCCTGCAGAGTTCACCATGAAGCCGATGTCACTGTGGTTGGCATTGATTTCGCTGCGTACATGATTCATCCCTTCCTCGGTCATGAGGTTGGCAACGATCACTGATACGTTCCCCAGCGGACTCAGCTCGGCGCGCACAGCATCGGCTTTATCCTGTTTACTACCGGTGAGAACCACGCTGCCACCCGCCTTTAAAAACTGGCGCGCTGTTTCCAGGCCCATGCCGCTCGTGCCGCCGACGACCAACAGTTTTTTGCCTTTAAAAAAATCGTTCATTGCAGACTCCGGTATCAGATAAGTGAAAGGTGGTCAGCGGCCAGGTGCCGTGCTGACCTGTGGCCAGAACAGTTAGCCTTCGATGACTTCGAGCTTAGGGAGCATGCGGATGACTTTAGAGAAGTTGGCGTAGTTGCCCGAAGTCTTGAGCACCACGTTGTGCAGCTCCTCGACACACTCACGAGAAGCATCTGTGTGCAGGCGAATCACGACACTCACCTCGTCGTAGCCTGGGTTAACGCTTTCGTCGATCCCCAGGAAGCCACGCAGGTCGAGAGTGCCGTCGGTCTCAATTTCCAGGCTGTGAATCTTGATGCCCATCATTGCGGCATTGGCGGCATAGCCGACCGACATGCAGGAGTTTAGAGCAGCCATCAGCAGCTCCTGAGGGTTGGGCGCGGTGTTCTCGCCCAGTAATTCATTCGGCTCATCGGCTGCAATTTCAAAATCGCGGGAATAGGTCTCACCGGCCAAGCTGTAACGGCTGACTTTGGCTACAGAACGGGTCTGACCCTTCCAAGCGGTTTTAACGTTGAAGCTTGCGTGGCGCTTGGTCGCATCACCAGCAACGCCTTCGGCGAAATTCTGGAGTGCGGCGACATCGATACCATTCAGGTTGCTGCTCATGTGGACGTTCCTCTTCAGATAAGCCGGACGATTCGACCGGAAGAGAAACAAGACTACCAAGTAGTAGGTTGCCTTACAAGAAAGATGACGCTACCAATAGCTTTGAAAATCTAGACTGCATAGAGAAATTGGGAATATTGATGACAGCATAGTGGGAGTCGTGACCGACAGAATCACTCCGAGAGTGACGCCAGCACAAGACATCTCATAGGTCTATGCATCAGGTTGGTTTTATGCAATTGTACGAATTGACGGCACAAGGCCGTCATCACGTAGATATAAAATCAAGGAGGTGTTATGGCTGTTTATGCCCCAGGCCACGTGCTGGGACAAGATGGAGGTAGGTCACTTTGAACGCAGCCAAGAGCGCGGTTGCCGCTCGCCATGGGCGGTACTGTACGATTCGCGATCACGAAAAAGCGCCGCCTACAAGCAAGCCTTCGCGTCATTGGCTGCAAATCTACTGCACACCAGATAATACCGAGTGATCTATCCGGTGGATTTTAGTCTGCACTAATTAATACAAGCGTAGATCGGCTCGCGGCCCTGAATCAACTGACTCAAGGCCGCCTGCTCTTGGCAGGCGATCAAATCGAGAAGCTATTGGAAGATGTACCAAAGATACAGCGATGAAAGATGCCCCCTGAAAAGGGAATGCAGCGGTAGAGTCAATAAATGTGCTTGCTAGAGTTTTCAGTGACGAAGGGTAGATAAAATCAAATCAAATCCCGAAGATTTCTCGTAATCATCGCTCATCGCCCAAGAAACAAAGCTCGCACCTTCCAAAGTATTCAATATGAGCCTTGAAACCCTGATTACATCCAGGTCGGCTTTGAGCTCTCCTCGATCTTGACCTTGTTTAATATTCGCTTGGAGCCAAGTGAGATGGATCTCAAAGAAATCCTTTGTCATTTCTTTGAGGCTTTCAGGCAGCGCCAGAAGCTCTGCGGCCAGAGCTCCACAAAGTGGAAGCATCCCATTTAGACTGCTATGTGCGAACATCAAGGCGAATGCCTTCAGCCGGTCGACAACACTGACGTGTTCACCATTGATAGCGTCCAGCTGCTTCTTGAACCGGAACAGGTAGCTTTCGACGATGGCAATCGCCAAGCCTTCCTTGGTGGGAAAATGATGATGAATACTCGCCTTTTTAATGCCGATGTCGTCCGCTAGGTCTGCGTAGCTGAAGGCCGCATAGCCTTTCGTGCGCAGCAGAACCTCGGCGCTGGTCAAAAGGTCTGAACGTGTGCTCATGATCGTGTATCCAAATTTATCATCTAGACATCATAAATTAGTCACACCTCATAAGACAGCGTTCGCCTTGCGAAGTACTGAGCTGCCTATACTTTGTGCCTCCTGCGGAATGCTTCTTCCATCTTGATGGCCTGTACGGAAACGCTGCATAGGACAAACGTCCGCGGCGCGTTTCAAACGATCGGTGAGAACGCCGGACACATCAAGCAGGGCTTGTCCAGGCTGAGGCCTCAAGGCCCACACGAATCAAACGGCCCTCAACGCCCCGCCTGCTACATCCTTTGAACTCTGTGCGCATGCAGTCCGGAGCCAGCACGCGCTGTTCGGCGCGAAGGATGACCCCGCACGACACAGTTCGTCAGATACAAGTCCCAAACTATGTGCTGGCAGGTAAAATGGCATAATATGCCAATAGTCGAAAGGACCTGTATGTCCAGAGCTGGAGCTAATCATGGCGACGCGAAACGTTGTACTCACCCCTCACCAGGAACAGGTTATCCATGACCTGGTGCAGTCCGGCCGTTATCAGAATGCCAGCGAAGTGGTGCGAGAAGGTTTGCGGCTATTGGAACAGCGCGTCGCCGAAGACACCGCCAAAATTGAGGCCCTGCGTCAGGCGACCTCTATCGGCGCCATGGACCTTGAGCAAGGGCGCTTTACTAAGTTGAACGAAGGGGATTTGGAGCACTACCTCGAGGGCTTGAGCCTGGAGGCAACCCTCCACGCGCGCGAGAAACACTGAGCATGTCGCAGTATCGGATTTCCAACGCGGCGCGCGCCGACATTGTCGACATCCTCAGTCTCTCCCAGACGCAGTTCGGCGATCAAGCACGCCAGCGGTATCAGGCGCTAATCCTCGCCGCGCTGCAAGCGATTGCCGACACGCCTTATCGCATTGGCAGCTACGAACGCGGTGAGCTGGCACCGGGCCTTCGCAGCTATCACCTCATCTATTCACGCCAGCAGGCCAAACAGCCCCATGGGGCGGTCAAAAGCCCACGCCATATCGTGTTTTATCGTGTAGCAAGCGACGACGTGATCGAGGTCGTCCGACTCCTTCATGACGCCATGGAAGTGCAATTGCACTTGCCTAATGACTGATCCAGGCCCAAAGGCTTAGCTGTCCATGAACAGCGAAGGTAAGGCGCCCGCCTCAACATGCAACCTGAGCGCCTTCGCTGCCCGCCGACTCAGTGGCCAATTGAAGCGGGAGGTTATGGGCCCGACCGGATTATCGAGACCCACCACAAGCACGATGCGCAACGTTGCCTGCCACTATCAATACCGAACAACCGCTTCTTAAGCGCTTTCCGTGGCCAGGCGCCTGGCATTACGCTCCGGTTGTCGATGGACACGCGGATTGATCTCCCTGGCGACCGGCGCCATTGCAGCATCTCGCAGAGCATGAGCATTTCACGATGCCAATTTCAGGACAGATGCTGGAAGACAGCCCGGACAACTCCGCTTCAGGATATCGACTCATCTACGGCCAAGGGTTTGCCAGATTCGGGTTGGTCATCCAGTATGCGGGAGCACACTGAATACCAGCCACGGCCACCCAGGTCCGTGTCAGACATCGTCATTCGCGATCGCTCGAACACCCTGTGCAATTGGGGGCAAAACTGGGGGGGGGAATTGGTTTTTTTCAGGCTGTAAATACCGATCTAGAGCCTAGTCAAAATGTTTTTTGGGGATCCGGATAGTCTGTAATGGAATTCCACCATTTTCCATAAAACCGTTTAATAATAACAGCTAATTGGTTATTTTAGTCCTCNTTCGGTTCCTTAAAAAGAATACCCCACCGATGCCCCCAGATAATGCGGTTGTTTTCAAACGAAAACTCAGCGATGCCTTGATCCGCTCCCTGACCGAACCTGGCAAACACGCCGATGGCGAAGTCCCTGGCCTCTACTTGGAGGTCAGGGCGTCGAGCAAGGTCGGCAAATCCCCTTCCAAGGTTTGGCGATTGAAGTATCGGCTGCGTGGCAAGGAAAACCGCTTCTCCATCGGAGCTTACCCCGACATTAGCCTCAAGGAGGCGCGCGACATTGCCCGTGGCGCACGCCGCGACGTGGCTAACCACACCGCACCGCTCAAGGCCAAGAACGCCAAGATCGAAGCACACCTGCTCAACGAGGTCCGCACCTTCGAATATGTAGCCAAGCAATGGTTGGCATTCAAGTCTGCCGAACTGGTGACCAAATCCATCTCGGGCTTTACCGGAGCGCTGAACAACCACATCTTGCCTGCCATTGGCAAAAAACCGATCAGCGACATCAAGTTGGAGCACATCACTACGACCATCACTAAGTTGCGACGCCAGCGCACCATAGCCATGGCCCGGCTACTCGAACTGTCGTTATCTCACAGAATGCCAAGTGCGTTAGGGGCCGTGTATGCGCGTGCGCGGCTGCAGGCGCAACGTCGGGAAGCGGCTCAAAAACGGGTTGATTATTTAGATCATCTGCGGCAAAACGCTGCGCGAGCGACAACAGATTATTGAATACGAAATAAGCAGATTGGAGCAGGAAACGAATCTTGCACATGGCCCACCGCAGGCTCGATAACAAAAGAACGGCCGTCTTGGGAAATAACCACTGAATCACGGGCTCGTGCACGGATCCGATAATAAACAAATGTTGCAGATCAAGGATTACTCGCCACTTGCCTTTGCACGCACTTCACTGGGAGTGCACCCATAGTGAGCCTTGAAGGCTCTGGCGAAATGCGCCTGGCTGGTGAACCCTTGACGATAGGCAACTTCGGCAATGTCCAGACCGCGACTGTCCGCTTGGCTCAACAGACGGAATGCTCCCTGTAAGCGCTTTTCCAAAATGAAGCGATGGGGTTGTGTGTCTTCCAGGGCAAACAGCCTGGCAAGGTGTCGCGTGGAGACACCGGTTTGATGAGCCACCCGCTCACAACTCAATGCAGGGTCGGACAGTTGCTCGAGGATGCATTGCTTGGCGGCCAGCAAGTAAGACGCACTGAGTGCGTTGATCCGGCGATTGCCCATCTGCCCGGCAATGATAGTACCCAGCAGTTCAAGGGCATCCTCTTGATAGCTGTCCGCCCCTTGGCTGAGCGGCTGCTCGAAAAAGCCATCGGTGCGCTCACTCAATGTCCTTAACAGCAAACGCTGTGTGCCGGTATGTGCGCTGATCTTCACTGCATTATCAAAGCGGCGTAGACAGCGGGAGGCGAACACGTCCTGAGGGATATCGAAGATAAACTTGTGCATCGAAGCGGAGAAGCCGAACAGGTAGGGCTTGTCGGTTCGATACACCATCATTTCGCCCGGTTCCAGCAGATGGCAGTTGCCGTTCTGAAAGAAAAACGACGCACTGCCCATAACCAGCGAGACGAATACCGACTCTTTGGGCGCGCTGCGAATCATTGAACCATCACGCTCGATGACGTGTTGGGTACCGGCAATATGGGCGACCCGCAGCCGGTCCAGACGCAGATTGTCCTCCCGAGCGCTGAAGCCGGTTTCGCTGAAGGAAGAGCACTTCAGACCGACCAGTGTCGATGCGTTGTACCGCTCCCAAAAGGCTACGCGCTGATCCACGGGAAGGTCATCGGTACTGGCACATTGGGTATCAAGCAAGGCGGTTCGGGTCATTTTTATTATTCTCGTTTTTATTAACTACTCGGCCCCGCACAAGGCGAATTACCGGGCCTGCAACGCCCCATTAACCGCCGACCCAGGCACGCTGTCAATCGGTAGCCGGTACAAAAACCACGGCAACCGATGAACTGAAAATATCCGTCCGATTCAGACAAAAATGACGTCAGTTTCGATCAAACCGTAGTGCCCCGTTCCTCCTAGAGTGGCCTCTGTATTCCAACAATCAGAGGCCCGACATGCCCGAATTAGCCCGCAACGAATTCTGGAAAGACCTGCAGCCCATCGCGAACTGCTTCAAGCCCGACGCCAAGCCTGAGGTTTACCTGCCTGATGCCGCCAGTGATGATCTGCGGCTCTACGTGCCCTTCACCGAAACCGTCTCTTCCCGCCCCCTGTGGATCTCCCCCAGCGAAAACCGCTGGTGCGACATCTTGATGTCGAGCGAGGCTGGCCTGGTCAATCGCCACTACCACCCGCACGAAGTATTCGCCTACACCCTGTCGGGCAAGTGGGGCTACCTGGAACACGAGTGGACCGCCACCGCTGGCGACTTCGTCTACGAGACGCCCGGTGAAGGTCACACCCTGGTGGCTTATGAGCACGACGAACCGATGCGCGTGTTTTTCATCGTCAAGGGGCCGCTGATCTGGCTCGACGAACAAGGCGAATCCACTGGTTACTTCGATGTGCACTCCTACATTGCCCTATGCCGCGAACATTACGAAAAGGTCGGCCTGGGCGCTGACGCAGTGGACCGTCTGTTCCGTTAAACCCTGTACTACGGAGAACCGTAATGGCTCACAACAACAATAAAGCCAGTTATGAAAATGTCCTGCTCTGCGTGTTGTTCCTGACGTTCGGTTTTGTGTTTTTCGACCGTCTGGCCCTGTCCTTCCTGTTTCCGTTCATGGCGCAAGAGCTGCAACTGAGCAACAGCCACCTCGGCATGTTGTCTTCGGTGCTGGCCTTGGCCTGGGCGATTTCCGGCACGCTGGTCGGCGCCTGGTCGGATCGCCGAGGGGTGCGCAAGCCGCTGCTGATTGCCGCAGTCATCCTGTTTTCGCTGTGCTCAGCCCTCTCGGGGCTGGTCGCGGGGTTCCTCAGCCTGTTGCTGTTTCGCGCCATCATGGGGTTGGCCGAGGGGCCCATCCTGCCCTTGTCCCAGTCGATGATGGTCGAAGCCTCATCGCCGCACCGGCGGGGCCTGAACATGGGCTTGCTGCAAGGTTCGGCAGCGGGTCTGTTGGGCGCGGTGATCGGCCCTCCGGTGTTGATTGCCCTGGCGCAGGCCTATGGCTGGCGCCATGCGTTCATTGTGTCGCTGCTGCCGGGGCTGCTGATCGCCTGGCTTATCTGGCGTTACGTGCGTCAGGATGAGCCTCGTCAGGCTCCGGTGAGTAACGTCAAGCTCACCGGGCATCGCCTGGCACTGCTTAAAAGTCGCAACATCGTGCTGTGCACATTGATCAGTTGCGTGTTTCTGACCTGGTTCGTGATCCTGATCTCCTTTACCCCGACGTTTCTGGTCAGCGTCCGCGGTTACAGCGCGCCGAGCATGGGCACGATCATGAGTTGCCTGGGTGCCGCCTGGGTTGTATGGGGGTTTGCGGTGCCCAGCATTTCCGACCGCATCGGCCGCCGTCCGACGCTGGTGCTGTTCTCGCTGATTGCGGCCTGCTGCCCGATAGCCCTGCTATTCGCGCCTTCGCCAATGATACTCGGCGTGCTGATGGTGCTCACCTTCACCGGGCTTGGCTGCTTCACGCTGTTCATGTCCACCATTCCAGCCGAAACCGTCCCGCGTGAAGTCATGGCCACGGCATTGGGCATGATCATGGGCGTTGGCGAACTGGTGGGAGGCTTCGTGGCGCCGACCATTGCAGGGTTTGCCGCCGATCAGTTCGGGTTGTCGATTGTGATGTGGATCTCCTGCTGCGGCGCCTTGCTGGCAGCAGGACTGTCCCTGCTGCTCAAGGAAACCGCACCGGGTGTGCTGCAACGCCGATCAGTGCAGGCCTGCACGCAGCGTGCGTGATCCGGGAGCACCACGCTGCTCTATTTACTCATCACAACAACAATAAAATGAGTCCCAGACCATGCACCCTACTCTTCGTTTGTGCGCGTTTTTGTTCATGGTGTTCACCCACCCTCAAGCTTGGGCGCAGGACCGTGAAGGCCCACTGGCCGGCCTGGGCGAACAATTGGCCGGCTACGGCATCCAGCCCCATGTGCAATTCACCAGCCTGTCGATGAAAAACCTCGACACCGGCCCGCGCCCCTACAGCTTCGGCAACAGCGGCGACCTGTACATCGGTGCAGACGTTAACCTCGCCACGCTCAGCGGCCTGGACGGCGGCGCCCTGCATTTCGAGCAAACCGTCTTTATCCTCGATAACGGCACCGGCCAGCCGACCGGGGACGAATGGCAAGGCGCCGTCGGCAGCTATTTTGGCGGTGCGCCTTTGCACAATGACATCGCCAGCAATCAGTTGAGCCTGTTGACCTACGAGCAAAAATGGCTCGATGGGCAGCTCGACCTGCACGTGGGACGGACCAATGGCCGACGCTATTTCTACATTTATAACTGCGAAACGGGAGTTACCTGCAACGACCCGATCCTGGACGCGTCAAGCGGCATGTTGCCGCCCCCCTTCGGCGCTTGGGGTGGCTACCTTAAGTATCAAGTGACCCCCAGTTTCTATGTGCACGCAGGTGCGTTTGAATCCAACCCGGTGGACTACCTGAAAAAGCGCAAAGGTCTGGATTTCAGCACCGACGATGCCAGTGGCACCAGCTTCCTGGTGGGCATTGGCAGCAAGCCTGTCGATAACACCACCCAGTACGAACTGAATGCGTACTTCAACTCGTCCAATCAGGTCGACCCCTTGACGGGTGCCAGCGACCACGGCACGGCTGGCGGCTTCTTCAAATTTCGCCAGACGCTATGGCGCGGCGGGCAGCAAGGCATGCAGGTATTCGGCTCGCTGTCGGCGGCGGCCGACGATAAACAACCCTTCAGCCACTTCGCCGAAGCCGGGCTGACCTACCTTGCGCCTTTTGATCGGGCGCAGGACAAGCTCAATCTCAAAGCCAGCTACCTCCAAGTCAACGACCATCAGTTGCAGTTCCAGCAACGCTTGCGCACGGCGGCCGGTGGCGATCCCGAACTGGGCAAACGCCATGTCTACGCCGTGGAAGCCAACGGCCACTTTGCCTTGACCCGCAACGTGGCGATCGAACCAAGCATTCAGTACATCATCAATCCGGACAATTTCTACAACCCCGGCGCGACGCAATTGAGCAACAACGGTTTCGTGGTTGGCCTGCTGCTGGTGCTGGACGTGGGTTCGGTACTGGGTCTGTAAGCCCGTGCCTTGAAAAAAGCGTTTAACTGACTCCATGAGGTAACAATGACTATGTTCAGCAGCACGCTATTTGAAGGCAAGGTCGCGCTCGTCAGCGGCGGGACCTCGGGGATTGGCCAAGCGACCGCCGAGTACCTGGCCCGGCATGGCGCCAGGGTGGTGGCTATCGGCTTGGGCGCCGACGCGACAATCATCGCCGAGGGGGTTGAGCTCGATCTTCACGAGATTAACGTCACCGACGATGATGCGCTCAAAGGCGTGATCCAAAGCCTGGACCGCCTGGATATTCTGGTGCCGGCGGCAGGTGGAACCCTGGGCGAAAAGGAGATGGAGTGGAAGGCCTTCAACCAGGTGTTGTCGGTTCAACTCAATGCCGTTTACCGTCTCATCAACCTGGCGCATCCGCTGCTGGCCAGGCAAGGTGGGTCGATCATTAACATCGCGTCGATGTTCTCCTACTTTGGCGGGGGTAAACTCGTGGCTTACTCGGCAGCCAAAGGGGCGATTGTCCAGATCACGAAGTCCCTGGCGGAGGCCTACGCTCCTGACAATATTCGCGTCAATGCCGTGGCGCCGGGGTGGATCACCACCCCCCTGCTGGCGAAAATCGATGATCAGCCGAGGATCGACCGTTTGCTGTCTCGCACCCCAATGAAGCGCTTCGGAAGTGCCGAGGAAGTCGCCAAGGTCATTGCGTTTTTGGCATCGGATGCGGCGTCATTTGTGACCGGTGTGGTGCTGCCGGTCGACGGTGGCTACCTGACCACCGCTATCTGACCCTGGCAGACGCGCCTGCATCGCCAGGCGCGCTTGAAGTGCTCCGTCCCCCCAGCCTACGGTTCACTCGCTGGCGATATCGGTAAGGAAGCCGATATCCGAGCGTGACAAACCTCGAGTATTTCATCGGTAAGCGGCGAGTCATCCGAGCACGCGCGTGACAATATGATCGCGTCCACAGCCCATTCGGCGTGCCCCCCAACAATGAATGGAGGCCACCTTGTAGCAAGGCGTACTTGAGGTTCATTTCTGAACCACCATTCATGACGTCGGATCAGGGCTGACGGTACAACAGAGCCACATTCTGATCAATGCAGCCTTGAACCGTACGCAAAGTGTCTTGAGTAATCGCCTCCGGGCGAAGATTCTCGGCAATGGCTGAAAACCGGCTCGCCACATCACAAATGCCGTCAATCACTCTCCGGGCAACGTCCGGGGGCACTTCGGCTTTCTCGGCAAGGCGAAGCATCTGTGTGCGGGAAATGGACAGGGCTTCGTTCATCACATCCATCTGGTGGTGCCCACTGACCTGGCCCCTCACTTAACGGGCTTGAACGGCTCAAGTTAGACCCCTCAGCTAATGGTCCGTGACATCCTCGCGTCGCTCCACTAAATTACGCCCCCCCGAAACGCTCTGAGCCTTTCGCGCCTCAAATCTGAAATGCCTCAAATCTGAATAGTGAAATTCAATGCCTGATTCCCAGATCAACGAAGCCCTGACCTCCTCCAAGCTGGAATACGAAAGCGCCATTGGTCTTTCGCAGCATGTGCCGCAGGCCAAGACCATCAGTGAGATGGTGCTTGATGCATTCCAGACCGCCAAGGAAAGCGAAGAAATCCGCGAGCTGCGTGCCGCCATTCGCCTGGCGCAGGATGAGCACGATGACGACAAAGCCTACGAATTGATGGGCCAACTGAAGCGCCTCAAGGATGCCGAAGCGGCAGACAGCGCGGCACTGGCCGATCTTGGCGCGCAGTTCCCGATCAGTCGGATTCTGTCCAGCTACAAGGACGACCCGGCGTTTCAGGAGTTGGTCTACAGCCTGGCGCTCAAAGTGCTGAACCAGACGCATCAAGCGATCAGCAACCCGTATACCGCCAAGAGCAAGACGGCGCGTGCCAAGAAGGAAGCCGAGGTCTTCACCATCAGCAAGGACGGCCAGAGCGTCAGCCTGCCGCTACGCACCCCGCGCTCCAACCTGAATGTCGACCGCGAAGCCCTTGAATTCCTCGGTTTCACCTTTGTCGGTGAAGGCGATGCAGCCGAACTGCAGGAAACCAGCTTCGTCGACAATGAAGGCAGCGAACTGCCGGTGACCCGTAAAAACATCGTCACCGCCTTGCAACAGGGCAAGGCCTTCAACGCTTACAGCATTGCCTGATGACTGATCGGCCGGCGACGCGATCACGCCATCGCGGTCGCCTCGCCGACGGCCGTGTATTGCGCGAAGCGCAGGCCAAGAGGCGTTTCCATCGGTTTACTTTGTAAGCCGGTTGCCTCTCGCAAAGCCATGAACGCGTGCGCGAAATGCAATAACCAGACTCAGCAGTAACAACACAAGCAAGACCCAAGGGAATACAGCCACGCCCCAATGCCCAAGCAACACACCCCCTAACAAACCACCGCCTGCAATTGCGCCGTTCCAGACAACGACGTTCATCGAAAGCGCCACATCAGCGCCCCCGCCTGCCGAGTCGGCCAGCGCGGTTTGCAGAAGCGTGGCAGCGCCGCCAAACGTCAGCCCCCAGATAAACGCCCCCACGTAGACAGCCGGTGCAGAGCCTGAGAACACACCCAGAAAAACCGAAACCGCTGCGAAGGTTGCCAGGCTGGCCAACACGGTCTTGCGCAGATGACGATCAACCAGCCGCCCCGTTACCCAGATACCCGCCAGCGCGGCGATACCAAATGTCAGCAACACCCAATCAACGTCACTCGCCAGTCCGGCCCCGGAAACAAAGGGCGCGACGTAGGTATAAAGAATGTTGTGAGCCAGCATCCAGGTGAAGACCACGCCCAGTACCGAGCGTACGCCAGGAGTGAAGAACACCTGACGCAATGCCATGCGCTGTGACGAGGACTGGCCAGGGTAGTCCGGCACCTTGACCAGCACCCAGACGATCAACAACAGGGTCATCCCGGACATCAATCCGAATGCCATGCGCCAGCCCATGAACCCGCCCAGCCAGGTGCCCAGAGGCACGCCCAGCGACAACGCGATGGGCGTTCCCACCATGGCTATCGCCAGGGCGCGGCCCTGCAATTGCGGCACCACCATGCGCCGTGCATAACCCGCGATAAGGCTCCAGGCGAGGCCCGCAGAGACGCCGGCGAAAAACCTCGCGACCAGCGTCAGCCAGTAATCGGACGACAGCGCCGTGACGGAATTGAACACCAGAAAGCCGATGATCGTCAGCAGCAACACCGTCCTGCGGCGCCAGCTTTGCGTGGCGATGGTCAGCGGAATGGCGGCCAGCAGCGACCCTAGCGCGTAAACGGTCACCATCTGCCCGGCAAACGACGCCGATACCCCAAGGCCCGTGCCGATCTCGGGCAGCAAACCCGCAGGCAGCGTCTCGGTCACGATGCAAATAAACCCGGTCATCGCCAGTGCCAGCAATGCCCCGAGCGGGAGTTTTTCGCCCTGCTCTTTACCCATAGCCATTCGATTTCACTCACTAATATACTGATCGGTACAAATATAGGGAGGCGCAACCCGGTAGTCAATGACTTATGTATCGATTAGTATTTAAGTGATTACCCGTATTCAAGTTCCTGGAGGAGATCCGACATGGCACAAATGGGACGTCCGCGCACGTTTGACCGTGACGTGGCAATTACTCAGGCGCTGCACCTGTTCTGGGAGCATGGATATGATGCGACCTCCCTCAGCCAGCTCAAGACCAACATCGGAGGAGGCATCACCGCACCCAGCTTTTACGCCGCTTTCGGCTCAAAGCAGGCCCTTTTCAACGAGGTCATGGAGCGCTATCTCACTACCCACGGCCGAGTCACCGACAGTCTGTTTGATGCGACACTGCCACCCAGAGAAGCGATTGAACTTACCCTTCGTCGGTCAGCGAAAATGCAATGTGAGCCCGATCATCCCAAAGGATGTCTGGTGTCGTTGGGCCTGATGAGCGCTTGCACGGATGAGAGCAAAGCCATCTCTGCGCCTCTCGCACGTGCGCGGGACCTGAACCGTGCGGGTTTGATTGCGTGTATCGAACGCGCCATTGCTGCAGGCGAATTGCCTGCTACGGTGATACCGGAGACGCTAGCCGCCGTGTTCGACAGCTTTATGCTGGGCATGTCGACACTGGCGCGCGACGGCATTGCACATGCCACGCTGGATGCCGCAGTGACACAGGTAATGGCACTGTGGGACAGCCTGCGCAGGGTTTCCGACGATCACTGACCCGCAAGTTCAGCCCCAAGTGCACGGGCAAGCATCACCTCGACAGGTTGCCCCCCGGCTTTTAATACCCGAATCTTCACGGGTTCATTTTGGAGATCATCATGCTTCGCGCATTTGAAAAATGGCTCGACCCCTTCCCGCCTGACGAAGTACCGCCACCGCCTGATGGCCTGGCGCGGTTTCTCTGGGCCTGTACGCGGGGCGCTCGTGGCTACATCCTTGCACTGGCGCTGCTCAGTGCTGGCGTATCGCTTTACGAGGCCTGGCTGTTTTCTTTCCTCGGGCAGGTCGTGGACCTGCTTTCGACCTGGCAGGCCGGCGGCGATGGGGCTTTGCAGGAAAGTCGTGTGCTGTGGAGCATCAGTATCATATTGCTGGCCAGTATTGCGCTGGTGGCGTTGCGCACGATGGTTCAGCATCAGGTGTTGGCGATCAACCTGCCACTGCGGCTGCGCTGGGATTTTCATCGCCTGATGCTGCGGCAAAGTCTTTCGTTCTTTTCCGATGAATTTTCCGGCAGGGTCACGACCAAGGTGATGCAGACTGCGCTGTCGGTGCGCGATGTGCTGTTCACCCTCATCGAGATCGCACCGGGGATCGGCGTTTATTTCGTCGCGATCATCGCACTGGCCGGCGCGTTCGACCTGAAACTGATGCTGCCTTTCATTGCATGGATCGTCTTGTTCGGGCTGGCCATGCTGTACTTCGTGCCGCGTCTGGGCAAGGTCGGGCAGGAGCAGGCCAATGCGCGCTCCTCGATGACCGGGCGAATTTCGGATGCCTACACCAACATCACCACGGTGAAGCTGTTCTCCCACTCGAAGCGTGAAGCGCATTTCGCACGCGCAGCGATGGAGGATTTCAAGCGGACCGGCTTACGCCAGATGCGCCTGGTCAGCCAGTTCGAGATCGTCAATCAGGCATTGGTAGTCGCGCTGATCATGGCCGCTGGCGGTTATGCGCTGTGGCTGTGGCATCAAGGTCAGATCGGTACAGGTGCCGTGGCGGCAATAACTGCCATGGCGTTGCGCATCAACGGCATGTCGCACTGGATCATGTGGCAGATGACCTCTTTGTTCGAGAACATCGGCACCGTGCAGGACGGCATGGCCACTCTGACTCGCGGCCCCAAGGTGCAGGATGCGCCCGACGCGACCGTTCTGAAGACGTTGGGTGGCGCGGTGAGCTTCGACAATGTGGGCTTCAACTACAACGGCGAGCGTCAGGTGCTCGATGGCCTGAGTCTGAATATTCGTGCGGGCGAGAAAATCGGTCTGGTAGGCCGCTCGGGCGCCGGGAAATCCACGCTGATCAACCTGCTGCTACGCTTCTACGACGTGGATGAAGGCGAGATTCGCATCGACGGGCAAAACATCGCGCATGTCACTCAGGACAGCTTGCGCAGCGCCATCGGCATGGTCACTCAGGACACGTCTCTGCTGCACCGGTCCATTCGCGACAACATCGCCTACGGCCGACCCGATGCGACCGACGAACAGATCCGCCGCGCCGCTGCCGATGCGCAGGCTGATGGCTTCATCAGCCAGTTGAGCGACAAGCAAGGTCATAGTGGCTACGACACCCTGGTAGGTGAGCGCGGCATCAAGCTTTCGGGCGGCCAGCGTCAACGTGTCGCGATTGCCAGGGTGATGCTGAAAAACGCTCCGATCCTGCTGCTTGACGAGGCCACCAGCGCCCTCGACTCGGAAGTCGAAGTGGCCATTCAGGAAAGCCTGGATGAAATGATGCAGGGCAAGACCGTGATCGCCATCGCCCACCGCTTGTCGACAATTGCGGCCATGGACCGGCTCATTGTCATGGATGACGGGCGCATCATCGAGCAAGGCACGCATGCCGAACTGCTCGCGAAGAATGGTGTTTATGCGCGGCTGTGGCATCACCAGAGCGGCGGATTCCTGGGCGAGGATCAAGGCGTGGCCGAGTCGGCGGACCAGGCATGAGCAGAGGCGGCCATTTACGCCCTTGTTGGCGTGCCGATCGCCTGCCGTATCTCACGCACGTCGCGGGCAGGTGATCATTCCGGATGCGCGTTCGCCGGAGCAGATAGTGTCCAATGTACAAGCGATGAAGGTGGGTATTCCGTCAGCCTTTTGGCCGGAGTTGAAGTGCCAGAGCCTGATCGATGCGCAAGCGCCGGTTTCCTCTTGATCATTCCCTTGATCAGTCTGAAAAACCACAGCGAGCCTCTACTCGACAAGATCCGCTAGACGACCGGTCGGTTCGTGAGTAGGATGCTCGCCATTATGAAGAAACCAGTCCACGATATGCGCCAGCACATCATCGATGTTGCCAGGTCACTGATGACGAACAAAGGCTACACCGCTGTCGGTCTCGCAGAAGTATTGAGCACCGCGGGCGTACCCAAAGGTTCGTTTTACTATTATTTCAAATCGAAGGAAGAATTCGGTCAGGCGCTGCTGGAAGAGTATTTTTCCGAGTATCTGCGCCGGGTCGACGCCCTTATGGCACGCCCCGGAACAGGCGCTGAACGGTTACTGGCCTATTTCATGTACTGGACAGAAACCCAAGGCACCGAACTTCCCGAAGGCAAGTGCCTGGTGGTCAAACTGGGTGCTGAAGTGTGCGATCTGTCCGAGGACATGCGTCGCGTGCTGGAAGTGGGCACTGCACAAATCGTCCAGCGCATCACCGCCTGTGTAGAAATGGGTGCATCCGACGGCAGCATTCATCCCGAAGGCGATCATCAGGATTTCGCAGAATCGCTTTATCAACTCTGGCTTGGCGCCTCCCTGCTGGTGAAAGTCAACAAGTCCACCGAGTCTTTCGATAAAGCGTTGAACATGACCAAGCGCCTGCTCAAGTAGCGGGTGCTTTTTTTAACCATTTTTAGTAGACGACCGGTCCACTAAGAGGTATTTCCCTTGAACGATTTCAGTAAAACCACCGATCTTTTCTCGCCCGTGCGAATGGGTTCGCTTGAGCTGGCGAACCGAATCGTGATGGCGCCTGTGACACGCAGCCGCTACGCCGAGGACGGTGTGCCAAACGACCTGCACGCCACCTACTATGCGCAACGTGCGACGGCAGGAATGATCGTGGCCGAGGCAACGAACATTTCCGCTCAAGGTCGAGGCTACGCCGCAACGCCCGGGATCTGGAATGAAGAGCAAGTGACAGGCTGGCGGAAAGTGACCGACGCGGTGCATGCCGCCGGTGGCAAGATCGTCAGCCAGCTCTGGCACGTAGGCCGGTTCTCCAGTGTCGACCTGCAACCCGGTGGTGAAGCCCCGGTAGCGCCCTCCGCCCTCCAGGCTGAAGGCAACACCTATACCGTCGACGGTTTTGTGCCTGTTTCCATGCCGCGCGCGCTGGAAACCGATGAAATCCCCGGCATCATCGCGCAGTACAGGCACGCAGCCGAGAACGCCAAACGGGCCGGTTTTGATGGCGTTGAAGTACACTCGGCCAACAGCTATCTGCTCGACCAGTTTCTGCGCGACTCCACCAATCAGCGCACTGACCCATACGGTGGTTCGATAGAAAACCGCGCTCGCCTGACGCTGGAAGTGACTCAGGCCATCGTGGACATCTGGGGCAATGACCGGGTCGGCATTCGCTTGTCACCGGTGACGCCTGATGCCGGTAACACCTCTCCCGACAGCAACGTAATGGGCCTGCACGGTTACCTGATTCAGCAACTGAACATGCTCAATCTTGCGTATCTGCACTTTGTCGAAGGCGCAACGGCCACGTCCCGCGATGTCCCGGAAGGGGTCGATATGGACGCCTTGAGCGCTCAGTTCAATGGCCCGTTCATTGGCAACAATAACTATGACCTTGAGATGGCGGTCGAACGTCGGGCGCAGGGCAAGATCGACGCCGTCGCATTCGGCCGCCTGTTCATCTCCAACCCCGACCTCGTCGCTCGCCTGTTTCATGGGGCCGAACTGACCATTGCCCCACGTGAGTCGTACTACGGCGGCGGTGCCAAAGGCTACACCGACTGGCCGCTCGGGACGTATTGAAGGTGGCGTGAGCCCCTGCCCGTCTAGCTGTTCCCAACCCAGGAGTACCACCTTATGAGCAAGAACATCAAAGCCGTACCCACCAGTGATTACAACGCTATCATCGCCACCGCCAGCAAATACGTAGAAGGCTTGCGTATCGGTAGCGTCGCCACTATCGAAGAGGCTTTCCATAAGGATGCAGTGATGTATGGTTTCACCAACGGTCAGCTGTTGGGCGGACCGATCAGCAACCTGTACACGTTTGTCGAAACCAACGGCACTGCGCCTGATATCAACACGCGCCTGGACATACTCGCTATCACCCCAACCACCGCCGTGGTACGCATTGACATGGAAAAAGATGCGATCGGCGCTGACTACAATGACTACCTGACACTGATCAAAATCGATGGCTCGTGGAAAGTGATTGCCAAGGTTTACCACCAGTTCGAAGGTTGATTCGACAAGAGCGTGCCGACACCAAAGAGTGCCGGCACCCCGTCAACAGAGGAATATCTGATGTCCAGAATTTTTGTCATCGGGGCCGCAGGCAAGGTTGGCTTGCGCCTCATAAAAAACCTTGGTGACAACGGTCATGAAGTAATCGCCTTGCACCGCAAGGAACAACAGTCGGCGCTGATCAGAGCGACCGGCGGCCTGCCCTTGCTCGGAAACCTCGTCGAGATGGATGCACCTGCGTTAGCCAGCGCAATGGTGAACAGCGACGTGGTGATTTTCACCGCCGGAGCCGGTGGTGCAGGCATTGAGCTGACCAACGCCATCGACGGCGCAGGGCTGAAAACTTCAGTTGCAGCAGCTGAGCTCGCCGGCGTGCGGCGTTTTCTGTTGGTGTCGGCATTTCCCGAAGCTGCACGCGGTAAAGACACCTCCGCGGGCTTCGAGAATTACATGCGGGTCAAGAAAGACGCCGATGTATGCCTGGCATCGTCCGCACTGGACTGGGTGATTCTCAGGCCGGGCACCCTGGTCGATAGAGCGGGTTCGGGCAAGGTTCGCGCAGGCCTGGCCATTCCTTACGGCGACATCGCGCGCGATGACGTAGCGGCTTTTCTGGCGGCGCTGGTCGATCAGCCTGAAGTATCCCGACAGATCATCGAGCTTACCGAAGGCACCACGCCTGTCGAAGAGGCTGTAAAAGCACTCGGCCAGCGCTGATACGGATCAGCAATGGCTAGGGTCTGTTCCCGTTTCNTCGTGTCTCCTGCCTTGCCCCGCGGCAAAACAGACTCCGACGCGGCCGCGATGAAACGGGAACAGACCCTAGAAGATAAAAGACTTTTACAGCCTCAAATCACAAGAATATGTTCTTAAAACCAGCTGGAGCGCTGCGTTCGATTTGAAGAGGATTTTTCCATTTGCACTCGCCGTGGCGTTGGTGGACTTTGCGCTACTGGCCGCACTGGCCCCCACCCTACTGACCAGCTATGCGCCTTACGCAACCTCGCCCACCGACAAACTCACTCCGCCGAACGCCGCGCACTGGTTCGGCACCGACGAACTGGGCCGTGACCTTTTATACCCGCGTCGTGCACGGCTCCAGTCTGTCGGTACAAGCGGCGCTGCTGGCGGTCGGTATCGCCATGGCCGGTAGACTGAGTCTGGGGGTGATATCCGGCTTCGGCACCATTCCGGTGGCCATCGCATTCGGCGTGGGGATCATCCCCGGCTTCGCCCGCACCACCCGCGCTGAAGTGCTGAAGTGCTGAAGGTCAAGACTCTGCCCTACGTCGAAGCGGCTCGGCTGGGTGGTTCTCGGCTTCGACGCAGAACCGCCCGCCGCCGAATGGCGGCACGTTGATCGCCAACGGCCGACACTTTCTGATGACTGCACCCCGGGTTTCGCTATTGCCCGGCCTGTTCGTGGTCGCCGTGGTGTTCAGCTTCAACCACATCGCCCGTACGCTGGAAGAGGCGCAACGATGACTGACGCTCCGCAACTGATCGACATCCGGCATCTGGGCGTCGCGTATCGTTTCTACGGGCAGATCAATCAGGCCGTGCGCAACGTTTCGTTTCAGGTTGCGCAAGGCGAAACCGTGACAATTGTCGGCGAGTCCGGTTCTATCTGCCTCAAAAAATCACCGAAAAGCAGTCGTGCGAAACTGACCGCTGCGAGCATTGCGATTTAAAGCAGGGCGACGTCCTTGTGCGCAGTGAGCCCGGACTGCGGAAGCATTTGGTAACGCATATGCATATTCCCTATCGATATTTAAAATTATTTTTTAATAGCTATAGAGTTGCGCCCTATGCAAAAACGCATTGCCACGCAGGAAGCAGGCAAGACGCCTGCGAGCGTGGGCGCTTGATTGACACGATCAGGCCGCCTCAGCGAGACGCCCCTTTTCCCTTACTTCGAGCACACGCAATGAAAGGTCTCAACCCCCTGTCCTTCCCCGTCCTGTTCGGTTCGGCGGTGCTGTTGAACGCCGTCATGGCTTTCCCGGCGCTGGCCGGGCTGCTGGAAAAAGGTCGCAGCGATGGCCTGACCGCAGGCATTGCCAACGAGCAGCCGTATGCCTACATCGGCACAGATGGCAAAGCTACTGGCGCCAATGTCGAGATACTGCGGGCTATTCTCGAACCGCTGGGCATCACGCAGATCGAGACGCCTATCACTGACTTCGGTTCGCTGGTGCCAGGCCTTGCCGCAGGGCGTTTCGATCTGATCGGCGCCGGTCTGTTCATCAACCCTAACCGCTGCAAAGTCATCTCGTTCTCCAGCCCGGTAACGCGCTCCGGCGGTGCGTTCATCGTCAAAGCCGGTAACCCGCTGAACCTGCATAGCCTCAAAGACGTTGCCACCCACGGCAAAGCGCGGCTGGCCACGCAACCGGGCAGCAATCAGGTTCAGGAAGCCAGGGACAGCGGTATCGCCAACAGCAATGTGGTGCTGTTCGACAAGGACACCGAGGCGCTGGCCGCCTTGCAGGCCGGTCGGGTCGACGTGGTGTATTTCCCCGATGCAGAAGTCATCAGCCTGATCAAGAAAGCCAACAGTGCAGATATCGAGCGGGCTTTGCCGTTTGAGCAGATCCCGGACGCCAATGGCAAACCGAGCTGGAATTACCACGCCTACGGCCTGCCGAAAAACGATCCGGCCTTCGAGCAAGCGTTCAACGAGAAACTGTCCAGACTCCGGGCGTCAGGCGAACTGCTGAAGATTCTTGAAAAGTACGGCTACACCGAAAACGAACTGGCTGAGCCGACCGTTACCGCAGCACAACGCTGCAACCCATGACCTGCGCGGTCCGCGAGGTCGTGCAGTAAACGGCCCTGACCCACACGAGTACGGCCATGCCTGTCGACCCTGCCACATTGGAAACCGCCGGTTTCATCGCCAGACAACTGGCGCACGGCGCACTGGTTACGCTGCAGATCACCTTTCTCGCCGAGTTGCTGGTGTTGGTGCTGTCCTTCGTCATCGCCCTGATGCGCCTGTCGCCGTTCCGGGCGCTGCGCTGGTTTGCCACCTTGTACGTCGAAGTATTGCGTGGCATTTCAGCGTTGGTGCTGCTGTTTTACCTGTTCTTCATCCTGCCGCTGTTCGGTATTCGCCTGTCGCCAATGACCACCGGAGTACTGGGGCTGGGGCTGACGTTTTCAGCCTACGGTTCGGAGATCATCCGTTCGGCGCTGATCAACGTCAGCCAGGGGCAGCGCGATGCGGTGCGGGCATTGGATTTCGGGTCGGTCAGCGCGTTTCGCCGCATCATCCTGCCGCAGGCCTTGCCGTTCATGATTCCGCCGATGGGCAATCAACTGGTCGAGCTGCTGAAAACCACCTCGCTGGTCTCGCTGATCACCCTCACCGACCTGACCTTCAGTGGCAGCCAGTTGGTGACCACGCTGGGCCAGCAGACACTGATCTGGAGCATCGTGCTGATCTGCTATTTCGTGATGGCCTGGCCGCTCAGTTGGCTGGTCAGGCGTTATGAACGACACGCGACAGCGTGGCGTCGGGCGAGGAATTGACCATGGAATTCGACGTTGCATTCGCCTGGCCGATCATGCCCGAGCTGTTTCAGGGCTTGCTGGTCACCGTTCAGGTCGTGGTGCTGGGGTTTCTGCTGGCGGTGCTGCTGGGCCTGATTCTGGCGCTGGCATTACGCTCACAGGTCAGGCTCGTGCATTACCTGAGCAAGGCTTACCTGAGCTTTTTCCGCAACACGCCGCTGATGGTTCAGCTGTATGTGCTGTTCTTTGCGTTGCCGCTGGCAGGCGTCACCTTCCCGGCGATCACCACCGGCGTGATCGGCTTGGGGTGCTATTACGCGGCCTATATTGCCGAGGCCTGCCGTGGCGCAATCGATGATATTCCTGCCGGGCAATGGGAAGCAGCATGTGCGCTGGACTTCAACCGGGGCGACACCTGGCGACGCATCATTCTGCCGCAGGCGTTGAAACCGATGCTGCCGGTGCTGGGCAATTACCTGATCGGCATGTTCAAGGAGACACCGCTGCTGGCGGTCATCACCATCCCCGAACTGTTTCAGGCCGCCAAGCAGATCGCGGGCATGACCTATCGCTACAACGAGCCGTCCACGGTGATGGCGCTGATGTTCCTGGCGATCAGCGTGCCGACCTCGTTGTTGTTCAAATACCTGGAAAGGCGCAATCATGTCTGATCTCGCACACAACGCCGCCCTGCCCGCCACTGAGGTGCAGATACAGCTCAGGCAAGTGGTCAAGGACTTTGGTCGCAACCGGGTCATAGACCATCTGGATCTGAGCATCCCGCAAGGCCAGAAAGTCGCCTTGATCGGCCCGAGCGGTTCAGGCAAATCGACGGTGCTGCGTCTGATCAAAGGGCTGGAAGACTACCAGCAAGGCAGCATTGAAGTGGCCGGCGAAGCGGTTCCGGCACAGGCCTCACGCTGGCGCTGGCCCGGCTCGCGCAAGGCCCCGGTGATTCATCGGGTCGGCATGGTGTTTCAGCAATTCAATCTGTTCCCACATCTCACGGTGCAGGAAAACGTTACCGAAGCACCATTGCGTGTGCTCAGGCTGTCCCGCGAGGAGGCCCTGGAGCGTGCTCATCAATACCTCGGACTGGTCGGGCTCGCGCACAAGGCTGACGCCTACCCGAGCCAGCTTTCTGGCGGTCAGCAACAACGTGTGGCGATTGCCAGAGCCCTGGCCATGCGGCCGCAGATCATGCTTTTCGACGAGGTCACGTCAGCGCTGGACCCTGAGCTGGTCGGTGAAGTGCTGGCGGTGATTCGCTCGATTGCCCATGAGTTTCAGATGACCATGCTGCTGGTGACCCACGAAATGAAATTCGCGCAGGACATCGCTGACCGGGTTTTATTCATGGAGGGCGGGCGGATTGTGGCGGACGGTTCAGCCAGCGAAATCCTGCTGAACCCGGAGAATGAACGAACGCGACGCTTTCTGCAGTTGGTGGAGCAGCGCTGACGTTCAGCGCTGCTTTTTGCTACACGGCCTTATTGCCACAGAGCATGACCATCAGATACGGAAGCGCGCGACCATGCCTTGCAGGTTGCTGCCCAAGCGCGCCAGCTCAACCGTGGACGCCGCGCTTTGCTCGGTGGCCGTGGCGGACTGATCGGCAATGTCGCGCACGCTGATCACGCTGCGGTTGATTTCATCGGTGACCGCACTTTGCTCTTCAGCGGCGGCGGAAATCTGCTGACTCATTTGCTCGATGGTGCCGATTGAGTGAGTGATCTCCACCAATGCCTGTTCGGCCTGACGCGCCAGTTCCACGGTGCCTTCGGTTCGTTGCCGGCTGGCGTCCATCAGATCCGAAGCCGCGCCGGTGCCGTGCTGCAAGGCCTGAATCAGCGCTTCGATTTCCGTGGTGGACTTTTGCGTGCGCTGGGCCAGCGAGCGCACCTCATCGGCGACCACAGCGAAGCCACGTCCCTGCTCACCCGCCCGTGCGGCTTCGATGGCCGCATTGAGCGCCAGCAGATTGGTTTGTTCGGCGACCGCTTTGATCACATCGATCACCCCGCCAATCTTGTCGCTGTCCTGAATAAGGCGCTGCATGGCCTGGCCCAGTTGTCCGACTTCACCGGCCAGCTGGCTGATTTCGCGAGTGGCGTGTTGCACAACGCTGCTGCCATGGGCTGCACGCTCGCTGGCCTGCCGGGCAGCCTGTGAAGCGTCTTCGGTGTTTTGAGCCACTTCCTGCACGGTCGATGCCATCTGGTTCATGGCGGTCGCCACCTGATCGACTTCCATTTTCTGCTGGGTGACACCCGCGCTGGTCTGTTCACTGACGGCCGACAGCTCTTCAGCTGCCGTGGCGATTTGTGTCACACCATTGCTGATACCGCCGATCAAGGTACGCAGCGACACGGTCATGTTTTGCATGGTGTTTTGCAGCAGGCCCAACTCGTCCTGACGCGTGGTGCTGATGTCGTTGGTCAGGTCGCCGTCGGCAATACGCCGGGCTGCGATGACCGTCGCATCGAGCGGACGCGTGATCTGACGGGTGATCAGGATGGCGGCGAAGATACCCAGCAACAGTACGATCAGGGCCACCGTGAGCAACTGGGTCACTGCACTGTCTTTTTCGTTGTTCGCACTGACCACCTGACCCGCCATCAACCCGTCGGAGCTTTTGACTATGTCCAGCGACTGCTGGCGCAGTGCGTCGCGGATCTGGTCGTTCTGTTGCATCAGCTGGGAAATGGAAACCATCAGCGACTTGTACTGCTGCAAGGCTGCAAGGGCAGCATCCACCGCCGGACCGGCCTTGCTCGGCAACTGGCCGCGCGCGCTGCCCACCTGGGTAATCAGAGAGTCTGCTGCGTCGAAGGTGATCTGCTTGTTTTCGGCGGTAGGAATACTGATATAGCGACGGAACACCAGACGAAAGTTGGTCATGCCGTTGCGCAAGTCACCGGCAACTTTCACCTGATCGATAGCGTTCTGTTCAAGCGAGCGTGAGGCATCTTCAAAGGTCTTTTGCAGAAGCGTTTCGAAACTGCCGCTCACCTGCTCGGAAATAGTAATCAACGGTTGCATGGCCTGGTCGATTTTCTGGTTGTTGTCCACCATCTGGCTGAACGTCTGCCTAAGGCCACCCGCCTGATCGCGGATACCTCGGAGCTTATCGGCGTTGACCGGCACAGTCAGAATCTTCAGGCCGTTCTCGATAGTCTTGCCCAGATCGTCGAGGGCAGCGACATAACCCAGCTGAGTGCTCGCGTCAGGTTTTGCCGTGTAGGCCTGCGCAGCGATCCTCAGGCTCAGCGCATCTGCTTTTACTTCAGCTACCTTGGATGCTTTGCCCAGTCGCTCGATCAGCAGGTTGGTGCTGAGGTAGCCAATAGTGGTCACCGTCAGTACACCCAGCAGAATGAGGCCGAAGCCCACACTCAATTTTTTGCTGACGTTCAAATTGTCCAGCCATGTCGATTTCATCAAATTTCGCCTTGGTATTAATCGTGATACCCAAAGATCGACGCCGGACCGGACAACTTGATAGCCGTAGCGATTGCAAGAATTGATCGCAAAGATAGCAATATGACATGAGCTTTTTTTCGGCCAGTGAGGTGCCATTCAGACACGGCGCGAGCTCGCGTTGTACATGTCATGCGCGGGGGTAGCCCGCATGAGCCTGCTTATCGGGGTCGCCGATTGACTGCCCTGTGACCATGCATCATTGCGGGTGATAGTAACCTTCGATTTATTCGATTCGTTAATAACACCCACGGCCAACAGAATCCGCCCATTCACTATTCTCGGCGGAACTTCCTATGCCCAAGACAATCAGCCATCTGCGCTTCCCCCTCACTGCGATCGCGCTCATCGTGATCAGTGCGTGCGGCAAGACGTCAGAAGCCCCAGCAGCGCCCGGCGCAGCCAAAGTCACCGTCGCCAAGGTCTTGGAGCAGCCGGTCAACGAGTGGGATGAGTTCACGGGTCGTCTCGAGGCTCCGGAAACCGTCGAAGTTCGCCCTCGTGTGTCAGGCCAGATCGATCAGGTCGCCTTTACCGACGGTTCGCTGGTCAAGAAAGGCGATTTGCTGTTCCAGATCGATCCCCGCCCGTTCCAGTCCGAAGTCCGCCGTCTCGAAGCCCAGTTGCAGCAGGCGCGTGCCGTGGCTTCTCGCAGTGAAAGCGAGGCCCAGCGCGGTGAACGCCTGCGCAGCAACAATGCGATTTCCGCCGAGCTGGCCGACTCGCGCAGCACCTCGGCGCAAGAAGCCAAGGCCGGTGTTGCGGCGATCCAGGCCCAACTGGACCTGGCCCGACTGAACCTCAGCTTCACCCGCGTGACAGCACCGATTGCCGGTCGCGTCAGTCGTGCCGAGATCACCGCCGGGAACATTGTCACCGCCGATGTCACTGCGCTGACCAGCGTGGTCTCCACCGACAAGGTCTACGCCTACTTCGATGCAGATGAGCGCGTGTTCCTCAAATACACCGAACTCGCTCGCCAAGGTCAGCGCGGCCAGACCACCCCGGTTTACCTGGGGCTTTCCAATGAAACCGGCAACCCGCACCTGGGCCAGATGAACTTCGTCGATAACCAGGTCAACCCGAGGACCGGCACCATTCGCGGTCGCGCCGTGTTCGATAACGCGGATGGCAGCTTCACGCCTGGCCTGTACGCACGCCTGAAACTGGTCGGCAGCGGCACTTATTCGGCGGTCCTGATCAACGACGAAGCGGTTGGCACCGACCTGGGCAAGAAGTTCGTGCTGGTGATGGACAAGGACAACAAGCCCGCCTACCGCGCCGTTGAGCTGGGCCCGAAAATCGAAGGCTTGCGCATCGTGCGCAACGGGCTGGGCAAGGACGACACCATTGTCGTCAAAGGCCTGCAACGTGTGCGCCCCGGTACGCCTGTGGACCCTGAAATGACACCGATGGCCAGCGCCGAGACGCTCGCTGCACTGCTCAAACAACGCCAGGCCCTCGACGCCAGCAACCAGCCAAACGTGACGCCCAAACCGGCCGTCAATATCGCCAGCGCTTCTGCGCCACGCGGCTAAGGGACTCGTCCGATGAACTTCTCCAAATTCTTTATCTCACGGCCGATCTTCGCCGCCGTGCTGTCGCTGCTGATCCTCATCGCCGGTTCCATCTCGTTGTTCCAGCTGCCGATCAGCGAATACCCGGAAGTTGTCCCGCCGACCGTGGTGGTCCGCGCCAACTTCCCCGGCGCCAACCCGAAGGTGATCGGCGAAACCGTCGCTTCGCCGCTGGAACAGGCGATTACCGGCGTCGAAGGCATGCTTTACATGTCCTCGCAGGCTACCGCCGACGGCAAGCTGACGCTGACCATCACCTTCGCGCTGGGCACTGATCTGGACAACGCGCAGGTGCAGGTGCAAAACCGCGTGACCCGCAGCGAACCCAAACTGCCCGAAGAAGTGACGCGCATCGGTATCACCGTGGACAAGGCCTCCCCTGACCTGACCATGGTTGTGCACTTGACCTCGCCGGACAAGCGTTACGACATGCTGTACCTGTCCAACTACGCGGTGCTCAACATCAAGGACGAACTGGCGCGCCTCGGCGGCGTCGGCGACGTGCAGCTGTTCGGCATGGGCGTTTACTCGCTGCGCGTCTGGCTCGATCCGAACAAGACCGCCTCACGCAACCTGACCGCCACCGACGTGGTCAACGCGATTCGCGAGCAGAACCGCCAGGTCGCTGCTGGCCAGCTGGGTTCTCCGCCCTCGCCGAATGCCACCAGTTTCCAGATGTCGATCAACACTCAGGGCCGTCTGGTCAGTGAGGAAGAGTTTGAAAACGTGGTGGTGCGTGCCGGTGCCGATGGCGAAATCACTCGCCTGAAGGATATTGCGCGCATCGAGCTGGGTTCCAGCCAATACGCATTGCGCTCGCTGCTTAACAACCAGCCTGCGGTGGCAATCCCGATCTTCCAGCGTCCCGGCTCCAACGCTATCGACATTTCCAACGATGTGCGGGCGCGCATGGCCGAACTGAAGCAAAGCTTCCCGGAAGGGATGGATTACAGCATCGTCTATGACCCGACCATTTTCGTTCGCGGTTCCATCGAAGCGGTGATTCACACGCTGTTCGAAGCTCTGATTCTGGTCGTGCTGGTGGTGATTCTGTTCCTGCAAACCTGGCGCGCCTCGATCATTCCACTGGTTGCCGTACCGGTTTCGCTGATCGGCACCTTCGCCGTGATGCACATGTTCGGCTTCTCGCTGAATGCACTGTCATTATTCGGGCTGGTGCTGGCGATCGGGATCGTGGTGGACGATGCCATCGTGGTGGTGGAGAACGTCGAACGTAATATCGAACTGGGGCTTGAACCGGTCGCCGCCACGCACAAGGCCATGGCCGAAGTGACTGGCCCGATCATCGCGACGGCATTGGTGCTGTGCGCGGTGTTTGTACCCGCGGCGTTCATTTCCGGGCTCAGCGGACAGTTCTATAAACAGTTTGCGCTGACCATTGCCATCTCGACGGTCATCTCGGCGTTCAACTCGCTGACCCTGTCACCGGCACTGGCCGCGGTATTGCTCAAAGCTCATGACGCGCCCAAAGACGGCTTCTCGCGCTTTCTCGACAAGCTGCTCGGCGGCTGGTTGTTCCGTCCGTTCAACCGCTTTTTCGAAAAAGCCAGTCATGGCTATGTCGGCACCGTTGCCAGGGTCATTCGCAGCAGCGGTATCGCCTTGCTGGTTTACGCGGGCCTGATGGTCCTGACCTGGATGGGCTTTGCCAGCACACCGACCGGCTTCGTACCGAGCCAGGACAAGCAATACCTGGTTGCATTCGCCCAGTTGCCGGACGCCGCGAGCCTGGATCGCACCGAAGACGTCATCAAACGCATGTCCGAGCTGGCCCTCAAGCAGCCCGGCGTGCAGGACGCGATTGCCTTCCCCGGCCTGTCGATCAACGGCTTCACCAACAGCCCCAACAACGGCGTGGTGTTCGTGACCCTCAAACCGTTCGATGAGCGCAAGGACGCCAGTCTGTCGGCCAACGCGATCGCCGGCGCGCTGAACGGCCAGTTCGCCTCGATTCAGGAAGCCTATATGGCGATCTTCCCGCCACCGCCGGTTCAGGGTCTGGGCACCATTGGCGGCTTCCGCCTGCAAATCGAAGACCGTGGCAACCTGGGCTATGACGAGCTGTACAAGGAAACCCAGAACATCATTGCGAAAAGCCGCAGCGTGCCGGAACTGGCCGGGCTGTTTACCAGCTACACGGTGAACGTGCCGCAGGTCGACGCCGCAATCGACCGCGAAAAAGCCAAGACCCACGGCGTGGCGGTCAGCGATATCTTCGACACCCTGCAGGTGTACCTGGGCTCGCTGTATGCCAACGACTTCAACCGGTTTGGTCGCACTTATCAGGTCAACGTTCAGGCTGAACAGCAGTTCCGTCAGGACGCCGATCAGATCGCCCAGCTCAAGGTGCGTAACAACCTCGGCGAAATGATCCCGCTGGCCACCTTCGTCAAAGTCAGTGACACCGCAGGTCCCGACCGGGTCATGCACTACAACGGTTTCATCACCGCCGAAATCAACGGTGCTGCGGCACCAGGGTTCAGCTCTGGCCAGGCTCAGGCGGCGGTGGAAAAACTGCTTCGTGAAGAACTGCCCAGCGGCATGATCTACGAATGGACCGACCTGACCTATCAGCAGATCCTGTCGGGCAATACCGCACTGTTCGTGTTCCCGCTCTGCGTACTGCTGGCGTTTCTGGTACTGGCGGCTCAGTACGAAAGCTGGAGCCTGCCGCTGGCCGTCATCCTGATCGTACCGATGACACTGCTTTCGGCCATTGCCGGGGTGATGATTGCGGGTAGTGACAACAACATCTTCACCCAGATCGGCCTGATCGTACTGGTAGGCCTGGCCTGCAAGAACGCGATTCTGATTGTCGAATTCGCCAAGGATAAACAGACTGAAGGCATGAGCCCGCTGGACGCGGTGCTGGAAGCTTGCCGGCTGCGGCTGCGTCCGATTCTGATGACCTCGTTCGCGTTCATCATGGGCGTGGTGCCGCTGGTGCTGTCCAGCGGTGCCGGTGCCGAAATGCGTCACGCGATGGGTGTCGCGGTGTTCTCCGGCATGCTCGGGGTCACCTTCTTCGGCCTGCTGCTGACACCGGTGTTCTACGTGCTGATCCGTAACTATGTCGAGCGCAAGGAGGCCCGCAAAGCCGCCCGTGCGCAGCCACTGCAAAAACTGCCTGCGGAGCTGCATTGATGAGCGCGTTTAAACTTTTCGTCCCGAGCCTGCTGGTCCTGGCGCTGGTAGCCTGCGCCGTCGGGCCGGACTACAAAGCGCCGCAGACGGCGCCGGCAAAGCTGGAGTCAGCGGCCCAGGGCAACTATGACCGCAGCAAGATGAACACCCTGTGGTGGCAGCAATTCGAAGACCCTACCCTCAATAAGCTGGTCGCCAGATCGCTGGACGGCAATCGCGATCTGCGCGTCGCATTTGCCCGCCTCAAGTCGGCACGGGCCATCCGTGATGACGTCGCCAACGACATCATGCCGGTTGTGACCAGCCGCGCCAGCAGTGACATAGGCAAGGGTCAACAGCCCGGCATCACCGAGCGCCGGGTCAACAGCGAGCGCTATGACCTGGGCCTCGACATGGCGTGGGAAGTCGATCTGTTCGGGCGTATCCAGCGCCAGCTGGAGGCCAGCGATGCCGATCAGGACGCGGCCGAAGCCAATCTGTATCAGCTTCAGGTCACACTGATTGCAGAAGTGGTGGACGCCTACGGCCAACTGCGCGGAGCACAATTGCGTGAAGCCATTGCCCGCGACAACCTTACCAACCAGCAGAAGTCTCAGGACATCACCACTCAACTGCGCGATGCCGGGGTCGGCAACGAGCTGGACGTGGTGCGTTCCGACGCGCGGCTTGCTGCGGTCGAAGCCACGGTTCCGCAATTGCAGGCCGAACAGGCTCGCCAGCGCAACCGCATCGCAACACTGTTGGGCGAACGCCCGGACACCCTCAGCGTCGACCTGAGCCCGAGCAAGCTGCCCGCCATTGCCAAGGCCCTGCCGATCGGCGATGCAACGCAGGTGCTGCGCAATCGTCCCGACATACGCGCTGCCGAGCGTCAGCTTGCCGCGTCAACTGCGCGGATCGGCGTAGCGACCGCCGATCTGTTCCCACGCGTCAGCCTGAGCGGTTTTCTGGGCTTTACCGCCGGGCGTGGCTCGCAGATAGGCTCGTCCGCCGCCAGAGCCTGGTCGCTGGGCCCGAGCATCACGTGGGCAGCCTTCGATCTGGGCAGTGTCCGCGCGCAGATTCGCAGCGCCGATGCTGACGCCGAGGGTGCGCTGGCCAACTATGAACAGCAGGTATTGCTGGCACTCGAGGAGTCGGAAAACGCGTTCAGTGACTACAACAAGCGCCAGCAACGCCTGGTGGCGCTGATGCGCCAGAGCGAGTCGAGCCGCGCCGCCGCCAGGCTGGCTTCGGTGCAATACCGCGAGGGCACCGCGGACTTCCTGGTGCTGCTGGACGCCGAGCGCGAGCGTCTGGCCGCCGAGGATTCCCAGGCTCAAGCGGAAATCGAGCTGTATCGTGGCATCGTAGCGATCTACAAGGCATTGGGCGGCGGCTGGCAGCCCCAGGCCTGATCTGACCGACGGCCGACACAGCCCCGCGCTCCTTTCAAGAGGCGGGGCTTTTTTGTCGCTGATCCGTTCGCCATACGATTGGCGTTTGACAGCTGCGACCTGCTATCCGAAGCTGCACCCCGTCAAGCACTGGAAACCGCTATGCCCAGAATGCCATTCAAGGGATTGTCGCCTCTCCCCGTTACTCGACGTCGCTGGTTGATCGGCGCAGCGGCCGCAGCGCTGCTGGTGCTGGCATTCTGGTGGTGGCGCACGCCGGTACAGACAGCGCCCGCCAAACTCAGCCATACCTACGAGCAGGCACTGGAGCAGGCTCACGATGGCAAGCCCGGCGCGGCGCGCGTGCTCTATCAGCAGCTGGCGCGCACCGACCTGTCCGAGACGCAACGCATCAACCTGCTTGCCGAACTGAGCGACTACCCGAGCCCGCAGGCCCTCAAACTGCTGGATGCAGGGCTGGGTGATTCATCGCCGCAAATACGCGAAGCCGCCATCGACGTCAGCGTCAAGCTGGTTTCCAACAGCCAGCGCAGCCTGCTGCTCGGCCCGCTGCTGGATGACGATGACCAATCCGTCAGGTTTCACGCCACCGACGCCCTGCTGGGCCTCTCACCCGATGAGTTGGGGCTGTATTTTGCCGTTCTGCAACAAAGTGCCGAGGTTTATCAGGAGGTACTCAAAAGTCGGCCGCCGAGTGCACAGAATCAACTGCAACTGGCAAAGCTGTATCTGCAGACCGGCGATCTCGAACCCGCGCTGAGCGCACTGCAACAAGCCACGGCACTTGATCCGGGTAACACTGAAGCAGCGCTGGCACACATTGAACTGCTGGACCGCAAAGGCCAGGCAGAACAGGCAAGAGCCCTGTTCGCCCGGTTGCTGGAGCACAATCCCGGCTCATCGATGCTCCAGCACGCCCTGGGTATCTGGCTGCTGAACCACGGACAGGCTGAATTCGCCGTGCTCAGTCTGGCGAAGGCTGCCGAGCTCGCCCCTGAAAACAACGACTACCGTTACGACCTCGCCACCGCCTTGCATTCGCTGAACGAGCTGGAAGCTGCGCAAAAGCAGTTGACCCAGATTGTTCAGAACGACCCGGCGAATCGCAAGGCCCGGGTGCTGCTTGTCCAGTACTGGAAGGAAACCGGCCAGTTGCAGAACGTCCAGGTTCTGCTGGCCGAACTGGAACAGCAGAACCCTGACGATCCGGCGTTGCAGCAAGGATTGTAGGGCCGGACGAGGCCAGAAAAACTGGCTCGATGCCATCTTCAAAGGTCGCCAAGAACCGCTTATCGAGCGGTCTGCAGACATTTCTGATAGGTCGATTTCTGATGGACTTCATGCCTGTCAGATGTTTCTGACGTTGCACTGCGCCGAACCGATGCGGCACGTTTTCCATCACCGGCTAATATCGGAAATAACTTACAAGCCATCGCGCCGGATAACACAACAAACGTCCTGTATATCCAACAGCCACGCCTCACCTCATTTAATGATTTTGAAGAAGACTGTTTTCTAACTGAAAAAAAAGGTGCATCATTTGCGGGCTAGTGAGTTATAAAGACCCCGTATCTGCACATCCCCCCGCCGGGAAGGCCATGTTTGATCATTGAAGCCGCAGGTATCGGTCAAAACCGAGTGAGCAAATCGGCCAGACAGTTTTGTCTCATCGCTTTATTGGGCTGACAACAGCCATTACATTGTTGGAGTGTATTACTTGTCCAGACTTGCCGAGTTTCGAGCTGCAGAGAAAGCCCTTCAGGAACAGCTTGCACAGCTGGAATCGTTGAAGAATGACGCCGGATTGAAAAAGGAGATCGAGTTCGAGCAAAAGCTCAAAGAGCTGATGGGCGCCTATGGCAAAAGCCTGCGTGACATCATTGCAATCATGGACCCTGCGGGCGCTACGTCGCTGGTTGCACCGGCTGGCCCGAAACGTCGCCGCGCACGCGTCGTCAAGGTTTATCAAAACCCGCACACGGGCGAACTGATCGAGACCAAAGGCGGTAATCATCGCGGACTCAAAGCCTGGAAAGAACAATACGGTGTGGACACTGTTGATTCGTGGCTGCGTGCCTGATTCGAACTACGTCACCTGAAGCCCTGCACTTGCGGGGCTTTTTTCTGCCCACGGCCCGGATGATGTCTTCCTGCACAGCTGCTCGGCCTGATAGCCCGACATGATAGACGGCGTGTTTGCAGTCCAGCGCGACGCATACCTTTCAGCCTTGCGCTGGAGCAAGTGAACTGGTTGGTACATATAACTTTGCGTCACAGCCCTATTGGGTACCGCGAAAATAATGACGCCAATAAACATTCTCGGGTTAAGCGATTCAGTGCACAGTTACAAATCTGAACATTTGCTGAATACGGTAGAGTAAATATTCAGTTTTTCAATTGTTACACGAGATTAAATCATTCTTTAACGCGGGCGCGTGAGGCATTTGCCCTGGCTCAGGCGGAGCGGCAGGGCTTCACACTTTTTTCACATGAACTCTAAGATGATGAAGACCGCTAAAGGAATAGCGCCCCATGCCCGCCTCGGCGGGCTTCTTTTTGCCTGCAGTAAAGTGGCCTCATTGCACTGCGTCCAGGCGCAGGCTTTCGCGAATGTGCAGCGCCTCGTCCTTGTTGGCCGCATACCCCTGCGCCGACCCTGCATAGGACAACGACCAGGCCAGCTCTTTACTGGCCGCCGCAACCAGCGTCTGGGTCAGTACGTGTACGCCATTCTGGGTGATGGTGCAGGTTGTCTCCAGTGCAGGCACCACACTGAGTCGAGCTTCACGCACATGCGTACAAGCGCTCTGCAAACCGCCACGGGCGAAGTTGACCTGAATGGCTTTGCGCATTTCCAGCAATACACCGGACACATTGACCTCATGCCCAGGCGTCAGACGAGTCTGCGTCAGCTCCATGACCATCAGCGGGTTTCCATTCTGATCGTTTTTGACAGCGCGCTGTCTGACTTGCACGGAGGGCTGGGCGGGTGCATCCGATTCGGTCGCCAGTGACTCGACCTCCCAGCCCGCAGGCCAGACGATCATTGCGTCGGCGGCATGAGCACAGGCAGTGCCGAGCAGCAAAAAAAGGCCCAGGCCTGGCAAGAAACGTCGGTAGTGCGAAAGCATCATGGTCGGCTCGCCGGTACGGTGGACCACAAATTCTGAGCCTGTTGCCGCCGCCGAGCAAGGGCGCAACGGTTTTATCCGCTGCCAACGGTTTGGCACTGACCACCCTGCCCCGTATCATTTGTCACTAATTTGTACATGTGTTGGAGAAATATCGATGAGCTTGCACGAACTCAATACACTTCCAGGCGTGACTGCCGAGCCTGAAGCGGCTACCCGGCAATTTGTGTTCAACCACACCATGCTGCGCGTCAAGGACATCACAAAATCGCTGGATTTCTACACCCGCGTACTGGGTTTCAGTCTGGTTGAGAAGCGCGACTTCCCGGAAGCTGAATTCAGCCTGTATTTTCTTGCGCTGGTCGACAAGGCGCAGATTCCGCAGGACGACGCCGCGCGCAATGAATGGATGAAATCGATTCCGGGCATTCTGGAGCTGACTCACAACCACGGCACCGAGAACGATGCGACGGCGTCGTATCACAATGGCAATAGCGACCCGCGCGGCTTCGGTCACATCTGCGTGTCAGTGCCTGACGTGAAGGTTGCCTGCGAGCGCTTTGAGGCGCTGGGTGTGGACTTTCAGAAGCGCCTCTCCGACGGCCGCATGAACAGCCTGGCGTTCATCAAGGACCCGGATGGTTACTGGGTGGAAATCATCCAGCCGACGCCGCTTTGAGATTGTCGCAGCGCTCATGACTGCGGAGTTCTCACGCTTCGAGCGTGAGCCATTCGGCGTTGCGGACTGATCGACAGATCAGCAGTGACGAAAAAGCCCCACCTGTTTGCACAGGTGGGGCTTTTTGTTTTGCGCCTTTTATCAGGCTGGCGCGGAAGTGCGGATCAGATGGTCGAAGGCGCTCAGAGAGGCCTTGGCACCCTCGCCCAGGGCGATGATGATCTGCTTGTACGGTGCAACGGTGACGTCGCCGGCCGCGAAAATGCCAGGAACAGAGGTTTCACCGCGAGAATCCACCACGATCTCGCCACGTGGCGACAGTTCGATGGCGCCTCTGAGCCATTCGCTGTTTGGCAGCAGGCCGATCTGCACGAAAATACCTTCCAGTGGAACGGTGATTTCCTCGCCAGTGGTGCGGTTCTTGTAGCGCAGACCATTGACCTTCTGCTCGTCACCGGTCACTTCAGTAGTTTGCGCACTGGTGATCACCGTGACGTTCGGCAAGCTGTGCAGTTTGCGCTGCAGAACAGCATCGGCGCGCAGTTGCACATCGAATTCCAGCAGGGTCACGTGCGACACGATCCCCGCCAGGTCGATTGCAGCCTCAACACCTGAGTTACCGCCACCAATCACGGCAACGCGTTTGCCTTTGAACAGCGGACCGTCGCAATGCGGGCAGTAGGCCACGCCCTTGTTACGATACTGCTGCTCGCCCGGAACGTTCATCTCCCTCCAGCGTGCGCCAGTGGCAAGGATGACGGTCTTGGCCTTGAGGCTCGCACCGCTGGCGAATTTCACTTCGTGCAACTGGCCGGCCGCACCAGGAATCAGCTTGTCGGCGCGTTGCAGGTTCATGATGTCGACTTCGTACTGCTTGACGTGTTCTTCAAGCGCCACAGCCAGCTTCGGCCCTTCGGTGTGTTGTACCGAGATGAAGTTTTCGATGGCCATGGTGTCCAGCACCTGACCACCGAAACGCTCAGCCGCCACACCGGTACGAATGCCTTTGCGAGCCGCATAGACCGCGGCCGCCGAGCCAGCAGGACCGCCGCCAACCACCAGCACATCGAACGCTTCTTTGGCATTGAGTTTCTCGGCCTGACGCGCACCGGCACCGGTGTCGATCTTGGCCAGAATCTCTTCCAGGCCCATACGGCCCTGGCCGAACAGCTCGCCATTCAGGTAGATGCTGGGCACCGACATGATTTTGCGCTCGGTCACTTCGTCCTGGAACAGCGCGCCGTCGATGGCGACGTGCTTGATGCCAGGATTGAGCACGGCCATAAGGTTCAACGCCTGAACGACGTCAGGGCAGTTCTGACAGGACTGGGAGAAATAGGTTTCGAAATGGAACTCGCCTTGCAGAGCGCGAACCTGTTCGATGGTTTCCGCACTGACCTTGGGTGGATAGCCGCCTACTTGCAGCAGCGCCAGGACCAGCGAGGTGAATTCGTGACCCATGGGGATACCGGCGAAACGCAGGCTGATATCGTGTCCAGGGCTGCTCAGCGAGAACGACGGCGTACGCGCATCGGTGCCGCTGTCATTCAGGGTGACGTCTTTGGAAACACTGATCACGTCATTGAGCAGTGCAAGCATTTCCTGAGACTTCGCGCCGTCATCAAGGGACGCGACGATCTCGATGGGGCGAGTGACCCGCTCCAGGTAGGATTTCAACTGGGCTTTAAGATTGGCGTCCAACATGTGGCGACTTCCTGTTTTACGAAGGGTAGAAATAACAACGCCCAGGCGATTACCGCCCGGGCGTTTTTTGGGGCGATGCGGTTTACTTGCTCAAGAGCTCAACGCCCCCAACCGATTCATGCGAATCAGATCTTGCCGACCAGGTCCAGAGACGGAGCCAGGGTAGCCTCGCCTTCTTTCCACTTGGCTGGGCAGACTTCGCCCGGGTGAGCAGCGACGTACTGAGCAGCCTTGATCTTGCGCAGCAGCTCGGAAGCGTCACGGCCCACACCACCGTCGTTCAGTTCGACGATTTTGATCTGGCCTTCAGGGTTGATCACGAACGTACCGCGATCCGCCAGACCGGCTTCTTCGATCAGCACGTCGAAGTTGCGCGAGATAGTCAGCGTCGGGTCACCGATCATGGTGTACTGGATCTTGCCGATTGCTGGCGAGGTGTTGTGCCATGCAGCGTGGGCAAAGTGGGTGTCAGTCGAGACGCTGTAGATTTCAACGCCCAGCTTCTTGAACTCGTCGTAGTTGTCAGCCAGGTCTTCCAGCTCGGTCGGGCACACAAAGGTGAAGTCAGCCGGGTAGAAGAATACGACAGACCATTTGCCTTTGAAGTCAGCGTCCGAAACGTCAACGAAAGCGCCGTTCTTGAACGCAGTAGCCTTGAACGGTTTAACGTGGCTGTTGATGATAGGCATCGGTATATCTCCTGATGGGTTAGATGGGTTGTGAATTCGATGGAGTGAAGCTTACGCATCATCGATGACAATCGCTCATTGGCAAACCTCATGTCACCAATTGCTTTTCGCTATGAAGGTAGCTTATCAATAGAAGAAACCTTCAGGCCGCTCCCTGCCTCGGAGTAGCCCGGGAACGGCGCGGCGTCAATGTAACGCATTGCGGACTTGATGTCCCTCCAGCCCACGTAGGCCATCAGCGACTTGAGGTCCCAGCCGTTGCTGTGCGCCCAGCTCGCAAAACCCCGCCGCAATGAGTGGCTGGTGTACTGCGACGCTTCGACCCCGCGCGTGCGAACGCCTGGCGCAGCAAGGGAATGACGCTGTTGGCGTGCAGCCCCTCCTCGCCCATATTGCCCCAGCGGTCGACCGCTCGAAACACCGGACCGCGCACCAGCGCGGCGCAGTTGATCCATTCGATGTACGCCTGCACCGGGCACAACCGCTGCAGGGCCGGTGTCTGGTAGGTCCTGCCGATGTTTTCGCGATCACCCTTGCTGCGCGGCAGGTACAGGCTGATGCCTGACCCGGCAATCGCCTTGACGTCCTGCACCTGCAGGCGGCACAGCTCATCACTGCGAAAGCCCCGCCAGAAGCCCAGCAATATCAGCGCCGTATCACGACGACAGCGCAGCAACCGCGGTTGATCATGGTGCGCGCCAGCATCGCGGGCTTCCAGGTCCAGTGCAGCGATGACCCTTTCCAGGTCTTGTAACTGCAAGGGTTCGGCCTGCTTTTCCTGCGCCGGGTGCAGGGCGCGAATGCCCTTGAGCACCTTGCGCACCATCGGCGCCTTGGTCGGATCGACAAAACCCTGGCTGACATGCCACTGCGCCAGCGCAGAAAGCCGCAGTTTCAGGGTGTTGACCGACAGCGTCCCTGCATAACTGGCCAGATAACGCGCAATGCTTTCGCTAGTCGCTGGCAGAAAGCCGCCCCACGACACTTCGAAATGCTCGACGGCGGCCCGGTAACTGCGCCGCGTGTTGTCACGGGTCGCGGCATCGATGTAGCGATCAATGTCATTCATGGCTCAAGCCTGCAAATCGTACGGGATCAGGCGCAAAAAACCGCTCAGATCCGCCTGACACGGGATAATACGCCAATATCCCGTGTTATTTAATTCTAAAAATGACGAATTTAACGCGCTCGTATAGTATGTAATTACAGAGTACATACCACAGTACGAAATCGTAGGAGTAATCATGGCTCGGGGCGGCGTAAACAAAGCGTTGGTGCAGAAAGCGAGGGGCGCCCTGCTGGCCAGAGGCGAAAACCCCAGTATCGATGCGGTACGCATTGAAATGGGCAACACCGGCTCGAAGACCACCATCCATCGCTACCTCAAAGAGCTGGAGGCGACGCACACACCTACACCCGACATCAGTGAGGAACTCACCGAACTGGTGGCGCGCCTTGCACAACGGCTTGAGGAACAGGCTCAGGAGCGTATCGATCAGGCACGCGAGGAGTACGACGCCAGCTGTAGTGATTTGCGACAGCAACTTGCAATGGCTCAGCAGCAGATCGACGAACTGCAAAAACACCTGCAGCAACGGGATGAGACGCTTGAACAGCAAGCCGCCGCCCTGCTCCACACTCAACAGACACTTCAAAGCACCCAGACCGAGCAGGCCCGACTGCTCCAGGCCAGGCTCGACCTGGAGGCGCGCCTGCAAGACAAGGATGGGCAGATTGGTTCGCTGGAAGAGAAACATCAGCATGCTCGCGAAGCGCTTGAGCACTATCGCAACTCGATCAAGGACCAGCGCGAACACGAGCAGCAACGCCACGAAGGCCAGGTTCAGCAGTTGCAGATGGAGTTGCGGCAGGCACAACAAAGTCTGGCCATGCGCCAGGAAGACATCACACAGCTGAATCGCGACAACGAAAGATTGCTGGCCGAGAACCGCACTGCACAGCGCGAACTGCACCGCCAGCAAGACCTGCTGAGCAAGACAACCCTTCAGGCGACCGCTTCTGCCGAGCAGCAGCAACAAGCGCGCACCCACTGCGCACTGCTGGAGGACAGACTAGGCGGCCTGCAAGAGGAAGCGGCCGGACTCAGGCAGAACCTGACAGACGCTCTGCAGCAAAACCGGGTTCTAGAGTTACTGCTGACCAAAAAGGAAGCTGCCCTGGAAAACCTGCAGCACCAGACCCGCCAGGCTGCAAAACCCAAAGCCAGCACAAACAAGCCGCCAGCCAGCACGTGAGGCATGAGCTCGCTAGGTGGCAGGACAAGGCAGATAAAGATGGACTTCGGTGCCTTGCCCTTCGACGCTGTCAATCTGCACATGCCCGCCGGCCTGCTTGATGAAACCGTAGACCATCGACAAGCCCAGCCCGGTGCCTTGACCGACAGGTTTGGTGGTGAAAAACGGATCGAATACCCGATCGATAACGCTTTGAGCAATTCCGCACCCCGTATCCTCGACACTGAGCCGGACGTAATCGCCCGCAGGCAGGCCCCCCTGCTGCGCCGCACGCTTTACCGACTGGCTGCGAACCCGGACTTGCCCACCTTCAGGTACAGCATCGCGAGCGTTTATCACCAGATTCAACAAGGCATTTTCCAGTTGATGTTCGTCGGTATGGATAACGCTCAACCCCTCTTCAAGCTCGATGCGCAGCGCCGCGCGACTATCAAGGGTACCTCGCAACAACGCCTCCATCGACCACACCATGCGATTGACATCCACCGCACCGACATCCAGCGACTGACGTCGTGCAAAAGTCAGCAACCTCTGGGTCAGCACTGCCGCGCGATTGGCCGACGCTGTTGCCGCGTCTATATAGTGCTCCATTTCATCGACACGCCCGGCTGCCAGGCGACGCTTGACCAGTTCCAGCGCCCCAAGCACCCCGGAAAGCATATTGTTGAAATCATGGGCGATGCCGCCAGTCAGTTGGCCGATAGCGTCCATTTTTTGTGCATGACGCAGCACCTCTTCAGCCTGAGCACGCTCGGCACTCTCGACCTGCAATAACTCATAGGCCTTGGCCAGCTCACGAGTTCGCTCTTCGACGCGCATCTCCAGACTTTCATTGAGATCGCGCAAGGCCTCTTCGGCCTTGACCTGAGCAGTGACGTCAGTGTGAGTGCCCAACCAATGGGTGATATGGCCCTGCACGTCGCGAATGGGCTGTGCACGTGACAGAAACCAGTTGAAGGTGCCATCTTTGCCACGCAATGGAAACGTGTCTTCCCAGACAGAGCCGGTCGCAAAGCAGTATTGCAGCTTCGCCACCACACGCTCTCGATGCTCGGAGTGCAGAACCGATCGCCAGCCCAGCGCCTTCATGGCTTCGAACGAAGCGCCGGTGTAGGAATACCAGCGCTGGTTGTACCAGTTGACCTGGCCGCGCGGGTCGGCGGTCCAGGCAAGCTGGCTCATGTTGTCGGCCAGCGCCCTGAACTGCTGCTCGCTTTCGCGCAACACGTCGATGTGTTGCCGGGCCTCAGAGCTGCGCCCCTCCGTATGCAGGGGCATGCAGATCGACGGTTTGCTTTTATTCACTATAGGGTTCCGTCCTGTTCAAACCTTTACCTTGGAGAATCATCCTGACCTCCGGGCGTTGCGACTTAACGTTTTACCGGGGTGCGCATGGTGACAAATTCTTCCGCAGCGGTCGGGTGCACGCCAATCGTATCGTCGAACACCTGCTTGGTCGCGCCAGCCTTGATGGCAATCGCCAGGCTTTGCACGATTTCGCCAGCGTCCGGCCCCACCATATGGCAACCCAGCACCCGATCAGTTTTGGCATCCACCACCAACTTCATCAAAGTGCGCTCCTGGTCGTCTGTCAGGGTCAACTTCATCGGCCGAAAACGACTTTCGAAAACCTCGACATCATGACCGGCTTTAATCGCATCTTCTTCGGTCAAACCCACAGTGCCAATGTTCGGCAGGCTGAAAACCGCTGTCGGAATGTGATTGTAGTCCACAGGACGGTATTGCTCAGGCTTGAACAGACGTCGCGCCAGCGCCATGCCTTCTGCCAGCGCAACCGGGGTCAGTTGCACGCCACCAATAACGTCGCCGATCGCCAGAATAGAGGGCTCGCTACTCTGATAATTCTCGTCGACCTTGATGTAGCCATGCTCGTCAAGCTTGACGTCGACGCTGTCCAGACCGAGGTTGTCGAGCATCGGTCGACGCCCCGTCGCGTAAAACACGCAGTCCGTTTCCAGCGTGCCACCATCCCTCATCGTCAACAGCAGGCTGCCGTCGGACTGCTTGTCGATACGCGCGATGTCGCTGTTGAAGCGGATGTTCATGTGGCGTTTGAGCAGCTCCTCGTGAAGATGGGCGCGTACACTGCCATCGAAGCCGCGCAGGAACAGTTCACCGCGGTAGACCAGCGTGGTGTCGGCACCCAGCCCGTTGAAAATCGATGCAAACTCCACGGCAATGTAGCCGCCGCCGACGACCACAATGCGTTTTGGCAGCGTCTTGAGGTAGAACGCTTCGTTAGACGTAATCGCGTGCTCGCGCCCTGGCACATCGGGCACTTGTGGCCAGCCACCGGTGGCGATCAGAATGCGCTCGGCGCTGTACGTCCGACCGTTGATCTCGACCTGCTGGGTACCGACGATCTTCGCATGACCTTCCAGCAGCGTGACACCGCTGTCGACCAGCAGCTTTCGGTAGATCCCGTTCAGGCGATTGATTTCGCGGTCCTTATTGGCGATCAGCGTTGACCAGTCGAATTCAGCCTCGCCCAATGACCAGCCAAAACCCTTGGCATGCTCGAAGTCTTCCGAGAAATGCGCTCCATACACCAGCAGTTTCTTGGGCACACACCCCACATTCACGCAGGTTCCACCCAGATAGCGGCTTTCAGCCACCGCTACCCGCGCACCGAAACCGGCAGCAAAACGCGCCGCTCTGACGCCACCCGAACCGGCACCAATTACAAACAGATCAAAATCAAAGGCCATTGATATCTCCTAGGCAGAGGGACAGCATAACCGCTTGGCGGTCTGCCAGAAATGACAAAGCCACCCGAAGGTGGCTTTGCCCAGAACGTCATCAATCAAAAATCAATGCGCTTTGCCTGTTTTGTAGAAATGCTCGAAGCAGAAGTTGGTGGCCTGAATGTAGCCTTCAGCACCACCGCAGTCGAAGCGCTCACCCTTGAACTTGTAAGCGAGCACATTGCCTTCTGCAGCCTGCTTCATCAGGGCGTCGGTGATCTGGATCTCGCCGCCTTTGCCTGGCTCGGTCTGCTCGATTTTCTCGAAGATGTCCGGCGTCAGAATGTAGCGGCCGATGATGGCCAGATTGGACGGCGCATCTTCAGGCTTTGGCTTCTCAACCATGTTGGTCACGCGGAACAGGCCAGGCTTGATCTCTTCACCCGCGATCACGCCGTACTTGTTGGTTTCCTGCGGGTCAACTTCCTGAATGGCGATAATCGAGCAACCATAATGCTTGTGCAGTTTGACCATCTGCGCCAGCACGCCGTCACCGTCAGGATTGACGCACAAGTCATCCGCCAGAACTACGGCGAACGCCTCATTACCGATCAGCGGACGACCGCTGAGGATCGCGTGGCCCAGGCCCTTCATTTCAGTCTGACGGGTGTAGGAGAAGCTGCACTCGTCGATCAGTTTGCGGATACCGACCAGATATTTCTCTTTGTCAGTGCCCTTGATCTGATGCTCAAGCTCGTAGCTGATATCAAAGTGATCTTCCAGAGCGCGTTTGCCACGGCCGGTCACGATGGAGATTTCAGTCAGGCCAGCCGCGAGTGCTTCTTCAACACCGTATTGGATCAGCGGCTTGTTGACCACCGGCAGCATTTCCTTGGGCATGGCCTTGGTCGCTGGCAAAAAGCGAGTGCCGTAACCGGCTGCTGGGAACAAGCATTTCTTGATCATAAAAGTCCTTGATAAGGGCTGTTGGTGTTAACGGCGCAGTCTAATCAGGCGGCGGTCACGTTACAATGCCCCGCCTTTGGCCGTCCGATGCCTTCATAGAGGAATCCACGGGCAGATAGTTCCGCACTATTATTGATTTGCAACCAATCCCGCAAGCCGCCGGTATCCCGAATCACACACCTGAACGACGTCCTGTCGCTCAGCGCACGGCTACAAACCAGCTGACGGGAATGCAAAACATGGCGGAACGATGGCACTGTACATCAGTCCAAACCTGCAATTGCTGATTTCCGGCCTTATCTTCATCTTCTCGAAGCGAAAAACATGATCAGATTCCTGTCCATTATTGCTGTGCTGGCCCTCACAGGCTGCGCAACCGCCTCTAATACCTACCTGAAAAACGGCAAACAGGGCTTGAGCATCGACTGCTCAGGTGAAGCGATGTCCTGGGCAAGCTGCTATGAAAAGGCAGACGCCTCCTGCGCGGGCACAGGGTATGAAATCGTCGGCACTGACGGCACGCCGCAACCGGCTGAAAGCGAAAAAACACTGGGCGTGGACGTCGGCAACTACAAGAGCCGCAGCGTACTGGTCGTTTGCAAATAAGTGACCTGCCAAAAGCAATAAGAAGCATCAGGTAGCGCCCGCACCATGACCCGACCCAATCCACTGGTCGGGCGCCTCTGACTGTTTGACTGTCAGCCGGAAATGCAGGCTTCGGCGGCGTTTTGCACATCCCTGAAGCGAATGGGCACATTGGAAAGACGCTCATACACCTTGATCGTACTACCACCCGAGCGGCTCTCGACATCCAGCACGGCTGCCGGCGACTTGCTGAGCTTTTGCGGAACAATGATGCGCAGACCGTCATGACGGGACTCGATCAGGGACGGCTTGCGGCTGCTGCTGATCTTGCTGACGAAACAGTCAGTGTATTCCTTGGGGTTCTTGCCCGACATGACGTTCATGGTCGGGGGGGTATGTTCGATATCGCTTACCGTTGCACAGCCGGTCATCGCCAGAGCCAGGACTACTACAGCCAGTTTCATACAAAGTCTCCCGAATAAAGGAGCTACGACAAGGCTGGTGACAATTAAATCCCCACACCGGCATTTTTTACCTGAAAGACTGCAAATTAATGATGCCCGGCGGCAAATCACGGGCACAGCATGCTATCGTTTTGATTTTTCAGAAAAAGCCCTGCTTTGGAGCACCGGTCATGAAATTCGTACACCAGCGTGAGCATTTGAACGAGGACGATCTGGTCGTCATCACATGCTCGCAGACCTGCAATATTCGCCTCATGAACGATGCGAACTTTCGCAGCTTCAAGAACGGTGGCCGTCATACTTACCACGGCGGCGCATTCGATACTTTTCCGGCCAAGATCGCAGCGCCCAGCACCGGCTTCTGGAACATTACCATTGACACTGCCGGACGCAAGGTCGACACCAACGCCGGTCGCAAGCCGCCGTTTACCCACGCCATCAAGATCGTCCGCCGCTCGACCTCTCAGTTGAGATGATGCAAGGAGTCACTGTGAACAATCCCGCCACACGTACGACCAAATACGCGGTCAGCTATAAACTCAACGGTGAACGCCGTTTCGAATTCGCGCAGTTACAGTCCGCCTCGGTCGAAGAAGCCGAAGCCGCACTGAAAAAAATGCACGGCCAGAATGACGACCGGATTACCGACGTCAAGGTCAGCAAGGCGCTTTAATGACTCCTTGAAGGTGCTCGATCCATCATGCAGCGCAAAGGTGCAACACCTGCCAATCTCGATCTGTTTGCCGAGCAGACGCCTCAACCCCGGCGTAACGAGCAGATAGGGCCGGGATCATGGTTGCTCAGTGGTTTTGCGCTGGAGGTGATGGTGCCACTGCTGGCTGCTCTGGAAGAAACCGTTGCGCAATCCCCGTTCCGCCACATGCAAACGCCCAGTGGCCTGAACATGTCGGCCGCGCTCAGCAGTTGCGGGCAACTGGGCTGGATCACTGATCGCCACGGCTACCGTTACAGCGCAACAGACCCGCAAAACGGCAGGCCTTGGCCGGCGATGCCAGATGTTTTCATGCAGTTGGCGCAAAACGCCGCGCGCGCTGCGGGCTATCCAGGCTTCATACCGGACGCCTGCCTGATCAATCGCTACATTCCCGGTGCCAAAATGTCATTGCATCAGGATCGTAACGAACATGACCATCAATGGCCTGTGGTTTCGGTGTCACTGGGCATTCCGGCGATTTTTCAGTTCGGCGGCATGTTGCGCAGCGACAAACCCCAGCGTATCTCACTGTTTCACGGCGATGTCGTGGTCTGGGGTGGTGAGGACCGACTGCGCTTTCACGGTATTCTGCCGGTCAAGCAGGCCGGGCACCCGCTGCTGGGTGAGCAGCGCATCAACCTGACCTTTCGCAAAGCCGGTCGCCACGACTGATCAACTGGCGGCAAGCTCGGCAGACGTTCGCGTCAGCGCCGGGCACACGACCCGGTGCAGGTTCAATGCTGTATTGATGATGCCGATATGACTGAACGCCTGCGGGAAATTACCCAGCATGCGGCCGTCTTTCGGATCATATTGCTCGGCCAGCAGACCAACGTCGTTGCACAGGCCACAGAGCCTTTCGAACAGACTGGCAGCATCGTCAGCGCGCCCAAGCAGCACATAGGCATCGGCCAGCCAGAACGAGCAGACCAAGAACGTGCCTTCACGCCCCGCTACCCCATCATCGCTGCGCTCGTTGTCATACCGCAGCAGCAAGCCATCCTGCATCAAGGTGCGCTCGATCCTCGCGACGGTGCCGATGACGCGCGGGTCTTCAGGCGGCAAAAAGCCGGTCAGGACAATCTGCAGCAGACTGGCATCAACCTCGGTCGCGCCGTAAGTCTGCACAAAACTGTTCAGGCCGACATCAAAGCCGTTAAGACAGACGTCAGCATGAATCTCATCCGCCACCTGCCGGTAATGCTCGGCCAACGCACGGTCTTCGTCAGTGTCAGCGGCCTGGGCGATTTGCTTGGCGTTGCGGTCGAACGCCACCCAGGCCATGACTTTCGAATGGGTGAAATGCCGCGGTTCCGAGCGGATTTCCCAGATTCCGGCATCCGGCAGGTGCCAGATGGTTTCCAGATAGGGCATGACCACCTTGGAGATCGCCACACTGCGCGGGTGCGCCGGCATGCCACTACGCAGCGCTTGAATCATGGCATCGGCAACTTCGCCGTAAACGTCGAGCTGTACCTGGGTCGCAGCGCCATTGCCAACCCGCACCGGTTGCGAGTTCTCATAGCCGCTCAGCCAGGGCAACTCGTATTCCTGCAAGCGTCGCTCGCCGCCTACGCCATACATGATCTGAATCTGCTCCGGGTTACCGGCCACCGACCGCAACAGCCAGTCCCGCCAGGCCGTGGCCTCCTCGAAATAACCCAGATTCATGAACGCCAACAGGGTCATCGTCGCATCGCGCAACCAGCAATACCGATAATCCCAATTACGTTCGCCACCCAACTGCTCGGGCAACGACGTCGTGACGGCAGCAACAATGCCCCCGGTTGGCGCGTAGGTCATGGCCTTGAGGGTGATCAACGAGCGCTTGACCTGCGCGGTCCAGGAACCGACATCCGGACACCGGTCAGAAAATTCACGCCAGTAGCTGACGGTAGTCTGAAGCGCTTTCTCGACGTCGATATCCGCCAGCAAAGGCTCATAGGACGCTTGATAAGCGAGGGTGAAGACCTTGCGCTCGCCTTCAGCCACCTGAAACCGGCTGGCCGTATGATGATCCTGAGGGTGCAACGGCACCGGGCTGCGCAGGACCAGCATTTCCGGACCCGCCACAGCGGTCAGCGTATGCGCATCCTTTTTCTCGACCCAAGGTACGCTGCTGCCGTAGTCGAAACGAATGGCGAGGTCGACAGCGAATTCGACCTGCCCCTCCAGCCCGACCACGATACGCACCACATGGCCGCTGGTGTTCATGGGCATGAAATCGATCAGCATCGCGCGACCTTCGCGGGTCTCGAAGACTGTTTCGAGCACCAGCGTACCGTCTCGATAGCGACGCTCGACTGCAATGACCTCGGCGGTTGGCGCAATCTTCCAGCGGCCGTGGTCACTGCTGCCCAATAGCGCAGCAAAACAGGCGGTCGAATCGAAACGGGGAAAACACAACCAGTCCAGTGAGCCATCGCGGGCGACCAGCGCCGCAGTCTGACAATTACCCAGCAACGCGTAGTCTTCGATCAATGCAGCCATTCAGAAATGCCCGTCATGTTGCCCGTTATAGTGATAGTACGCGGCGCAGCGACCATCACCGCGCCAGACCTGCTCAGACCGGCAGGATATAGCGCTCGATAGCGCGAGCCACGCCGTCCTGTTCGTTGCTATCTGTAACATGGTCGGCCTGTCCCTTGACTGTCGGCTCGCCCTGCCCCATGGCAATCGATAACCCGGCCTTGCGAAACATCGCCACGTCATTGCCACCATCGCCGATGGCTGCCGTGCGTGAAAGCTCGACGCCGAGGTAATCCGCGAGCGTTGCCAGCGCCGAACCCTTGTTGGCGTCCAGCGCAGTAACGTCCAGGTAATACTTTTGCGAACGCGCAGCCAGCGCAAGCCCCTCAATCAAGGGGTTGAGCCGGGCCTCAAGGGTTTTGAGCAATTCAAAGTCAGCGCTTGCTGCGACAATCTTGTCGACCCGGTCAAGATAAGGCTCAAAGCTCTCGACCTGGAGATATTCGTAGCCCAAGGCATCACGCTCGTGGTCGACATAATCTCCTGCCGGGTCGAGCAACAGCCATTGGTCATCGGCAAAGACCCAGATGGCAACCTTCTCGCCAGCAAACAGATCAAGACAGGTTCGCACCGCAGCCTGGTCGATACGGTGGGCGACCAGCAAGCTGCCATCGGCATGCGTGATGGTGCCGCCGTTGAACGCAACGGTCGGCAGATCGACGCCTAGCGCTTCGATCACCTGACGCATGGCCCTCGGCGGACGACTGCTTGCCAGTGTGAAATGGATGCCCGCCGCTCGCAGGCGCCCGATCGCGTCGATGTTGGCCGGGCTCAGGCTGTGATCACGACGCAGCAGCGTGCCGTCGATGTCGGACATCACGAACTGCACGGGCAATGATGAGGCTTCAGACATTCAGTTCTCTCCACTCACGGCCGTCGCGGCTCAACAGCTCTTCACCAGCGTCGGGACCGTCCTTGCCGGCGGCATACTGCTCCACTGCCGGTTGTTTGGCCCAGGCATCGAGAAACGGCTGCACGGCACGCCAGCCATTCTCGATGTTGTCGGCACGCTGAAACAGCGTTTGATCACCGGTCAGGCAATCGTAAATCAGCGTTTCATAGCCAGTCGAAGGCTGCATTTCGAAAAAGTCCTTGTAAGCGAAGCCCAAAGCAATGTCTTCCATGTCGAGCGTCGGGCCCGGGCGTTTGGCAAAAAGATCGAACCACATGCCTTCGTTGGGCTGAATCTGAATCCGCAGGTAGTTGGGCTTGAGCCGGTCGACCTCGGTATCCCGAAACTGCGCATAGGGCGCAGGCTTGAAGCAGATGGCGATTTCAGTGCTACGGGCGCTCATGCGTTTGCCGGTGCGCAGATAGAACGGCACACCGACCCAGCGCCAGTTGTCGACCATCACCTTGAGTGCCACGTAGGTCTCGGTAGTGCTATCGGCCGCGACACGGTCTTCCTGGCGATAGCCGGCGACTGTCTTGTCCCCGGCCGTGCCTTCCGAATACTGGCCGCGCACCGAATTGGCCAACGCCTCCGCTTCGCTCCACGGACGAATCGCGCCGACGACCTCGGCTTTCTCACCGCGCACAGCGTCAGCTCCGAAAGCGGCCGGCGGCTCCATCGCGACCATCGCCAACAACTGAAACAGGTGGTTGGGGACCATGTCGCGCAGTGCGCCGGTGTTCTCGTAAAAACTGCCACGTGTTTCAACGCCTACGGTTTCTGCCGCAGTGATCTGCACATGATCAATGTAGTGATTGTTCCAGAACGACTCGAACAGACCGTTCGAGAAACGGCTGACCAGAATGTTCTGCACCGTCTCTTTGCCCAGATAGTGATCGATACGGTAGATCTGCTTCTCGCTCATCACTTTGAGCAGGCATTGGTTGAGCTCGACGGCACTTGCCAGGTCGGAGCCAAACGGCTTTTCGATCACCACACGCCGAAACCCGTCATCGGTCTCTTTCAGCAGGCCCGATGCGCCAAGACGCTGCGCCACCTCACTGAAAAAGCGTGGCGCCGTGGCGAGGTAGAACACCGCGTTCGCCGCGCCGGTGCTCTTGATTTTGCTGTCGATGTCGCGGTAGGTCGAATCATCGAGAAAGTCGCCCTGCACATAGCTGATGCGCTCGGCCAGCTTGCTCCACAGTGCCGGATCAAGAGGTTCCTCACCACCGCTGGCGACTTTGCCGGCAGCTTCTTCACGAATGAAGTTTTCCAGCTTTTTCGCGAAGTCGGCGTCGCTGATCGCGTTGTGATCGACCCCGACAATATGCAGCCCTTCGTCCACCAGACCGTCGCGTGACAGGTTGTAAAGCGCTGGCATCAGCAGACGCTTGACCAGATCGCCATGGGCGCCGAACAAAAACAGGGTCGTGGGCGGAGCCACCTCTGGTGTCTGATTGGCAGTGCCACGCGACAGGCCCATTATTTGGGTTCCTTGTGGCCACCGAATCCGAAGCGCATCGCCGACAGCATCTTGTCTGCATACGAACTGGTCTGACGCGAACGAAAGCGTGCGAACAACGCGCTGGAGAGCACCGGAACCGGCACGGCTTGCTCGATGGCGGCCTCGATGGTCCAGCGCCCTTCACCACTGTCGGCAACCGAGCCGGAGAACGCGTCCAGTTGCGGATCGGTGGCCAGCGCATCGGCTGTCAGGTCCAGCAGCCAGGACGAAACCACGCTGCCACGCCGCCAGACTTCGGCAATGTCGGCGGTATTCAGATCGAAACGCTGCTCAGGAGGCAGGTGTTCGGAATTCTTCTGCTTGAGAAGGTCGAAGCCTTCGGCGAATGCCTGCATCATGCCGTACTCGATGCCATTGTGAATCATCTTCACGAAATGGCCGGAGCCCGCGGGTCCGGAATGAATGTAGCCACGTTCGGCGCGATCATCATCGGAGACGCGACCTTTGGTGCGTTCAATGGAACCCAGGCCTGGCGCCAGCGTTGCGAACAGCGGATCGAGACGACGCACGATGGCGTCTTCACCGCCGATCATCATGCAATAGCCACGCTCCAGCCCCCAGACACCGCCGGAAGTACCGACATCAACGTAGTGCAGACCTTTTCCGGTCAACTCCTGAGCACGGCGAATATCGTCCTTATAGAAGGTATTGCCGCCATCGATGATCACATCATCGGCCTCAAGCACCTGGCTGAGCATCTGAATGGTGTCTTCGGTCGGAGCGCCTGCCGGGAGCATTACCCAGATAGCACGGGGTTTCGCCAGAGCGGCGACCATTTCTGCCAGATCGACGACGGCGGTCGCTCCGTCATTGGCCAGGGCGCTGCGTGATGCTTCATCACGGTCGTACACCACGGTAGTGTGACCATCCAGCATCAGACGCCGTGCGATATTGCCGCCCATGCGGCCCAGTCCAATAATCCCAAGTTGCATGAAGGTGCTCCTTAACTCGTAAAAAGGTGCCTCACCTGCCTGACAGCGCTTCGACAGGGTATGAGCATGCAGGTTAGTCAAGCGAGGCGGAACGTCGGTTCCCTTATAGTCGATTCCCTATAAAGGAAGTGATGGCGCTAACGCCCTCAGTCGGTGCATTTTGGCGTGATTGGCGGGCACTCGCGATCATTAAAAATAAAAAAGTTCCAAAAAAACGCAAAAGAATTCAGAATCGAAGCCGATAGAGAGGTTAAGCAGCGGCACTCACGGATTGAAAGTCATTGCTCAGGACCTTTCTGAGGTTGAATCCGCCATTTGCGAGGTGAGCAATGGGCACTGTACTACCACCGGTTGCACCACAAACCCTGTATGTCACTATCCGTCGCGACGAGTTGCGTGCCTTGAAAGAAGAACGCGAGCAGTTGCAGCGAAAGGTCGCTCATTTGAGCGTCATGTTGCAGCAAGCCCAGTTGTCTGCGCCCGGCGCAATGCTTCACGCCTGACAGAAAACGTAAAACCGATTTAGACCGCACCGTGGCAAGCCCGATACGCTGGCTTGCCCGCCTGATCCGCCCTCCTCGATCAATCCGCCTTTATATACCCACCTTTCTCCAGGTTGAACCCGCGCACCCGGCAGATGCCCGTCATGCCCTGGACATCCGCGCGCGATCAGAGCGCCTTCTGCCAGAACATCGCCCGGCCCATTTCCGGATTCAACTGATAACTGTCGAAGCCCATCTTTTTGTAAGCACCCTGCGCAACCTCATTACCCTCGAGCACTTCCAGCGTCAGCTTGCAGCAACCGCGCTGGCGAGCGATCTCTTCGACTTTGGTCAGCATCTTCTGGCTGATACCCAGACCCCGGTACCTGGAAATGACCGCCACGTCATGAATATTGATCAACGGCCGACAGGCAAACGTTGAAAAGCCCTCAAAACAGTTGACCAGCCCTACCGGCTCACCGGAAACGAAGGCCAGCACACTGAACGCGTGCGGGCGCTTTGCCAGCTCGATGGCCAATTGCTGACGAGTGTCGGCTGAAAGGGGTCGACCCGTGCCCATGGCATCCAGAGAGTATTCATTCAGGACAAAACCGATTGCATCGGCATGCACGGGATTTGTGTAGCTCGCTTGCAGTACCAGTACCTCAGGGGCTTCCATTTCCATCCTCGTCAACTATTCAAAACAGCATGATTCAGTGAAGCCAGGGCGGTTCCCGTGGGCAGCACAGATCGATTCTATCCTGCCTGCCCTTAAATTGTTCCAGCACAGATGTAGGAAATTTCCCATGATGCACGAAGACAGCGCTTCAAATGCACCGCGAAAAGGCGCATCGCACTGATTGAGATCAAAACGCGATATAACCAGGCCTGCGGCAGCGTCAGGGAAGCGCCCGGAGAAAGGATTGTCAAACGATCCGACGGCCGGTCATGCGCTGATAGCGTGCAGATTTTTGCCCCTTGAACGCGCAACGGCATAGCGGCAGGCGTCTGTAGCTGGCCATCCTCCGGGCGCAACGCCGCACGCCAGACATTTGCGCATAAAAAAGGGGAAACTTCTCCAAAACACCTGGGTCAGGTGAATAGAGCATCTATGCTATTGGCTGACATCCGGTTATGGCGACATCACACCGCTTTGTCACTATGCATGATCCGAACGGGTATCGATCTTGCGTAGTGCACGTATGTGTACCCGGCCATAGGAAATGGCCAATAAAAATCAAGTGATGCACCAAAACTGTTTTAAGGGGAAAAACGATGATTAGCGCCGCTGTCAAAACCCAGAAGGGAGAGAGTTTTAACCAGCCGGTCGGCGAGCTGACTCATCTGCCGGTTTTTGCGACTACTAATTTACCTGTGTTGCAAATGCCGCCTGCATCGACCCAGCAGACCATGTCTCAGGTCAACAGACGCAAAGTGCTATTCGTGACCTCCGAGCTGGCTGATCTGGTGAAAACCGGTGGGCTGGGCGATGTGTCCGCTGCGCTGCCGCGCGCCATGCGCCACCTGCACGACGTCCGGGTTCTGATCCCTGGCTATCCGCAAGTTATCAATAGTGGTAACCCGATCCATATCATCAGTCAGCTGGGTGGCCACGCCGCGCTTCCGCCGTGCAAGGTGGGCCGCATGGACATGAAAGACGGTCTGGTGATTTATGTGTTGATCTGCCCTGAGCTGTATGAACGCGAAGGCACGCCTTACGCGGACAGCGAAGGCCGTGACTGGTCCGATAACCATATTCGTTTCGCCCGACTCGGCCTTGCCGCCGCAGAATTTGCCGCTGGCGAAGTGAAAAGCCAATGGTGCCCCGAGCTGGTTCACGCCCACGACTGGCCAGCCGGTCTGGCACCGGCCTACATGCGCTGGCGCGGGCAGTCCACGCCGAGCATCTTCACTGTTCACAACCTTGCCTATCAGGGCACGGTCAGCACTGCGTCGAGTCGCGAGCTGGGCATTCCGGATGAAGCCATCCACCCGGAAGGTATGGAGTTTTACGGCCAGTTGTCGTTCATCAAGGCCGGTATGGCTTATGCCAGCCACATCACCACGGTCAGCGCCACTTACGCCCGGGAAATCACCACTCCGGAATTTGGCTGCGGGCTTGAAGGCTTTTTGCAGAGCAAGGCGAAGAAAGGCCAGCTGAGTGGCATTCCCAACGGTATCGATGAAAGCTGGGATGCAGCGACCGATGAACACCTGATCTGCCATTTCGCGCCGAACGAATGGACGCGCAAGGAGATCAATGCCGATCACGTCCGTGAACTGTTCGAACTGGATGAATCCACCGGCCCGCTGTTCGCCGTGGTTTCGCGCCTGGTCTATCAGAAGGGTCTGGATCTGACCATTGGTGTTGCCGAGCACATCGTCAACAACGGCGGGCAGATTGCGATCATCGGCCGCGGCGAGCCCGAAGAAGAAGAAGCCATGCGCGAGCTGGCTGCACGCTTCCCTGGCCGCATCGGTGTTCGCGTCGGCTTCAACGAGACCGATGCGCGGCGCATGTTCGCCGGCAGTGATTTCCTGCTGATGCCGTCGCGCTACGAGCCTTGCGGCTTGAGCCAGATGTATGCTCAGCGCTTTGGTTCTCTGCCGATTGCCCGCAACACCGGCGGCCTGGCCGACACCATCGAAGATGGCGTGACCGGCTTCCTGTTCAACGAATCCACAGTCGAAAGCTACATGGAAGCGCTGAACCGCGCCTTCAATGTGTTTTCCCATCCGGAATTACTCAACGCTATGCGCTGCCGCGCCATGGCCGCCCCGTTCAACTGGCACCAGGCAGTGGAGCCTTACGCAGAACTCTACCGCGACCTGCTGAAGAAAAACGTGGGCGTTTCGACTCACTACTAGGAAAAGGATCAATGGATGCCACTGCGTACAGACGATAACTGGCGCCACGGCGCCGTTTTACTGGATTCTGATCACACCCGCTTTGCCCTCTGGGCGCCGGACGCCGAATACGTCAGTGTCGAATTGCAGGATGGCCAGTCACTGGCCATGCTGCCACAGCCTGAAGGCTGGTTCGTTGTCGATGCAAGCTGCAAGGCCGGCACTGGATATCGCTTCAAGATCAATCATGAGCTGGAAGTACCCGACCCGGCGTCGCGCGCACAGGCTGGCGATGTACATTCGCACAGCGTCGTGGTTGATCCCGCTTATTCCTGGCAAAACACCGAATGGAAAGGTCGCCCCTGGCACGAGGCAGTCATCTATGAACTGCACGTCGGTGCCATGGGTGGCTACGCAGGTGTCGAAAAACATCTGCCGCGTCTGGCAGCCCTTGGCATCACGGCAATCGAGCTGATGCCACTGGCGCAGTTTCCGGGTGATCGCAACTGGGGCTACGACGGCGTGCTGCCGTACGCCCCGCAGTCATCCTACGGTACGCCTGAACAGCTCAAACACCTGATCGATACGGCCCACGAACATGGTCTGATGGTGATTCTGGACGTGGTGTACAACCACTTCGGTCCGGATGGCAACTACCTGGGCAGTTACGCCAAAGAGTTTTTCCGTAGCGACCTGCACACGCCATGGGGCGATGCCATCGATTTCCGTCGCCCGCAAGTGCGTGACTATTTCGTCGACAACGCCCTGATGTGGCTGCTCGAATACCGCTTCGACGGGCTGCGCATGGATGCCGTGCACGCCATTCGTGACGAGACATTTCTTCCGGAGTTCGCACAACGCGTGCGTGCGCAGATCGAGCCATCGCGGCACGTCTGGCTGAACCTGGAAAACGAGTTCAACCAGGCCAGCCACCTCGACAAAGGCTTCGATGCGCAATGGGACGACGACGGGCACAACACGCTTCACGTGCTGCTGACCGGTGAAACCGATGCGTACTACTCGGATTTCGCCAGAGAACCGACAAAAAAACTTGCGCGTTTGCTCAGCGAAGGTTTCGTTTATCAGGGTGAACCGACCCGCCATGGCCACACCCGCGGCGAGCCTAGCGGCCACCTGCCGCCTAGCGCGTTCGTGCTGTTCCTGCAAAATCATGACCAGATCGGCAATCGCGCGCTGGGCGAACGCCTGCCGCAACTGTGCTCCACAGAAGCGCTCAAGGCCGCGACCGCACTGCTGCTGCTCTCGCCCATGATTCCCCTGATGTTCATGGGTGACGAGTGGGCAGCCAGTGAGCCGTTTCTATTCTTTACCAGTCACCATGGCGAACTGGCCGATCTGGTACGCGAAGGCCGTCGCAAGGAATTTGCCGACTTCGCAGCCTTCGCCGACCCGGAAAAACGCGAGCACATTCCCGACCCGAACGACATCAAGACATTCGAAGCGTCACGTCCTGATTTCGCGGCCTTCGATGTCGACACCGACAAAGGTGCCAACCACCGCAACTGGCTTGAGTTCTACACCCGATTACTGGCCTTGCGGCATCAGGAGATCGTGCCTCGCCTGCAGGGCGCACGATTCCTGAAAACCGACATTCTCGGTGACAAGGCCGTCAGTGCCCGCTGGACGCTGGGCGACGACAGCGTGCTGCGCATTGACCTGAACCTCAGCGAGCAGGCGGTTGCCACCCAACCACTGCAGAAGGCACGGCTGATTTTCTCCAGCGCTGAAAAATCGTCCGAACTTTCATCTGACGGCATCCTCAATCCTTACACGGCCATTGTCAGTCTGACAGCACGTGATGTTCTGGAGGAACAGGATGAACAATGAGCAATTGGAGAGGCTTGCGACCGCAGCCGGCCTGTCGGTGCATTGGGTCGACGCCAACGCTCGGCCACAGACCGTCAGCCCTGATGTCTTGCGCAAGGTTCTGGAAGCCCTGGGTTTTTCTGCTGAAAATGGCGAGGCGATAGACGCCAGCCTGCAACGCCTGCAAACCGAGCGCCACGCCGCCAGCGCCCCGCCGCTATTGACGGTTGACCAGGACAGCAATCTTGATATGTCGGCGTGGTTCGCGCCAGAGACGCCCTTCACGTTGCATCTTGAAGACGGTTCATCGCTGGATGCCAGACTGACTGCGTCAGGCGAGCTGCCTGCACTCGCGCCGCCCGGCTATCAACAGCTCGAAATCGCCGGGCAGCACCTGACTATCGCAGTTGCGCCGAAAACCTGTTTCAGCATGGCCATGGCCACCGAGGCTGATGTGCCGCGCGGCTGGGGCCTGACCGCCCAACTGTATAGCCTGCGCCGTAACGGCGACGGCGGCTTTGGCGACACCGAAGCCCTTGAGACGCTGGTGCGCGCTGCCGGAGAGCGAGGTGCTGATGCAATCGGCATCAGCCCTATCCATGCGATGTTCGCCAACGATCCACACCGATACAGCCCCTATTCGCCGTCCAGCCGCTTGTTTCTGAACAGCCTGTACGCGTCGCCGGGCGCGATTGTCGGCGAGCGTTCCTGGCGCGAGGCAATCGAACAGGCGGGCGTTGGCGACGAGATGAAACGCCTGGAAACGCTGCAACTGATCGACTGGCCAGCAGCCGCCAATGCCAAATGGAAAGCGTTGCACACGCTTTACGAAGCGTTCAGCAAAGCAGCTCATCCACTCCATGAAGACTTCAACAGCTTCCGCCACAGTGGCGGCGAAGCGCTGGAGAACCATTGCCGCTTCGAGGCCCTGCGCGCGGCATCCGCCGAGCTCGGCATCGGTGATAACTGGCATGAGTGGCCGGAGCCATTCAAGGACCCGCGTAGCAAGGCGGTTGCCGATTTTGCCGCGGGTCACAGCGAACAGATCAGCTTCCATGCGTTTGCCCAGTGGTTGATCGATCGCAGCCTCAAACGCGCTCAGGACGCCGCCCGCAGCAGCGGCATGCGTGTGGGCCTGATCGCTGATCTGGCAGTCGGTGCTGATGGCGCTGGCAGTCAGGCGTGGAGTCGTCAGGATGAACTGCTCTCAGCACTGACCGTCGGCGCACCGCCGGACATCCTCAACCGCGCCGGACAAAGCTGGGGGATCTCCGCTTTCTCCCCGGACGGACTCAAGCGCAACGGTTTTCGTGCCTTCATCGAGATGCTGCGGGCCAACTTCGCCCACGCTGGCGGCCTGCGTATCGACCACGTCATGGGCCTGCAACGCCTGTGGGTGATTCCGGCAGGCTCGCCGCCTAGTGAAGGCGCTTACCTGAATTTCCCGCTGGACGACATGCTGCGCTTGCTGAGCCTCGAATCTTGGCGCCACAAGGCAATCGTGCTGGGTGAAGACCTGGGTACGGTGCCCGAAGGCCTGAGCGACAAGCTGATCGCACGCTCTATTCTCGGCATGCGCGTGCTGTTGTTCGAACAGAACAACGGCCAGTTCAAACCGATCCTCGACTGGTCCGATCAGGCGCTGGCAACTACCAGCACGCACGACCTGCCGACACTCGCTGGCTGGCTCAGCGAGCTGGACATCGAATGGAACGCGCGTCTGGATCATATCGACGAGCAGCGCGAATCCCAGTGGCGCGAAGAGCGCGTGCGCGAGTCGCAAAGCCTGCGCCTTGCCTTGAACCAAAACATCGATGACTTGCCTTCCGACAGCGAAGACCCGGAGCACATCATCGACGCCAGCGTTCGCTACCTGGGCCAGACCCGCGCGCCACTGGTGCTGTTGCCCCTCGAAGATGCGCTGGGTATCGAAGAACAGGCCAACTTGCCCGGCACCATAGACAGCCACCCGAACTGGCGCAGACGCCTGCCCGGCGATGCCGCCACCCTGCTTGACAACCCACATGCTGCTCGACGACTGGAATTGCTCTCCCAATCCCGGCTGCAAGCTGCGGAGCGTGACCGATGAGCCGTCCATTACAACCTTTGCGTGCCACTCAACGCCTGCAATTCCATAAAGATTTCACCCTCGACGACGCGGTGCCACTGGTGCCCTACTTCGCCAGCCTGGGCATCAGTCATATCTACGCTTCACCACTGTTGAAAGCACGGGCCGGCTCGATGCACGGCTACGACGTAGTGGACCCGACCGTCATCAACCCGGAGCTGGGCGGCGAACCTGCCCTGCTGCGTCTGGTCGCTACCCTGCGCGAGCACGGCATGGGGCTGATTCTCGACATCGTGTCCAATCACATGGCCGTCGGTGGCGCAGACAACCCATGGTGGCTGGACCTGCTGGAATGGGGCCGTCGCAGCCCTTACGCCGAGTTTTTCGACATTCAGTGGAATTCACCTGATCCCTTGCTGGAAGGCCAATTGCTGCAGCCCTTCCTGAGCAGCGATTACGGCACGGTGTTGCAGGCCGGGGAAATCCCGCTGCGCTTCAATGCTGAGCAGGGTTCGTTCTACATCGAACACTACCAGCATCACTTCCCGATCTGTCCGCTGACCTACGGCGCACTGTTGCAATCGGTCGAAGATCCACAGCTCAAAGAGCTGGCCCAGCGTTTCACCGCGCTGGCCGAGTACCCACAGGCCTACGAGCGTGCCCGTCAGGCCAAGGCAGAACTGGCCGAGCAGGCGACGAGCCCGCAGACCCGCAAGGCAATCGATCAATTGCTGGCACATTTCGATTCCAGTACACCCGAAGGCTTCCAGCGCCTGCACCAGTTGCTCGAGCGCCAGCACTACCGTCTGGCCAGCTGGCGAACGGCTGGCGACGATATAAACTGGCGGCGCTTCTTCGACATCAACGAACTGGGCGGCTTGCGTGTCGAGCGGCCACAGGTATTCGAAGCGACTCACGGCAAGATCTTCCAACTGGTTGCAGATGGCCTGGTTGACGGCCTGCGCATTGACCACATCGACGGGCTGGCCAATCCGCGTGGCTACGGCCGCAAGCTGCATCGGCGGGTCAAGAGCCTGCTCAAGCAACGCCCTGCCGAAGCGCAGATCGAGCATCTGCCTATTTTCGTCGAGAAGATTCTCGGCCCGGACGAGCCATTGCGCGAAGACTGGAGCGTGGATGGCACCACCGGTTACGAATTCATGAACCAAGTGTCGCTGCTGCAACACGACCCCAAAGGCAAAGAGCCACTGGGCGAGCTGTGGAGCCGACTGAGCGAGCGGACCGCTGACTTCGATCAGGAAGTGCTGGTCGCTCGTGATCTGGTCCTGCATGGCACCCTCGCAGGCGATTTCGAGAACGTCGCGCAGTCCCTGCTGCAAGTGGCACGCAGCGATTTGATGAGCCGTGACCTGACACTGGGCGCGATTCGCCGGGCGCTGTTGGCGCTGGTGGTGAATTTCCCGATCTACCGTACCTACATTTCGGTCTGCGGCCGCTCGGCAGAAGACGATCACTACTTCCAGCAAGCAATGGAAGGCGCTCGTACCACGCTGAATGAAGGCGACTGGCCGGTGCTGGATTATCTGGCACGCTGGCTGGGTGGCGAGTCGTGGCGTCAACTGCCACGCGGACACCTGCGCAAGCTGTACAAGAATGCTTGCGTGCGCTTCCAGCAACTGACCTCCCCGGTGGCTGCCAAGTCGGTCGAGGACACCTCGTTCTACCGTTCTGCGGTGCTGCTGTCGCGTAACGACGTGGGCTTTCATCCGCAGCATTTCAGTGCACCGGTCGAGGACTTCCATCAGGTCTGCCTGCAACGTCTGGAAAAGTTTCCCGACAACCTGCTGACCACCGCGACGCATGACCACAAGCGTGGCGAAGACACCCGCACGCGTCTGGCGGTACTCAGCGAATGCGCGCCCTGGTATGCCGAGCAGGTTGAACGCTGGCGGCAACTGGCCCTGCCGTTGAAGGGTGAGGAATCGCCGATCAGCGCCGGTGACGAATTGATGCTCTACCAGGCATTACTGGGCAGCTGGCCTCTGCGTCTGGAAGGCGAAGAGGCCCACGAAGCGTATGCCAAGCGCATGGTGCAGTGGCAGGAGAAGGCCCTGCGCGAAGCCAAATTGCAGAGCAGCTGGAGCGCGCCCAATCAGGCCTACGAAACGGCTTGCCGCGAATTTTTACAACGTCTGCTGCTCGCACCGGAAGCGCTGGCGCTGCGCCAGTCACTCAGCGCTACGGCGAACCGTATTGCTACAGCAGGCGCGCTCAACAGTCTGGCGCAAACCTTGCTACGCTTGACCGTGCCCGGCGTCCCCGATTTGTATCAGGGCACCGAGTTCTGGGATTTCAGTCTGGTGGATCCGGACAACCGTCGTCCGGTGGATTACGCAGCCCGGCAAAAGGCACTGGCAGAACAGGCCAGCGTTGACGATCTGTTGAGCCACTGGCAGGACGGCCGAATCAAACAGGCACTGATTGCGAAGGTGTTGAACCTGCGGGCCACGCATCCGACGCTGTTCAGTGAAGGGGAATATCTCCCGCTGGAAATAACGGGCAGCCATGCCGATCAGGTCATGGCGTTTGCCAGGGTCACGCAAGGAGTGCGCGCTATCATCGTAGTCCCACGCATAAGCAGTGAACTATTGGGCACTGCACAAACTCCATTGATTAACGCTGCCAATTGGGGCGACACGCAGATTATCGTGCCATTTGCCGATTCTGGTTCAGATTGGAAAGGTCTCTTTTCTGACGTTGTCGTTACACATGATCGGGAACTGCCCCTCAGCACAGTGCTTGAGAGATTTTCCGTCAATATGCTTATTCAAACTACGTAATACCTGGGAGTGTCGAGATGAGTGCCGACGAAAAACGAATTCGCGATTTTGCTTATCAAATCTGGGAATCAGAGGGCAAGCCTTCTGGTCACGACGAGCGTCATTGGGAAATGGCGCGCAAGCTGGCGGAAGCCGAGGCGCTGGCTCCGAACAAGTCAACCGTCAGCAAGTCAAGCAAGCCCAAGCTGCCTGAAGTGGACAAAGCCAAGGCGCCAGCCAAGGGCGCTGCCAAACCGGTGGCCAAGTCTGCACCTGCGGCAAAACCGGCGCCAGCCAAGCCCAAGCCAGCGGCCAAGGCAGCTCCCAAGCCAAAGGCAGCGGCAGGTTCCGCGCCGGCAACCGACGCTCCCGCCAAGCCCGCCGCGAAGAAGCCACGCAAGCCATCGGCTGAGTGAAACTCTTCGCACGCTATGTCAGTCCACTGGTGCAGGCCTGCTCGAAACGTTGAAGCCAGGCTTGCGGCACCCTCACACTCTATCGTTAATATCGAAGCCTTCCGGCTTCGGTAGCGGTCTTGGCCGCTCAGAAAATCATCAGAAGTCAGGAAGGCCCCATGAATACGAAGTCCACATCAGCGGCGGAAGAAAGTTCGGCCACGCAAGATACCCCTTCCAGCACCCCGACACGCATTCGTGAAGGACTTCCCTTTCCACTCGGTGCCAGCTGGGATGGCCTGGGCGTCAACTTTGCCTTGTTTTCGGCAAACGCTACCAAAGTGGAGCTTTGCCTGTTTGATTCGACCGGCGAAGTGGAGCTGGAGCGCATCGAGCTTCCGGAATACACCGATGAGATCTACCATGGCTATCTGCCAGATGCTCATCCCGGCCAGATCTACGGCTACCGCGTGTACGGCCCTTACGATCCGAAGAACGGCCATCGCTTCAACCACAACAAACTGCTGATCGACCCGTACGCCAAGCAACTGGTGGGTGAACTGAAATGGTCGGAAGCGCTGTTCGGCTACACCATCGGCCATCCGGATGGCGACCTGAGCTTTGACGAACGTGACAGCGCGCCATTCGTACCGAAAAGCAAGGTCATTGACGAGGCTTACACCTGGGGCCGCGACCAGCGTGTCGGTACGCCATGGGACAAGACCATTTTCTACGAGACCCACGTGCGCGGCATTACCATGCGCCATCCTGAGGTCGCCGAAGAACTGCGCGGCACCTTCGCCGGGCTGGGGTCAGCGCCAGTCGTCGAGCACATCCGCAAGTTGGGCGTGACCTCCGTCGAGCTGTTGCCGATCCACGCGTTCGTCAATGACCAGCACCTGCTGCAAAAGGGCATGACCAACTACTGGGGCTACAACAGTATTGCGTTCTTCGCCCCGGACCCGCGCTACCTGGCGAGCGGCAAGATTGCCGAGTTCAAGGAAATGGTTGCGCACCTGCACCACGCCGGTCTGGAAGTCATTCTCGATGTGGTCTACAACCACACTGCCGAAGGCAACGAGCTGGGCCCTACCCTGTCCATGCGCGGTATCGACAACGCCTCTTATTACAGGCTGATGCCGGATGACAAGCGTTACTACATCAACGATTCCGGTACAGGTAACACCCTCGATCTGAGTCATCCTTGCGTGCTGCAGATGGTCACCGACTCGCTGCGCTACTGGGCGTCGGAAATGCACGTCGACGGCTTCCGCTTCGACCTGGCAACCATTCTCGGTCGTTACCACGATGGTTTCGACGAGCGTCACAGCTTCCTCGTTGCCTGCCGTCAGGACCCGATCCTGCGTCAGGTCAAACTGGTTGCCGAGCCGTGGGACTGCGGCCCGGGCGGTTATCAGGTCGGTGGCTTCCCGCCGGGCTGGATGGAGTGGAACGACAAGTTCCGCGACACCGTGCGTGCGTTCTGGAAAGGCGACGAAGGCCAGCTGGCCGACTTCGCAGCGCGCATGACGGCCTCCGGCAACATGTTCAACCAGCGCGGCCGCCGCCCTCAGGCGTCAGTGAACTTCATCACTGCGCACGATGGCTTCACGCTGCACGACCTGGTGTCGTACAACGACAAGCACAACGAAGCGAACGACGAAAACAATCAGGACGGCAGTAACAACAACCTGTCCTGGAACCATGGCGTTGAAGGTCCGACCGAAGATCCGGAAATCAATGCCCTGCGTCTGCGCCAGATGCGCAACTTTTTCGCCACCCTGCTGCTGGCACAAGGCACACCGATGATTGTGGCCGGTGACGAGTTCGCCCGCACTCAGCACGGTAATAACAACGCCTACTGTCAGGACAGCGAGATTGGCTGGATCAACTGGGATCTGGACGAGGACGGCGAGGCGCTGCTCAAGTTCGTGACCCGCGTGATCAAGCTGCGTCAGACTTACCCGATCCTGCGTCGTAGCCGCTTCCTGGTAGGCGACTACAACGAAGAAATCGGCGTCAAGGACGTGACCTGGCTCGCGCCGAATGGCGAAGAGATGAGTGTCGAGCAATGGCACGATGCCAACGGCCGTTGCCTGGGCATGCTGATGGAAGGTCGCGCACAGGAAACCGGCATCCGCCGCCCAGGTGCAGACACCACCCTGCTGCTGGTGGTCAACGCCCATCACGACGGCGTCAACTTCACGCTGCCGGAAGTGCCTGAAGGTACGCATTACGAGTGCCTGATCGATACCAATCAGGATGATGCACGCAACAAGGAGCAGTTCGCGTTCGGTTCGCAATACACCGTCACCCCGCGTTCACTGCTGCTGTTTGAACTGAAGCGTGAAGATCAGCAATGAGCGATGCCTTGAGTGAGTTTCTCGACTGGCGCAGGCAGGGCTATGCCGACACGCGTGCGCTGGGCGAGTGCTTGCAGGCACTGGTCAATGAAGGTCTGGATCAGCTTCCCCTGCCTGCCGGTGGTCAGACACTTGAGCGCTGGCAGGCGCTGGCCTGTGTTGCAGGCCATGACCTGGGGTTGTGCAAGTTGTACGAGGGGCACACTGACGCCTTGGCGATCATGGCGGAACTGGGTGCCCCGCCCCCCGAACAATTCAGTACCTGGGGCATGTGGGCGGCAGAGCCGCTACAGGCACGGGTAACGCTTCGCGGCAGCGGCGATTCACTTCGCCTGGATGGCCGCAAAGCCTGGTGCTCCGGTGCGTCGGCCCTGAGCCACGCACTGATCACTGTATGGGACGAGCAACAGCGTCAACAACTGGTCGCCGTACGCCTCGACCAGCCGGGCGTCCACATCACCAACGACGGCTGGCGAGCAGTAGGCATGGGTGCGACCGGTAGCGTCGAAGTCCTGTTCGAACGGGCCAGCGCAGAGCGGGTCGGCGAACCGGGCGGTTATCTGGCTCGACCGGGGTTCTGGCAAGGCGGTATTGGCATAGCGGCCTGCTGGTTCGGCGCGTCGCGCTCAATCGCGCAGCGTCTGTTGCAACAGGTCGGCAAGCGCGACGAGCCCCATGCGTTTGCGCACCTGGGTGCCGTTGACGTCGCGCTGCACGCAGCCGCCGATGTGCTGCGCGCTGCCGCCACGCACCTGAATGAAGCGCCCACCGAGAACGCGGAAGTCATCGCCCGGCGCTGTCGGGCGTTTATCGAGCAGACCGCCGAGCAGGTCATCCAGCACGTCGGTCGCGCGGTGGGCGCAGGCCCGTATTGCAAGGATGCACATTTCGCCCGGCTGATTGCCGATCTGCCTGTCTTTTTGCGTCAGAGCCATGCCGAGCAGGATTTGGCCGCGCTGGGGCAACTGGTCGGCAAACGGCTGCAGTCGCCCTCGGCGTGGTTGCTATGAGAGCGTATGCATCATGAGTGAAGCTTTTCTGGTAAGCGAAGATGAAGCCGGTCAAGGCACGCCACTGGCCGCCTGGAATGCTTCCAGCAAATTGCGCGGCTTGCCGGCAATCACCGCCGACCTGCTGGTGCCGCCTAATTGCAGGGCGGTGATCATTGCGCCGCACCCGGATGATGAAGTGCTGGGCTGTGGCGGGCTGATGAGTCAGCTCGCGCAACTGGAGCGCCGTCTGCTGTTGATTTCAATCACGGACGGCACCTCCAGCCATCCAGGTTCGGCACTTTGGCCTGTCGAGCGTCTGTCGGCCATTCGCCCTCAGGAAAGTGCTGAGGCCTTGCAACGTCTCGACATACCCTTCGAACGCCTGGAGTGGGTGCGTGGGGGCTTTCAGGATGGCGAGGTTGCAGTGGAAGAAGAGCGTGTGGTCGATTTTCTCGAACAGCACCTTGGGCCGACCGATGTAGTGTTCGCGACCTGGTCGGGTGATGGCCACGGCGACCACGAAGCGGTTGGCCGAGCCAGCGCCAGAGCCTGTGCCACCACCGGCGCGCAATTACATGAGGTGCCGATCTGGGCCTGGCACTGGGCAGACCCGGAAGATCCGCGTCTGCCCTGGGAGCGGGCGCGCAAGTTGCTGCTCGATCCGATGACACTCGCCCGCAAGCGTCACGCCGCCCAGGCGTTCACCAGCCAGCTGCAAGGCGATCCGGCCATCGGGCTGTCTCCGGTGTTGCCTGCCAGCGTTCTGGAACGGCTGATGCAGCCGTTTGAAGTGGTGTTCACATGAGCAGTGTCGCCGACAGCTACTTTGACGATCTTTTCAGTAATGACAGCGATCCGTGGGCATTCAAAAAGCGCTGGTACGAACGCCGCAAGCGCGCATTGACCCTGGCCGCCCTGCCCCGTGAGCACTACCGGGCGATTCTGGAGCCGGGCTGCGCCAATGGCGAACTCAGCGCCGACCTTGCCGCACGCTGCGACACCCTGCTGTGCTGCGACACCTCGACCCTGGCCGTGGAGCTGGCGCGCCAGCGTCTGGCTGACCTGCCCAACGCCCGGGTGTTGCAAGCTCGTTTGCCGCAACAATGGCCAGCGGGACAGTTCGACCTGATCGTGTTCAGCGAACTGGGCTATTACCTGGACCTTGAGGATCTGAACCGTCTGATCGACTGCGCGCTTGACGCCTTGACACCTGACGGCCAACTGCTCGCCTGTCACTGGCGTCCCGACATCGAAGGCTGTCCGCTGAACGCACAGCGCGTTCACGACACACTTGCTGAAAGGCTTTCCATGCATCGGCTTTTCAATCATCACGAACAGGACTTCCTGCTGGACCTGTGGAGTCGTGATGCTACCTCTGTCGCAGAACAGGAGTTCTCGAATGATCGGCATTCTGATTCCGGTGCACAATGAAGAGCAGTTGCTGGGCGCCTGCCTGACCACTGTGCTGCAAGCCGCTGCCCACCCGGACCTCAACGGGGAAACGGTGGAGGTGCTGGTGGTGCTCGACAGCTGCACGGACCGCTCGGCAGAGATCGCTCGTGCTCATGGGGTGATGATTCTGGAAGTGACGGCGCGCAACGTCGGCCAGGCGCGTGCCGAAGGGGCTGCGTTTCTGCTCGACAGGGGTGCACGCTGGCTTGCCTGCACCGATGGCGACAGCAGCGTGGCCAGCGACTGGTTGAGCGAGCAGCTTGCCTTGGACGCCGACGCCGTGTGCGGAACCGTCATGCCCGGCGACTGGAACCAAGACATTTCCGCCGCTGCGCAGGCTGCCTACCTCAGCCATTACCAGCACCGCGACGGCCATCGGCACATACACGGTGCCAACCTGGGGGTGAGTTCGATTGCCTATGTCAGCGCCGGAGGTTTTCCAGCGCTGGCCTGCCACGAGGACGTGCATCTGGTTCAGCAACTGGAATTGATTGGCGCGCGGATCGCCTGGAGTTGCCGCCCCAGAGTTACAACCAGCACCCGCCTCGACTCTAAAGCCAGAGGCGGGTTTGGCGATTACCTGCGCTCGCTGAACGGCTGAACAGCCATCACTGATGGTGCGCCGTCTGCATGCCGGAGCGATCCGGGTCAGCGGCACTGAGCGCCGTGGTAAAGAAGCGCACCGCTTCAGCGCTCAGGGTGCGATGGATGTCCTCTCGATCAACCCCGTCAGGGTCATTGCACAGCAGCGGCGCAGTCGCACGCTGCTCATCTGTGCACGGCGCCATGAACACGAAGTGCCCCGCCCCCGCCAATAACCTGTAATCCGGTGCCTGCGGCAGCTTGCGCGCCAACGCCTCGGCATTACGGTCAATGGCCAGCAATTGATCGTCGTCACCGGCATACATCAACACCGGCACATGCACGTCGCCCAGCGTATGGCGGCCGAACATCAGGCTTAACGGTGCCATCAGCATCAGTGCGCCCACCCGCGGGTCCGCTTGTGCGTGCAAATCGTCACGGTCGACTACCAGCTCGCCCTGAGTCGTGCAGGCATCCCGATCACCCGGCCGCTCCAGACAATACTGGCGCAGGCGCTTCAGATCCGGGCGGGCGCCAGCGAGGATCAACGCGGTTTCGCCGCCGGCCGAATAGCCGATCACACCCACCTGGCGCGCATTGAGGTATGGCGAAAGCATCGGATCGAGCAAGGCTGAGCTGATCGCCTCGGATATCTGCAACGGACGTCCATAGAGATTGCTCAGACTGCCCAGGCGGCTGTGATCGCGGTCGTTGTCGCCGGGATGGACCACCGCGACCACCACGAAACCCTGCCGGGCCAGCGAAGTCGCCAGATCGTGCAGTGCCAGCGGAGTACCCGTATTGCCATGGGACAACAGCAGCAGAGGAAAACGGCCCATGGCAACCGGTGCGTCCTCGCCGGCCTCGATACGATAGCCCTGAATAATGCTGGACTGCTCACTGCCCGTCGAAGGATAGAAGGCAATCGCCTGCATCGGCTGCGAGTCCAGCGGATCGGGAAAAATCAATTCGTGGTAGCCCGCGCTCCAGGCACCTGCAGCCTGGGCGTGCACCGAAATCATGCTGTCGAGCAGGCAAACCAGCATAACTGCACAAAGACGTACCATGGCAAGGCCCAACCTTTGTCATTCCGGCAGTGTGTCCGGACGGTCCATTCATGCGCTTGTGTCGAGCATCGTGCTCCAGCGCGCCGCTCTCACTTAATGTGTTACTAAAGCTGAGAGTCTTTGAAAATGGAATATTGCACAAGTCGAGCCAGCATCAGCCTACTCTTCGTCGCATATGCGAACCATTCGACAAAAACGCCGAAAACAGGCGTCAGGAAGATCAGCTTAATCCTCAATCTGCGTGCTTGCCTGTAAGGAAGCTGTCAAGGTTACAAACAGTTCTGCCGCTCAAAAAAAACTCCACGACCCGGCGCAAACCAATGCGCAGGCGGTGGAGTTCGTATCAGGTTTTGTGTCGATGATCAGGCGGCGAAAAGGTCCTCGATCTGCTGCAGCGCGGCCGTCATTGCGCTGGCACGCGGCTCTTCACCATAGGCCAGGCCGTGTGCACGCACGAATTGCAGGTCGGTCACGCCGATGAACGCGAACAACGCCTTGAGCAGCTCTTCATGACCCGCGCCACTTGGCAGGCCCTGGTGCAGGCCACCGGAAGTGGACACGATGATGATCTTCTTGCCCCCGCACAGACCTTCAGGACCGGCTTCGGAATAGCGGAACGTGCGACCGGCAACGGCGATGCGGTCGATCCACGCCTTCAACTGGGACGGCACCGTGAAGTTGTACATCGGCGCACCGATCACGACTACGTCGGAATCGAGAAATTGTTGCAGTGTCGCTTCGTTGGCTTCCACTTCGTGCTGCTGGGCAGCATCGCGGCCTTCTACCGGCGTACCGGCTGCGGCGAGGCTGGCGGCGGAGAAATGACCCAGCGCATCGCTGGCCAGATCGCGGTAGGTCACCTGAGCGTCGGCGTGCGCGCTCTGGTAGGCCTGGACGACATCACGGGTCAGCTGACGCGAAGCAGAATGGTCGCCGAGGATGCTGGAATCAAGGTGCAAAAGGTTCATAACGGGCTTCCCAAGTGAATATCGCCGAAGGGCGATCAAGTGGGGAGCATCCTATCTGTGATTGTAATGAATGATTAGTTGCCTTGAATGCGACTGTTCGTTCTATGTAAGGAACAATACAGAGACTCAGGATTGTGCGTCAGTTCCTTGAACGAGTTCTCGAACGCATCCAGCAGGCCTCTGACGGCGGGCAGCAGACCGCGTCGCGAAACGAATACTGCGTGCAGGATTCCGCACTTGGGGCGGTGTGCATCGAACAGCTCCACCATACGGCCCTGTTGCAAGGCTTCCCTGACCAGAATTTCCGGCAGCTGGGCCACGCCGACACCTTGCAGAGCGGCTTGCAGTATGCCGTCCAGATCCGAGCTGATCAGACGCGGTGCGTGCCGCACTTCGACATAATGCCCCGGTCCGTTCTCCAGCAGCCAGCGATGCTCCGGGGTGGAAGAAGGCACATCCAGACTCGGTAACCGGGCCAGATCGGCAAACGAAGGATTCGCCGGTAGCAGCGCAGCCAGGTCGGGGTGGGCCACCAGCCGTTGCGCGCTGTGCCCAAGCGTCTTCACCACCAGGCCGTCATCTTCCAGCGGAGGAAAACGCACTCGCAAGGCGATATCGATGTTCTCGGTCAGCGGATCGACTCGCCGGTTACTACTCTCGATGTGCACCTGCACCTTGGGGTGCGCGGCCATGAAACGGGCAATTGCCTCGTTGATGCCCATGGCCGCCATGGCCGGCGGACAGCTCACCACGACCTTGCCCTGAGGTTCGGATTTGGAACGCTGAATGGCTTCTTCGGCGGCTTCGGCCTCGACCAGCATCGCTACGCAGTGGGCGTAATAGTCACGTCCGCTTTCGGTTACGGCGAATTTGCGGGTCGAGCGGTGAATCAGTGTCACGCCAAGCCGCTCTTCCAGCCCGGCAATGCGCCGACTGAGCTTGGATTTCGGAATCCCCAGCTTGCGGCTGGCCGGCGCGAAGCCCCGGCACTCGACCACCTGAACGAAATAATACAGATCATTGAGATCAAACACCGGCCACCTCGTTTCTGGAGCGGCGAGTATGCAGCGCTACCGCGAGCCTCTCAAGATACGGTGCGAGAATCAGACCGGTTAATCGGCAGTCAGAAAGGCCAGCACCGGCGCAGTGAATGACTGCCCCGCTTCGACACTGGATAAATGCGCGGCCGGCAACTCGACACTTTGTGCGCCCTGAATGCGCTGCACCATGAAACGCCCGTCTGCCGTTGTGGTGACCGCGTCCTCGGTGCCACACACCACCAGCGTCGGCAGCTTGATGCCCGCCAGTTGCTCACGAAAATCAGCGTCGCGTACGGCAGCACAATTGGCCGCATATCCTTGCGGTGAAGTATGTGCCAGCATGCTGACAATACGGTCCACAACTGCCGGTTCCTGTACCGCGAATGCCGGGGTGAACCAGCGCGAGATGGAGGCATCACGCAACGCGACCATGGCCGCCTGGCCGTCACGCAGCACGGTTTCGATGCGCGGGTTCCAGATATCAGGGTTGCCGATCTTCGCAGCGGTATTGCACAGCACCACCCGTTGCAGGCGCTGCGGCGCGTTGATCGCCAACCACTGACCGATCAGGCCGCCCATGGACAGCCCGCAGAAGGAAGCCTTGTCGATCTGCAGCGCGTCCAGCAATGCCACGACGTCACGGCCGTTCTGCTCGATGCTGTAGCTGCCTTCGCTGACCAGCGACCTACCATGCCCGCGCGTGTCGTAACGCAAGACCTGAAAATGCCGGGTGAATGCTGCAATCTGGTTGTCCCACATGTGCAGGTCGGTGCCCAGCGAGTTGGACAACACCAGCACCGGGGCGCCGGGCTGGCCTTCCAGCAGATAATTCAGTTCACCGTCAGCAAGTTGCGCGGCAGGCATAGCAGGCTCCATAGAAAGGGCAAACCTGCACACTAATGAGTGTCACCGCCGCATACAATCCGCTGATCAAATATCCGTGCGGCTATCGAACAGCTTGCCGTTCGCGATCACATTTTCGATACCACATAAAGGAGCTTGCGCATGCCAAAGCCGATGGGCAAAGAAGACATCGCCCGATTCTGCCTCAGCCTGCCGGGTGCGCGGGAGGACTACAAATGGGGCGGTGTGCGGGTGTTTTCGGTTGCCGAGAAGAAGATGTTTGCGGTCATGGACCTTGCCGGTGGGGAACTGGCGTTCAAGGTCGCTGCGGATTTGTTTCTGGGCTATGTCGACCGGCCCGGCATCCGCCCTGCGCCCTATCTGGCCAGAGCGCACTGGATCAGCGTGGCTAAACTGGAGGCGTTGAGCGGATCGGAAATCAAGGACCTGGTCACCCGCTCTCATCAACTGGTGGTCAGCAAATTGCCAAAACGCCAGCAGATTGCGTTGATGTTATAAGGCCCTGAAGCGGCAACAGCAGCATCTGCCAGAGCCGCTTGCCGAGAAACAGCCAGTCTACCCACAACGCCTGATGCACCAGCACGATCAGCCAGAACACGATCTGAAACGACACCTTGCGGGTCTTGTGGCGAAACATCTGTTGCGCCAGCAGCGCACCCGGCCAGCCGCCCAGTAATTCCAAGGTGTGCAGAACGTTTTCCGGGGTGCGCTGACCGCCGTTTCCGGCCTGACGCTTGTCGTGGCGATACAGCACGAACGCCAGCAGGCTCATGCCGAGCAAAGCACACGCCGGAATCAGCATGCCCTGCCTGACCCACAACGATACCGAGCCGTACGCCGGCAAGGCGCACAACAGCACTAACAGCGCCAGCTTCAGGGGCAACTGCCGGACAGGCGCGCGTCCCCGGCTGGCGGGCCTCTGGGGTGGTCGGGAAGTGGTCATGCCTTGGCCGATGCCCAGTCGATCCAGCCAAACTGCCAGGTCGCCAGAATCAGCAGGCCGAAGGCAATGCGATACCAGGCAAACACTGCATAGCTGTGAGTGGCAATGAACTTGAGTAGCCCGCGCACCGCGATCATGGCGAAAATGAACGAGGTGATGAAACCGATCGCGAAGACCGCGAAGTCGTCCGGACGGAACATGTCCCGGTACTTGTAACCCGAGTAGACGGCAGCGCCGACCATGGTCGGCATGGCGAGGAAGAACGAGAACTCCGTGGCGGCCTTGCGCGACAAGCCGAACAGCAGGCCACCAATGATGGTAGAGCCCGAACGGGACGTACCGGGAATCATCGCCAGGCACTGCACCAGCCCGATTTTCAGCGCATCGGTCCACGTCATGTCATCGACGGTTTCAGTGCGGACCGCGTGCTCGCGGCGTTCGGCCCAGAGCATGATCACGCCGCCGATAACCAGTGCCGTGGCCACCGTGATGGCGTTGAACAAATAATGATGGATCAGGTCGGCAAAGATCACCCCGAGCACCACCGCCGGCATGAACGCGATCAACAGGTTAAGGGTAAAACGCTGAGCCTGTTGCTGTTTGGGCAAGCCGACGACCACATCCAGAATCTTGCGCCGAAATTCCCAGACCACCGCCAGAATCGCCCCCAGCTGGATGATGATGTTGAAGGCCATGGCGCGCTCGTCACCAAAACCGATCAGGTCGGCAACAATGATCTGGTGCCCGGTGCTGGAGATCGGCAGGAACTCCGTAAGCCCTTCAACAATACCCAGTATCAACGCCTGAGCAGCGGTCCAAAGATCCATCACTTTCCCCCATGAAGCGACGCCGCAGGCTCGCCGTTTAACGTTATTGTGTAAAAAATGGTTGCCACTGTGTAAAAAAACGGTTGCCACTATGCCGTTACAAACCTGAACGAAGCTTGAACCTGCGCAGACGCGAGCCGCGGAATGCTAGCAGACCTTTACGCACAACGCCTGCTGGCGTAATGCTCGTCGCCACGCAGGCTCCCCGCCGGGCACGGAAGCGATTACAATCGCCGCCCCTGCAACCACTCCCCCAACCAAGGTGCCGCCATGTCCGGGCTTGAACTCTTTGCCGCAGCCATCGGTGTGATCGCAGTCTGGCTGACAGTGAAGCAGAACCCCTGGTGTTGGCCCATCGGCCTGGTGATGGTGGTGATCTACATCTGGATTTTCTTCGACGTGAAGTTGTATTCGGACATGCTGCTGCAAGTGATCTATGCCGGTTTGCAAGTCTACGGCTGGCTGCAATGGACCCGGCATGGCAATGGCCTGCCTGTCAGGGCAGTCAGCGTGCTGAACCGCAATTCGGTACTCAAGGGGCTGGCGGTCGGCGTGCTGATCAGCCTGGGCCTGGGCGCGGGCATGGCACACTTCACGGATGCCGCACAACCCTGGCTCGACGCCGCCCTGACCGGCTTCAGCCTGGTGGCACAGGTGTGGATGGCGCAGAAACGCGTGCAGTGCTGGCCGTTGTGGATTGTTCTGGATGTGATTTTTGTCGGCCTGTTCATCTATAAAGACCTGTACCTGACAGCCGCCCTTTATGCTCTGTTCACCTTGCTGGCGGTTCAGGGCTGGCGCGAATGGCGCAATGATCTGGTACTGGCGCGATGAAGGTTCTGGTCCTGACCGGCCCCGAGTCGAGTGGCAAGAGCTGGCTGTCGGTTGAGGTCCAGCGGCGCTTCGGCGGGGTCATGGTCGGTGAATACGTTCGCGAGTTCATCGACCGGCAGGGCCGCGATACGTTTTACAGCGACATCCCGGCCATCGCTCAGGGTCAATTGGCCTGGGAGGACGCTGCACGGGCAAGCGCTCCGCAGTTGCTGATTCTCGACACCCATCTGCTGAGCAATATGCTCTGGAGCCGCACCCTGTTCGGCGATTGCCCTGCGTGGATCGAACAGCAACTGCTGAACAGGTCCTACGACCTGCACCTGCTGCTGTCGCCACAGGGTGTGCACTGGATCAGCGACGGCCAACGCTGCCAGCCGGCGCTGGGCGAGCGCCAGGCGTTCTTCGACGCCAGCCGCGAATGGCTCGACAGTCACCGGCAAGCCTATCAGGTGCTCGACGGCGACTGGCAGCAGCGCCGCGAGCAGGCGATGGCAGCCGTGTCGAATCTGCTGGGTCCGTCAGCGGATCTGATGCTTGTGCAACAAACGGTAGAAGGTCGGTCGCGAAATCCCTAGCACCTTGGCGGCCATGCTCAGATTGTCGCTGTGACGTGTCAGCACATCACACAACGCCTGACGTTCGGCACGGGATTTGTACTCCTCCAGAGTGCTCATGCTGCCAGCCACGTCATCGTCGCCCGGCAAACCCAGATTGACCGCTTCGATCTGCCTGCCTTCCGCCAGCACCAGCCCTCTTCGCACCCTATTGGCCAGTTCACTGACATTGCCCGGCCAGTCGTGCTTGCCAAGGGCTATGAGCGCATCCTGACTGAAACTGCGTGCCCGTCGACCACTTTCCTGACTGTAGAGGTGAGCAAAATGATTGGCCAGCAGCGCCAGATCGCCATGCCGTTCGCGCAGTGGCGCAGTGCCCACCTGCAACACGTTAAGCCGATAATACAAATCCTCTCGAAAACGCTTTTTACGAATGGCCGTTTCGAGGTCTGCCTCGGTGGTAGCCAGTACCCGTACGTCTACACTGACCGGCTCGCTGCTGCCAAGGCGCTGAAGCTGCCCGTCTTCCAGAAAGCGCAACAGATCTGCCTGGGTTTCCAACGGCAGATCACCGATGTTTTCAAGCAGTAATGTGCCGCCATCCGCCGCCGCGATACGCCCGATGCTGCGCTCCGGCAGGCCCTCGACAGCACCCGCTTCATGGCCAAACAACTCGGCGTGGATCAGATGCTCGGCTACGGCAGCACAATCAACCGTGACGAACGGTTTGTCACGACGCCGGGACTGGGCGTGCAGGCTCCGTGCGATCAATGCCTTGCCGGTGCCGCGCTCGCCACGGATCAGCACCGGCGATTCAGTGGGTGCCAGCTTGCTCAACAGACGCCGCAGTTCCCGCGTCAGTCGGCTGTCGCCGAGCATTTCCGGTTCGCCCTGAGGTACAAGCCCCCTGCTTTGCGTGTTTGACAGTGCACTGTCGAACGCTTTGTCCAGAGTGGCCTGCATGCGTTCTGCATCGAGCGGCACGGTTTGAAAATCGAAAAACCACTGGCAGACGAAATCACCGATTCGCTCGCGTCGCAGGTCGTTGGCGGTCAGCAGCGCGACCCAGCGGTTGGTGTCGCGGGTGATCCGTTTTTCAAGTGTGTCGAGGTGTTCGAAATGCGTGGCTTTCAAGTGGATCAAGCCGACGTCGTAGTCATTGACAGGGTCAGTATCCAGTGTGCTGCTCTCGACCGTCCATCCGGCGGCTTGCAGGATCGGGATCAGGTGCTGGCACGCCTCGTCTGGATCGATCATCAGCAGACGTCGCGCGGGGGCCGTTTCATGCATATAGGTTCCTTGGCGCCCGGCGTCGGATGGGTATTTTTAAAAATGTTTTATAAACAGCATGTTGGCGAGCCCGAATATTACGTTAGCAAATATTTGACGCACCCTTGTACCGTTTGGATCTAACCGTCATAACCAAATGTGATTAAGTTGAACGCGCCTGCCTGGCAGGCTCGGCGTTGCACCCGTCGGGTGCGGGTGAAAAAAAATTCAGGATTTTTCTGGTAAAGCGTGTGACTCAGGCCCCCTTGTCGCTCATCAACACAAGTAACCAGCCGGACGGTCAGCCCACCGACGTGACTGAATTGATACGGGCACTTGAGGAAACGACCATGAACGCCCCACTGCGCTTCAACGATGCACTTCTGATCGCTGGACACGCTTTTGAACCTTTCCAGTGTGTTGCCTGGGCACCACAGGATGGTAACGGCGAGTTGAGCCTGACGGTGATCGATCGCACCAGTAATCGTATTGGTCGCAAGCAGATTCCGAGCAGCACTTATTCGGATAAGCAGCAGTTGGCCAGCGTTCTGGAACAGGCCCGTGCGGAAATCAGTAATGAAGGGTATGACTTGATGCCTTGGACCATGCCGGCCTGATCACGCGTTGTGCGATGCGCACTCGCAGGTCCTTGGGAGTCTGGAAGCGGGGCTTTCAGGTTTCTGGGCGTTAGGCGCCTGGCTTGGTTTGACTGTCGTGCCGCGTCGGTAGGCAGTTCGTGACGCTCTGCGTCACACAGTGGCTCTGCGATGCCAGTGATGTTTGGTTACGGCTCAGGGCACCT
>NZ_LGLN01000032.1:88443-120674 GCF_001293775.1 Pseudomonas syringae pv. cilantro
GAAAAGCACATCAAAAGCATTCAGTGGCAACTGCCTGGCGGCACAACGATCGACTGTCGATTCTGCGGTGCCAGTTAAGCTTGGGTCATTCTCCCTGACTATCGTGCCGAAGCCTTGGCACGCATATGAATCAGCCCCTCAAACCCGCTTCAGCTCGTCGATGTGCCGATATTCGGCGCCCAGGGTTGATGCCAGTTCTTTTGCTCTTCCCAATCGGATCGGGCCTTTTTCGATGTCGATCAGCAGGGTGGCGCAGGCGAATGTCGGCAGCGCTGGCAGTTGCTTGATTCTGCCGTCGGTCAGCACCAGTACGCGATGCTGTTCCGAGGGGTGACGTTTTTGGCGTTGTGCCAGCCAGGTCATGGCTTGTTCAAGCGCGGCGGACAGTGGTGTGCCGCCCCCCGCGCCCAGTGTATCCAGCCATGGGGTCAGCGCAGCTGATGCTTTGAGGCCCTGATGCTGCCAGCGCGGTGTAGTGCCACTCGCGGTCAGCAAGGCCAGCCGCGCGCGGCGCCGATAGGCGTCATCGAACACTTGCGACAGCAGGCCTTTGGCCTGGCTCAGGGCTTGGTGACGGCGGGTTGAGGCCGAGGCATCGACGATCACCAGCAACAATTCACTCGGGCGAGCGCTGCGCGGCTGGCGCACCAGATCCTTGCGGCTTTTCGGGCGCCCATTCAGCAGCGTCGGCAACCATCGCACGGGGCCGTCGGCACCTGCGCGAACGGCACCCTGCCTACCGGCAGCCCGTCGACCGGGACGGGGAATGGCATCCGCCCCCTGTGCAGCGCGAGGGCGGATGCCTAAGGCTTTTTTGGCCAGCTCGGCACTTCGCGACGAGAACCGGTGATCACCGCCTGAGCTGGCAACTCGCCCCAACTGCCCTGCCCGCCCTCTGGCTTGTCTGGCCTGGGAGACGAATCAGGCGGCGGTGCGTCTTGATTGTGTGGCGGCGGAGTGGGTTCGCGACGGCGGTGGCGCAAGGCGAATTCGGCCACCGCTTCAATGTCCTGCTCTTCGATCTGGTCCGCACCACGCCACGCGGCATGCGCACGGGCAGCCCGCAACCAGACCAGATCGGCCCGCATGCCGTCGACCCCCGCCGCGAAACAGCGTTCGGTGATCTCGGCCAAGGAATGATCATCCAGCTCGATGCTCGGCAGCAGCAGACGCGCCTGTTCACAACGAAGCTTCAGGTCGTCCTGCTCCGCCTGCCAGTGCTGGCAAAAAACCATCGGATCGGCATCGAAATCCAGACGCCGACGGATGATCTGGCTGCGCTCGGCCGGCTGGGTCTGACCACTCAGCGCCACGTTCAAGCCAAAGCGATCCAGTAACTGCGGGCGCAATTCGCCTTCTTCCGGGTTCATGGTGCCAATCAGCACGAAGCGCGCAGCGTGGCGATGGGAAATGCCATCGCGCTCGACCTGATTGACGCCGCTGGCGGCAACGTCCAGCAACAGATCAACCAGATGATCGGCGAGCAGGTTGACTTCATCGACATACAGCACGCCACCGTCAGCCTTGGCCAGCACGCCCGGCGAGAAACGCGCTCGGCCCTCGGCCAGTGCGGCGTCCAGATCGAGCGTGCCGACCAGACGCTCTTCGGTGGCACCCAATGGCAAGGTGACGAACTGACCGCTGGCCAGCAGATCAGCCAGACCGCGCGCCAGGGTCGACTTGGCCATGCCACGCGGGCCTTCGATCAAGACCCCGCCAATGCGCGGGTCGATAGCGGTCAGGCACAGCGCCAGCTTCAGGTCATCGGCACCGACCACCGCAGCCAGCGGAAAATGTGGAGTGTCGCTCAGGCTTGAGTCAGGCAAGGTCATCAGTTCTCTTCTATGTCCAACAACAGGTCTTCCAGCGCTTGCTGATACTCGCCGGGGTCCTGCCAGAGCCCGCGCTGCTGAGCTTCGAGCATGCGCTCGGTCATGTCGCGCAGGGCGTCGGGGTTGTGTTGCGCGATAAAATCGCGGGTCGCCGGGTCGAGCAGATACGCGTCGGCCAGCAGTGCGTATTGATGATCATCGATCAGTTCCGTGGTGGCGTCGAAAGCAAACAGGAAATCCACGGTCGCGGCCATTTCGAACGCGCCTTTGTACCCATGGCGCTTGACCCCCTCGATCCATTTCGGGTTCGCCGCACGCGAGCGGATTACCCGGTTCAATTCTTCCTTGAGGGTACGGATCTTCGGCAGGTCCGGCTGACTGTGATCGCCATGGTAGCTGGCGGTCTTCTGCCCGCTGAGGCTTTCCGACGCGGCGAGCATGCCGCCCTGAAACTGATAATAATCGTTCGAATCGAGCAGGTCGTGCTCACGATTATCCTGATTTTGCAGGACAGCCTGCACCTGGGACAGGCGCTGGGCAAAGCGTTGCCGGGCCGGGGTGCCTTCATCGGCCGCGCCGTAAGCGTAGCCGCCCCAATTCAGGTAGACCTCGGCGAGATCTTCGCGGCTTTGCCACAAGCGACCATCAATCGCCCCTTGCACACCCGCCCCGTAGGCACCGGGCTTGGCACCGAAAATTCGCCAGCCGGCCTGCCGTGCAGCCTCCTCCTCGCTCAAACCTTCGTCCACGAAAGCTTGCCGCTCTTCACGCACTCTGGCCGCCAGCGGGTTCAAATCATCCGGTTCGTCGAGCGCGGCTACCGCTTGTACTGCGGCGTCGAACAGTTTGATCAGGTTGGCGAACGCATCGCGGAAGAAGCCGGACACCCGCAGCGTGACGTCCACGCGCGGGCGGTCCAGCAGGCTGACCGGCAGAATCTCGAAATCATCGACCCGCTGGCTGCCGGTCGCCCAGACCGGACGCACGCCCATCAAAGCCATGGCTTGAGCGATATCATCGCCACCGGTGCGCATGGTCGCCGTACCCCAGACGGACAGGCCCAACTGGCGCAAATGGTCGCCGTGATCCTGGAGATGGCGCTCCAGCAGCAGGTTGGCCGACTGAAAACCGATGCGCCAGGCCGTGGTGGTCGGCAGGTTGCGCACGTCCACGCTGAAGAAGTTACGCCCGGTCGGCAGCACATCCAACCGCCCACGGCTTGGCGCGCCACTGGGCCCGGCCGGAACGAAGCGGCCGCTCAGCGCATCGAGCATGCCCTGCATTTCGCCGGGGCCGCAGGCGTCCAGCCGTGGTGCGACCACTTCGCGCAGGTTGTCAAGAATCAGGGCCAGATCATCATGAGCCGGCAAATCATGCAGCTCTTCACCCAGCGTTACGCGTTCGATGAGGGCGGCGGCATACAGCTCCAGCCGCTCGCGAGCATCACCGGCACTGCGCCACGGGTCTGTGCTGACGGCCAGCAACGCAGCGGGACGCGAGCCACTCCAGGGCTCGGCCAGCTCACAATCCAGCGGGTCAAAGCCCAGTTCGAACGCCTTGCTCAGGGCCCGCAACAGACTGGATTGCGCCCCACGTCCGTCACCGCGCGGAATGCGCAACAGGGCCAGCAAAGTATCGATGCGCAAACGCCCTTCCGGCGACTGGCCAAAAATGTGCAGGCCGTCGCGAATCTGCGATTCCTTCAAGTCACACAGGTACGTGTCCAGACGCGGCAGCCAGACCGCCGCATCGGCATCGCTGTCAGTAGACGCGTCCAGCGACAGCTCGCGGTCGATGCGTGTTTCGCGGACCAGCTCGAGAATGTCGCGTTGCAGTTCGCGGGCACGACGCGGATCGAGCAACTGCGCTTCGTAGAATTCGTCGGCAAGCAGTTCAAGATCACGCAACGGGCCATAGGTTTCGGCGCGGGTCAGCGGCGGCATCAGGTGGTCGATGATCACCGCCTGCGTGCGGCGCTTGGCTTGGGCGCCCTCGCCAGGGTCATTGACGATGAACGGATAGATATTGGGCATTGCTCCCAGCACAGCGTCCGGCCAGCAGGTTCGCGACAGCCCGACACCCTTGCCTGGTAGCCATTCCAGATTGCCATGCTTGCCGACATGCACCACGGCATGCGCGCCATACGCCTTGCGCAGCCAGAAATAGAACGCCAGATAGCCATGCGGCGGCACCAGATCCGGGTCGTGATAGACCGCACTCGGGTCAACCTGATAACCCCGCGCCGGTTGAATGCCGACGAAGGTCAGGCCGAAGCGCAGGCCGGCGATCATCATCCGGCCACCGCGAAACATCGGATCGGCATCCGGCGCGCCCCAGCGGGCGGTCACCGCGTCACGATTGCTCTGCGGCAGTTCGTTGAACGCTGCCAGGTATTCATCCAGTGCCATGCTCTGGTGACACGGGCGTTGGTCGATGCTGTCCAGGTCGTTGGTCACGCCACCCAACAGTTGCTGGATCAGCTCGGTGCCGCTGTCCGGCAACTGCGCCAGCGGGTAACCCTCGGCCTGCATGGCACGCAGAATGTTCAGCGCCGCAGCGGGCGTATCCAGACCGACCCCATTGCCGATCCGTCCATCGCGAGTCGGGTAATTGGCGAGAATCAGTGCCACATGTTTGTCGGCATTGGGCAGCCGCGCCAGTTCGATCCAGCGCCGCGCCAGTTGCGCGACAAAGTCCATGCGGTCCGGCTGAGCGCGGTAACAAACCACGTCCGACTGGCTGCGTTCGCTGCGCCAGGCCAGATCCTTGAAGCTGATCGGTCGGCTGATAATACGCCCGTCCAGTTCCGGCAAGGCAATGTGCATCGCCAGATCACGAGCGCCAAGGCCCTGCTCGCTGGCCTCCCAGGCAGGTTCGTTGTCCTGGGCACAGATCGCCTGAATCACCGGCACATTGCGTCGAAACGGACGCAGATGCGGCGCTTCCGGGCTCGACTGGGCAAATCCGGTGGTGTTGAGGATCAGCTCGGCATCGGATTCATCCAGCCAGTTTTCCACCTGAACAAAGCAGGCGGGCTCCTTGAGACTGGCGACTGCAATGGGCAGCGGGTTGATGCCCTGCGCTTGCAAGCGGGTACAGAATTCGTCGATGAAACCGGTGTTGGCGGCCTGCAGGTGCGAGCGATAGAACAGCAGCGCGACCACGGGCTGTTCCGCGTCCCAATCGGCCTGCCAATCCGGCAAGCTGGCCATGGCTCGTTGCGGGTGATAAATCGCGGTGCGCGGCAACGGCCGGGGTTCGGCCCACGGATAATCACGGTCCAGCCACTGACTGGCCATGCAGCGATACAAATCCAGTGCGTTCTGCAAACCGCCCTGACGCAGGAATTGCCAAAGCCGGTCGCGTTCGGTGGCCGGCACAGTACTCAGGTCACTCAGCTCCGGATCCGGGCGGTCATCACCCGGCACCAGAATGACCTGTACGCCACGCGCGGCCAGCTCCATCAAGCGCTCGACGCCGTAGCGCCAGTAGCCGATGCCGCCGTGCAGGGAAAGCAGAATGACTTTGGCGTGGCGCAGCACCTCATCGACATACAGATCGACCGAGGCGTGATTCTGCACCTGCATCGGATTGGCCAGACGCAGGCTGGGGTAATCCTCGGGCAACTGCTGAGCAGCTTCGGCCAGCAGCGCCAGGCTCGAATCGCCACTGCAGAGAATCACCAGCTCGGCTGGCGTCTGTCCCAGGTCGGCGATGTTGTCGTCCGGCACAAAACCGCCGGGCTGGGTTCTCAGTAAATGCATGGGTCAGCCGGCAATCGCAGCGTTGAGCTGAGTCTGCAGTGCCACGGCATCCAGCTCCTGGCCAATCAGCACCAGATGCGTGGCACGCACTTCATCGGCACGCCAGGCGCGATCGAAATGCTTGTCGAAACGCGTACCCACGCCTTGAATCAGCAGGCGCATCGGTTTGCCCGGGATCGCCGCGAAGCCTTTCACACGCAAAATGCCGTGCTGCACGACCAGTTGATTCAGCGCATCGAGCAGCACTTTTTCATCGGCCTGAGGCAGTGTCAGGGAAATCGAATCGAACGCGTCATGATCGTGGTCGTCAGCGTCGTCGCCTTCGTGATGATCGTGATGAGTCTTGCGGGCGTCGATATGCAGCTCGGACTCGGCACCGACGCCAAGCAGGACGCTGATCGGCAGGCGGCCGCTGCTGGCTTCGACCACTTTGACGGCTGGCGGCAACTCTTCGGCAACTTCAGCACGCACTGCGGCCAGCCCCTTAGCGTCGATCATGTCGGCTTTGTTGAGGATCACCAGATCGGCGCTGGCCAGTTGATCAGCAAACAGCTCGTGCAGCGGCGATTCGTGGTCCAGATTAGGGTCCAGCTTGCGCTGTGCATCGACCTGATCCGGGAACGCAGCGAAGGTACCGGCCAGCACCGCCGGGCTGTCGACCACGGTGATGACCGCGTCGACCGTGCAGGCGTTGCGGATTTCCGGCCACTGGAAGGCTTGCACCAGCGGCTTGGGCAGGGCCAGCCCCGAGGTTTCGATAAGGATGTGGTCCAGGTCGCCACGACGGGCGACCAGTTCACGCATCACCGGAAAGAACTCTTCCTGCACCGTGCAGCAGAGGCAGCCGTTGGCCAGCTCATAAACACGGCCGCTGGCTTCCTCTTCGGTACAGCCGATGGTGCACTGCTTGAGGATTTCACCGTCGATGCCCAACTCGCCGAATTCATTGACGATCACCGCGATGCGCCGCCCTTCAGCGTTGTCGAGCATGTGTCGCAACAGGGTGGTCTTGCCCGAGCCGAGGAAGCCGGTGACGATGGTGACGGGAAGCTTGGCCAGTGTTTTCATCAGGTGCCCTTTGGCAATGCGGCGGGCAAACAGGACGAGAACCGCGTGCACGCACAGGGTTCGGATCGCCACCGGATCACCCCGCCCGGTTGTAGTGGGAATTCGCAGGCTTTTGTCAGCCCGGTTCGAGGCAGGTCTCCTGGCTCACGGCGGCACGTCGCTGATCATCGAAGACCCTGGCGACCTGCATTCATCGCGCCTTCCCGCCGCAGCAGTGGCTGTGCAATGAACATGACCGTTTACAGTTGCGGGGGCAGCTGCGGCATGTACCGCATTCCCGTCTTAGCTCCATGTGTAACGGTTTACGAATGGAGAACCTCGAACCGGCAAGGCTACGCAGTGGCCGCAGACAGGTCAATCGTTCAGATTGACGATGCCCGGTTGCTCATGCTCTCCTGTGCGCCTGATTTCGGGTGCCCCTCACGGGGTGAAACGGGAAACCGGTGCGCTCAAGCTTTTTGAGCAAGTCCGGTGCTGCCCCCGCAACGGTAAGCGAGAGAAGGTCTGATCCACTGTGCCACGGCATGGGAAGGTGACCTTGAAGGCCTGAACGTAACGCTGTTCAGGCCCCTCGCGAGCCCGGAGACCGGCCCGATGTTTTTGCAATGACACACCCGCGGTGGGCGGGCGCAGTCGAAACCTCTGACGATCGTCAGTGGGTTCGCGTGCGCATGGCCCACTTGCCAATACTCAAGAGGGAACGCCATGTCCACCATCAGCAGCAGCCAGACGGCCGCTACCAGCGCCACCCAGACCCAACGACTTACCGCCGCGATCAGCGCCGCCGTACTGGGTGCGTGCCTGGTCTATTTCGCCGGGTTCTCGCACATTGCCGCCGTGCACAATGCGGCACACGACACCCGTCACAGCGCCGCATTCCCTTGCCATTGAGGACAATACAATGTTCAAGCGAATCGCCCAGACAGCCGGTTTCACCGGGCTGCTTGCAGCCCTGCTGCTGACCTTGCTGCAAAGCCTGTGGGTCGTCCCGCTGATCCAGCAGGCTGAAACCTATGAAAATGCTTCAACCGAACAGGTGCACGAGCATGCAGGCGGCGCAGCGGCCGCGCACAGCCATGTGCATGAAGAAGCTGCCTGGGAGCCCGAAGACGGCTGGCAGCGCGTGCTGTCGACGACTGGTGGCAACCTTGTGGTCGCCGTGGGTTTCGCACTGATGCTGGCCGGTCTCTACACGCTGCGCGCTCCGGGCCGCAACGCGCAGGGCTTATGGTGGGGGCTGGCCGGTTTTGCGGTGTTCGTACTGGCACCGACCCTGGGTCTGCCGCCAGAACTTCCGGGTACCGCTGCTGCGGAGTTGAGTCAGCGTCAGGCATGGTGGATCGGCACTGCCGCGTCTACTGCCGTCGGACTGGCCTTGCTGGTGCTTGGTCAGAGCCGACTGCTGAAAGCGCTGGGGCTGGCGATCATGGCCGTGCCGCATGTGATCGGCGCGCCGCAACCGCTGATTCATGAAAGCCTTGCACCCGAATCGCTGGAATCGCAGTTCATGATCGCTTCGCTGCTGACCAACGCGCTGTTCTGGATTGCCATGGGCCTGATCAGCGCCTGGCTGTTCCGCCGAGGCGATGCTCAGTTGAACACTGCGCACGCACATGATGCCGACCAGCATCAGGCCTGATCCCGCTTCCGTTCAACCCGGCGCGCCGCTGGTGGTCGGGCTGGGCTGTCGGCGCGGCTGTTCGGCGGCGACCTTGCGCGAGCTGATCGAGAACAGTCTTCACGCGATTGACCTGGAGCTCGGCAGCGTCAGCGCGCTGGCATCGATCGACTTGAAGGCTCAGGAGCCGGGCCTCATCGAGCTGGCCGTGCAACTGTCACTGCCGCTGGTGTTTTTCAACGCAGCGCAACTGGTGGCGTGGGAGCTGCATCTGACGCACCGCTCCGCTCATGTCTTTCAGACGACGGGGTGTCATGGTGTTGCCGAAGGTTCGGCACTGGCACTGGCCGCGCAACTGGGCGATGGCACGGCGCGACTGGTAATCGAACGGCAAAAAAGCGCGCAGGTGACATTTGCCTTGGCAACCTGCCCGGTTACAGGCGGATAATTGCAGCCCTCGCGCATTCATTTCCGGAGAATTCTTTGACCGTCTACTTCATCGGCGCAGGCCCCGGCGATCCCGAATTGATCACCGTCAAGGGCCAGCGTCTGATCCGCACCTGTCCGGTGATCATTTATGCCGGTTCACTGGTGCCGCTGGCCGTGCTGGAAGGCAATCAGGCGATACAGGTGACCAACAGTGCCGAACTGCATCTGGAGCAGATCATTGATTTGATCAAGGCGGCAGATGCGCAGGGTCAGGACGTCGCTCGGGTACATTCAGGCGACCCGAGCCTGTACGGTGCCATCGGCGAGCAGATTCGTCATTTGCGTGAACTGAACATTCCTTACGAAATCATTCCGGGAGTGACGGCGACCGCCGCATGCGCTGCGTTACTGGGTGTGGAACTGACGCTGCCGGACGTTTCCCAAAGCGTGATTCTGACCCGTTATGCCGACAAGACGTCGATGCCGAGTGGTGAGGAGTTGGCGAGTCTGGCCAGCCATAAGGCGACCATGGCGATTCATCTGGGGGTCAATAACCTGCACAGAATCGTCGAAGAGCTGACCCCGCATTACGGCGCCGACTGCCCGATAGCGGTGGTGCATCGTGCCAGCTGGCCGGATCAGGACTGGGTCATCGGTACGCTGGAAAATATCGGAGAAAAAGTGCAGGCCAAAGGTTTTCGGCGCACCGCACTGATCCTCGTCGGCCGCGTGCTCGCCGCCGACACTTTCAGTGAGTCCTCGCTGTATCGGGCCGGGCATGCACACCTGTTCAGACCGATTCAGTAAGCGCCTCCGCGCCGCATGATTATCGTCGCTACGCTCCGCGTGGCGATGCATTTCTGGACGCTCTGCGTCCGACCGTGTCATGCCTTGCCCGCAGTCACTGCACATAAAAGAAAGCGCTTTTTTATCGCTATGGCACTGACGACGCAAATTGCGACGTAAGTGACGGNAGGGGCGAAAAGGTGCCTTGAGTCGTGAACATATCCGACTGACATCGCAGAACCGCTATGTGAAGCGGAGCGTCACGACATGAATACCACCGCGTTATTCAACTCACTCACCGCATCAAGCAGCCACCTCGTATAGCTTCGGCGCTATCACTTTGCCGCTCTCCAGGCTTTTGCGCAGGATATCAGCCTGGAAGGCAGCGGCTTTCATGGCGTTTTCCTTGATGTGGCCATAACCACGGATCTTTTCAGGCAGACGCGCCAGGCTCAGGGCTGTGTGGAGGTTTTGTGCCTGAAGGTGTTGCAGGATCAGTTCGATATCGCTGACGTAGCGGTCAATCAATTCCCTCTCCTGCCTGCGCTCCAGGCTGCGGCCAAACGGATCAAGCGCCGTGCCGCGCAGGAATTTGAATTTTGCCAGAACATCGAAGGCACGCAGCATCCACGGTCCGAAACTGCGTTTGCGCGGCTGGCCGCTATGTGGGTCGCGTTTGGCCAGCCAGGACGGTGCAAGGTGAAACTCCAGTCGGTAGTCGCCTTCGAATTGCGCCTCCAGTTGCCGGGTGAAGTCACCGTTGCTGTAGAGCCGCGCGACTTCGTATTCATCTTTGTAGGCCAGCAGCTTGAAGTAGTTGAACGCGACCGCTTCTGTCAGCGTCAGTCGCTGACCGGGAAACACTCGCGACTCAGCGTCGCGCACGCGTTGCACCAGCCGCAGATAACGCTCGGCATACGCGCTGTTCTGATACTGCTGCAAGGTGCTGACGTTATCGTGAATGCGCTGCTCCAGACTCAAGGGTTGCGGCTCGCTGACCTGCTGCTGCGGATTGACGAACGCTTCGACCGCAGCGGGATCATGCGCAGTGCGGCGCCCCCAGAGAAACGCCTGCTGATTGAGCGTGACGGCCACGCCGTTAAGCTCGATGGCTTTTTCGATGGCGGCCGAGGCCAGCGGGATCAACCCCAACTGGAAGGCGTAACCGAGCATGAACAGGTTGCTGGCAATACTGTCGCCCATCAAGCGGGTGGCCAGTGAGGTGGCTTCGACAAAATGGGTCTTCTCTGCCCCCACAGCGTCGATGATGGTCTGCTTCATCGCTTCGGCCGGGAACACGGCATCAGGATTACGGGTGAACTCGGCCGTCGGGGTCTGCTGACTGTTGACCACGGCGTGGGAAAACCTGCTGTCGAGCTTGGCAATCGCGTCGGGACCGGCCGCCACCAGCAGGTCGCAGCCCAGCAGCAAGTGCGCTTCACCAGCCGCAATGCGCACGGCAAATAAATCCTGCTGGCGCGCTGCGATGCGGATATGGCTCACCACCGGCCCGAATTTCTGCGCCAACCCGGCCTGGTCAAGCACGCTGCACCCCTTGCCTTCCAGATTGGCGGCATAACCGAGCATTGCACCGACAGTGGTCACGCCCGTCCCGCCGACGCCGGGCAGCAGAATGTTGAACGGCCGTTCCAGCGACGGCAGCGCGGGCTCTGGCAGACGAGCGAACGCCTCGGCCTGTTTGGGCAGCGCTGGCTTACGCAATGTGCCGCCATGCACAGTAACAAAACTCGGACAGAAACCTTCGACGCAGCTGAAATCCTTGTTGCACGCGTTCTGATCGATTTCCCGCTTGCGACCTTGCGCTGTCTCCTTGGGCAGCACAGACAGGCAACCGGATTTGACCCCGCAATCGCCGCAGCCTTCGCACACGGCCGGATTGATCAACGCGCGCTTTTCCAGATCAGGCATCGTGCCGCGTTTGCGGCGACGGCGCTTTTCGGTAGCACAGGTCTGGTCATAGATAATGACCGAAACCCCTTTGAATTCACGCAACTCGCGCTGAACGCTGTCCAGATCGCGCCGGTGATGAAAGCTGGTGATCGGCGCAAAGCTCGCACGATCCGGGTATTTTTCGGGTTCGTCGGAGACCAGCGCAATGCGTTGCACGCCTTCGTTGAACACCTGGTGACTCAACTGATCGACGCGTAGAACGCCGTCAATCGGCTGGCCACCGGTCATTGCCACCGCATAGTTATAGAGAATCTTGTAGGTGATATTGACCTTCGAGGCCACCGCCGCACGCAGCGCCAGGTGCCCGGAATGAAAATAGGTGCCATCGCCAAGGTTCTGGAAGACGTGAGGCGTTTCCGTGAACGGCGCCTGGCCGATCCAGGTCACGCCCTCGCCGCCCATCTGGGTGAAGGTATCGGTTTCGCGATCCATCCAGATGGTCATGTAGTGACAGCCGATTCCGGCCAGGGCGCGGCTGCCTTCGGGTACACGGGTCGAAGTGTTGTGCGGGCAGCCGGAACAGAAATGCGGGGTGCGCTGGGTGTTGAACAGCGGGGCCTGAAGCGCCTTTTCCTTCTCGCTGAGAAATTGCAGCCGAGCGTCGATCTGCGCACTGCTGTAGAAAGGCGCCAGACGTTTGGCAATCACTCGGGCAATCATCGCCGGCGTCAGCTCACTGAGATTGGGCAGCAATGATCGGCCCTGCTCATCGAACTCACCGACCACCACCGGGCGGCGGTCCACCGGCCAGTTGTAAAGCTGGCCGGTCAACTGATCCTCGATGACGCTGCGTTTTTCTTCGACCACCAGAATCTCTTCCAGCCCCTCGGCAAAGTCATGCACCGACACCGGTTCAAGGGGCCAGCTCATGCCGACCTTGAGCACGCGGATGCCGACCTTGTCACACAGCGCCTGATCGATCCCCAGCTCTTCAAGCGCCTGACGCACATCAAGGTAGGATTTGCCGGTAGTGACAATGCCGAGCCGCGGCTGAGCAGAATCAATCACCACCTTGTTGAGCTGGTTGGCCCTGGCGAATGCCCTGGCCGCATAGATTTTGTAGGTATTGAGGCGCGCTTCCTGAGCCAGCGGCGGATCCGGCCAGCGAATGTGCAGACCGCCTTCAGGCAGCACGAAGTCTTCAGGAATACGCGTCTTGATGCGTAACGGATCGACCTCCACCACGGCGGAAGAATCAACGTTTTCGGCGATGGTTTTCATCGCCACCCAGCATCCGCTGTAGCGCGACAGTTCCCAGCCGATGATGCCGTAATCGAGAATTTCCTGGACGTTGCTCGGGTTGAGCACCGGGATCATCGAGGCGATGAAGGCGTGCTCGCTCTGGTGCGCGATGGTCGAGGATTTGCAGCCATGGTCATCGCCCGCCAGGATCAGCACGCCGCCATTGGCCGCGACGCCCGCCGAATTGCCATGCTTGAAGACGTCTCCACAGCGGTCCACACCCGGCCCTTTGCCGTACCAAAGCGCAAACACGCCATCGTACTTGCCGTGCGGGAACAGATTGACCTGCTGACTGCCCCACACCGCCGTGGCGGCAAGTTCTTCGTTGATGCCGGGCTGAAAATGGATGGCGTTCTGCTGCAGATAGTCTTTGGCGTCCCATAGGCTTTTGTCGAGATTGCCCAGCGGCGATCCACGGTAGCCAGAGATAAACCCGGCGGTGTTCAGGCCCTGCGCCTCATCGCGCTGCTTTTGCAGCATCGGCAGGCGGGTCAGGGCTTGTGTGCCGGTCAGGTACAGGTTGCCGGTGGCAAGCCGGTATTTATCATCCAGACGAATATCAGCCAGGGACATGCGCGTACCTCTCTTCTTGTTCTTGTTTGTTGTTATAGGCGTCAGGCTTTTGCAGCGGGACGGTCCAGCCCGGCAGCCTTGACACCAGGGTCTGTTCCCTTTTCATCGCAACCCGAAGGGGCGGGCCTGTCCGACGCGGCCGCGATGAAACGGGAACAGACCCTAGACTGCCTGTAGCAAAGCGGCTTTTTCTTTCTAAATGCGTGCGAATCTGCTGATATTGAGCATGCTTTTTTCGGCCATAACAAAAAACAAGGTCAATTCATGCAGCCTAAATTGAGCCCCATCGATCGCAAGATTCTTCGCCTGCTGCAACACGATGCCAACCTCTCCGCAGCGGAAATCGCCGAGCGGGTCGAGCTGTCGCAATCGCCATGCTGGAGGCGCATTCACCGGCTTCAGGAAGATGGCGTGATCGAGCGCACCGTGGCCCTGCTGAGTACGCAGAAGCTCGGACTGAGCATGACGGTGTTTGTCGAGGTCAAGCTGTCAGGGCATGGTCGGCGCTATCTCGCCGAATTCGAAGAGGCAATCATCGGCCACCCCGAAGTCCTGGAGTGCTACACCATGGCGGGCGGAATGGATTTCATGCTCAAGGTGGTGGCGCAGGATATCGCCAGCTATGAACGTTTTTTGCGTGAACACTTGCTGCAACTGCCCCACGTGCATGAGGCCCACTCCAATATCACCATGAGCACGGTCAAGCGCACCACGGAACTGCCGCTGGAATAGGAGATTGTCGAAGGGTATTACGAGGGTGATAGTCCGCCAGCGAACGCCGGCGGATTATTTATTTCGATGAGGGCGATAAAAACATTTGATTTTCAAATGATAATGATTATTATTGCTTCAGCGGTTCGCGAGAACCGTCGGGTAACCAGAAAGTCTTAGGTCGGCTTTCTGATTATCTCCTCATCAGGCTAATCACGGTTTTTGACCCGGCTTTTTAGCCGGGTCTTTTTTTGGTTCTTTCTTTTGGTTTCGCTGCTTCAGGCTAATGAAGTCTGGGTGCTGCTTGTTGTGTAGCAATGGCGCGAATCATAGCAAGCCGTCGCTTGATAAGGGTCATATTTTGCAGCCGGAAGCGCCACATAAAAAGTAAATGCAGTCATTTTACACTTGAGAATGATTCTCGTATTCTCTAGTCTAGTCTAGTCTGTAGATGAGCCACGGCTCAGGGACGACCTTCATGAAAGATCAGCGAGCGGTACACCATGAGTAATCAGCTCTCATCTTCCTTGCATCTGCCGACCCGCCTGCCCCGTCCGCACGCATTGCCGGAGGCGGTCGAGCTCAGCCACAGGCTGCGCAAACTCTCGCGTCGCACGCTGCAGATATTTCTGCTCAGCCGGGTCGACGGTCTGCCCTACGCCGATATCGCCCTGTTCATGGATGCCGAAGTGGCCAGAGTCGAACGCGCCATGCGTCGGGCACTGGGCAAGGCGCAGGTTTACGCGGGCGGCAAAAGCGGCGCCATTCAGGATCAGGCCAGCCGCTGGTACGTGCATCTGCAAAGTCCTGCGGCGACCGCCAGCGAACGGATCGAGTTTCGTCACTGGCTGGATGCTGACGCCGCGCACCTTTCGGCGTTTCAGAACAGCGAGCGCGTGTGGCGCCAGTTGCAGGCACCCGCCCTGCTGCTCGGCGCGTCCGGCTGGCATCGACGCAAGCGTCGCGTCTACCTTGTGTGGTGCCTGTTAACCGCGTTTGTATGCAGCCTGATGGTCACCGCCGAAGCGATTTCCTGAAAACCGGATGACCGTTGCAAAGAACTTTACGTCGCGGGACGTGAGGCTGATCGGTGTACAGTAGCCTGAAAACGTCCAAGTACACAGGAAGCCACCGTGACCCTCACCATCAGTGCAGATTTCGACAGCGGCAACATCCAGGTTCTGGACGCCAGCGACCCTGACCGGATCCGCCTGGCCATTCGGCCGGACACGCGAAACGCGCACTTTCAGTGGTTCCATTTCAAGGTCGAAGGCCTGAACGTCGGCGTACCCCACGCGTTCAGCCTGACCAACGCCAGCGAGTCCACCTTCAACAACGCCTGGACCGGCTACCATGCGGTCGCATCCTACGATCATCAGAACTGGTTTCGCGTGCAGTCCAGTTTTGACGGCAAGGCGCTGAATTTCAGCCTGTCCCCTGAACAGCATCAAGCCTGGCTCGCCTATTTCGAGCCTTACAGTCGCGCGCGTCATGACTGGCTGATCGGGCAGGCACAGGAAAAAGCCGGGATGCAGTTGCTGGCAACCGGCAAAAGCGTCGAAGGCCGGGATATTCAGTTGCTGCGCAAAGGCGACGGCGCCGAGGGCAAACGCAAGATATGGATCATCGCTCAGCAACATCCCGGCGAGCACATGGCCGAATGGTTCGTGGAAGGCGTGATCGAACGCCTCCAGCAGGATGACGCCGGGTTGCAGACGTTGCTGGCCAGTGCCGATCTGTATCTGGTGCCGAACATGAACCCGGATGGTGCGTTCTACGGCCACTTGCGCACCAACGCCAACGGCAAGGACCTCAACCGCGCCTGGCAGGACAGCACGCCCGAACTGACGCCGGAAATATTCTTCGTCAAGCAGCAGATGGAAAAGTACGGTGTGGACATGTTCCTCGACGTGCACGGCGATGAAGAAATCCCTTACGTATTCACCGCCGCCTGCGAAGGCAATCCGGGCTATACCCTTCAGCAACAGCAACTCGAAGAGCGCTTTCGCCACCGTCTGGGCGAAGTCACCGCCGACTTCCAGAACGTTTATGGCTACCCGCGCAGCGCCAAAGGTCAGGCCAACCTCAATCTGGCCGCCAACGCCGTGGGCGAGCGCTATAAATGTTTGTCGCTGACCCTGGAAATGCCGTTCAAGGATCACAACAACGCACCAGACCCGGTCACCGGCTGGTCAGGCAAGCGCTCCGGGCAACTGGCCAAGGATGTGCTGAGCGTGCTGGGGGAAATGGTCAACGATTTGCGCTGAGCACTGTTGACCAGCAGCCATTCGAAACGCCCATTTACACGTGGGCGCTTTTCGCCCCGCCGCCAACGTGCCGCATCACCAACCCCGCCAACGCCAGCAGTGCGAGAACAATCACCACCGCGCCATAGACGTTGCTGGTCATCACCAGGCCGGCACTGTGCGCGCAGTAACCGGCGATCAGCGCCGGTATGCAGAACGCCAGGTAACTGAGCACCAGAAAAGCCGACATCAAACCGCCCCGCTCATGGGTGTGCGCAGTTGGCATGAGCATGCGCAGCGCACCCAGAAAGCTTGATCCGAAACCGATGCCTGCCACCACCGCACCGACGAAGAACAGCCACAACATACCAAGATTGACCGCACACAGAATCACCGCCACCCCGAGTGACAGAAAGCTCGCGCCGACCCACAAGCCGAGCACCGGCGCACGCTGACGCAAGGTCAGGATGGCCAGCGCACCGCTGAGGGTCAGTGCCGCGACGGCCAGCCCGCCATTGAGCGGCGAAGTCGAGCCGGTCGCCGCCACCAGCAGCGACGGGCTCAAGGACAGAAAGAAGCCGCCCAGCGCCCAGGCGGCGATGTCCACCGGCAGCACCAGCCAGAGCATGCGCCGTGACTGCTGCGGAACGTGCAATGAAGGCTTGAGGGACTGCCATGCCCCAGGCTGAGGACTGGCGGTTTCTGTGACCCGACCGAGATAAACCGCCTGAATCACAAACGCGGCCAGCAGAAAACAGTAGGCAAGCATCAACGGCAACGGCGCGAATTGCACCAGCAATGCGGTCCCCAGCGCGCCGACCGCCATGCCGAGCATCGGCGAAATGCTGTTGATCACGGGCCCTTTGATCTGATCGCTGTCCAGCAACGCCGCGCCCAGCGCACTGGCCGCCAGACCGGTGGCAAACCCCTGCAACAACCGCGCGGCAATCAGCCAGGTAATATCGTGAGCAAATATGAACAGCAGCATCGAAGCGATCTGCATCAGCAACGCGCTGAAAATCACCGGGCGGCGCCCCAGATAATCCGACAGCGAGCCCCCTGTCAGCAACGCGGCCAGCAGGCTGAACGCATACACGGCAAAGACCAGCGTGAGCATGCCGGCGGAGAAGCCCCAAGCTTCCTGATACAAGTGATAGAGCGGTGTCGGCGTACTGGATGCGGCAAAGAAACACAGCGTCGTGAAGGCGAAGAAACCGAGGTGGCTTCGTGCTCGACCTTCGAGCTCGGGGTTCTGCACAGAAACGGACATGGATACACTCCCCCGCAACAACATTGCCATTTAAAGCCAATAATTAGCTTTTGCGGAGTGTGCGGCCGTGCGCCGCTTAAAGCAAATACTTTGTGTTAAGGTCTGCCGCATGGCTATCAAAGAAGCAGTACGCACCGGAGGCCGCAGTGCCCGGGTGCAGGAATCCATTCACCGCGCCGTGCGCGATCTGTTGCTCGAGCATGATCGTTCGCAGCTCAGCGTGCCGATGATTGCCGCCCAGGCTGGCGTTACGCCGTCGACGATCTACCGGCGCTGGGGTGACTTGACCACGTTGCTGGCCGACGCAGCCCTGGAACGCCTGCGTCCCGATGCGCCGATCGATCACGGTAGCCTGCGGCAGGACCTTCTGAGCTGGAGCGAAATGTATCTGGACGAAATGTCCTCGGCACCCGGCCGGGCGCTGATGCGCGATGTGGCCGCCAGCACTGCCGGTTGTGTCGGCAAATGCGCGGTGATGGTGCGAGAACAGTTGCAGACCATCATTGATCGCGCCGCTGATCGTGGCGAAGTTGCGCCGCCCGCCGACGACATGATTGACGCCATCGTGGCGCCGATGATCTACCGGATTCTCTACGCTGAATCCCCGCCGACACTCGACCGCGTGCAGCAATGGGTGGACCGCTGTCTGGCCTGAAAGGTGTCCGCGACAGCCAGCAGGTGAAACCTCCCGTATGATGCGTGCCTTGTCCGATCAATAACCGAACCGACTCATGCATACCCTCGCAGACTTACGCGCCGGCAAGCTGGCAGGCATCAAACGGCTGGACCTTTCCTGTGGACTGAGCGAGTTTCCGCCGGAGATATTCGATCTGGCCGACACGCTGGAGGTGCTCAACCTCAGTGGCAACGCGTTGCGCGCGCTGCCTGACGACCTTCATCGGCTCAAGCGCCTGAGCGTGCTGTTCGGCTCCGACAACCTGTTCACTCATTTGCCGGAAAGCCTCGGCCGTTGCCAGAACCTGCGCATCGTCGGTTTCAAGGCCAACCGCATCGAGCAGGTCAGCGCAGCGTCGCTCCCGCCCCGTCTGCGCTGGCTGATCCTGACCGATAACTGCATCGAGTCGCTGCCTGATGAACTGGGCCGCCGTGCCGATCTGCAAAAGCTGATGCTCGCCGGCAACCGGCTGAGCGCCCTGCCCTCGACCCTGAGCGAGTGCCACAAGCTGGAGCTGATCCGCATTGCCGCCAACCGCCTCACCGAGCTGTCTGACTGGCTGCTGCGCCTGCCCGCACTGGCGTGGCTCGCTTACGCTGACAATCCGCTCTGCCCGGCGCTCGCCACACCACCGATTTGCCAGATTCCGTGGCCGCAGTTGAGCCTGCGTCAGCGCTTGGGCGAAGGTGCGTCCGGCATCATCCAGCAGGCGGTCTGGCGCAACGAAACCGGAGAGCAGGCGGTCGCCGTCAAACTGTACAAAGGCAGCGTCACCAGCGATGGCTCGCCGCTCAATGAAATGGCCGCCTGCATCAGCGCAGGCAGCCATCAGCATCTGATTGACGTGCTGGGGCAGATCACCGGGCATCCGGCTCAGCAAAACGGCCTGGTCATGCAGCTGATTGCGCCCGACTTCAGCAATCTGGCCGGCCCACCCAGCCTTGAGTCGTGCAGTCGCGACATTTACCCCGGCGATACACGTCTTTCGCTACCGGTGCTGCTGCGTCTCGCCACTGGAATCGCATCCGCCACTGCGCACCTGCATGCCAGCGGCATCACCCATGGCGATCTGTATGGGCACAATATTCTCTGGCAGAACGACGGCAATTGCCTGCTGGGGGATTTTGGCGCGGCGTCGTTCCACCCTTCACCGACGGCAGGCGCTGCACTTGAACGCATCGAGACGCGGGCTTTCGGGATTCTGCTGGGGGAGTTGCTGGAACGATGTGCGGCGGAGCCTCAGCACTTGGCCATCATCGATGGTCTGCAGGCCCTTCAAGCGCGCTGTATCCAGCCCGAAAGCCAGCGCCGACCGGCGCTTGAAGAGGTTCTGCGGGAGCTGCAAGCGTGGTGCGCGTAACGCGCTCCACCGGTGCGGATCAGCCAGCCAGACCGGCGTAGACGTTCTGCACGTCGTCATGGTTGTCGATGGCTTCGAGAAACGCTTCGACCTCGGCCATTTGCTCTTCGGTCAAGCCGTCCACGGTGCTTTTCGGGCGATAACCCAGTTGTGCGGATTGCACCGTGAAACCGAAATCGGGGAGTGCCTTGCACACAGCGTCCATGTCAGTGGACTCGGTCAGGAACAGGGTTGCGCCCTCTTCACCGGGCTCAAAATCCTGAGCACCGGCTTCGATAGCCGCCAGCTCGGGATCGGCGTCCGGTGAAGCAGGAACCGCTTCGATCATGCCCTGATACAGAAAGTCCCAGGACACCGAACCCGCGGCACCCAGTTGGCCCTTGCGGAACAGCACGCGGATCTCGGAAACAGTGCGGTTGATGTTATCGGTCAGGCACTCGACGATCACCGGCACGCGATGCGGGGCAAAGCCTTCGTAGGTGAGGCGCTCGAAGTTGACGCTTTCGCCCAGCAGGCCGGCACCCTTTTTGATGGCGCGCTCCAGGGTTTCGCGGGGCATGGACGCTTTCTTCGCTTGTTCCACGACCAATCGCAGGCGCGAGTTCATGTCCGGGTCGGCACCTGCACGGGCCGCGATCATGATCTCCTTGGACAGCTTGCCAAAGGTGCGTCCCTTGGCATTGGCTGCCGCTTCTTTATGCTTGACCTTCCACTGTGCGCCCATGTCTGCTCTCTTGGTCCGATAGGCGCCTCGCCGCCTGCGCCTGCAAACAGGCAAGACACGGCAATGGCAAGGCGCTGAAAAATGGTCGCCGGGCAATATCCCCGTCCGGCGCCGCGCATTTTATACGCGATGGCGACAGATGAAACCCCCGCTTGGCACATTGCCTGCCGAAGTCATCAAGAGAGCGACTGATTCGACCGAGCGCAATGTATCCATGCGCGCCATAGCGTGTAGTCCTTTTCCGAAAAAACCTGCGGCAATGCTTTTCCTGAGCGGCATTTCGTAACCTTCGCCCCTTGAATTTCAAGGTGAGAGAGCCATCGGATGTGCGAAGACCAGCAAACGCCAGTCACCCTGACCATCGCCGATCGCCAGAGCGACCTGCGAGTCATCAGTTTTAGCGGCCTGGACGCCCTCAACGAGGTGTATCGCTTCGACATCCACCTGATTGGCATCGATGCGGACCTGGACCTGCACAACCTTCTCGAACGCGGAGCATTTCTGGGTTTCGGGCAGGTCGACCAAGGCATCCACGGGCGAATATGCCAGGCCAGCAGAGTCTATGCCGGTCAGCACGTGAGCCTCTACCATCTGGTGCTGATGCCGACCCTGGAAAAGCTCGCCCATCGACAGCAGCGCCGGGTCTATCAAGACCTCACCGCTCCCCAATTGGTCGTTCAGTTACTCGAAGCACACGGCATAGAAGCCGATGCCCAACGCTTCGAGCACATGACAGGCCTTTACCCCCGGCGGGCGTTATGCATTCAGCACGACGAAAGCGATCTGCACCTGCTGCAACGCTTGTGCGAGGAAGAAGGCATTCACTTTCGCTTCGAACATGATGCCGAGCGCCATGTTCTGGTGTTTTCCGACGACGCGGTCGGTTTCCCGGTGCAAGCGGTACCCGTCCGTTTCAAGCATTTGAAACCCGCTGGCCCATGTCCACCGACGCTGCTGCACATGGCTGAAACGCTCTCGATGCAGAACGGCCGGCGCCGAGCTGCGGAACGCGTTGACGAGGATGGGTCATGCTTGTTTGCATCCATCGATGCGCAGCCCGGATCGCCGGCAGCCAATCAACCCTTCGCCCCCCTGGGCAGCGCCGCCGGGCCGCGCGATCACCAACAGGCCCTGCGCCTGCAACGCGGTGCCCGCAAGCTACAACGCATACGCTGCGAGCGGCGCGATATCAGGGGACGAAGCAACCATGCGGCACTGCGCAGCGGACAGATCCTCCAGGTGCTCGATCATCCCGAGCGGTGGCTCAACGATCAGTGGCTGCTAATCGAGGTCGACCACAGGGCCCGGCAGTTGCAGGTGCTCAAAGGGCTGAATCCGCACGACACACTGGCCATCCTGCGTATGCTGGCCGATCAACAATACGGGCGCACCGAGGCGGAGCAGATGCCCGGCAATGGTTATCGCAATCGCTTCAGCGTCATCCCCTGGGCGATGCCGTTTCGTCCTTTGCTCAAGCGTCGGCGTCCGGCAATGATGGGGGCTCATCCCGCCACCTTGATGCCGTCGTCGGATGCCGATGCGCAACATACCGGTCATCGCCCGGTGAGTTTCGACTGGCAACGGACTTCGTCTTGTGGCGACCCGCGCCCGCGCTGGCCATTGGCGCAGATTGCCTGCAACAGCGTGTATGCAATGGCTCCCGGCGCACGCGTGTTAATCCGCTATCTCGATAATGACGTGGACCGCCCGGTGATCTGTGCAGCGCTGTTTCAGCCCGCAAACGTCAGTAAAACCTGCGTCACCCTGAATGGCTCAGTTACAGAAACGACCGCAGGCGTGCAGCTTGGAGACGGTCAGCGGCTGCACATTGCGACCCGCGAGGCCGTGACACTGCATGCCGAGCGGGCTGAACTGCGCATTGATGCACAAAGCATCACGATCATAGGTGCAGCAAGCATGACGACGCTTGCAGTCCCCCTCAACAATCCTTGAAGTCCGGCGTGCGCTTGTCGATAAAGGCCGCCATGCCTTCTTTCTGGTCGTGACTGGCAAACGTGGCATGAAACACGCGACGTTCGAAGCGGATACCTTCGGCCAGGCTGACTTCGAAAGCGCGGTTGACGCTTTCCTTGACCAGCATCGCGACAGGCAGGGACTTTTCGGCAATCACGGCCGCGACTGCAAGTGCCTCCGGCAACAACTGTTCCAGCGGCAGAACGCGAGCTACCAGACCGGCGCGCTCAGCTTCATGCGCGTCGATCAGGCGCCCGGTCAGGCACATTTCCATGGCCTTGGCCTTGCCGACCGCTCGGGTCAGACGCTGCGTCCCGCCCATTCCCGGCAAGACGCCCAGGTTGATTTCCGGCTGACCGAACCGGGCGTTTTCGGCCGCCAGGATGAAGTCGCACATCAATGCCAGCTCACAACCGCCGCCCAGCGCAAACCCGGCCACAGCAGCCACCATCGGCTTGCGTCTGGCCGCCACCCGATCACTCTCGCGAAACAGGTCGTCGAGGTAGATCTGCGGGTAGGTCAGGTCGACCATTTCCTTGATGTCAGCTCCCGCAGCGAACGCTTTTTCCGAGCCAGCAAGGACGATACAGCCGATGGCTGCGTCGGACTCAAACGCATCAAGCGCGTGGTTGAGTTCGTCGATCAGGCGAGCGTTCAAGGCATTCAGCGCCTTGGGCCGATTGAGCGTGATCACGCCGACACTCTTTACTATCTCGATTAAAATAGTTTCATAACTCATTGATAAATATCCTTTTGACAGCAAACCTGACCTTAAGGCATTTTATGTAGAATCTACCTTTCAAATAGCTTTTAACTTATTGAAATAAATCGATTAATAGATCAATTCAACGGCCATGGCGGTTGCTTCACCACCGCCGATACAGATAGCGGCGATACCGCGTTTTAGCTGTCTGTTTCGCAATGCCGCGAGCAGGGTCACGATAATGCGCGCGCCCGATGCGCCAATCGGATGGCCCAGCGCGCAGGCCCCGCCGTTGACGTTGACCTTCTCGTGAGGAATGCCCAGCGTGCTCATTGCCACCAGTGCAACGACCGCAAACGCTTCGTTGATTTCGAACAGGTCGACGTCGCCCAGGCTCCAGCCGGTCTTGCTCAGCAGACGCTGAATTGCGCCGATTGGCGCGGTGGGAAACAGGCCCGGTGCATCAGCGAACGCAGCATGCGCATGAATCACTGCCAGCGGTTGCAGACCCCGCTGCTGCGCGTGCGAGCGACGCATCAGCAACAGCGCTGCGGCACCGTCCGAGATCGAACTGGCGTTTGCCGCGGTGACCGTTACGCCCTCGCGAAACGCCGGTTTCAGCGTCGGAATCTTGTCCAGCCGCGCCTTGGGGGGTTGCTCGTCCTGAGTAATCAGCCTGGACTCCTTGCCTGCGGTGACCTGCACCGGAACGATCTCGGCGTCGAACAGCCCGTTGGTAATGGCCTGCTGGGCACGCGTCAACGAGGTCACGGCAAAAGCATCCTGCGCCTCTCGCGTGAAGCCGTGTAACTGCGCGCAATCCTCGGCGTAAGTGCCCATCAGCCGACCAGGTTCATAGGCGTCCTCCAGACCGTCGAGAAACATGTGATCGAGCAGTTTACCGTGGCCCATGCGATAACCGCCTCGGGCACGATCCAGCAGGTACGGCGCGTTGGACATGCTTTCCATGCCACCAGCCACCACAATCTCCGCGCTGCCCGCCAGCAACAGGTCATGCGCCATGATCGTGGTCTGCATGCCGGACCCACACATCTTGTTGACCGTGCTGCACACCGTCGCAGTGCTCAATCCTGCGCCGAGCGCAGCCTGCCTGGCCGGGGCCTGGCCGAGCCCGGCAGGCAGCACGCAACCCAACAGCACTTCGTCGACATCGGCAGGATCCAGGCCGGCGCGCTCGACCGTAGCGCGAATCGCCGCCGAGCCAAGCCGGACAGCACTGAGGCTTTGCAAATCGCCCTGAAAACCGCCCATGGGCGTGCGTGTAGCGCTGACAATGACCACAGGGTCGTGATGCGGGGTGGTCCTTTCGATGGACATGGCTATCTCCAGTCTTGTTCTTATTGGCTCGCTGAAATAATCAACCGGTCGCGTCAACCACGCAACGGGTAAAGCAGGCAGATTAGCGGTTAACGGCGGTTTGCGCCCGAGCGGACGAATCTCTGATTACAGAAGCGGTCTGACGCTAACCGAACCTTGACGCTGGAGCCCGCCAATGTTGCTACACCCGATCCGTACCCTGCTCTCGGGCCTGCTCGTTCTGACCCTGAGCGCGTGCGCACTGATGCCCCAGCGGGACCCGCTCAACATCAATGTCGTAGGTATCGAGCCTATTCCCGGACAGGGACTGGAATTGCGCATGGCCGTCACATTACGCGTGCAAAATCCCAACGATACCGAGATCAACTACACCGGCGTAGCGCTGGATCTGGACGTGAACGGCAGGCTGCTGGCCTCAGGCGTCAGTAACCAGAATGGCACGGTAGGACGTTTTTCCGAGGCCGTGCTGGTGGTGCCGGTCAGCGTGTCGGCTTTTGCGGCCTTGCGTCAGGCACTGGGTTTGACGCAAAGCCAGCGCCTCGACAACCTGCCGTACACCTTGCGTGGCAAGCTGGCTGGCGGCCTGTTCGGCACTCTGCGCTTCAGCGACAGCGGCACGCTGGACCTGCGTCAGGCAGAGGGCGATCCGTGGTAAGGCCTGATCGCCGCCTGCCGTAGATATGCGGCCCGCGTTGCCGGGCAAAGTGTCGAGATTGACACCAGGCAAGCCCGCGCGAAAAACGCTGGCATGTTTGCTGCTTGGCGAAAGAAACGTGTGTTCCCGAATTCTCACGTTCAAGGAAGATCTGCCCATGATGTTGCGCAAGCTGTCAGCACAACTCCGTATCATTTCCACTCCTACCCTTCTCGCCCTACTGCTCGGCTTATCGATTGCACCCGCATGGGCCGCTGACAAAAGCGCCAAGCGCGGCATTGCCTATGACATCACCTCGCCCAACGATTTGAGCGCCTTATCGTCAGGCGTGAGCTGGTGGTACAACTGGAGCCCAAAGCCGCATGACCGCCTGGCGTCCTACGATTACGCCTCAATGTACGGCGTGGATTTCATCCCGATGGTCTGGAATGAAAACGTCGATGACGGCCAGCTGAAGCTCTACCTGCAGGCACACCCCGCGATTCGCTACCTGCTGGTCATCAATGAGCCCAATCTGCTGGATCAGGCCAACATGACACCCGAGGCGGCAGCCCGCTTCTGGCCGCGACTGGAACAGATCGCGGCCCAGACCGGGGTCAAGCTGGTCGGCCCGGCCATGAACTGGGGCACCATGGCCGGTTACGGCGACCCGGTGCTCTGGCTCGATGCCTTCTACGCTGCGTACCGCGCCATGAATCAGAACCGTGATCCGCAGATCGACTATCTGGCATTTCATTGGTACGACTACGGCCTGGCCGGAATGCTCGACAGGCTGGCCCGATACGGCAAACCGGTGTGGGTCACGGAGTTCGCCAATTGGCATGGGCTCGATGACGGCCTGCAGATTGACTCTCTCGCGAAGCAGAAGCAGCAAATGGCTGACATGGTGGCCACTCTCGAAGGCCGCGCGGACGTCTTCAGGTACGCCTGGTTCACCGGGCGCATGACTCAGGACCCGCATTTCTCCAGCCTGTTGAGTGATGAGGGCAGACTGACCGAACTGGGCCAATACTACCTCTCGCTCCCGTACAGCGAGTAACGGCCGCGCCTCGGAATCACTGGCAGGATCAGCGCGTGACGGTCACGTGCTGGTCGGCCAGGGATGCTGCGCCAATCTCGGTCAGGCCACTGATAATGTGCTGGGGATAGGGAAATGAAAGGTCAGGCTCAAGGACTTGTGCCGAGGTCAGCAGCCCTTCCCTGACCATGGTGTCGACTGTCGTGACGCAGGCAGGGATTGCAGGCGGTGCGGAGTGACAGCGGATCAGTTCGGTGTAGATCTGACCGAATGTCAGCTTTCGCGGCCGGTTGGAACACAGACGCCTTACGACCCTCAAGATCGCAAGATCAATCCGTAGATTTTCATGACTCACGCATCTGCCTTTAAAATAACCGCTTCTGAAAAACGAACAGTAAATCGCGCATTAACGCCTCGACGTTAACCTCAACACTTATTGATTAACCGTGATGCACAACGTTTCGACGCGTTATAGAGCGCGTCAATTTACTATTGACTGCCCACAAGGCTCACTAGAACTTACCGATGCAACACGTCTGCTACCGTTACTTAAACGGACACTGCGAGTGTCTTTTTAAAGCGCAATAAAAAGCAGCTTTTATTCAGAGTGCACAGCTTACCAGACCATTAAACCTAACGACAGTTAGGTTTATAAAAAGCAATAAAAAACCACATTTTTGTATTTACTAGCCATTTAACACGAATTAACGCTCAGAATTTGGCGAATAACGTCAATTCACTCGAATATTTCCTAACATTTCAGAGATGACAACGGCGAAAAACGACTCAAAAACCGCACGATAGCCTAATGACATCATTTATTAAAATCAGCGTTGCGAATATTTTATAAACCGGCGAACTTTTTAACACTGCGCTGGACTTAATGTTCAGCCAAGCAATCCAATATTGCGACAGCCGTCTGTTTTCCTCCTTGTAAACCATTAATCGAGATGCGATCGATGACTAGATGCATGCTGTCTGTTTTCAGCGCAGTACTTCTGTGCGCGCAAAGTGTTGCCGTGCTGGCAGCGGATTCAACTTCTACAACCACTACCCCTGATCAACAGATCAGGGTACAGGTCGAAGCGAAACGCGATCAGTTGTCCGGCGCCGACAAGATCAGCCCGACGACGACGAAAAGCTCCTCCACCCTGCTCGATGCACCGGTGGTGACCGATGACGCCCCTGCACAGGTGAAACAGCCATGATCCGCCGCCCGCAGCCTGCTGCGCTTACCCAAAGGACCCTTTCCTTGTCAGTCTTCAAGCACACACTGGGGTTGAGCCTGCTGACGTTCAGCGTCATGCAGGCCAATATCGCCCTCGCCGCAGTGACCCCGGCGACCGGCAACGAGGTCGAGGCGCGTGTCAGCTCGATCCTCGACAACATGAGCCAGTCGGAAAAGATCAACTTCACCCGTGTGAATGACGGTCACATGATCCCTTCACTGCTCAAATGGGGAATCAAAGGCACCGTGGCGTATGACTCGTCCATGGGTGTTCACGTCAACAACGCCACCTTCGGCGCTCAGTACCCATCGCAGTCTGCACTGGCGGCGACCTGGAGCATCAACCGGGCGAAAGAGTTCGGCCTGGCCATCGCCTACGAGACGCGGATTTCCGGCGGCCAGCAAATGCTCTCGCCTGGCGCCAACCTTTACCGCACGCCCTACAACGGGCGCTCAGCCGAATACGTGAGCGGCGAAGATCCGTTCCTCGGAGCCGTACTGGCACCCACCATCGTCAACGGCATCCAGGCTCAGGGCATTCAGGCCAGCGGCAAGCACTATCTGGCCAACGAACAGGAAGCCAACCGTCAGGCGGTCAACGTCAACGTTGACGAACGCACCCTGCGCGAACTGTACCTGCCGGGCTTCGAGTCGATGGTCAAGAACGCCAATGTGGCGTCGATCATGTGTGGCTTCAACAAGGTCAACGGCGACTATGCGTGCGAAAACCATCACCTGATCACTGAAGTGCTCAAAGGCGAATGGGGCTATCAGGGCATGGTCATCAGTGACTTCAATGCCATCCACGATGCAGTCAAAGGTGCATGGGCCGGCACTGACATCGATATGCCGTCCGGCTTGCAGTTTACCGAGGCCAACCTGCTGCCTTACCTGTGGAGCGGCCAGCTCACCCAGAACGTGATAGACGACAAGGTAAAACGCAACCTGCGCGCCATCGTCAGCTATGACTTCCAGGAAAACCTGAACACCGCCAAAACCCTGGAACACCCGGAATACGGCATGCGCGCAGCGCTGAATACCGCGCGTGAGTCCATCGTCTTGCTGCGCAACGAAAACACGACTGCTGGCAAACCGCTGCTGCCACTTTCTCGCTCGGCGAAGATCGCAGTGATCGGCGACTGGGCACGTCAGGCTCCGGCATCGCCATTCGGCACCGCCAACTCGCCACCCAACAGCTATGTCACGGAGTTGAGCGGCCTGCAGCAACTGGCGTCCAGCAGCACAGATGTTACGTTCATCCCGGAAATGAGCCTGAATCCGGCCAGCTCCACCTGGTATCAACCGTCGCCCGGTGACAACGGCATCACCAACTCGGGCGTCAAGGCAGAGTACTTCTCCAACACCAGCCTGTCGGGCGACCCGGTGCTGACCCGTGTCGAACCCGGCGTGAACCTGAACTGGACCACCGGCACCAACATTACCGACGCCGGCACCACCGCGGTCTCCGGCTTCAGCCCGGCGGCAGGCGCGTTCTCGGCGCGGTTTACCTCGACCATCAAGCCAACGGTTTCGGGTGCGCAGGTGTTCAAGGTGCGTGCAGATGGCCCCTATAAACTGTGGGTCAACGATGAACTGGTGCTGCAAAGCGATGGCGTGCCGTACTCCGGTGACGTTGTGAATGCGCTGGTCACTTCCGGGAAGACCGCTGCGCTGACCGCTGGCAAGCAGTACACCGTGAAGCTGGAATACAAGCGTGTGCAGGGTAATTTCATCCCGGCGCTGGGCGGTTTGACGGGCGTACAGATGAGCTGGGCAGCGTTGCGTCCGCCCAAGGACCTGTCGAAGTACGATGCCGTGGTCGTCGCTGTCGGCACCACTTATGAAAACGAAGGCGAAGGTGCGGACCATGGTTTCGATCTGCCTGACCAACAGGCCGAACTGATCAGCTTCGTCACCCGAGCCAACCCCAACACCGTTGTGGTCATGCACGGTGGCGGCGTCGCCAACATGCAGCCATGGGCCAATAAAGTGGGTGCCACGCTGCAAGCCTGGTTCCCGGGCCAGCAAGGCGGTCAGGCACTGGCCGAGATCCTGTACGGTAAGGTCAACCCGTCGGGCAAATTGCCGATCACCATCGACAAGGACATCGAAGACAACCCGAGCTACGCCTCGTATCCGGACCCGGCGGCCTATCGTGGCGACAATGCGCTGACCGAGATGACCTACAGCGAAGGTCTGTACATGGGCTATCGCGGTTATGACAAGAAGCACGCCAAACCGCTGTATCCGTTCGGCTATGGTCTGTCATACACCACGTTTGGCTACAGCGATCTCAAGCTGTCGACCAACGTGCTGACGCCCGGCTCCACGATTGACGTCAAATTCACCGTGACCAACACCGGCGACAAGGCAGGCTTTGAGGTGGCGCAGCTCTACGTGCAGCCTGTGAAACCGGCTGTAGACCGTCCGGAGAAAGAGCTGAAGGGTTTCACCAAGGTCTATCTGCAGCCTGGCGAGAGCAAGACTGTCAGCATTCCTGTCGACTCACGCTCGCTGGCTTACTACGTCGACAAGACCGACAGCTGGGATGTCGACGCCGGGAAGTTCAAGATCCTGGTGGGCGCCGATTCGGAGAATCTGACGCTTAACCGGACGCTGATCACCCTTTATCCCGAAAAACTCACCACCCGCGACAGTAACCCGCTGCCGTTGCCACTGCGCAAAGCCGTACAGGTAAGCGCCACACAAGCTTACTGATCCATCCCCATCAAGGCTCAGGAATGAGCCTTGATGTCCCTTCCCAGACGTTGCACGTAGATATCGAATACGGCCATCACGTCTACCTCTTCCGGGCTTCTCAGCCACTGAATCTGCAACCCGTCCATGACCGAGAAAATCTCTTGGGCCAGGGCTTTCACGTCGATATCTGCACGAATTTCACCCGCCTCGATCAAGGCGCTCAGGTGGCCGCGTGCATGCTGGTGGGTCAAGTGGAATCGTTCGTTGTGCCATGACCAGGCCGGGTGCGAAGGCGACAGGCTTTCGGTGTTCATCAGCAAAGCCGCCTGGCACTCGGCCGCATCCTCGATGCTGAAACTCATGCTCATTTTCAGAAATTTCTGAAAGCCCTCGAGCGTCAACTCGGTGGTCAGGTCCTGAAATCTCGACGTGACGCGCTGATCCCTGCGCTCCAGCAGCGCATTGAGCAGTGCTTCTTTATTGGGAAAGTGATGCAGAAGGCCTACCGTCGTGATGCCGGCCAGCAACGCCACCTCGCGCATCGACGCACTGGAATAGCCATCTCTGGCAAAAATCACCGTCGCGGCATCCAGCAACGCCTGCTTGCGCATGTCTCCCTTGGGTGCACGGCGGCGCTTGGGTGGGGTTACCTGTTCGATTTCATTCCCTGATTCGTCGACTGCCATAAAAACCTGATAACGCCTTGATTCAATATGCCCCGGCGCACTTGGCCTGAGACCTGCTGGTGAAAAAACGCTTCGCCGTCAGCGATGCGGTGGTAATCGAAATCAGCGCAATCACCGCGTTACCGGCAAGCATCCCGGGAAACGCCCCGCTGCTGCCAAACCAGTGAGCACCGGCATAGACGAATGGCACTGTACCTGCTGTTGCCCGCAGCCAGGCGAAAACCGGCACCCACCACGACCTGTTCATGGTCATGAACACGGCGATGGCGACAAAGTCCAGACCGATCACCACCCACAACCCGCCGCCGAACTGGCAAAAAGCAAGAAACAGCTCGCGGGCGTCGCCCTCCAACTGATAGAGATCGGCGATCATCCCGCCAGACAGTATCAGCATCAGCCACACCACCAGGCCGTAGCCCACCACCAGCCTGCGCGTGAAGACGATCGCCGCGCGGACCCGGTCATCTCGCTGCGCGCCGATATTTTGCCCCAACACCGGCGCCAGAGCACCCGGCAACGCAAAAAAAGCGCAGTAGGAAAATTGCAGCACCCTGTCCAATACGGTCATGGCCGCCAGGGCCGAGGTGCCGAATGCCGACAACGAAGCCACAAGGTACGCCAGCCCCACCGGGGTCGCGAGGTTGGCGGCCATCGCCGGAAGCGCAATTCTGAAGGTACGCGCGGCATGGAGTCGCAACAGTTTGAGGTTGCGCGTCAGCACCAGGCCTACGCGCTTTCGTACCCAATACACGCCCAACGACGCAGAAACGCAGGCGGACAGCGCGAATGCGATACCCGCGCCATTCAGGCCCAGGTCCAGGGCGAAGATAAAGAACGGGTCCGCGACTGCCAGGGTCGCTGCGGCCGACAGGACGACTTTCAACGCCCGGCTGTTATCGCCGGAGGTCCTGAGGATTTGCGCGGCCATCTGCATGACGGCTTGAATCGCGGTGAACGGCAGCGTCAGCCAGATGAAGCTGCGCGCCGCTTCGTAGGTGGCCGCTTGGGCTCCGAGCCAGTGGGTGATCGGCCCGGCCAGTGATAGTTGCATCGCCGCTGAAAGGCCGCAGACTGCGAATACCATTATCAGCAGGCTGGCGGTGAGTCTGGAGATGGACCCGGCGGCGTGGTGGCCGATGCGTTCTGACAGTACGGCTGTGGCAGCAATGATCAGGCCGGTGGCCAGGGCGCTGTTGAAGAACATCAGCACTTTGGCAATGCCGATTGCGGCCAGTAGCACTGGATCGTGGAGCATTGAGACGTAGACCAGTGTCAGGATGTCTACGAGGAAGATGGCGAACAGGCTTACGGCGCTGGTACTGGCGGTCACGGCGATGTGTCGCGCTATGCTGCCTTGGGTAAATGTTGCGCTGGCTTCGGTCATCAAGTTTCTCAAAGCGCCTGGACTGAGCCTGGAACGGGGCTCGAATCGTGATAATGGTTGTTTTTGCGCTCCTTGCTTATTGATTGGTGCAGTTCTGCTTGAGCTGCTTTGACGCTCCGCGTCGCACAGTGTTCTGCGGTGTCAGGGATTTTTGTTTGAGGCTCAAGGCACCTAGTCGCCCCTCCCTACGACTATCGTGACGATACTCCGCGTCGGCATGCCTTTCGTGACGCTCCGCGTTACACAGCGGTTCTTCGATGTCAGTGATGTTTGTT
>NZ_LGLN01000032.1:121066-161794 GCF_001293775.1 Pseudomonas syringae pv. cilantro
GATGCTCCGCGTCGGCATGCCTTTCGTGACGCTGCGCGTCACACCGCGGTTCTGCGGTGTCACCCTCTCTGTTAGCGGGTTGCGGCCATCAGGCGGTTCACTTCGCTGCGGACCATGTTGGCGTATTCCGGCGGGCTCATGGTGTCCAGTTCGGATCTTACCCATTCGGACCATTTGCCTTTGCGTTTGGCGCGTTCGCCCATCAGGCGCGCTGCTTCGCCCTTGGCTTTGCCCAGATTGCTCTGCCAAAGATCGAACAGGCGGGACTTTTCGTCTTCTATGGCGGTACGCTCGGGAAGGGGCCGATTGGCCAGATTGAAACTCATGACAGTCACCTACGGCTAAAAACGGCTGCATCTTACACCGGGAATGGACTTCACTTGCAGAGTCTCACGTCGGGTCGTTCAAGCAATTGCAACTTTTTCGAATGTGCCAGACTCCATTGATTACTGTCGCAATCACCTGAAAGGAAAATCACATGGCTCGTAAGACTTCTGCCCAAAATGCTGCCGATCAGATCAAGGATCAGGCATTCAGCGAATTGCAGGCCCTCATCGAAGAATCCGACAAACTGCTCAAAGACAGCGCGGCGCTGGTGGGTGAAGATGCTGAAAGCATTCGCGCGCAACTGAGCCTCAAACTCAAGCAGGCGCTTGACTCGATGGCCAGCGTGCGTGATCGCACCAAGCCGGTGGTCGAGGCGACCGAAACCTACATCGGTGGCCATCCTTGGCAGACCGTAGCCATTTCTGCAGGCTTTGGCCTGGTGGTGGGCTTGTTGCTGGGCCGTCGCTGATCGACGTTCGGTAAGCAGACATGAAGCGGGCCGTCATAGACGGCCCGCTTTTGTGTTCGGCAGAGAACTTTTTGCCGGAATCAGCGCCGGATTCGCCACGGCTGCTTCTTGTACAGCGCCGTTTTAACGGCTGTACTGCACCACCGAAGGTTCCGCAAAACGATGGGACTTGGTGACCTTGGCCTGCAACGCCACGCGTTGTTCTTCAGCCAGGGCCTGGGTTTCGTAGGGCCCGATCAATGTCTGCTGCTTGCCGTCGATGTCGACGATGATCGGCGAGTAGCTGCGTTCCAACAGCCAGGCACTGGTGTCGCTCACCGCTTCCCGCGAATTCATCTGGATATACCATTGCGGCTTCGAGACCGGAGCAGTCGCTGCCACGTCTTGAATCTTGTTCCTGGGTGGCGTGCCCGAGCTGCCTCCGTCACATCCGGCCAGCGCCAGTACCGCTATCATCATTACCGTCTTGCGCACGTGAGTCTGCTCCTTGTCTGAAGTGGCGCGAGTCTAGCATTCCCGCCAGGTCTATCGAGACCGTGTGCCGAGGTGTCGCATGGCAAAGGAATTCACGCAAACGCCCGGCCACGCGGGGCTTCGCGCGAATGACCCAAGTAATTAGTAATAAAGATCGTGTAAACAGATATTTCTTTGCAGATTAAACGCAACAAGAGATGTCAAACCTCCTGCGACCATGTTGATCGATGGCTTGCTGCCATCGGTGCATTAGAACAGGAGTTCATCATGTGCGACCGAGACCCGCTGCATTGTTTCATCCCGCCTTATATGCTGGAACGTATGGCGCAATCGCCCAAGACGCTGGTCAGCGCCAGGGCCATCGCCAACCTGACGAGCAGCTCGGCGTTTCTAGCTTCCCGTCTTTCCGCCAGAACCATGCCCTCGCTACACGCGATCAAGTCGCCTGAAGGCGCGCTGCATCGCATGGTGTACGACGCCAAAGGTACTGACGATCTTCCGGGCACGCTGGCACGTTCAGAGGGCCAGAAATCCACCGGGGACAAGGCCGCAGACGAGGCCTTTGACGGCTCCGGCGATGTCTATGACTTTTACGCAGAGCTTTTCGAGCGCAATTCGCTGGATGACAACGGTATGTCGCTGGTCTCGACGGTGCATGTCGCCGAAGTGGACTTTAACGGCGATCATGTGCCGTTGAGCAACGCGTACTGGAACGGCAGCCAGATGGCTTACGGCGACGGTGACGATCTGGTGTTCAAGCGCTTTACCGGCAGTCTTGAAGTGATCGGCCACGAATTGACCCATGGTGTGCAGAGTTTCACGTCGAATCTGGAGTATCGCGGCCAGTCCGGCGCACTCAACGAGCACTTCGCCGATGTGTTCGGCATGCTGGTACGCCAGTAGAAGCAAGGCACCAGTGCTGCCGAGTCGGACTGGGTGGTGGGCAAGGAGCTGCTGGTGCCTGCGCCGACGCGCCGGGGCATTCGTGACATGGAAAGACCCGGAACAGCGTATGCCAACGATCCGGATCTGGGTGATGACCCGCAGCCAGCGACCATGGCCGACCTGTACAAAGGCGCCAAGGATCGGGGCGGCGTCCACATTAACTCCGGCATTCCGAATCGGGCCTTTGTGCTGGTCGCCAAGGCGCTCGGCGGAAATGCCTGGGAAGTTGCAGGCAGAATCTGGTATGAAACGATGCTGGCGCTGAAATCAGACAGTCAGTTCATCGATTGCGCGCGAACCAGCATCAAAATCGCCGCAGACTCCCGCTTTGGTCCCAAGGCCAAAAAAGCCGTACAGGCGGCCTGGAAAGAGGTCGGGGTCAAGGTGTGAGGCTCAGGGTTTAACCACAAAGGTGTTTGAAATGAAGGTCTGTCTAGTGCAATCAGGCGGTTTTGCAGGCGCGGTAAAACGCTGTGATATCGACACCGAAACACTTGATCAGCCGGAAGCCGAGCAGTTACGGCGGCTGGTGACTGACAGTGGTCTGGATCGCTCGAGCAGTGCCTTCAATGATGCGGCCCGGGATCTCAACCAGTACGAGATCACCATCGAGGACAAGTCCAAGGCCATTTGCCTGACCTTTGACGAGCACAACGTACCGGCTTCCGCCCGCCAGTTGCTGGGCTATCTCAAGCAGCGCGTCAAACCCGGAAAGCCCTGAGGCAGACCTGCATCGACAATAACCTGAACGCGCCAATGCTCCTGGTATTTTCTGCCAGCGGCATTGGCTGCGGATTAATTCGCCATCATTGCTTGCCCGCAGAATAATATCCCGGTTATAAATGAACCAGCCGGTACTGCCAGGGTCAATGGTTGCGCTGATATGTCGCCGCAGGCCGCATAAAAAACACCACGTCATACCATTAACTAGGTATCGTTTCGTGCTTCGAATTATCTATCACCCCTTACCTTTGCATCCATGGCGTCGATGAGCACTGTGCATCCTACTGAACATTCGTCCGGCCTGATCATCTGCGAACATTGCGATTCGCTTTATGAAGCCCAGCCGCTAAAGCCCGGTGAAGCGGCGTTCTGCTTGCGTTGCGACGCGATACTGGGTCGTGGCCGAAGGATGACCATTGAACAGTTGTTGGCCCTGACCATCGCTGCCGCCATGTTTTTCATGTTCGCCAATTTCTTTCCTGTGATCAGCATCAGCATGAAAGGGCTGACCAACGAAGTCACCCTGTGGCAATCAGTCGAAGCGCTCGCCCAGGGAAAAATCACCGTCATCGCGCTGGTTGCAGGGCTGTCGATCATTTTCGCCCCGCTTCTGCAGATCGTTCTGCTTTTCTGGGTATTGGTGCATGCACACAGGGGTGTCATCGCCCCCGGCTTCAAGACCTGCATGCGAGCGCTGGAACACTTGCGCCCCTGGAGCATGCTTGAAGTGTGCATGCTCGGTGTGCTGGTAGCGATCGTCAAGCTGTCCGGGATGCTCAATGTGCATCCCGGCCTGGGCTTGTGGGCAATGGCCATGCTGATGGTGCTGATTCTGCTGATCGCCAACAAGGACATCCGCCGTTTGTGGGATGAACTCGGAGTGCCTGCGCAATGAATGGCATCCCTTTCGCCAACGAGCACAAACTCTGCCTTTGCCACACCTGCGGCTATGCCTGTCAGGCAGATGCCCGGCGCTGCCCGCGCTGTGACTCACCCGTGCATCGACGCAAGCCAGACAGCATCAACCGCACCTGGGCATTTCTGATCGCTGCTCTGATTTTCTATATTCCGGCCAACGTCCTGCCGGTGATGTACACCAATCTGCTCGGCAACCGCAGCGAGAGCACCATCATGAGTGGTGTGATCGAGTTTTTCGAAAGTGGCTCCTGGGACATTGCCGTGCTGATTTTCGTCGCCAGTGTCGTGGTGCCCTGCATCAAGTTTCTGGTGTTGGGCATGCTGCTCATTACCTGCCAGCGGCGCAGCACCTGGGCAATGCGCGAACGGGCGCGCCTGTATCGCTTCATCGAATTGATCGGTTACTGGTCGATGCTCGATGTGCTGGTCGTTGCGCTCGTGGCGTCTCTGGTTCAGTTTCGCGAGCTCAGCACCATCGAGCCGCGTCTCGGTATTCTGTTTTTTGGCTTGGTAGTGGTGATGACGATGTTCGCCGCCATGAGTTTCGATCCCCGGCTTATCTGGGACGCAGAGGTTGAAGATGTCTGACAATACCCTCCCCCCGTCTGCTTCAGTGCCACGCCCTGAAGTCAAACGTCATCGCCTGCGCGTCTCGCTGATCTGGCTGGTGCCCATCATTGCGGCGATCATCGGCATCTCCATGGCCTTTCATGACTGGATGAATGTCGGGCCCCGAATCACCGTGAGCTTTCTCACCGCCGAGGGGCTAGAAGCCAACAAGACCCAGGTCAAATACAAGAACGTGGTCATCGGCATGGTTACGGACATCAGCCTGAGCGATGACCGCACCCACGTGCTGGCGACTATCGACCTGAATACCAGCGCCACGCCGTTCACCCGGATTGACAGCCAGTACTGGGTTGTGCGGCCGCGCATCGGTGCGCATGGCGTGTCGGGTGTAGACACCCTGCTGTCCGGCGCCTTCATCGGCGCTGACGCGGGCAGTTCCGAGGAAACCAAGACCAGCTTTACCGGCCTTGAAACGCCGCCGCCGGTTACATTTGGCGAGAAAGGCAAGCGCTTCATCCTGCACACCGACGATCTCGGCTCGCTGGACATTGGCTCGCCGATCTACTATCGACGCATCCAGGTGGGTCAGGTCGTGGCTTATGACTTGTCCAAGGATGGTCGCGGGGTCGACGTTCAGATCTTCATCAACGCGCCGAACGATCAGTACATCACCACCGATACCCGATTCTGGAATGCCAGCGGCGTGGACATCACCGTGGGAGCGTCAGGGGTGAAGGTCAATACTCAGTCGCTGACCTCGATCATCTCCGGCGGGATTGCGTTCCGCGAGCCTAACTGGAGCCCGGATGCCAAGCTGGCCGACGAGAACGCCGAGTTCAAGATCTTCGACGACCAGACCACGGCGATGGCCCCTCCGGATGGCGAGCCGCGTTACATCCGCATGCGTTTCAATCAGTCGCTGCGCGGCCTGGCGGTCAATGCTGCAGTGGATTTCCTCGGCGTCAATATCGGCAGGGTGGTGTCGGTCGACCTGGATTACGATCCGGCGACCAAGACCTTCCCCGGCATCGTCGGAGCAGTGATCTACCCCAAACGTCTGGGCGCAGCCGAGTCCAAGCTTAAAGAACTCGGCGGCTCGGGTGACGAAGAAGAACAGTCGGCCCGAGTGCTGGGCGCGTTTGTCGCCAATGGCCTGCGTGCTCAGGTGCGTAACGGCAACCTGTTGACCGGCCAGTTGTACATCGCCATGGAATTCGATCCGAAGGCGCCGAAAGTAGCGTTCAACGCCAAGGCGCGACCACTGGAAATCCCGACGGTGCCGGGCAGTTTCGACAAGTTGCAGGAGCAACTGCAAGCGTTCGTCGAGAAGCTCAGCAACCTGCCGATCGACCAACTCGCGGGCAACCTCAATGGCACGTTGAGCGAGCTGCAGAAAACCCTCAAACAGGTCAACAGCAGCGTGCTGCCGCAGATGCGTGGCACCTTGCAACAGGCTGAGAAAACCCTGGGCACTGCCAACGACTCGTTTGCCGAAGATTCACCTGCGCGTCAGCAACTGGGTCAGGCGCTGGATGAAGTGCAGCGCACTGCCCGCTCGGTCCGGGTGCTGACGGACTTCCTCAGCCGTCATCCTGAATCGCTGATCCGCGGCCGTACCGGCGATGCTGCCCCGCGCTCGTTCAACGCCCCGTCGTCGTCCCGTGCAATTGATCTGGAGCCAAAACAATGACCTTGCGTTTGAAACTGCTGGCGTTGGCCGCGACACTGGGCATCAGTGCCTGCACGTCGACGCAGACCCACTATTACACGCTGATCGCACCAATGGGCGCTGCCACCACTGCGGCAGTGAGCCCCATGCCGTTCCAGTTCGAAATGCTGCCGGTATTGATGCCGGTGCAGGTGGACCAGCCGCCGCTGGTGGTTCGTCAGGGCAATGGCAGCCTGGCGATTCTCGACACCGAACGCTGGGGATCGCCCTTGGGTGACGAGTTTCATGACGCACTGACACCGCAACTGGAACACCGCTTCGGCAGCCGGGACATGGCCGGTCTGCCAAAAAACGGCGAGCAACCGGTACTGTCAGTCCGTACCGACGTGCGACGGTTCGAGTCGATGCCGGGCAACTACGCGCTGATCGACGTCGTCTGGACCCTCGGGCTGCGTGAGGCCGGTGCTACCGCCGGCAGCAAACGCCAGAGTCTGACCTGCAGCAGCGTCATCCGCGAGCAGGCCGGGGAAGGCATGGAAAGCCTCATCATCGCGCACCAGAAAGCCGTTTCCCGGCTGGCTGACAAGATCGCCGCCACTGCGCAGCGCTGGGCGCAGCAACCGACGTCGCGCTGCCTGTAAAGCATGCCCCGACAAACCCTGCGCAGGGCCTTGCAGGGCTCTGCGCCGGCTGTGCAGGACTGCACCGAAGCGGTCTTTGAAATCGTACAGTTTCATACAAAACGGTATCACCCCGCCTGATTCATCCGTACACTCTTCGACCCATCAGGTACGTTAGTACCTGAACCACCCTGAACGCCTGTGCTCATGCCGATTCGGAGGCCCTTCTGGTCGTAGACAGAACGCTTGTTAACCCAAATTGTTGCAGTACAGCCAGATTTTATCTGGCAGACAGTTTTTCGAGGACAAACGGATGACAGGGATAGGACCACGATTAAAACGGGAAAGGCTGCGTCTCAAGCTTTCGCAAAGCGCATTGGGTGCCATAGGCGGCGTGGAAACCAATGCTCAAGGCAACTACGAAAATGGTATTCGGTCGCCCCGCGCGGACTACTTGTCACGCATTGCCGAAGCCGGCATTGATATTACTTACCTGGTCACCGGTTTCCACGCCGACCCTTTCGTAGCAGCGCCAGCCCTGCCTGAGAGATCAAACAGCGAGCGCCTGAACGGGGTGATTGCCCGTTTGCACGGCAGCCTGCACGACGTGACCCAGAACCTGTATCAGGTCGCCCGCCTGATGGAATCGAACGTTGAACAAGGCGTCCTGAACAGTGATCAGCTCGATACCATCAAGAGCGATGCGGAAGCCATCACCATCGCAACGGTTCGATTGATTTACATGACATCAAAACTGAAATGACCCGAGTGAAGCCAGTGCTGCTACCGCTCACTGCGCAGGAAATGCCTTGGTCCTGAGTTTCTCCATCACCAGCCCGATAAACGCCGAAACAGCCAATGGCAAATGTTGCCGACTGGGATAAAGCACATGCAGGCCATGGCTGGTGCGCTGATACTGCGCCAGTACCGGCACCAGCAGCCCCTTGCGTAAATCGGCGCGGATCAGGGTGGTCGGCAACAAAGCGATGCCCAATCCGGCAAGCGCCGCCTTACGCAGCGCCTGCGCAGTGTTTGCATTGAATCGGCTGGCAATCTGCACCTCATGCAGCTTTGCCTCCGGATCGAGCAGCCGCCAGGTGTTAAAACTGCCAGGGTGCGCGGCACACACGCAATAGTGAGCCTGCAGACTCTCCAGCGACGCAGGCATACCGTGAGTCGCGAGATAGGCCGGGCTGGCGACCATGCAGTCGCGCTCTTCATCGATCAGTTGACGCCCCACATAACCCGAGTCCTGCAAAGGGCCGCCCCTGAAGGCGATGTCCAGCCGGTCAGCGATCAGATCGGCGCGATCATCGCTGAGGACAAACTCGAGCTGCACGCGCGGGTAACGAGCAAGAAAATCGGCCACCCAGTCCATCGAAAAAAAGTCGAAGAAATCCGCCGTTGCGGCAATTCGCACTCGGCCACTGGGCTCCTCACGCCTCGAAACAAGCTGCTCTGCGGCGTCGACCAATCCATCGACAGCGCCCATGCAACGCTCATAGAAGTCCTGACCGGCCGGGGTCAGCGCCAGCTTGCGCGTTGAACGCTGCAACAGCCGTGTGTCCAGCTGTGCTTCCAGTTGCTGAATTCTGCGGCTGACGGTATTCGATGGCATGCCCAGCTGCCGGGCAGCCTGCGCAAAACTGCCGCTGCGCACCACCTGCACAAACAGCGCGACGTCATTGAGGTCTGGCACCATAGCGCGATTCCTTCTGAATATGGATGAGTGCAAGCCAACTATACCGGCTAATAAGCTAATCCATAGGCCCTTATGCTGGGCACTCAGACATCAAGGTCCAGAGGAAAGCCCTATGAACAGCATCGTCGCCATCCAGCCGCGCGCCATTACCCATCGCACCAGCGGCAGAAACCGCGGGCCGATCACGCGTCTGATGAGCCCGGGCGATCTGGGCCAGTTGCTGAAGCCCTTCGTCTTTCTCGATCAGTTCGCATTCCGGCCCGAGCCGGGAAAAAAGGGCTTTGGCATGCACCCGCACTCCGGGATAGCAACCCTGACCTACATGCTTGAAGGCGAGCTGGCCTACGAAGACACCACCGGTAAATCAGGGCTGCTACCCAGTGGGGGCGTGGAATGGATGAGCGCGGGCAACGGGGTATGGCACGACGCCCAGCCCGTGAGTGATGCGCTGATTACCGGCTTTCAATTGTGGGTGGCACTGCCCGCCGCGCAGGAAAACGGTCCTGCGCAAAGCGTTTATCTGGCCGCCGCGCAGGTTGCGCAGGAAGGTCCGGCGCAGGTGCTGCTGGGGCGTTACGGCAGCGCACACAGCAGCATACCGGCCCCGCAAGGCATGAATTATCTGGCGGTGCACCTGAAAGATGGCGAGCACTGGCGTTATACGCCGCCGGCAGGTCATACCGTGGGCTGGCTGGCCGTCAGCACCGGGCACCTGGATGCCAACGGCCCGATCAGCGCGGGAGAGCTGGCGGTCTTCGAAGCGTCAGACAGGCCCATCGATCTGGTGGCGACAGGCCCGACCTGTTTCGTGCTCGGATCGGCCATCAAGCACCCTCACGACCTGATCACCGGCTATTACTCGGTGCACACCAGCCAGGCCGCGCTCATGCAGGGCGAACAGGAGATCGAGCGGATCGGCGCCCTGTTGCGCGAACAAGGCAGGCTGTAGCCGATCAAAGCTCCGGCTAAATGCGGGTCGAGACGCCAGCCGCTAAACCGTGATCGGCTGGCGATTCGACTGCAAGCGTCTGCGCGGTCAGGTCATTGCAGGGGCCGCGCCCACGGGGTGTCGACGCGGTGCGGCCATGGCGAACAGTTCGTCGACACGGCTGACTTCCTCTGCACTCGGTTTGATCACCACGGCGCACGCCACGAAAATACCTGCGTTGAAGATCAGGCCGATGATGCCGCTGGTCAACGATCCCAGTGCCGGAATGTCGTCAGGGTAGATAGTCGTCAGGACAATCGCGACGATAATCCCGACCAGCATCCCGGCAATCGCTCCTTGTTTATTGCCATGGCGGCTGAACACACCGAAAAACAGCGGCACGGCCAGCTGGATGATGCCCTGGTAAGAAATCTGCGCAAGCAGTTGCAAGCGTGCGTAATCGAAAGTCAGGTAGGCCAGCAGCGACGCCGCAGCAATGAACACCACCATGCCGGCCTTGGCAAGGACGGTCTTCTCGCGGTCACTGCGCGGCTTGTTCCAGGTCGCCAGGTCGTTGGCGAATTGCGTACCGCACACCTGAACACAGCCATCGACATGACCGATACTGGCAGCCAGAACGATCATGATCGCCACCGCCAGCAGCCACGGCCCACCGATGTCGAACAGCGACAGAAACCAGCCGTGCTGCGGATGAGCGGCCACGTTCGGATCCTGGCTGACGGCGACGGCGAACAGCATCAGGATGCCGTAGAAACCGCCCACCAGCAGGATGGTCAGCAGTGTGCCTTTCTTCACTGAGCGCACACCGCTGGCGGTGTAGATACGCTGAAAACTCATGGGCCAGCACATCGAGCCGATCACCCCGGTAAAGATCAGGCTGAACATGTACATCGGGCCATAGGTACTGCCTGCGCCGCCTGGAATCACCAGCATGCTGGCCGGCAGTTGCGACAGGTTCGCGAACGAGGCCTGGGCACCGAACAGCAGAAAAACGCACAACGCAGCGCACAGCACGTAAGCGATCAGGCCTTGATACATGTCCGTCATGATCAACCCGCGCATGCCCATGCTGACCGTCCAGTACTGGCGGATGAGAATGACGGCGACACCGACCAGCAGGCAGGTGGTCACGCCCCAGCGGCCAAAGCTGGCGAACTGAAACAGCGTGGCCAGCGCCTGAATGCCCATCACCACCCAGGGGAACACCGAGATGATGCCGATGATCGACGCAATGCGTTTGACTACCGGGCTGTTGAAGCGCATGCCCAGCAAGTCCGGTTGCGTGGTCAGATTGAAGCGCTTGCCCCAGGTCCAGGCCCGGTTGGCCATCAGGTACATCGCGGTCACGCCGAGCGTGGCGTAGACCATGCCGTAAAAGCCCAGTGCGCCGCCGACCGACAAGGCAAAGAACGCCGTGAAGGTCGCACCGGGCCACCACGAGTTGGTGTAACACATGGCGATGAACCACGGCCCATAGGAACGACCGCCCACGGCGTAGTCGGAGAAACTGTCGCTCTTGCGATTGGTCGCGTACAGCACTGCGATCATGCCCGCGAGAAACAGACCGATCAGGCCGAAGGTGATGTAAAGATCCGAACCACTCGTTGTACTGATCATTGCGCGTCCCCTTCGTCAGGAATTTCGCCAAGCAGGGACTCGACGACATACAGCAACCACAGGCCAAGGCCCATCAACACCGCGATCAGAATCCAGTAGAAGATCGGCAACGGGATACCAAGCACCATGACGGCACTGCCGCTGACCTGCAGGTAGAACGGCGGAAACAGCGCCATCATCAATAGCGCAAAGAAGTAAACGCCGAAGACCAGGCTTTTCAGGCGCCCGGGCGGTGCGGTGGATGGAAGGGTACTCATGGAGGTGCTCCTTGAATTTCAGAATCGGGCGGTGAAGTGACCGGATAAAACTCAAGCAGTGAAAGGAATGTGCGGTGAGCCGCTACGTTTTTCTTATTGAGTGGCGTGCTGTTGTCGTGTCAGGCGTGCCTTAGCCAGGTTTCCCACTGTGAATCGTTGATGATGCTGCGTGCGCGCATGTGCTTCCAGGCACCATATTTGTAGAAATCGAAATCCAGTTGCGAGACTGCGTGCTGAACCATCGCCCAGGTCGACCATTTCAGGTCCGCCAGCGCCTTGTTCAGCTTGATTCGCGCAATGGTCTGCGCACTGACATGGCCGAAATAGTCTTCGATCAGCGCCAGCTCCATCTCATCGCTGAAAAACATCTCGCCGAACCACAGCGCCAGCTCGTAATGGCGGTCGTTGTTGGAGGCATATTCGAAGTCCACGAGGCGGATCTGGCGCTGGGCGTTGAGCATGAAATTGCCCGCCAGCGTGTCGTTCATACACGGCGCCAGATCGATGCCGGACGCCTGCAAGGCCTGCTTCGCGCGCTGATACTGCAAGCACAGCCAGTCATCGTCCTGGGGCTTCAACCCGTTGAGTTCAGCGACCTGACGCTGGTGTTCGGCGATCATGTCGAACACGGTCTTGGTCTGTTTGAGCAACGGTTGATCGTTGAACGCCTTGAGCCCGTGCAGCGCGCCGTGGCGTATGTCGCGCTGCAGGAAATCGTGATTGGACGACGCGCGCCAGCCCTCCATGAACTCGAACACCTCGACCCCGTACGCTTCCAGAAAGGCAAATACCGGCGCGCCGTAGCCGGTTTGCGCGGCTTTCACGCTCGCCTCGTGTGCCGTCTGGCGATCGATGAACATCTCCGTGCCGACGCCCGGCACCTTGAAAAAATACGCCGTGTCGGCGCCCTCCACTTCGACCCGCCAGTTGGTGTTGGAGATGCCGCCACTGACCGGCTCGTAAGCCACCTGGCGACCCTGCCAGCCTTCAATGCTACGCACCGCGGCCTCAAGCTGTCGCTCCTGGCTGCTGACGGATTGTCCTAGCGTTTTCATGACCTGCCCTCCTGAACCTGACGCAACCAGCCTTCCAGCCTGGGGTCCTGAACGCTTTGCCGGCAGCGCAGCAACGTCCATTGCCCGACCTTGGAAAACTCCAGCGGTCGCGCGGACGTACTGCCTGCCCAGAATCCCCACAACGTCCAGTACCAGTCGTTGATCAGCGCGTACAACCGGCACACGGCGTAGTCGACTTCGCGGCATTGCCCGGCCCAGGCGCTGATCCCGTCACGCCACTCGTGTTCGAACGAATACAGCTCGTTGAGGGTGATCGCCACGTCGTACCAAGGGTCCATGCAGCCGCCGTAGTCGAAGTCGATCAGGCGCAGTGCTCCGGCCTCCGACACCATCACATTGCTGGCCACACCATCACCGTGCAGCGGGCGCTTTTGCACAGACCGTGCCTGCACTGCCAGCCAGACCATGTCCACGCAACGATCGATCCAGTGATGCTCATCCGGCAACAGCACGTTGTCCCGCGCGCACGCATCACGAAGACCCTGAATGTCCGCCATCGGCGAACGCACAACGTCAGGGGCCGGCCCGGCATGAACCTGCTTTTTCAGCGCCCACAGTGCTTCAAGCCGGCCCGGCGCGAGCAGATCGTCCAGTCTGGCGACACGCCATTGCGGGCCGAGGTCTTCGAAAATCAGCACGCCGTTGTGCCTGTCATGGCTCAGCAAGCGTGGCGCCGCACCACTGAGACCCGCACACTCGCTGGCCCGCGCCGCAGCATCGATATCGATAACCGCTGCCATGTCGGCCTGCAGCACTTTTGCGTAACAGCGGCGTTCGCCGCAAGACACGCGAAAACCCGCCCATTCAGTCGCCAGACGCGACGGCGATGCAACGCCCTGGGTGACCGGCTCGATGCGCCGATCTGCATCGAATCCGTAAGTTGTCAGCGCGCAATCCAGGCGTGTGGTCAGGCTTTCTGCATATGACATGGTCGGCCCTCAGCGAAGCGCGGCGGATGAGGTGCAGGCGCGATGCAACAGCCCGGTCAACATGCGCAGGCCATTGCGCATGTCATGGTCACTGGTATATTCGGCCTCGTTGTGCGAAACGCCGTTACTGCTGGGAATGAACAGCAGGCACACCGGATAACGGCTGTTCATGCTGATTGCATCGTGCCCGGCGACGGTAGTGCTGTCGGCAGTCGGCAAGCCCAGCTCGCTGCCCACACCGTGCGCCAGCTCGGCAAAGCCCTGATGCAGGCTCGCCGGTGAGCGCAGCACACTGCTTTCAACTTCGAAACCGGTCAGGGTCTGCCCGGCGATATGTTGCAAGGTCGTGTCCAGCCGTTCGCTGGCAGCGCTGAGCAGGTCGATGTCCCGAGAGCGGTATTCGATCAGCAGTGACACTCTGGACGGCACGACGTTGGGCGAATTGGGATAGACCTCGATACGCCCCACCGAACTGTGCATCTGCACGCCATGCCGGTCGGCTTCGGCGCGCACCGCAGTAATTGCGTGCGCGGCGGCCAGCAGTGCATCACGGCGTGCCGCCATGGGCGTCGGGCCGGTGTGATTCTGCTCGCCATCGAAGCGCACCCGGCGTTTCAGCGCAGCCCAGGTTTCACGCACCACGCCAATTGCCATCTGGCTGCTTTCCAATCCCGAGCCCTGCTCGACGTGAATCTCGGCATACCCGGCGATGTTCAGATTGACCCGGTCCTCACCAAGGTAGCCAATGGCCTGCAACGCATCCTTCAGGCGAACGCCATCGCCGTCGCGGCTTTCCCAGGCCTGCTTGAGAGGAAGCGCACCGGTGAAAACCCCACTGCCGATCAGGCTCGGCTGAAAGCGTGCGCCCTCCTCGTTGGTCCAGTTGACCACCGCCAGATTGCAAGCGGGCTTTTCGCCGCGTTCGCGCAACTGTCGCGCCAGGCTGGACACCGCCACGGCACCAGCCAGGACGCCATACACGCCATCGAAACGCCCCGCGTTCGGCTGGCTGTCCAGATGCGAACCGCAGAGCAGCCAAGGTGCGTCCGGATCAAAGGTCATGAGGCCAAACATGTTGCCGATGGCATCGACGCGCACTTCAAAATCATGCGCTTCGAGCCAGTCACGAAACAGGTCGCGAACCCGACCGTCTTCGGTCGATGCCGCCAGTCGATGCAGCCCCCCGCCAGGCGTCGCACCAATGGCCGAGGTGTGTTCGAACAGGCGCTCGAACTCGGCCAGATCCTGCGCCACGGGCTCGATCAATTCAGGCGTAGAGTGTGTCGACATGGTCTTTCTCCAGGCGTGTCGCGAACTCGGCGGATAAGGCTCGATTGGTGACCAGGGTCGTGATTGCGGCGAACGGCAGGGTATTGATGAACGTGCGATGGCCAAACTTGCCATCGTCGGCGAGGATCACGCTGCGTGTGCAATGCCGGACCAGCGTCCTGCGCAACATCGCCTCGGGTTCCTGATAATCCATCAGCCCCAGGTCGAGATCGATGCCGCCAATTCCCATGAAGGCAATGTCATAGTGAAACTGCCTGGCAAACTCCAGCGTATGCGGCCCGATCAAGGCGTTGTCGGTACACCGCACATCGCCCGGAGCGACCAGCACCTGATTGTCACTCTGGTGCGAGATGAGCTGGGCGATGTCCAGTGAGTTGGTAATGATCTTCAACTGACTGAACGTGGTCAGCTGCTGGGCCAGCGCCAGTGTCGAAGTGCCGGTGTCGAGAAAGATCGCCATACCTTCCGTCACCAACCGGGCCGCGCAGGCCGCGATGCCCGCCTTGGCCCTCGGCTTGAGCCGGCTGCGTTCCTGCAAGGGCAATTCCTCACTGGACCTGGGCAGGATTGCACCGCCATGAATCCGCCTTAAACTGCCCTCTTCCTCCAGATACTTGAAATCCCGGCGAATGGTTTCCTCGGACACGAACAGCAGTTGCGCGAGGTCCGACGCTTTGACGCGCTGCTGTTGAACGAGAAGGCGCATGATTGATTCCAGTCGAGGCTGATTGAGCATGCTCGATACATTCCTTTGCGAATTATGGATTCCGGTATCCAGAGCGGCTGCCACCTGCCCGACCGGAGCGAGTTGCATGTCAGCGGCTCAGCATCGGCGGCACGTGCTGATCCCAGGGCGCCATGTCTTCCACGGCGGCACAGAACTGCAACACATGAGCGTCGGCGAAACGAGGCCCGACCACTTGCAGACCGATGGGCAGACCGGCCGAACTGCGTCCGCACGGCAGGCTGGCCGCCGGGTTGCCGGAAAGATTGAAAGGGTAGGTAAACGGCGTCCAGCGCGCCCAGGGCAAGGCGCTGTCCTGGCCGACGTAACCGGCAGGTGCTACCTCATCGGCCGCGAACGGCAGGATCGGCAACGTGGGCATCAGCAGCAGATCGTAATCTTCGAAAAGCGCATGCACCTGATTGGCGAACGCCGCCCGCTGCTGCATCGCTTGCAGGTAATCACTCAAATCGTACTGCGCCGAACGCCTGATCAATTCGGCGAAACCCGGGTCGAGCTGTTCCATATGCTGCGCCAGCCCTTTGCCGTAAGCGATACCGCGCCCCGCGACCCACAGCGTTTCGAACGTCGCCAGCGGGTCCGCCCAGTCGAGCTTGAGGGTATTGAGCGTAACGGGCAGATTCCTCGCGATCTCGCCCACGGCTGCCTCGACCGCCGCTGCGATCTCGGGGTCGACCGGGGTGTCGAACAGGGTCGGGCAATAGCCGATACGCAACGGCTTCAACGGCTGATCGCAGCGGTCCAGAAAAGATTCGCCCGGCGCTGGCAAGGCTTGGTGATCCAGTGGATCGGGGCCCGACAGAATGTCGAACAGCAAGGCACTGTCGCGCACGGTGCGGGTGACAGGCCCGGCGTGACTGAGCATTTCGGTGGCAGACCAAGGCCAGGTCGGAATGCGTCCCAGCGTGCCCTTGAGCGCGAATGCCCCGCAGAACGCCCCCGGTATGCGCACCGAGCCGCCGCCATCGGAGCCCAGGGTCGCTGGCACCATCCGCGCCGCCACGGCAATCGCCGAACCGGAACTGGAGCCGCCACTGGTCAGGGTCGGGTCCCACGGGTTGCGGCCGTTGCCGAATACCCGTGAAGTACCTGCGCCGGTCCAGCCGAACTCGGTGGTCTCGGTCTTGCCGAGAATGATCGCCCCGGCGTCCTTGAGACGGCGAATGATCGGCGCGTCCTTGACCGGAACGTTTTCGAGCCCCGTCAGTGATCCGCGCGTGGTGCGCAAGCCGGCCGTCGAAAACAGATCCTTGATGCCGAACGGTATGCCATGCAATGGGCCGCGTATCTGGCCGCGCTGCAACTCGGCAGTCATGCTCCAGGCCTGCTCCAGCGCCGCTTCGGTGTAAACATCACCAAAGGCATTGAGTGTGGAATTGTGGGCTTTGATGGATTCGAGGCATATTTCGGTCAGACGGATCGGCGTCATGCAGCCTCTGCGCACATGGCCTGCGGCTTCGATCACTGTCGGTACGTTGGTTGGGCTGGGCTCAATCAAAACTGATACCTCTGAAGAAATGTCCGGCACAGACGTGTTCAGCGCATTACATTCAGGCACCGTTGATGCGTCAAGTGGGTTTTGTTGGATATATTGCTTTTGTGGCTTTTAAATTTGTAACAGCACCGCCGTGGTGCCATAAACCCGATCAAACTCCTGTTACGCCCAATTGCAGTGCGCTGCAGCGTCAGCCGAAAACGGGGCCGGGTTCCTGCAGAAAGGGACCGAAACGTTCGTCCGGACACTGATCCGACACCCGAAAGCGCGGCCCTGTAAGGGTTTGCCGGGACAATGCAGACCTGACAATGCAATGCGCCTTGCTGCCGCCTGTAAATCATAGGCATGATACGGCCTTGTACTCATCGTGATACGTACTCATGGCCCATATTCCAGCACCGTTTCCAGCCCACGAGGAGGATCGAATCCTCTCGCTCGAACACCTCAAAGTGCTGGACAGCGCACCCGAACAGGGTTTTGACGATGTAGTCCTGCTCGCCACAACGCTGTGTGATGCACCTATCGCACTGGTGTCGCTGATCGACCGGGAACGTCAGTGGTTCAAGGCGTGCATCGGCCTGGACATCAGCGAAACCCATCGCGACCTGGCCTTTTGCGCCCACGCCATCCTGGAACCTTCCGATGTGCTGGTGGTGGAAGATGCCACCACCGACCCACGCTTCCGGGAAAGCCCGCTGGTGCTGGGGCCTCCCTACATCCGGTTTTATGCGGGCGCACCGATTCGCGACGAGTCGGGCAATGCGCTGGGCACGGTCTGTGTCATCGACATCTGGCCACGCGTCCTCAGCGACCAGCAGCGCGCGGCTTTGCTGGCTCTGGCCCGGCAGACAGCCGCCTTGATGCAATACCGCGTGCTCAATGATCAGCGTGAAAAACACGCCGCCGCGCTTGAACTGGAGCTCGAAAATGCGCAGAACCAGAGCCAGACGCTCGAGCGCAACCTGCGCCATTCGCAACGCGTGTCATCGCTGGGAATGCTGACCGCCAGCATCGCCCATGACTTCAACAATCTGCTCCAGGCGTTGAGTGCCAGCCTGCAACTCATCCATATGCGCTCGCGGCGCCCTATCGACGTCGAAACGTTCAGCAACACCGGCATGCAGGCGGTAGAACACGGCCGACAACTGGTGACGCGCCTGCTGACCAGCGTGCGAAACGACGGTCCGGAGCTGATCTGCATCGATGTCAGCGAGCGGCTCGATGCAGCGCGTGATCTGTTGTTTCGCTCGGTCGGTGACCAACTGACGTTGTCATTCGACCTGAGTGCCCGCGGCTGGGGTGTGCTGTGCGTCGAAGCGCAACTGCATGCCGCCGTATTGAACCTGCTGGCCAACGCACGCGACGCCATGCCGGAGCCCGGCAAGGCGCATATCGCGACGCGCGTCGAGTCGATCCGGAACGACGCGCAACTGCAACAAGGCGACTATGTCGTGCTCAGCGTGACCGACGACGGTCCGGGCATGACCGCTGATCTGAAGGACCAGATACTGGAGCCCTTCTTCACCACCAAACAAGCGGGGCTCGGTACCGGGCTGGGGCTGGCGCAGGTGCAGGAGTTTGCCGTCAACGCTGGCGGTGCGGTGCGCATCGAAACCGCTGAGGGTGCCGGTACCACCTTGCACCTTTACCTGAGAATACTGGGCCGAATCAATTAGACTCAGGGATAACACCCACTTCAGATCCCGGCAACGTTCCCTTTATCGCGAAGCGTTGCCTGCCCCCTCCTTCACTAACTCCCTCTTGAACGGCCCGCCTTTTAAAAACCATTATAATGCGGACGAATAGCGCACTATTTTAATTCTTATTATTCAGCTTATGAATCACCTGCCACTCAGGCACTTAATCTGATTGCAAACAACGATAAAGCCTGATGCCCATCTAATAAAAAGTGTCATAAATAGCAAACTTTCTCTTTCACATGATAATTCAAATCACCGCAACACTTTAACTAACGACTTACTATATTCACTCGGCAGCAAGCGTTTGGTTTGCTCTGTCTTGTCAACATAAGGACGTTTGCTGTTGGGGCGCCGTTTCAATAACCGCGCGCCATACACACAACTTAATCAAGGATTAGATTAAATGGTGAAGTCTCTTAACTGTGCACCACTCAAAATAGTCAGCGGTCTTCTTGGTTCGCTGCTGTTGACCAGTCTGTCTGCTCATGCAGACATTGCCACCGATGTTGCCACCACCGGCTGGGCTACCCAGAATGGCGGCACCAAAGGCGGTTCGCGAGCGGCGGCGAATAATATCTATACGGTCAAGAATGCCGCAGAGCTGAAGACCGCACTGGCCGCTTCGGTGGGTAGCAATGGCCGTATCATCAAGGTCACTGGAGTGATCGATGTCAGCGAAGGCAAGCCGTACACCAAGACCTCCGACATGAAGACCCGAGGCCGTCTGGACATTCCCGGCAAGACGACCATTGTCGGTACTACCAGCGCTGCCGAGATCCGCGAGGGTTTTTTCTACGCCAAGGAGAACGATGTCATTATCCGCAATCTGACTATCGAGAATCCCTGGGACCCGGAACCGGTCTGGGACCCGACAGATGGCAGTTCGGGAAACTGGAACGCTGAATACGACGGGTTGACCGTCGAAGGTGCCAGTAACGTATGGGTTGACCATGTAACCTTTACGGACGGGCGCCGTACCGATGATCAGAATGGCACCGCCAACGGTCGCCCCAAACAGCATCACGACGGTGCACTTGACGTCAAGAACGGCGCCAACTACGTCACCATCTCCTATTCAATTTTCAGGAACCACGAAAAGAACAACCTCATCGGTTCAAGCGACAGCAAAACAACCGATGACGGCAAACTGAAAGTGACTATCCATAACACGCTGTTCGAAAATATCTCGGCACGCGCACCCCGCGTCCGCTTTGGCCAAGTGCATCTTTACAACAACTACCATGTGGGCAGCACCAGTCATAAGGTGTACCCATTCAGTTATGCTCACGGCGTAGGCAAAAGTTCGAAGATCTTTTCCGAACGTAATGCGTTTGATGTAAGCGGTATCAGTGGTTGCAGCAAGGTTGCAGGGGATTACGGCGGCAGCGTTTACCGTGACAGCGGTTCGCTGGTCAACGGCACGGCGATTACCTGCACCTGGAGCACCAGCATTGGCTGGACTCCGCCCTACAGCTACACGCCGCTGGCAGCCGACAAAGTGGCTGCCGATGTCAAGGCCAAGGCAGGTGCAGGTAAAATCTGAACCCTGTCGCTGACCTGCTAAACGAAAGGCCCTCCTGATCGAGGGCCTTTTACTGCGTTGCCAGCAGATCAGCTGACCAATTGATTGATCTCGATAATAGGCAGCAGAACCGCCATCACGATGACCAGCACCACCCCGCCCATGATCACGATCATCAACGGTTCGAGCAGTGCGGTCATGCCCATCGCACGCCGTTCGATGTCTCTGGACAGGGTTTGCGCAGCACGCTCGAGCATTGGCGGCAACGCGCCGGTCTTCTCGCCGCTGGCGATCAGGTGAATCAGCAACGGCGGAAAAACTTTTTCGACACGCAACGCAGCTGCCAGATTGACTCCTTCGCGGACCTTGGCCGTGGCTGCGCTGACACTCTGGCTCAGGCGGTCATTGGAGAGCGTCTGACGCGCCGCTTCCAGCGCCCGCAACAACGGCACCCCGGCACCGCCGAGGATCGCCAGGGTCGAAGCGAAACGTGCCGTGTTGAGGCCCAGCACAAAGCGTCCAACCAGCGGCAGGCGCAGGACGCGACTGTGCCAGGCCAGCCGGGCGAGTGGATTGCGCAGGTAAATACGCCAACCCCATGCCATGGCCACAACGCCCCCCAGGCACATCACCCCCCAGGCGCGGATAAAATCGCTGGCCGCAAGCATCGCCAGCGTCAGGCCCGGCAGATCCTGACGCGCCTGAGAGAACGCGCTGACCACCTGGGGCACCACGTAACTGAGGAGAAAAATCACGATGGCGATCGATACCAGCCCGACCACGCACGGATAGATGAAGGCGGTCAATATCTTGCCGCGCAGCATGTTGCGTTCTTCGATGTAGTCGGCCAGTCGTTCCATGACCTGTGCCAGATCGCCAGACTCTTCACCCGCAGCAATCAAGGCGCGATAGATGTCCGGAAAGTCTCGCGGCCGCGCGGCCAAAGCTTCTGCCAGACGCATACCGCTGCGCACATCGGTGCGTACCTCGCCGAGGGTCTGGATGATGTGCTTGCGCTCGGCCTGCTCGACGGTGGCACTCAGCGCCTCATCGAGTGGCAGCCCGGCGCCCAGCAAGCTGGCCATCTGCCGGGTGACAGACGCCAGGTCGCTGTCCGAGAGCCGTGTACTGAACAGGCTCTGCGACCGACTGCCGCTGGCCGGACCGTCGGGCTGAATGTGCAGCGCGGTCAGGCCGCGACTGCGCAGGCTTGCAAGCGCCGCGCCCTGACTATCGGCCTCGACATGCCCGGTCTCGAGTTTGCCCAGCGCATCTGCGGCTTCGTAGCGGAAACGGATCATCAGGCGTCCCGGGTGACACGGATGATTTCTTCCGGCGCAGTCACACCATCGCGCACCCAGCGCTCACCGTCTTCACGCATGCTGCGCATCCCGCCGCGACGTGCGGCGGCCGTTAACGCCTGCATGTCGGCACCTTGATGAATCAGGCTACGGACCTCGTCGTCGATACAGAACAATTCGTGAATGCCGGTGCGCCCGCTGTACCCGGTCTGGCTGCACGAGGTGCAACCCGCCGGGCGCCAGCAACCGGCTGCGCCCGGGTCCGGCTGTTTGCAATGCGGACACAAACGCCTTACCAGGCGCTGGGCAAGCACGCCAAGCAGTGACGAGGCCAGCAGAAAGGGTTCGACGCCCATGTCGATCAGCCGGTTGACGGCCGACACCGAGTCGTTGGTGTGCAGGGTGGCCAGCACCAGATGCCCGGTCAACGATGCCTACACGGCAATCTGCGCGGTTTCCAGGTCACGAATCTCGCCGATCATGATGATATCCGGGTCCTGACGCAGGATCGCTCGCAGCGCCAGCGCAAAGGTCATGTCGATTTTGGCATTCACCTGAATCTGACTGATACCCGGCAAGTCGTACTCCACCGGGTCCTCGACGGTGAGAATGTTGCTGGTACTGGCATCCAGCCGCGCCAGTGCCGCGTAGAGGCTGGTGGTCTTGCCGCTGCCGGTCGGGCCGGTGACCAGCACGATGCCGTGGGGTTGGCGAATCAGCCCGTCGAGCCTGGCCAGCACCTGCGCGTCCATACCTAGAGTTTCCAGGCGCAGGCGCCCGGCTTTTTTGTCCAGCAGACGCATGACCACGCGCTCGCCATGCCCGGTGGGTACGGTCGAAACGCGAATATCGATCGGTCGACCGGCCACGCGCAGTGCGATCCGGCCATCCTGCGGCAGACGCTTTTCGGCAATGTCCAGTTGCGCCATGATCTTGATCCGCGACACCAGCGAGCCGTGCAACGCCTTGCGCGGCGACACCACATCGCGCAGAGCGCCGTCCACGCGGTAACGCACCACAGAATGGCTCTCGTAGGGCTCGATATGTATATCGCTGGCATCGTCGCGGGCTGCCTGAGTGAGTAGCGCATTGATCATGCGGATCACCGGCGCACCGTCCTGGGCATCCAGCAAATCCGCGATTTCGGGGATGTCCTGCATCAGCCGGTCGAGATCCGCCTCGTTTTCTGCGGCACCGACCACCGCTGCGGCACTGCCGGTATCCGCGTAGGCGGCAGCCAACAGGCCTTCGAGTTGATCACTCTGGACCCGCTCAAGAGGCGCCCCGGTAAATTGCCGTCGCGCCTCATTGATCGCCCAGCCGGGCGTCAGGTCGCAAACAACAAGCACCGCGCCCTCCTCGCTGTGGCGCACGAGGATGCGCTGCGCTCTGGCCCAGACATACGGCAAGGCATTCATGGTGCAGGCACCGCACGAATTGTCGCGCGTGGCATCTGACTCGGCGCCGGGACCAGGTCGGGAATGGCCCTGGCGGCCGAAGGCAACTGGGGCGCCTGGGTGTCCGGCAGCGCCCAGTTGCGTTCCGGCTGAAGGTGGCCCTGCGCACGGCGCATGAAGTCATAACGGTTCAGGGTAATACTGCGCCCGGCGCCGCTGTCACGAATGATGTAAGGGCGCAGAAAGACCATCAGGTTGGTTTTGCTGGTCGAGCGTGCTTCATTGCGAAACAGCACGCCCAGCAACGGGATGTTCGACAGCCAGGGCACCGCGTTGTTGCTCTGGTTGTAGCCGTCCTGAAGCAGGCCGCCCAGCACCATGATCTGCCCGTCGTCGAGCAGAATGCTGGTGTCAATGGCGCGCTTGTTGGTCACCGTGCCAGCTTCCAGCGAGGCGCGTTGATCGACACTGCTGACCTCCTGATAGATATCCAGCTTGACCGTGCCGCCCTCGGAAATCTGCGGCCGCACATTCAGCTTGAGGCCTACTTCTTCGCGCTGCACCGTTTGAAACGGATTGTTGCTGGTGCCGCCGCCTCCGGTCACGTAACTGCCGGTGACAAACGGAATGGTCTGGCCGACGAAAATACTGGCAGCCTCGTTGTCCAGGGTCAGCAGGTTCGGCGTGGACAAGACATTGCTGCCGCCCTTGCTCTTCAGCGCCCGGGCCAGCACCTTGAGGTCGAGTACTTCACCGATCCCGGGAATGGTCACAGCGCCGCGTACCACGCCAACGTTCAAGCCTTGCGGCAACACATCAATGCTGGTGCCGCCGTTGCTGTTCAGGCCGCTGCCGCCGAGATTCACACCACCGAAGCCACCGTTGCCGCTGAGGTTGCCGGTTTGCCACTGCACACCGAACTGGCTGGCATCATCTTCGCTGACTTCGACAATCAGGCTCTCGATCACCACTTGAGCACGACGTTGATCAAGCTGATCGATGACTTCGCGCAAGTTACTGTACAGCGGTTCCGGCGCGGAGATCAGCAAGGTGTTGGTGGTGGCATCGGCCTGAATCGTCACGCCGCCTGCACTGAACGCGGTGTTCTGATCCACCTGCTGGCTACCGGCAGGTGCGGTGGGTGAGGCACCGGCGCTCTGGTTGTATCCGCTGGTGCCACCGCCCATGCCGGAAGTGCCGCCGCTGGTGGCAGCGCCGTTGCCCTGCCCGCTGTTATTGGTGCCCGCAGCGCCCATGCTGCTGAGCGTTGAGCGGGTCGTGTCACTGGCAGCACTGCTGTCATTTTCACCGGTAAGCAGACCGCGCAACGCTTGCGCCAGCTTGCCTGCCTGAGCATTGCGCAGGTACACCACGTGCAGGTTGCTGGGGTTGCTCTGGGCGTTGTCCAGTTTGTAGATCAGGCTGCGCGCCAGCTCGGTACGCTCCGGGCTGCCAGCGCGGATGATGATCGAATTGGAACGCGGATCGCCGATCACGCTGATTTTCTGGGTCGGATCGCCGGCCGGGGTGTCCAGTAATTCAGCGACCATGCTGGCGATGTCCACGGCAATGCCGTTATGCACCGCCACGACATCCGTGTCGATGGCGCTGGGCGTGTCGATGCCGTCGATAATCTGCGCCACGCGCGTCAGGTTCTCGGCGTAATCGGTGACCACGATGGTGTTGTTGCCCGGATAGGCATTGATCGGGTTGTTCGGTGAAACGATGGGCCGCAGCACCGGGATCAGATTGACCGCGTTTTCGTATTGCAGCCGGAAAGTGCGGGTCAGCATGCCGTTGGCCGACGCCTTGTCGGCACTGTAGATCGGCCCGCCCAACAATTTGGCATCGGCTTCGGGCACCACCTGCGCGACACCGCCGACATCGACCACGCTGAAGCCGCGCATGCGTAATGCCGCGAGCAGCATGTCATAGGCCTGAGCAGCAGGCACCTGGCCTTCGCTGACCAGCGTCAGGGTGCCGGTAACGCGCGGGTCGAGCAAAAACTGCTGGCCGGTCGAGCGCGATAACGCCCGCACCACCGCCTGAATGTCGGTGTCGACAAAATTCAGTTGCACCGGTTGATCGCCCAGCACGTTGCGTGGCGGCGCAGCCCGGCGCGAACCTGCCTGGCTGCGATTGCCGGGCGCTGAACGCTGCGCGCCGCGTCTTGGTTCGACAGCAGGTTGTGTGCGCTGACGGTCCAATAGCGGATCACCGTTGCGCGCGGTTCTGGCCAGCGGCTGACCCAGTTCGCTCTCGACCAGCAGAGGAGGCGCGGGTGATGAAGTGCTGCATGCACCCAGTGCCATCAACAACAACGGTGCGGTCCAGCGACACTGCCGCACATGATTGAAAAACGATCCCTTCATCAAGATTCCCTGGCGCTCGGCGCTTTTTCCATGCGAACGACCCCGGACAGACTGCCTGCCGAGTCTTGAGCGTTGGCCGCGCCTGCGCGTTGCAGGCGGGCGTCCATGATGTATAACGAAAACACCTGCGGCTGCTCCAGCAGCCAGTCGATCACCGCATCGGCCGGCGCCTGCTCGAACGCCAGTTGCCAGCCTTGTACCGCCCCCTGCACACTGGCCTCAAGCCGGCAATGTTGCAGCAGCCCGCGCGCATCCAGACTGCGCCGCAATGCCTGCTCTTCATCTTGATCCTCGGCGCGAAGCGGTGGCGTGGAGACCTGTTGCAATACACTGTCGAGCGCTTCGTTCTGCGAGCGCAACCTCGGGATTTCAGCGCTCCAGTAGGCAATCCTGTTCAGCGGCGGCTGAATCAGCAACCACCATACCAACAGCCCGGATAACAGCAGAACGCTGCCGCCCGTCACACGCTTTTCACGCCGCGACAGGTCGCGCCATGCCAGGCGAACCCGTAGGCCAAGCATGTGCCAGCGGGTGTGGGGCTGCCGACCTTGCTCAGTCATCATCGCGCCCCTGAGTCACACTGCCATCGTCCGATGGCGGCTCGATCAGCGGGCTGATGGTCCAGGCGCGCTCGTCGCGGCTGACAGCCAGACCTGCCTGGGCCAGTGCGACCTGCCATGTTCCTTCTCCAGCAGGCAAAGGCATATCGGCGAGCAATTGCACCTGCAACTTACCCTCGGAAAACGTCAGGCTCTGAACGCTGCCGATCAGGAATGGCAGGGCCTTGGCGGCGTGCACCATCAACCCATTGAAGCCCGCTACCGTCCCGGCCTCCCTTGCGCCAGTAAGCGCAGCCACTTGCTGGCGCGCCTGCTGCAAGGGGTTGAGAATGACCGGCAGCTGCGGAAATGCCTGTTGGACCCGTTGGGTCATCCGGGCTTTCAGTTGCTGCCCTTGCTCGGCTTCACGCGCGGCATACAGATTCAGGCCCGCCACCCACACGCCGACCGCCAGCGCACAACAGGCCAGCGCACCAACCCGGTTGCCCTTGCTGCGCGCCGCTGAAGCCATGCCGCCGTGCAGGCTCCAGCCAGGTGACGCGCCACTCAGGCATGAATCGCCCTCGCCCGGCCATACGAGCTCAAGGCTCCGGATCAGAGGCTCATCAAGGTCTGCCGCCAATCGCGGTTGCACGATGGCGGACGCTGCGCTGTAGCGCAGCAGCCAGTGCTCATCCAGCAGGCAGGCGCTGACGTGCCCCGCCGCAGGCACGGGCAACGCGTAAGGCGCCGGAAACAGGCCGTGTAACGAGAAATGCCGCGGGTTCAGCAACTCCATCAGACGCCTCAGCTCAGCCTTGGGCAGCCAGCCAATCTGCACCCGCCCGTCCATCTGACGGGCGCTGCACGCGATATGCACCTGTTCGATATCACCCAGCACCAGCCCCTGTGCGGCAAGAACAGCAGCCGCCTTGGTATGCGACGCCGATAATGGCGCAAGCTCGATGTCAGCCAGCAGGCTGTCAAGTGGGTGCAGGAAAGCTTCGACCGACTGTTTGTCGACCCCCGCGCACAAACACAGCAGCGAACTGCGGCCGGACTCGATCAGGTGATTTCGACGGTCCAGTCGTGCAAACGTCAGCTCGCTGTTCAGGGTCAGCGTGCGCAGTGGCGGCAAGGCAATCCGTAATCGGTTCATACGCCAGTCCGCGACCAGATAACCTGCGGCATGCGCTCTTCGGAACGGTGGATCAACGCTTGCAGACTGACGCGTCGGCGATCCTGCCGCGCCTGACCACGCAAAATGAACCAGTCGCTGGCGACGCCGACATCCAGGCTCTCGATCGACAGCGTCGGCACTTGCAACCGATTGAGGATGTCACCGCGATTGATAAACCACACGCCGCGATTTCTCTCGGCAATCACCGCTTGCGCCTTGGTCAGCGACAGGCCGGGAACCACCGCAGCCAGCACCTCGGCACTGGTGGTGTTGCCATTCAACAATGTGTTGCCCGGCAGAATGCTCACGTAGTGACCGAGGCGCTCCAGCAGCAACTCACTGAGCCCTTGCAGACCGCGCAGGTCGTCCACGCTGCGCAGCATTGGCCGGGTCGCAGGAACGATTGTCTGTGCAGGTGTATCACTGTCGAACAGGCCGGAGGCCGTCTGCATCAGCGGGTAAGAGGCCGTGACACGCTGACTGATGCGTCGCGACAGCCCGATGTCAATGCCGAGGGTCGCACAGAGTCGTTCGAAGCTGCGCAACTGACCGAGGTCCGGGCGATGATTGACGATCAGATTGCGCAGGTTGAACTTGCCCTGCTGGTCCTCCAGCTGCCCCTGAAAATCGCCGCTCAGTTGATCCAGTGCATCATGACCGATAGGGCGCGCCCACGCCTGGTCAGGCAGAGTCAGGCCATCCTGCCAGCGTGATTCCCACAACAGCCTGCGACCGACCTCCAGACCGCCGAGCAATACGGCGCTGCCCTGGCGGTGCGATTGCTCGGCTTCCACCACGCGGGTCAGCACACTCTGGCGGCTCAGCATGCCGGCAGCCATCACCGCAACCAGCGCAGCAATCAGCAACGCACTGATAATCGCCGAGCCGCGCTGGGTCATCGTTGCCGACCTGCAGATTTCCCCCGAGGCGTTCAAAGCTGCCAGGAGCCAATATCGGCATTGACGCCCTCGCCATCGGGCTGACCGTCGGCCCCGAGGGAAAACACATCGACTTCGCCGTTGACGCCAGGATTGAGGTAATTGTAAGGACGCCCCCAAGGGTCGTCGGGTAGCCGTTCCACATAAGCGCGCCAGTTGCTTTTGTTGACGTTCGCGGGTCGTTCCACGAGCACCTTCAGGCCCTGGCTCTGATTCGGGTAAGTACCGTGATCGAGGCGGTAGAGTTTGAGCGCCTGCATCAGACCTGCAACATCTTGCCGCGCAGCCGTGGCACGCGCCTGATCCGGCCGGTCGAGAACCTTGGGCACCACAACCGCCGCCAGAATGCCGAGAATGACGACCACCACCATGATTTCGATGAGGGTGAAACCGCCCTGACCCGGATGACCTGCCGAGCAAGACTTGACGCATACGACATCCATATCCATTTCCTGATAACTATCATCCTATGCGCAGTGTAGCAAAGCCGTTGCGTTGCCCGATCAAACTGCGCAAGCGTTATAGCGGGCCATTCATGAATCCTCAGCTGCTATTCTGCTGATCTGTATCTGCCAGGAGGCGCCCATGCACATGCCGCACAAGGAGCACGGCTTTACCCTGATCGAAGTGCTCGTGGCGCTCGCGATCATCGCCATCGCACTGGCGGCTGCGGCTCGTGTATCAGGGGTCATGACGCACAGCAACGGCCTGTTGCGGGATCGCGCGCTGGCGTTGCTGGCCGCGCAGAACCAGCTCGCCGAGCTGCGCATGGCGGAGCATCTGGCCGCGGGGACCCGCGCATTCGAATGCAATCAGGGAAGACTGTTGCTGCGCTGTGAGCAGTCGCTGAGCGTCAGCGCCGACGGCACGCTGATGCGCGTCAGCCTGAAGGTGTCCCAACGCAATGTTCAGGCCGCGCCGCTGGCACGCCTCGATGCCCTGCTCGGCCGTCCGGCGGCCAACAGACCATGATCATTCAGCGACGCATCAGGCTGGGCAGCTCCGGCCCTTCGGCCAACGGGCTGACAGTGAAGCGCTTGCGCTCCGAGCCCTGTTCGATCACCACCCCGTCGGCTTCGATAGCCACCAGACGCACATCCCTGGCGAGATGCTCCCCCGCCAGGAAACTGCCTGCCGGACCGTCATTGAGGCTGATGATTGCCACCGCGCCGCGCGCCCCGGCCATGACACCGGACACCTTGATCTGCACTTGCGAAGGCTGGTCGGCGAACCAGTGCCGTGCCGGGCTGGCGCTCGCAGGTGCCTGCCCGACCGGCGCACTGCCTGACGATGGCAGCGGGGCCAGCAGGCGTGGCGCCCAGAATGCGACACCCGCCAGCGCCACTATCAGACCAGCCGCCAGCAGCAGCCGAGGGGCAGAAAACGCAAAGGGAACTACCATGACTGAACCTCCTGTTCGTCCGAACGAGCAGTCTACATGAGCGTGCGTCGCTGGCTATCGTCTGTACCCGGAAGTGAACCGACCTCAGCAAGGAGTGCAGCGTCATGAGCATGCCCAGGCAATCAGGCTTCACTCTGATCGAACTGATGGTCGTGGTGGTGATTATCGGCATCGCCAGCGCGACAATCAGCCTGAGCATCACGCCCGACCCTGCAGCGCTGTTGCGCAAGGATGCTGAACGTCTGGCGCAACTGTTTCAGATCGCTCAGGCTGAAGCCAGGGCCGACGGCCGCATTATCAGTTGGCACGCCGATGCAAAAGGTTTTGCCTTCCGGCGGCGCGCCGACACAGGGCCGGGCCACGACACCTTCAACAGCGATCCGCAACTGCGCCCGAGAAACTGGGAGTCGCCGGCCATGCGTGTGCGCGTTCAGCCCGGGCAGCGCGTGATGTTCAACACGGAATGGGTCGACACGCCCCTGCGTATACGGCTTTCCGACGGCCAGCATGCCCTCGATCTGCAACGCAGCGCGCTGGGGCAGTTACAGGTGGTCAGTCCGCCATGAACAGAGCACCAAAGCCCGCGCACCAACACGGTTTTACCTTGCTTGAGGTGATGGTCGCGATCCTGCTCATGACCCTCGTCAGTCTGATCGCCTGGCGCGGCCTCGACAGCGTGACCCGAACCGACCGTCACCTGCGGGATGACACTGAAAAAACCGAGTCCCTGTTGCGCGCACTGAACCAGATGGAACGTGACGTGCTGCTGCGCGCCAGCGTTGAACTGCGCGAACCGGTGATCGGCGAGGATGCTTCTCTGAAACCGGAAACGCCTGCAGCGTTGAGCGTGCGCAGTGCCGATAAAAGGCATTTTCGCCTCGACGTGATTCGCAGCGCGGCCACGCCCGAGGACGGTCTGCAGCGGGTTCGCTGGTGGCTGGATAACAAGACCCTGTATCGCGCCGCAGCCATCGCCAGCGACCGCTATCCGTTACCGGCCCCCGGCGATGGCATTGCAGTGCTTGACGGGATAGTCGATGTGCGGCTGCGGGTCTGGAAGGACGGCAGAGGCTGGCAATCGCCTGACAGCCATAAAGAGGACAACCCGCAAGGCCTGGAAGTTATTCTGACCCGTCAGACTGATCAGGGAGAGGAGCGTTACCGCAAAGTGTTGGGGCCGCTGGAATGAGAGCCTTTCCAAGGTTGCTTGCAGGCCCGTGCGCCCGCTTTTCATGACCAATGGCGTTTTATCACAGCGCTGACAGTTGGGTTGGTATCCACCTGCAACAGCGCTGTATAAAATGCCGGCCGAGCTGAACTCAGGTGCTCCCGCGCCCCGCTCCATCGCGTCACGACGGCTGCCAGTATCTCCACTGCGCCGGGAGCGCCCGGCCGAAAACTGGCAGGAGCGCCGAAAAGCTCAGCGAAGGTTTCCCAGTTTTCATGCAGCCGGGTGCGAGCGCCTTCTTCCAGTGCCGCTTGCTGTGCATCAGCATCACCAGCACCCGGCAGCCAGCGTTCCGGGTAATCGATGATGCCGATCGGCGCGTAACAATTGGTGGCGATGTACACCAGCCCGCGAAGTGCCTGAGCCCGAGCGGACGCTTCTCCGGGCAGCAGGCTGGAGCGGGAATGCTCCAGACCCAGATGAATCAGGATCGCAGCGCTTTCGGTCAGCACCGTGGCATCGGCCAGCACCAGCGTCGGCACTTGCAGCAACGGATTGACACGCCTCAACGCCTCCTTCCCGGGCCCCTCTTCCCATGAGCTGGCCCTGATCAACGTAAACGGGACCGCGCATCGCTCGAGCGCCATCTCGATTGCCGCCGACCCCGACCCTCTACTGCCAAAAAGCGTGTACATGCCAATGCTCCTTCAGGGGCCGCATGCTCAGTCCGCAGAATTGCCTGGAACGGGAGCGAACAGGTGGCTGTGCAAGAAATCGATGAACACCCGCAAGCGCACGGAAAGATGTTTGCTGGACGGCCAGAGCAGCCTGAAACTTCCCGTGTGCACGGTGTAATCATCCAGAATCGAAACAAGTTCGCCGCGTTTGATCGCGGACGCAATCATGAAATCAGGCAGGCAGGCGATACCCAGCCCGGCCCGCGCGACGTCGACCAGAATTTCCGTGGTGTTGCAGATCATCGTCTGCGGCAAATCAAGATCATCGGCACCGTCCTCGCGACGCAGCGGCCAGAGTTCGAATTTGCCGGAGGACGGAAACTTGTGATGCAGGCAGGCGTGCTGAACCAGATCAGCGGGAAAAGCCGGCACCCCGCGCCGTTCAAAATAGTCCGGAGAGCCGACAATACGTAACTGAAAGCCGCCCATCCTTTTCGACAGGAGCCTGGAGTCACTGAGGTCGCCCGTACGCAAGACGACGTCAAAGCCTTCTTCGATGATATCGACCATGCGGTCGGAGAAATCAATATCCAGCTCGATGTCGGGAAAAGCGCGCATGAACTCGATGATGACCGGCATGACCAGTCCGCTGACCAGCGGCACACTGACCCGCAACCGGCCCCTCGGCAAATCCCGGGCATTGCTCAATTCCATTTCTGCCGCTTCCAGTTCTGCCAGGATACGTCGACAGCGCTCCAGAAACAGCGAGCCCTCAAGGGTCAGGGCGATGCTGCGCGTGCTGCGATGAAACAGCCGCGCGCCGAGGTTCTCTTCGAGCCGGCCGATGCTTTTGCCGACGCCCGAGGACGAAATGCCCAGGCGCTTTCCGGCCTGGGTGAAACTTCGTGTTTCCGCGACCAGCACAAACAACGCGATGCTACCTAGCGATTCCACTGCTCACTCCTATTGCGGACAGCCTTGTCCTATGCCTTCGGAACATAAGCCTGTTTTTGTTTGCAGACGCAACCCCTAATCTTCGGCAGGCCAAACGCCGTCGGGTCAACGCGCGACGCGAACCGACATCTGCGCACGCCTTCACAGGGATATCACCATGACTTCAACCAGCCACGTTCAGGCCCCTTTAAGGGCCGGGCGATGGGGACAGCTGTTCGCTGCCTGCCTGACGGGCATCCTGATTCCGCTATGCTTCACCGGCCCGGCGGTCGTGCTGCCCTCTATCCACAAGGCACTGGGCGGATCGGCTGTAGAACTGACGTGGGTCATAAACGCCTACATCCTGACGTATGGCAGCGCCATGATGGCCGCCGGCAGTCTTACCGATATCTACGGCAGAAAGCGCATCTGGCTGATCGGACTGGTGATCTTCGTGGTCGCCACGTTTGCCATTCCTGCGGCGTCGTCGGTGCTGCAGATCGATATCCTGCGTCTTGTTCAGGGCCTGGGCGGTGCGGCGGCGTTCGCTGGCGCAATGTCGTCGCTGGCGCAGACCTTTCACGGCGCCGACCGCACCCGAGTGTTCAGCCTGCTGGGCACCACCTTTGGTATCGGCCTGGCTTTCGGCCCGCTTGCGGCGGGCACACTGGTGGATTCGGCAGGCTGGAAGTGGTCATTTCACGCCACCGCCCTGATCGGCGTAGCCGGCTTTTTTCTGGTGCTGTTCTGCGCCACCGAATCCAGAGATCCACACGCCGCCGGCATGGACTGGCCCGGTGCCGCCAGCTTCACGGCAGCCCTGACGCTCTTCACTTATGGTGTTCTGCTTGCCCCCGAAGAGGGCTGGACGCACCCGTGGGTGCTGGGCAGCATCATCGGTTCGTTACTTCTGTTCCGGGTGTTCATCACGCTGGAACGCAAAGTGGCCAGCCCCATGCTCGACCTGTCGCTGTTCAAAAGCGCACGTTTTGTCGGCGTGCAGATCCTGGCCGCCAGTCCGGCGTTCTTCTTCGTGGTGCTGATCATCATGCTGCCCGCGCGCTTCATCGGCATTGATGGCCTCAGCGCTCTGGAAACCGGGCAGATGATGACGGCTCTGGCTGCGCCGTTGCTGGTTGTGCCCATGCTTGCAGCGCAACTGGCGCGCCGTTTCACAGCCGGTGTGCTGTCAGGCATCGGTCTGCTGCTGGTGGCAGCCGGCTTGTCCTGGCTGGCCTTGGCGCTGGACAGCAGCGTCATCAAGAACGCGCTGCTGCCCATGGCCTTGATCGGCATCGGCATTGGTCTGCCCTGGGGCTTGATGGACGGCATGGCGGTGAGCGTCGTTGAAAAGGAACGCGCCGGCATGGCCACCGGCATCTTCAACGCCGTGCGGGTTTCGGCCGACGGGATTGCCATCGCGTTTGCCGGTGCGCTGCTGGCAACGTTCATTCAGTGGGGGCTTTTCGAATCGGTGAACGGCGTTGCTCCGCACATCGTGACCGAGGCTGCCAACCGCGCAGCGCTGGGCGACTTGCACAGCGCCACTGGCCTGCTGCCCGGCAAGGCAGATTTGCTCCATCAACACTATGCCAGTGCGTTCCGCAGCCTGTTGTTCATCCTCAGCGCGGCCACGGTGCTGACCGCCGCTGCGGTATTCCTGCTATTGGGTCGAGTGCGTGCTCACGACGAGTCGCCGCAACCATCAGCCAGGCCAATTGACCTGGCGGGAGATTCCAAATGATTCGGTCTGAAACATGGGCGCCGGAACGGCATCCTGCTTTTGCACGCGTATTTGCACCCGGTCAACTGACCTTCGGCCTGATTGCGCCACTGGTGGGCTATCCGGACACCGCTGTGCCCGACATGACGAATCATGTGGCACTCGCGGTCCAGGCAGATCAGGCCGGTTTCGCCGCGCTCTGGCTGCGGGACGTGCCCCTTCTGGAACCGGCCTTTGGTGATGCGGGGCAGATTTTCGATCCTTTTGTGTATGCTGCCATGTTGGCCGCAGTGACCCGACGAATCAGCATCGGCACTGCAGGTATCGTGCTGACATTGCGCGATCCATTGATGGTGGCCAAACAGGCCTGCAGCGTAGACGTCCTGCTCAGGGGGCGGTTGCTGCTGGGTTTGTCGACCGGTGATCGTCCCAGCGAGTATCCGGCGTTTGGTCAGGACTTCGACACCCGGGCCGAACGCTTCCGGGAGTGTGTCGAGATTCTGCACACCGTCACCGAACGCCCTTTCCCAGCCTACAGGTCGCGTTATTACGGACAGCTCAACGGCGAACTCGATCTTTTACCGAAACCGCATTTCGGTCGCCTGCCCATGCTGGCCATCGGGCGCTGCAAGCAGGACATCAGTTGGCTGGCCAACCACATGGACGGCTGGATCTGGCATCAGAGCGCTTTCAACACGCTGCCCGATGTCATCGACCACTGGCGAAAATCCGCTGATCAGGCGTCGTTCAGGCCCTACGGCTACGCGACGTTCTTCGACCTGGAAGACGACCCGGATGCACCGCTGAAAGTCGGGCGCGGCATCAGCACCGGACGCAACGCGCTCATCGACCTGTGGCAGCGCCAGCAAGCCGAAGGCGTCTCGCATGTCGCCCTGAACCTCAAGCCACTGCGACGTCCAGCGACGGAGGTGCTGCAGGAGCTTGCCGAATATGTACTTCCACACTTCCCTACCCACGAGAAACCTTATGCCTGAGCGCGTTGGTTGCGCCCGGAATTACCGCCACCTCGTTCGCGCTGTCGCTGGGTACGTCGCTGCTGTCGAGCCTGCTGCTGATCAACAGTCCGCTGGTGGCAGGCAGTATCGCCTTCGCGATGTTCATAGCCGCTTTCCTGGTGCAGGTGGTGTTGTATGGGCAAACCGGCGAGCGACTGTTTTACTTCAGTGCACTTTCGACGTTCGTCGCTATGCTGTGTCTGGTCACCGCAGTCGCACTGACCTCACCGGCTGCCCTGATGGTTGCCACCTTGCCGGCAGGTGCCGGACAAGGGCCGGGCCAGCTTGAGGGGCTGACACTGATCGCGATGAACGTCAGCAATCAGCGTCGTGCACAGGGCAATTCCCTTCTGAATATGGGAGGCTACATCCTCGCAGGGCGTCTGCCGGTGGCAACCGGTTTTCTGATCGATAAGACCCGTCTGGCCGTGGGCGCTTGCTCACTGGCCGGTCTGCTGGCTTGCAGTGCGATTCTTGCCGCGTGGTTTGTGGCAGGGAAACAGGGAGGAACTACACCCAAAATGACCTGGAGGTCACCATGCGCTCTGAAAAAGCTTATTCGATCAAACCCAACCCGATGCGCAGCAGCCGCAACAGATTGCAACTGGGGGTTTTCTCCTCCAATACCGAGGGCGGTTGCACGGTCACCAATGCACCGGAACGCCTGCGTGGCGATGACTGGGCAGGCAATCTGGAAATAGCCCGAATAGCCGACGACGCGGGGTTTGAAGCGTTCATTCCGGTAGGCCGCTGGAAAGGCTTCGGCGGCACCAACAATACGGGCGGTGTCTCTTTTGAAACCTACACCTGGGCGGCCGGCATTGCGGCCCTGACCCATCGGATTGCCGTATTTTCGACATCGCACTTGCCCACCGTACACCCGTTGTTTGCCGCCAAGCAGGCGGCGACCATCGACCATATCAGCGGCGGGCGCTTCGGCCTGAATATACTGTGTGGCTGGTACGGCGCTGAAATGCGCATGTTCAGCGGCCAGATGATGGAACACGACCAACGCTACGACTACGCAGAAGAATGGCTAAAGATCGCGAAAAACGCATGGCAACAGCACACCCCTTTTGATTTCAAAGGCGAGTATTTCAACGTCTGCGATGCCGTCTCGCAACCCAAGCCGCTCAACCCACCTTACCTGATCAACGCCGGTGGCTCGCCGCGTGGTAAACGGTTCTGTGCCGAGCACTGTGACGCGGCGTTTCTGATCATCAAACATCTGGACGGGGAAGCAGCGGTGCGTCAGCAAATTGCTTCTTACAAGGATCTGGCCAGACAGCAATTTGATCGCGACCTGAAGATCTGGTGCTATGGCTACGTGGTGCAAAAGGAAACTCAGGAGGAAGCCGACGCTTATCTGGATTACTACGCCAACCAGCTCGGTGACGACGAAGGCTGCTCGATCATCACTCGCGAACTGGGTATTCAGACCGGCATCTTCACCCCGGAAGACGCCGTCCGTTTTCGCTTTCATTTCAAAGCCGGGTTTGCAGGCGTACCACTGGTAGGCACACCGGAACGAATCGTCGAGCTGTTTGAAAAATACGCGGCCTGGGGGATCGACGGCATCGCGCTGACCTGGCTGGATTACCATCAGGGCATCAAGGAGTTCGTGGCGCAGACACTGCCGCTGATGGAGCGCGCCGGACTGCGCGATTCGAGTGGCGTCGGGGCTGTCAGGTCGAGGGTTGCCGCCGAAGTCGCCTGATCGTCGGGGCTCCCTGCATCCCGGACGGCAGGCCAGGCGCGGGGAGTCCTTCAACAGCGTTTAAATGGCCAGCATCCGTTGTGGATTGAGCAGTGCAATCTCGGCCCGACGCACGTCGCTCAAACCGAATGTGTCAAACCACTGCTCACTCATCGACAGCCATTCAGGGATATCTATCTGACTGGTCTGCCCGAGATCAGAGCTGTACACCACATTAGGCACATTCCTCAACACCTCGCTGAAATCCTGCCTGTCCTGATAGCCAAGCAAGTACGTCAGCGCCGTCTGCTCGATATACACCGAAGGCTCGTTGCCGATCTCCGCCAGCTCCGCCGCCTTCAGGCCGGTCAACGGGTTGGCGGGCTGATTGAGCATCAGCCTCGGCACGCCGATCCTGATGGCCTCATCGATCAGCGCCCGGACTTCGGCGGCATCGGCATGGCCGGTCGAGATGACCAGCGGATAGTCACGCGCCATTTTCAGAATATCCAGCGCCTGAGGCGTAAGGTGTCCGCTGTGCGAGGTCACCCTGGCCGGCTGAATGGGTTTGTCGCGCAACAGCGAGTGGCTCAGGTTGCGGGCTAGCGTGCTGGCGTGTGTCCTGCCGGTGACGGTCGGAAAATGCACGATAAACCTGCCGGGCTCGTCGCCACGCAAACAAAGGCTACGCTCGACCACCCGGTAATCGACGCCCCCGGCAATCTCGTTCAGAACCACCGAGCCGCTCACCGGGAAGCCCTCGCTACGCGCCTCCCATGCCTGTGCGGCGGTGCAGCCCAGATGATTTTTCAACACCACCCGGCCCTTGGCATTCGCATAGCGCCGTCCCGCCTCTATCGCGCCGTGGCGGCGGACAAACGCGTCGGGATTGGCGTGGTAATGAACATCGATAAAGCAGGTCTCATCGATTGACCGGGTCATCTGCCGGTCTCCGCCGCAACGTTCAGGAAGCGGTCGATGTGCTCCAGCACCCGGGGCAGATCATCAGCCAGCGGGCGCATTCCGCCATTGGGGACGCACACCGAGCACTGATTTTCCGTAAACACAGGCGGTACGTGGTGCGCACCGACCAGCTGTGATTTCTCGCCAAACACACTCAGTACGCGGCCCGTGTAGTGCCGCAAACGCTCGCTGATGTCCAGACCGCTCAACAACCGGAACCCTTGCGTCAGACGTTGCCCCTGGATCTCAACAGGTACCTCGCTCTCGCGGGCCGGTTGATCGCTGCGTAAGACGGCCTGACCTTCAGGCAGCACCCGATCGTCGAGCAGGCGCTTTGCCGCCTCGACCTGTCCCGCTTCTGCCAGATCCGCCATACGTCCCAGCCGCGAGTCGAGCAAGGCGTCGGCTTTTGCAGGCGAAGAAAGCAGCAATAATGCGGGTGTCGCGCTCAGGTACGAACAGCCTGCCAGCTCTTGCACCAAGGCCCCGCCGAGCGCAACGCCGACCAGAAGCTGCGGCGTACCCCAGGGCTCAAGCGCCTGCGCCCAGCGGCGGGCGAATTCGCCAAAATTTTCGTCAGGCTCGACTGACAGGGAAAGGGAATCGAACACCGTAATCTGGTGACCCGCCTTGATGAAATGCTCGATCAATGGCTGAGCGAACCCGCCCTCATCCCACACCGGCATGACCGGCGAAAGGATGAACACGCGGGTCTGACCGATGCCGAACGTCTGATGCGTGATGCAATCACTCATGGCTTTTGCTCCTGCAGAAATCCTCGGGCCCGCCTCTGCTGGCGGGTCCGGGCGTTGATCCGTGACGCTCGATTAACGGGCAGCGCGCAGGCGCTCGACGCTGCTGGCGTACCCGGCCATGGTTGAATCGATGATCGACCGGGCGGGCAACACATCACTGATCAGGTCCGCGACTTCGCCAGCCCAGATGGCCCTGATGCTGACATCATCGGCAGCCAGAGCAGCCTCGTAGTCCGCACGCAGCCGATCCGCTGATACAGCGAACGCCTGTTCCTCACCGACCCAGGCATTGGAAAAGTCATTGCCGATCACCCGCCCGCTGTAGCCCTCGGGCCAGTCGATGCCACGCACCTGATCAAAAATCCGGGTGCGCACCGTGTCGCTGGCGACCGCCTGCAACAGACGCTGTTTGACCCGCTCGGAAGGAAGTGCCTCCTGCGACGCCAGAAACCGCGTGCCCATCATCACGCCGTCCATACCCAGCGCGAGTGCTGCCGCCATGCCGCGACCATCGGCAATACCGCCAGCGCCGATCAGCACGACGTCATCGCCCAGCGCATCGCGAACCGCCGGAAACAACGGCATGGAAGAACGGCGCAGGCTGTGACCGCCAGCCTCGGCGCCCTGAACGATCAAGGCATCGGCACCTGCGTCCAGCGCTGCATGCGCCTGATCGACATCGTGTACCTGAACGATGACCTTGGCATTGGCCTGTTGAATGGGCCGGATGAAAGGCCGCGCATCACCAAACGACAATGCGACCACGTCAGGGCCGTACTCCAGCGCCAGCTGAAGCAGTTCAAAGCGTCGCGCCACGGTAAACATCACCAGGCCCACGCCCCAGGGTTGTTTCACGTCGCGCATCAGTGCCAGTTCGCTGGCCATCCATTGCGCATCACCGTAGCTGGCCCCGACCAGCCCCAGGCCTCCCGCGCGGGAAACCGCAGCCGCAAGACGCCCTCCAGACGCGCCGCCCATCGGCGCCAGGACCAGCGGATGTTCAATTCCAAGCAGTGCGGTCAATGCTGTATTGATCGCGACCATAGTGTCATCTCCCGTGCAAAACCGAATGAATGCAACCAGAGAGCAGCGTTCGCCACTGCCCTCTTCTGCCCGTGCTTAATCAGCCGACTTTTTGCAACGCGGTTTCGGGAGTGATGTATTCGGCCACACCGTAAAGGTGATATTCCCAAGTGCCGGCTTCCTCCAGACGCCGGTAGCGGGACAGAAATCCTTCATCCTGGAACAATGACTCGAACTGCTTCTGATCACTCCATTGCGCCTGATTGATGACCGTCTTGCCGTCCGTGCTCTTCATCAAGCGGCTCCACTGAAACGCACTGTACGTGCGAGCCACATAGCTGACGGCGTCCTCGAGTATCTCGATCGCCAGGTCCTGAGCCCCCTCGTTGACCTGTACTACGTTGACCAGATAGATCGCCTTGTCATCGGTGACGGATCGAGCGTCGAACAATTCCATTTTCATAATCGGTTTCCATTGATAAGAAGAAGTAGTTACGCAAACAGTGGTACTGAAATCGCCGGCTTGCCGTCTTGCCAGAGCAGCGGCGAGATCAACTCGGCCACTGTGGTTTTCTCGACCAGACCGATGATGATTTCGTGTGTGCCGTAAGTAATCCGTTGGGCCACGGAACAGAACAGGGTCGCCTGGGCCGTGCGCAGGTACGGCACGCCCTGGTCGTGCTGCCAGTCGCCGCTTGCAAACCGCGCAGGACCATTGACCGCACCGCCGAAAACACTCACCAGCTCTTCCTGACCCGCCTGCAACAGGCTGACGGAAAACTTGCCCTGCTCAACCAGCGGCAGGTAAACGCTGGCGCTGTGATTGATGCACACCAGAATCGACGGCGGGCTGGTGCACACTGAACTGACCGCCGTAGCGGCCATGCCGTAGGGTGTGCCCTCATGCTCGGTTGCAATAAGGGTGACGGTCGAGGTCAGGCGACGCATGGCCTTTTTGAACAGGGCAATGTCCGCATCAGGCATTTGCGTGACAAGCAGTTCATCGAGCGCTGTCGACGTCTCGGCATTCGCTGACCATCCGGGAACCTGATTCATGACGGCACTCCTGCGCGGGCTTTTTCGGCGTCGGTGAGCCAGGGCTGGTCGTAGCGACAGGCTCTGCGGGCATCCTCAAGGGTCGAGCCTGCGGAGATGGCCTCGATGATCCTGCGCTCTGTCTGTTCCACTGCCTGAGCGCGACGAACCACTTCGCCTGCAACGTGTTGTGGAATGACGACACAACCACTGCCATCGCAAACAATAAGATCGCCGGGTTGTATGCTGACGCCATCAATCACGACCGGTACTTGCACCGCCCTGAGTTGAGCGCGGTTCTTTGCCGACTGCATAAAACGGCCACGGCTGAACAACGGGTAGTTGCAACGAACAACAGTGTCGATATCCCGTGCAACGCCATCAATCACAGTTCCCTTGATACCGTTGGCCAGCGCAAAGTGGGTCATGATATCGCCCCAGACCGTACAGTCCTGACGACCATTATTTGAAGAAACAATCACTGCACCAGCGGGAACCTGATCAATATAGTTGGCCGCTCCTTTGAAAACGGCTGACGTATCGTATCCGCGCCACGAACCCCACCTAGAAAAAAATGAGGATCTGATTTAGCGAGGCATCTCTGGCGAGCAAT
>NZ_LGLN01000032.1:163343-201184 GCF_001293775.1 Pseudomonas syringae pv. cilantro
GGGGTTCATGAGGCGCTTACGACGTATCGACCGGCTCGTACTGCACAGTAAATGCAATGCCGACACACCGGGTGCCGGGCACTTGCGAGGCAATACCCGCCAGCCCGCCGTTGATACCCAGGCTGTCCAGCGCGTCTGACAGCGATGCGGTATCAAGGTCTTCACACTCATTCAACAGCGCTTGCGAGATAGAGACGGATTCAGAGAACGCTGACATGACGTTCTCCCTGGGCCGAAGTCTGCCCGGCTTGAGGTCCGCAAGAGGCGGCTTGTAACTCGACGCACTGATGGATAATGGCTTCACCCACTTGCCGGGTACTGTGCGAGCCGCCCATGTCATAAGTTCGCACCGCCGAGCGCGACACAGCACTGACCGCATCGGTAATACAGTTGGCCTGTTGCGAATAGCCCAAATGCTCGAGCATCAGCGCAATAGCCATGAACATGGCACTGGGGTTGGCTTTATTCAGTCCGGCATGCGCAGGCGCACTGCCATGCACCGGTTCGAAATAAGCGCCTGAATTACCGAAGTTGCCACTTGGCGCAAAACCGAGGCCGCCCATGACGCCAGCGCCAAGATCAGAAAGGATGTCGCCGAACATGTTCTCGGCAACAATCACCCCGAAGCGCTCGGGACGCTGCACCATCCATAAAGCGACAGCGTCGACATTCTCGATAGCGCCCACTATCTCCGGATACTTCTGCGCAATGCCTTCGAAGATAGCGCGTGCATAGGCGCTGCTGTGTCTGAGGACCATTGGCTTATCGACGAAGGTCACACAAGAGAAGTTATTCTTGCGGGCATAGTCGAACGCGTATTCAAAAATACGTGTCAGTCCGCTGCGCGTTTGCAAGCGCAAAGTAACGGTCGCATCGTCCTGGCCTTCCCTGTGCCACGGCGCGCCGAGGGCCTCCCGTTCTTCGAGCAGGGGCAGGAGCGCATCAGGAATGCGGCCAAAGTCCAGCCCCGCATAAAGTCCCTCGGTGTTTTCCCGGATAACGACAAAGCGAAAGCGGTTTTCGGCCGTCATGTCCGTCACGGGTCGAACATTGGCGTACAGATCAAGGTTCTGCCGAAGTTGAATGACCGGGCTTACATAACGACGCTGGTGACCTTGAAGTTCCGCTGGCAACTCGGCCTCGGCCTCTGCCAGCGGCTTGCTGGTGATCGCGCCCAGCAAGGTGGCGTCGCAACTGGCCATCACTTCCCACGTGTACGCAGGAACCGTTTCACCCTCCCGTTTCCAGCATTCCCAGCCGATATCGGCGGGTATCAGGTCAAAGGGCAGATTCAAGGCGGCGATAACTGGCAGCGCAGCCTCCATGACTTCAATACCAATCCCGTCGCCGGGCAGAACGCAGATACGCTTGCGTTGCAGGTTCATAGCGACACCCCGCGCGCCGCTCTGGGCAAGCCATTGATGACGCCCGACAACAGAGCTCGCGGGGCAAGGCGCGCGACCTGATCCTGTTGGTGCATGACCTCGACCGCACGGTACTCGGAGGTCAACTGAAACCGTTCGATGGTTTCCCGCATGCGTTGACTGACATCGAAAGGAAAGTTGTAAGTACCGAGGATGATATCCATCAGCGGGCTGGGCATATTGTTCTGCGGTATCGAACGGGCAGTAGCCTCTGACAGTTCGATAATGTTCACCAGGTCGTAGCCATGACTGATGCCGACGCGTTCCAGATAAGCCACGAGCATGCTCAAGTGCAGATTGCCCGCGCCTTTGCCCATACCGCATATGGACGTATCGATGTATTCAGCACCGGCTTCGATGGCTGCCGAGGCATTCGCCAGCGCCAGCGAGAGGTTGTTATGGGCATGAAACCCCAGTGGCACCATCAACCGACTGGCAAGACGACTGAACAGACGATGCACTTCGGTGGGCAACATATGGCCATTGGAGTCCGCGCAGCAAATGATATCTGCGCCGGCACCCTCCGCCCGAACGGCCGTATCGAGTACTGATCCCGGTGTCTGCGATGTCACGTGCGTGACATTGGCACTGACACTGAAACCGTGATCACGCGCCAGCGACAACGTCGCAAGGCCCTCGTCCAGTTGATCGCGGCGCAGACAGACCCGAATTATCGAAATACCCTGCTCCTTGAGCATGGCGAAGTCGTCGACGGTGATATTGCGAGGGTGAACCATGACCGCCAGTTCAATACGTCCAGCGGCTGCCTGGACTATTTTTTCAATGAAGTGTGCATCGACGTTGCTGGTCAGCCCATGTTCGTTCCTGGGAGAGAATGAGCCTTTGCAATAACCTATTTCACACAAATCGACACCCGCATCGGCCAAACCTGTGGTAATGACCCGGGCCTGATCTTCCGTGAAGTCAAAGTTGTTTCGATATCCACCGTCACGCAAGGTGACGTCGAGAATCTTTACGTTGGCCATGAGAATCTCCGGCGTTCCTTATGATGTAACCAGGGTGCTTGAGATGATCGTTGCCACTGCGTCTTTTTTTATAATTGTTCAACAGCGCACCACCTACCAAACAGTGCCGAGTCGACCTCTGAACGTCTCGGATTTGCGAGTCATTAGTTCCTGAACTCGGTAGTGATCTTCATCAAAAAAAGTTGAGCTGTAAATTGACGATAATTAATCAGTAACCGGGAATTTTTTCACCGCAAGTCCAATTTACATGCAAAATCACGGACTTGCGTCAGCGCACTACTGATAACAACTTTCTACATAATTCATGGCCGCTTGAATAGACGGAACTGCCCGCAAGTCTTCGTGAACCCCCAGCCACACATCAACGTCCAAAGGCGCTGACAACTCCACACGGCAAAGACGCGAGTTATCCCCGACCGCATAACTGGGAAGTAAAGCAATACCCACACCGGCCTCGGCTGCACGAATCTGCAACTCCACGGTTTTCGCCTCGAGAACAAACGGGCGTTCACCGACCACGTTCTTCAGCCAGCCATTCTGGGCGGGACTCATCAACTCATTATCGTAGGCAATGAACTCATACTGTTCAGGGCGCCGCTGTTCCAGGTAAAAATGCGCGCAGTAAAATGAAAACGACGCCGTGCCAATGCGTCGGGCGACAATACCGCTCTCGACCGGTCTGGAGAAACGAATACACAAGTCTGACTGGCAGGAAGACAACGATGAATACTGATTGTCACCCAACAAGCGCAAGACGATACCCGGGTGCATGGCGCGAAAAGCGCCCAGTTGCGGCACCAGCTTTTCGACTGCCACCGAAGGCGGCGCACTGATGGTAACCTCCGCGGCCTGGACAACCTGAGCAGCAATCGCAAGCCTGCAGACCGCTTCGGCCTGCTCCTCGATCTGTCGGCCAATCGCCACAAGACGCCGCCCCTCATCCGTCAGCTCATACAACCGCTTGCGGCGATCGACCAGTTTCACGTTAAGAGACCTCTCCAGCGACGCGATACGACGCGACACCGTGGCGTGCTCCACACCCAGCACGCGGGCAGCACCGCTCAACGACTTGATCGCAGAAAACGTCACAAAGTAATGCAGATCCTCCCAATCAAAACAAATCCGCGGATTTTTTAAATTATCTATAAGGTCACCGGAAACAGGTCCATCCAATGGAGTCAATCTCATTCGGTCAATATCCTTATACGATCAGCACGGTTAATTACCGTCGTTGGCGTTACTAAACTGATGGTGATCCGATGTACGAATCGGTCGGAATACGGCTGATCACTTCCTCTGGGCCCGATGGCGTAACGGGTAGCGTTGGGTAGTTTAGGCGCTGCTTCAAGAGGGATTGCGGAGATGACGTCGGATATTCCAAGACTAAAGTGTCTAGGGTCTGTTCCCGTTTCATCGTGGCCGCGATGAAACGGGAACAGCCCCTGGAGTGTTTTTCAGGTTCACCTGGCTGCTGACATCGCCTTGAGGCGATGTCGCCTGCTCAGGTCGACCATCAAAAAAACAAGTATCTCCCGACCCGAAACACAACTAATATTTGCCAATGATCAAAGAACTGAAAACTCTTATTGCCGTCGCCCGAGAAGGCACATTCGCCGCAGCCGGAGACCGTATCGGCCTGACCCAGGCCGCCGTTAGCGCGCAGATGCAGCGTCTGGAAGCGGAATTGGGCGTCGAATTGTTCGACCGCAATGGCCGCTCCGCGCAGTTGAACCGGATGGGTCAGCAGGTTTTGCTGCAAGGTCAGGAACTGGTGCGCCTCTACGGCAATCTGGGCAGCGCGGCAGTCGGGCTTCCCCCCAATGTGTTGGTGACCATTGGCGCCATCGCTTCCGTGCAGCGCTCTTTCCTGCCCGATGCGCTGGCACACTTTCATCGCCAGTTTCCGCAATGCCGGGCGCGCATTGTGCCGGGCCTGTCAATGGAACTGGTCAATCAGGTGGACGCGGGCGAGCTGGACATGGCGGCGATCATTCGTCCGCCCTTTTCGCTGCAAAGCGATCTGCGCTGGACCACCCTGACGCGAGAGCCCTATCGCCTCATCGTACCGGTCGATGTGCAAGGGCAGGACTGGTCAGAGCTGATCTCCAGCCAGCCCTTCATACGCTACGACCGATCATCCTTCGGAGGGCGGCAAGTCGACCGCTTTCTGCGCCAGACGCACGTTGCGTTACGTGAAGTGTGCGAACTCGATGAACTGGATGCCATCGTCAAACTGGTTGCCAACGGCGTCGGCGTGGCACTGGTGCCGGAAACGGCGACCCTTCAGGCGTGGCCGCCGACTGTGCGGGCCATCGACCTCGGCCAGCACACGTTTCATCGCGATATAGGCCTGGTGCACCGCGCTAAGCGCAGCCTTTCCGAGCCGGTGAGGACGCTCGCGCAGCTGTTGAGCGAGCAGGTCCAGGACGTGCAGTGACAGGCAAGGCCACTGCTGCATTAGGGACTATTTGGCGAACAGCTGGCTCATGTCCTTGAACGCCTTGAATTCCAGCGCGTTGCCACAGGGATCGAACAGGAACATGGTGGCCTGTTCGCCGACCTGGCCCTTGAAACGAATATAGGGTTCGATCACGAACTCAATGCCAAACGACTTCAAACGCTCGGCCAGTGCTTCCCATTGCGCCCACTCCAGAATGATGCCGAAATGCGGGACCGGCACGTCGTGCCCGTCCACCGGGTTGCTGTGAACGCTCTCCTGGGACGCTGTTTTGGGATGTTCGTGAATAACCAGTTGATGGCCGTAGAAGTCGAAATCGACCCACTGCTCGCTGGAACGCCCTTCGGCAAGTCCAAGCACTTCGCCGTAAAAAGCCCGGGTGGCGATCAGGTCATAAACAGGGATTGCCAGGTGGAAAGGAGAAAGACTCATCAGAACTCCGGAGGCGATGTGCAGAATCAGATGTCGAACGGCGGCCCGCGCGATTCAACGATCCATTTGAAGGTAGGGCCTATCCTAGAGCCGGTCTGAATAAAACAAAATCAACATGTTTTGTCGGGAAGCACAAATAATATTTGTGCTTCCATCGATGCCAGCCGTTCAGCACCTGCCTGTTACGGCTGCCCTGAAAGCTTCATGATCATCCGCGACAGCAGGTAGATTCTCGGCGCCACGCTGCCCACTTCGGCATACTCTTCCGGTGTGTGGATGTTGCCGCCGACAATACCGAAACCATCCAGCGTTGGCGTACCGACACTGGCAGACAGGCTCGAGTCAGCCGCCCCGCCGCTGCCTTCAATGGTCAGTGTGCGGCCCAGTTCGCCGTAGATGCCCTGCGCCATGGCAACCAGCGCATCAGATTTGGGCGTCTGTGGCATCGGCGGCAGGCCGCGTACCAGGCTGGTCTTGACCTCGGTATCGGGCACCAGTCTGTTGGACGATACCTTGGCAAGATCCTGCTCGATCCGGTCGAACTCCTCTGGCACTGCTGCTCTGACATCGGCCTTGGCACTGGCCTGATCCGGAATCACATTGGTGCGATCACCGGCCTTGAGCACCGTGAAATTGATGGTGGTTTTCTTCTCTTCATCACCCAGCTTGCCAAGCTGCAGGATCTGATGCGCCACCTCGGTGGCCGCGTTGCGACCCAGTTCCGGAGCAACGCCCGCGTGGGATGCCTTGCCCTTCACTTCGACCAGCGCCGTTGCCGAGCCCTTGCGCCATACCACCAGCCCGTCAGCCGGACGACCTGGCTCCAGGTTCAGCGTGACGTCATGCTCTTTGGCGGTCTTCTTGATCAGCTCGGTAGCGACCACCGAGCCGGTTTCTTCACTGGCGTCGAGCAATACGGTGATCTGCGCGTAGTCGGTGAATTTCAGGTTGTGCAACACCTTCAGCGCGTAGATCGCAGCAACAATACCGCCTTTGTCGTCCATCACGCCGGGCCCGTAGGCACGGCCGTCCTTGATGTGAAACGGCCGCTCTGCCGCCGTCCCCTCTTTGAACACGGTGTCCATGTGCGCCATCAACAGAATCTTCGCCTTGCCGGTGCCTTTCAGGGTGGCGATGACATGATTGCTGGCTTCAGGCGTATTCGGCACCTGTTCGATGGTTGCACCGAGCTTTTTCAGCTCGTCGATGGCGATGTCGCTGATCTTGGTCAGGCCCGGCACGTAGCCGGAACCCGAATCGATGTTCACCAGACGCTCCAGCAGTTTCAGGGCGTCGTCCTGGTATCGCTCGGCATCGGCCTGAATGGCCTTGTGCGGTTCGGCCATGGCCATTGGCGTTAATGCAGTCAGCGCCAGCGCCAGGCCCAGATGAGCGGCAAAGGGCGTGCGGGAAAATGAGCGCATGGTTGTTCCTTCCTTGTGTCTGATTAACGTCGATTTTCAGGAACATACCTTACAAGCGCGCGGGCTGCCATGAGCGCACGCCGCTCAATGCTTCAGCAACGAATCAATGCCATCCGGTTTGTCATGGACGCCAAACCTGTCCACCAATGTGGCCGTGGCGCGGTTCATGCCGACCACGTCCACACTGACGCCCGCCTTTCTCAGCTTCAATACCACCTTGTCCAGCGCGGCAACCGCCGTGATATCCCAGAAATGCGCCTCGCGCAGATCGATGGCTAGTGTTTCAACGTTTTCCCGCAGGTCGAAGGACGCCATGAAGCGATCAGCGGAGGCGAAGAACACTTGGCCGGTCACGTAATAAGTGCGATGGCTGTGGAAGGGATCACGGTGCGAGGTGACGTCCAGGTAATGGGCGATTTTGCTGGCAAAAAACATGGCTGCCAGTAAAGATCCGACCAGTACGCCATAGGCAAGGTTATGGGTTGCCACCACGACCACCACGGTGACAACCATCACGATATTGGTCGAGAGCGGATATTCTTTGAGGTTGCGGATCGATCCCCAGCTGAAGGTGCTGATCGACACCATGATCATCACCGCCACCAACGCGGCCATGGGAATGCGCGCCAGCCAGTCGCCGAGAAACACCATCATGATCAGCAGCAGGATGCCCGCGCTCAGGGTAGAAAGCCGGGTTCTGCCACCGGATTTCACGTTGATCATCGACTGACCGATCATGGCGCAGCCCGCCATGCCACCGATAAAACCACTGGCAATGTTGGCGATGCCCTGCCCCTTGCACTCCCGATTTCGGTTGCTGGCAGTGTCGGTCAGGTCATCGACGATGGTTGCGGTCATCATCGACTCAAGCAAGCCCACGACCGCCAGCGCAGCAGAATACGGCAGGATGATCAGCAGCGTATCGAGGCTCAGCGGGACGTCCGGCCACATTAAGGTCGGCAGGCTGTCAGGCATCGCACCCATGTCGCCCACCGTTCGCACATGGAGGCCCATGTAGATGGAAATCGCCGTGAGCAGCAGAATGCACAGCAGCGGCGAAGGCAGCAGTTTTCCCAGAATCGGTACGCGGGGAAACAGGTAGATGATCGCCAGACCAGCGGCGGTCATCGCGTAGACCGGCCAGCTGACGTGAGTGAGCTCCGGCAGTTGCGCCATGAAAATCAGGATCGCCAATGCATTCACAAAACCGGTAACGACCGAGCGCGACACAAAGCGCATCAACTCACCCAGCCGCCAGTACCCCGCAATGATCTGCAATACACCGCACAGCAATGTGGCCGCCAGCAAATATTGAAGACCGTGCTCCTTCACCAGATTGACCATCAGCAGCGCCATCGCACCTGTGGCAGCAGAAATCATCGCCGGGCGACCGCCCACGAACGCGATGACCACACAGATACAGAACGACGCATACAGCCCGACTTTCGGGTCTACGCCGGTGATGATCGAGAATGCGATAGCCTCTGGAATCAGGGCCAGGGCAACAACCAGTCCGGCAAGAACATCGGCACGGACGTTGGAAAACCACGCAGCTTTGATTTTTTCAAGCATAGAAATACCTGTGACAGACACAGCCGTACGCACAGCAACGAGTGCAGGACGAACAAGCGCATCAGTTTTCGATTGAGGAGTGACGGAGGTGGCCGCAACCGCAAAGCGGGCACAGCAACGGGCGACCGCAGCCAATGGCGGTCAGGGTGTGGCGAGGGGGCGTAGCGCTAAGGCGGCGTAGGCAGCCAGCTGGAACGAGACAAGTGTGTTTCCTTTGATGAGTCGAAGGACGCGGGCATGATAGACCTATCCGTTTGAGGGGTTCAAGCCGTAAGCGCCCGTCAGTCACCTGCACGGACGAATGGTTTTATCCCTGTAAAAAACGTCACCCGCCGTCTGATCCGCTTTTTTGCGCGCAGATTGAAGCTGTTCGAGAAATCCGCTTTCGCGCATGATGCGCGGACTGTCCACACGATGCTGCCCATGAAACGCTACGAAAGATTCGCTGCCGACATCTCGGAAATGATTCGCAGCGGTGTTCTGCCTGCTGGCGCAAAAGTCCCTTCAGTGCGGGTCGCCAGTCGCACCTGGTCGGTCAGTCCCGCTACCGTGTTCAAGGCGTATTACTTGTTGGAAGACAAGGGCTTGATTCAGGCTCGCGCGCGCTCGGGTTATTACGTTCGGGAGCATGTTGCCAACGCGCTGACCGAACCTGAGCTGGTCAGGCACAGCAGTGAAGGCACCGAATTGGGGGTCAGTGATCTGATCTTTTCGGTGCTTGGGTCGCTCAAGGATCCGGATACGGTGCCCTTCGGTTCTGCGTTTCCCAGCCCGCATCTGTATCCGCTGCCGCGTCTGGCAAAATCGATGGCCTGCGCTGTTCGGGCAATGACACCGATAGGCATCGTCGCTGACATGACCTCCGGCAATCCCGAACTGCGCCGACAGATCGCCTTGCGCTACTTGATCGGCGGCGTGCGCCTGCCTGCCGACGAACTGGTGATCACCAATGGCGCCATGGAAGCGCTGAACCTGTGCCTGCAATGCGTCACCGAGCCCGGCGACCTGGTCGCCATCGAGGCGCCCGCGTTCTATGCCTGCCTGCAAGTGCTGGAGCGACTCAAGCTCAAGGCCGTCGAGATCCCCGTTCATCCACGTGATGGCGTGGACCTGGACTCGTTGCAAGACAGCCTGAGCCGTTTGCCCATAAAAGCCTGCTGGTTCATGAGCAGCTTTCAGAACCCGCTGGGTGCGAGCATGAGTCAGGAGAAAAAAGTCAGGCTGTACGATCTGCTGGAACAGCGGCAGATACCGCTGATCGAGGACGACGTCTATGCCGAGCTGTACTTCGGAGCCAAGGTGCCGCACCCGATCAAAAGCCTGGATCGCAGCGGACTGGTGATGCATTGCAGCTCATTCTCCAAGACCCTGGCGCCCGGGTACAGGGTCGGTTGGGTGGCCGGAGGACGCTATACCGAGCAGATCGATCGCCTGAAACTCATGACCACGATATCGCCCTCGGTCCCCGCCCAGGCCGCCATCGCCGATTACCTCAAGCACGGCGGCTATGACCGGCACCTGCGCAAGCTGCGCGACACCCTCGAACTTCAACAAGGTGCGATGCTCGCCGCTGCCGCGCGCTACTTCCCGACCGGTACTCGCGTCACAAAACCCGTCGGCGGCTACTTTCTGTGGTTCGAGTTCCCAGAGCAGGTGGATTCCCTGCAGCTCTTTCGCCTCGCGCTGGCACAAGGCATCAGTCTGGCACCCGGCCCGATCTTTTCCGCAGCGCAACGCTTCAAGAACTGCGCACGGCTGAACTACGGCACGCCATGGGATGAGCGCAGCGAACAGGCCATGGCGCTGCTCGGGCGCATCATTGCCTCGTTTTGAAGTCTTTCGGACAGACCGCTTTGCGATAACTGATCCGTATTTTCAGGCTGTTTCTGAATCTGTACCAGAACCTGCCTGCACAGGATAATAGCGACGTATTCAAACGCGCATGCCGACCGCCAATACCTGGCACTTGCGGCGTGCGGCATGGCGGACCTGCAGGAGATGCTCATGGGCAAGCTCGGACTTTCATTGATCGGTTTTTTATTGTTGGCGATTGCGGTGGGCTTGCTGGGGACTATTTCGCCGTATTGAGGGTCAGAGTTGGCTGGCTGATCATACCGGCGCCACGCTTTGATAAACGGCGACTGTCGCCTCGCTCTTCAGCCAGAAAAGGCCGATGGCCAGCCAGAACGAAAAAACCCGCCAAAAGGCGGGTTTTCAGTTTCAGAAGCTTTGAATATTGCTCCTGAAATATAGTCTGGCTCCACGACCTGGACTCGAACCAGGGACCCAGTGATTAACAGTCACTTGCTCTACCAACTGAGCTATCGCGGAATGAGCGCTATGTTACTGATTCGGAAAAGGAAGTCAAGTAAGGGCAGAAAAAATCTTGCGGTTTCAGACTGCTGCCAGGTCAGGCCCGACCAACACACAGATTTTCGTGCTCGCCGCATCCCGCATCGGCTCTACTTGATCCGGTAATGAAACGTATTTTTCACCCCTGAAACGGTGACCGCCCTGCCCTCGACAATCTTCGGCTGATAGCGAAAAGTTTGCGCCGCCGTCAGCGACGGGCGCATGAACAGCGGATGGCAACCGCCTTGCACCTGCGGGTTGACCACCGTGCCCTGCGGCGACACGTCGTACACCACCGTGCAATCACCCTCGATGCCTTTATCCAGTGCCCGCTCGGGATAGTCCGGCGCCTCTTTGCTCAATGGCTGATATTGAATGCTGTCGGCCGCGACCTGCTGTTGTGCCGGCTGCGCAGCTTGTGCTTGGCGGACGCGCTCGACGGACTGACGCGCCTGTTCGGCCTGACGTCGCTGTTCGGCCTGAAGCTGTTCACGTTGCTGCTCGGCCTGACGTTGCTGCTGTTGCGCTTCAAGCATCCGTTGCGCATTTTGACGCTGTTCAAGCTCACGTTCATGCTTCTGCTCGTCCACACGCTTGCGCGCCAAGGCAGCCTGCTCCAGCTGACGTTGCGGTTCGGCCTGTGGCTTTACGGTATCGACCGGTTTGGCAACCGGCTGCGGCGCTGGCACATCTGCTGGCGCAGAAACAGGCGACGGAGTCTGAACAGGCTCGATGACCGCCGCCGGGGCGGCAGGCACGGGTGCCGGCGCTGGCGCTGGCGCTGGCGGCAGTATCAGTAGCTGAGTGGTCAGCGTTCGCGGTGGCTCGGGCGGTTTTTCACGTGCGCTCCAGCCAAGCATCAATCCGCCGATCAGCGCAGCGTGCAGTGCCAGCGCGACAGCTGCCGCCAGGCCATTGCTGCGAAGCCAGGGCCAGTTCAACAGGTCGCCGCGAGGCGGGTCATAGCTCGGGGCCAGGCTGTTCATTGTGGCGCCTCGGTCACCAGCCCCAGTTGCGTCACGCCACTGCGCTGCAGCGCGGCCATGGCGGCGACCACGCGGCCATAATCAGATTTGTCATCGGCACGAATGAACACTTGCGTGTCCTGACGTTCGGCCACCAGTTGCGCAATGCGCCCTTGCATGTCTTCCAGGCTGGCAGCCTGATCGGTCTGCGACTGCGTGTCGACGGTGTCGCCCAGATTCCAGTAGTAACCGCCTTGCGCCTTGACCGATAGCGTCACGATGCGCTGCCGGGTATCACTGGCGAGGGCCTGGCTGGCGATCTTCGGCAGGTCGAGCTTCACGCCCTGCGTCAGCATCGGCGCAGTAACCATGAAAATCACCAACAGCACCAGCATCACGTCGATATACGGCACGACGTTCATTTCGGCTTTCGGGCCGTGTTTACGTTGCGGTTTGACCAGCATGGCAAGTCCTCAGGCCGCAGTGGCCATGTTGCGTGTCAGGCCTTGCAGGGTGCGGTTCAGGCGCACCTGCAATTCGTTGCCAAAGGTGTAATAGCGCGCCGTCAGGGTCTGGCCGCGCGCAGCGAAGCGGTTGTAGGCAATGACCGCCGGAATGGCGGCAAACAGGCCGATGGCGGTGGCGATCAGGGCTTCGGCAATGCCCGGCGCGACCGTCGACAGCGTGGCCTGCTGCACCTGTGACAGGCCGATGAAGGAATTCATGATCCCCCAGACGGTGCCGAACAGGCCGATATAGGGGCTGACCGAGCCGACCGTCGCGAGAAATTGCAGACCTTTTTCCAGCTGCAATTCCTGCTCGCTGATGGCAACCTGCAATGCGCGCTCGACGCCTGACAGCACCGTATCAGGCTCGATGCCCGGACGCTGTTTGAGCTGCACGTATTCGGCGTACCCGGCGGTGAAGACCTGACCGATCCCGTCGGCAGCCTCTTGGGCCGAACGCGAATACAGCGGCGCCAGTTCGGTTTCGCTGCGAAAACGCTGCTGAAAGGCATCCAGCGAGCGCTCGTATTGGCGCAGGGCCAGGCTGCGCTGGATGATCAGAAACCAGCTGACCAGCGAGGCGAGCAGCAAAATCAGCATAACGGCCTTGACCAGCAGGCTGGCATCACTGATCAGGCCCCAGACGGTCATGTGTTCGAGGGTAGCGTGCATCGTGGTAATCCTCTGTAGTGGAACGAATGATTAGCATCGCTTGATGACAAACGACTCATGGCAGCGCGAGGGTCTTCATCACCTCGGCCCACGGCACGAACTTGAAGTTCTGCGCCTGTTCGGGCATGCGCTTGCGGCCGTCCTGAACCACCAGCATGCCCCTGCTCCACGGGCCGCCGAGGTTCATGGAAGTCAATTCGATGCCGTCGGTTTCCGAGGTGCCGTCAATCCCTGCGCCGGCATTCAGGCCGACCCGAAACGCACCGCGCAGCGCGTAAGGAGGCTCGGCATCAACCACCACGTAGCTGTCGTTGCCTTGGCTGGAGATCACCAGATAGTCGTGGCTGTCGCTCTGATACAGCGCCAGCCCCTCGACGTCGGCATGCACTGCGTCGCCGACCTTGATCACGCTGGACAGCGTTGCAGGCTGGTCGGCACGCGCATCGACTTCCCACACGCCGACGTCCTCTTCACCGAGAAACAGGCGCTGACGCTGGTCGTCGGCCACACAGCCTTCGGGCTGGGTCTCGACCTTGAAGCGCCGCACCAGCTCGCCCCGCGCCTTGCCATCCGCTGCGCTGAGCCGGTATTGCAGAAAGCTGCCGTCCTTGCCGTTGGCGAAGGCATACAGCTCGCCACTGGCCGGTTTGAACAGGCAGACACCGTAGATTTCTGCCAGTGGCGTGGGGATCTCGCCAACTTCGCGGACCATGCCACTGGTACGGTCAATGCTGAACAGACTCAGGCTGTTGCGATCACGATTGCTGGCCACCGCCAGATCGACCTGCTTTTTGCCGAGCATGAAGCCGGGGCGTATGTCGACGTTGTTCAAGCGTCCGACCGGCAGTTCCTGCAACTGCTTGCCGCTCAGGTCATAAGCCAGCAGCCCCTGTTTCTTGTTGGTGCCGAGCACCCGGCTGAGCGCCGGGTTTTGCGGGTTGACCCAGATCGCCGGATCGTCGGCGGCATCGCCCTGACGCCCGACGGGCTGGCTCTGACTGATCGGCATGACACTGGGCAAAGGCGCCGCAACGGCCACCGGTTGTGGCGTCCAGCTCAATGCGCCCTGATACAGCCGCTCGCCGTCGTTGTCATTGACCAGCAGCTGCAAACCGGTCTTGTCTTCGCGTGCAGACAGGCCTTCGGGCTTTTTCAGGTTCATCAGCGACAGATCGGCCACCGGGGTCCAGCCTTGTTGCAGGCCCTGCTGCTGATAAAGGTGCAAGGACTTGCCCTTCGGGTCCAGCGCCAATAGCCCACCCGGAACCACCGCCATGGCCCCCGCTGCCTGTTTCAGCTCGCCGAACGGCTCGCGCAGGGCCACCGGCTGGCGGGTGACATCGGCTTCCGGATGCGCCGGATAGGCCCACCAGCCGATGTTTTCTTCGTTGACAAACAAGCGGTGCGCAGCGTCGTCGACCTGGCAGAACTCGGCATTCGGCGGTAACGGCAGATTGCGCACCAGCCGTGGCGTGTGATTGAGCCGATCACCCCCGCCCACCAGCCACTGCTCGCCCTTGCCCTCCTCGCCCACCAGAAACACGAACAGGTTGCTGGCGTCATCGCGGTACAGACACAGGCCGGCCACCGAATAATCGCGGGCGGGCAGATAAACCGGTTGGGACCACTGCGTTTTTGCTGAATCGAGCTGAGTCAGCATGGCCTGCTGACGGCTGTTGTCGAGCGCCGCAACCAGCACGCTGGAGCCTGTCAGACGGCTGTCGAGCCCTTGAAAGGAACCCGGCATGTGCGCCAGCTCGCGGCCCTGATCGTCCAAAAGCAACAGCCCGGCCTTGACGCTGGCGGCCAGACGACGAGCACCGTCACTGCCTGGCAGGAAGGCCACGGACTGTGCCTTGAACGATGTGTTTTCGGCCCAGCGCGTCAGGTTCAGATCGGCTGGCGGCGAAGCCTGCACAACCCCGGCGGCGAAACTCAGCAACATCATCAGACAGGCCGGTTTGGGTGATAACGAAATCATCATGAACGGTGTAATCCTTTGAATGGGCGCGTCAGGTCAGTCAGAAATGGGTGAAAGTGAGGCCGACTTTGTAGGTCGGGCCGTACTCCTCGTACTGGCCGTTGTAGGCGCGATGGCCGCTATAGACGAAATACGGCTGATCGGTGAGGTTCTGCGCCTCGAAGCTGACCTTGAGGCTCTTGGTCAGCGAGTAGCGCGCGCTGAAATCGACGAAGGTCTGCGCGTCCACGTACTGGTCGTGGTCCTTGTCGCCGATTGCCGCCAGCTCATAGAGGTAGGCAGACTTGTAGTTAGCCGACAGACGCAGGCTCAGCTTGTCGTTTTCCCAGCCGAGCATGACGTTGCCGACCGTTTTCGACTGGCTGGGCAGATCGATATCGCGCTTGCGGTTGGTCCCGGTGCTCTGGTCGAAACCGTTGATGCTCGCATCCGAGCGGCTCAAGGTGGCATTCGCGCCCAGCAGCAGGCCATTCCAGGGCGATGGCAACCAGTCGAGTTTCTGCGAATAAGCCAGTTCCAGCCCGTACAGCTTGGCCTTGTCACCATTGGCGTAAGTGTTGGCTTCGGAGAAATTCGCCCATTGCCCGGTGCCCGCCAGGTCGGTGTTGTAGACAAAGTTCTGAATGTCCTTGTAGAACACGAACGCCGACACAGTGCCCGCACGGCCCATGAAGTGCTCGATGCCCAGGTCGAGGTTGCTGGACTCCAGCGGCTTCAGATTCGGGTTGCCAAACGTGGCCTCGTTATCGTCGATGACAAAGCCTGGCGCCAGTTGCCCGAAGGTCGGACGCACCACGGTTTTGGTCCACGCGGCGCGCAACTGGGTGCTCTTGTCAAGCTGATAACGGGCGTGCAGGCCCGGCAGCCAGTGGTGATAGCGGCGACGGGTGTCGCTGGACTCGAATGCGCCGTCGCGCACGCCGGTGCCTTTGGCGTCCATTTCCGTGCCCTCGTAACGCAAACCGGCGATGAAGCGCCATCTATCGACGTCGAGGGTGTTCATGAAGTATCCGGCGTTGATGTCTTCGTTGATCTTGAAGTCGTTGGCGCTGGACTCGGCCTGATCATAGGCGTCGGCGGCGTTCAGCCCGCCGACCAGCCCCTTGATCGCGCCGGGGCTGATGCCGCTGCCGAATCGGCTCAACCGATAGTCGATGTTGCCTTTCTGAAAACGGGTCAGGTTCAGTTGCTCGTCACTGAAACCCAAGTCGTCGAAATCTTGGTATTTCCAGACTTCCAGATCATTGCTCTTGTCGCGACGACTGACCTTGCCGCCGAACTTGAACTGCGAGGCATAGCCTTTGAAGTCATAATCGCGGGCCAGGTCGAGGCGCACGTTCTTCTCGGTGTCCTTGGTGTACTGTTTTTCCCAGTCGACCTTGTCGAGGGTGAAGTTCGAATTGTCGTAGAACGACGAGCCGATAATCGGCCGCGGCTTATCGCGGTCGTGAAATCCGGCGTCGCTGAAATCATCATTGCCGACGAACGTCGCCCCGGCGATGTGCTCCGGGCTGTCTTCGCTGGACTTGCTGTAACCGGCCTGACCACTGAGGGTCCACAGACCCAGCATGCGCTCGCCGCCGAACACGTAGGACTGGATTTCCTGGGTTTCAGTGCGCGCCTTGAGCTTGCGGGTTCCCTCGGCATCGCCGGTCTGGCCTGCGCGCTGGGCATCGGCAAACTCGAAACCGTTGGTGGTGCGAACTTCGTCGTCCTTGAAGCGGCTGTACAAGGTGCGCAGGTAATAGTTGCTGACGTCATCGGGCTTGTAATCGAAGTTCAGACCGCCACCGGCGCGCTCGCGGCTGATGTCGTAATCGCGCTGTTCGAAGGATTGCAGGCGCGAGCCGTTCCAGTCGCCGCCGGTCTCGACGTTATCGGAGCCGAAGTCGCGCTTTTGCCAGCTCAGTGCGGCTGCCACGCCGAAATTGTCGATACCGTCGCCAAGGCTGAAACGGTTGCTTGCCGCGCCGGAAAACTTGGGGCTGGTCTGGCGGGTGTTCTTGTCGTAGCTGGCTTCGCTGCTGCTGGTGTAGAACAGGCTTTTGTGGTCGAAGGCCGACAGGCTCTCGACATCGATGGTGCCGCCCAGCGAGTTGGCGTCCATGTCCGGTGTCAGGGTTTTGATCACTGACAGGGACTGCACCAGTTCGGCAGGCAGAACATCCAGCGCCACGGCGCGGCGACCACTTTCCGGGGCGGGCACCAGCGTGCCGTTGATGGTCACGCTGTTCAGGTCGGGGGCCAGGCCACGAACGGTGACGAAGCGCCCTTCGCCCTGATCACGCTCGACACTGACACCCGGCAGGCGCTGTACGGCTTCGGCAACGTTCTGGTCCGGCAACTGCGCCACGCCGTCGGCATGTACGACGCTTTTGATGCTGTCGGAACTGCGCTGCTCCTTGAGCGCGTTGTCGATACTCGCCGCCTGCCCGACCACTTGCACGTGTTCGGTGGCGCTGGCGTCGGCCGCCTGCAAACGTTCGCTGGCGATGGCGAATGCCAGTGAACCGAGGGTGAAACCAACCAGCTGAGCCCTGCTGCGACGCCTGTACATACGACTCCTCCCCAGAATCCCGACCAGCCAGGCAAATGACCCGGCAACTGGAGGCGCAAGCTAGAGTCGCGCAATGACGGTTCTGTGACAGGCCTTGGGGCCGGGTTCTGAAAACAGGGGCCGGGCTGGGCGATAGACAGGCAAATGAGCTGATTTGACTTTCAGGCATGGCTAGAGTGGAAGGTCGGATTGAGGAACGCGCATCTGGCTGACTGCTGACCCTCGTTCCTCACGCTTAGCGTGGGGATGCAGTTCGTGACGCTCCGCGTCACACAGCNTGCGTCGTCAGTGCCAGCGCGATGAAAAAAGCGCTTTCTTTTATGTGCAGTGATTGGGCGCAAGGCATGACGTCGTGCAGCAGCTGCTACGTGACGCAAAACTCTTCGCGGCATTAGCGCGAGCCAGAGTTGCAGTGAAAGACAACGATGGGTAAGGCCCGCATAAAAAACCTGCAACACACGTGAGCTGATTCGACCTCGCGTCATTCGTGTGACCCGTCACCCAAGTGTCATGTGCATCTGTTCTGCTGGCCGACAATCAGCACATCAGGAGCCGTCTTTCCATGTTCAGGATCATCCAACCTCATCGCTGGAAACTCGCTGTGTTGCTGATCGCTTCCAACCTGGGGCTGCTGGCGTTTCTGGCGTTTGGCGATATCAAATATGTCAGCGAATGGAAGTGGCTGGATATCGTCGGCGAAGGCGGTTCTGCGCTGCTGTCGCTGGTCTGGCTGTTTCTGGTGTTCAAAAGCCGTCCTGCCGGTCGGGTGACCAATTACCTGTCGGTGGGCCTGAGTTGTGTGTTTTTTTCGTGGTGGATCGACGCGCTGGACGAGTTCATTCGCCTGCCGGCCGAGATCGAATGGGATCACTGGCTTGAGTCCGGACCGATGCCGGTCGGACTGATCCTGCTGACCATCGGGATCTACCACTGGCACCGCGAACAACTGGCGATCAGCGCGCAGATGGAGAAACGCGAGCGCGGCTTTCGTGAGCACCGGCTGTACGACAAGCTGACCCCGCTGGGCAGCGCCGATTACCTGAAACGCCAATTGGTGGTGGGCATGGAGCAAAGCGTCTGCGAGCAGCAGCCGTTGTCGCTGCTGGCGCTGGATATCGATGAGTTCAGGGCCATCAACCACGCCTACGGCCACAGCGAAGGTGATGAAGTGCTGTCCGCCATCAGCCATCTGCTGGTGCTCAACCTGCGCCGTCAAGACCTGCTCTGCCGTCTGGCCGGTGACCGGTTTGTGGTGCTGTTGCCCAACACCGGCGAGAGCCAGGCCAGGTTGCTGGCCCTGGAACTGCAGCAGGCCGTCGCCAGCCTCGCGCACAAGACCCGGCAGCAAGGTGAACGCATTCATCTGTCAGCCAGCGTGGCGGTGGTGATGGCGCTCAACGAAACGCCGGACAACCTCCTGCGCCGTCTGAACCTGTCGCTGGCCCGCACTCGCCGCCCGCTGACGCGCACTGCCTGAGCGCCTGCCGTGACCATCAAGAGTGACTGGTACGAGAACGACAGCCGCTTCATTCCCGGCCACTACCAGCCTGCCACGCTGATTGACCTGGCGCTGTCACGCGGTATCGACAGCCATCGCCTGCTGAAAGGCACCAGCCTGTTCTACGAAGACATCGTGGCCGGCAAGACGCGACTCAGCCCGCAACAATGCTTTGCCCTGATCGCCAACGCGCAACGCCAGATGGAAGCCGATGACACGAGTTTCCTGTTCGGCCAGCGGCTGTTTCCCGGCCACTACGGCGCAGCCAGCCATGCGTTGCGTCATGCACAGAATCTGCATCAGGCGCTGGAGATTCTGATCCGTCAGCACGCCTTGCTCAGCCCGCTGCTCACACCACGCCTGGAACTGGACGAGCACTACGCCTATCTTTACTGGCTAGACAACTGCGGCGCGGGCGAACAACACCGTTTCCTGCTCGAGGCCAGCATGACCGCGCTGGTTGCGATGAGTCAGCAATTAGGCGGCGAACGCCTGCCGTGGGAGTGCAGCTTCTGTCACGAGGAGCCGCGTTACGTCGAGCAATACTGGGTGCATCTGGGTGAAAACACGGCATTCGGCCGCCCGCTGGACATGATGCGCCTGCCCAGGCATTACCTTACCCATCCGTGGCCGGGCGCATCGCCGATTGCCGCGCAGGTTGCCCGGCAGGAAGCGGCAGAGCAACTGGCTGCATTGGGTATGCACGCCAGCCTGCTCGACCGCTTGCACGGCCATCTGCGTCATCACGTGCGTAACGCCATCGGCCTCGATCAGGTCGCGCAGGCCTTCGCCATGAGCCCGGCCACGCTCAAGCGCAAGTTACAAAAACACGGCACCAGTTTTCAGGCCCAGCACGACCTGGCGCGCAAGCACGTGGCGCTGTACCTGTATCAGATCAAGGGGATGAGTAACGAGGCCGTGGCCGATTACCTGAAGTTCAGTGACCCGGCCAACTTCCGCCGCTCATTCAAGCGCTGGACCGGCAGCACACCGACGCTGATCCAGCGCTTGTTCAATTTCGATTGAGTCAGTGTCAGCGCTGCACGCACAATTTGTAGCCAAGCCCGTGAGCGGTGTGCAACAGCGGTGTTTCATGCTCGCCGTCGAGCGCGCGCCTGAGCATGTGAATGTTACTGCGCAGGCTGCTGCTGTTCGGCGCGTCACGCCCCCAGAGCACTTCTTCCAGCTCGCTACGCTTCACGATATGCGGGCTTTTGCGCATCAATAATTCGAGCAGTTTCATGTTGGTCGGGTTGAGCTTCAATGGCCTGCGGTTACGGGTTATTTCAAGGGTATCGAGGTCGAACTGCAGGTCGGCGACCATCATGACGCGGTTATTCCTCGGCTGACGCCGGCTCACCACCGCTTCGACCCGGGCCAGCACTTCGGACATCGCGAAGGGCTTGGTGATGTAGTCATCGGCGCCCACTTTGAAGCCGATCAGACGATCATCCAGTTCATCGCGCGCGCTGAGCATCACAATGGCCACTTCCGACTTCGAATACTGACGCAGGCTTCGGCAGATCTGGTTGCCGTCGATGCCTGGCAGCATGATGTCGAGAATGATCGCGTCGAAGCGTTTTGACGCCGCCAGGTGCAGGCCGCTCAGGCCATCCAGCGCGCCCTCCACGGCATGGCCCCTGAGTTCGAAAAATTCCAGCAGGTTGTCGTGGATATCACGGTGGTCTTCAATCACCAGAATGTTCATTGCTGCGCCTTCTTGTTGTTCCAACCGGCCGATCAAGAAACTGTAGTCGCTGAATCGGCAGCCCGAACCACCCGTGCATCAGGCTGCCTGGACGTCAGGGCCGGGCGTGCCGCCTGTATCGGCCGTTGCAACCTCGACCGGCCATAAAAGCACAAGGCAACCAGCAGCGTACTCAGCCACACGACGATGCCAGCCCAGAACGTGTGCGACATAAAATGCCAGCCTTGCAGCACCCGCGTCGTGCCATAGATCATGCCCAGCAACATTATTCCCGCCAACAGCACCTTCGAATGCTTCCAGCAGTAGCGTCGGGCGACGAAATACAGAGCCAGCAGGCTGAAGGCGCCCGACGCATGGCCGCCCGGCCAGCATCTTCCGGCACCGGCTTCATGCAACAGGTTGAAATTCCTGAACCATTCGATATGCGCCTGAGGACCGCCGTACAAGGTGGTTTCGACCGGGCAGTACACGCTGGTGTGGCTTTTCAGGTAATGAATCATGCCGGTGCTCACTGCAAAGGCGACGGTCACGAAAAAGAAATCGAGACGATGCCTGCGCGCGAACCGCAACGGGGTTTCAAGCCGGGCGCGTATGACCAGCCGGGTCAGGCCCGAGTCACGACGCCGCTCCAGAAGAGGCCAGACAAACGAAGCAATCGCGCCGATGATTGCCAGCTCACCGGTCAGATCAGGGATGATCCGCGCCCATTTGTGGGTGATGGTTTCGAACAGACGAACGTGCCCGATCGGGAACACCCCGGCTGCCGAGTCAAACAGCAGGTCGCTCAATTGCCGGTCGAGATCGGTCAAATCGAATGTCACAAATACCAGTAACGCAAAAAACACGGGTAAACCCAGATTGGCGCCGTAGAACCGCAATCTGGCGTGGTTGGATGTCATCAATTGAATTGCTCGCTGTTGAGGTTTGCCCATTGTTCGACGTTCAGGGAGCCGAGTACTTTCGGCCGGTGGCTGCCATCCACCTGCACGAAAAACGCTTCGGCGTATTCGCTGGAGCGCTCGCCGCCTGGCACACCGAGCTTGCGCTCGAACTGGTCGATGCAGCCGCTGTGGGTGATCAGTATCAGATTTTCACCGCCGACTTTGTGAGCCTGCACCGCAGTCATGAAACCGCTGTCGCAATCATTGACCCACGCCTGGGTCGGTACTGCATGCCCGGCCACGAGTTCTGCGGTCTGTTGTGTGCGGACCTTGGGACTGGCGAGCATCCGGGCGTGGCTCAGGCCCATTTTCTGCAACCCCGCGCCGACCGCCAGCGCCGCGTCGCGGCCTTTGGAGGTGATGCCTTCGGCGCTGGCCATGCATGGGTTGGTCGAGCGGTCGCAGCGTTCGGCGTGCCGAATCATCACCACCACGTCACCACGCAGCCATTGGTCGCGCAGGCCCGATACTTTCAGGCTGTCTCCAGCGCCGAGGTCCACTACATGGACGCTTGAGAATGCGGTGAAAAACCACGCGCAAATCGCCGTCAATGTCACGGCGACGGAGATTGATACGATGTTCTGATGAAGCTTGAAGCGCCGGTGAGTGCCGGATTCGGCAGGCAGATTCTTGTTGTTGATTAGCATGTCAGCCAAGTGATCACTCCTACGCTGAGCCTGTCTGTGGCGCCGACCTGGAAGATTCCCGAAGTCGTTACCGCCCCCATGGACTCAACATAGGTTCAGCATGGTGCTGACGCGGTGAAGAAGATGTGAAAAAGGTGTTGCAGGCAAGGCGCAGTGGCTTTCTATAAGCCTAATTAAAACAATGGCTTATGTGAATTATTGGCTTGAACATGAAGATAATTTAAGCGTTTTCCAGAGAGTACTGCCGATGCTCCGCGTCACACGGCCCGCGATGTCAGAAAAATAGGGGGTCGGCTCAAGGCACCTTTTCGCCCCTCGGCGAGTTACTTTGATGGGGCCAAAGTAACCAAACCCCTTGGCTCCGTTTCCGGNTCTGGACGCTCTGCGTCCGGGCTTAAGTAGGCCGCGTAGCGCAGACTTGCGGTCTGCATGCCAACGCATTGGCACGTGGATTGTCGAAATCACAAAAGGTATAACGACTTAAGCGCGATCATTGTAAGACGTGTCCATTTATAAACAGCTCTAAATCAAGCATAGCCGCCTATAACCCCTATGAATACTGAAAATAGTCGTCACACGACCATTGACTTCGTCCTACAAGACTGCAAATAATCGCCCCTATGTTGTATGACGACATACTAATAAAACCTGATAACAATAATATCCATGAAGGTCACCATGAAAATCATCTCGGTCTGTGTCGACGTTTTTTCCTTTCCTTCGCGCCGCGCTGCGGACAGCGCCGGGCATGCGCATCCCGGCGAGGAAAAACCGGTCAGGATGGGCATGCTGCGCATCGCTTGTGACGACGGCAGCGAAGGGTTTTCCTTTGGTCCGCCTGAGCTGATTCGTCCGCACATCATCGAGTCGTTCGTCAAGAAAGTGCTGATCGGGCAGAACCCGATGAACCGCGAAAAGATCTGGCAGGAACTGGCTCATTGGCAACGTGGCAGCGCCAGCCAGTTCACTGACCGTGCACTTGCGCTGGTGGAGCAAGCGCTGTGGGATCTGGCCGGGCGGGCGCTCAAACTGCCGGTTCATCAACTGTTGGGCGGTTACCGTGACAAGGTACTGGCCTACGGCTCGACCATGTGCGGCGACGACCTGACCGGAGGGCTGTCCACCCCGGATGAATACGGGCAGTTTGCCGAGAAGCTGGTGCAGCGCGGCTACAGGGGCATCAAATTGCACACCTGGATGCCACCGATTTCCTTTGCCCCCAACCCGCGCATGGATGTTCAGGCCTGCGCCGCCGTCCGTGAAGCAGTCGGCCCGGACATCGCGCTGATGCTCGACGGCTACCACTGGTACAGCCGCACCGATGCGCTGTACATCGGTCGCGAACTGCAAAAGCTCGACTTCGCCTGGTTCGAAGAGCCCATGATGGAAGACTCCGCTGAATCCTATGCCTGGCTGGCGGCCAATCTGGATATTCCGGTGCTCGGCCCGGAGAGCATCGCCGGCAAATACCACAGTCGCGCCAGTTGGGTGGCCAACAAGTCCTGCGACATTCTGCGTGCCGGCGTGGCCGGCGTCGGAGGTATCGGACCGTGCCTGAAAGTTGCGCATCTGGCCGAGTCGTTCGGCATGGATTGCGAAGTTCATGGCAACGGCGCTGCAAACCTGGCCGTAGTCGGTGCCATCAGCAACTGCCGCTGGTACGAGCGCGGCTTGCTGCACCCGTTTCTCGATTACGACGATGTGCCCGCCTACCTCAATACGCAGGTCGATCCGATGGACAGCGACGGCTTCGTGCACCTTTCCGAGCAACCGGGACTGGGCGAAGACATCAACTTCAGCTATATCGAGACTCACACCGAACACCGTTACTGACGGGCAGTACCGCAAGGGAACACCGAGAACGCCTCATTCGGCGTCTCGATATAGCGTCTTATAAATATAAAAAAGGACTGCCTCCATGAAGCTCTGGCCCCAGCGCCTGCCCTGGCTGCTATGCCTCGCCCTGACGGCGACGCTCACGCACACCCCGCCCGCCATGGCGCGTGGCGAAACACCGGTCGATCAACTGGTGATCGGCATGAGCATGATCAACCTGCTGTCGCTCGACCCGGCGGGTGCTACCGGCCTTGAAGTGTCCGAAGTCAACGCCAACCTCTACGACATGCTGCTGGAACAGGATGCCGCACGCCCCGACCAACTGGTTCCGGCACTGGCAGAGCGCTGGGAAGTCAGTCCAGACCGCATGCGCCTGACGTTTCATCTGCGTCCGGGCGTGACCTTTCACTCCGGCAATCCCCTCACCGCCCAGGATGTCGCCTGGTCGCTGCAACGCGTGGTCACACTCAACAAGGCGCTGGCCTCGACCTGGAAAGCTTATGGCTACACCGCAAACAACGTCAGCGAACTGATGCGCGCCGAGGGACCTTCAATCTTTGTGCTCGACCTGCCCAAAGCCACCGATCCGATGCTGGTGCTCAACACCCTGGCAACTTCGCCCAGTGCGTTTGTCATCGACCGCCTGACCGCGTTGCAACACGCCAAGGGCGATGATCTGGGCGCAGGCTGGCTAACCACCCATGCGGCGGGCTCCGGGGCGTTCAAACTGGACATCTGGCGCGCCAACGACGTGATCCTGATGAGCCGCTTCGACTCGTACTGGCGCGGCCCGGCGAAGATGCGTCGGGTCATCATGCGCAACATGACTGAGTCCCAGGCCCTGCGCCTGATGGTCGAGCGCGGCGATCTGGACGTGGCGCGCGGCATGGCGGCCAGCGACATTCAGGCCCTGACCCGCTCCAAAGATGTCAGCGTGCAGACCATTCCGCGCGGCACGCTGTATTACGTCGCGCTGAGCATGGAGCAGCCACTGTTTCAGGACATCCGCGTGCGTCAGGCGATTCGCGCACTGATCGATTATCAGGGCATCAACGACGTCATCATGCCGCATTATGGCGTGATCAATCAGCGCCCGCTGCAACTGGGGCTGGCGGCCAGGCTCGATGATCCGGGCTACACGCTCAACGTCGCCAAAGCCAGGCAACTGCTGGCCGAAGCCGGGCACCCGAACGGCTTCAAGATCACTATCCGCTCGCTGACCGACTCGCCGTTCATCAACATCGCCACCAGCCTGCAATCGACCCTCGCCCAGGCGGGTATTCAGGCGTCGATCATTACCGGCACCGGCAACCAGATCTACGGCGCCATGCGCGACCGGCGTTTCGACATTCTGGTCGGGCGAGGCGGCGGCGGTGCCGAACGTCATCCACACTCCAGCCTGCGGGCGCTGATCTACAACCCGGACAACCGCGAAGAAGCCCGATTGAGCAACTTTCAGGGCTGGCGTACCTCGTTCTACAGCGCCGAGATCAACCAGTTGATCGAGCAGGCCGAGCGCGAGCGCGACGCACGTCAGCAACTGGCCGATTACCAGCGCATCCAGACGCTCTACGACCAGAAAGCAGGCCCGATCATGCCGGTTTCGCAGATGACCGACGAAGTGGTCATCCACGCCGATGTTCAGGAATACGCAGGCCACAGCGCCGCGACCACGCGCCTGCGTGACGTCTACAAGCAACGCTGAACCCATGCGTTCAATCGCTCAAGCCAAGGCAGGAATAACCATGTCGAGTGCATCGATTTCATTTTGGAGCAGTCGGGTCGCCCATGGCACCCGTCGCAGCGGATCAGTGGCGGCGACCCTGTTCGGCCTGCTGTTGCTCACTTTCTTTATCGGTCGGGTCATGCCGCTGGACCCGGTGCTGGCCATCGTCGGCCCGGACGCCGACGCAGCCGCCTACGCTCAGGCGTATCAGGAGCTGGGGCTGGACAAACCGCTGACCACACAGTTCGTGATGTACCTCAGCGACCTGCTGCACGGCGATCTGGGCAAGGCGCTGCTGACCGGGCATCCGGTCATCGAAGACATCGCCCGGGTGTTCCCGGCCACCCTGGAACTGGCCACGCTGGCGATTCTGTTCGGCGTGCTCATCGGCCTGCCGCTGGGCGTTTACGCCGCCACGCATCAAGGCCGCAGCGGCGACCACATCGCACGGGTCATCACCCTGTTCGGCTACTCCACGCCGATCTTCTGGCTGGGCATGATGGCGTTTCTGGTGTTCTACGCCTGGCTGGGCTGGGCGGGCGGGGTTGGCCGCATCGGTCTGGCCTACGACGGCCTGATCGAAACCCGCACCGGCCTGCTGCTGATCGACACCGCGCTGTCCGGAGACTGGGACGCCTTTCGCAGTGCACTGCGCCACATCCTGTTGCCCGCGGTGATCCTCAGTTTCAATTCGGTGGCCTACATCAGCCGCATGACGCGCAGTTTCATGCTCGAGCAGCTGTCGCAGGAGTACATCATCACCGCGCGGGTAAAGGGCCTCTCGCAGCGACGCATCGTCTGGGGCCATGCGTTCCGCAACATCCGCGTACAGCTGCTGACCATCGTTGCCCTCGCCTACGGCGGTCTGCTGGAAGGCGCGGTGCTGATCGAAACCGTTTTCGCCTGGCCCGGTTTCGGCCAGTACCTGACCAGCAGCCTGCTGCTCGGTGACATGAATGCGGTGATGGCCTGCGTGCTGCTGATCGGTCTGATCTTCGTGATCCTCAACCAGATCAGTGACGCACTTTATAAAGTCTTCGACCCGAGAACCCGCTGATGACTACTTCTATTGCAAGCAGCGTCAAACCGATGGTCCAGGCCCCGCAATCAAGTTTCGCGGCGTTCACCGCCAGCGCCGCGCGTCTGATGCGTTTTCTGTTGCGCAACCCGATGACCCTCGCGGGCCTGATCGTGATCAGTACATTGATGATCGTCGCCCTGTTCGCGCCGTGGATCGCCACCCATGACCCGCTCGCCCAGGACCTGTCCGCCGCGCTGCACATGCCGGGCGCGCAACACTGGTTCGGCACCGATGAATACGGCCGCGACGTGTTCAGCCGGCTGGTGTACGGCTCGCGCATCACGCTGTACATCGTGATGCTCGTAACGGTGATCGTCGGCCCCATCGGCCTGTTGATCGGCACTGTTTCCGGCTATTTCGGTGGCTGGGTCGACAGCCTGTTCATGCGCATTACCGACATCTTCATCTCGTTCCCGAGCCTGGTGCTCGCGCTGGCCTTCATTGCAGCCCTAGGTCCGGGTCTGGAGCACGCAGTCATCGCCATCGCCCTGACCGCCTGGCCACCGATTGCGCGTCTCGCAAGAGCCGAAACCCTGTCGCTGCGCAACGCCGATTTCGTTGTGGCGGTGAAGCTGCAAGGCGCCTCGGCGATGCGGGTGATCGGCCGCCACATCATTCCGATGTGCCTGTCCTCGGTGATCATCCGCCTGACCATGAACATGGCCAGCATCATCCTCACTGCCGCCGCACTGGGCTTTCTCGGCCTCGGCGCACAGGCACCGCTGCCGGAATGGGGCGCGATGATTTCCAGCGGCCGACGCTACATGCTGGAAAGCTGGTGGCTGGTCGCAGCACCCGGCGCAACCATCATGCTGGTCAGCCTGGCCTTCAACCTGCTGGGCGACGGCCTGCGCGATGTGCTCGACCCGCGTAGCGAATGACAGACATCGAATAACAAGAAAAGGAGCTTACAGCCATGTCAAAAACAGCCATGCCACCGATAAAGCTTGCGGTGGAAGATCTGCGGGTCGAATTCAATCATGCGGGCAAGACCACGGCAGCGGTCCGCGATGTATCGTTCACGCTGGGTCGGGAAAAGCTGGCGATTGTCGGCGAATCGGGTTCGGGCAAATCCACGGTCGGCCGCAGCCTGCTGCGCCTGCACCCGGCAACGGCCAGAGTAACCGCGAAAACCCTGCGCTTCGGCGATGTCGACCTGCTCGACTGCAGCGAAAAACAGATGCAGGGCATTCGTGGCCGACGCATGTCGATGATCATGCAAGACCCGAAATACTCGCTGAACCCGGTGATCAAGGTCGGCGAACAGATCGCCGAAGCCTACCTGGCGCATCACCGCGTGTCGAAAAGAGAAGCCCGCGAGCGCACGCTGGACATGCTCGCCAAGGTGCACATTCGCGAACCGGCACGGGTCTACGAGCTGTACCCCCACGAAGTCTCCGGCGGCATGGGCCAACGGATCATGATCGCCATGATGGTCATCACCGATCCGCAAGTCATCATCGCCGACGAGCCGACATCTGCGCTGGACGTATCGGTGCGGCGTCAAGTGCTCAACGTCCTCGAAGAACTGGTCAGCGAGCGCGATCTGGGCCTGATTTTCATCAGTCACGACCTGACGATGGTGCGCCACTTCTGCGACCGGGTGCTGGTGATGTACGCCGGGCGGGTGGTGGAATCGCTGAACGCCAACGAGCTGGATCAGGCGTGCCACCCGTACACCCAGGGCCTGCTCGCCGCCCTGCCCAGCCTTGACCGTCCCCGCGCCAGCCTGCCGGTTTTGCAGCGCGATCCTCTCTGGCTCACTCACTGAGAATGCTCCCATGGCAATGATCACCGTCGATTCACTGAACCTGAGTTTCGGTACGGGCAGCGCGCTGAACCACGTGCTCAGGGACGTCAACCTGCAGGTCGAGCAAGGCCAGTCGTTCGGGCTGGTCGGTGAGTCCGGCTCGGGCAAGACCACCGTGCTGCGCTGCCTGGCCGGGCAATATCATCACTGGACCGGCGCCTTGAGCGTTGCTGGCCAGGCGGTACAGCGCAAGCTCGACGCCAGCCATTACCGCACCGTGCAGATGGTCTTTCAGGACCCGTATGCCTCGCTGCACCCGCGCCACACCATCGACGCTGCCCTCAAGGAGCCGCTGAGCATTCACAAGATCGGCGAGCGTGAACGGCGCGTCTGCGAGGTGCTGAACAAGGTCGGCCTCAATGAGAGCTTTCGGTTCAGGTATCCGCATCAGTTGTCTGGCGGCCAGCGCCAGCGCGTCGCGATTGCACGCGCGCTGATTCTCGAACCGCGCGTGCTGTTGCTCGACGAACCGACCTCGGCGCTGGATGTTTCGGTGCAGGCCGAAATCCTCAACCTGCTGTCCGATCTGCGCCGTCAGCAAGGCCTGACCTACCTGATGGTGACCCACGACCTCGGCGTGGTGGCGCATCTGTGTGACCGGGTGGCGGTCATGCAACAGGGCCAAGTGCTGGAAACACTCGACAGCAGCCAGCTGGTCAACGACCAGGCCCGACATGAGTATTCGCGCATGCTGATCCAGGCCAGTCGCGACATGGACCTGCGCCCGACAGGATAACCCTTCTCCCGGCTGGCGACAGCTGAAACCCGCCCCTGCCGACATGCTGATCCCTGGCCGAAAAGGCCACAGGATCCGGCTGCCCGCGATTTGCTTCAACACACCCAGAACCTCAATCAACAAGAATAAAAAAATGAAAAAATCACTCGCCCTGCTCGCTTTTGCCGCCCTGCTGCCTTGCGCATGGACCCATGCCGACAGCGCCTACATCAACTACCGCCATCAGTACGCGGAAAGCACGCGCATGCACGCCGACCGGGTCAAATTCGGCACCCGTCTGGACAGCGGCTGGGGCTTTGAAGGTGAACTCAAGTACAAGACCGCAGGCGACCGACAGGACGTGGCGTTCGACAACACTGTCGGCAACGGCCACGAACTGACGGCCAGCTACCAACACCGGCTCGATGAAAAATGGACGCTCACCCCGTCGCTGGCGCTGGAAAGCATCGAGAAATCCACAGCCTACAAAATGGGCCTCAAGCTGGGTTACAAAGTGAATGACCAGTTGAGCGTCTCCGGTCGTTATCGCTACGACTCGATCAAGCTGGACCGCGACAAGGTCAATCACCAGATGCCCGACAACCAGATGGACGACCAGTCGATCAATCGTTACGACGTCTGGGTCAACTACGCCAGCAAAGGGCCGTGGACATACGAATACCAGTTCACCTACTTCGATGCCGATTACATCCGCTACGACAACGGCAAAACCGACTACGAGCAGAACGCAGCCTTCAAATACAGATGGGACAAGCGCTGGGTGCCGTTCTTCGAAGTGGGCGACATCAAGGTCGATTCGGAAGATGACAAGCGCCAGCTGAGATTAAGAGTGGGCGTGCAGTACAACTTTTTGTAGCGCAGATGGCGACGCGGAACGTCACGACAGGCATTCCCACGCTGGCGTGCGGAACGATAATCTCAATTATCGTACGACGCTCTGCGTCCGCTCTTGAATTGTTCAGTCGCTATACAACGCCTGCGTACGGCGCAAGCGCATGCGGCTGCCGTTGAGGTGCAGGTACATGGCCGAGCGCGCGGCGTCGACGTTGCCTTCGGCAATGGCGTTGTAGATTTGCCGGTGCTCGGCGTTGATTCCGGCCAGGTAGGCGTTGCGGTCGCTTTGCCCGGTGTAGGCCGAATTCATGCGGGTACGCGGGATCAATTTGGTGCCCAGGTGTTTCATGATGTCGATCAGGTAGGCATTACCAGACGCTTTGGCGATCTTGAGGTGAAACTGAAAGTCGGCGTTGATCGTCGTCCCGGACTTCTGCGGCCCTTCGAGCAACGCATCGAAAGCCCGTTTGAGCTCCAGCAGCGCTTCCGGGCTGCGGCGCAGGGCGGCAAGACCGGCCGCTTCGACCTCAAGGCTCAAACGAAACTCCAGCAGGTTCAGCACCTCGGACACGGTAGCGATGGTCGCCGGGCCGACGGAAAACCCCTCGGGCGGCGGCATGTCGAGGACAAACGTCCCTACCCCGTGGCGGGTTTCCACCAACCCCGCAGCCTGCATCCGCGACAAGGCATCCCGGACCACCGTGCGGCTGACGCCTTCGGCTTCCATAATGTGCAGCTCGGAAGGCAGTTTTTCGCCGCGCTGAAGCACACCGTCACGCATGCGCTGGGCAAATCGGTCAACCAGGGTTTCCGCCAGGCGTCGGTGGTTCTTTTGCGAAGAAAGCGCGTTGTACGGCATTGCAGCCTCAGTTCTGTCCGATACGCGAGTATAGGCTGCGATACCGACACAAAACAGGTTCTGAGTACAGTTATACTCAGCCACCCTAAACGGACCGATCACCCTGCCATGGAACAACCTTCCGCCCCCAAAGGCCGCCGTTCCAGCCTGACCCAGCAACTGGTCGCCGAATTCTCGCGCAGGATTCGCGAAGGTGAGCTGCGCAGTGGCGAAAAGCTGCCCACCGAGCAGGTGATCATCCGTGAAACCGGGGTCAGCCGCACGGTGGTGCGCGAGGCGATGTCGCGCTTGCAGGCCGAGGGCCTGGTCGAAACCCGGCATGGCATCGGCACGTTCGTGGTCGACGCCTCACAGACCGGGAGTTCACCGCAGGACACCCCCGCCATCGGCACACCCGGCGACGCAGCGCCGATCATCGAACTGCGTCTGAGCCTTGAGCCCGAATCCGCCGCACTCGCCGCGCAACGCCGCACGCCTGGGCAACTGGAGGCGATTCGTCAGGCCCTCGATGAATTACATCGTTGCGCACGCCTCGGCGAAGACACCCTGCAAGCCGATTTCGAATTCCACCGGCAGATCTCGCTGTGCACCGCCAACAGCTTTTTCACCGACGTCATGAGCCAGTTGGGCAGCAGCATTCTGCCGCGCACGCGCAGTGGCTTCGGCAATATCACATTGATACACGCCGAAGATGATCCGGAAGCTCAACAACGTGAGCAAGAGCAGATTTTCGACGCCATCGCTCGCCAGGACCGGGATGCGGCACGCGCCGCGATGCGCCTGCATCTGACCAACAGCCTGCTGCGCACGCAAAGCATTAGCCACTAAAACCCTTATCGTTTACCATGCCGGCCGTCGGTTTCCGAGAGGAACTAACAGGGAATTCGCACGCCTTGTCTCAACAGGGTCAAAACGAAACTGCCCCCGCAACTGTAGGCATCGAGCCTGCTCCATGACTGCCACTGGATTCAGATCCGGGAAGGCCGGAGCGAGGCGATGACATGCCAGTCAGGAGACCTGCCGACCTGATTCAACCCACTAACCGGCGGGGTGTCCGGGAAGGACATCCGCACGCGTCGGCATTTTTTGTCGTGCCGGGCCATCTGCCGGGGATGTGTTTCCTGATGTGCATTGCGCCTTGGCACCTGCTCCAATGGAGACCGCATTTCATGTCGCTGCCCCGCCTTGCCGCCCTCGCCGCCTGCCTGACCCTGTCGACCCTGACGTTTGCCGCGCCGACCCAGTATCCGCTGACCGTGGAAAACTGCGGCTCGACCCTGACCTTTGCCCATGCGCCGACCAAGGCCGTAACCATTGGCCAGGCGGGCACTGAAATGCTCTATGAACTGGGGTTGGGCGACAAGCTGGTCGGCACCTCGCTGTGGTTCAACAACGTGCTGCCACGCTTCAAGGCGCAGAACGACAAGGTCGAGCGCCTGGCCGATAACGAGCCCGGCTTCGAAGCGGTGATCGGCAAGCGCCCAGAGCTGGTAGTCGTGCAACTGGAATGGATGGTCGGCAAACAGGGCGCGGTGGGCACCCGCGAGCAGTTCCATGATCTGAAAATCCCGACCTATATCCTGCCGTCCGATTGCGAGGGCAAAGACAACCTGGTCGGTGCCGATGGCACGCGTCTGGAGCCGTTTCGCATCGAGACCATCTACAAGAGCATCGAACAGCTGGCACAGATTTTCGATGTGCAGGATCGCGGCGACGCATTGGTCGCGCAGCTGAAAACGCGCCTGAGCGCAGCGATTGCCAACGTCAAGCAGAACAAAGCCAACGACGTGTCTGCGCTGTTCTGGTTTTCCAGCTCCGAGATCGCCAGCGACCCGTTTGTTGCGGGCCGCAAAGGCATTCCGGACTTCATGCTCAACAGCCTGGGCATGCGCAATATCGTGCAATCCGACGAAGAATGGCCAACAGTGGGCTGGGAAACCATTGCCAAGGCCAACCCGAGCATTCTGGTGATTGCACGCATGGACCGTCGCCGCTTTCCGGCCGACGACTACCTGAAGAAGATCGCCTTCCTCAAGAGCGACCCGGTGACGCGCAACATGGACGCGGTCAAGCATGACCGGATCGTGATCATCGACGCCGAGGGCATGCAGGCCGGCCTGCGCCTGTTTACCGGGTTCGAAGAACTGGCCGACGCCGCCAACCGTTTCAACGCCGCCCGATGAGATGGCCTGTAGCGCTTGGCCACCTGCTGTGGGTTGCAGCCATTCTGGTGCTGGCGATCATGATCGGCGCGGCGATCGGTGAAACATCGATCAGCCTGCAAGTGGTCTTTCAGGTGCTGGCCAACAAACTCTGGGCGGCCGGTTATGTGCTCGACCCTATCGACGAAGGCATCGTCTGGAACTACCGGCTGACCCGCGCCATCGTCGCGGCAGCCTGCGGAGCCGGGCTGGCGATCTGCGGCGTGGTCCTGCAATCGTTGTTGCGCAATCCGCTGGCAGACCCGTACCTGCTGGGGATTTCCGCCGGGGCCTCGACCGGCGCGGTGCTGGTGGCCATTCTGGGTTTTGGCGCGGGGGCGATTTCCATGTCGGCTGGCGCGTTCGCCGGGGCCGTGGCGGCGTTTTCGCTGGTGGCCCTGCTCGCGCATTCATCACGGGGCACCACCGCATCCGTGCAGATCATTCTGGCGGGGATCGCCGGTTCACAGCTGTTCAACGCGCTGACCTCGTTCATGATCACCAAATCCGCCAGTTCCGAGCAGGCCCGCGGCATCATGTTCTGGTTGCTGGGCAACCTCAGCGGAGTGCGCTGGCATTCGGTGTGGCTGGCGGTGCCGACGGCGCTGGCGGGTCTGTTCGTTTGCCTGTGGTACCGACGCGCGCTGGATGCCTTCACCTTCGGCAGCGACTCGGCCGCCTCGCTCGGCATTGCAGTGCGACGTGTGCAGATCATCCTGATCGCCACCGCCGCGCTGGTGACGGCGGTCATGGTCTCGATTGTCGGCTCCATCGGTTTTGTCGGGCTGGTGATTCCGCACGCGGTACGCATGCTGGTCGGCGTACGTCACGCACGGCTGGTGCCGCTCAGCGCACTGAGTGGCGCGCTGTTTCTGATTGCTGCGGATATCCTCTCGCGCACGATGATCAAAGGTCAGGCGCTGCCGATCGGGGTGATTACTGCGCTGATCGGCGCACCAGTCTTCGCATTGATTCTTATCCGGGGCAACAGCACGCGATGAACGCCTTTCCGCAGTCGCTCGGTTCACCCGTACTCGGTTGCTCCGGGCTGGGGTATTCGGTGCGTGGCACTGCGCTGCTGAGTGATGTCAACCTCAGCATCGCCACGGGCGAGACACTCGCGGTGGTCGGCCCCAACGGATCGGGCAAATCCACTTTGCTCAAGCTGCTGGCCGGCATTCAGAAACCGGGCAAAGGCGCGGTCAGGCTGGGCGAACAGCCACTAGCCGCCATGAGCCGCAGAGACGTGGCGCGCCTGCTGGCGGTGGTCGAACAGCAGGCCGAAACCAGCGACGCGGTGACCGTACTGGACGCCGTCGAACTGGGCCGCACGCCCTGGCTATCGGCGCTGGAGCCGTGGAGCGCGAATGACGACGCCATCGTGCGTCAGGCCTTGCTGGACGTAGACATGTTGCACATGCAGAAACGCGCCTGGCACACCCTGTCTGGTGGCGAGCGGCAACGTGTGCACATCGCCAGGGCGCTGGCACAACGGCCAAAAATCCTGCTGCTGGACGAGCCGACCAACCATCTGGATATCCAGCATCAACTGACCATCCTCGGTCTGGTAAGGGCCTTGCCGGTGACCACGGTAATTGCCCTGCACGACCTGAATCAGGCGCTGGATTGCGACCGGGTGGCGGTCATGGAAAAAGGCCGACTGGTGGCGCTGGGCACGCCGGTCGAGGTGCTGACGCCGGAACGCCTGCTGAGCACCTTCGGCGTCGTCGCACACTGGCTGACCGATCCTTTTGATGGCGCGAAAATCCTGCGTCTGCGCTCACGCTGAGGTTGCGCCGGTGGTCAGTCCATAACCTGCGCAAACCGGCAACAGGTGCGCCGCGCCGCGCGGCGCACTACAATGCGCGCTTTGCTCGCCGCCGGATCCCGTTGCCATGTCGTTACCCAAGCACCACCTGGAACTGCTCAGCCCTGCCCGGGACGTGACCATCGCCCGTGAAGCCATCCTGCATGGCGCCGACGCGGTTTACATCGGCGGGCCGAGTTTTGGTGCGCGACACAACGCCTGCAACGAGGTCAGCGATATCGCCGAACTGGTGAAATTCGCCCACCGCTACCACGCGCGGATTTTCACCACGATCAACACCATCCTGCATGACGACGAGCTGGAACCCGCCCGCAAGCTGATCCATCAGCTCTACGACGCGGGCGTCGATGCACTGATCGTGCAGGACCTCGGGGTCATGGAGCTGGACATTCCGCCCATCGAACTGCACGCCAGCACGCAGACCGATATTCGTACGCTGGGCCGGGCGAAGTTTCTCGATCAGGCCGGCTTCTCGCAACTGGTGCTGGCCCGCGAGCTGAACCTGCAGGAAATTCGTGAAATCGCTCGTGAGACCGATGCGACCATCGAGTTCTTTATTCATGGTGCGCTGTGTGTGGCGTTTTCCGGGCAGTGCAACATTTCCCACGCGCAAAACGGCCGTAGCGCCAACCGTGGCGACTGCTCGCAGGCCTGCCGCCTGCCCTACACGCTCAAGGATGATCAGGGCCGTGTCGTCGCTTTCGAAAAACACCTGCTGTCGATGAAGGACAACAACCAGAGCGCCAACCTGCGCGACCTGGTAGATGCGGGCGTGCGCTCGTTCAAGATTGAAGGTCGCTACAAGGACGCAGGTTACGTTAAAAACATTACCGCCTATTACCGTCAGCAGCTGGACGAGATCCTTGAAGACCGCCCGGATCTGGCCCGTGCTTCCAGCGGCCGTACCGCGCATTTCTTCGTGCCCGATCCGGAGAAGACCTTTCACCGGGGCAGCACCGATTACTTTGTCAGCGACCGCAAAATCGACATCGGCGCGTTCGATACGCCAACCTTTACCGGCCTGGCAGTCGGCACCGTCGAAAAACTCGGCAAACGCGATCTGATCGCCGTCACCCACGAACCGCTATCCAACGGTGACGGCCTCAACGTACAGATCAAGCGTGAAGTGGTGGGCTTCCGGGCCAACATCGCCGAGCTGAAAGGCGAATTCGAGGAGGATGGTCAAAAGCGCTGGCGCTATCGCGTAGAGCCTAACGAAATGCCGGCCGCCCTCTCCCGTGTGCGCCCCAACCATCCGCTGAACCGCAACCTGGACCACAACTGGCAGCAAGCGCTGCTCAAGACCTCAGCCGAGCGCCGCATCGGCATTCAATGGCAGGTTACGCTGCGTGAAGATCACTTGAGCCTGATCGCGACCAGTGAAGAAGGCGTGAGCGTGACGGTCGGGCTGGACGGCCCGTTCGGTGCCGCCAACAAGCCCGAGCAGGCGCTGGACCAGTTGCGTGATCTGCTCAGCCAACTGGGCACCACGATTTATCACGCTCAGGACGTCAGACTGGATGCGCCTCAGGCGTTTTTCGTGCCGAACTCGCAGCTCAAGACGCTGCGCCGCGATGCCATCGAGGCGTTGACCGAAGCGCGTATCCAGGCCCACCCGCGCGGTGGACGCAAGCCTGAAACCACCCCGCCGCCGGTTTACCCTGAGTCGCACCTGTCTTTTCTGGCCAATGTCTACAACCAGAAGGCTCGCGATTTTTACCATCGCCACGGCGTGCAGTTGATCGATGCGGCTTACGAAGCGCATGAGGAAACCGGCGAAGTGCCGGTGATGATCACCAAGCACTGCCTGCGTTTCTCGTTCAATCTGTGCCCGAAACAAGCCAAAGGCGTGACCGGCGTGCGTACCAGGGTCGCGCCGATGCAACTGGTGCAGGGCGATGAAGTACTGACCCTGAAATTCGACTGCAAGCCGTGTGAAATGCACGTGATCGGCAAGATGAAAGGCCACATCCTCGACCTGCCGTTGCCCGGCAGCGCTGCGGCCAAGTCGGTGGTCGGCCACATCACGCCGGAAGACCTGCTCAAGACCGCCCGCCAGCGTCATCCGCGCTGATCTTGCGCCAGGGGGCTGGCTCGCTGCCCGCCCCCGACGCCCTTTCTACAGCACCCGTTCCATATGCGTCGTATTCCACACCGGATCGCTTTCTATATCGGTCACGGCAAAGCCCTGCTTTTCCCAGAAACGAATGGCGCCGGGCAGAAACGGGTGGGTGTGCAGGTACAAAACCTCGATATCACTTGCATCGGCATGCACCCAAAGCGCCTGACACAGCCGGCTGGCCAGGCCATCACCGCGAAATTCCGGCGTGACGTACAGGCGCACGATCTCGACAGTTCTGCGGCCTGTGTAGTCCAGCTGCGGGAAGCGATGGTCGTAGGGCAGGTAGCCAACGGCAGCGATGATGTGCTCGTCACGGCGGGCAATCAGAAACTTTCCGTCCTTGCCATTCAGGTAAACCTGCTCGAAACCGGCCAGATCGGGCGGAACGGTGACGGTGTCGAGCAACGGAAATATCTCGGCACGGGCACGCATGACAAAGTCGACGGTTTGCAGGATGTCGGCGGGTTTTACTTCGGTGATAGTAATGTTCATGGCAACTGACTTGGCTGAGGATCGCAGAGTAATACAAATGTTGCGCCAGGCATGGGTGAACTGGCTGGCTGTGGTGCAGGTGCTCGCGCCATTGATTATCGTGCGGCGCAGATCGGTGAGGCGGAGCGTCACACAGCGGTTCTGCGATGTCAGTGATATTTGTTTTCGGCTCAAGGCACCTTTTCGCCCCTCG
>NZ_LGLN01000032.1:201196-331692 GCF_001293775.1 Pseudomonas syringae pv. cilantro
GCTCTGCGTCCGATCTTGAGTGAGCATGACGCGGGGCGTGATCTCGACCGCATTTGAGGCAGCGAACAGGCCATACGCACCAATCCAAGGCAATAACCGGAGCGGACTGTCACGGCATATTGCCCCGCAAACACCGCTACACCGCAGCCAGAAAGTCCCAACAACAAACTGGCACATCCTCTGCATAACCCTGAATAGCCCCACCCTGAATGTGGTCAGGCTTGCCTCGGTTGATCGATGTCGATTGCCAGTCTCGCAGAGACCAGAGGGCTACTCAGGTGCATCCGGCAACGTGGCTCGATGACACCCCCGAATTTCCGATAAGAGAACAGGCAAAGGCGCCTGGAACCGAAAGGTTCCGGGCGCTTTTTTTTGCGTTGAAAAACCTGATTGGCCTCGGCCGGGACTCGCTATGAACACCACAGTCTTCCCCCCCAACGATGTAAAAACCCTGATCGTCGTCGGTAATGGCATGGTCGGGCATCATTGCGTCGAGCAGTTGATCGCAGGCGGCGCGCTCGAGCGCTATCGTATCCATGTATTTGGTGAAGAAGCGCAGCGCGCCTATGACCGCGTGCATCTGTCCGAATACTTCACCGGCCGCGACGCCGAATCGCTGGCCATGAGTGAAATGGCTGTCTACGAACGGGCCGGCCTGACCTTGCACCTCGGCGTTCCAGTGCTGGAGATCGACCGTGACCGTCACGAGATCATTACCGCAGAAGGCTGTTTCTGTTACGAAAAACTGATCCTGGCCACCGGCTCCTACCCGTTCGTGCCCCCCATTGAAGGCGCACACGGCAATTCGCGGCTGGTCTATCGCACTCTCGAAGACCTCGACAACATTCGTTACGCCGCCTCCAAAGCAAAGCGCGGCGTGGTGGTCGGTGGTGGCTTGCTGGGGCTGGAAGCGGCCAACGCCTTGAAGTCGCTTGGCCTTGAAGCGCACGTGGTCGAGTTCGCCCCGCGGCTGATGCCGGTGCAACTGGACGACCACGGAGGCGCCGCCTTGAAAGCGCGTATCGAAGCGCTGGGCGTCGGCGTGCATCTGTCACGCGCCACGCAGTCGATCAGTGACGGCAAGCAGTATCGCTATCGCATGAACTTCGCCAACGACGAGTTTCTGGAAACCGACCTGATCGTGTTCTCTGCCGGCATTCGTCCGCAAGATGCGCTGGCTCGTCAGTGCGAGCTGCAACTCGGTCCGCGCGGTGGCATCGCAATCGACGAGCACTGCCGCACCAGCGATACCGATATCTATGCGATTGGCGAATGCGCAGCCTGGAATGGCAGCGTGTTCGGCCTGGTGGCGCCCGGCTATCAGATGGCCCGCGGTGTGGCGGCGCAATTGTGCGAGAAGGACACCGAGCCGTTCTTCGGTGCCGATATGTCCACCAAGCTCAAGCTGCTGGGTGTGGACGTTGGCTCCATTGGTGACGCCCATGGCGCACTGGCCGGAGCGGTCAGCTATCGCTACATCGACGAAGCCACCGCCAGCTACCGCCGTTTGGTCGTTTCAGCCGATGGCAAGCAGGTGCTCGGTGCGGTGCTGGTCGGCGACAACAGTTATTACGACACCCTGCTGCAATACGCGCAGAACGGCATCACCCTGCCCGCTGACCCGTCGAGCCTGATTCTGCCGCGCGGTGAAGGCGCGCCGACGCTGGGCGTCGATGCCCTGCCCGCCACGGCGACGGTCTGTTCCTGCCACAACGTCAGCAAGGGCTCGATCTGCGCGGCCATCGACAATGGCTGCAGCGATCTGGCCGGGATCAAGGCCTGCACCAAGGCAGCCACCGGTTGCGGCGGTTGCACGGCGCTGCTCAAACAAGTTTTCGAACACGAATTGATGGCCCGTGGCGTGGCGGTGGACAAGAGCCTGTGCGAGCACTTCGCGTATACCCGCCAGGAGCTTTACTCGATGGTCCGCGTCGAAGGCATCGAGAGCTTCGATGAACTGATGGCTCGTCACGGCAAGGGCGCGCATGGCTGCGACATCTGCAAACCTGCGGTCGGCTCGATTCTCGCCTCGTGCTGGAACCGGCCGATCACCGAGCCTTCGCTGGTGCCATTGCAGGACACCAACGACACGTTCATGGCCAACATGCAGAAAAACGGCACCTACTCGGTCGTACCGCGTATTCCGGGTGGCGAAATCACTCCGGACGGGTTGATCGCCATTGGTGCAGTGGCCAAGAAATACGACCTGTACACCAAGATCACCGGCGGTCAGCGCATCGACCTGTTCGGCGCGCAACTGCACGAACTGCCGGAAATCTGGAGCGAGCTGATCGCTGCCGGTTTCGAGACCGGCCATGCCTACGGCAAGTCCACCCGCACGGTGAAATCCTGCGTCGGCAGCACTTGGTGCCGCTATGGCGTACAGGACAGCGTCGCCATGGCGCTGCGCATCGAGGACCGTTACAAGGGCCTGCGCTCGCCGCACAAGCTCAAGTTTGCAGTGTCTGGCTGCACCCGCGAATGCGCCGAAGCGCAGAGCAAGGACGTTGGCGTGATCGCCACCGAGAACGGCTGGAACCTGTACCTGTGCGGCAACGGCGGCATGCGCCCGCGCCACGCCGAGCTGTTCGCCACCGATCTGGATGATGAAACGCTGATTCGCTACATCGACCGCTTCCTGATGCTCTACATCCGCACCGCCGACAAACTGCAACGCACCTCGGTCTGGCGCGAAACGCTGGAAGGCGGCCTGGACTACCTCAAAGCGGTGATTCTCGATGACAGCCTGGGCCTGGCCGCCGAGCTTGAGTCGCAAATGCAACTGGTGGTGGACCGCTACGAGTGCGAATGGGCCAACGCCCTCAAAGACCCGGAAAAACTCAAGCGCTTCCGCACCTTCGTCAACGACGGGCGCAGCGACCCTGATGTGCACTTCGTCAAGGAACGCGCTCAGCGCCGCCCGGCAAAACCGGAAGAACTGGCGCTTATTCCGTTGTTCAAGGAGGTGGTGTGATGAACTCGTCTGAAGCGACGCTGACTGCAGAAAACACTTCTTCCGCGCTGCAGCCGCACTGGTATGCCCTGTGCGAGCGCAAGGATCTGGTCGCTAATTCCGGCGTGGTGGCCTGGCTGGACGGTAAGCAAGTGGCGCTGTTCTATCTGCCTGACACAGCGCAAGGTGAACAACTGTTTGCCATCGACAACCGCGACCCGAAGTCAGGGGCCAATGTGATCGGACGCGGGCTGATTGGCCAGGTTGCTGGCGAGCTGGTCATCGCCTCGCCGCTGTACAAGCAGCACTTTCGCCTGCACGACGGCCGTTGCATCGAGTACCCGGAACAGCGCCTGGACGTCTGGCCGGTGCGCCTGAACGGCGAACGGGTGGAAATTGCGGTCTAGCGTGCAGAACGCGACAACCTGATCACTGACAGATCAGGTTGTCGCATGGCTGCCAGCGGCTTACTTGAGTTCAGACACCAGCGATGTGTTGAAGCCCGCGGGATCCTCCATCTGCGGGGCATGCCCCAGGCCTTTGAACTCGACCAGTTTAGCGCCCGGAATCATCTGCGTGACCTGCTTGCCCAGCACCTTGTACTGACCAATCTTCGCCTTGACCTCCGGCGGCGCGATGTCGCTGCCGATGGCCGTTGTATCAGCATCGCCGATCATAAGTACGGTCGGCACCTGCAACTTCGGAAATTCATAGAACACCGGCTGGGTGAAAATCATGTCGTAGATCAGCGCCGAGTTCCAGGCCACGATCTTCTGCCCCGGCCCCTTGTTCAGACCGGCCAGCATATCGACCCACTTGTCATACTCGGGCTTCCAGCGGCCGTCGTAATAGGTCTTCTGCTCGTAAGCGCGAATGCCTTCGGCGGTGGTCTTCAGCTCGCGCTCATACCACTGATCCACACTGCGATACGGCACGCCAAGGGCTTTCCAGTCCTCCAGACCAATCGGGTTGACCATCACCAGTTTTTCGGTCTGTTTCGGGTACATCAAGGCATAACGAGTGGCCAACATGCCACCCGTGGAGTGGCCGATCACCAATACTTTATCGATACCCAGTTTTTCCAGCAGCGCGTGAGTGTTGATCGACAGTTGCTGAAAGCTGTACTGGTAACGCTCAGGCTTGGTTGACGTGCAGAAACCGATCTGGTCGGGCGCGACAACCCGGTAGCCCGCAGCACTCAACCCCTTGATGGTGTCTTCCCAGGTGGCGGCGCAGAAATTCTTGCCATGCAGCAGCACGGCAGTGCGACCATTGGCCTTGCCGGTGGGTTTGACATCCATATAGCCCATTTCCAGAGTCTGACCTTGCGACTCGAACGGGAATTTCAGCAGCGGATGAGGATACGCGAAACCCTCCAGTTGCTGACCGTAGCCAGTTGTTTCGGCCAGCGCCGTGGCTGACAGTGTCAAAGACATCAACATACCGGCAATCTTTGCAGCCCGCATAAGGGGCACCTCCTGTAAATGGAATCGCATGCTTGAACCGCTGAATCGTACGCGGCGGACCTGCAAGTAGACCCTGTTTCCTACAACAGATTCGCCCTTTTCCTGCCAACAGAACCGTAAGCAGACGTTTCGTCATGCGCATTTCCGGCGCTGGCAAAACGCTGGACGCCTCCTGCCGTGCCTGCCTAGACTGGGCCATTCGTTACCGGCCATAGTGGCCAGCCGGGTCTGATGCCAAGGAACAACAATGAATCGAAATGAACTGCGCAAGGCCGACATCAACCTGATGGTGGTCTTCGAGACCTTGATGCAGGAACGAAACGTGACCCGCGCAGCGGAAAAGCTGTTCCTTGGCCAACCCACGATAAGCGCCGCCCTGAATCGCCTGCGCAACCTGCTCGATGATCCGCTGTTCATCCGTGTCGGCCACCGCATGGAACCGACGGCTCGCGCCCACGAAATCCTCAAACACCTGACACCCGCGCTGGACGCGATGTCCACGGCACTGAGCCTGACCACCGATTTCGACCCGTCGGTCAGCCAGATGACCTTTCGCATTGGCCTGACCGACGATGTCGAGTTCGGCTTGCTGCCGGCCATGCTCAAGGCCATTCGCCGGGAAGCACCGGGGGTAGTGATCGTAGTCAAGCATGTCGACTACCTGAATATCTCCGAAGTGCTGATGTCCGGCGACATCACCGTCGGCGTGTGCCTGACCCGCGAGCTGCCGGCCAATGCCAAGCGCAAGACGTTGCGCAACGTGCAGCCGCGCCTGGTGCGTGCCGACAAACCCACCGCGCCCATGAGCATGGACGAGTACTGCTCAAGGCCGCACGTCGTGGTGTCGCATGTGGCGAGTGTCAGCAGTTTTGCGGATGAGTGGCTGACCGCGCTGGGTCGCAAGCGTCAGGTGGTGCTGTCGGTGCCGCAATTCACCACCCTGCCCGCACTGATGGCAGGCACCGACATGATTGCCGGGCTGTCCGACTACGCGGCGAAGGCCATGAGCGCATTGGGGTTGCTGTATGACGAGCCATTGCCCTTCCCCACGCCGGGGCTGGACCTGTCAATGACATGGCTGAGTGTGATGGACAGCGACCCTGCCGAGCGCTGGTTGCGCAGCAGGATCGAGGAATTCATGGGCGAGCGCCGGGAAGCGCCCGCCCTGGCGGGTTGATCAGCCGAAACGACCGGTGATGTAGTCTTCGGTCTGGCTCTTGGAGGGCTTGGTGAAGATGGTGTCGGTGTCGCCGTGCTCGATCAGTTCGCCCATGAACATGAACGCCGTGTAGTCCGAGCAGCGTGCCGCCTGCTGCATGTTGTGGGTCACGATGATCACAGTGAACTGCTCTTTGAGCTCGGTGATCAACTGTTCGATACGACCGGTCGAGATCGGATCGAGCGCGGACGTCGGCTCATCCAGCAGCAACACCTGCGGGCGCAACGCGATAGTACGGGCGATGCACAGACGCTGCTGCTGACCGCCGGAAAGACCGGTCGCGCTCTGCTTGAGCTTGTCCTTGACCTCATCCCACAACGCGGCTCCACGCAGTGCCTGTTCGACACGATCTTCCATTTCGCGGCGCGACAGTTTTTCATGGTGCTTGATGGCGTAGGAGATGTTGTCGTAGATCGACATCGGGAACGGCACAGGCTTCTGGAACACCATACCCACGTGACTGCGCAGGCGGTTCATCGAATAGCCCGGCGCCAGGATGTTCTCGCCATTGAGCAGCACTTCGCCGCGCGCTTCCTGTTTCGGGTACATCGCGTAGATACGGTTGAACACGCGCAGCAGGGTTGACTTGCCGCAACCCGACGGGCCGATGATCGCAGTGATGCGCTTCTCGGGAATGGTCATGTCGATGGACTTCAACGACTTCTGGTTGTTGTAGAAAAACTCCAGACCGCGCACTTGGATCTTGGTTTTTTCGTTGGCCAGGGAAAGGTTGTTCATCAGGACGCCCTATTGCGCAGAAGAATTAAGCGAGACAGCAGACTCAGTATCAGTACGAACAGCGTCATGACCAGTGCACCGGCCCATGCCAGGGAGTGCCAGTCTTCAAACGGGCTCATGGCGTACTGGAAAACCACCACCGGAACACTGGCGATTGGCTTGAGCAGATCACTGCTCCAGAACTGGTTGCCGAAAGCGGTGAAAAGCAACGGAGCGGTTTCGCCGGTGATGCGTGCCAGCGCCAGCAATACGCCGGTGACCACGCCCGCTTTGGCGGCGCGCAGAACGATTTGCAGGGTCAGTTTCCACTGCGGCACGCCCAGCGCCAGCGCAGCTTCACGCATGGTCGAGGGTTGCAGTTGCATCATTTCGTCGGTAGTACGCACCACCACCGGGATGACCAGAAGCGCCAGGGCCAACGCCCCAGCCAGTGCGGAAAAGCCGACCTGATGGCCCGTCACCGCGTTGAGCGGCAGTACCACGACCGTGTAGACGAACAGGCCGAGCACGATGGAAGGTGCCGACAGCAGGATGTCGTTGATGAAGCGAACCGTGTTGCCCAGTTTGGTGTAGCGGGCAAACTCGGCCAGCCAGATGCCGGCCATCAGGCCGATCGGCGTACCGATCAGCAGGCCGATGCCGGACATCAGCACGCTGCCGTAGAACGCGTTTGCCAGACCACCCTCAGTGCCAGGCGGCGGGGTCATGCCGGTGAACAGTTGCAGGTTGAGCGCGTCGATGCCTTTGATGATGGTGGTCAGCAGAATCCACACCAGCCACAGCAGGCCGAACGCGGTGGCGCCGCAGCTGAGCACCATCGCGATCTTGTTTTTGAAGTTGCGAGCCCGATAAATGCGCTCGCTACCCGTCATGTCCTTACTCATAACCCCTCCTTACGCGAAAGGCGTGACAGCATCAGACGTGCGAGGGCCAGCACGATGAAGGTGACGATAAACAACAGGAAGCCCAGAGCGATCAAGGCCGAACGGTGCAAGTCGGTATAAGCCTCGTTGAACTCGTTGGCGATCACCGAGGCAATCGAGCTGCTGGGCATCATCAGCGACGCAGAGAATTGGTGAGCGTTGCCCAGAACGAAGGTCACCGCCATGGTTTCGCCCAGCGCGCGTCCCAGGCCGAGGAAAATGCCGCCGACCACTGCCGAACGGGTGTAAGGCAGCACGATGTCCCAGACCACTTCCCAAGTGGTGCCGCCCAACGCGTAGGCCGATTCCTTCAGCGCCACAGGGACGGTGCGAAAAACTTCCTGCATTACCGAGGTAATAAAGGGCGTGATCATGATTGCCAGCACGATACCGGCCGTCAGCATGCCGATGCCCAACGGCGGGCCCTGAAACATCGGGCCGATCAATGGCAGCGCGCCGAGGTTTTCGGTGATCCACGGTGACAGGTGTTCAGCCATGAACGGGCCAAACACAAACAGCCCCCACATGCCATAGATGATCGAAGGGATACCGGCCAGCAGTTCGATTGCCGAGGCAATCGGCATGCGCAGCCAGGGCGGAGCCACTTCGGTCAGAAAAATTGCGATGCCGAAGCTCACCGGAACGGCGATCAGCAACGCCAGAAAAGAGGTAACCAAGGTGCCGTAGATCGGAACCAGTGCGCCGAACTTGCCGGCGTTCACGTCCCACTCGGTACTGGTCAGAAACTCGAAACCGAACGTCTGGAATGCCAGACTGCCGCCCCACAGGGTCGACAAGGCGATACAACCCAGCAAAGCAAGCACCAGCATCGCTGCAGCTTGCAATGAACGCTTGAACCACAGGTCATGACGATGATCCCGTTTGGCGCGCTTCTCGCCCTCGGACTCACCAGCGGAGACATTCGCGGACAGGTATTGGGTGTTTTCAGTCATGTTGAGGCCACTCGCAAGGAAAAGCCCCTGTCACCGAGCCGATATCGCGGCTGATGACAGGGGTGGTACGGGTTGAATCACTTACTTGGTGAATTCCGTTTTCCAGTAGTTTTCTACGCGATCAACCAGCGATTTCGGCAACGCGACATAGTCCAGTTTCTCGGCCTGTTTCTGGCCGTTTTCCAGGGACCATTTGAAGAAGTCGAAAGCAGCGGCGCTTTTCTCTTCGTTCTTGGCTTTCTTGTACATGATGATCCAGGTCGTCGCGGTGATTGGCCACGCAGTGTCACCCGGAGCATTGGTCATGATCAGGTTGAAGTCCTTGGCATCTTCCCACTTGGCCGAGTCGGCAGCAGCAGCAAAAGCCTTGGCGTCTGGCTTGATGTATTTGCCAGCGGCGTTCTTCAGCTGGGTGTAGGACAGCTTGTTGGTGACCGCGTAGGAGTACTCGACGTAGCCGATCGAACCCTTGATCTGCTTCACGTAGGCAGAAACACCTTCGTTACCCTTGCCGCCGACACCGGCTGGCCATTGCACGGTCGAACCGAATTTCAGCTTCTCGTTCCACTCCGGGCTGACTTTGCTCAGGTAGTTGGTGAAGTTGTACGTGGTGCCCGAGCCGTCCGAACGGTGAACGACGGTGATCGCAGTCTCAGGCAGTTTCACGCCTGGGTTCAGAGCGACGATTTCAGGGTCGTTCCACTTCTTCACTTCGCCCATGAAGATCTTGGCGAGCAATGCGCCGTCCAGCTTCAATTCACCGCTTTCAACGCCTTCGACGTTGACGATCGGCACGATACCGCCGATCACGCTTGGGAACTGGCCCAGGCCGCCGGCTTGCAGGTCTTCAGCGGACATTGGAGCGTCGGATGCGCCGAAATCAACAGTCGCTGCCTTGATCTGAGCGATACCGCCGCCCGAACCGATCGACTGGTAGTTGATGCGGTTTTTTGAGTCGTTGCTTTTGCTGTAGTCCTGGGACCAAGCGGAAATAACCGGGAAAACGAAACTCGAACCAGCGCCGGTTACGTCAGTCGCGTGGGCTACACCGCTGAGGCACAGCGAAGCGATCAGAAGCGACAAGCGTTTTTTAGTCAGCAGTATCACGGTAATACCTCAGTCCAGGAGATTGTGTGGTGGCCCAGATAAGGAGGCCCGAGGCGGATTTAAAACCTGAAATGTTGCTGTTTAATGACAATCAAACGAATGGTGTCGGCTGGACCCGCCTTCTGCGTCTGATTTTCTGCCCTGATTTCTTTTCGAAAACCGGTTTCGACCAATGTTCATAGGCCTCAAGCGCCTGCTGCCAACAAGTAGCCATTTGCCACTCCCTTAGAGATAGCCAAGAGCCACTCGCGTTATAAAAGTGTAAGAAAGTGTGCATTTTAATAAGCGATAGAAATGACCAGGCGGTCACGTTATAGCTGAATCGACTGAAAAACTGCTTTCTGAGGTCTTTCCGGCACGCTCGGTAAAGGTTGCCAAAGTGAACTCTGAGCGATTCAAGAAGCCGGCACTCACATCACGCTGGTCCAGCGCTCAGATGACCGTTCGTCGGGTTCAACGGCACCTATGGCCACTGGCCAATGACCAATCTGAGTACCTTACTTGATACCTCACTATTCATGGCTGCCTCGAAAGGTGGCCCATTCAAATGACGGAGTCATAACCATGATCAAGACCAAACTGACCGCGCTGACTCTGGCCGGCTTTATGGCTGTCGCTTCCGGTGCAGCGCTTGCCGAGTCGACCCCTGCTAACCCTGTCAACCCGAACGCGACCAAACTGCCAGGCAACAACACCGAGCCAATGGACCGCACCTCGTCCGAAACGCCTGGCGCCAAGAATGAAAGCAAAGAAGCGGCTGCCGAACGTGCGATGAAGCACGACAAGGCCACCCACGGCACCCATGACAAAACCGGCGTTACCGAAAAAACCAAGACCCAATAAGGGTTGAGGCTGCGCGGACAGGGCTTGCACCCTGCCCGCCGGTCGGCCGTCCTGCGAATGCACCGCACTTGTTTGCGTACTCACTGCTCAATGACTGTACCAACAACACTCATAAGAGGTATGCATCATGATCGATAAAAAACTGGCAGCGTTGAGTCTCGCAGCCCTGCTGGCGTGCGTCAGCGCAGGCGCTATGGCGGGTTCGACCGGCCCCACTCATCCGGACAGCGGTGCGATGAAAGTCCCCGGCACCGGCCTGGAAAAGAATGTGGACGGCACCAGTCCTGGAACGCCGGGCACCAGCCCTGGCACTAAAGGCATGGACACGTTGCCCGGCAAAAAAGACAGCTCCAGCGGCCAGTCTTCCGGTTCGCAGCAATCGCCCGATATGGACGATGATGGCGACGATCAGGACGACGACAAGGCGCCTTGATTACGGCACAGGTCTTCGCTTTGCGCGGCCCATTGCACGTAGCACACTTCAACCGGCATACCATGTTCGGCACAGAAATCCAGCCAGCGCAGTTGGTTGTCCTGAAGACGATCCCCCGGCCCCTTGACCTCGATCATCCGATAGCGACGCTGTTCCGGAAAAAACTGGATCAGGTCCGGCATGCCGGTGCGATTGGCTTTGATGTCTTGCAACAGGCGTCTGAACCAGTGCTGCAAGTGTTCCGCAGGCAGGCAGTACAGCGCGTGCTCCAGCAGTTGCGCCGTCAATGTGCCCCAGAACACGAAGGGCGATTGCAAACCGAACTTGCTCTGGAAGTTTTCGCGAATGGTCGCCAGATAGGCGTCTGACTGCAGTTGCCCGATGCAGTCATCGAACAACGCAGCCCTGCGCGGATAGAAATCAGGGCTGTACAGGTCGCTGGGCGCACTGTGAAACGGGTGAAAGAATGCGCCCGGCAGCGGTGCAAAAATCGCCCGCCAGCACAGCAGACCGAACAGGGAATTGATCAGTGTGTTCTCGACATAATGCACCTCACCACCCTGCTCTTCTTCAAGATGCAGCCTGATCAGGCGCTCGACACTTGTTCCCGGTAACGGCGTCACTTGCAGATCAAATCGCGAAACGGTTCGAGCCTTACGTTTGCGCTCGGCAGCCAGCCCAAGCTTGCGTTGCAGCCGGGGCATGACCCGCGATAAATGCTGAGCCTCGGCATCGCTTTCCGGAGCACATCGCGCTTGCTCCGCGAGCGTCAGTGCTTCGGCGTATTGCGCGCTGAGTTCCAGCACCCTGATCTGCCGCGAACGCGCTCCGTAATAGCTGGATTGGCGGTACACCGACATCGCCAGCGGCCAATCCTTTAACCTTTCGGCCTGCTGTCCGATGCGAAACAGCAACTTCGCGCGGCGCATTTGCAACCAGGGATTGCTGCACTGGATGGCAATGACGCGGTCGGCAAGCTCATGCAGTTCGATGCAGGTTTCCAGTGCTTCACGGCAGTCGTGCAATTGCAGGCATACGTCAATGTCGGCGCGCTCGTTGATCGCCCGCGACCCGGCCGAGAACTCGACTTTTTCGTAGCGATAGATCCCCAGATCGGCCAGCACGAACTCAGACCATTCCTGATACAGATTGCCGAAATACAACAGCCGCAATCGATTGCAGAGCGGCATGATCTTCAGGCCGAACACCGCGTCGGACAGCGATGGATGCCAGTGCTCAAGGGGCTGTGGCGTTGCATAGAGGGGCTGCAAGCGTTCGAGCCATTCGTGCTTGCGTTCCGGCCCCTTGGCAGCATGGGCCTTGAAGCACTGGCTCAATTCATCCTTGCGCAGCAGATGGAAAAGCTCGCTCAGCTCAAGCGGCGGACGAGCGTCCACCCATTGCCGTTGCAGCAGCGGCAACACCGCCTGATGAGGATCGCCAATCTCGGCATAACTCAGCTTGCTGGCCCGAAACAGCGCGCCTTTACGCATCACCATGCGCACCAGCAGCCCTTGGGCAGGCTTAGGCAAGTCAGCGAACTCATCAATGAACCGGCGTTCGGACGCGTCGAGCAGGTCGTCGTAGCGCTGGGCAATCCAGGCGAGAACCTGGCGAAAGTTCTCCAGGTAATAAAACGGATTGTCGAGGGGCGAAGTATTCAAGACCAGCGTTCACACAAAGATTGGACAGACCGTCCAAGGATACTGGTTATCCGTACAGATTCCAGCTTAAACAGCTCTCGATCCACGGTCGGCCGATCAATGGCGTGTTTCCCCGGACAGCCAGTCAGCCGTAATATTGGCGGGATATCATCGGTAGCAGAGAACAGGTTATGCAACCCCCACTGGTTTATCTGGCAGGTTTTGACGTGTTTCGGGCGGACGCCATTGAACACGGTCGTTATCTCAAGGCACTGTGTATGGCGCACGGGCTTGAAGGTCTGTATCCGTTCGACAACGATGTCACGCCCGGACAAACGCCGCAGGAGGCTGCGCAGCAGATTTACGCGATGAACGTTGCGATGATCCATCGCTGCTCTGCGGTGCTGGTCAACCTGAACGTGTTTCGCGGCCTGGAGCCCGACTCGGGAACAGCGTTCGAGGTCGGCATGGCGGTGGCGCTGAACAAGCCGGTGTGGGCTTACTTCGAACCAGTGGTATCGCTGCGCGAACTGGTGCCGCATGACGAAAACGGCTTCGATCAGCACGGCTTTCTGGTCGAAGATTTTGGCTTGCCACGCAACCTGATGCTGGCCTGCAGCTGGGCGGGCACCAGTTCAACCGTGGAGCTGGGAGCCGAGGCGCTGGCGAAGTACTTGAGCGAGCGTACTTGAGCGAGCGATGAGTCCTGCCTGCAAGGGAAACTGTGGCTGAATGCTCATGTGAGAGTGAGCTTGCTCACGAAGGCGATGTGGCAGACAACGCAGCCGATGCTGGCAAAGCATAATCACCCCCACCCCAGAAAATCCCCGCCGTTGTCGCGCAGCATCTGCAGCATTCCCTCTGCCGCTGGCGACAGGTAGCCGCCCTTGCGCAGGGTCACGCCAACGGAGCGTTTCATGGTGGTCTGCTCCAGCGGCACTTCGCGCAAATGCTGCATATTCTTGCCGAATTCCAGCGACTCGCGGGCGATGAAGCTCAGCAGGTTGCTTTGGGCGATCAGACCCGGCAACAGGGAAATCGAGTTGGCTTCGATCTGCACGGTCGGCAATGGCAGACCATGCGCCGCAAAAGTTGCATCCAGCCATTTGCGTGACGATACGCTGGCTGGCGGCAATACCCAACGGTACGCGCACAGGTCGCTCATCTGCGCTGACGTCTTGAAAATCGGATGCTTTTTGCTGGCAATGACCACGGCTTCATCCTTGAGCACCGCAAAACTGGTCACGTCGTCGCTGTCCGGCACCAGCCCGCAGATGATCATGTCGAGTTGCCCGGAGCGCAGGGATTCGCGCAGCAGGTCATCTTGGCCGATCACCAGCTTGAACGTGACGTCAGGCGTGCGCTGCAACAAGGCCGAGGTCAGTTTCGGCATCAGATACTCCGCCATGGTTGCCGCACAGCCAACGCGGATGTTGCCCACCATACCGCTGGCAAAATCCCTCACCTCGCGCTGGGTCTGCGCGATGCTCTGTTGCAACTCCTTGCCCCGCGCCTGCAACAGCTCGCCGACCGGCGTCAGCTTGATGCGCCGCCCGTCCCGCTGAAACAGCCGCGTGCCGAACGATTCTTCCAGGCGCTGGATGCTTTTGGTCAGCGCAGGCTGGCTGCGATTGAGCTTTTCTGCAGCCCGCCCGAGATGGCCGAGCTCGGCGATGGTTTCGAAATAGGTGAGATCGCGCAGGTCCATATCTATCAACCAAAGTTATCAATTCATGATTATTAGAAAATAGACTTGATGAGTCCCGATGTCGATACTGTGCGCATGCGATTCATCTCATCAAGGAGAACGTCCTTGTCACAGGCTGCACGTGTTTCGATATCCACCCTTCCCCCGCTGGCCCAGTGGGCGGGCCTGATCCTCATGGCAGGCGCGGCTGGCCAGTTGCTCAGACTGTTCGATATGCCTGCCGCGATGTTCCTCGGCCCCATGTTGGTTGCCATCTGTTTTGGCGTATCAGGTGCAACCATCCGCATGCCTAAACGCCTGTTCCAGCTGGGCCAGGGCACCGTGGGTGTGCTGATTGCCCATGCAATGTCGGTCAGCGTATTAATGACCGCCCTGCAATCCTGGCCAGTCATGCTGCTGGCGACGGTGCTGACCGTCGTACTCAGCGCGGCGGTCGGTCTGGTTCTGGTGCGTTTTGCCGGCATCCCGAGCAACACGGCTGCCTGGGGCACTTCGCCCGGCGCAGCATCGGCAATGGTCGCGATGTCTGAAGATTACGGCGCCGATTCGCGAATCGTCGCCACCATGCAATACGTGCGGGTCGTCTGCGTGGTGACGGTCGGCGCACTGGTCAGCCATGCGATCGGCGCCTCGGTTGCCGATTCACCCGCCAGCGTGACCGTGGTCAACAGCATGAGTCTGCCTGATCTGGGTCTGAGCCTGACCGTGATTGTCGTCGGTGTACTGCTGGGCTCGCGGTTACCGGCAGGAGCGTTGCTGGTGCCTTTGCTGCTGGGCGGTGCGCTGCAATTGAGCGGAGTGATGCAGATCACCATCCCGGACTGGCTGCTGCCAATCGGTTACGGCGCCATCGGTTGCTACGTCGGGCTGCGTTTCGATCAACCAACCGTGCAGTATGTATGGAGACGACTGCCGATGATGATCCTGGCCTCGCTGTTGTTGATCGTGCTTTGCGCGCTGTCGGCGTGGTTGATCGCCGAGCTGATGGAAAAGGATTACCTCTCGGTCTACCTGGCCACCAGCCCCGGCGGCCTGGATACCATGGCGATCATTGCCATCGATACGCATGCCGACGTCGGCTTTGTCCTCGCCATGCAGACCTTGCGTCTGTTCGGCGTGATTCTGACCGGCAGTTTTCTAGCCCGGCAGATCATTCGGCTGACGGACAAGCGCATCCCTGCGCTTTGATCCCGAGTTGACGATTGCCGGTCAGTCCAGCCCCGCCAGGGCGCTGGCCAGACTGGGTGCCAGCGGCAGCACCGGCAACAGCGTGGCCTGATAGGCGTGATAAAGGTCAGGTTTTCCTGGCCATATATCTTCGCTCGGCTCGTTTCGCTCATTCAGTTCGTGACGCCAGCTGCCATGTTCAATATCGATGAACAGCGTTTCGTTGAACTCCCAGAAACAGCGATACCAGTCTTCATACTGTTGCTCGCCGGTACGCTGCAACAAAGCCGCCGCCGCAGCCGCAGCTTCGCAATGTGTCCAGTGCAGACGATGGCGAACCACCGGTTTGTTCTGCCAGTCGAGGGTGTAAACGATGCCTGGGACACCGTCGACGTCCCAACCGTAGCGACAGGCGTTGGCGAACAACTGCCGGGCATCGTCGAGCAGCCAGTCAGGATTGCTGCGCCCGGCGCGACGCCGCGCGGCTTCCAGGTGCAGCACCAGCCGCGCCCACTCAAACGCATGGCCGGGTGTGGTGCCGAATGGCCGAAAGCCATCGGCCGGGTTTTCGCGGTTGTAATCCGGCAACGGCTGCCAGTCCGACGTGAAGTGTTCGATGACCTGAAAGTTGTTGGCACCCGCATGCTGGTGGATCACCCGCTCGACGATGCTCAGAGCCCGGTCGAGCCATTGCGCGTCACCGGTGACATCGGCGAGGGCCAGAAAGGCCTCGGTGCTGTGCATGTTGCTATTGGCGCCACGATAGGGTTCTTCGTCGCTCCAGTCCTGAGAAAAGGATTCGCGCATGGCCCCCTCCTCGTCGCTCCAGAAACGACTCTGAATCACCTGTATCACATCGGACAGCAACGCATGGGCAGCCGGCCGACCGGCCACTACCGCAGAGCTGGCCGCCAGCGCGACGAAAGCATGCAGGTAAGCCTGCTTGTCGGTCTTGCCGTGGTCTTCAAGCGCTGCGCTGAACCAGCCGCCATGCTCGGCGTCATGCAGCGGACCGCTCAGGGCGGCGATGCCATGATCGATCAGCGCGGCGCAACCGGGGATACCTTGCACGTGAGCCATGGCGAAGCAGTGAGTCATGCGCGCGGTGTTCATCGTGCCGGCGGTGGCGCCGACCATCAGGCGTCCGTAGTCATCCAGGCCGCCAAAACCATTTTCCAGCTTCGCCGCCTTGGCGAAGCCCAGCAGGCGTTTGCCTTCCAGTGCCAGCCACTGATGATGGGCCGGTGAGCGTAACCAACTGCTGAAGGTGTGATTGTTATTGTCCATGACGCGATGCCGCCCCCTTCAATAAGGTTTGAACCCAAACTGTACCGGAGGTCATTTCGACCGAGGGCATAATGCGCGCCCGGTCGGTCGACGGCAAGCAGACACCACCAGTAACACTGTAGGGTTTTACACCTTGAAGCGTGAGACAACCAGGTTCAGGTCCGCTGCCAGGCGCGACAGTTCGTGGCTCGATGCACTGATCTGGTTGGCGCCCTGGGTGGACTGCATGGACAGATCACGAATGTTGACGATGTTTCGATCGACTTCACGCGATACTTGCGCCTGCTCTTCGGCAGCGCTGGCAATGACCAGATTACGCTCGGAAATCTGGTTGATCGACGCGGTTATTTCGCTCAGCGATTCGCCTGCGCCCTTGGCCAGCGACAGTGTTGCGTCCGCGCGGTCCCGGCTGATGTTCATGGAGTCCAGCGCCTGTGCCGACCCGCTGCGCATGGCGCTGACCATCGAATCGATTTCCAGCGTTGATTGCTGGGTACGATGCGCGAGAGCCCGCACTTCATCCGCAACCACTGCAAAGCCACGGCCCGACTCGCCGGCACGCGCAGCTTCGATAGCGGCGTTGAGCGCCAGCAGATTGGTTTGTTCGGCAATCGAGCGAATCACATCCAGCACCTTGCCGATGTCCTGAGACTGGTTGGCGAGGTTCTGCACCAGCGCCGAGGTGGACTGCACGTTGTCGGTCAGGGTCTGGATCGACTGCACGGTTTCGTTCACCCGCGTCTGCCCCGCTTGCGCCGACGTGCTGGACTGGCTGGATGCATCCGAGGTCGACACCGCATTGCGCGCCACTTCTTCCACGGCCGAGGTCATTTCATTGATGGCGGTAGCGGCCTGATCGATTTCGGCGTTCTGCTGGTTCAGGCCGCGATAGCTGTCTTCGGTCACCGAGTTGAGCTCGGTGGCTGCCGAGGCCAGCTGGGTGGCGGAGCTGCCGATATGGCGCATGGCATCGCGCAGATTGACCTGCATGGTTGCTAGCGCGCGCAGCAGGCGAGTGACTTCGTCGTCGCCGTCGACTTCGATGGTGTGAGTCAGATCTCCCTGGGCAACCTGTTCAGCAGCGTTCACGGCACGTTGCAGCGGACGAACGATGCTGCGCGTCAGCCACAGGGCCAGACCGATGGTGCACAGTGCGGCGAGAAGCACAAAGGCAATCACGATATCGCGCGATTTGCTGTATTGCGCCTCGGCCGACTTGCCTTCGGCATCGACTTTGGTCACATAGAAATCTGCCAGATCATTGAGCTGTTTACCCGAGCCGTCGACGATCTGTTTCATGTCGATCAACAGCAGCTTGTTCAAACCGGCGCTGTCGCCTTGGGTGGCGAGTACAAATGAGCGATCCAGCGCGCTTCGGTACTGGCCCATGGTGACCAGAAACTGTTCAGTAAGGGATGACTCTTCAGGTGTGTCGACAAATGTCTTGAGAATGTCGAGCTTCTTGTTCAGATCGCCCAGACGCACGTCCAGCTGCCCGCGATAGGTCGGAATGCTCGCAGGGTCGGTGTCCAGCGCCATGCGCAGGGAGATCGTCCGGACGCGCAGCATGATTTCGCGAATATCGTTGACTACCCGCATGCTCGGCAGCCAGTTGGTTTCCACGGCCACTTCGCTCTGGCGGATGGTCGACATCTGCACCAGCGCGAACCAGCCGAGCAAGGCCACCAGCAGGGAAATCAGGGTGAAACCCAGGCCTGCACGGCGGGCGATGGTGAGTGTGCGTACGTTCATGACCGGGGCTCTTTTTATATTTGGAGGGCAGTGTCTGACAAGGAGTTGTCAGACAACCGAAAGCGTATCGCCCCGGTCTGACGATTCTTGAGCGCGGCCAACGATAATTCGCAGCGTTGTGATCAGCGACCTGAGGCCGATTGCCAGAGCCGCGCCACATCCCGGGCGCGATCGTGCAGCAGCGCGCTGGCGTCGCGACAGGCCTGCTCCAGGCTCATCGGCCCGCTGGTCAGCGCAAAGGCCGCGCTTATCCCGTGCCGGTATAGCTGCTCATAGCCATCACCGAGTGTTCCAGCCAGCACAACGACCGGCACCTGCTGACGCTGCGCGACCCGCGCCACCCCCAATGGCGTCTTGCCACGCAGGGTCTGTGCGTCGAAACGACCTTCTCCGGTAATCACCAGATCCGCACCGATCAGCGCCTGTTCAAGCCCGGTCAGCTCCGCGACAACCTCGACACCCGCACGGAATGCAGCCTTCAGGTACGCCTTGGCGGCGAAGCCCATGCCCCCGGCCGCCCCACTGCCGGGGCTGTCACGCAGGTCCTGGCCGAGGACCTGCGCGCAATGATCGGCAAAATGCCCCAGCGCGGCGTCCAGAGCCAGAACCTGTGCAGCGGACGCACCCTTTTGCGGGCCGAAAACATGTGACGCACCATTGGCTCCGCACAGCGGATTATCGACGTCGGCGGCAACCTCCACGCACACGTCAGACAAGCGCGGGTCCAAGCCGCTCAGGTCGATGCGGTCAAGAAGCCCAAGCGCCAGCCCTCCGAGTGGCAATGGCTGCCCTTCTGCATCGAGAAAGCGCGCGCCCAATGCCGAGAGCATGCCGCTGCCGCCATCATTGGTTGCACTGCCGCCAATCGCCAGAATCACTCGCTGCGCCCCGGCGTCCAGCGCGGCGCGAATCAGTTGCCCGGTGCCGACGGTGCTGGTCACGCAGGCATCGCGCTGCTCCAGGGTCAACAGTTGCAGGCCGCTGGCCATGGCCATCTCGATGATCGCGGTCCTGCTGTCAGCCAGCCAGCCCCACTGTGCGTCGACCGGCGTGCCAAGCGGCCCGCTGACCCGAGCAGTCATCAGCTCGCCATGGCAGGCATCCAGCAAGGCCTCGATGGTGCCTTCACCCCCATCGGCCATCGGACACTTGACCAGTTCAGCGTCAGGCCAGACTTCCGCCAGACCACTGGCAATAGTGTCGGCGACCGCTTGCGCGCTAAGGCTGTCCTTGAACGAGTCAGGGGCGATGACTATTTTCATTGCTGCTCTCCATGTCTGATCCCGGATGCTCTCGCCTGCTCCGGTTTCTCCGCTGGTCTTGCGCACCATGATCAGTGGCAATCCGGCAGTTTCTTAAAAACCATGTCACTTGCAAGGGCTCGGCATGTGTATACATTTTGTTGAAATTACAGAACGTTCGAGTGTGCCTGAAAGTGGCGCGGCACGCGATGTGCGTGGCAGAGTGCCTGCTTTGATCGTTCGAAGCACCATAAGCACGAGGCCCCCTGAACTTGATCAAATCCCGACTTGCCAGTTTGCTGTCGTTGTTGACCTTGCAAGCCTGCACCTCGATGGCTGACAACGAAGCGCCGAATACAGGTTTCGAAAGCTATCGGCAACAGACCCTAGAGCTGCTGCGTAACCAGCGCACATTCCAGACGCCCGATCACGCAGCTGAACTGAACTGGAACGCGCCACGCCAGTGGACGCCGAGCGGTATGCCCAAGGGCGGCGTGTTGCTGGTCCACGGGCTCGGCGATTCACCGTGGTCGTTTCAGGATGTGGCGCAAAAGCTCGCCGATCGGGGCTATCTGGTGCGTACCGTGTTGCTGCCCGGGCATGGCACAAAACCCGAAGACATGCTCGATGTGCGTCTGGAGCAATGGCAGCGGGTGGTGCGCGAGCAGGCACAATTGCTCAGCCGCGAGGTGCCGAAGGTCTACCTGGGCGGCTTCTCGACCGGCGCCAATCTGGTCCTCGACTACGCCTATGAACATGACGAGATCGCCGGGCTGGTGCTGTTCTCGCCGGCGTTTCGTTCCGACAGCGGCTACGCCTGGCTGACACCGTGGATCGGCTGGGCAAAACCCTGGCTCGCTGCGCCCAACGACGGCGTGCGTCCGATGCAGACGCCGCTGCGCTACATGAACATGCCCACCAACGGTTTCGCCCAGTTCTATCGCAGCAGTGCGCTGGCGCAGGGCCGACTGCATCAGCGCCGCTATGAAAAACCGGTGTTCATCGCTATCGCCGAACACGATTCGGTGCTCGACACCGAGTACGTGCTGGACAACTTCAACCAGCGCTTCAGCCATCCGGCCAGCCGCCTGATCTGGTACGGCGATCTGCCCGGCAAGGCTGAGGGCCTGCCCCGTGTCGAGGTACGCACAGACTACCTGCCCGAGTACCGGATCAGCCGCTTTTCACACATGGGCCTGCTGTTCGCGCCGGACAACCCGCTGTACGGCGTGGCAGGCAGCCAACGAATCTGCTGGAACGGCCAGAGCGCCGCTGACACTGCGAAATGTACGGCTGGCGAACCGGTGTGGTATTCCGACTGGGGCTACAACGAGCCTGGCAAAATCCACGCGCGCCTGACCTTCAACCCCTACTTCGAGTGGCAGACGCAGGTCATGCTCGGCGTACTCGGCGAAACGTAATAGCCTGAACCGAGCCGCCTACTCAAGTGGCACCAGCCGCTCCCGGCTGTTGCTCAGGTGTGTCCACATCGCGGCGCGGGCGGCGTCCGGGTCCTTGCGGCGAATGGCGCTGAGCAGCGCTTCATGTTCCAGATTGGCCAGATAGCCCTGATGCGCCAAAGTGTTACCGGCCCGTTCGCTGGTCGCAATGCGACTGCGCGGAATGATCGCACTGCCCAGGTGCTGCATGATTTCCATGAAGTAGGGATTGCCAGTGGCTTCGGCGATCAGCATGTGAAAGCGTTTGTCAGCCTCGACGCAGCTGTCTTCATTGGCCAACAGGTCTTGATAATCGTCCAGCGCCTGCCGCATGGCCGCCAGTTGTTCTTCGGTGCGACGCACAGCAGCCAGCGCCACGGCCTGGGTTTCCAGGCCGATGCGCAACTCGATGATGTCACGCACTCGCGAGACGGTTTCGACTTTGAGGCGCAAGCCTGTCTGGTCGCCGCGTTCCAGCACAAACGTGCCGATGCCGTGATGAGTGACTACCAGTCCGGAGGCCTGCAACTTGGAAATCGCTTCGCGCACCACCGTGCGACTGACGCCGTGTTCGCGGACGATCTGATTTTCGGAAGGCAACTTCTGACCGGGAGCAATCTTGCCCAGCAGTATGCGCTGACTCAGTTCGGTCACCAGATCAGTGGCCAGGCTGTGCTGACGACGTTTGGGCGCCGGGCTGACGGAGTCCTGCATGATATTCGAGTCCTGACTTGTCTGAATGGGCGTCCACGCAGCACGCTGAATAACCTGCGCAGAGTGACGAATGCCTGATGGCCCAGTCTTTCAAAGGTGCGCACTTGTCTAGCTTGTATTACAAGTACACCCTATCTGTCAAAAAATGACGAGACCTCAGCACAGCCCTTGTGCCGCCGTCTATACCTGTCGAAACGTCCCTGCCTGCTCGCTTTCATGACTGATCACGCGCTTAAAGCCCCCTTATTATGGGCTATAAGCGGATGCTTACGGCCTTTCTCCGTAACCACCGAATACATAACCTCCGGTCTGGACGAAGCAAACTATCTGCCCTTTCGAAGGCATCAAGGACTTGCGAAAGGGCTTTTTACTTGTATGATGACCGACAATGCAGAGGACACACTTTGCACATACCCGCATAAAAACAACGAGTGGGAGATTCAACTGTGAGCACATCCAATTCCAGGATGGCTGATGGCACAGATTCGGTCCTGAATACGGCCGTTTCGAAAGTCAAACGTCACGTCCTGCCGCTTTTCGTCATCATGTTTATCGTCAACTACATCGACCGGGTGAACATCGGCTTCGTGCGTTCGCACATGGAGCACGATCTTGGCATCGGTGCGGCTGCCTACGGGCTGGGCGCCGGGCTTTTTTTCATCGGTTACGCGCTGTTCGAGGTCCCTTCCAACATCCTGCTGCAGAAAGTCGGCGCGCGTATCTGGCTGACCCGGATCATGCTCACCTGGGGCATCGTTGCAGCCTGCATGGCCTTCATTCAGACCGAAACGCACTTCTACATTCTGCGCTTTCTGCTCGGCGTCGCTGAAGCGGGTTTCTTCCCGGGCGTGATCTACTACTTCACCCGCTGGCTGCCGGGCGTCGAGCGCGGCAAGGCCATCGCCATCTTTCTCAGCGGTTCGGCCATCGCCTCGCTGATCTCCGGCCCGTTGTCCGGCCTGCTGCTGCAAATTACCGGGTTCGGACTGAAGGGCTGGCAGTGGATGTACTTCATCGAGGGTATGTTCTCGGTCGGCCTGTGTTTCTTCGTCTGGTTCTGGCTGGACTCCAAACCGCATGATGCCAAGTGGCTGACCCGCGAAGAACAGGACGCGCTGGTCAACGCCATCGATGCCGAACAGGCTGCCCGCGAAGCGGCGACCCCGGTCAAGGCCTCGATTGGCAAACTGCTCAAGGACAGTCAGATCATCCTGTTCTGCCTGATCTATTTCTTCATTCAGTTGACCATCTATGCAGCGACGTTCTGGCTGCCTAGCATCATCCGCAAGATGGGCAGCCTGACTGACTTTGAAGTCGGCATGTTCAACTCGATTCCGTGGTTGCTGTCGATCATCGGCATGTATGCGTTTGCCGCGCTCTCGGCCAAATGGAAGCGTCAGCAAGCCTGGGTGGCCATCGCGTTATTGATTGCCGCGGCCGGGATGTTCATGTCGACAACAGGCAGCCCGATTTTTGCATTCGTCGCCATCTGCTTTGCGGCGCTGGGTTTCAAGTCCGCTTCCTCACTGTTCTGGCCGATTCCGCAGGCGTATCTGGATGCGCGCATTGCCGCTGCGGTCATTGCGCTGATCAATTCGGTGGGCAACCTCGGCGGCTTCGTGGCACCGACCACCTTCGGCCTGCTGGAAGAGCACACCGGCTCGATCCAGGGCGGGCTGTATGGTCTGACCGCAACATCGATCATCGCGGCAATCATCGTCTTCGCTGCGCGCAACACACCCAAGCCAGGCGCTACGCCAGTCGCCGCCATCCAGACCCCGGCCACGCATTGATGCACATGCACAGCGACGTTTATCGGTCAGAATCATTACAGGAGCAGTCATGAACATTCAGCACTCCAACATCACCAGTAAAGCCCCGGTCATCACTGAAATGCAGGTTGTGCCAGTGGCCGGCCATGATGACATGCTGCTCAACCTAAGCGGTGCGCATGGCCCTTACTTCACCCGCAATATCGTCATTCTCAAGGACAATGCCGGGCACGTCGGCGTCGGCGAAGTGCCTGGCGGCGAGCTGATTCGCCAGACGCTGGAAGATGCCCGCGCGCTGGTGGTCGGCAGCAGCATCGGCACCTACCAGAAGATTCTCAATGAGGCGCGCAAAGCCTTTGCCGATCGGGATTCCGGCGGCCGTGGTCTACAGACCTTCGACCTGCGCATCGCCATTCACGCGGTCACGGCGCTGGAAGCCGCCCTCCTCGACCTGCTCGGTCAGCACCTGGATGTGCCGGTAGCGGCGCTGCTGGGGGAAGGTCAGCAACGCGATCAGGTCGAAATGCTCGGTTACCTGTTTTACGTCGGCGACCAGCGCAAGACCGACCTGGCCTACCGCAGCGAACCGGACGCCGATAACGACTGGTTCCGTATCCGCCATGAACAGGCACTGACCCCACAAGCCGTCGTGCGCCTGGCCGAAGCCGCACACCAGCGCTATGGTTTTCAGGACTTCAAGCTCAAGGGCGGCGTATTGAGCGGCGATCAGGAAATCGAGGCGGTTACAGCGCTCGCCGAACGCTTCCCCGACGCGCGCATTACGCTGGACCCCAATGGCGCATGGTCACTCAGAGAGGCCATCCGCCTGTGCCGCGATCAGCATCATGTGCTGGCGTATGCCGAAGACCCGTGCGGCGCGGAAAACGGCTTCTCCGGTCGCGAAGTCATGGCCGAATTCCGCCGTGCCACCGGCCTGAAAACCGCCACCAACATGATCGCCACCGACTGGCGGGAAATGGGTCACGCCATTCAACTGCAATCGGTGGACATTCCGCTCGCCGACCCGCATTTCTGGACCATGCAGGGTTCGGTACGCGTGGCGCAGATGTGCAACGAGTGGGGCCTGACCTGGGGTTCGCATTCCAACAACCATTTCGATATTTCACTGGCCATGTTCACCCATGTCGCCGCCGCAGCGCCGGGCAACATCACGGCCATCGATACGCACTGGATCTGGCAAGACGGCCAGCGCCTCACCAAGGCGCCACTGCAAATCGTCGGTGGCAAGGTCGATGTGCCGAAGAAAGCGGGGCTCGGCGTCGAGCTGGACACCGACCAGTTGGCCAAGGCTCACGAACTCTATAAAGGCATGGGCCTGGGCGCACGCAATGACGCCGTGGCCATGCAGTTTCTGATCCCGAACTGGAAATTCAACAACAAACAGCCTTGCCTGGTGCGTTGATCCCGACATATGCCACTGACTCGCCGCCGGGTCACCACTTGGCTGGCAACCGGCGCGCAACCCCCTTGCGCGCCGTTTTTTTCGAATCGGATTCAGGCCATCGAGCGGGCATGCTACTGTCTCGCAACATCCAGTAACGACCAGACCGCATGCGCCATCTTGCCCGCACCCGTCCTCGCCTTACCCTCGCCGCCTTAGTGGGTCTGACCGCAGGCATCGCCTGGTCCTGGCTGATCCCCCACGCCACACTCACGCAGAGCCTGCTGACAGGCTGGGACACGGGCGCCTGGCTCTACCTGATCATGATTTTCGTCCGCACCCTGCGCAGCAATGCCGATGACGTGCGGCGCGTCGCGCTGATGGAAGACGAAAATGCGGGCGTGATCCTGATCACGGTGTGCGTTGCGGCGCTGGCCAGCCTGGCGGCGATCATCGTTGAGGTGGCAGGCAGCAAAGGCCTGTCCAGCGATGCCAGAATGCTCCATCACGCGTTTACCGGCCTGACCGTCATTGGCTCGTGGCTGATGATCGGGGTGATTTTCAGCCTGCATTACGCGCGCATGTTCTACACCTGGAAAGGCCAGGAACCGGCGCTGGCCTTCGTCGGCGGCGAACAGCACCCGGACTATTGGGACTTTCTGTATTTCTCGTTCACCATCAGCGTTGCAGTGCAGACCTCCGACGTGGGCGTGGCTACGCGTGAAATGCGCAAGGTCGTGCTGGGCCAGTCGCTGATCTGCTTTGTGTTCAACACGGCCATTCTGGGCTTCTCGATCAACATTGCCGCCAGCCTGTTCAATTAGCCCTCTTTTAACCAACCCATCAAGAGGCCGTTAAACCATGACCCTATTGAACATTGCGGTACTCGATGACTGGCAGAATGTGGCCAACGGCGTGGTGGACTGGTCAGTGCTCGGTTCGGTGGGCAACCTCAGCTTTTTGCACGACTTCCCCGCCGACACAGCAACCATGGTGCAACGCCTGCAAGGTTTCGAAATCATTTGCGTGATGCGCGAGCGAACCCTGTTTGATGAAGCGCTACTCAGCCAACTGCCCAGACTCAAACTGCTGGTCACGGGCGGCATGCGCAACGCGGCCATTGATACCGCGGCGGCAAGGCGCCAGGGCATCACCGTATGTGGCACTGAAAGCTACAAAAACGCAGCGCCGGAACTGACCTGGGCGCTGATCATGAGCATCACCCGCAACCTGCTGGCCGAGGTCAACTCAGTGCGCGCAGGCCACTGGCAGGTCGGGCTGGGCAGCGATTTGTACGGCAAGACGCTGGGGATCCTCGGGCTGGGCAGCATCGGCAAATGGATCGCCCGCTATGGGCAGGCGTTCGGCATGAATGTCATCGCCTGGAGCCAGAACCTGACACCGCAAGCCGCCGCCGAATCGGGCGTCACCTATGTCAGCAAGCAACAATTGTTCGAACAGGCCGATGTGCTATCGGTGCACCTGGTGCTCAGCGACCGCAGCCGGGGGCTGGTGGATGCAGAGGCGCTGGGCCGGATGAAGCCAAGCGCTTATCTGGTCAACTCGTCACGCGGGCCGATCATCGATCAGGCCGCGCTGATCGAAATACTGCAACAACGCAAAATCGCCGGTGCAGCGCTGGACGTGTTCGACATCGAACCACTGCCCGCCGAGCACCCGTTTCGCACGCTGGACAACGTTCTGGCCACCCCGCACATCGGCTATGTCACCGAGAACAACTACCGGACCTTTTACGGGCAGATGATCGAAGACATTCAGGCGTGGCATACGGGGGCACCGATTCGGGTGTTTGGCTGATGGCCGGCTGACTCAGGCGTTTGATCGCCCAGGCTGACAGCCTCTCAGGCACAGCGCGCCAGACGCGCTCATCCTGTTCACGCAAGCACGTCAGCCCGGACGACTGTCCGGGCTGACGGTGGTTAAAGCGAGCTGCTGCCTCCTGGCAAGCCATGAATCACTGGCTGTTACGGCAACCGCTAAGCGCCTGGTACTGAACAGTCTTCAGATCACCCTTGGAGTCCTGGTAAGTCATCAGTTTAGGCATGACGCTGCAGGTCTTCAGGTCCGGCGACTTGCGGATCACTTTGGCAACGTCCAGCTTCATACCGTACTTGTATTCTTCAATCGCAGGCATCGCCTTTTTATGGGTGGTGGCGTATTTCTGCACGGCCGCCTGGTGATTTTTGATCACGGTCTCTGCCTTGACCTCATCTGAGGTGAAAGCGAAAGCGCTCAGAGGAGAAAGAAGGGCCATAGCGAGCAGTAAGGATTTAGCGATACGCATGTTGGGTGACTCCGTTGTTTGAAAGTGTATGACTGTTAACGCTCCGCACTTGACCCGAATTTGAGTGAAGCTGAGTGAGTTGGTACGGTTTGTAAGTTTGGAGATTACCCGGTTTTTTTTACTTTTTTTATTTATGACAAATTTGTCATGTCCCGCTCACGCTGCTGTTAGTTACCCGGTCGTAAACTGGGCTCATTCCTGACAAGCGCCTGGCGCAAAACAGGATCCAACCATTAATACGAAAAGAGGAAATGACGATGAAACTGATTAAATCAATGGTCTTTGCAGTCGCTGCCTTGTCCTTTACAAGTGCCTTTGCCGACGACGGCAACGAGTTCGCAAGCAAGGCGGCCGACAAGATGCGCATGGCTCAGGAGCAGCGTTTCCTGGAGAAGCAGCGTGCCCAGCAGAACGAGCACTATGTAAATTCGGAGGAAAAGTCCAAGCCTGAGAAGTCCAACAAGTCCGAAGGTTAAACGCGATGATCTACAACAAGCCGCCAAACTGTTTACCTCCAGTGGTTTTTCGATGCCTCGAAGTGAGGCGAACTCCCAAGCGCCCTTTCGGGCGCTTTTTTTATAGTTTAGAAAAACACAATATGCCAGCTGGCATATTGATCGGACGCTCTTCTTCTGATTTAAACTCCGCGCCTGTTGTGACCGATACTTTCTTTCAGATTTGTAATCTGGCCGTCATCTTCGCGTTATCTTCGCCTCTTCAAGATTGGGTCTTACTGGCAGCCATCCATTGAAAACAACATGCCAGGTCGAAACGCTTACACGATCTGCCCAATGAACGGAGTGCACATGACTCAACGTAAAAGACTTTCCCTCGCCTTGTGTTCGACCCTTGCCGGAATCACACCCTTTGCCGCCTTTGCAGAAGAGCAGAAAGAAGGGTTCGTCGAAGGCAGCTCGCTCAACATTCTCAACCGAAACTTCTACATGAACCGTGACCATCGTCATGGCGAATCAAGCCCGACGGGCAGCGGCTACTCCGAAGCCTGGGCGCACGGCATCATGGGGCGCTTCGAATCGGGCTTTACCCAAGGCACCATCGGCGTCGGCCTCGATGCATTCGCGATGGTGGGTATCAAGCTGGACACGGGCGACGGCCGAAACGGCCTTCAAACGCCCTTCTCGGTAATGCCCGTCGATTCGGATGGCAACGCCCGCAACGAATACACCAAGGTCGGCGGTGCGCTGAAAGCCAAGGCCTTCGACACGGTCGTCAGAGCAGGCGATGTATTCCCGACAACCCCCGTGGTCGCTTTCGGCGACGGCCGTCTGCTGCCGGAAAGCTTTCGCGGTGTCACCGCGATCAACGACAGCTTCAAAGGCCTGACCTTGCAAGGCGGTCGCCTCAACGGGATGAGTCAACCTGCCTCCAGCGACATGAAAGAAGGCTTTTCCACGTTCTACGCCGGGCCGGTCGATTCACCCTGGCTCGCCTATTTCGGCGGTGACTACAAAGCCACTGACCGGCTGAATCTGTCCCTGTACACCAGCCGACTGAAAGACGCGTGGGACCAGAAATACGGCTCGGCGTCCTACGTGCTGCCGATCACCGATGACCTGTCCCTGACCAGCAGCCTGAATTACTACAACGCGACCGACGAAGGCAAACGGCTGCTCGGCGAGTTCGACAACGACATCTGGAGTGCCAGTGTCGACCTGAAATACGGCGCACACAGCCTGGCGCTTTCTCATCAACGCAACCAGGGAGACGACGACTTCGATTATCTGAGGCTGTCCGACTCGATCTACCTGGCCAACTCCCTCCAGTACAGCGACTTCAACTCTCCGAAAGAACGCTCGTGGATGTTGACCTACAACCTGGACATGACCACCTACGGCGTGCCCGGCCTCAAGTTCATGACCCGCTACGGCACAGGCACCGACGCTGACTACAGCAACGCCAACAGCACCTACATGCGCCGCGACGCACAAGGCAACCCGCTGACCGACCAGAAACGCTGGGAACGCAACATCGAAGCCAAGTACACCTTCCAGACCGGAACCATGAAGGACCTGTCGGTACGCGTCCGCCAGGCCACCACCCGCGCGACCGAGTTCGAGCAGAATCTCGATGAAGTGCGGGTGATTGTGGAGTACCCGTTGAGCGTGCTGTGACCTCTCACAGACATCGCTACGGGACCACACCAGAACAGGAAAGCGCCTTTCAGGGCGCTTTACTCGTTTGAGTCATATAAAGATGCTTTGCCCTGCACGCCCTGTTTACGCGAATCTCCCCGCCCACAGATAACCCTGGAAACATAATTTCGCCCAAGAAAAACATCGTAAGAAAAACAGAAAAAGCGCCACATTAATGAAAGCTTCATCTCAAGCTCCCCACTTGGCTGTATAACGCTGTCATTTAGAACGTTATCGCTTCCTTCCAGGCGACTCATCTCCTGCTTGACCGAGCGCAGCAATTTTTCGTACAGAGCCTGTAGAGACATTCGATGAATATCCGCACCGCCAGGTCCTATGACCCCCTCATGGTTGCCAGGGAAAAACCTGCAACGACAGACAGAGCCGTGCGGACCGTAGGCGCTGGCGCGACTGAAGCGAATCCGGACAAGCAGGCGAAACTCGACACCTACACGGCCTCCGACAGCCGCTCCGCCGCAACACCGGAAGCGTCCCCTGTTTACACAAGAATGATGCTCAGTCGAAATACTCAGTCGCTGGAGAACAAAGCTTCCTCGCCAGACGCGGCGTTGCTTGCCAGTCAAAAAACGCGTGTCAGCCAGGATGATCCAAAGGCTCTTCGCGACGATGTGGCCGCCGTCAAAGACAGCAAGGCCCTTACAGAGGCAGAAAAGAAAGCCAAAGAAACAGAGAAAGCCGCCTCTTCAGAGCCAACCAAAACTGCCGAGCCCGTCGCGCGAGGAGGAGCCAACGTCAGTCCTGACGACATCGCCACACCCGCGGCGGCCACCAAGATAATTCAGGACCTGAAGGCGATTGGAGGCGGGACCTTACGCATTCAGATGACGCATGATCAGATCCAGAATGGCAGGCAGATGGACAAGCTCAGGGCATTGCTTAATGAAGGGGGCAAACAGGGTGTAAAGGTTCAGTTCACTTTTCGTGACGATGCGAACCAGGGCAGCGGCAACGTACTGACGGGAGACAAGTTGAAGCAGGCTGCGGCCGACATCAGCAGTGTGATCAAAAAGTTTGGCAGTCGTCCCGGCTTCGTGCTCGACACTTTCCATCAGGGCGGTAACAGCGCCAGTCAGGACTGGTCCGACATGCAGACCACACTGATTAAATCCGCGCGCAATGCCGGCTTTAAAGGAAGCATTGTTGTCGAGGACAGTAACTGGGGGGGTGGCCTGACCGCTGGCCCGCAGAGCGGCCTGGTCAGGTTTGCCGATCAATTGAAGGCCGCCAATGGCGAAGGCAACCCAGCCCTGATTGGCGGTTTTCATGTGTATGCCAGAGAAAGCGAAGCCTCTTCCCGGCTCGCAAGACAGATCAAGGCGCTTCAAGAGGCTGGCTATAAACTTCAGATTGGCGAAGTGGGCAATGCCAGCTTGCTGGTAGGTAGTACCTTCCAGCAAAGGGACGCTGCCACTCAGGCCCTGACGGATAACATGACCGCTCTCAAAGCGGCGGGAGCGGATATTTTACCCGGCAAGGAACAATTCCAGGATGGCAAACTTCGCCACCGTGTCGGATTTTCAAAGTCAGACCAGTACTCATGATTCAATGCCGCGTGTAATCGGGGCTCGATATCAGTGATACGCGCCGCTGAGCCCGACCCTGAAAAGGGTCAGGCTTTCTATTCCAAAATCAGATACGTGCAGCATCACAACGTATAAGCAATCCCCACCTGCACCGTCCGCGGGGCACCCGGATATGCATAGACGTTACCAAACGCGCCCTCCTCATACTCGGTATTGAAAACGTTCTTCAGGTCGAGATTGAGCTTCACCTGCGGGTTGACCTTGTAGTAGGCCAGCACGTCGAACACGGTGTAGCTATCCATCGAGAAGGCGACGTTGGCGGTACGGCCAGCGCGCTGATCGACGTAGCGGCCGCCGGCTCCCAGCCCCAGACCACGCAAGGCACCGTCCTGAAATTCGTAGACGTTGAGCAGGCTGAAGGTCTGTTCGGGGATATTCACCAGGCGCGTGCCGGAGCGCAACGTAGTGTCCTTGGTCACCTCGGCGTCGACGTAAGCGTAGCTGCCCATCATCCGCCACTCGGGCGTCAGGTTGCCGACCACGTTGAGGTCCAGGCCACGACTGCGCACTTCTCCTGCTGCCACGCTGAAGGTTGAGTCAACCGGGTCGGTGGTCAGTACGTTACGCTTTTCGATCTGATAGATCGCCGCATCGATGTTCAGCTGCCCATCCAGTGCTTCCCACTTGGTGCCGATCTCGTAAGACTTGCCCTCTTCCGGCTTGAAGCCGCCGCCCAGCCGGCTGGCACCGCTGTTGGGTTTGAATGAACGCGCGGTGTTGGCGTAAACCGCGAGGGTGTCGGTCAGGTCATAGCTCAGGCCAATGCGCGGTGTGACGGCGTTATCGCTGGCAGTCCAGCTGCTGGTGCCGGGCAGAAAGGAGTCGTAGTCGTGCTCGAAACGCTCCAGACGCACGCCGCCCAACAGCTTCAAGCGCTCGGTCAACGCCACCTGATCCTGCACGAAAGCCGCCCAGGTTTTCAGGTTTTCCTTGTCGTGAGTGGTAGTTCGGGTCAATGCCGGACGGGCCTGGCCGTAAACCGGGTTGAAGATGTCGATCGGATAGGCGCTGACCGCGCCGCTGGAGCGCCGGATGATCGATTTGTAATCGTAGTCTTCGTACTCGACGCCGGTCAGCAGCGTATGTCCGAAACCGCCCGCCGAGAAATGCCCGGTCAGGTTCAGTTGCATATCGCGGTCGGTCCATTCCAGTTTGCGGTAGTTGAAATTACGGCCCAGGGTGCGACCGTCGGCGGCCAGGCCATTGGCTTCGATGGCATCGCCTTGCAGGGAACCGTCGAGCATCTGCACGCCACCGCCCAGCTTCCAGTCGGCGTTCAGATCATGATCGAAACGCAGTTGCGCCATGTTGTTGTCGTTGTGCAGTTTGCCCACGCTCTTCTCGCCGAAGAAGGTGTCGCGCGACGCCGTACGCGGTTGGTTGGCATAACGCGTCAGGCCGCGATCCAGCGGCGCGTTGTTGCGCATGAAATCGCCCTCGAAGGTGATGCGCGTGGCGTCGTTCACCTGCCAGCTCACGACCGGGGCGACACCGTAACGCTCGGTTTCGACGTGATCGCGAAACGTATCACCGCCCTCGCCCACGACGTTCAGGCGATAGGCAAAGCGCCCCTCGTCATCCAGCGGGCCGGACGCGTCCAGCGTAGCGCGCTTCATGCCCTGATCATTGAGTTGGCTGCCCAGCGTGACCGTGCGCTCGGCCAGTGGTTGTTTCGAGACCACATTGAAGGTGCCACCCGGGTCGCCACGGCCATACAGCGTCGTGGCAGGACCGCGCAGCACTTCGAGGCGCTCGATGGTGTTGGCGTCCGGCATGTTCGGATAACCACGGTTGATCGGGAAACCGTTGCGGTAGAACTCGCCGGTGGTGAAACCGCGCACGGTGAAAGTGGTCAGGCCCTGGCCACCGAAATTGTTGGCTCGCCCGACCCCGCCTGCATAATCGAGGGCATCCTGCAGCCGCGTGGAAGCAATATCTTCTACTGCCTCGCGGGTCATGACGCTGACCGACTGCGGGGTTTCATGCAACGAGGTGTCGGTACGCGTGGCGCTCGCCGAGCGTGTGGCGCGATAACCGTCGACCGGCCCTTGTGCGCTTTCGGCACTGGCGGTGCCTTGAATGTCGATGTTCTGCAACTCTATGGAAGGTTGCGCGGCAGTGACCTGACCAGCCCAGGCGGCTTGTGAAACAGCTTGAATGACACACAGTGAAACGAGAGTACGACGCATCGACATGCAGCCCTTGGCAAGAAACCAGGCCTCTTGGGACCCGGCAGGATTTTTGCGAATAGTACAGATTCGTATTACCACTTGATACAATTTCGCAAAATACCTTTCCCTGTTGCAGGTCTTGCATCGCAAATACACGGACAAACAGGCAAACTCTCGCCAACTGTATGATTTCCGACGAGAAAACCGACAATGTCTCTTTCCAGGCTGCCCGCCGACCCTCGCTGCGCCTTGCTGGTGGTCGACATGCAATACGACTTCATGCCCGGCGGGCAACTGGCGGTGGCGGATGGCGATGCGCTGCTGCCGCTGATCAATCGTCTGGGCAAGCGTTTCGCCAGTGTCGTCATCACTCAGGACTGGCACCCGGCCGGGCATATTTCGTTTGCCTCCAGCCACGTGCAGCGCGCGCCGTTCGAGAGCATCACCCTGCCCTACGGCCCGCAAACCCTGTGGCCGGATCACTGCGTGCAGGGCAGTCGCGGCGCACAACTGCACGCTGACCTTGATCTGCCTCATGCGCAGTTGATCCTGCGCAAAGGCTGCAATCTGCATGTCGACAGCTATTCGGCATTTCTGGAAGCAGACCGCACCACCACGACAGGGCTGGCCGGTTACCTGAAAGAGCGCGGCATCGACACCGTGTTCGTGGTCGGCCTGGCACTGGATTTCTGCGTCGCGTGGTCGGCCCAGGATGCGCGCAGTGCCGGTTTCAATACGTATGTGATCGAAGATGCGTGCCGGGCCATCGACATGAACGGCTCGCTGGAGGAGGCCTGGCGGACCATGCTGAGCGTGGGCATCGAACGCGTGCACAGCGCAGATTTGTCGGGCTAGAACCGCGATTCTGCGAAATGGCGCAGACAACGCCTTTTGCAGCGTAACGACGCCGAACCACGGCGCGCGATGCCTGTCTGAATCATCGGACTGAAGCCGCCCGGGCCAGTCCATTTCATCACTGGCGCTGAGGATGTGGCATGGATCACGAAGTAAACGGCAAAACCCCCGGCCTTTCCGCCGAGGAAGAGCGCGAGATTGACGAAAACCAGCCGCCTCGTGCGGCAGTGTTGCACGAAACCATTCGCATGCAGGGCGACCATGAACTGGAACGCAGTGTCGCCGCGCTGTGGTGGTCGGCACTGGCAGCGGGCCTGACCATGGGCCTTTCGCTGATGGCGATGGGGCTGCTGAATTCGCGCCTCGAAGGCATCACCGGCAGTCATGTGATCAGCAGCCTGGGCTATTCGGCAGGGTTTCTGGCGGTGATTCTGGCACGTCAGCAACTGTTTACGGAGAACACCATCACGGCGGTGCTGCCGGTCATGAGCAAGCTGAACCTGGCCAACGTCGGGCGGCTGCTGCGCCTGTGGGGCGTGGTGCTGACCGGCAATCTGGTCGGTACGCTGCTGGTGGCCTACGTGATGCTCAACCTGCCGATTTTCGATAGCAGTACAGACAAGGCGTTTCTGGAGATTGGCCGTAAGGTCATGGAAAACGACGTCGGCCAGATGTTTTCCAAGGGCATCATCTCTGGCTGGATGATTGCGACGATGGTCTGGATGATTGCCTCGATGGAAAATGCCAAGATAGCGATCATCGTGCTCATCACCTACTTGATGGCGCTCGGCGATTTCACCCATATCGTGGTGGGCTCGGCCGAAGTATCCTATCTTGTCTTCGCGGGCGAGCTGGGCTGGAAAGACTTCTGGTTTGTGTTTGCAGGTCCGACCCTGGCAGGCAATATCATCGGTGGCAGCTTTATTTTTGCCCTGATCAGCCATGCGCAGATCCGCAGCGAGAAAGACACCACAGCCAAAATGGAACGTGACCGCAAAAACAAGCTGGAAAAACGTCGCCTGGAAAAAGAACAAAAGCTCAAGGACGCTGATTCCACTACACACTGAGAGATATTATCCCCGTCATTAAACTTTCTTTCAGGGAACGCGCCGGGTTTTAAAGGCAGAATGGCGCTTTGAACGCACTTATTCAGGCAGGGACCATGACCCGAATTCTGGCAATCGAAGATGATGCCATCACCGCCAAGGAAATCGTTACCGAACTCAGCAGCCACGGGCTGGAAGTGGACTGGGTCGACAATGGCCGTGACGGCCTGGCGCGTGCAGTGAGTGGCGATTACGACCTCATTACCCTGGACCGCATGTTGCCGGAGATGGATGGTCTGACCATCGTCACCCACTTGCGGGCTCAGGGTATTTCCACACCTATTCTGATGATCAGCGCCTTGTCCGATGTGGACGAACGCGTTCGAGGACTGCGTGCCGGTGGGGATGACTACCTGCCAAAGCCCTTTGCGTCAGACGAAATGGCCGCACGCGTCGAGGTCTTGTTGCGACGCAGCAACCCGGTCAGTGCCGCCAAAACGGTATTGCAGGTGGCCGATCTGGAACTGAACCTGATTAGCCGGGAAGCCTGTCGTGGCGGTGAGCCACTAATCCTGCTGCCCACGGAATTCAAGCTGCTGGAGTTTCTGATGCGTAACAGCGGCCAGATCATCACTCGAATGATGATCTTCCAGGAAGTCTGGGGCTATCACTTCGATCCGGGCACCAACCTGATCGACGTCCATATCGGCCGCCTGCGCAAGAAGATCGACCAACCCGGCACCGCACAGCTTATTCAGACCGTGCGAGGATCCGGTTATGTTATTGCCGAACCCGTCTAAGGGCTGGCGATCGTCTACAAGCCGATTATTGGCGCTGTACAGTTCTCTATTCGTGGCGTGGAGCGTGATCCTCCTTGGCGTTTTGTACTGGGAGGTCACCTCTTATCTGGATACCCTCGCCCGCCACTCCCTGACCCATCGGCAGCAATTGTTTTCGCGCTTCGAGGGCCAGGCGCTGGAAGACGCCCTGGCGACCAGCATGACCTTCGATACCCGCTCGGTGGACGCCTACGGCCTGTTCGACCAGAACTTTCGCCCGGTCGCCGGGCCCATTAACAGCATCCCGAAAAACCTGCCCATCGACGGCCAGATCCATGTGCTGAACGACTGCATCGAGTCGGATGATCCGGGAATGCCGCAAGGCAGTTGTGATGCCATTGTCAACCGCACCCAGGACGGCCGCTGGCTGGTGCTGGTTCGCGAGAACGCTTCGCTGTTCGCCGTCAGTACGTTGATTCTGCACGCCTTGCTGTGGGGCATCTCGCTGACGATTATTCCGGGCGTTGCAGGCTGGCATTTGCTGCGTCGCCGCCCGCTGCGGCGCATCAGGGCCATTCAGGCCAGCGCCGAATCGATCATTGAGGGCGACATGGCCGGGCGCCTGCCGGTATCCAACCGGCGCGACGAACTGGACATGCTGGCGGTGATCGTCAACGCCATGCTCGACCGTATCGAGAAGCTCATGAACGAGGTGAAGGGCGTCTGTGACAATATCGCCCATGATCTGCGTACCCCGCTGACCCGCCTTCGCGCCCAGCTATACCGCATCCAGCAGCAATCGGCCCCTGATTCCAGCCACGCTACGCAAATCGCTCAGGTGATTGGCGAAGCCGATACGCTCATGGCGCGCTTCCGGGGGCTGTTGCGAATTTCGGAACTGGAAGACCGTCAGCGACGCTCGGCCTTCGTCGAGTTGCAGTTGCAGCCTCTGCTGCAAGAGTTACACGACTTTTACCTGCCGTTGGCCGAAGAAGACCAGATCACCCTGCTGCTGGAACTGCAAGACCCATTGCCCAGCCTGGTGGGTGACCGGGCGCTGCTGTTTGAAGCACTGACCAACCTGCTGGGCAACGCAATCAAATTCACCCCGGCAGGCGGAGTCGTGAAAATCAGCGCTTACGCTACCAAAGACGGCACCACGCCGTGTATCGAAGTACAGGATTCCGGGCCGGGCATCCCGGTCGCCGAGCGCGATGCAGTGTTTCAGCGCTTCTATCGCAGTGAAACCGGCAACGAGCACAGCGGATTCGGACTTGGCTTGTCTGTCGTCGCCGCTATCGTCAATCTGCACGGCTTTACGCTGCAGATCGGCACCAGCGTATACGGCGGCGCCAGTCTGCTGCTGGAATGTCGCCCGGCCCATGCGCTGACCTGATCAGCGCAAATCCCCGCCTCGACGCGGATTTTCGACACCGCTTTGCGCGCTCTGTCCCTTTCCTATAGTCAGCCCCAAACGGCGAACCGATTTCTCCCGAGTCCTGCTGCGTGCCTGCTTTTTGACAAGCTTGAAGCCTCTGGATCAATGCTTTCGACGTTTCGATAATAATCTGGCGCAACTTGCCAAGCGCTATTTTGTAACTTCATGTTTCAAGATGTGACTTGGCGAGACCGTCTCAGAGCGCACAAGTTCCGACCATTAGTTGAGCTTTTCGAGCGCTTTAGCTCGTTTTTCCCCGAACAACCCCGGTGAGTGCTCAAACGCTTCGCTACCCCCTGGACAGCCGAAATGTGAACTGGCCTACATTTTTATGACGCCAGTGACTTGTCGGTCTGATGGCACTGGGTTATCTATAGCCGGGCATCAAGCGCAATCGCTACAGCGTTTCCTGTTTTACCCAAAATAATAACTCACCGGATTTCGCCGCTAACCAGGCGAGGCTCAGGCATGGCTGCTCGGGCAGAGAAAGCAGTACTAATCGTGGGATCGACATCGGCTGGGAGGCTATTATGGGCGCACAATCAAAGATTTTAAGCGTAGGTGAGTACAAGGTTTACACCGAGACTTACTGGAAAAACAGCGAAGCCAAGACCATCTTGCTCGTCAACGGCGCACTGTCGACAACCGGCTCTTTCGGACAGACAGTCAAGTACCTGCAACCCCATTACAACCTGGTGTTGTTCGATCTGCCCTTTTCGGGGCAATCCCGGGCACATAACTCGGATGACATGATCGTCAGCAAGGAAGATGAAGTAAAAATCCTTCTCCAGTTGATCGATTTGTATCAGGTCAACTACCTGCTTTCAGTGTCGTGGGGCGGTGTCTCGGCCCTGCTGGCACTTGCCGAATGCCCGGCATCGGTTGAAAAGGCGATCATCAGCTCGTTTTCGCCGGTCCTCAACGAACCCATGCTCGACTACATCGACAACGCGCAGGTGTACCTCGCAGCCCGCGAGAAACGCAAGATAGGCGCACTGCTCAACGACACCGTCGGCAAGTACCTGCCTCGCCTGTTCAAGCTCTACAATTACAAGCATCTGATCAGTCTCGCCGAACACGAGTACGCGCAGATCGACTTCCATATCAGCCAGATTCGCACATTAAGCGCCAGCAACTACGTCGAGCGTTTTTCATCGATCAAGATCCCGGTGTTGTTCATCAACGGCGAGAAGGATGAATACACCACCGTCGAAGATGCCCGCATGTTTTCCAACTACATTGCCAAAAGCAGCTTCAACGTAGTTCCGGACACCGGGCACTTTCTGGACCTGGAAAGCAAGGCAGCCTGGCATCATTCGCAAAAAACGGCACTGCAGTTTCTGGGCACCGAAGCCAGAAGCGAAGTGTGGCCCAGCGTCACTGCGATGGCATGAAACATCACCGTCAACGTCCGGGAAGCTCATCGGCTTTTCCGGCGTGACGCGGTCATTCATGAATAGCAGCTTACTTGATCGGGCAGTGCCATCCGTTGACGACTTTTTCTCTTGCAACGCTGCTGCGTGCGCTTAGCCGTGCCTGCGGAATATTCCGACCGCTGCATTCCCCCGCCTTTCACCCCGCCCTTGCGCTGGCCGTTGTTTCGCTGCTCTCACTCAGCGCCTGTTCTGCCGGAAAACCCGCAGACAAAGCGCTGGTGCGGGTCGCGGTGCAGCCTGTAACGGCCATGGATATCACCAGCAGCGTGGTCCTGACCGGCGATATTCAGGCGCGCAAGGTGACCGAGCAAGCCTTTCGGGTGTCCGGCAAGCTGGTCAAACGCTACGTGGATGTCGGGGACCGGGTGCGGGCCAATCAAGTGCTGGCCAGGCTGGACCCACGCGAACAGAAGACCGACCTGGCCTCTGTCAACGCTGAGGTCGCGGTCCGGGAATCACGCCTGCACCTGGCAGAGCAGAATTATCAGCGTCAGCAAATACTGCTCCCCAAAGGCTATACCAACCTCAGCGAGTACCAGAAAGCCCGTTCAGGCCTGGACAGCGCTCGCGGGGATCTGGCCGCCTTGCAAGCGCAGCGGGCCAATGCCCGTGATCAGGTGGGTTACACCGAACTGGTCGCGGTGGCCGACGGCGTCATCACCGCCCGGCACGCCGAAGAAGGCCAGGTGGTACAAGCCGCCACACCGGTGTTCAGCCTCGCCCACGACGGCGAGCGCGAAGCCGTGTTCTCTGCCTACGAGTCGCTATTGCGCACCGATCAGACCGGCGGGTCGATCTCGGTGAGCCCGCTGGGCCAGCCGGATATCCGGCTGAGCGGTGTCATCCGCGAAATCACCCCCATCGTGTCTGCCGCCAACGGAACGTTGCGGGTGCGGGTGGCCTTGCCGGACGACGCCACCGTCCCTGCGCTAGGCAGCGTGGTCAGCGCACGCCTTGAAACCCGCTCGCAGTCAGCGTTTGTCCTGCCCTGGTCGGCTTTGAGCCGCACACAGGGCAAGCCTGCGGTATGGCTGGTCGATGAGCAGGCGAAAGTGCGGCTGGCGCCTGTGAAAGTATTGCGTTACGAACAGAGCCAGGTGCTGGTTTCCGAAGGGCTGTCCGAGGGCGATCAAGTGGTTTCCCGAGGGCTGCAATTTCTCTACGCCGGGCAAAAGGTCGAGGTGGCCGAACGCGCCTCGGCCGCAACAGCGGTTTCACTGGCGCTCTCGCTGCGCGGCCTGGAAGCGGTCCGATGAGCACGGCGTCAGACAAACCCCGACCGAGATGCGCCTTCTGGCTGTTTTGCGCACTGATCATCGTGCTGCCGGGCTGCCGCGACAAGCCGCTACGCCCGGTCGCCGAACGTCCGGTGCTGTTCACCGAGATCGTCGACCCGCGCAACGCGGCATCCGGCCGCTTCGCCGGCACTATCCAGCCGCAATACGAAGTGGCACTCGGTTTTCGCGTCGCCGGACGCGTGGCGACGCGTCATGCGGAAATCGGGCAACAGGTGCGCAAAGGCGACCTGCTCGCGACCCTCGACCCCGGTGATCAGCAGCATCAACTGCGCGCACGACAGGCAGAAGTCGGCAAGGCCCAGGCAGCCTGGCAACAAGCGCGAGACGAGCACGTCCGTTATGACCAGTTGTACGAACGCGGCATCGGTTCGCGGGCGCGTCTGGATCAATTGAACAGCGACCTGCGTACGCAGGACGCGATCCGCCAACAGACCGATATCGCCCTGCTGCAAGCCAATGATCATGTGTCCTACACCCGATTGACTGCCGAGTTCGACGGCCTGGTGACTGGCTGGCACGTCGAGGTCGGTCAAGTGATTGCAACCGGCCAACCGGTGGTCAGCCTGGCGCGCCCGGAAAGCCGCGAAGCGGTCGTCGACCTGCCCCTGGGGTTGCTTGACGCGCAGGCTGATAACCGGCAGATCAACGTCATCTCCCAGCTGGATGAGCACGTATCGGCCCTGGCGAAGGTTCGCCAACTGGCGCCGCAGATCGATGCGGGGACGCGCACCCAACGCGTACGCCTGGCCTTGCAGCACACGCCGGACAGCTTCCGGCTGGGCTCGACCGTTACCGTTGAAATCAGCGGCGACGCACCGAACGCTCATGAGCTGCCCGGCAGCGCCGTACTGGAGCGTGATGGCAAGACCCACGTGTGGGTGATCGATCCGTCGACATCGACGCTAAGCCCGCGCGCGGTGCAGGTGTTGGCGCGCAACGGCCCGAACGTACAGCTCGGTGGCGAGCTGCATGCGGGCGAAAAAGTGGTGATTGCCGGGGTCAACGGCATGCAGGCCGGACAAAAGGTGCGTATGCAACGAGAGGTCAGTTTGTGAAGGAGCGTTTCAATCTGTCGGCCTGGGGGCTCAGGCATCGCACACTGGTCTGGTACATGATGTTCGTTTCACTGCTGATGGGCAGCTGGTCATTCCTGAATCTGGGCCGCGAGGAAGATCCGTCGTTCGCCATCAAGACCATGGTCATTCAGGCCCGCTGGCCGGGTGCGACCTTGCCCGACACCCTGCAACAGGTCACCGACCGGCTGGAAAAGAAGCTCGAAGAAATCGATGCGCTGGATTACGTAAAGAGCTACACGCTGGCCGGTGAATCGACGATTTTCGTGTTTCTCAAGAGTGAAACCCGCGGCGCCGACATCCCGGCCGCGTGGTATCAGGTGCGCAAAAAGATCAACGACGTGCGCGCCGAGCTGCCGAGCGGCATTCAGGGCCCGGCGTTCAACGACGAATTCGGTGACGTATTCGGTAGCATCTACGCCTTCACCGCCGATGGTCTTTCGTTTCGCCAACTGCGTGATTACGTCGAACAGATACGCGCCGATATCCGCAGCGTGCCCAACCTGGGCAAGATCGAACTGCTCGGCGCGCAGCGCGAAGTCATCTACCTGAATTTTTCCATCCGCAAGCTGGCGGCGCTCGGCATCGATCAGCGTCAGGTGCTGCAAAGCCTGCAAGCACAAAACTCAGTGACACCGGCAGGCGTCATGGAAGCCGGTCCCGAGCGCATTGCGGTGCGCGCCAGCGGTCAGTTCAGCAGTGAAGAAGACCTTGAGGCCGTAAACCTGCGCTTTGGTGAGCGGTTCTTTCGTCTCAGCGATCTGGCGACCATTGAACGCCGTTATGCCGACCCGCCCTCCTCGCTGTTCCGTTTCAACGGCCAACCGGCGATCGGCCTGGCGGTGGCCATGAAGCAAGGCGGCAACATTCAGGCGTTCGGCACGCAATTGCAGCAGCGCATCGAGGACCTGACCACCGAACTGCCGCTGGGCATTGACGTGCATCTGGTGTCCAGCCAGGCAGAAGTGGTCGAAAAAGCCATCGGCGGCTTCACCCACGCGCTGTTCGAAGCGATCCTGATCGTGCTGGTGGTCAGCTTCATCAGCCTCGGCATTCGTGCCGGTCTGGTAGTGGCCTGTTCGATCCCGCTGGTATTGGCGCTGGTCTTCGTCTTCATGGAGTACAGCGGCATTACCATGCAGCGCATCTCGCTCGGCGCGCTGATCATTGCGCTCGGGCTGCTGGTCGACGATGCGATGATCACCGTGGAAATGATGGTCACCCGCCTGGAAAGCGGCGACTCACTACCGCAGGCCGCGACCTACGCTTACACCTCGACCGCATTCCCGATGCTGACTGGCACATTGGTGACGGTGGCCGGTTTCGTGCCCATCGGCCTGAATTCCAGTTCAGCGGGCGAATACGTATTCACCATGTTCGCCGTCATCGCCGTGGCGCTGTTGCTGTCCTGGCTGGTGGCAGTGCTGTTTGCGCCACTGATCGGCGTGCACATTCTCAAGGCGTCGGCACAGCATGCTGCGCCGGGGCGCTGGATGCGCGGTTTCAGCCGCCTGTTGATCAAGACGCTGGAGCAGCGCTGGTGGGTGATCGGCATCACGTTACTGATGTTCGTCGGCTCGCTGTTTGCGGGCAAGCTGCTGCAGAATCAGTTCTTCCCGGACTCCGACCGCCCGGAAATCCTGGTGGATATCTACATGCCGCAAAACGGCTCCATCGAAGGCACACGCCAGACCATGGACCGCTTTGAAGCAACGCTCAAGGACGATCCCGACGTGCTGCGCTGGAGCTCGTATGTCGGCAAGGGCGCGGTGCGTTTCTACCTGCCGCTGGACCAGCAACTGAGCAACCCTTTTTATGGACAACTGGTGATCGTCAGTCAGGGTGGCGCAGCGCGTGATCGCCTGATCGAACGCTTGCGGCAGCGCTTTCGGGACGACTATGTCGGCGTGGGTGGCTACGTGCAGCCGCTGAACATGGGCCCGCCCGTCGGCTGGCCGGTGCAGTATCGGGTCAGTGGCCCGGACATCGAACAGGTGCGCAGCCAGGCCATGGCGCTGGCCGCCATTCTTGACGCAAATCCCAATATCGGACAGGTCATCTACGACTGGAACGAACCGGGCAAGGTGTTGAAGATCGACATCGCCCAGGACAAGGTGCGTCAGTTTGGCCTGTCGTCCGAAGACGTGGCGCAGATCCTCAACAGCCTGGTCACCGGCACCACCATCACCCAGGTGCGTGACAGCACTTACCTGATCGACCTGGTGGGCCGCGCCGAAAGCGACGAACGCAGCTCGGTGCAGACTCTCAGCAACCTGCAGATCCCGACACCGGACGGTTCGACCGTGCCGCTGCTGGCATTCGCCACCCTCGGTTACGAGCAGGAGCAACCGCTGGTCTGGCGTCGTGACCGGTTGCCGACCATCACCCTCAAGGCCAATGTGCTGGGCAAGCTGCAACCGGCCGCGCTGGTCAAGCAATTGAAACCTGACGTCGACGCCTTCAGCGCCAACCTGCCACTGCGCTACTCGGTCGCCACCGGCGGAGCAGTCGAGGCCAGCGCACGCTCACAAGGGCCGATCCTGAAAGTCGTGCCGCTGATGCTGCTATTGGTGGTGAGTTTTCTGATGATCCAGCTGCACAGCGTGAAAAAGATCCTGCTGGTGGTCAGCGTGGTGCCGCTCGGATTGATCGGGGTGGTCGCTGCGTTGTTGATTTCCGGCTATCCGTTGGGCTTCGTGGCGATACTCGGCGTGCTGGCGCTGATCGGCATCATTATCCGCAACTCGGTGATTCTGGTGACCCAGATCGACGAATTCATCGCCGCAGGCGAAAGTGCCTGGTCGTCAGTGGTCAAGGCCACCGAACACCGCTGCCGGCCGATTCTGCTGACCGCAGCGGCCGCAAGTCTCGGCATGATCCCGATCGCCCGCGAAGTGTTCTGGGGGCCGATGGCCATCGCCATGATCGGCGGCATCGCCATGGCCACCTTGCTGACGTTGTTTTTTCTGCCGGCGCTGTATGTGGTGAGTTATGGGATCAAGCGGCCAACACGCTGATTGGCAGGCATTTGCCGGGCAGGCCCGCAAGGACCCGACTCAGGAGGCCTGCAAAGCCTTGAGCCGACGAATCACATTGACCAGAACAGGGGAAAAGGCCTGGAGCTGTTGTTGTTCATCAGGAACCAATAACTCATCATGCAACAAATCGAGTACGTCATCGCTCTCCAGACCCAGTCCTGAAGAGTTCATGCCCTGTGAATACAGCAAATTATCGATCATTGCTTTACGCTCGCTGATCAACCACTTGTTGGAGGCTTGATCACTGCCAAGATTAAGCACATTGATACAGTCTTGAGCTCGGTCGGTGTTGCCTCGCACCAACCCGGACAACTCGAACTGCAATTCCGTCTCGCACTCCACCATAAGTGGCGTCAAACGCAATAACTGGTGACCATGCGCTTTGCCACATCGACCCGGCTGATTGCAGCTGGCAACGATATTCTTAAAGTCGAGTGTGCGGTGGGGTGCCAGGCGCTGAGCTTCAACGTGCTCGTTGTGAGCACTGGTTTTTTCGAGCGTGATTCTGCGACAGCAGTACGCACACAAACCATGTTGCTCTCGGACACAGGCATGTCGAATGGCATCCTTGATATCGTCCCGGTCGACCAGATCTTCGTATTTCTTTCCCTTGTTCGAGCGCGCCCACTGCTCCAGGACCACGAGAATTCCCTTCTCAATCTTTCGCACGGCGTAATTCCAGCTTGCGGATTAGTAAGGAAGCCTTTGCCAGCTCGATGTGCCCGGATGGCAGGTCAATGGCCAGCTTCTTGTATAGCGAGCGAACCTCCTCCAGATCGCCAGCCATCAGCAATTCTTGAAGTCTGTCCAGACGTTTCTGGACAGCAGCATTGCGAATATCTGTGTCCATGACACTCAACAACACCTGATTGGCATCAAGCCCGTAAAGGCTGTCTTGCTCGCGCAATTCGCCATCGTCCATGACATACACCAGCACATCCTTGCTGTCGCTGATGACCAGCGGCGAATGCGTGGTCAGGAGGAACTGGCAGTTCGGGAATGTGGTGGTGAGTTGGGCGATCAGGCTGCGCTGCCACTTGGGATGCAAGTGCAGGTCGACTTCATCGATCAGCACGATGCCATTGCCATGCAGGGGATTTTCGAGGGCCGGATTCATCATGGCCAGGCGTCTGGCGATATCGCCGACGAGCGCCATCATGGACTTTTCGCCCTGGGACAGCTGAGACACGTTCAGCGTCTGGCCGTCTTTATCGATTGCCATATGCAGGCGCGGCTTGCGCTTGACGCGCAGGTTTGTGAAGCCGGGCATGAAGGCTGCGACCGCATTTCTGACCGCCGTCAGCTGGCGGTCACGCGACGAGGCATGTTCTCTGGTCAGTACTTTCCAGAGTTCTGTATCCACCAGGATCTTTTGAGACAGTTCATTAAGCAGCTCTGTCGAGATGCCCGTTTCATTTTCGCTGTCTTCGCGCTCCCTGAACCATTCGAAAAACCGACGAAAATCCACCCCACGACCCAAGGCGTTGTCGTAGCCGTCCAGTTGATCAAAAGTCCGTTTGCCGTGAATTTTTGGCTGTACATCAAGCACCGAGCGTTCAACTGGATAGAAGGCCAGAATCGGAAGAGACGCATCGATTTTAGAGGTTAACTTTGAGCGGTAGCCATCCGCCAACCAGTTTAACTCGTTCAATACGGTAGATGAGGTGGGGTTACGTCCTTTCCTTGTGGTCGTAATTCCCCAATGGTACTCAGGCCCACTTACCAGAGGATGCAGAATCAGATCATCGTATGCATCAATAAGAATCGAGGACGTTACTGCACCGGCCTGAATCGTGTCCTCATCAATCCGACTACCAACACCTTTAGGCGTCCTGACCCTCGCCACCAGCCAGCTCAATGATGTGGCGACAGACCTGAGCAGCGTCGTTTTCCCCGCGCCATTATTCCCCACCAGCACGGTTACCCTCGACGCATGCCGTTCGGTCGGCGCCAGTGCGACCTCCAGATCACTGAAACGCCCCACATTGATGAGCCTGAAGCTTTTGATTTCCATGAAAGTCCCTGAGGGGATTGATCCAGAACACAATGACGGTCGGCATTATGGCACTCCTGCAAGCCCCGTGAAGACCTCGCCATAAAACGACTCACATCAAATCATCATTCCCGGAAATATCCTGTATCAACTCGCCGTACCTACTTATCCCCCGACAAAACCGTTAGCCTGCTTTCCATCGGTCAACAACTCATCTGTCAGACGCGCCTGGCGTGCTTGCCAGGTTTACGCTCAAGCGAGACTTTTCATGCCCCACTCGTCCCAATCTGCGCATAACACCGTGACCATGACGCCCGGTCTGGTGATGCTGTTCGCGTTCTGCTGTGGCGCGATTGTCGCCAACATTTACTACGCGCAACCAATCATCGAGCTGATTGCGCCTGATATCGGGCTGTCGAGCACTGCGGCCAGTCTGATCGTTTCACTGACGCAGATCGGTTATGCGCTGGGCCTGTTCTTTCTGGTGCCGCTGGGTGATTTGCTGGAAAACCGCCGGCTGATGCTGATCACCACGGTGGTTGCGGTGCTCAGCCTGCTGGGCGCTGCTTTTGCCGAGCAGCCGAATCTGTTTCTGCTGGTGTCGTTGCTGGTGGGTTTCAGTTCGGTGTCGGTGCAGATGCTGATTCCGCTAGCGGCGCATCTGGCACCGGAAGAATCGCGCGGCCGGGTGGTCGGCAGCATCATGGGTGGGTTGCTGTTGGGGATTTTGCTGGCGCGGCCCATTGCCAGTCTGGTGGCTGACCATTTCGGCTGGCGTGCGGTGTTCGGTTCGGCGGCCGTGGTGATGATCGGTATCAGCGTGGTGCTGGCGACCACCATGCCCAAACGCGTGCCTGACCACCGTGCGTCCTATGGCCAGTTGCTGTTCTCGCTCTGGACCCTGTTGCGGACCCAGCCTGTGCTGCGCCAGCGTGCTTTTTATCAGGCCTGCATGTTCGCGACATTCAGTCTGTTCTGGACCGCCGCACCGCTGGAGCTGTCGCGCAATCACGGGTTGTCGCAAACCCAGATCGCCCTTTTTGCCTTGATCGGTGCCATTGGTGCCATCGCGGCCCCCATCAGCGGCCGTTTGGCAGACGCAGGCTATACGCGGATAGCGTCACTGGGCGCATTGCTGTTCGGCGCGCTGAGTTTCCTGCCGGGTCTGATTCACCCTGTCTATAGCGTGATCGGTCTTGCAGTGACCGGCGTGGTGCTGGATTTCTGTGTGCAAACCAGCATGGTGCTGGGCCAGCGCACCATCTACGCACTGGATGCCGCGAGCCGCAGCCGACTCAACGCGCTGTACATGACCAGCATTTTCATCGGCGGCTCGATTGGCTCGGCGGTGGCCAGCCCGTTGTTCGACCATGGCGGCTGGACCTGGGTGTTGATCGCAGGCACGCTGCTGCCGCTGACTGCATTGCTGGCGTTGCTCAGGGATCGATCCAGGCAGAATGCGTAAACGCTGCACTTTGTGATCCAATTGCAGGATAATGCCGCGGCGATGGCATAGCCCATCGCCCTTCTGGCTCTCTCGCACCTCTGGGCTCGCGTATCCGGCACCTCTGGATCTGCGCGATTGAACACGGATTGTACAGACGCCTTTTTCCAAGGCCCTCAACCTGCCGATGCCGTTATTCAGACGCGTCGGCGCATTTGCGCAAAACCCGAACAAGGCAAAAACAGCAATGGATGCAGCACCACGAACAAGCAAGATTTCCGCGATTTTCGCCAAGATATCGATCGGTATCAGCGGCATGATCGGCGTTATCTGGAGCATCTTCACCTACCTGTTCCCGGACCCGGCCGTTCTAGGTCTCAGTGTCGACTTCATCAACTGGAAGACCCTGATCATCATCGTCGGCACGGTCATGGTGTTCAGCGGGCTGGGGATCGCCATCCTCGCCAGAAAGCTCCCGTCGGTACTCAAACTCGGCGTCTGGCTCGGCCTGGCACTGTTCCTCTGTGCTGTGTTCTTCAGGCTGGGCGGCGAATACGCCAAGCCTTCGGTCGAGTTTGCCCGTAGCCAGACATTGTTCACCGAAAACGAAAGCGCCAACCTGTTTGGCAAACGCTCCGAGACCGTCGACAACGTGAGTATGGAGTTGCTGGGTTGTGACCAGAATGGCCAGTCGCCTACCTGTACGCTGGAGCTGACCAACAAGAGCGCAGACCGTGACTTCCGCTTTCTGAACCCGATCAGCCTGTTTGAAGAAACCGGCGGCGCGCTGGGCCTGTCGCAACTGCGTGTCGGTGATGCGAAGTACGACCGCTGGGACAGCTTCCAGCTGATCCGCAACGTCCCTACCCGCGTGACGCTGATCTTTGAAGCGACAAATGGTCGGGTCAAGCAGTCACCTGCCTTGAAGCTGACCTTCCGTGATCGCGAGAGCAAGGAAAACGTGCTCAAGTTCAACGAGGTCAAAGTCAACTGATACAAACTTCTCAGGATGCCCTCAGGGCGGGCTTCTGCCAGGTGGGCGTGGGAGCAGACCGGGCGACGCTTCGTTTGTCCGCGATGGGCTGCGAAGCAGCCCTGAAACCGGTCACCTTGGNGTCTGGTACACCGAGGCGGCTGGTTTTGCTGCCGGTTCCCGGCAGTTCGCGGACAAGTCCGCTCCCACACAAGCGCAGCGAAGCCAGGCCCCTCCTACAAAAACCGACAGTTCGCGGACAAGCGAAGCGTCGCCCGGTCTGCAGTCCTGCGTAGTATCCGCTAGCGGGTTGACTGTTGCAGCCAGTTCGCCAAGTCCGTCACTTCAGCCTCGCTGATGTTGTGCCCAAGGCCTTCATAGCCATGAAACTGCGGCATCAGGCCGAGCGACTTCAGGGTTGCTTCGGCTTGCGGGCCGCTGGCGTAGGCCACCTGGCGATCCTGCATTCCATGACCGATGAAGACTTTCAGGGCCTTGGGGTCATCAGAAGCTTTGACTTCGGATTTAACCATCGGCAACAACCGCCCGCTCAATGCCGCAAAGCCACCGACCAGTGCCGGCTGACGCAACGCAACTTCATAGCTCATCATCGCGCCTTGGCTGAAGCCGACCAGAAACACCTTGCCCGGCTGCGTATGAAATTTTTCAGTGGCCTGCGTGATGAATGCTGTCAGCTGCTTGCCGCTGCTTTTCAGGTCTTCAGTCACGCCGTCGTAGTCCGGCACGCCTGGCTTCTGGGTGAACCATTTGTAGCTGTCAGGTTGCAGTTCGACGGGGGCCTGCACAGACAGGTAGTTGTAAGCGGCCGGAAGCTGATCCTTGAGCCCGAACAGGTCAGCGGCATTGCTGCCGTAACCGTGGATGAAAATCACCAGCGGCTGGTCAGGCTTTTCGACATTCACCCGCGCCAGGTAGTCCAGCGGCAGGTCCGTGTGCAGGGTGTCCTGAGCCTGCGCCATTCCGGCGAAGGCAAACAACAAGGCAGCGAGAAACTTGAGCATCTGTTCATGACCTCTGTTTGACGCTGCCGGATGGGCAGCGTCGTGAACGGAGACCGGCACGCCTCAATTCTGCATGCTGGTCCGCGAAACCTCGGGTTTGAGCAATTGCATCTGCTGACGATAGTCATCCGTCACCTGACGCGCCTGGCTGCTGCTGGTGATGACCCGTGGCGTGATCAGCACGATCAGCTCGGTGCGGTCCTTGGATTTGCTGGTATTGCCGAACAACCATTTCAGGCCGGGGATGCGCCCGAGATACGGCACGGCACTGACCGACTCGGCGTTGTCCTGCTTGATGAGGCCGCCCAACAGTACGGTCTGGCCACTCTGCGCAGCCACTTGGGTCGACACCGAGCGGGTCGAAATACGCGGATTGCCGTTCGGGTCAGTGGAGTTGGTGCCTGTGTCGGCATCACTCACTTGCTGCTGAATATCCATGTACACCAGGCCGCCCGGATTGATGCGCGGCACCACGTCGAGAATCACACCGGTCTGCACATATTCGACGCTGCTCAAAGTGGTGTTGGTAGAAGTGTTGGTGTTGATAGAGGTCTGGCTGATCGGGATGTTGTCGCCGACCTGAATCTGCGCCTGCTGGTTGTTCATGACCACCAGCGAGGGTGCCGACAGCACTTGGGTGCGGCCGTTGGTTTCCAGCGCACGCAATGCCACTTGCAGGTTATTGCTGACGAAGGAGTAGAAGAACGAGTCAGTTGCAGCCAATGCAGCGCCGCCGGTACCGATCGATCCCTGACTGCCCGGGGTGTTGGCAACGTTTCCGGTCGCACCCGAGTTACCTGCCAGACGCCCCAGGTACCACTGCACCCCCATGTCCAGTTCGCCGGTCAGTTTGACTTCCAGAATGCGCGTCTCGATCTGCACTTGCAGCGGCGGGTTATCGAGGCGTTTGATGGCCGACTCGATTTCCTTCCATTGTGCAGGACGCGTGCGCACCAGCAACTGGTTGCTGCTCTTCTGTGCAGTGATGCGCGTGCTGGCATCGAGCGACTTGCCGTTGCCCGCCGAGCCGCTGTCATCCTGACTGGCGGAATCCGAGTCGCCGCCGCTCTGGTCATCGCCCTCCGATTCGCTGTTGGCATTGTTCTGACTGTTGTTCAGCCCCTGGCTGCTGCCAAAACCGCCACCATTGCTCATGCCGCTGCTGTTACCGCCCAGGCCGCTGGAGCTGCTCATGCCGCCCGCGCCACCGCCGCTGGAGTTGAGCGACGACAGCGTGGTGGTGCGCAGCCCCGGCGCCACCTTGGCAGGCGAGTCATCCTTGATCGCGCCTGTGCCGTAGATCTGCCGCAGGTACTTGGCCAGATCGGTGGCCTTCATGTTGCGCACGTCATACACGTACATCTGTGGCTCGTTGCCGCCGCCTTCATCGATGGTGTGAATCCACTCGCCGACTTCGTGCAGGTACTCGGGCTGCGAAGAGATCGCCACCACCGAATTGGTCCGTTCGATGGGTAGAAAACGCACCATGCCCGCCAGCGGCATGCCGCTTTCGGGGCCGAACATCTTCTGCAATTCAGGCATCAGCTCGCCGACCGAGGCGCGTTGCAGGCCAAATACGCCAACCGACATACCTTTCAGCCAGTCCACATCGAAGGTGTCGATGGTGTCCTGATAGTTGGCCAGCTCTTCGGGGGTGCCCGCCAGGCTGAGCACGTTGCGCGCCGGGTCGACCAGCAGGAACGCATTTTCCCGAGCGAACGGCTTGAGCAGTTTCTGCATTTCGGTGGCTGAAATGTAACGCAACGGAAACAGTCGCGCCGACATCCCCGCCGACGGTTGCGCCACGCGCATTTCCGGAACCAGCTTGCCGGCCACCGCCTGACTGGAGGGCAGGATGACGTAGCGGTTACCCTGCTTGATCATCGCGTTGTCAGTCCAGGACAGCAGCGTTTCGAGAATCGACAGCGCCTGCTGCTTGTTGACCGGTTTGGAGGTCGAGAAACTGACATCGCCCTTCACGCCCTGGGCAATGCTGTAATTCTCGTGCAGCAAATCGCCCATGATGCTGTTGATCACCGCCTGAATCGGCTGGTTGGTGAAATTGAAGACAATGTCACCGGTCTCGCCCGGACGCGCTGCCGGGGCGGCTGCAGGCTGGCGGATGAAACGCTGGTTGCCCTTGATGATCTGGCGCTGCGGCGAGGCCGGCGTCTGCTGGGAAGGTGGCTCGACCGGCGGACGCTCGCTGCGCGGGTCTACTGGCGGGCGTTGTGACCCGGTTCCCTGGAGCGCTTCCTGCAGCATGCCATTGTCGGGATCGAGTGTGTCTGACTGTGACGCGCAGCCGCCAAGGGCGACGGCGGTGGCCAGGCAAAGCAAGGGTATGCGCAAGGTAGCGATGGCAGGAACTCCAGAAAAGGTACCCATCACAGGGTGGAATCGTTGGTTAAGGTAATCGGGGGTGTATTCGACGGCGGTGGCAGACGCAGCGCGGGCAGGCGCAGGACTTGCGTGCGATCATCCAGCTTGAACGTGGCCTGGGTGGGCTCCAGCCGGTCGAGCGTCCAGCCATTGGGCAGACGCTCGCCCTGGCGAACTTTCAGTGCCGGGCCGCTGGCCTGTTTGAGCAGTGCAACACGCAACGAGCCGTCCATGATCACCCCGGTCAGGGTCAGGCCGGCCAGGCTGGACGCTTGCACATCGGCGTTACGGACGGTCACATCGGGGCTACGGTCCGGGCTGAAAAGCGGGGTTTTCCAGGTATTGGCCAGACTGTCCAGAGTGGCCGATGGCGCACTGTGGGCCTGGGTTTTCTGGTCCATCGAGTTACGCGGTGCCTGTTCCGGCAGCCAGTCGGGTGAGCGCGCAGCGCCACTTAAGATCAGTGCGATCAGCGCAGCCAGCACTGCGGCCACCGCCAGCAGCGACCACTCCAGCGGGCGTAATGAACCGATCATTGCTCGCCCTCCCCGGCACTCGCCGGTTGCAGGTAGCCGCGTACCAGCAGATGCACCACCAGCTTGCCCGCAGCACCATTGGCCGGCGCAATGGCATCGCGGCGCATACTCATCTCGTCAATGAACAGAAACGGACGCTGGTATTCCAGCGTGTGCAGAATGGCAGTCAGTGGTTCGATGGCGCAGTTCAGGGTCAGGCTGACTTTGACCTGACGATACGGCTCGGCGCTGTCTTGCTCAGGCGTGATCGGCATGCGCTGGGTCAGCTCGCAGCCTCCGCCGGTGCTGGCCTGACTGCTGATCAAATCAGCGATGCTTTGCATCAGGTCCGCCGCCACTGCGCTGGGGTCTTCCCCCGGCAACAGGCTGGTGCTGCTGGCCGGATCGCTGCGCGCCTGTTCCAGCTGCTCGCGCAACGAATCGCCCTGCTGCAAAAGGCCTGCGTAGCGTTGCTGCTGTTCGCGCAGCTGCTCGGTCTGCTCATTGATATCGCGCAAGGGCCCGGCAAACCAGCTGTCGATCAACAGCCAGTATGCCAGGCATAGCACCAGCGCCAGAATGATCAGGGCCGCGCCCCGCCGCTCACGGCTTGTCAGTGGACGACGCATCGGCGTTCTCCTGGTGCAGGTTCTGGTGCAAGTGCGCGCGCAGGGAATACTGATCCTTGCCGGTTTTGGTGTCAGGCTGGATCACGCCCTGGAATTGCGCGTTATCCAGACTGCGGCATTCTTTGATGCGACCGATCAGCGCGCTCGCTTTGCCACTCTGCCCGGAAAACGCCACGTCGGCGCTGTCGCTGATTTCCAGATGCTCGATCCAGGTATCCGAAGGCAGGCAGGCCGTCAATTCGCTGAGCAGCGCCGACAGCGGCGGCTGTTCGGCCTTGCGCCGCAGCAGGTAGTTGGCCGCGCCACGGGTGTTGGTCAACTGCTGACGCAGTTGCTGAATCTCGCCGACCTGCGCCTTCTGCGCCTGAACGCTGGCCTGCATGTCTTCAAGCAGGCTCTGACGATCGTTCAGCCACAACAGCATGGCGCTCAGCAGCAGACCGGCGCACAGCCAGATCAGCCCGCGTTGCAGACGATGGCCGGAACGCGATTGTTGCGGGCGTGCAGGCATGGGCAGCAGGTCGACGCCCATACGCTGCCCTTCGCTGCCGACATCCACAACGTCCGGGCGCAGACCGAGTTCGGCACACTCACCCAGAATCGCGTCCAGCCGCTCGCGCAGTACCGCCACCAGCGTCACCTGCACAAAGCTGGCGCTGCGGCTGTCCTGACGGGCAACGAAGTACAGTTGGCCGGCGTCGAACGGCGTGAAGCGATCCAGTTCGTAGCCAACGACGGTCGACAGGTTGCGCGCCGCAGCGGCAGGCAGTTGCAGCGTTTGCACCAATACCGTCGAAACCGGCAGTAGCAACACGCGACGTACCTGGCCCGGTGCAACGGAAAGCGGCTCGCTCAACGGCCACGCGTGCACCTGCTCGACGGTTTCGCCACCCAGCCATCGACGCAAACGCAGCGGCAGGCAGGCGCGCAATTCCGCGACCCACCATTGCCAGGCGTGTTGCGCCGGGCTGCCGCGCCACTGCCGGGCAACCTGCTCGCGTAACGCGTACACAGGCGCCAGACGTGAAGAAACTGATGAATTCATTCTTGCCAACGCAACACCCGATAGGGTTGTGCGCTTCCCTCCGATGGGCTCAATAAAACTGTGGTCTGTAAAAAGGCAGTGACACCGCCCGGTCGTTCTGCACGGCTGTCGATGGTCAATACCTCACCTGGATCAGCCCCGACCGCACTCTGGTTCGGCAGGTTCAACGCCCGACGCAACAAGCCCGAAGCAAATGCCGAATCAGGTCGATCCAGCCCGCTCCATAATGTAATTTCCGGCAACAGCCGGGTGTACAGCGTTTGGGTCATGCCCGGTAACTGGCGCACTTCCTCGACAACTCGCAGCGGTGACTGGCCGCCATTGCGCTGCGCTTCCAGCACCTGCGCGATACTGCTGGCCTGGTTTCTGGTTGCACCGCAGGCCTGCAACACACGCGAAATGTCAGCCACCGGCGCGCTGTTCAGGTCCAGTTTGCCGCGCTCGCTTCTCACGCTGACAACCAGTTGCGTGTCATCCAGGCGCAACGCCACCAGGCGTCCATCCGCGACCCAACGCTTGCGCTGCGCAGTATCGAGCAACCCCTGCACCGCCATGTTCATGCCACCTTCGGCCGCCAGCAGCGCCTGAGTGTTCTGACGCAACCAGAGGGCCTGCCGGCTTTCCAGCTGCACCCAGCCCGCCAGCCCGCCAAGCAACAGACTCAACAGCGCCAGCACCCAGAGCACCACCAGCAGCGCTACGCCACGCTGCTGGCTGGCTGAATGACTCATTCGCCGCCCGCCCCGCCGGACAAGTCCAGACGCAACGCCACCACTTCCGGCACCCACTTCACGGTGCCTTTGACCTGCATGTCGATCTGCACGGCACGAGGCAGGCGGTTTGGCCAGGGCCACTCGGCTATCCAGCCGGTCGGCTTACCCTTCGGGTTCAGCCCCCGATAACTGAAGGTCAACGATTCGACGTTCTGCAGCAGCACCTGCGGCTCACCCCAGGGCTTGAGCGAAATGCCGTTCGCCGCGGACTGAACCTGTGCGAACGACACCTGCAGACTGCGATGCCCCTCCGGCCCCTTCAGCCCGATGGTATGAACCTGAATACCGCCGCCCAACTCGCCAGGCAACGTGGCGACAAACTGCAATTGCTGTGCCGAGCCCTCAAAAAAACCACTGTTGGCGTCGTCTTCGGCGGACGTATCCAGCGGCAGCGCCTGGCTGATCGAACTGCGCAAAAATGCCTGCGCAGCCCGCACCTCATCCAGGTTGACGGTATAACGCTCAGCCTTGAGCACCGCGCGATTGGCCCCCAGCAATGCCCCGGCGACCAGGACCAGCAACACGCCCAGCAGGCTGATCACCAGCAGCACTTCGAGCAGCGTAAAGCCACGCTGCATACGCTTCATGATCCCGCCCCGGTGACCGCGCCGCGCAGCTTCAGGGTACTGAATTGTGCATGGCGACGGTGCTCACTCATCCTCAGGTCCAGACGAAACAATCGTGGCTGCCCATCAACACCGGCCATCTGCCGAATATCCAGCGTCCAGTCGATGCCCGCCAGCTTGCCCTGACGCGTGCCGTTTTCCAGCGGCCCGGCACCTTCCTGATCCAGGACCGTGCGCGCGGCATGACTGAGCCGGTCGCTGCGCGATACCTGTTGCAAGGATCGCGCACTTTGCCCGAACGCCACCAGCAGAACCCCGCTGCACACCGCCATGACGGTCAATGCGGCGAGCATCTCCAGCAGGGTGAACCCTGACTGCGATGTTTTCATTAAAGCGACCGTACCTGAACGCTGCCGGTCAGCCAGCCAATGTCGATGCGCCAGCGTCGCTCGCCGTCAGCCACCAGCACGTTGCCACCACTGGAACCACCGTCCGGGTAGAACTCCACCGACGAACCCAGATCCGACGCCGTCTGCAAGGTCACCCGCAGACTCTCGGGCCAGCGCTTCTCGCGCTTGCCCGGGGCCTTGAAGGTCGCTTTGCGCAGATCGAACTCAGTGCGGGCCGGCTGGCCGGTGACAATCGCACGCACCCGGGTCGCCCGCAGCGCCTCGACCATATCGCCCACTGCCCGCCGCTCGCTGGCAGTACTCAAACCCTGTTGCAGACCGAACCCCACCAGACCGACGGCAATGCTCATCAACACCAGCACGACCAGCATTTCCATCAGGGTAAAACCACGGCTTGCGACAGGCGTTTTCATACCGCTATTTACTCCCAGTTGCCCAGATCGGCGCTATAACCTTCACCACCTGGCTGACCGTCCTGACCGTAGAAAATCAGGTCGAAGCTGCCATGCTGGCCAGGAAAGCGATAACCGAACGCATGGCCGAACGGGTCTTTGAGGTCCGAAGGTTTGGCGTAAGGGCCATTCCAGTTGGAAGCGTTACCGGGCTTTTCAGTCAGTTGCTGCAACGTTTTGGGTGGCGAGCCGACATCCAGCGCGTAGCTCTCGATTTTCATGCCCAGGCTCGCCAGTTGCGCCTTGCCTGCGCCGTACTTGCCCTTGTCGACGTTGCCGCCCACCTGACGCACGACAATGGTCGCCACGATGCCCAGCAATACAATAACGGCCAGCATTTCCAGCAATGTAAAGCCGCCCTGACGGCGTGCGGGTTTGAAACGTATGCGGCTAAAGCTCATCGGGATGGTTCCTCATTCATGAATTCAGATATTGCTGGTCAGGCTCATCAGCGGCAGCATGATGGCCAGCATGATCACCGCGACCATGCCCGCCATTACCACGGTCAACGCCGGCACCAGCGCCGCCAGCATGCGGTCGATACCGCGCTTGGCCTCAACGTCGAATACATCGGCGACCTTGAGCAACATGGTGTCCAGTTCGCCGGCCTGCTCACCGACCTCGATCATTTGCAGCGCGAGGTCCGGCAGCAGTGGTTGCGCACCAAACGCGCTGGCCAGTGTGCCACCGCCCTTGACCGACTCCGCAGCCTGCTCGACCTGTGCCTGCAAAGCACGGTTGGTGCACACTTGGCGCGCGATGACCAGTGCCTGCAGCAATGCCACGCCATTGGTCAGCAGTGTGCCGAGGGTACGTGTCAGTCGTGCGGCTTCGATGCGCTGCAATAAAGGGCCAATGACCCGAATACCCAGCAGACGACGGTCGCGCCGCTCACGCCGTTGCGGGTCGCGCATGCGAATGGCCATGCCCCAGATCAACGCAATGATGCTCGCCAGCACCACCAGGCCGTAATCACCGAGAAACTGCCCGAGGTTGAGAATGACCTCGGTGATCAACGGGATCGGCACCCCGAGGTCTTTGAAGATCGGCACGAATTGCGGCACCACATAAGCCAGCAACAGGGCCAGCGACCCCAGCACGCCGACGACCAGAAATGCCGGATAGATCAGCGCGTTGATCACTTCGCCACGCAGCAACTGGCTGCGCTCGAGGTAATCGCTCAGTTGGCGCAGGGTTCCTTCCAGCGCACCTCCGGCCTCGCCAGCGCGAACCATGCTTATATAGAGAGGCGAAAACTGGCTGCCCTCTTCTTCCAACGCCACGGACAACGGCTTGCCGGCCTTGACCTGCTCGCGAATGCGTTCGATCAGCGCTCTGGTCTGCGGCTGGCCCGGCTGTTTGAGCAGAATGCCGAGTGAACGCTCCAACGGCTGACCTGCGCCCAGCAGGGTTGCGAGCTGTTGGGTGAAACTGACCAGCGCAGCGCCATTGAGCATGCCACTGCCCAGCGCACGACGCAGACCGCCGAGCCCGGCGGCGTCTACCTGCAAGACCATCAAGCCGCGCTTTTGCAACGCAGCGATGGCGGCCTCCTGATCCCGAGCTTCGAGCGTGCCGTTCTGCGGCGCGCCCTGAGTGTCCAGCGCGCGGTATTTGAACAGGCTCATGTGCCTTCACCGCGGGTCACGCGCAACACTTCTTCCAGCGACGTGACACCTGCCACGGCCTGGCGCAGGCCTTCTTCGTGCAACGTGCGCAATCCGCCACGGCGGGCAGCCTCCTCCAGCGTCGAGGCATCGGCATGGCGCATCAACAGGCTGCGCAGTTCTTCGTTCATGACCAGCAATTCGGTGATTGCACTGCGCCCGCGATAACCGCCACCCGGCGCATCGGCGCGCGGGCGATACAGGCGAATCGGGCGCTCGTCGGTGAAGCGCTCCAGGCCATGTTCGGCAATCAACTCCGGCGGCGCATCGAAGGCTTCACGCGTGGCCGGGTCCAGACGTCGTACCAGCCGCTGGGCCAGAATGCCGTTGACCGTGGAGGCAATCAGATAGCTCTCGACGCCCATGTCCAGCAAGCGGGTGATACTCGCTGCGGCGCTATTGGTGTGCAGGGTCGAGAGCACCAGGTGACCGGTCAGCGAAGACTGGATGGCGATGCGGCAGGTTTCCAGGTCGCGCATCTCACCGATCATGATGACGTCCGGGTCCTGACGCACGATGGAGCGCAGCGCCCCGGCGAAGTCCAAGCCGATGGAGGGTTTGACCTGAATCTGGTTGATGCCTTCAAGCTGGTACTCGACCGGGTCTTCAACCGTGATGATCTTGCGCTCGGCTGTGTTGAGCCGGGACAGCGCAGTATAAAGTGTGGTGGTCTTGCCGGAGCCGGTCGGCCCGGTGACCAGCAGGATGCCATGCGGACGCTCCAGCACATCGAGAAACTCGTCCAGCCGCTCGCCATCGAAGCCCAGGCTCGGAAAATCGAAGTTGATGGTCTGCCGGTCGAGCAGACGCATGACCACCGATTCACCAAAACTGGTGGGCACGGTGGACACCCGCAGGTCCAGCTCCTTGCCCTGAATACGCAGCATGATTCGACCATCCTGTGGCAGACGTCGTTCGGCGATGTCGAGCCGGGCCATGATTTTCACTCGGGAAATCACCGCTGCCGAGGAGCTGGACGGCGGCGCTTCTGCTTCGTGCAGCACGCCGTCGATGCGGTAACGCACCTTCAGCTGGCTTTCAAACGGTTCGATATGAATGTCCGACGCCCGCTGTTCGACCGCGCGTTGCAGGATCAGGTTGACCAGCCGGATGACCGGCGCTTCGGAGGCCAGGTCCTTGAGGTGCTCGATGTCTTCCAGCGAGCCGCCCTCGTCATCGAGGTTCTCGATCAGAGTGCCCATCGCCGAACGGCCTTGCCCGTAATAGCGCTCGATCAGTGTTTCCACCTCGTTACGCGGACCGACGGATAACCGCACTGGCACCTGACAGGCGTAAGCGATGGCTTGAAACGGGTACAGCGTGCCGGGGTTGGCGCCCAGTACTTGCAAGCCCTGGTCACTCCAACCGACCGGCACGACTTGATAGTGGCGCATGAAGCGCTCGGTCAACGGCGGCAGCGGGTCGAGCATGGGCGGCACGCTGTCCGCCAATAACAACGGCGCATTCAACAACGCAGCCCAGGCGCGAGCCAACTCGAATTCCGACACCAGCCCTAGACGGGTCAACAGACCAAGCAGCTCGGTGCCTTCGGATTCCTGCTGTAAACGGTGCGCACGCTCCAGATCGACCGCTTTAAGACCGGCGTGTTCGATCAGCCAGGCGCAGACCTGCTCGGCATCCGGGATCTGGATGCGGGATATATCAACGGGAACTGGCGGCATGGATGAGGGCATTTTGCTACTTCGGAGGGACATATTACAGCACTCTCCAGCAAGAGAGTGCTGCGTTCAAAGGCTTAAAACGATCAGTTTGACTGCTTTTGAGGGGTTGCGTTCTGCGGACGGCCACCTTTTGTCGTTTCGGTCTTCTGCCGTTGCGCCTTTTGTGCCGCTTTGGCGTCCTGGGTCTGGGTCATCACGGTCTCATCGCTGGCGCCGGAAGTTGCGTCTGCAGAGGTTGATTCTTCGGCCACTACTGCGCCACTCAGGGCCAGGCCTAACACTACAGCTGCACTCATGATAGAAAACTTCATCGGGATAACTCCTCGGGAAAAACAAGAGAACACTGCGTTTCGCAGCAGACGTATTAAAGATCGGGCAAGAATTAACGCACAGCACGCATGGCAACTTGCGAGCCGTCTTTCTTCATCCTGAAAAATCTTAAACCCATCTACCAGTAGGTTTAAGAAGAGTTCCTCATTTGTAAAGAAAAACCAACAAAAAAAAGAAAAATACGCTTTTGTTTGACATTTATGCCGTCTTTTAGACTTAATTGTCACCGCTAACAAACCGGAGGCGCTGTTTTTGATATCAAAATGATGGCGCCCTAGATACAGCACAACATAACAATTAAAAAAGAAAACCGATAAATAAATAGTCATAAAAATCGCGATCCTTACAGCAGGAAATCGCGACGAAGGATGCCTGTTGCCTGAAGAATTATTAAAGACTGACTTACAAGTTTCGGCTTGTTGAGCCTGCGCTAAAGCGTGGACAAACAGTTAATTTAAACGCAGTTGGAGAGCAACATGAACAAACGAAAGATGATGGGCGCGCACTCGGCACTGGCCTTGCTGGCGCTGGCGGTTTCGCAGGTACACGCCGCTGATGCGACCGTGCAGCAGGGCCGTGAAGATCGCGCCGAAAAAGCCGCGCAAAAAACCCTCGCCAAGATGACCATGGAAGAAAAAGCTGGCCTACATCGGCGGCACCGGCGGCTGGGACGTCAAGCCGCTGACCAACTACGGCGTTCCGCAGATTCATGGCGCTGACGGCGGCGTGGGCGTGCGTTACACCAGCGAAGGCAACGATCAGGGTGTGGTCTATCCGTCCGGCCCTAACCTTGCAGCCACCTTCAACCCGCGTCGTGCCATCGACCTGGGTCGCGCGCTGGGCTATGACACTGCAGTCGGCGGCTACCAGTTCATCACTGGCCCGGGCGTCAACCTGTACCGCATGCCTTACGGCGGCCGTGCATTCGAATACCTCTCCGGTGAAGATCCGTTCCTGGGTGCCAGCCTGGCACCGGGCGTCATCAACGGTATCCAGTCTCGTGGTGTCTGGGCCAACGCCAAGCACTACGCGGCCAACGATCAGGAAAGCAACCGCTTCAACCTGAACCAGACCATGCCAGAGCGCGTTCTGCGCGAAATGTCGCTGCCTGCGTTCGAATCGTCGTCGAAAAACGGCAACGTGGCGATGATGATGTGCGCCTTCCAGAAAGTGAACGGCGAGTTCGCTTGTGAAAGCGAGCACCTGATCGCCCAGATCCTGAAGAAGGAGTGGGGCTTCAAGGGCTTCGTACAGAGCGACTACAACGCTGTCGTTCACGGTTTCAACGCTGCCCGTGCCGGTATCGATCTGGACATGATGGGCTTCCAGATGAACAGCTCCGTGCTTAAGCCGCATCTGGATGCCGGCGACCTGAGCGCTGCGACCATTGACGACAAGGTCCGCCGCATCCTCAAGCAGATCTACCTGTACAAGTTCGACAGCAAAGTGCCGCTGACCACGCACAACATGAACAGCTCGACCAGCAACAAGGTTGCTCTGAACGCTGCGCGTGAAGGCATCGTGCTGCTGAAAAACCAGGACAATCTGCTGCCGCTGGACAAGCAGAAGGTCAAGAAGATCGCTGTTGTCGGCACCCTGGCCAAGTACTCGCCGCCTACCGGTTTCGGCAGTGCCAACGTCATGGCCAGCCATTACGTCAGCGAATTGAGCGGCCTGCAGCAAATCGCGCCGAACGCCAAGGTCGACTTCATCGAAGGCCTGTCGCTGGACCCGAGCACCAGTGCCTGGACCACCACCGACACGGCTGGCAACGAAGTTCAAGGCATGAAAGTCGAGTACTTCAGCAACGCCGACTGGTCCGGTGATGCAGCCGTCACTCGCACCGAGCAGCACGTGGATCTGGACTGGGCCAACGACAAGAACCTGCCTTTCGCAAGCAACACCTCGGCGTCCGATGCGTACACCACCAAAGGTTCGACCGCTGGTGAGATGAACGGTGACACGTCTTCGACTTCGATCCGCTACACCGGCAAGGTCACCCCGACCCAGAGCGGCGAGCAAGTGTTCAAGGTTCGCGCCGACGGCGCTGTGCGCCTGTGGGTCAACGGCAAGAAAATCATCGACAACGGTGACGGCAAGCCACTTCCGGGCAACAGCATTCCGCCAACCATTCCAGAGTTCGCCAAGATCAGCCTGGAAGCTGGCCAGTCTTACGATGTGAAGCTCGAGTACTCGCGTCGTGCCGGTTACCTGTCGACCATGGGTGGTCTGGTCGGTGTGCAACTGAGCTCCGCTTCGCTGAACGCGCCTCAGGACCTGTCCGGTTATGACGCCGTTGTGGTTGCCGTCGGTAACAGCAATGAATACGAAGGTGAAGGCTTCGACCACAGCTTCGATCTGCCAGAGTTCCAGAACGAACTGATCCAGAACATCGCCAAGGTCAACCCGAACACCGTGGTGACCATGTACGGTGGTACCGGCCTGAAGATGAGCGACTGGATCGAACAGGTTCCAGTGGCACTGCACGCCTTCTACCCGGGTCAGAATGGTGGTCAGGCGCTGGCCGAGATTCTGTTCGGCAAGGTCAACCCGTCGGGCAAGCTGCCGATCAGTATCGAACGCAACATCGAAGACAACCCGGCCTACGCTTCCTTCCCGAAATTCGACAACCAGAATTCTCTGGCTGAAATGGATTACAAGGATGACCTGATGCTGGGTTATCGCGGTTACGAGAAGAAAGGCATCAAGCCGCTCTACCCGTTCGGTTATGGCCTCTCGTACACCACGTTCGGCTACAGCAACATCAAAGTGACGCCTGGCGTCGCGGTGGGCAATACGCCGATCAAGGTGTCGTTCGACCTGACCAACACCGGCAAAGTCGGCGGCTCGGAAGTTGCACAGCTGTACGTTGGCCAGCAGAACCCGAAAGTCGAACGTCCGATCAAGGAACTCAAAGGCTACAAGAAGGTGTTCCTCAAGCCGGGTGAAAGCAAGCGCGTGACCATCGAGCTGAATGATCGCTCGCTGGCCTACTTCGACGAGAAGAGCAAGCAGTGGGTCGTCGATGCCGACACCTTCAACATTGCACTCGGTGCGTCGTCGCAGGACATCCGCCTGAATGCCAAGCTGGTCAACTCGTTCCGTCAGGAACTGTCGACCACCACCAGCAACCCGCTGCCACGTTCCGCTCTGAACTCGGTTCTGGTCGAGAAGCCACCGGTCAAGACCGGCGGCGTATTCAAGCAGACCGTTGAGTAAGCGTTGCGCTGACTGACTGAAAAACGGACGAATAAAGGCTCAGGGACGAGCCCTTACCGCTGCATCGACCTGCGCAATGTAGGCATCGAAACACTCGACCAGATCCACCTGATCGGGAAAGCGTAACCACTGAATCTGCAAGCCATCCATCATGGCCAGAATCTGCTGGATCACCTTCGACACATCCACATCCGCCCGCACTTCCCCGCGCTCGACCAACTCCGAAAACTGCCTCAGCAAATGCGCGTGAATGCGCTCATAGCGCGTCTGGAACCACTCGAATGCCGGCTGGCTGTCCAGCAGACTTTCGGCATTGAGAATCGAGAAGGCGCGTACCACGCCCGGTGCGGTGGAGTTGGAACGATTGATGGCGCGCAGGCCGTTGAGCAGGCCGGTCAGCGTGTTTTCTTCGGTACGGACTTCAGCCGCGATTCGACCATTGACCTCATCACGCCGTTCCAGCACGGCCATCAACAGGGAAATCTTGCTCGGGAAGTGGTGCAGCAATCCGGCGACGGAAATACCCACAATGGCTGCAACCTTGGCGACCGATGCGCCGGTATAGCCCTCAAGGGAGAACAGCTGCAAAGCTGCGTCGAGCAATTCTTCGCGACGCTTCTCGCCCTTTGGCGCGCGCCGATGCCGCGTTGTAACCGTGCCCGTTTCCATGGGTTCGTGCCGAGTCATATCAGGGTCCTTTTTGAACAGCCGCGTACCCTAATCATTCAGACCGCCTCACGCAACGCTATTTAACCTGGATTGTCAGACAATTTATCCTGGTCTTACAATAGCGTTGCATGAAGATTGCGATTAACAACAGCACCACACTGATACCTATCGACAGGCTGAGCAATCCGCGCTCGGCATAATTGTCCTGTACCCATGCAAAAAACCAGGGCGCAGCGGCAGACAATAGAAAGCCAGGTGCCAGCAGCCGCCCCTGCAGGCGCGCATAGTGTCGAAGGGCGAATAGCTCGAACGGAAGATTCGCCCGCAGCAGAGTAGTCAGCCCGTTCATGGCGCCGTAACCGAAGACAAACAGACAGGCCAGCACGGGTCGCCCATCGGCAAAGAACGCCAGGGCAAAGCACACCACCAGACCGCTCGTGACCCAGACATTCAGACGCAAGGCGGAAAGCGAACGGGCCAGCAACGCCTGGATCAAGCGTGCGCAGGTCTGTCCGATGCCCCACAGCGCCACCCACCCCACTGGCACACCGAAGCCAGACAACAACGCGGGCAAATGCGCAGACAAACCGGCAGACATGAAACCGATCAGCGCCACGCCCAGCGCATACCCCGCCTGCCGCTGCCACGCCGTGACGTCGGGCGACAAGGCCACTTTAAACTGAGGGCGTGTGGCGGGCGGTACATTGGGCACTGCGCTGAACAGCAACCCGCCAAGCAAGGCCAGACAGGCATAGACAGCGATCGCGCTGCGCCAGCCGACGATCTCCAGCAACGCATGCCCCAGCGGCCAGAATACCGCCGAGGCCAACCCGCCCAGCAAGGTGATCTGCACCATCAACGGCCGGGCCCGCTCACCGAGCAGTCCGGCCAGCCCGGCGAACAAGGCGTCATACAGCGACAGGCGCATACCGAGCCCGAGTACGGCCCAGCCAATGAACCAGACCTGCGGGGTATCACACAGGGCCAGAATGCAGCAGCCCGCCGCGTTGAAAACGGCACCCCACTGCAACACCTGACGAGCGCCGAAACGCTGGATCAGCCCCGCGCTGAGGGTCGAAACCAGCGCCATGACCAGCAAGGCGACTGACAACCCGGAAAAAACCCGCTGCGCGCTCCAGCCCAGGTCATTGGCAATGGCGTTGCCGAAAGCACCCGGCAAATAAAAGGTCACGCCCCAACTGATCAGTTGCGCAAGGCCCAGTCTGAACACCTTCAGTTTGGACAGAGGTGTGCAGGCCACCTCCGTCAGATCCGGCCGGCAGGGACGCTGTTCGATCCTTCGCCCAGCGCTCGCTGCATCAGCACAGTGTCCACCCAGCGACCGTGCTTGAAGCCGACCGACTCGAAGACCCCGACCCGACGAAACCCCAGGCGCTCATGCAAGCGCAGCGAAGCAATGTTTTCGCTATTGCCGATCACCGCGATCATCTGCCGCCAGCCACCCTGCTCGCAGCGCTGTACAAGTTCGCCCAACAGCGCCTGACCGATGCCGAGGCCGCCCATGCCGTCACGTACGTACACCGAATCCTCCACCGTGAAGCGATAGGCCGGACGAGGTCGATAAGGCGTGACGCAGCCATAGCCGACCACCTCTCCTGCGCGTTCCGCGATCAGATAAGGCAGACCGTTGGCCAGTACCTGTGCTCGACGCTGAAGCAACTCGGCCAGATCGGGTGGTTGCAGTTCGAAACTGGAAATCCCGTGCAGAACATGGTCCGCGTAGATCGCCTGCACGGCAGGCATGTCGTTGGCGTGAGCGTCACGCAGCGTAAAAGTCGGAGTCATGGCAGGGCTCTTGCTCAGAGACAGGTAGATGGCAGCAATCATGCCGCTCAGCCCGACATTAAAAAAGCTATGATTAATCATCCTCAGCATAAGAATTACTTTGCAATGTATCGATTGAACCTCAATCACCTGCACACCTTCTCGCTGGTCATCGCCCATGGCAGTTTCTCTGCAGCCGCAGAGCACCTGCACCTGACCCAGCCGGCGGTCAGCCTGCACGTGCGGCAGCTGGAGGAACAATTGAACCTGCAACTGATCGAGCGTGTCGGCAAGCGCCTCAAACCCACATCGGCGGGCGATACGTTGCTGGCGCATATCGCACGCATCGATTCGGTGGTCGAAGACGCCCTGCAGGATTTGTCCAGCCATGCCAGCGGCGTCGCCGGAAAAATCGCCATTGGCACTGGCGCGACCGCCTGCATTCATTTATTGCCGCCCTTGTTGCGGGCTTTACGTCGAGACTTCCCTGAGCTGGATGTACGAGTCAGCACCGGTAACACCGATGGCATTCTCAAGGCAGTTGAAGAGAACCGCCTGGACCTGGCGTTGGTCACCCTGCCCGCCTCGGGTCGCAGTCTGTACATCACAGCGTTGCTTGAAGACGAGTTCGTGGCGATTTTCGCCGAAGGACAGCAGCCACCGCCCGCCAGCATGGCGCCCGAATACCTTAGCGGGCTGCCGCTGGTGGTCTTCGAAGCAGGCAGCAGCACACGCCTGCTGATCAACGAATGGTTCTTACAGGCGGGGATTCGCGTCAAACCGGTCATGGAACTGGGGAGTATCGAAGCGATCAAGGAAATGGTCGCGGCCGGTCTGGGCTACAGCATTGTGCCGCGCATGGCGGTCATTGCCGCCCATCATCGTCGCGGGCTGCACGTGCACACACTGACGCCGGGGCTGAGCCGCACGCTGGGCATCGTATTGCGTCAGGACAAACCGGTCAGCCGCGCATTGCGCCAGGTACTGGATGCCTTGCAGCACCTGAAAGGGTCATAAAGTGTGTTCAGCATGAGCATGCCGGCCTCGTCGATAAGCTATAACAGCAATTGCAATGCGCTGAACAACCCCAGCCTGGCAGTTGCGTCGGCAGCGAATCAGGTTGTACGATGACTGCCCACTGATGAATACATTGATGCAGGTCTGCTTTGATAAGCCGCATCGACGACAAACCGCAAAGCAACTCGGCAACCCATAAAGGAGCGCATGGTCCGGACCTCTTCGGCGCCCGCCTCCCACTTCCAACAACAGGAGATACCGATGCCTAACATTCTCGGCCAGAACTTCATCGCAGGCGGCCGCAGTGCCCTCGGCCAAAGCCTGCAGAAGAGCCTGGATGCCACCACTGGTGAAGAATTGCCTTACAGCTTTCACCAGGCCACCGACGGCGAAATCGACGCTGCTGCACTGGCAGCCAAAGCTGCATTTCCTGAGTTCCGTCAACTGAGCCCGGCCCGCCGTGCTGATTTCCTCGACGCCATTGCTGATGAACTGGACCAATTGGGTGACGATTTCGTCGCCATCGTTTGTCAGGAAACCGCCCTGCCTCAGGCGCGCATCCAGGGTGAACGCGGTCGCACCAGCGGCCAGATGCGCTTGTTTGCCAAGGTCCTGCGACGCGGTGACTTCGTTGGTGCGCGCATCGACCTGGCGCTGCCGGATCGCAAGCCGCTGCCGCGCGTTGACCTGCGCCAGTACCGCATCGGCGTCGGTCCGGTGGCTGTGTTCGGTGCCAGCAACTTCCCGCTGGCGTTCTCCACGGCCGGGGGCGATACCGCCGCAGCACTGGCTGCCGGTTGCCCGGTGGTCTTCAAGGCGCACAGCGGTCACATGGCGACCGCCGATCTGGTGGCCAGTGCCATCATCCGCGCGGCGGAACGCACGCAGATGCCAAAAGGCGTGTTCAACATGATCTTCGGTAACGGCGTTGGCGAAGGCCTGGTCAAGCACCCGGCCATTCAGGCCGTAGGCTTCACCGGCTCACTGAACGGCGGTAATGCGCTGTGCAAAATGGCTGCCGAACGTGCGCAGCCGATTCCGGTGTTTGCCGAGATGTCGAGCATCAACCCGGTCGTGCTGCTGCCTGGCGCGTTGAAGGCGCGTGGCGAAACCGTGGCCAAGGAGCTGGCCGGCTCGGTAGTGATGGGTGCAGGCCAGTTCTGTACCAATCCGGGCGTGGTCATTGGCCTGCGCTCGCCTGAATTTTCGACGTTCGTCGAGCAATTGACCGAACAGATGGCCAGTCAGGCGCCGCAGACCATGCTCAATGCTGGCGGTCTGCGCAGCTACAGCAAAGGTGTCGAGCATCTGCTGTCCCACTCTGGCGTGACCCACCTGGCCGGCAAGCCGCAAGAAGGCAAACAAGCTCAGGCGCAGCTGTTCAAGGCTGACGTCAGCCTACTGCTCAATGGCGATCAGCTGTTGCAGGAAGAAGTCTTCGGCCCGACCACGCTGATCATCGAGGTCGCGGATGACGCGCAGCTCAAGGATGCATTGCAAGCCCTGCGCGGCCAGCTGACAGCAACCGTGATCGGCGAACCGGCGGACCTGAGCCAGTACAGCTGGCTGCAACCGATTCTGGAAGAAAAAGTCGGCCGCATCCTGTTCAACGGCTACCCGACCGGTGTTGAAGTGTGCGAAGCCATGGTCCACGGCGGCCCGTACCCGGCGACCTCGGACGCGCGCGGCACGTCGGTGGGCACGTTGGCCATCGACCGCTTCCTGCGCCCGGTCTGCTATCAGAACCTGGCGGACAGCCAGTTGCCGCCTGCTCTGCAAAACGCCAACCCGCTGGGCCTGCGTCGTCTGGTCAACGGCGAGTGGAGCGATCAGCCTGTCTTGTAATCGCTGGCCTGTAGCCTCTGAAATGACAAAAGACGCCACCCGATGAGGGTGGCGTTTTTTTTTCAAAAAAATACGCCTGGGCTGAATGAAAAATATTTGTGCTTTTGTGCGCACAGTCGCGTGAAACAGCCCCCTTTTTGCCCTCTGGCCGCAGCACCATAGAAGTGCAATTCACAGGCTGTTCATAAATTAACCACACAGCTGTAAGCCACGTGTAACAAGGGTTTCAAAAAGTTACCCACAGACATACCCACGATTTCCGTGGACAACTTTTCACTGATTCCGGAACTTAAAAACCCTGAGCAGTGCAAGCGTAAATTTTTTGGCGAGCGTCGAAATCTGTGTCGCGCAGAGAGACAGCGCTTTGACATATGCTTAGGCCTGATTGACTGTTGATGGGAAAAACCCATCCCCCTGAAATGGTTGCTTTTTTCGAGGTGCGCAGCAAATGGAACAGCGTTGCAAGGTGGCCGTGCTTGGCCTGGGTGCCATGGGTGCGGCCACTGTCTATCAACTGGCCAGGGCCGGAATCGATGTCATCGGCATTGATCGACATGATCCGCCGCATACGTATGGCTCCAGCCATGGTGATACGCGCATCACCCGCCTGTCAGTGGGTGAAGGTCCGCAGTATCTGCCGCTGGTACGCCGTTCGCATGACATCTGGCGTGAGCTGGAGGCGCTGACCGGTGAATCACTGTTCGAGCAGTGCGGAGTGCTGGTGATGACGTCCAGCCCGAGTTACGACCCCGCGGACAGCAAAGACTTCACCCACATGACCATCGCGCTGGCCCGTGCGTATGGCGTTGAGCACGAGGTCCTCGATGCGGCCGCCATCCGCGAACGCTTCCCGCAGTTCTCCCCCGTGCTGGACACCGCCATCGGCTACTTTGAACCGGCAGGCGGCTTTGTCCGACCCGAGCGCTGCATCGCTGCGCAACTCAAGCTGGCCAGGCAGCACGGCGCGCGACTGCTGACCGGTGAGACGGTCTTGCAGTTGCAGAACCACGGTGAACAGGTGCAGATAACCACTGACCAGCGCGCGATCATTGCCGACAAGGTGGTGGTCAGCGCCGGCATGTGGTCGTCTGAACTGCTGGGCGCCCCTTTCAGCGATTTGCTCAGGGTCTGTCGGCAAAAGCTGTTCTGGTTCGGGTTACAGGAAGACGCGCGCTTCGCACCGGCCTCGCCGAGCTTCATCCTGACTCACGGGCCGGGCGAGGTTGAAGTCAGCTACGGCTTTCCGCCCCTGCCCGGCGAACACAGCATGAAAATCGCCACTGAACAGTACCAGGACGTGTCGATGCCGGGCACGCTGGATCGCACCATTTCGACGCGGGAGGAACAGGAAATGTTTCGGACCCAGGTACAGGGAAAGGTCGCCGGACTTACGCCGACGGTGGTCAAGTCATCGGTGTGTACCTATACCGTCACGCCGGATTACCACTTCATCATTGACGAGCATCCGCACCTGAAAAACGTGACCGTGGTCTCAGCCTGCTCCGGCCATGGCTTCAAACACTCGGCCGGACTCGGGCTGGCGCTGGCGCAGCGCTGCATTCACGGCGAGAGCGAGGCAGACCTTTCGGCCTTCTCGCTGCAACGCTTCGCCACAACGGTGTAACCCGCGCGCTCAACGCGCCAGCACGAACGCTTCGTCGATACGTGCCAGGTCGGTGTCGCGCAAGGTGCCCGCGTAGTAATGCAGCTTGATCCAGGCCATCAAGTAGTCATAGCGGGTCTTTGCCAGGTCGCGCCGGGTGCTGTAAAGCTGCTGCTCGGCGTTGAGCGCATCCAGATTGACGCGCTCGCCGCCGAGAATGCTCTGCCGCGTGGACTCGACCAGCGCCTGCGCCGAGACCAGCGCTTTTTGATAAGCCCGCAGCTTGCTCACACCCGACGCGCAGGCATTGAACTGCCGCCGTACCTCGATCAGGGTTTCGCGAGTCTTGCCCTCCAGCTCGTATTCGGCCTGCTCACGCTTGCTGTTGGCCTGACGCACCGAGGCACTGGTACCGCCCCCGGCGTACAGCGGCAGGCTGAGTTCGATGCCGACGGTGTTGGTGTCGTAGCGCTGATTGTAGGTATTGCCGCTGTCGGACTCGTTCTGACGAATGCTCGCGTAAGCATTGACCGTCGGCAGATGACCGGCGCGATTGCGCTCCACCTCATACCGCGCCACTTCCAGCGACTGACGCTGCGACGCCAGAATCGGGCTGTTGGCCAAGGCCAGTGCATGCCATTCGGTATAACTGGAGGGTGCCAGCACCAAAGCCTGAAAACTGTCCTTCAGCGGCTCCAGCCGAGCGACGTCAATGCCCGGTTCACCCAACAACGCGCCAAGCTCGCGCAAGGCCGCATCCTGCTCGTCAGTCGCTTCGATCTGCTCGGCAATCGCCAGCTCATTGCGCGATTCCGCTTCGAGAATATCGGTGCGTGTGCCCTCACCCTGCTGAAACATCTGCCGGTTCTGCGCAAACTGACGCTCGAAGGCCTGTTGTTTGGCGCGGGCGATGTTGATCTGGTCCTGAGCGAACAAGGCCTGGGTGTACAACGTCAGGACCCGCACCAGCAATTCCTGACTCTTGCTGCGGAAGGTCTCGTCGGCAAACAGCGCCTGAGCAACGCCCTTGCGGTAATTGGCGTATGCCTCGTAGTCGATCAGCGGCTGCTGAATCGTCAGGCTCGAACCGAAGCTGTTGTAATGGCGATGATCCGTGGTGTCTTCGCGCCCGCCCTTGAGGGTGGCTTTGGAATCGTTGCGACCCTTGTTGTAGGTATACGAAACACGAGGCAACAGGCCGGCACGCCCGATGATGCGGTTTTCCAGCCCTGCGTCACGCTCCTTGATCGCGCCGAGGAAGGTCGGATCGTTGCGCAGCGCCAGCGCGTAGACCTCGAACGGGCCCATTGCATGGCTGGCGGGAACCGCACCCAGCAACCCGCCCAGCAAAATGGCCGTCAGCAAAGCGGCTTTCAGAGGATAAGCAGACATTCTATTCCTCCGTCAACGCGGAGCCGGCACGGTCCAGCAACGGTTTGAACAGATAATTGAGCAGCGAGCGTTCGCCCGTGCGCACGAACATTTCAGCCGGCATACCCGGCTTGATCACCAGACCGTTGAGTTTTTCCAGCGCCGCATCGCCAACCGAGGTGCGTAATACGTAATACGGCTGGCCGGTTTTTTCGTCCTGCATCTGGTCAGCGGAAATCAGGCTCACCTCACCGGACACCCTCGGGGTGCGGCTCTGATTGAACGCCGTGAACAAAATATCCACCGGCAAGTGGCTGGCGACCTTATCGATCAACTGCACCGGCAAGCGCCCTTCGACCTCTAGACGGGTGCCTTGCGGAACGATTTCCAGCAGCGTTTCGCCAGCACGAACCACCGCGCCTTCGGTGTGCACGCCCAGGTTGACGGCGATGCCATCGGCAGGCGCCAGAATTGCGCTGTGCTGCAAGCTAAAACCCGCAGAGGCCAGTTGCTGCTCAAGCGTCAGCGCCTTGACCTGCGCGTCGGCCCATTGGCTGCGCACCTCTTTCTGATACTCCTCGCGCTGCTGCTGCAGACGCAGCCGCGACTCGATGATCGACTGCTCGATTCGCCCGGTTTCGCCCGCGTTCTGAGCCAGGTCCTGCTGCACCTGCGACAACTGACGCTGAAATTCCAGCAGCCGGTTGCTCGGGATAAAACCGTTTTGCGCCAGGGGCTGCAGGTTGCTCAACTGCTGGCGCAGCGAGTCGGCCTGGGCCTGCAGGTCCAGACGCGCCCGGCGCATGCCCTTGAGTTGCAGCCCGGCACCTTCGATGCTCGCCTGCAAACCCGATTGCTCACGCGCCAGGGCCTGTCGACGACTGCTGAACAATTGCCGCTGCCCTTCAAGCACCAACGCCAATCGTGGATCGGGGTCTTGCCCTTGCCCGGCGGCGATCAGTTCTGCGGGGAAGTTGATCTCATTCAGGTTGTCGCGCTCGCTCTGCCAACGGGCCAGACTCGCCCACGCCATTCGGTATTGAGCGCGTAACGACTGCACATCGGCTTCGACCTGCGTCTGATCGAGGCGAAACAGCGGTTCGCCTTCTTTTACCAGCTGGCCTTCGCTGACGAGAATTTTGCTCACCACGCCGCCATCCAGCGACTGCACGGCCTTGCGTTTGCCCGAGACCACCACCGTCCCTTGCACGGCGATGCCTTGATCCAGCGGTGCCAGACTTGCCCAGAGAAAAAAGCTGCCCGCCCCTGCCAGCATCAGAATCCAGCCTGCGCGGACGAAAAACTGCACGCCGCGTTCCTTGCCCGGCACGGCGTAATGATTGTCGAGAGAGCGGCTCATACGTCTGCCTGTTCTGGGCGCCGTACTGGCGGCTCATGGAAATCCCGGTCGGCACCGGGCGGGGTTGCGGTTGTTGCTCGGCGGTTTGCGCCTGCGATGCCTGCCCCGACAGCGCCTGAAGGATTTGCGCCGTTGGCCCGAAGGCCTGCATGCGACCTTCGCTCAGTACCAGCAGACGATCGGTCTGAGTCAATGAAGGCGTACGGTGAGTCACGAGCACCACCGTACAACCTCGGGCCTTGAGCTCACCGATTGCCTGAGTGAGCGCCGCTTCGCCAGCGGCATCCAGATTGGAGTTGGGTTCATCCAGCACCACCAGTCGTGGTTCGCCATATAACGCCCGAGCCAACGCAACGCGCTGTTTCTGGCCGCCAGACAAGCCGCCACCATCATCGCTCAGGCGCGTGTCGTAACCTTGCGGCAAGCGCAGAATCAGCTCATGCACACCCGCCAGTCGCGCAGCAGCCACCACCGCGGCCCCGTCGTCATCACGGAAACGCGCAATATTCTCGGCCACGGTGCCACTGAACAGTTCGATGTCCTGCGGCAAATAACCAATGTAGGGCCCAAGTGCCTCGCGGTCCCAGCGATGCATGTCGGCACCGTCCAGCCGCACTGTGCCGCCGAGCACTGGCCACACCCCCACCAGCACTCGAGCGAGGGTCGACTTGCCAGAGCCGGACGCGCCCAGCACGCCAAGCACCTCCCCGGCCTGTAACTGAAAACTCACCTGTTGCACCGTCGGCGAGGTTCTGCCCGGAGGTGCGGCGCTGACCTGCTCTGCGGTGATCTGACCGCGCGGTGCCGGCAGCGGCATGCGCGGCGCAGGTTCGGCGTAAGTCTTGAGCAACTGATCGAGGCGCCCGTAAGCCAGGCGTGCGGAACTCCACTGTTTCCAGACGGCAATCAACTGATCGATGGGACTCAGAACGCGTCCCATCAGGATCGAACCGGCGATCATCATTCCGGCCGTCATGTCGCCACGGATCACCAGCAGTGCGCCCAGCCCCAGGACCAGCGATTGCAGACACAGGCGCAGCGCTTTGCTGATCGAGCTGATCACCGCGCCGGTGTCGCTGGCGCGGTTCTGCAGCGCCAGAAAGCGCCCGTGCACAGAGAACCAGCGACGTCGCAATGCCTCCAGCATGCCCATGGCCTGAATGGCCTCGGCCTGTTGCAGGTGGCGAGTTGCCAATTGCGCAGACTGCTGCGAATAGCCACTGGCCTCGGCCAACGGCTTACGGGTCAGCCATTCATTCAGGTACGCCAGCGCGACCAGCAGCACCGTGCCGACACTGGCCAGCAGGCCCAGCCAGGGATCGAACAGAAAAATCACCGCCAGATAAATGGGAAACCAGGGGGCGTCAAAGAACGCAAACAACGCAGGGCCGGTGAGGAACTGGCGGATAAAGGTCAGATCACCGAGTGCCTGGCCGGCCTGACGCTGCCCGGCATGCAGATTGCTCTCGAACGCAGCCTGGTAGACACGCAGATTGAAACGCTTCTCCAGCTCGCTGCCGATGCGGATGACCACGAAGCTGCGGATCATTTCCAGCAAGCCGATAAACGCAAAGAATCCGACCACCATCAGGGTCAGCATGGCCAGTGTGGTCTGATTCTGCGAGGTCAACACACGGTCATAGACCTGCAACATGTAAATCGATGGAGCAAGCATCAACACATTGATCAGCGCGGTAAAACAACCGACGCCGATCAACGCGCTCTTGTAATCTGCCAGCGCTTTATAAAGCGGCGGCTGGGCGCTATGGGGCAAGGCACTCATGGTCGTTCCTTGATGATCCTGCTTGTGACAGGGCGACATCCGTGATTTTTGTCAAATAACGCGTGTACGTCCGTAAATGCTTATTCGGCGAGCCGTCCAAGGATCAGCACTTCACCACCGGGCAAACGTGCTTCATAGCTCTGCGATCCTGTCCTGTTAAAGTGGACCAGGCGATTGCCTTCCTTGTCGGTGAGCGCCAGACCATCCGGAGTCGGAAACCAGCCGTCAGGCACTTCGTGCAACCACTGCACTGCACACGCCAGATCACCACTCAGTTGCGGTACTTCGGTATTCAGATGAAGCTGGCAGGCATCTCCGGCTTTCCCTTGAACAGAAAGTTGCCACTTGCCGCTGAGCTCGGCGGGGTTGGGCAGTTTCAAACTCATGGCCATGCTTGCTCCAGAAATCCCTGCCAGCAGCGCAAACGCAATTGGCACGATTCGAACAACGTGATTGATATTCATGAAGGGGTACATTCCGGATCATGGGCGGCAGAAAGAGCCGCCCATGAGTGTTACCGATTAAACCACGATATCCGTAGCGAACGCTTGACCAACGGTCCCTACCAGGAAATCACCCAGTCCCTGCCCTGTGAAGTCGATGGCCAGGCTACCCAGATTGCTGCTCTGGCTGTAGTTGAGGATCGCTTCACCCGCATGTCCGCTGAAGGCGTTGACGAACTGCAATGCGCTCAGCGTGGAGATGGCCGATACGTCGATTTTGTCCTGACCACTGACAAAGTCACGAATCGTATCCTGAGCTGCACGATTGGAGTCGGAGCTGGCACCGAACACAAAGATGTCAGCACCTGCGCCACCGGTCAGGCTGTCGGCGCCGCCGCCACCGTAGATGATGTCGTTACCGGCACCACCTTTAAGGTCGTTTGCAGCGGAGTTGCCGATCAACAAGTCACTGCCTGAGCCACCGATGGCGTTTTCAACCACGACGTTTTTGGCAATGGAAACGTTGCCCACCATGCCACCGATGTCCGAGAACGAGGCGGCGTTGAGGTTGATCTTCTGGTTCTGGGTGAAGCCCGAGAAGTCGAGGGTATCCTTGCCCCCTCCGTCCCACACCGAGAACACCACCTTGGAAGCGGCAGACGTGGCGCTGTAGAAATCCCGCCCGGCGGTGGAGTTGAAGCCGTAGACCGTGTCGGTGGCACGCGTGCTCATGTTTGCGCCGTAAAGCTGCTGAACAGCCGCAATATCGTCCAGCAACGGAGCCGAGGAATACGACGGAGCGCCGCCCTTGACGAAGTTCTGATCGGTATTGGATTCACTCCAGTAACTCATGACGCTGTAACCGCGCGTGTCTTCTGCGTAAGTGGCGTCCCTATAAGTCGGGTTGCCTTCGCCGGCGTTGTAGTCGCCAGGGTGAGACAGGCCCAGGGTGTGGCCGATTTCGTGGGTCAGGGTCTGACGGCCGTAATTGCCATTGTCCGGGGTGGTGTTGACCTTGTAGCTGTTATCGACAAGGTACCAGGACTGGCCATCCGTGCGGCTGTTGCCACTGGGCAGATACGCAAAAGCTGCCCCGCCGCTACTGCCATCACTGTAGTTACCAAAGGTCATATGCCCGTCGCCGCCGGAAGCGGCCTGGGTGAAACTGACCTTGGCAACGTCTGCCCAGGATTGCATCGACAATACCGCCTGGGCTTTCTGTTGCGCGTTGAACGCACTGAAAGTCCCCAGAGAATTGTCGAACCCGGCAGGTTTGGCTGTCAGGAACGTATACGTGAGGTTGATGGTGCCGTTACCGTCGCGATCCGCCCAGGCGGTGTCATCGCGAAGCAGGTAATCAGCAGCCTGATCGACCGAGTACGAAGGCTTGCCATTGATCGTGAGGTTGCCACCACGGTCATACTCGTGAGCGAACGTATTGATCTGGTCATAGGAACTGCTGGTAGCAGCGGAGAGTTGAATTGCAGCATTTTCTTTGACTTTCGTCATGACACTTCCTTGTTTGCTGATAGAACAGATTGGTACGACAGGACTCCATCTGTGGCGAGGAAATCCTGTCACTCGCCTTTGTGTTGCGTAACAAAACTGACACATCCTGAAAAAATGTGTCCATCCCTGTTCCGTGATGTCAATTGGCCAAAACGGCGAAGTGCCTACAAACCCTGGGGAATAGTCTGATATTTGTTTCAGTGATGATTAAAAGTCGATAAATGCCTGATAAGACTGTAACAATCTTGATAAAGATGACTTATCAGTCAAAAAAATTTACGCCTTGGGCTGGACTGAATGACAGGATTTGACTGACATGCCAGGGCGGTGAAAAACCGGCATAACGCCAGCACCCCGATTTTTTGAAAACGCAGAAATGCAAAAGCCCCGACAAGTCGGGGCTTTTGTTTACAGCGAAGCGGCCTGAACGCTCAAGCCGCCGTGATCATATAGATCAGTCGTCGCGGCTCATGATGCCGAAGATTTGCAGCAGGCTGACGAACAGGTTGTAGATCGATACATACAGGCTGACGGTCGCCATTATGTAGTTACGCTCGCCACCCTGAATGATCGCGCTGGTCTGGAACAGAATGCAGACCGAAGAGAACAGTACAAAACCTGCGCTGATCGCCAGTTGCAGCCCGCTGATCTGGAAGAACATGCTGGCCAGCACCGCACCCAGCAGGACGAAGAAACCGGCGGTGATGAAACCGCCCAGGAAACTCATGTCCTTGCGGGTGATCAGCACATAGGCCGACAAGCCACCAAAGACCAGTGCGGTCATCGCGAAAGCGGAGCTGACCACTTCAGCGCCGCCAGCCATGCCCAGATAACGGTTGAGGATCGGGCCCAGCAGGAAACCCATGAAGCCGGTCAGAGCGAATGTCGAAACCAGACCCCAGGCCGAATCACGCAGCTTGTTGGTCAGGAAGAACAGACCATAGAAGCCGATCAGCACCACGAAGATATTCGGGTAGCCAACGCGCATCTGCTGCGCGACAAAGGCCATGACACCGCTGAACGCCAGCGTCAGGGCAAGAAGACCATAAGTATTGCGCAGGACACGACTAACCTCGAGCTGGTCGGCCTGCACGCCGGTTTTAAGGCTGTAATCCTGTTCGCGCATGGCGAAACTCCTTCCTGTTGAAATGTTGAGTTGCAAAGATCATAACAGAGGCGCTGCAACTGGCTAGTCACAGAGTTTGACAGCTTGTTTCATTCCGGTATTATGGCGCCCGCAACGAAGTGGAGGTATGGCCGAGTGGTTTAAGGCAGCAGTCTTGAAAACTGCCGACTGTAACAGGTCCTAGAGTTCGAATCTCTATGCCTCCGCCATATTTGGTAGCGCAAAGCCCTGATTATTCAGGGCTTTGTCGTTTCCGGGGTTTTGGTAAACCCGCTTGAGGAGGCAGAAACCCACCTCGCCAGTTTCCGCCCCTCTTGTCTGTGGCACGCATGCTTGGCCCCCGCAGACAAAATGTGGATACTGCCGGTTTGCCAGCCGATGAACCATGGAAGAGCCAATGGCACCCAGTCGACCGTCCACCCATTTTGCTGGAGGCACGCCGCTCCATGCGGACGAGATTCGGCACACTGCCGGGGCTTCTGAAGAATACCTTCCAGCAGCTGTTCAAACACACGCTGTCGATGCAGGGACTGAAAACCTTGCGACAGGTCGCTTTGCACGCTTCAGTCGAGCTTCGTCCCTGGTAGGCGGTACCCAGCCTTTCCCCATCCCTGTCCGGACGCCTTCTTTCGGCAACAGTGACTACGCCGGCCTCGCCATAGGGCGCTACGCGCGCTTCAGCAGACCGTCCAGCAACCTGATTGGCGGCACGCAACCTCAGCCAGATGAGGACACGTCAGTACAGGAATCTGTGCCCGCTGCACCGCAGGCGACCTCCTCCACTCTCAACCTGGAATTCTTTACCGTTCGGCAGGGCTCACCCGAAAGCGGGTCCTTCAGCATTCCGAAAGCACCTGCTCACACCGGTAAACTCAGATGGCTACGTCCGGGAGAGCCCGTCACTGTCGCCGGCATCACGCTGCCCGACGGCATGGTTTACGTCGGCGCTAAAAACCCGCGGTTCAGGCAGTTAGAGCCTTCATTCATTGATACATCCTTGAAAGTAGCGAATTCGCACGTCGATCTTGCCCCCATGCTGACGTTCTACTGGTCGACTTACGATGACCTCGATCCAAAGGAACGTCACGGCTACTTACAGTGGCTGGCCGGTGGTCGATGCGATCCCAAGGCAGGTAGCGGTTATGTCTTCATGTTTTTCCACGGCCTGGAGCGGCGATTGCTCGTGGACACACTCTCTGATGCCGAGGCGCGAGAAGAGAGCACTGCGATCAAGGCTGAGATAGAGCGTCTGAAAGGACTTTATTACCAGCATGGGTCGTTTTGTAGCCAGGCCTCGAGGCTTCTTGAGCATCTGAACACGACGGTCATTTCAGAGCGAATGTACTTGCACGAACCGCCAACGAAATCGGCTGACAGCTATGAAATGCCGATCTTGACGCGCGTGGCGTTGGGCCAGATGGCCAAGGACAAATACCCGTTGAACAGCGGCTGGGCACTGGCCTGGGCGATGACCGATCCGAACATTTCACTGCGCACCCCGGTCGTCAGGTGCTCGGATCTGTTTCAACGGCTGTTCAAGGCAGAATATGCCCAACGATTCCCCGATGGTCTGAAAGTACTCAACAACAAAACCAGACTCAGGATTACCTACCGTGCGTCCTCCCCCTACCTTGACATACCCCCCATACCTGTAGGTGATCTCCCTGATGTAAGCGTGACGTCAGGCATTCGCAAAAAACTGCAGCTCATCGTTGAGGAATGCGCCGGGCTGCTCACCCCATTCAGCCGTTATGTGGGCCGAAACGTCGACAACCCTGACAAATACGAGGCTCTGGAGGGCTTGCTTCTGCTGCCGCCATTCCTGTGGCCTGAATACGCGAAGCGCGAGCTGGAAAAACTGCAATCGGACGTCAGCTCTGACGCAATTGCGATGCCGTTCAGCGAGCTGGCGCAACGCTTCAAGTCCGACGGCGCTCTGCCGCGCAATCAGATAACCGCACTGGCAAGAATTCTGGAGGGCCTGAACATCGGCATGGAGCCCGACGTACTGGCTGGCGGCCGCGCGAAAGCAGATGAGCACGTCGTGCTGTTTGAAACGGAGCCTGATGAACCGGCCCTGCGCGCAACAACAGACTACAGCGTTGCGTTGACCACGTTGGATATCGCCGCTTCAGTAGCAGCGTCGGGAGAAGCAAATCAGGGACAGAGCGCGCTGCTCGGCCAGCATATCGATTCGTGGACGCATTTTTCCGTCACACATCGAAAACGTCTCAAGGCGTACCAGTTACTCCAACGATTGCAGCCGCCAACACTTTCAAGTCTCAAAAAGAAGATTGCTGCACTGCAGCAAGATGAAAAGCGCACTATCGGCTATTTTCTCGCTCAGCTTGCCCAGGCTGATGGAACCGTCACCCCTCAGCAGGTCAAGCTGCTTGAGCGCGCCTACAAAGCCCTGCAACTCGATACGACTTCGCTGTACAGCGATCTGCATGGTGCTGCGGCCAGCGTGTCTGGCGGAATGATCTCTGCACGCCGATCTTTACCTGCTTCAACCGGAGCCGACGGCAAAAAACAGGGCTCAGGAATCGTTCTGGACATGCACAAAATCGCACAGTTGCAGCGCGAAACCGCAGCGGCGTCAGCACTTCTGGCCAATGTTTTCAAGGGCGATCAGGAAGACGAACAGGTCACTGCAGAAGATAGCGCGCAAAATGCCTCCGATGCCGAGACGCATCTCTACGGCCTCGATACCGAACACTCGGCATTTCTCCGCCTGCTGGTATCGCGTAACGAATGGACTCGACAAGCGCTGGAAAATGCAACTGCCACCATGGACCTGATGCTCGATGGTGCACTGGAGCAGATCAACGATATGGCATTCGAGCTGTTCGACATGCCGGTTTCCGAGGGCGATGACCCGATCGAAATCAACCCCGACATTTGGAGCGAGCTAACGCTATGAGTACGATACGAGCCAAGGATCGCGATGCGGTCATTCAGTCACTGCGCGCCGGAGTTGTTCCTCGTGTCGGACAGCACCTGATACAGGTAGGCCGCGTCGGTGAACTGGCCGCCCTTATAAAAGATGTCGACCGCCTGGTCGAAGGTGGTTCAGCGTTTCGTGTCGTAATTGGCGAGTATGGCGCAGGCAAGACATTCTTCCTCAATCTGGTCAGAGGCATTGCGATGGAACGCAAGCTGGTCACCATGCATGCCGATCTCAACCCCGACCGGCGTTTGCACGCTTCAGGCGGCCAGGCGCGCTCGCTTTACGCCGAGCTTGCCAAGAACATGTCTACACGTACCAAACCGGATGGCGGTGCGCTTCAGGGCATTGTCGAAAAATTCATTTCCCAGGCAAAAACCGAGGCCAGGAGCAAGGGCATCGACAGCGAGACGGTGATTCGCCAATACCTCGCCGAACTGACCGAAATGGTCAATGGTTATGATTTCGCAGAAGTCATTGCCGCCTACTGCCGTGGCTTTGATGAAGGCAACGAAAAGCTCAAAGCTGATGCCATTCGCTGGCTGCGAGGTGAGTTCACCACCAAAACCGATGCGCGGGCGGCCTTGGGAGTAAGAAGCTGCGTGGATGACGCCTCTGTGTACGATCAACTCAAACTGCTTTCCCGCTTTGTGCGGCTGGCAGGCTTCGGCGGGCTGATGGTGTGCCTGGACGAACTGGTCAACCTGTACAAACTTGCCAATACCCAGGCGCGCAATGCGAACTACGAACAGATCCTGCGCATCCTCAATGATTCTCTGCAAGGATCGACGGACGGACTGGGTTTTGTTCTGGGCGGTACGCCGGAATTTCTGATGGACACGCGCCGAGGCTTGTACAGCTACCCTGCCCTGCAGTCCAGGCTGGCAGAAAACACCTTTGCCAAGACCGGTTATGTCGACCTTTCTGGCCCGGTCATCCGTCTGACCAGCCTTACTCCCGAGGACTTCTACGTCCTCCTGCAGAACCTGCGCAACGTTTATGCCTACGGCGATCCGGAAAAATACCTGCTCCCGGATGAAGCGATCCCCGTCTTTATCGAGCACTGTGGCCAGCGGCTGGGAGAGGCTTACTTCCGTACGCCCCGGACCACCATTACTGCTTTTATCAACCTGCTGGCGGTACTGGAACAAAATCCGGGCGCAGACTGGAGAGCACTTCTGGGCGCTGTGGAGATTGCCAGAGACGACGGCGGCCAGAACGATCTGAACGTAGAGGCCGACGATGAACTCACCAGTTTCAAGCTCTGACTCATCGGCGTTCGAACAGCTTCACCCCGATGTACAGCAATGGGTGTGGTCCCAAGGCTGGACCTCGCTCAGGGATGCTCAGGAATGGGCTATCCCTGCCTTGATCGAGGCTGATCGTGACGTGATCATCGCGGCGTCAACGGCAGCAGGCAAAACCGAAGCGGCTTTTCTGCCCATTCTGACCAACCTGCTCAACAGCGCGGATCCGCCTGGCGCGGTGCTTTACATCAGCCCGCTGAAGGCCCTGATCAATGACCAGTGGGACAGATTGACGCGCCTGTGCGAGCGCCTTGAAATTCCGGTCGTCGGCTGGCATGGCGATGTATCAGCAAGCAAAAAGCATAAGTTTCTTAAATCGCCCAGCGGCATTCTGCTCATTACCCCAGAGTCGCTGGAAGCCTTGTTCGTCAACCGCGGCTCGGCTCTGGCGGGTCTTTTTCAAAACCTTCGTTACGTCGTGATCGACGAATTGCATGCCTTCATCGGCAGTGAACGCGGCAAGCAACTGCAATCGCTGATGCACCGGGTCGAGAGCGTTGCCAACAGGAAACTTCCGCGTGTAGGCCTGTCCGCGACCTTGGGGGAGATGGCGCTCGCACGCGAGTTTCTGCGTCCGGGACAAGCCCGGCGCATGGACGAAATCATTTCTCGAGCATCGGGCCAGGACCTCCAGGTTCAAGTGCGCGGCTACACGATGCTGCCGCTGAAAAAGCTCGTTGCGGACAAACAGACATCCATAACAAAGGACGACGATGACGAAGAAGAAGACGCATCCGGGACCAGACACGCTATCGCGGCACATCTGTACAGGGTTTTGCGCGGCAGCAACAACCTGATTTTCCCCAACAGCCGCGACCAAGTGGAGTGGTACGCCGACAGACTGCGCCGTTTGTGTGAAAACGATGGTCTGCCCAATGAATTTCTACCACACCACGGAAGCCTGTCCAGGGACTTGCGTGAAGACACAGAGCGAGCATTGAAAGCGGGCACCCCGCCCGCCTCTGCTGTCTGCACCACCACCCTTGAGTTGGGTATCGATATCGGCAATATCAAAGCCGTTGCGCAGATCGGACCGCCTCCATCGGTAGCCAGCCTGCGTCAGCGATTGGGCCGATCAGGGCGCCGTGAGGGAGAGCCCGCAACACTGCGCGCCTATTGCCAGGAAAAAACCCTGACACCTGAATCAGGCCTCTCGGATCAACTCCGGCAAAATCTCGTACAGACAATCGCCATGATCCGGTTGTTGATCGAAAAATGGTTTGAGCCACCCAGAGCGAACGACCTGCACGCCTCGACGCTGGTGCAGCAGTGCTTGTCGATGATCGCTCAGCAAGGCGGCGCCAGTGCAACAGAGCTGTGGAGTAGCCTGGTCGCAAGCGGGACATTTGCAGCCATCAGCAAAGCCGACTTTATGACCCTCCTCAAGACTTTGGGTGAAAAGAAACTGATCGTTCAGGACAGTTCGGGCCTGCTGCTGCCGGGTGAAATTGGCGAGAAGCTGGTCAATCACTATGAGTTTTACAGCGCATTTACCACCGATGAAGAGTTCAGGCTGGTCCGGGATGGCAAACCGCTCGGGTCCGTTCCTGTCAGCCGCCCGCTGACCATGGGCCAACGCATCATATTCGGCGGCCGACGCTGGCAGGTACTGGATGTAGACCTGGAAAAGAAAGTCATTGTCGTCATGCCTGCACGTGGCGGCGAGCCGCCCGTATTCGATGGGCTCGGGGCCAAGATTCATGACCGCGTACGGCAAGAGATGCGCGCCGTACTGACAGAGAGCGATCCCTGCCCGTTCATTGATGCCAGTGCGCAAGCCCTGCTCGGAGAAGCACGTCAGACATTTCACAGGCTGGGGCTGGCAGACCAGTATCTGACCGGCTCGGTCTCAAGCAGCTACCTGCTGACCTGGGCCGGGGACTACACCAATGACGCGCTTTGCCTTTTGCTCAACCAGTCCGGGGTGATGTGCACAGGTTCGGGACTGGTTCTGGAAATAAGCGCATCACGGGAAAGCGCTTTAGCGGCGCTGGGCAGGATTGCCGAGCTGGACGCCAACGACGTCGAGCCGCTTTTGAACGATGTAAAGAACCTGATCCGGGAGAAGTGGGATTGGGCCCTGCCAAAATCGCTGCTGATCAAGTCGTTCGCTTCCAGCCAGCTGGATATCCCGAACGCCGTTGCGCTTGCAAAGGCCCTGATTATTGCCGAGGCCGATCAGAGCAGCTCCTGATAATCGCCGCACTCCCTGCCCGCCTCACGCGGCCTGATATATTGATGCGCATCCCGCATCAATAGAACTGACTGCCCTATGCCCATCAACTTCGATCTAAACGACCTTCAGGCCTTTCGGGCCGTGGTTGAGACCGGCAGCTTTCGCAAGGCCGCCGACACTGTGCAGATTACGCAGCTTGCGCTCAGCCGGCGTATAGAAAAGCTGGAGTCGGCGCTGAATGTGAAGCTGTTCGAGCGCACCACGCGCAAGGTCAGTGTCAGTCGGGAAGAGATGTACCGCCACGACTACATCTCCCTGGATATCACCTCCGGCAACAGACTGGTGCTGGACAAGGCGCTGGCGCCCACGCGCCCGCCCAGGGACAGCATCTGCGAAACGCGGCATGTCACGACCATGATCGGCCTTGTAGAAGCCGGGCTTGGGGTGGCAGCGGTGCCCTCGATTGCCATGCCGATCACCTCCCACCCGTTTCTGGTGAGCGTGCCATTGGTTGCCCCTGAGGTGATCCGCAACGTCGGCTTGATCAAGCGCCGCGGGCGAACGCTGACACCAGCGCTGCTGCTGAATGCCGAGCTTTTTGAACAGTTCGTTCTCGATGTACATGCCACGGGCGCTGTCGGAATAAGCGACCGCTCTAGCGTTGAGCAGCGTGTCGATATGGCCGGACTAAACCCGCCAAAAACGGCTGTTGCCAGGCTGTAGACCAAGGCACGAGAAGGACAACGTTATAAGAGTGCTTGTCAGCGCTTATCAAGGAGTCTGCCGGACACACTTTGAAACGGTAAGTGCTATATTTTCATGTATTGATGTTCGCTCGTTATCAATCAAGCGACGAGACAGGATGTTTGCCGCACCGTGAAGTGATCAGCGCTCCTTCGCCAGACTCACACACCCGCCCCTGAATTCTTTATCATTGCGCATGTTTTGTTGGCAGAGCCGATCATGAAATTCGCCATCTCGCTTTTTTCCGCCGCTCATGCGCCCTCCTCGCGGCGTGCGCTGCTGTTCGCCAAGGCGGTGCTCGCAGGCGGTCATGAAATCGTCCGTCTGTTCTTTTATCAGGACGGAGTGCACAGCGCGTCGGCCAACGTCGTGACGCCTCAGGACGAGCAGGATCTGGCGCTGCAATGGCGCGACTTCATCGTCGAGCACAACCTGGACGGCGTGGTGTGCATTGCCGCTGCGTTGCGCCGTGGCGTGCTGAATGCTCAGGAAGCCGAGCGCTATCAGCGGCCAGCGGCAAATCTGCTTGAGCCGTGGGAACTGTCCGGGCTGGGTCAGTTGCATGACGCCGTGCAATCCGCTGATCGCCTGATCTGCTTTGGAGGGCCGTGAAATGCCTCGATCATTATTGATTGTCAGCCGCCAGTCACCGTGGTCCGGTCCCGGTGCCCGGGAAGCGCTGGACATCGTACTGGCGGGCGGCGCGTTCGATCTGCCGGTCGGCCTGCTGTTTATGGATGACGGTGTTTTTCAGTTGGCGCCGCAGCAGGCTCCGGGGGCCTTGCAGCAGAAGGACCTGACTGCAAACCTTAAAGCGTTATCGATGTTCGGCGTCGAAGACCTGTATGCCTGTGGGCAGAGCCTGGCTGAGCGCGGTATTTCTGCCAGCACGCTGGGCGACGAGATCAACCCGTTGGCCGCGCGGCCCGAGTTGTCGGCACTGTTTGACCGCTATGACGAGGTGATTACGATCTGATGGCTACCTTGCACGTTCTTTCTCACTCGCCCTTCACCGATACTCGACTGGACAGCTGCCTGCGCCTGCTGGGCAGCGATGATGGCGTTTTGCTGTGTGGCGACGCCACGTATGCGCTGACGTCGGCCAGCACTCAGTGGCAGAACCTGCAAGCCCTGATTGGCTCATCGCAGCTGTTTGCGCTGGATGAAGACGTCAAGGCGCGCAATCTGCCGCTTGCTGCGGGCATTAACAGCATCGACTACCCCGCCTTCGTGGAGCTGTCGTTGCGTTTCGACAAGGTCAATACCTGGCTATGAAGCAGCTGATCATCGACGGACGCAGCATCGACCTGGACAAAGACGGGTTTCTTCAAGACCTCAACGACTGGTCAATGGAGGTTGCGCAGGCCTTGTCGGCCGAGGAAGGCATTGTCCTGAGCGCAGAACACATTGAAATTCTCCAGCTGTTGCGGGATTTCTACGCCGAGTTTCAGCTCTCGCCGGCCACTCGGCCACTGATCAAATACACTGCGCTGAAGCTGGGTGTGGAGAAAGGCAACAGCCTGCACCTCAACCGTCTGTTCAACGGCACCCCTGCCAAACTTGCCGCCAAGCTGGCGGGCCTGCCAAAGCCGACCAATTGCATATGAACGACTACGCCCCACTGGTGACCGAAACGCCAGAAGAACATCCTTTTGCCCCCTTCGTGCGCATCCTCGGCAAAGGCAAACGCGGTGCACGCAACCTGACCCGCGAAGAAGCGCGGGAGGCCATGGGCATGCTGCTCGACGAAAAGGTCGAAGACACCCAGCTCGGTGCATTCCTGATGTTGCTGCGCCACAAGGAAGAAAGCCCCGAGGAACTGGCCGGCTTCACTGAAGCACTGCGCCAACGCCTGAACGCCCCGCCGTTAGCGGTGGATATCGACTGGCCGACCTATGCGGGCAAAAAGCGCCATCTGCCGTGGTACTTGCTGGCAGCCAAGTGCCTGGCGCAGAACGGCGTGAAAATCCTTCTTCACGGCGGCGGCGCGCACACCGCAGGGCGTCTGTACGCCGAGCAACTGCTGGGCTTGCTGAATATTCCGCTGTGCCGTAACTGGGCAGCCGTCGAAAGCGCGCTCGATCAAGGCAACCTGGCGTTTATCCCGCTCGCTGACTGGGCGCCGCAGTTGCAACGTATGATCGATTTGCGTAACACACTGGGTCTGCGCTCTCCGATTCACTCGCTGGCGCGCATTCTCAACCCATTGCAGGCACGCTGTGGCCTGCAGAGCATCTTTCATCCGGGCTATCAGGGCGTGCATCGCGATGCCAGCAGTTTACTGGGCGACAACGCCATCGTAGTCAAGGGTGACGGCGGCGAAATCGAGATCAACCCCGACACCATCAGCCATCTGTATGGCACCACCGGCGGACAGCCCTGGGACGAAGAATGGCCGGCGCTCTCGCCGCGTCGGCACGTCAAACCGGCAACCCTTGACCCGCAGCAACTGCTGGCCTTATGGCGTGGCGAGATCGAGGACAGTTATCCGCAACTGGCGTTGATTTCAACCATGGCGCTTGCCCTGCGCGGCCTGGGTGTCGCTCGCGACGAGGCTTTCGAGCAAGCTCAAACGTTCTGGGATCGTCGTGACAAAACCCTATGATCTATCGGCTACGACGATAACCAGCGTCCATAATCTTGCGCTTTTCAGATCGAACCGACGCGCTTGAACTGACCTCCAAGTTCTATCACTCAACAACGGGAGTCAGACATGGGCCTTCTGGTCGAAGGACGCTGGCAAGACCAGTGGTACAAAAGCAGCAAAGACGGCGCATTTCAGCGCGAAAATGCTCAGCGACGTAATTGGGTAACGCGCGACGGGCAAGCAGGGCCATCCGGTGAAAGCGGTTTTGCAGCCGAAGCCGGTCGCTACCACCTTTACGTGTCACTGGCATGCCCTTGGGCGCATCGCACGCTGATCCTGCGCACGCTCAAGGGCCTGGACAACCTGATCGATGTTTCAGTGGTCAGTTGGCTGATGCTGGAAAACGGCTGGACCTTCGATGAGCAGAAAGGCTCCAGCGGCGATGCTCTGGATGGAGTGCAGTTCCTTCACCAGCGCTATACCGCAGATGACCCTGAATACACCGGGCGCGTGACCGTGCCGGTGTTATGGGACAAGCAGCAGCAACGCATCGTCAGCAACGAGTCGGCGGAAATCATCCGCATGTTCAACACTGCGTTCGACGAGCTGACCGGCAACACGCTGGATTTTTACCCTCATCCGTTAAGGCCGACGATTGACGAACTCAATGAGCAGATCTACCCGAACGTCAACAATGGCGTTTACCGGGCAGGTTTCGCGACGTCGCAGGGCGCTTATGAAGAGGCCTTCGACGATGTATTTACCGAGCTGGATGCACTGGAAACGCTGTTAGGCGAGAAACGCTATCTGACGGGTGAGCACCTGACGGAGGCCGATGTGCGCCTGTTCACCAGCATCGTGCGCTTTGATGCGGTGTATTACAGCCATTTCAAATGCAACCTGCGGCGTGTTGCCGACTATCCGAACCTGAGCAACTGGCTGCGCGAACTGTATCAATGGCCGGGCATTGCCGAGACCGTGGACTTCGAGCATATCAAAGGCCACTACTACGGAAGTCACCGCACCATCAACCCGACCGGGATCATTCCCAAGGGACCTGCGCTGAACCTGCAGGCCACGCACGACCGGGAACGCCTGTCGGGGAAAGGCATCTGGCAAAAGTAATCTGTTTGCTTGCAACGGAAACGGACAGCCCGGACGGGCTATCCGCTTTTCAACCTCAGAGCGTGGCCTGCGCGCCTTCGAACCACGCCAGCTTTTCACGCAACTGAACCACTTCACCAATGATTACCAGCGTCGGTGCATGCACCTCGTGCTCGGCGACCAGTTGCGCAAGATTGGCCAGAGTGCCGGTAAACACCCGCTGATTGACCGTCGTGCCCTGCTGGACCAGTGCCGCAGGCGTATCAGCGGAGCGGCCATGCTTGATCAACTGCTCGCAGATGACCGGCAACCCGATCAGCCCCATGTAAAATACCAGCGTCTGGGCCGGCGCCACCAGGTCGGACCACGGCAGGTCCGTCGTGCCGTTTTTCAGGTGGCCCGTGATAAAGCGCACTGACTGCGCGTGATCACGGTGCGTCAGCGGGATGCCCGCGTACGCAGCACAACCGCTGGCCGCGGTAATACCCGGAACGACCTGAAACGGAATGCCGTGTGCCGCCAGCTCTTCGATTTCCTCGCCACCACGGCCGAAGATAAACGGGTCGCCGCCTTTGAGGCGCACCACTCGCTTGCCCTGTTTGGCCAGCGCGACCAGTTGCTGGTTGATCTGCTCCTGAGGAACGGCATGTTCCGCACGCCGTTTGCCGACGTAGACACGCTCGGCATCACGACGGCACAGATCAAGAATCGTCGGCGCAACCAGACGGTCGTAAAGCACCACGTCCGCTTGCTGCATCAGACGCAAGGCACGGAAAGTCAACAGGTCCGGATCACCAGGCCCCGCTCCCACAAGATAGACCTCTCCGGTTTCCGAAGGCGGCTCGCCTGCGATCTTGGCGATCAACAGACGCTCGGCCTCGGCGCCCTGTCCGGCCAGCTGGCGATCCGCAATCGGCCCCTGGAAAACCTCCTCCCAGAACGCCCTGCGCTGCTGCACATTCGGAAACAGACCTTTGACCTGATTGCGAAAACGAGCCGCCAGCCCGGCAAGCTGACCATAAGTGGACGGAATCCAGGTTTCCAGCTTGGCGCGGATCAAGCGCGCCAATACCGGCGCATCGCCACCACTGGAGACGGCAATGACCAGCGGCGAGCGGTCGACGATTGCCGGAAAGATCACCGTACACAGCGCTGGCGCGTCCACCACGTTGACCGGCACGCAGCGCAGCCGAGCGTCATGAGACACCTGCGCGTTGAGCGGCTCGTCATCCGTTGCTGCGATGATCAGCACGCAGCCGTCCAGATCGCTTTCGCTGTAACCGCGCAGAATCAACTCTCCGCCGCTTTGAGCGACCAGCTCGCGCAGCTGGGTTTCGATTTCCGGCGCGACGACGCGCAGCACAGCACCCGCTTCAGCGATCAGACGCGATTTGCGCAGGGCGATCTCGCCGCCGCCGACCACCAGCACGCGGCTGCCACGCAGGTTATGGAACAGCGGCAGAAACTCCATTTAACCAATGACCTCAAGGCCGCCCATGTAAGGCTTGAGCACATCCGGCACGCGAATCGAACCATCCGCCTGCTGATAGTTTTCCAGCACGGCAACCAGAGTACGGCCTACTGCCAGCCCCGAACCGTTGAGGGTATGAACCAGCTCTGGCTTGCCGGTTTCCGGGTTGCGCCAGCGCGCCTGCATACGACGCGCCTGGAAATCGCCGCAGTTGGAGCACGACGAAATTTCCCGATATTTGTCCTGGCTCGGAATCCACACTTCCAGGTCGTAGGTTTTCACGGCACTGAAACCCATGTCGCCAGTGCACAGCGCCAGCGTGCGGTACGGCAGCTCCAGCAATTGCAGAACACGCTCGGCGTTGCCGGTCAGCGATTCGAGGGCGGCCATGGACTCGTCAGGCGCTACGATCTGGACCATCTCGACCTTGTCGAACTGGTGCTGGCGAATCATGCCACGCGTGTCGCGACCCGACGCACCGGCTTCGCTGCGGAAGCACGGGGTGTGTGCCACAAACTTGAGCGGCAGTTGCCTGGCATCGAGAATTTCACCCGACACGATATTGGTCAGCGATACTTCGGCAGTCGGAATCAGGTACAGATCAGCCTCGCCTTCGCGGGAGATCTTGAACAGGTCCTCTTCGAACTTGGGCAATTGACCTGTGCCTTGCAAGGCTGGCGCCTGAACCAGATACGGGGTGTAGGTTTCTTCGTAGCCGTGCTCATTAATGTGCAGATTGATCATAAACTGCGCCAGCGCGCGATGCAGACGCGCGATCGGGCCACGCAGCAGCGCGAAACGTGCGCCGGACAGCTTGGCGGCGGTCTCGAAATCCAGCCAGCCGAATTTTTCGCCCAGCGCGACGTGGTCCTTGACTTCAAAATCGAACGCAGTAGGCGTGCCCCAGCGACGGACCTCGACATTGCCTTCTTCGTCGGCACCTATCGGCACGGACTCGTGTGGCAGGTTCGGGATGCTCAGCACCAGCGCGTCCAGTTCGGCCTGGATTGCGTCCAGCTCGACCTTGCCTTCGCTCAGTTCGTTACCCATGCGCTCCACGTCGGCCATCAGCGGCGCGATGTCTTCGCCGCGCTGCTTGGCCTGACCGATGGATTTGGATCGGGCATTACGCTCGGCCTGCAACTGCTCGGTGCGGGTCTGCACCACTTTACGCTGGGCTTCCAGCGCTTCAATACGGGCCACATCCAGCGTAAAGCCACGGGAAGCCAAGCGATCCGCTACGTCCTGAAGTTGAGTACGTAACAGTTTGGAATCGAGCATATCGTTCTCTCGTCTATCAAAGTCTGGTCAGGGACAGGCCAACCCACGTTGCGAGCAGCCCGCCGAATACGCTGATACCTGCATAGCCCAGCGCCAGCGGTAATTGCCCGCTTTCCAGCAGGCGCAGCGTATCCAGTGAAAAAGATGAAAAGGTCGTGAGACCCCCTACAAAACCGACGATCAGTCCGGCACGAATTTCGACGGGCACTTCCGGGCGCAGTAGAAACAGGCCGTACAGCACTCCGATAATAAGGCAGCCAACCAGGTTGACGGCCAGCGTCGCCGCATAGAAATAGCGAGGCCAGTTGGCGGTGACCCATGTACCCGCAGCAAAGCGCAATAATGTACCAGCGATCCCGGCAATCGACACCGCAAGAATGGTTTGAAACATCACTTTCTCCGTTTGCGTAGGCTGGCATGGTCAAGTGCAGTCAAATGCCTGAGTTTTTCACCGATTTTCAATTCAAGACCACGCGGCACGGGCTGGTAATACTGACGCGGCTCCAGTTCGTCCGGAAAGTAGTCCTCACCTGCGGCGTAGGCGTCCGGCTCGTCGTGGGCGTAACGGTATTCCTCGCCATAACCGAGCTGCTTCATCAGCTTGGTCGGCGCATTGCGCAGGTGCAGCGGTACTTCGAGTGAGCCGTGTTCACCCGCTTCGCGCATCGCCGCCTTGAACGCCATATAGACCGCATTGCTTTTAGGCGCACAGGCCAGATAGACAATCGCCTGCGCCACCGCCAGCTCGCCTTCCGGGCTGCCCAGTCGCTCCTGCACATCCCAGGCGGACATGCACAACGGCAAGGCACGCGGGTCGGCGTTGCCGATGTCCTCACTGGCCATGCGCACCACGCGGCGGGCGAGATACAGCGGGTCACAGCCGCCGTCGATCATTCTGGCGAACCAGTACAGGGCTGCATCAGGGTTCGAGCCACGGATGGACTTGTGCAGGGCCGATATCTGGTCGTAGAACGCCTCGCCGCCTTTGTCGAAGCGACGCCGGCTGTCACCGAGCAGGCTCTGCAACAATTCGATATCAATCTCGCTGCCGTCTTCGGCCAGATCGGAGGCGTTCTCCAGCAGGTTCAGCATGCGGCGACCGTCACCATCGGCAGCGGCCATGAGCATCGCGAAGCCTTCATCACTCAGGCTCAGCTTGTGCTGACCGAGGCCTTTGTCTTCCTTCAGGGCGCGATTGACCAGCTTGCGCAGGGCCGCTTCATCCAGGCTCTTGAGCACATAGACGCGGGCACGCGACAGCAAGGCGTTGTTGAGTTCAAACGAGGGGTTCTCGGTGGTTGCGCCGATGAAGATCAGTGTGCCGTCTTCAACGTAAGGCAGGAACGCATCCTGCTGCGACTTGTTGAAACGGTGCACCTCATCGACGAACAGAATCGTGCGTTTGCCGTATTGCCCGGCCTGTTGCTTGGCAACCTCCACCGCCTGGCGAATCTCCTTGACCCCGGCCAGCACCGCAGAAACGGTCTCGAAATGCGCGTCCGAAACCTTGGCCAGCAACCTCGCCAGGGTGGTCTTGCCGACACCCGGCGGGCCCCAGAAAATCATCGAGTGCAACGCGCCCTGTTCCAGTGCCTCACGCAACGGCTTGCCATGCGCGAGCACATGCTCCTGCCCGACGTACTCATCCAGATTGGTGGCACGCAAGCGTGCAGCCAGAGGCTGAGCAATCGGTTCGCGGCTGAACAGGTCCATGGTCAGGATTAAACCCTTTTACTCTTGAATGACATCGGCGCCCTTGGGCACGTCGAACTTGAATTTGCTGGCAGGAATCGGCTCGTTGGCCTTGACCCCGGTGAACAGGATATTGGTGCGCTGGCCTACGCTGTCGATCAACTGCATGTCGTTGATAACGCCGTTGCGAAACGACAGGCGCAGGCTGTCGAACAGCGTGTCCTTGGTTTTGGGCTTGAGCACGAAATCAATCACGCCGCCGGCTTCTTTCGCCGTGATGTCGAAGCTCTCGCTGATTTTCGACACATCACCGGACAGCAGCAGTGCCGGGGTCTGGGTCAGGCGCTGGTCAAGCTTCTTGATGGTGACCTGCTCCAGGTCCGGATCCCACAAAGAGACCTTCTTGCCGTCGGAAACCATCAACTGTTCCTGCGGGGCGTCGGTATGCCAGTTGAACAGACCAGGGCGCTGCAAGGCCATTTCGCCCGCAGTTTCCTGCAGTTGCGTACCGCCGCCATCAAGGGTCAGCTGCGAGAAACGTGCAGTCAGTGTCTGGGATTTTTCCAGCAACTGAGTCAGGCGTGCCACGTCCTTGCTGTCGGCATGGGCGGAAATCACGGAAAAAGTCAGTGCGGTGGCCAACAGCATGCGGATAAGGCGCATGGGATTCCTCATTGTGTCGAAGATGATGCGGCAGCGTGCAGACACGCTGCCGCCGCAATTCGGGGATGGTACGACTCAGTCGCGCATAGGGGCTGGCGCGATGACTTCACGCGAGCCGTTGGTATTCATCGATGTTACGACGCCAGCCATTTCCATCGCCTCGATCATGCGTGCAGCGCGGTTGTAACCGATCTTGAGCTTGCGCTGAACAGCAGAGATAGAGGCACGACGGCTTTCGAGCACGAACTTCACGGCTTCATCATAAAGGGCGTCGCTCTCGCTATCGTCGCTGCCCTCGCTGCCGCCGCCGTCAAAGCCACTACCGGCCTCTTCCACGCCGGCAAGAATATCGTCGTTGTATTCCGGAGCGCCACGCAGTTTCCAGGCTTCCACAACGCGATGCACTTCTTCATCGGAAACGAACGCGCCGTGAACACGAATCGGCAGGCTGGTACCGGGCGGCATGTAGAGCATGTCCCCGTGGCCCAGCAACTGCTCGGCGCCACCCTGGTCGATGATGGTCCGGGAGTCGATCTTGCTGGACACCTGGAAGGCCATTCGCGTCGGAATGTTGGCCTTGATCAAGCCGGTAATCACATCCACCGAAGGACGCTGGGTCGCAAGAATCAGATGGATACCTGCTGCACGGGCTTTCTGGGCGATACGGGCGATGAGTTCTTCGACCTTTTTGCCAACGATCATCATCATGTCGGCAAATTCGTCCACCACCACCACAATGGTCGGTAGTTTGGTCAGTAACGGCGCTTCGTCGTGAATGCTTTCGCGCTTGTACAGCGGATCGGCCAATGGCTCGCCAGCGTCCTGGGCATCCTTGACCTTCTGGTTGAAGCCGGAAAGGTTACGCACGCCCATTTTCGCCATCAGCTTGTAACGGCGTTCCATCTCGGCAACGCTCCAGCGCAATGCGTTGGCAGCGTCCTTCATGTCGGTCACGACCGGGCACAGCAAATGAGGAATGCCTTCGTAAATCGACAATTCCAGCATTTTCGGGTCGATCATGATCAGCTTGGCGTCTTCCGGTCCGGACTTGAACAGGATCGACAGGATCATCGCGTTGACACCCACCGACTTACCGGAACCGGTCGTACCGGCCACCAGCAAGTGCGGCATTTTCGCCAGATCGGTGATCACCGGTTTGCCACCGATATCGTGGCCCAGCGCCAGAGTGACGGGCGACTTGGCATTGTCGTATTCCGGCGTCGACAGCACTTCGGAAAAGCGCACGATCTGCCGGTCTTCATTGGGAATCTCGATACCGACGGTGGTCTTGCCGGGGATGACTTCAACCACCCGGACGCTGGTCACCGCCAGCGAGCGTGCGAGGTCCTTGGCCAGGTTGGAAATGCGACTGACTTTGACGCCCGCAGCAGGCTGAATCTCGTAACGGGTAATGACCGGGCCGGGGTGAATGGAATCCACCGACACTTCGACCCCGAACTCCTTGAGTTTGATTTCCAGCAGATGGCCCACTGCGGCCAGCGATTCCGGCGAATAGTTGAGCTGTTTCTTTTCTGCAGGGTCGAGAATGGAGATCGGCGGCAACGTGCCTTCCACAGCGCTGTCGACGAACAACGGCGCCTGTTTTTCCTTTTGCACGCGCTTGCTTGGCTCGGCAGGCTTTGCCGGTGCTGGCGCGATGACCGCAGGCACGTGCTTCTCGCGTTCGGTCATGTGTTTGCTCAGCGACACCTCGCGCTCGATCAGGCGCTCTCGGGCCTTGGCCTGCTCACGGCGATCCGGGGCGACGGGCGCCACCACATCATTGACCCGCATGTCGACCTCGCGCAGTTGCGCAACCATCTGCTTGCGTTCGGCGCGGGCAGTCCACCAACGGTTGGCAGCGCCCTGAAACAGCTCGAACAGGTCCAGCGTGATCTTGCCGGTGACGTCCATCACCTTGAACCATGACAGGTCGGTAAACACGGTCAGGCCAAACAGGAACAGCGCGATGAACAGCAAGGTGCTGCCCTGGATATTCAAGGCCTTCTTGGCCAGATCGCCCAGCACTTCACCCAGCACGCCGCCCGCAGAACCGGGAAAGCCAGCCGAAAAATGAAAATGGATATGCGCCAGTGCCGCACCGGCCAGGATCAGGAACACCAGCCCGATCAGCCGCCAGGAGAACAGCCAGCCGCTCCACTGCCACGGCTCGTGGCGATGGCGAAACACCTGCCAGGCCTTGATCGCCAGCAACAGCGGGAATATGTAGGCGAAATAGCCCAGCACCATGAACAGAATGTCGGCACAGAACGCACCCGCACGCCCCGCAGCATTTTGAACTTGCGCGGCATTGCTGCTGGTGTGGCTCCAGCCAGGGTCGCTCTGATCGTAGGTCAACAAAGCCATCATCAGATACAGGCACAGGGCGCCAAAGGCGATCAGGGCCCCTTCCTTGAGCCTGTAGTGCAGTTGCTGTCGCCAGAGCGGAACAGCGCTGGGTGCTGGGGTGGATTTCTTCAAAACGCTTTATTTCCTGCGCTGTAGCGCGAACATCTCGTTGATTGAGCAGAAACGGCTGTCGGACCGCATGGCCTGCTCCCGCATGAAAACGGAAGGCAGAACCTGCAAGACATGCATGACAGACGCTTGAATGATAACGCCCGACGCGAGCATTGTACGGCTTTACGTGCGCCGGGGTCTGTACGAAAACGCGTCAGACCAATCTGCAACCACGGAAATATCAGGCTAGCCTTGGTATTCATCGGTAACGTTCAATTTGAGCATGCATTCCGTTTTGTGACAAAGGCTTATGATGCGATTTTACCAACTGTCCACACCTTCAGAACTGTCGACCGGACTGTCGTCGCCGCACCCTACCGCAAGCGTGAGGTGCGCGCCATAATGGCAACCGTCTGTGACCACGCTTGCCGCACAGAGTTGCATTCCCGGGCGCCGGGCGCCCTCCCCTTCCGAAAAGTCGTGATGCCATGCTGACCTGGTTACAACGCAACAGCCTCGAGTTTCCACCACTGGACAAGGCCCTTCGTGAACCCAACGGGTTGCTCGCAGCAGGTGGCGATCTGTCTGCCGATCGCCTGATCCAGGCGTATCGGCATGGCTGCTTCCCGTGGTTTCAGGATGGCCAGCCGATTCTCTGGTGGTCGCCCGACCCGCGCACCGTGCTGTTCCCCGAAGAGCTGCACGTTTCGCGCAGCCTTGCCAAACTCCTGCGTCAGGCACGTTACACGGTGACCTTCGATCAGGACTTCGCTCGTGTAATCGAAGCCTGCGCCGCGCCACGCAGCTACGCTGACGGCACCTGGATCACCGATTCGATGCAGGACGCCTACCTGGAACTGCACCGGCGCGGCCATGCGCACAGTGTCGAGGTCTGGGATCAGGGTGAACTGGTCGGCGGTTTGTATGGCCTGGCGATGGGCCAGCTGTTCTTTGGTGAGTCCATGTTCAGCCGCGCAGACAACGCCTCCAAGTTCGGTTTTGCAACACTTGTAGAGCGCCTGACCACCTGGGGCTTCGTACTGATCGATTGCCAGATGCCCACTCAGCACCTGCACAGTTTCGGCGCCCGCGCGATTCCCCGCCAGGCGTTCGCCGATTATCTCGCACGACATCTGGACCAGCCGACTGATGCCGACTGGTCACCTAGGCGAGTTTGACAGGCTGGCATACACTCAAGGTATGGACTCACCCACAAAAGGGGGGCAACGATGACAGAGCTGGCCAGGCTTAAGTTTTATGCCACCCAACCCCACACGTGCAGTTACTTGCCCGAAGAGCAGGCGACTACGCTGTTTCTCGATCCCAGCCAGCCGATGGACGTTCAGGTCTATGCCGACCTGTCCGATATGGGCTTTCGTCGCAGCGGCGATCATCTTTACCGCCCGCACTGCCAGAATTGCAGTGCCTGCGTGCCTGCGCGCATTCCGGTCAGCCTGTTCGTGCCTGACCGGCAGCAAAAACGCATCCTGAAGCGCAACGCGGATATTCAGGTCAGCAGTGCCAAACCGGTGTTCACCCAGGAATACTTCGATCTTTATCAGCGCTACATCGAACAACGCCATGCCGATGGCGATATGTTTCCACCCAGTCGCGAGCAGTTTTCGACATTTCTGGTACGCGACCTGCCCTTTTCGCGATTCTATGAATTTCGCCTTGATCAGCGCCTGCTGGCGGTAGCCGTGACCGACCTGTTGCCGAACGGCCTTTCGGCGGTTTACACCTTCTACGAACCTGACGAAGAGCGCCGCAGTCTGGGCCGCTACGCCATTCTGTGGCAAATCGCCGAGGCCGCGCGGCTTCAGTTGCAAGCGGTCTATCTGGGTTACTGGATAAAGAACTGCAAAAAGATGAATTACAAGACTCAATATCGCCCTATCGAACTGCTCACCAATCAAAGATGGGTCACTCTGTACTGAACCCCTTGGCTTAACTATGTTTTTTCGGGCACAATGCACGCCGCTTTTGCCTGGCGCCACTTGCACCGGGCCACTCATTTGTATACCGAGGGCTTTACTGCATGTCGAAAGAAGACAGCTTCGAAATGGAAGGCACTGTCGTCGACACCCTGCCCAACACCATGTTTCGTGTGGAGTTGGAAAACGGGCACGTCGTAACCGCGCATATCTCCGGCAAGATGCGCAAGAATTACATCCGTATTCTGACCGGCGACAAAGTGCGTGTAGAACTGACGCCCTATGACCTGAGCAAAGGGCGCATCACCTACCGCGCTCGTTAATCGGTCATTGACGAAAACGCCCGGCATAAGCCGGGCGTTTTTGTTTGCGTGTTTTAGCAGCCGTTGCTGGCAACCTGCCCCGCATCGATCAACGAAGCGGGGCCAGGCTTGCGGCGTCAGGCCATTTCTGCCGTAGTCTCGAAATCAAAGGTGATCTCGCCATCCCTGATGTCGATATGCACCACGCCACCGTGCTCGGACAACTCGCCGAACAGGATCTCTTCCGCCAACGGACGCTTGATCTTGTCCTGAATCAGGCGCGCCATCGGCCTGGCACCCATCGCCGCGTCGTAACCGCCCTGCGCCAGCCAGCTTCTCGCTGCCTCGGACACTTCGAGCAATACGCGCTTGTCTTCCAGCTGGGCCTGAAGCTCGGTAAGGAACTTGTCGACCACACTCTTGATGACTTCGTGGCTGAGACGGCCAAACTGGATGATGGTATCCAGACGGTTGCGGAACTCCGGTGTGAAGCTCTTCTTGATGACTTCCATCGCGTCAGACGAGTGGTCTTGGTGCGTGAAGCCTATCGAAGCCCGCGCAGCCGACTCGGCACCGGCGTTGGTGGTCATGATCACGATCACATTGCGGAAGTCCGCCTTGCGCCCGTTGTTGTCGGTGAGCGTACCGTGGTCCATCACCTGCAACAGCAGGTTGAAGACTTCCGGATGAGCCTTCTCGATTTCGTCGAGCAGCAGCACGCAATGTGGCTGGCGTGTGATGGCCTCTGTCAGCAAGCCGCCCTGATCGAAACCGACGTAGCCCGGAGGCGCGCCAATCAGACGGGACACGGTGTGCCGCTCCATGTATTCCGACATGTCGAAACGTATCAGCTCGACACCCAGCGCCTTGGCCAGCTGGCGAGCCGCTTCCGTCTTGCCGACACCCGTAGGACCGGCAAACAGGAACGAACCGACCGGCTTGTCAGGCGACTTGAGGCCTGCACGCGACAGCTTGATGGCAGTCGACAGCGAATCGATCGCCGCATCCTGACCAAATACGGTGAGTTTGAGATCACGTTCCAGATTACGCAGCAGCTCCTTGTCGGAACTGTTGACATGTTTTGGTGGAATACGCGCGATCTTGGCGACGATGTCCTCGACCTGCGGCACGTCAATGCGCTTGACGCGCTTTTCGACCGGTTGCAGGCGCTGGTAGGCACCCGCCTCGTCGATCACATCGATTGCCTTGTCAGGCATGTGACGATCATTGATGTAGCGTGAGGCCAGTTCTGCCGCCGCACGCAGGGCTTCATCACTGTACTCGATGCTGTGATGCTGCTCGAAACGGCTCTTCAGGCCACGCAGGATGCCAATTGTGTCTTCAACCGAGGGCTCGGACACATCGACTTTCTGGAAACGACGCGCCAGGGCGCGATCCTTCTCGAAAATCCCGCGAAACTCCTGGAACGTGGTCGAACCGATGCAGCGAATATCACCGGAAGACAGCAACGGCTTGAGCAGGTTCGACGCATCCATGACGCCACCGGAAGCTGCACCAGCCCCAATGATGGTGTGAATCTCGTCGATGAACAGGATCGCCTGCGGCCGCTTGCGCAGCTCGTTGAGCAACGCTTTGAAGCGCTTCTCGAAATCGCCACGGTATTTCGTCCCGGCCAGCAAAGCGCCAAGATCGAGCGAATAGACGACGCTGTTGGCCAGCAGATCAGGGACCTGGTTGTCGACGATGCGCTTGGCCAGACCTTCGGCAATGGCCGTTTTACCGACCCCGGCCTCGCCCACCAGCAGCGGGTTATTCTTGCGACGACGAGCCAGAATCTGAGCCACGCGTTCGACTTCGACTTCGCGACCGACCAACGGATCAATGCGTCCCTGACGCGCCAATTCGTTCAGATTGCTGGCATAGGCATCCAGAGGATTGCCTGAGGAAGATGCTTCACCGCCCTCGTCGTCCTGCATATCTTGCTCACCTTCAGAAGAGTGCTCGCCGTGCCCCGGGACCTTGGAGATACCATGGGCAATGTAATTGACGACATCGATCCGGGCCACACTCTGCTGCTTGAGCAGAAATACGGCCTGGCTTTCCTGCTCACTGAAAATCGCAACCAGCACATTGGCGCCCGTAACTTCGCGCTTGCCGGAGCTTTGTACATGGAAGACTGCGCGTTGCAGCACGCGCTGGAAGCCCAGCGTCGGCTGAGTCTCGCGATCCTCGTCGTGGACGGGAATCAACGGAGTGGTGGAGTCGATAAACTCCTGCAGATCATGCTTGAGTTTATCGAGGTTTGCGCCGCAGGCACGCAGGACAGTGGCTGCAGCCTCATTATCCAATAGAGCCAGCAGGAGATGCTCGACCGTCATGAACTCATGACGCTTCGAACGTGCCTCCTTGAAGGCAAGATTGAGGGTGACTTCGAGCTCACGGTTTAACATAGCTTCACCTCATACCCAAGTGGTCGGCGTTTAACCGTCCTTCTCGATCTCACAGAGTAGCGGATGCTGGCTCTCCCTGGCGTATTGATTGACCTGCATTGCCTTGGTCTCGGCGATGTCGCGGGTAAACAATCCGCAGACTGCCCGTCCCTCTGTATGGACGGCCAGCATGACTTTGGTGGCCAACTCACGATTCAGGTTAAAAAACACCTCGAGTACTTCTACGACGAAATCCATCGGGGTGTAGTCATCATTGAACAAAACCACCTTGTACATCGGTGGCGCCTGCAGGGTCGGTTTGGCGTCCTGCACCGCGATGCCTGCCGAGTCGTCCTCGTGTGACTGCGGACCATCCTGATTTAATGTTAGTCGAATCTTGCTGAATGCATGCATGGAAAGAAACGTTCGTGTGAGGGCGGATTGAGCGACTAGTCACAGTCTGGCCGGTTTTCAAATGGAATGCCGCATGACCTTGACTATCAGCTAAACGGTGTTACAAACAATAGAGCCCACATTGGGTAAAAAGGGTCCGCGCAGTCAACCTAAATTTTTTAGGTCGGCGGATTGAAGTGGATGATACTCCTGACGGAGTCCTTTGCAGAGGGAGATTGTGATGAAGGAAGGAAAAGTCAAGTGGTTCAACAATGCAAAAGGGTTTGGGTTCATAAACGAGGAGGTTAGCGGCAAAAAAACAGAGAATGACGATCACGCTGGTGATGACCTTTTCGCTCATTTTTCAGCCATTCAGATGGACGGCTATAAAACTCTCAGAGCGGGCCAGAAGGTCAGTTTTGAAATCATTCAAGGCCCAAAAGGCCTGCATGCGATCAACATCAAGGCACTGGAAGCCAAACAGGAAGGTCCGGCAAAGGATATGCAGACCGCACGTAAGCACGAACAGGTTCCTGCAGATATCTGATGCCAAAGATGTTTGCCGGGGAAATTGTTGATACGGGATATTTCACGCTAACTGAATCGCCAGGCATGCAATGAGCCTGTGTCGGCCCTTGAAGAAATTGCAGCTCGGTTTCCTCATACCGCCACGACTCCCCAGGGTATCGAATTAGCGGTTATTGCACCGCTGATGCCCCGACTCCAAAACACCTGAGCCCGCAGCTTTTCTTCGAGCTGTGCAACAGAATGCTCTCCCCTGCCCCCTATGAAGTCCTGCCCGCCACTGCGCCCATTCGCCCCTCGCGCCTGCCCGATCCATTGGCTGCTCGTTCGACCAACGGCGGATATTCATTTTTCGATAGCTCGCATAGCATTTATGCGTGGTGCCAATGGTTTGATATACTCGCGCCGTGACCGCAGAGTCATCAAGGTCGACCCGTCTCTATTCTGACCCTCGGCCTTCCTTATGCGTCGGGTCGCAACCTGACCCGACAGCTTGACGCTCGACTGATGCACCCAACATCACCGCGAATAAACCTCGACCTGGCTCATGGCCGAACCGTGGGCAAACGCGCACAGACTGCGCGTATCGAGATTTTGTGCATGCTCAGCAAAAGAGAGTTAATACGAATGTCCAACCGCTCGAAGATCATCTACACCTTCACCGACGAAGCTCCGGCCCTCGCCACCTACTCCCTGCTGCCTATTATCGAAGCGTTCACGGCAACCTCCGATATCGACGTGGAAACACGCGACATCTCTCTGGCGGGCCGTGTTCTGTCCAGCTTCCCGGAGTCGCTTGCTGATAAAAAAGTGCCGGACCATCTCGCCGAGCTGGGCAAACTGGCCACCACGCCAGAAGCCAACATTATCAAGCTGCCGAACATCAGTGCCTCGGTCCCGCAATTGAAGGCGACCATCAAGGAGCTTCAGAATCAGGGCTACAACATTCCTGACTATCCTGAGAACCCTGCCACCGACGCGGAAAAAGAAACCCGCGCACGCTATGACAAGACCAAGGGCAGCGCCGTAAACCCGGTTCTGCGTGAGGGCAACTCCGACCGCCGTGCACCTTTGTCGGTCAAGAACTACGCACGCAAGCACCCGCACAAGATGGGCGCCTGGTCAGCCGACTCCAAAGCTCACGTTGCGCACATGAGCAACGGTGACTTCTACGGCAGCGAAAAAGCCACTCAGATCGAAGCCGACAACACCGTCAAGATCGAACTGGTCGCTCAGGATGGCACCACCACTGTCCTGAAAGAAAAAACCGCCGTCAAGGCTGGCGAAGTCGTCGATTGCTCGGTCATGAGCGCCAAGGCGCTGCGCAGCTTCATCGCCGCTGAAATCGAAGACGCCCGCAAGCAAGGCGTGCTGTTTTCGGTGCATCTGAAAGCCACCATGATGAAGATCTCCGATCCGATCATGTTCGGCCAGATCGTCGACGAGTTCTACAAGGACGCATTGACCAAGCACGCTGACACGCTGAAACAGATCGGCTTCAGCCTGAACAACGGCATCGGCGACCTGTACGAGCGCATTGGCGTTCTGCCAGCGGAAAAGCAGGCTGAAATCAAGGCTGACATCGAAGCGGTTTACGCGGTCCGTCCACAGCTGGCGATGGTCAATTCCGACAAGGGCATCACCAACCTGCACGTGCCGAGCGACGTGATCGTCGACGCATCGATGCCGGCCATGATCCGTGACTCCGGCAAAATGTGGGGCACAGACGGTCAGTTGCACGATGCCAAAGCGGTGATCCCGGATCGCTGCTACGCCACCATCTATCAAGCTGTCATCGACGACTGCAAGAAAAACGGCGCCTTCGATCCGACCACCATGGGCAGCGTGCCAAACGTTGGCCTGATGGCGCAGAAAGCCGAAGAATACGGTTCGCACGACAAGACTTTCCACATCCAGACCAATGGTGTGGTTCGCGTCACCGACAGCCAGGGCAAGCTGCTCATGGAGCAGAATGTTGAAACCGGCGACATCTGGCGCATGTGTCAGGCCAAGGACGCACCGATCCAGGATTGGGTGAAACTGGCTGTCAACCGCGCTCGCGCCAGCAACACACCAGCGATTTTCTGGCTGGATTCGTCCCGCGCTCATGACCGCGTGATGATCGAGAAAGTGCAGAAGTACCTGGGCGACCATGACACTTCAGGCCTGGACATCCAGATCCTGTCGCCGGTCGAAGCGATGAAACTGACCCTGGAGCGCACTCGCGTCGGCAAGGACACCATCTCGGTGACCGGCAACGTGCTGCGCGATTACCTCACCGACCTGTTCCCGATCATGGAACTGGGCACCAGCGCGAAGATGCTGTCGATCGTTCCGCTGATGAACGGTGGCGGCCTGTTCGAAACCGGCGCTGGCGGTTCGGCACCAAAGCACGTTCAGCAGTTCGTCGAAGAGAACTTCCTGCGCTGGGACTCGCTGGGTGAATTCCTGGCTCTGGCGGCTTCGCTGGAACACCTGGGCAACACGTACAACAACCCGAAAGCGCTGGTGCTTTCCAAGACCCTCGACCAGGCGACTGGCGAGTTTCTGGATCGCAACAAGTCGCCATCGCGCAAGGTCGGCGGCATCGACAACCGTGGCAGCCACTTCTACCTGACCCTGTTCTGGGCACAGGCACTGGCCGCTCAGGACGAAGACGCAGCCCTCAAGGCGCAGTTCGCGCCTTTGGCCAAGACCCTGACCGACAACGAAGAAAAAATAGTTGCCGAGCTGAACGCTGTTCAGGGCAAGCCGGTGGACATCGGTGGCTACTACTTCCCTAACCCGGAAGTGACCAGCAAAGCCATGCGCCCAAGTGCGACATTCAACGCAGCCATCGCCGCGTTGTAAGCAGCAAACCGGCGCAGCGCTTTTGATAAAGCGCTGCCTCGAAAAAATCCCCGGCCTGGTGCCGGGGATTTTTTATTTGCGCAAAGCCTGTCAGCAACAGGCCTGACTCAAGGTGCCTGGCAAATATTCTAGAAAAAACACATGATTCGGCTCGTTCAGGCCTTTAGCGTGCGCGACAGAAAATCGCGGATATACTCGGCGATTTCCGGCGCGTGCGTCTCCAGCGCGAAGTGTCCCGCGTCCAGAAGGTGCACTTCAGCGTTCGGGACGTCCTTGCGGAACGCTTCCGCGCCCGGCGGTATGAACGCAGGATCGTGCTTGCCCCAGACCGCCAGCAACGCGGGCTGGTACGTGCGCAAGTAAGCCTGGAACGACGGATACGCCGCCACATTGCTTCGGTAATCGAGAATCAGGTCCAGCTGGATTTCTTCTGCACCGGGCCGCGACATGTACAGAATGTCCAGGTTGTAGCCATCCGGCGAAAGCTTTTCAGGATCGGCGCCCGTCCCGTACTGCCAGTCGCGAATGGTTTGCGGCGACAACGAAGCGCGACACGCCTCGCGATTGGCCGCAGAAGGCTCGCGCCAATAGGCCTGCCATGGTCCCCATTGGTCACTGAAGCCTTCCAGATAGGCGTTGCCGTTCTGGCTGATAATCGCTGTCACCTTGTCCGGGTTGGCTGCTGCAAGCCGAAAGCCGACCGGTGCGCCGTAGTCGAAAACGTACAACGCATACGCGTTCAGCCCCAACGCCTCGGTAAACCCCTCAATCACCGCGTAGAGATTGTCGAAGGTGTAATCGAACTGTCCGCGTGGCGGCGCTTTGGTGTTACCGAAACCGGGCAGATCCGGGGCGATCAGGCGGTACTGCGTCGCCAGCAACGGCATCAGCGTGCGAAACATGTGGCTGGAGCTCGGAAAACCATGCAGCAGCAAGAGCACTGGCGCATCCTGGGGGCCGACTTCGCGATAGAAGACGTCCACTTCCCCCACTTTCCGGGTGTGAAACGTGACGCGAAAGGCATCGTCAGTAGGCATGTTGTTTTCCCTGATCAGAGTTTTGTTGCCGGAAGACGCAGCGCTCGCCAGCGACGCACCGAGCGCCGAGGCCGCGCCTAACGCTGACGCCTGTAAAACCTTGCGCCGACTGACGACAGACACGGCATGTTCGGCGCTGGCTGGATCGAAGTTATTCATAGCAGAACCCGACTGGATGAATTGACCGCCATCCTAGTTGTTGCGCAATTCGGTCAGAATCACCATAAAACTCAATTCACTCTTTCAATATCTGAAATACTGGCGGAAATCAGACAGCGCCAGAGCGTGCAGGCGAGACATGGACCGTATTCAGGAAATGACCCTTTTTGCGAGCCTGGCCGAACACACCAGCTTCGCCGCCGTGGCTCGCCAGTCGGGCCTGTCGACGGCCACGGTGACTCGGGCAGTTTCAAGCCTGGAAAGCCGCCTGGGAATCCTGCTGGTTGTGCGCACCACCCGTAACATGCGGCTCACCGAGGCCGGCCAACGGTTCGCCGTCGATTGCCGCCGGTTGCTTGGCGATCTTGCCGAAGCTGAAAACGCAGCAGGCGGCCTGCACGCGTTTCCATCCGGCTCGTTGACGGTCACCGCCCCGCAGATGTTCGGCGCGCTGCATGTCGTGCCGGTATTGACGAGCTTTCTCGACCAACACCCCTCTGTCGACGTCCGTGCCATACTCGTGGACCGAGTCGTGTCCATGCTCGACGAAGGGGTCGACGTGGCTGTCAGGATCGGCACCCTGCCCGACTCGTCCCTTATTGCGATCCCGACTGGCAGCGTGCGGCGCATGGTCTGCGCGTCTCCCGCCTACCTGGCGAAGCACGGCGTCCCGCAGCATCCTGATGATTTGCGGCGCCATTCGACCATCTCGACCACCACCTTTGAACGTCCGCCCCATTGGCTGTTCCGGATCGCCAACGGGGATTACTCAGTGGACGTGGGCTCCCGACTCAGTCTGACCTCCTATCAGGCAGCCATCAGCGCGGCGTTACAGGGCTGGGGCCTGACTCAGGTGCCGTTTTACCAGATACGCGAGCATTTGCAGGACGGCAGGCTTGAATCCGTACTGGACGCTTTCGAAATCACGCCGGAACCGGTGCACGTTGTCTACCTGGAAGGCCGCCGCGGCTCCTCCAAGGTGCGCGCATTTGTCGACTTCTGCGTCAGGGCCCTGAGGCACGATCTGCACTTCGATCAAAAATAGCGCGCAGCGTTGTCCGCACTGTCTGTTACGGTTGACTGAATTTCCCCAAGAGCCCCTTCCCATGACCTGGCAAGCCCACGTTACCGTCGCGACCATTGTCGAAGATCAGGGCCGCTTTCTTTTCGTTGAAGAAATGAAAGGCGGTCGCAGCGTACTCAATCAACCGGCCGGCCATCTGGACCCGAACGAAAGCCTGCAGCGCGCAGCCGTTCGGGAAACCCTCGAAGAAACCGGCTGGGACGTCGAACTGACCAGCGTCACAGGTATTTATCTGTACACAGCGCCCAGCAATGGCGTGACTTACCAGCGCATCTGCTTCGCCGCCAAAGCCCTGCGCCACAACCCGGACTACGTGCTGGACGACGGCATCATCGGCCCGGTCTGGCTGACCCGCGATGAACTGCTGGCCGAACAGGTGCGCTGGCGCAGCGAACTGGTCTTGCGCTGCCTGGACGACTACCTGAATGCCGAACACTTCAGTCTTGACCTGCTGCGCGACAAGGCGTGAGACTCGACGCCTCCAGCCTGTTAGAATCGCGTCCTTTTACAGGTCAGCCGTTGAATCCCCATGCGTGATCCAGCCCCCTCGAACTCAGCAATGAAGCGCGTCATAGTCGGCATGTCCGGCGGCGTGGACTCTTCCGTTTCCGCCGTACTGCTCATGGAGCAGGGTTATCAGGTGGAAGGCTTGTTCATGAAGAACTGGGAAGAAGACGACGGAACGGAATACTGCACGGCACGCGAAGATCTGGCAGATGCCCAGGCGGTGTGCGACAAGATCGGCATCAAGCTGCACACCGCCAACTTCGCTGCCGAGTATTGGGACAACGTGTTCGAACATTTCCTCGAAGAGTACAAAGCCGGGCGCACTCCAAACCCGGACATCCTTTGCAACCGGGAAATCAAGTTCAAGGCCTTCCTCGAATACGCCCTCATGCTGGGCGCCGATCTGATTGCCACCGGCCATTACGTGCGCCGTCGTGATACCGACGGGCGCACCGAACTGCTCAAGGGCCTGGACCCGAACAAGGACCAGAGCTACTTCCTGCATGCGGTGGGCGGCGAGCAGATCGCCCGCACGCTGTTTCCGGTCGGCGAGCTGGAAAAGCCGCAAGTGCGCGCGATTGCAGAAAAGCACGGCCTGGCGACGGCCAAGAAGAAGGACTCCACCGGCATCTGCTTCATTGGCGAGCGGCGCTTCACAGACTTCCTGCGCCAGTACCTGCCGGCCCAGCCCGGTGAGATCAAAACGACTGAAGGTGAAGTCATCGGGCGCCATAGCGGCCTGATGTATCACACCATCGGCCAGCGTCAGGGCCTGGGGATTGGCGGCCTCAAGGACGCCAGCGACGATCCGTGGTACGTGCTGGTCAAAGACCTGCAAAACAACGAGCTGATCGTCGGCCAGGGCAATGACCATCCGTGGCTATTCTCCAGCGCGCTGGTCAGTTCGGAAATCTATTGGGTCAACCCGATCGATCTGAGCAGCCCGCGCAGGCTGACCGCCAAGGTCCGTTACCGCCAGAGCGACCAGCCCTGCACGCTGGAAAAAACCGCTGATGGCTACCGGGCCACATTTGATGACCCGCAACGCGCGGTCACACCCGGCCAGTCGGTCGTGTTCTACGATGGCGAAATCTGTCTGGGCGGCGGCGTAATCGAAGTTGCCGAACCCTGGACCAGCAAGGACAAGCGTTGATGACCCCGATTCAGGAACAACTGATCGCTCTGGGTGCAGTATTCCAGGCCGCCGTGCTGGTCGACCGGATCGCCAAGACCGGGCAGGTCAGCGAGGCAGCGCTGAGCTGCATGCTGGGCAGCGTGCTGGTGGTCGACCCCAAGGATACGCTGGACGTCTACGGCGGCGACGACCTCAACCTGCACGAGGGCTATCGCGCCATGGCCAGCGCTCTGGAACGCGATCCGGCCACGCTGCAACGCGAACCGCTACGCTATGCCCTGTCGATGCTTGCCCTCGAGCGTCAACTGGCAAAGCGCGATGACATGCTTGAAATCATCGGCAAACGCATTCCGGTCATTCAGTCTCAGGTCGAGCATTTCGGCGTGGCACACGAAAACGTGATTGCCGCCACCGGCGCCCTGTATCAGGACACGCTCAGCACTCTGCGCCAGCGCATTCAGGTGCAAGGCGACATGCGTAACCTGCAGCAACCCAACAACGCGTCGAAGATCCGCGCCATCCTGCTGGCCGGTATCCGCTCGGCACGGCTGTGGCGACAAGTTGGCGGGCATCGCTGGCAACTGGTGTTTAGCCGTCGCAAGTTATTGAAAGAACTGTATCCATTGCTGCATGGCTGATCCGCCGCGCCGCAATGTTCCTCACCACCACAGGCACAGCGCTGTCTACGCTGGTCGACGGGCTCCGGTCCGGCCGACTTTTCATGTATGATACGCGCCCCTTTTCGTGCCCGACTGTCCGAGAGCATCCCCATGCAGCTTTCTTCGCTCACCGCGGTTTCCCCTGTTGATGGCCGCTACGCCGGCAAAACCCAGGCCTTGCGCCCGATTTTCAGCGAATACGGTCTGATCCGTTTTCGCGTGATGGTCGAAGTCCGCTGGCTCCAGCGTCTGGCGGCGCACCCGCAGATCACTGAAGTCCCGGCGTTCTCCGCGCAGGCCAACGCCATCCTCGATACCCTGGCCGAAGACTTCTCCGTGGAGCACGCCGAGCGCGTCAAGGAAATCGAGCGCACCACCAACCACGACGTCAAGGCCGTGGAGTACCTGCTCAAGGAGCAGGCTGCCAAATTGCCTGAACTGGACAAGGTCAGTGAGTTCATCCACTTCGCCTGCACCAGTGAGGACATCAACAACCTGTCACATGCCCTGATGTTGCGTGAAGGTCGCGACACCGTGATGCTGCCGCTTATGCGTCAGATCGCCGACGCCATTCGCGAGCTGGCGATTCGTTTTGCCGACGTGCCGATGCTGTCGCGCACCCACGGCCAGCCGGCCTCCCCGACCACGCTGGGCAAGGAACTGGCAAACGTCGTTTACCGCCTGGAACGTCAGATCAACCAGGTCGCTGCTGTGCCATTACTGGGCAAGATCAACGGCGCGGTCGGCAACTACAACGCGCACCTTTCCGCGTATGCCGACATCGACTGGGAGGCCAACGCCCGCGCATTCATCGAAGACGAACTGGGTCTGGGCTTCAACCCTTACACCACGCAGATCGAACCGCACGACTACATTGCCGAACTGTTCGACGCCATTGCCCGCTTCAATACCATTCTGATCGACTTCGATCGTGATATCTGGGGTTACATTTCCCTGGGCTATTTCAAACAGCGCACCGTCGCTGGCGAAATCGGCTCGTCGACCATGCCGCACAAGGTCAACCCGATCGACTTCGAAAACTCCGAAGGCAATCTGGGCATCGCCAACGCACTGTTCCAGCACCTGGCCAGTAAACTGCCAGTCTCCCGCTGGCAGCGCGACCTGACTGACTCCACCGTGCTGCGCAACCTGGGCGCCGGCTTCGCTCACAGCGTCATCGCCTACGAGGCCAGCCTCAAGGGCATCAGCAAGCTGGAACTGAACGAGCAACGCATCGCCGCCGACCTGGACGCCTGCTGGGAAGTACTGGCCGAGCCGATCCAGACCGTGATGCGCCGTTACAACATTGAAAACCCGTATGAAAAACTGAAAGAACTGACACGCGGCAAGGGCATCAGCCCGGAAGCGCTGCAGACTTTCATTGACGGACTGGAGATGCCTGCTGAAGCGAAAGCCGAACTGAAGAAGCTTACGCCAGCCAATTACATCGGTAACGCGGCAGCTCAAGCCAAGCGCATCTGACACGCAAAAATATTGCACACGCCCGGCTGTGCCGGGCGTTTTCATTTCAAGGGCTTACACATGAATCCTGATATTCCTCTTCAACTTCTGGGCGGCATCAGCGCGCGCGTTTTCATGCGCGACTACTGGCAGAAAAAACCGCTGCTGATCCGTCAGGCACTGCCAGACTTCCAAAGCCCGATCGATGCTGACGAGCTGGCTGGTCTGGCCCTGGAAGAAGAAGTCGAGTCGCGCCTGGTCATCGAGAACGGCGAGCGCCCATGGGAATTGCGTCGCGGCCCGTTCGCCGAAGACGAGTTCAGCAAACTGCCTGAACGTGACTGGACCCTGCTGGTGCAAGCAGTCGACCAGTTCGTCCCGGAAGTCAGCGAGTTGCTGGAAAACTTCCGTTTTCTGCCGAGCTGGCGCATTGACGATGTGATGATCAGCTACGCAGCACCAGGCGGCAGCGTCGGCCCGCATTTCGATAACTATGACGTGTTCCTGCTTCAGGGCCATGGCAAACGTCACTGGCAGATCGGCCAGATGTGCGACGCCGAGAGCCCGCTGCTGGAGCACGCCGATCTGCGCATTCTCGCCGGGTTTGAAAAGACTGAAGAATGGACGCTGGAACCGGGTGACATGCTCTATCTGCCGCCGCGACTGGCTCACTGCGGCGTTGCCGTGGATGAATGCCTGACCTACTCGGTCGGCTTCCGCGCCCCCGGTGCGGCTGAAGTACTCACTCATTTCACCGACTTCCTGGCCCAGTTCATTACCGATGAAGAGCGCTACACTGACGCCGACGCGCAACCGGTCAGCGATCCTCATCAGATCCAGCGCGACGCGCTTGATCGCCTCAAGGCCCTGCTCGCAGAGCACATGAGCGACGAGCGCCTGCTGCTGACCTGGTTCGGCCAGTTCATGACCGAACCGCGCTACCCGGAACTGGTCACCGGGCCGGAGCTGGCTGAAGAGGAACTGCTCGACAGCCTCGAACAGGGGGCCGTGCTGATTCGCAACCCGGCGGCCCGCCTGGCTTGGTCTGAAGTCGACGACGATCTGCTACTGTTTGCCAGCGGCCAGAGCCGCCTGTTGCCCGGCAGCCTGCGTGAACTGCTCAAAATGATCTGTGCAGCTGATGCGCTGCACAGTGAAAACCTCGGCCAATGGTTGGCCGATGACGAGGGTCGCAATCTCCTTTGCGAACTCGTAAAACAAGGAAGCCTGGGATTTGCCGATGAATAAAATCACTGTATCTGTCGCCCAATGGCAGAAGAACAACGCCGATATCCGGCGCATACGCGACTCAGTGTTCATTGCCGAGCAGTCGGTGCCGCCGGAGCTGGAGTGGGACGCCGAAGACGCGGCTGCCGTGCACTTTCTGGCCTGGGAAGGCGACTATGCGGTAGGCACTGCGCGCCTTCTGACAGACGGTGAAATCGGCCGGCTCTCGGTGCTCAAGGACTGGCGCGGCCTGAAGGTCGGTGAAGCCTTGCTCAGCGCAGTGATCGATGAAGCAGAGAAGCGCGGGCTACAGCCGCTCAAGCTCAGTGCCCAGGTACAAGCCGTCGATTTCTACCAGCGTTTCGGCTTCGTAGTCACCAGCAAAGAGTTTCTTGAAGCCGGTCTGCCACATGTCGATATGCTTCGTCAGGTAGGACCAACCTGATTATGTAGGCGTTTTAAGAAGCACTACATAATGGATGCCCTGCCCTTTGCAGGCTGGTATTACTCATATCAGACTGTAAACAGGCAGGGCTTTTTTCTGTCTGGCTGTTCAGCTTGCGTTCCCAACGGCCGACACAGTGGCACACTCATGCCTTAGGCACCCCTCGCGGAGAATGAACATGGCATTACGCATTCTGCTTACCTCACTGCTTATCGCCCTAAGCGCCAGCGCACTGGCGGCAACCGAGGTAGTCCCGCTCAATTACCGCACCAGCGCAGACCTGCTGCCGGTCGCCAAGTCATTTATCGGCGCTGACGGAACGGTCAGTGCGTATGGCAACCAGCTGATCGTTAATGCCGAATCGCGCAAGATCGAAGAACTTCGTGCCCTTATCGCGCAATTGGATACCGCACCAAAGCGTCTGCTGATCAGTGTCGATACCAGTGACACTGCCACCCGCAACAGTAATGGCTCGCAGGTCATTGAATATGGCACTGCCAGTCGCGAGGGTGGCGTGCAACAGATACAGACCAGCGAAGGCACACCGGCACTGATCCAGATCGGCCAGAGCGTTCCGCTGACCTCCTCGTCGACCGACGCCTACGGCTACTCGCAAAACAACACCGAATACCGCAACGTGACTCAAGGATTTTACGTCACCGCGAGTGTGACGGGCGATACCGTTCACTTGAGCATCAGCACCAACCATGACCGCATGAGCCAGGAACGACCTGACACCATCAAGGTGCAAAGCACCGACAGCCAGGTCAACGGGCGACTGGGCGAATGGATCACGCTGGCGAGCAACAGCGATCAGTCTGTGGCCGATCAGAGAGGCATCGCGCAACGCTACTCGACCCAGGGTCGTAACGACATGGTTTTACGGGTAAAGGTCGAAACGCTTGAATAACGCGGGCTGGCGTGAAAGCCAGCACCTGCGGGACTTTTAGTGACTATCCAGTCTGAAACCACAAATATATAGTGAATTTAAAAAAGCACTACAAATCGATTGACGCCCTTCCGGACCCCGAGGCATGATCGCCTCGCTCCCGCTGTTCAGAGGCGGCGTGACACGCCTTTGAATCGACGCTTTTTCTGCACAGCGAGCAGCCATGCACAGTGCCGTTACACAGGGCATTTTGGCGGAGCAGGACTTTCATCGAGACCTACTTCCTGGGGTTTATAAAATGGCACTGACACGCGAACAACAAATAGCGGCTCTGGAAAAAGACTGGGCTGAAAATCCGCGCTGGAAAAACGTCACCCGTACTTATTCCGCAGCTGATGTGGTCCGCCTGCGTGGCTCGGTTCAACCCGAACACACCTTCGCAAGACTGGGTGCCGACAAGCTGTGGAATCTGGTGACCCAAGGTGCCAAACCCTCTTTTCGCCCGGACAAGGATTTCGTCAACTGCATGGGCGCGTTGACTGGCGGTCAGGCCGTTCAGCAGGTGAAGGCCGGGATTCAGGCCATCTACCTTTCCGGCTGGCAGGTCGCCGCCGACAACAACTCCGCCGAGTCGATGTATCCGGATCAGTCGCTATACCCGGTGGATTCAGTGCCCACGGTGGTCAAGCGCATCAATAACGCGTTCCGCCGCGCCGATCAGATCCAGTGGAAAGCGGGTAAAACACCGGGCGACGAGGGCTATATCGACTATTTCGCGCCCATTGTGGCCGACGCGGAAGCAGGTTTCGGTGGCGTGCTCAATGCCTATGAGCTGATGAAAAGCATGATCGAAGCGGGCGCAGCGGGCGTGCACTTCGAGGATCAGCTGGCGTCGGTAAAAAAATGCGGCCACATGGGCGGCAAGGTACTGGTGCCGACTCAGGAAGCGGTACAGAAGCTGGTGGCGGCACGCCTGGCGGCGGACGTTGCCGGTGTGCCAACGATCATTCTGGCGCGCACCGATGCCAACGCCGCCGATCTGCTCACGTCTGACTGCGACCCCTACGACAAACCGTTCGTCACCGGTCAGCGTACTCACGAAGGGTTCTACAAGGTTCGCGCCGGTCTGGACCAGGCCATTTCACGTGGCCTGGCCTACGCGCCCTACGCTGATCTGATCTGGTGCGAAACCGCAAAGCCGGACCTGGACGAGGCGCGCCGCTTTGCTGAGGCGATCAAAAAGGAGTATCCGGATCAGTTGCTGTCGTATAACTGTTCACCCTCTTTCAACTGGAAGAAAAACCTGGACGACGCGACCATAGCCAAATTCCAGCGCGAGCTCTCGGCCATGGGTTACAAGCATCAGTTCATCACCCTCGCGGGCATTCACAACATGTGGCACAGCATGTTCAATCTGGCGCACGACTACGCTCGCAACGACATGACCGCCTACGTCAAACTGCAGGAGCAGGAGTTCGCCGACGCAGCCAAGGGCTACACGTTCGTTGCTCATCAACAGGAAGTGGGGACCGGCTATTTCGATGACATGACCACTGTGATTCAGGGCGGCGTGTCTTCGGTCACTGCACTGACCGGATCGACAGAGGAAGAGCAGTTCCACTAAATCGCCTCACACTGCGGGAAACAAGACCGTCCGTAAGGACGGTCTTTTTTTTGTGTCGGATTTTGCCTGTATTGATCCTGGACAAATGGCAACACCGCTAAAAGTGTTACAAAGCGCCCCTTGATAGAGGCAATGAGCCTTAACTAGCCCCGTAATTACCGAGACGACAAATAGGAGAGCCCTTTAAATGATATCAATTATCATTCAAATTACCTTTCATTCCTTTTCGTCTCAACCGGAGATAATTAAAGAAAACACCCGTAATGCCCGCCTGGCAGGCCTTGCAAGCGCTTCGGGGGCCTGTCCATGATTGATTGCGTGAATAAATTTGATGTAGAAAATTTACTTGCCAAGTGTTTGCACATAAAATCAATCCGTTGACCGCACTGCGACATATCGTCACTGCCTCGACTCTTTATCAAGCACAGAGACCTTTGCTCTCTAACAAGGACTGCCAGCATGCCCGAATCGACAGGTCTGATTGCCCATAACTGGGGCTTCGCCATTTTCCTTTTGGGTGTAGTAGGCCTTTGCGCCTTCATGCTCGGCCTCTCCAGCCTGCTCGGAAGCAAGGCGTGGGGCCGCAGCAAGAACGAACCGTTCGAGTCCGGCATGCTGCCCACCGGCAGTGCGCGCCTGCGGCTCTCCGCAAAATTCTATCTGGTCGCGATGCTTTTCGTGATCTTTGACATTGAAGCCCTCTTTCTCTTTGCCTGGTCTGTGTCCGTTCGCGAAAGCGGCTGGACCGGATTCGTCGAAGCTCTCGTTTTCATAGCAATTCTGTTGGCAGGTCTTGTCTACCTATGGCGGGTTGGAGCACTTGACTGGGCTCCTGAAGGTCGCCGTAATCGGCAAGCGAAGCTGAAACAATGAGGCTTTGGCGATGCAATATAATCTCACCAGGATCGACCCGGATGCTCCTAACGAGCAATACCCCATCGGCAAGCGGGAAACCGTTTCCGATCCGTTAGAAGACCAAGTCCACAAAAACATTTTCATGGGCAAGCTCGAAGACGTGCTGAATGGCGCGGTCAACTGGGGACGCAAAAATTCCCTGTGGCCGTACAATTTCGGCTTGTCCTGTTGCTACGTGGAAATGACCACTGCCTTCACGGCACCTCACGACATCGCCCGCTTCGGCGCCGAGGTTATTCGTGCATCGCCGCGTCAGGCGGATTTCATGGTAATCGCCGGTACGCCGTTCCTGAAGATGGCCCCCATCATTCAGCGTCTGTACGAACAGATGCTAGAACCGAAGTGGGTCATTTCGATGGGCGCCTGTGCCAACTCCGGTGGCATGTACGACATCTACTCCGTTGTTCAGGGCGTGGATAAATTCCTCCCTGTGGATGTTTACGTGCCCGGCTGCCCGCCCCGCCCCGAAGCTTTCCTGCAAGGCCTTATGCTGCTGCAGGAATCCATCGGACAGGAGCGTCGCCCGCTTTCCTGGGTCGTCGGTGATCAAGGCGTGTATCGCGCCGACATGCCGTCGCAAAAGGAACAGCGTCGTGAACAGCGTATCCAGGTCACCAACCTGCGCAGCCCCGACGAAGTCTGATCCAGCCCGTTCTTCTTATAAAAAAGACAGGAACCGGGGTTGATTCTGTACGTTGACCGAAGTGATTGAGACCTATGACTGCAGACAACGCTCTGTACATCCCGCCTTACAAGGCTGACGACCAAGATGTCGTCGTTGAACTGAACAACCGTTTTGGCGCCGAGGCCTTCACAGCCCAGTCGACTCGCACCGGCATGCCTGTGCTGTGGGTTGACCGCGCCAGACTGGTTGAAATCCTGACGTTCCTGCGTCAGGTGCCCAAGCCGTATTCGATGCTCTATGACCTGCATGGCGTAGACGAGCGCCTGCGCACCCATCGCCGCGATCTGCCGGCCGCCGACTTCACTGTGTTCTACCACCTGCTGTCGGTAGAACGTAACAGCGATGTGATGATCAAGGTTGCGCTGTCCGAACGTGACCTGAGCGTACCGACCATCACCGGTATCTGGCCCAATGCCAACTGGTACGAACGCGAAGTGTGGGACATGTTCGGGATCGACTTCCCGGGCCACCCGCACCTGACCCGGATCATGATGCCGCCGACCTGGGAAGGCCACCCGCTGCGCAAGGACTTCCCTGCCCGCGCGACAGAATTCGACCCGTACAGCCTGACCCTCGCCAAACAGCAACTGGAAGAAGAAGCCGCGCGCTTCGATCCGGAAGCCTGGGGCATGAAGCGTTCCGGCAAGAACGAGGACTACATGTTCCTCAACCTGGGTCCGAACCACCCTTCTGCCCACGGTGCGTTCCGCATCATTCTGCAACTGGACGGCGAAGAAATCGTCGATTGCGTTCCGGACATCGGCTACCACCACCGTGGTGCCGAGAAAATGGGCGAGCGCCAGTCGTGGCACAGTTACATCCCCTACACCGACCGCATCGATTACCTCGGCGGGGTAATGAACAACCTGCCGTATGTGCTTTCGGTAGAGAAGCTGGCGGGCATTACCGTGCCAGACCGCGTCAACGTGATTCGCATCATGATGGCCGAGTTCTTCCGCATCACCAGCCACCTGCTGTTCCTGGGGACGTACATCCAGGATGTGGGCGCCATGACGCCGGTGTTCTTCACCTTCACTGACCGCCAGAAAGCCTACACCGTGATCGAAGCCATTACCGGCTTCCGCCTGCACCCGGCCTGGTACCGCATCGGCGGCGTTGCCCACGACCTGCCACGCGGCTGGGAAAAACTGGTCAAGGATTTCGTCGACTGGCTGCCCAAGCGCCTCGACGAGTACACCAAAGCCGCTTTGCAGAACAGTATCCTCAAGGGTCGTACCGTCGGCGTTGCCGCGTACAACACCAAGGAGGCGCTCGACTGGGGCGTTACCGGTCCGAGCCTGCGCGCTACCGGTCTGGACTTCGACCTGCGCAAGGCGCGCCCGTACTCCGGCTACGAGAACTTCGAGTTCGAAGTACCGCTGGCCGTGCATGGCGATGCCTATGACCGCTGCATGGTGCGCGTCGAAGAAATGCGCCAGAGCATCAAGATCATCGATCAGTGCATGCGCAACATGCCAGCCGGGCCGTACAAGGCGGATCACCCGCTGACGACTCCGCCGCCGAAAGAGCGCACCTTGCAGCACATCGAAACCCTGATCACGCACTTCCTGCAGGTCTCGTGGGGCCCGGTCATGCCAGCCAACGAAGCCTTTCAGATGATTGAAGCGACCAAGGGTATCAACAGCTATTACCTGACGAGCGACGGCGGCACCATGAGCTACCGTACCCGGATTCGCACCCCAAGCTTCCCGCATCTGCAACAGATCCCTTCGGTGATCAAAGGCAGCATGGTCGCGGACTTGATCGCGTACCTGGGTAGTATCGATTTCGTTATGGCCGACGTGGACCGCTAAGCATGAACAGCCCGCTAATCCAGACAGACCGTTTCGCCCTGAGCGAAACAGAACGCTCGGCCATCGAGCACGAGTTGCATCACTACGAGGACCCGCGCGCGGCGTCTATCGAGGCCCTGAAGATCGTTCAGAAGGAACGCGGCTGGGTGCCGGACGGCGCGATCTACGCCATCGGCGACATGCTGGGGATTCCTGCCAGCGATGTCGAAGGCGTGGCCACGTTCTACAGCCAGATTTTCCGTCAGCCGGTCGGCCGCCACATCATCCGCGTCTGCAACAGCATGGTGTGCTTCATCGGCGGCCATGAGAACGTCGTGGACGAGATCAAAAGCTCACTGGGTATCGACCTGGGCCAGACCACAGCCGACGGACGCTTCACCTTGCTGCCGGTCTGCTGCCTCGGCAACTGCGACAAGGCCCCGGCCGTTATGGTCGACGATGACACTTTCGGCGACGTACAGCCTGCTGGCGTAGCCAAGATGCTGGAGGGTTACCTATGACCATTACGTCCTTCGGCCCTGCCAACCGCATTGCGCGCACGGCAGAAACTCACCCGCTGACCTGGCGTCTGCGCGACGACGGCGAACCTGTCTGGCTTGAAGAATATCAAGCCAAGGACGGTTATGCGGCCGCGCGCAAGGCACTGACTCAGCAGACGCCTGACGATATCGTCCAGTCGGTCAAGGACTCCGGCCTCAAGGGCCGCGGCGGTGCGGGCTTCCCGACGGGCGTCAAGTGGGGCCTGATGCCCAAAGACGAGTCCATGAACATCCGCTATCTGCTGTGCAACGCGGACGAAATGGAGCCCAATACCTGGAAAGACCGCATGCTGATGGAGCAACTGCCCCATCTGCTGGTCGAGGGCATGTTGATCAGTGCCCGGGCGCTGAAAGCCTATCGCGGCTACATCTTCCTGCGCGGCGAATACGTCACCGCAGCCAAGCACCTGAACCGTGCAGTGGCTGAAGCCAAAGCTGCCGGTCTGCTGGGCAAGAACATTCTGGGCACCGGCTTCGACTTCGAGCTGTTCGTCCACACCGGTGCCGGTCGTTACATCTGTGGTGAAGAAACCGCGCTGATCAACTCGCTGGAAGGCCGGCGCGCCAATCCACGCTCCAAGCCGCCCTTCCCTGCCGCAGTAGGCGTATGGGGCAAACCGACCTGCGTCAACAACGTCGAAACCCTGTGCAACGTGCCAGCCATCGTCAACAACGGTAACGACTGGTACAAGTCGCTGGCCCGCGAAGGCAGTGAAGACCACGGCACCAAGTTGATGGGCTTCTCCGGGAAGGTGAAAAACCCGGGGCTGTGGGAACTGCCGTTCGGTGTTCAGGCTCGCGAGCTGTTCGAAGACTATGCCGGTGGCATGCGCGACGGCTTCAAGCTCAAGTGCTGGCAGCCCGGCGGCGCCGGAACCGGCTTTCTGTTGCCGGAACACCTGGACGCGCAGATGTATGCAGGCGGCATCGCCAAGGTCGGCACCCGGATGGGCACTGGTCTGGCGATGGCAGTCGACGACTCGGTCAACATGGTTTCGCTGCTGCGCAACATGGAAGAGTTCTTCGCTCAGGAGTCTTGCGGTTTCTGCACTCCGTGCCGCGACGGCCTGCCGTGGAGCGTGAAAATCCTGCGTGCCATCGAGAAAGGTCAGGGTCAGCCGGGTGATATCGAAACCCTGCAGGGTCTGGTCAACTTCCTCGGCCCTGGCAAGACTTTCTGCGCGCATGCCCCCGGTGCAGTGGAGCCACTGGGCAGCGCAATCAAGTATTTCCGCCCGGAATTCGAAGCAGGTATAGCGCCTTCCAGCGCTGACACGCTGGTCCCGGGTAAAAGTCCGACCATGGCCGGCGCATAACAAGACAGAACGGTTGGCGGTTCGAACCGCCGACTGCGTACCTGCTGACGCCCTCACGGGTTGAACGATACGGGTACTACCGAGATTCCATTAGCCACGCCCGCTGACAACGGGCCAACGAAGACCTTTGAACCATGGCTACTATTCACGTAGACGGCAAAGCGCTCGAAGTCGATGGTGCAGACAACCTGTTACAGGCATGTCTGTCGCTGGGCCTCGATATTCCTTATTTCTGCTGGCACCCCGCCCTTGGCAGCGTTGGCGCCTGTCGCCAGTGCGCGGTCAAGCAGTACACCGACGAAAACGACACCCGTGGTCGTATCGTCATGTCCTGCATGACGCCAGCCACCGACAACACCTGGATCTCCATCGAAGACGATGAATCCAAGGCCTTCCGGGCCAGTGTCGTCGAATGGCTGATGACCAACCACCCGCACGACTGCCCGGTCTGCGAAGAAGGCGGTCATTGCCACCTGCAAGACATGACGGTGATGACCGGCCACAACGAGCGCCGTTATCGCTTCACCAAGCGCACCCACCAGAATCAGGAGCTAGGGCCGTTCATCGCACACGAGATGAACCGCTGCATCGCCTGTTATCGCTGTGTACGCTTCTACAAAGACTACGCAGGCGGCACCGACCTGGGCGTTTACGGCGCACATGACAACGTTTACTTCGGCCGCGTCGAAGACGGCACGCTGGAAAGCGAGTTTTCCGGCAACCTTACCGAGGTCTGCCCGACCGGTGTGTTCACCGACAAAACCCACTCCGAGCGCTATAACCGCAAGTGGGACATGCAGTTCTCGCCAAGCATCTGCCACGGCTGCTCCAGCGGTTGCAACATCAGCCCGGGCGAGCGTTACGGTGAGCTGCGCCGCATCGAAAACCGTTACAACGGCTCGGTCAACCAGTACTTCCTCTGCGACCGCGGACGTTTCGGTTACGGCTACGTCAATCGCAAGGATCGCCCGCGTCAGCCATTGCTCGTCGACGGCCAGGTCAAACTGAGCCTGGACGAAGCGCTGGACAAGGCCGCAGACCTGCTGCGCGGGCGCAATATTGTCGGTATCGGCTCGCCTCGCGCCAGCCTGGAAAGCAACTACGCGCTGCGTGAACTGGTCGGTGCCGAGCATTTCTACAGCGGCATCGAAGCCGGTGAGCTGGAGCGCGTGCGCCTGATCCTCAAGGTTCTGAACGACAGCCCGCTGCCGATCCCGACCCTGCGCGACATCGAAGATCACGACGCCATTTTCGTGCTCGGCGAAGACCTGACCCAGACCGCAGCGCGTATGGCCCTTGGCCTGCGTCAGGCCGTCAAGGGCAAGGCAGAAGACATGGCAGCTGCGATGAAAGTCCAGCCATGGCTCGACGCGGCGGTGAAGAACATCGGCCAGCACGAGCTGAATCCGCTGTTCATCGCCAGCCTGGCTGAGACCCGACTCGACGACATCGCAGAAGAATGCGTCCACGCCGCACCGGATGACCTCGCGCGCATCGGCTTCGCGGTTGCCCACGCACTGGATGCCAGCGCACCGGCCGTCGAAGGTCTGGACAGCGAAGCGCTGGAACTGGCGCAACGTATCGCAGACGCCCTGCTCGCGGCCAAGCGTCCGCTGATCATTTCCGGCAGCTCGCTGGGTTCGACATCGCTGATCGAAGCGGCGGCCAACATTGCCAAGGCGCTCAAACTGCGTGACAAACAGGGCTCCATCAGCCTGATCGTGCCGGAAGCCAACAGCATGGGGCTGGCGATGTTCGGTGGCGAGTCTGTCGATGCTGCCTTGAACGCCGTGATCTCCGGTAAGGCCGACGCCATCGTTGTGCTGGAAAACGATCTGTATCGCCGGGTTGACGCTAAAATCGTCGATGCAGCACTGAGCGCGGCGAAAGTCGTGATCGTTGCCGACCACCAGAAAACGCCCACTGTTGATCGGGCGCATCTGGTTCTGCCAGCTGCCAGCTTCGCTGAAGGCGATGGCACACTGGTCAGTCAGGAAGGCCGCGCCCAGCGTTTCTTCCAGGTGTTCGATCCCACTTATCTGGACCCGGGCATTCTGGTTCACGAAGGCTGGCGCTGGATGCATGCCTTGCGCGCCACGCTGCTGAATCAGCCGGTGGACTGGACGCAACTCGATCACGTGACCGAAGCCTGCGCCAGCAGCTCGGCGCAACTGGCCGGAATCGTCAATGCCGCTCCGTCTGCCTCGTTCCGCATCAAGGGCCTGAAACTGGCACGTGAGCCGCTGCGTTACAGTGGACGGACGTCGATGCGCGCCAACATCAGCGTGCACGAGCCGCGCATTCCGCAAGACAAAGACACCGCCTTCGCGTTTTCCATGGAAGGCTATTCGGGTTCTGCCGAACCGCGCCAGCAGGTGCCATTCGCCTGGTCTCCGGGCTGGAACTCGCCACAGGCCTGGAACAAGTTCCAGGACGAAGTCGGTGGTCATCTGCGTGCTGGCGACCCCGGCACGCGCCTGATCGAAAGCCAGGGTGATGGTCTGTCGTGGTTCTCCAGCGTTCCACGTGCCTTCTCTCCAGAGCGCGGCACTTGGCAGGTCGTGCCGTTCTTCCACCTGTTCGGCAGCGATGAAACCTCGTCACTGGCCGCGCCGGTTCAGGAACGCATTCCGCAGCCTTACGTTGCACTGGCCAAATCCGAAGCCGACCGGCTGGGCGTCAATGAAGGTGCCCTACTCTCACTGAGCGTTGCGGGTCAGTCGCTGACACTGCCGCTGCGCATCAACGAAGAACTCGGCGCAGGTCTGGTGGCGTTGCCTGCCGGGCTTGCGGGCATTCCTCCCGCGATATTCGGCAAATCCGTTGATGGTCTGCAGGAGGCAGCGCAATGACCTGGTTCACACCTGATGTGATTGACGCGATCATAGCGGTGGTCAAGGCAATCGTTGTGCTGCTGGCCGTGGTGGTCTGCGGCGCATTGCTGAGTTTCGTGGAACGTCGTCTGCTGGGCTGGTGGCAGGACCGTTATGGTCCGAACCGCGTAGGCCCGTTCGGCATGTTCCAGATCGCCGCCGACATGCTGAAAATGTTCTTCAAGGAAGACTGGACGCCGCCGTTTGCCGACAAGGTGATTTTCACCCTGGCACCGGTCGTGGCCATGAGCGCCTTGTTGATCGCATTTGCGGTCATCCCGATCACTCCGACCTGGGGCGTCGCGGACCTGAACATAGGCCTGCTGTTCTTCTTCGCCATGGCCGGTCTGTCGGTGTATGCCGTGCTGTTCGCCGGCTGGTCGAGCAATAACAAGTTCGCCCTGCTGGGCAGCCTGCGTGCTTCCGCGCAAACCGTGTCCTACGAAGTGTTCATGGGCCTTGCGCTGATGGGCATCGTGGTTCAGGTCGGCTCGTTCAACATGCGCGACATCGTTGAGTATCAGGCGCAGAACCTGTGGTTCATCATTCCGCAGTTCTTTGGCTTCTGTACGTTCTTCATCGCTGGCGTGGCCGTGACTCACCGTCACCCGTTCGACCAACCGGAAGCCGAGCAGGAACTGGCTGACGGCTACCACATTGAATATGCCGGCATGAAATGGGGCATGTTCTTCGTCGGTGAATACATCGGGATCATTCTGATCTCGGCGCTGCTGGTCACGCTGTTCTTCGGTGGCTGGCACGGTCCGTTCGATATTCTGCCGTCGCTTGCGTTCTTCTGGTTCGCCTTGAAAACCGCGTTCTTCATCATGCTGTTCATTTTGCTGCGCGCTTCCATTCCGCGCCCGCGCTATGACCAGGTCATGGATTTCAGCTGGAAGTTCTGCCTGCCGCTGACCCTGATCAATTTGCTGGTGACTGCTGCGATTGTGTTGTTGAACACACCGGCAGGCTCGGTTCAGTGAGGATTTGACCCATGTTCAAATATATTGGCGACATCGTTAAGGGTACTGGTACCCAGTTGCGCAGCATGGTGATGGTATTCGGTCACGGCTTCCGCAAACGCGACACCCTGCAATACCCCGAGGAGCAGGTCTATCTGCCACCGCGCTACCGCGGCCGTATCGTCCTGACCCGTGACCCTGATGGTGAGGAGCGCTGCGTGGCCTGCAACCTGTGCGCCGTGGCCTGCCCGGTCGGTTGCATTTCGTTGCAGAAAGCTGAAACGGAAGACGGACGCTGGTATCCGGACTTTTTCCGCATCAACTTTTCGCGCTGCATCTTCTGCGGTCTGTGCGAAGAAGCCTGCCCGACCACTGCGATCCAGCTCACGCCGGACTTCGAAATGGCCGATTTCAAGCGTCAGGATCTGGTCTACGAAAAGGAAGATCTGTTGATTTCCGGCCCTGGCAAGAACCCTGACTACAACTTCTATCGCGTTGCCGGTATGGCTATTGGCGGCAAGCCCAAGGGCGCTGCGCAGAATGAAGCCGAGCCGATCAACGTCAAGAGCTTGCTGCCTTAAGGAAGTAAAGATGGAATTCGCTTTCTATTTCGCATCCGGTATCGCTGTTGTGTCCACCCTGCGGGTGATCACCAACACGAATCCGGTGCATGCCCTGCTCTACCTGATCATTTCGCTGATCGCCGTCGCCATGACTTTTTTCAGCCTCGGCGCGCCGTTTGCCGGGGTGCTGGAAGTCATTGCTTACGCGGGCGCAATCATGGTCCTGTTCGTGTTTGTGGTGATGATGCTCAACCTCGGCCCGGCCTCGGTTCAGCAGGAGCGTGCCTGGCTCAAGCCTGGCATCTGGCTTGGCCCGGTCATTCTCGGCGCGCTGCTGCTCGCCGAGTTGCTGTACGTGCTGTTCGCCAACCCGACCGGCGCTGACGTCGGTCACACCACGGTCGACGCCAAGGCGGTCGGCATCAGCCTGTTCGGGCCTTATCTGCTGGTGGTGGAACTCGCCTCGATGCTGCTGCTTGCCGCAGCCATCACGGCATTCCATCTGGGCCGTAACGAGGCCAAGGAGCCAAGCCAATGAATGCTATCCCTCTTGAACATGGTCTGGCCGTCGCCGGGGTCCTGTTCTGCCTGGGTCTGGTCGGCCTGATGGTGCGCCGCAACATTCTCTTTGTGTTGATGAGCCTGGAAATCATGATGAACGCGGCTGCGCTGGCGTTCGTAGTGGCCGGCAGTCGCTGGGCGCAACCGGATGGACAGGTGATGTTCATCCTGGTGATCAGCCTTGCGGCAGCCGAGGCCAGTATCGGCCTGGCGATCCTGATGCAACTGTATCGCCGCTTCCACACTCTCGATATCGATGCTGCCAGCGAGATGCGCGGATGAATCTTCTCTTTCTGACTTTCGTATTCCCCCTCATCGGCTTTCTGTTGCTGTCGTTCTCTCGTGGACGCATTTCGGAAAACCTTGCGGCGCTGATCGGCGTCGGCTCCATCGGTCTGTCAGCGATCGTCACAGCATGGGTCATCTGGCAATTCAACGTCGCTCCGCCTGAGGGTGGTCATTACACCCAGGTGCTGTGGCGCTGGATGGACGTCGCCGGTTTCCAGCCCGATTTCGCACTGTATCTGGACGGTCTGGCCGTCACGATGCTGGGCGTGGTGGTCGGCGTCGGCTTTCTGATTCACCTGTTCGCGTCCTGGTACATGCGCGGTGAAGCGGGTTATTCGCGCTTCTTCGCCTACACCAACCTGTTCATCGCCAGCATGCTGTTCCTGATTCTGGGCGACAACCTGCTGTTCATCTACTTCGGTTGGGAAGGCGTGGGCCTGTGTAGTTACCTGCTGATCGGTTTCTATTACAGCAACCGCAACAACGGCAACGCTGCGCTCAAGGCGTTTATCGTCACCCGTATCGGTGACGTGTTCATGGCCATCGGCATGTTCATCCTGTTCCAGCAACTGGGCACGCTCAACGTGCAGGAACTGCTGGTGAAGGCGCCGGAGCACTTCAAGGTCGGCGATTTCTGGATCGTGCTGGCAACGCTGATGCTGCTGGGTGGTGCTGTCGGTAAATCCGCGCAGTTGCCGCTGCAAACCTGGCTGGCAGACGCGATGGCCGGTCCTACTCCGGTTTCGGCACTGATCCACGCCGCCACCATGGTCACCGCTGGTGTCTACCTGATCGCGCGTACCCATGGCCTGTTCGTGCTGGCCCCGGACGTTCTGCATCTGGTCGGCATCGTGGGTGGCGTCACGCTGGTGCTGGCAGGTTTTGCAGCACTGGTACAGACCGACATCAAACGTATCCTCGCGTACTCGACCATGAGCCAGATCGGCTACATGTTTCTGGCGCTGGGCGTGGGTGCCTGGGACGGCGCGATCTTCCACCTGATGACCCACGCTTTCTTCAAGGCACTGCTGTTCCTTGCGTCCGGTGCGGTGATCGTTGCCTGCCATCACGAGCAGAACATTTTCAAGATGGGCGGCCTGTGGAAGAAACTGCCATTGGCCTATGCCAGCTTCATCGTCGGCGGTGCCGCACTGTCCGCTCTGCCGCTGCTGACTGCCGGTTTCTACTCCAAGGACGAAATCCTCTGGGAAGCGTTCGCCAGCGGCAACAACGCGTTGCTGTATGCAGGTCTGGTCGGCGCGTTCATGACCTCGCTATACACCTTCCGCCTGATCTTCATCGCCTTCCACGGTGAAGCGAAGACCGAAGCACACGCGGGCCATGGCATTGCTCACTGGCTGCCACTGTCGGTGCTGATCGTGCTGTCGACATTCATCGGCGCACTGATCACCCCGCCGCTGGCCGGTGTTCTGCCGCAAAGCGTGGGCCATGCCGGTGGCGAAGCGAAGCACAGCCTGGAAATCGCTTCGGGTGCCATTGCCCTGGCCGGTATCCTGCTGGCAGCGCTGCTGTTTCTCGGCAAGCGTCGCCTGGCAACGGCGATCGCCAGCAGCGCTCCGGGTCGCTTCCTTTCAGCCTGGTGGTTCGCCGCCTGGGGCTTCGACTGGATCTACGACAAGCTGTTCGTCAAACCTTATCTGGCGATCAGCCATGTGCTGCGTAGCGATCCGTTCGACCGCACCATCGGCTTGATCCCACGTCTGGTCAAAGGCGGTCATGACACCATGAGCCGCACCGAGACCGGCCAGTTGCGTTGGTATGCTGCCTCGATTGCCATAGGTGCCGTTCTGGTACTCGGTGCCGTCGTTCTGGTTGCGGTCTGACATGAACCTTGCGAATTTGCGAAAGGAATTGAGCCCGTCATGATTCTGCCTTGGCTAATCCTGATCCCTTTTATCGGCGGCCTGCTGTGCTGGCTGGGTGAGCGCTTCGGCCCTACCCTGCCGCGCTGGATTGCGCTGCTGACAATGACCCTCGAACTGGTCCTCGGCCTCTGGCTGTGGGCGACCGGCAACTTCGGCTACGCGCCGATGCCGGGTGCCGATCCGACCTGGACCCTGGAGTTCCACCACCCATGGATCACCCGCTTCGGCATCGACGTGCACTTGGCACTCGATGGCCTGTCGCTGCTGATGATTCTGCTGACCGGTCTGCTCGGCGTCTTGTCGGTGCTGTGCTCATGGAAGGAAATCCAGCGCAAGGTGGGTTTCTTCCACCTTAACCTGATGTGGATTCTGGGCGGTGTCGTCGGCGTGTTCCTGGCCATCGACCTGTTCATGTTCTTCTTCTTCTGGGAAATGATGCTGGTGCCGATGTATTTCCTCATCGCGCTCTGGGGTCATAGTTCTTCGGACGGCAAGAAGACCCGGATCTATGCAGCGACCAAGTTCTTCATCTTCACTCAGGCCAGCGGTCTGATCATGCTGGTGGCGATCCTCGGTCTGGTGCTGGTGCACTTCAACCAGACCGGCGTGATTACCTTTGCCTACGCCGATCTGCTGAAGACCAAACTGGCGCCGGGTACCGAGTACATCCTGATGCTGGGCTTCTTCATCGCCTTCGCGGTGAAGCTGCCGGTGGTGCCGCTGCACTCCTGGCTGCCGGATGCGCACGCTCAGGCACCGACCGCCGGTTCCGTCGACCTCGCCGGCATTCTGCTGAAAACCGCTGCCTACGGCCTGCTGCGCTTCGCTCTGCCGCTGTTCCCGAATGCATCGGCTGAATTTGCGCCGATTGCGATGGGCCTGGGGCTGGTCGGTATCTTCTACGGCGCATTCCTGGCATTTGCCCAGACCGATATCAAACGCCTTATCGCGTTCTCCAGCGTGTCGCACATGGGCTTCGTGCTCATCGGTATCTACTCGGGCAGCCAGCAGGCGCTGCAAGGCGTGCTGATCCAGATGATTGCGCACGGCCTGTCAGCCGCTGCACTGTTCATCCTCAGCGGCCAGTTGTACGAGCGCCTGCACACTCGGGACATGCGCGAAATGGGTGGCCTGTGGTCGCGCATCGCTTACATTCCGGCGATCAGCCTGTTTTTCGCAGCCGCTTCTCTGGGTCTGCCGGGCACCGGTAACTTCGTCGGTGAGTTCCTGATTCTGCTGGGCAGTTTTGCCAGCGCGCCATGGATCACGGCAATTGCCACGTCCGGTCTGGTGTTTGGTTCTGTCTACTCGCTGATCATGATCCACCGCGCCTACTTCGGCCCGGCGAAATCCGACGAAGTTCTGAAAGGCATGGATGGACGGGAAATGATCATGGTGCTGGGCCTTGCCGTGTTGCTGGTCGTGCTCGGGGTTTTCCCGCAGCCGTTCCTCGACACTTCGGCAGCGACCATGCACGGCGTGCAGCAATGGCTAGGCACTGCCTTCACTCAACTCGCTTCGGCCCGGTAAGAGCGCTATGGACCTGACGATTCAACACTTTATTGCGCTTGCGCCACTGCTGATCACCAGCCTCACCGTTGTTGTGGTGATGCTGGCGATTGCATGGCGCCGCAATCACTCGCAAACGTTCCTGCTGTCGGTAGCAGGCCTCAACCTGGCACTGCTGTCGATTTACCCTGCACTGCAAGTTGCCCCGCTGGTGGTGACACCGCTGCTGCACATCGACAACTTCGCCTGCCTTTACATGGCGATCATCCTCGCCTCTACTCTGGCCTGCGTAACCATGGCGCATGCCTATCTGGGTGATGGCAAGGCGGGTTATCCGGGCAACCGTGAAGAACTTTACCTGCTGATCCTGCTGGCCGCCGCCGGTGGCCTGGTTCTGGTCAGCGCGCAGCACCTGGCGGGTCTGTTCATCGGCCTGGAGTTGCTGTCGGTGCCGGTCTACGGTCTGGTGGCTTACGCCTTCTTCAACAAGCGTTCGCTGGAAGGCGGCATCAAGTACATGGTGCTGTCGGCAGCCGGTTCGGCATTTCTGCTGTTCGGCATGGCGCTGTTGTACGCAGAAGCCGGCTCGCTGAGCTTCGAAGGCATCGGCAAGGCCATTGCCGCTACCGGCCTGCCTAGCCCGATTGCCAGCCTGGGTCTGGGCATGATGGTGGTGGGGCTCGCCTTCAAACTGTCGCTGGTGCCCTTTCACCTGTGGACGCCGGACGTCTACGAAGGCGCGCCTGCTCCTGTCGCAGCATTTCTGGCGACGGCGAGTAAGGTTGCAGTGTTCGCGGTGCTGGTGCGACTCTTTCAGATCTCCCCGGCAGCAAGCAGCGGCGTATTGCATGACGTACTGGCTGTGATTGCCGTGGCGTCGATCCTGGTCGGTAACCTGCTGGCGCTGACGCAGACCAATCTCAAGCGTCTGCTGGGTTACTCGTCCATTGCGCACTTCGGTTACCTGATGATCGCACTGGTAGCGAGCAAGGGCATGGCGGTCGAGGCCATCGGTGTCTATCTGGCGACCTACGTTCTGACTTCGCTGGGCAGCTTTGGAGTGATCACCATGATGTCCTCGCCTTACAGCGGGCGTGATGCCGATGCGATGTTCGAATATCGCGGTCTGTTCTGGCGTCGTCCGTACCTCACAGCCGTCATGACCCTGATGATGCTGTCGCTGGCGGGTATTCCACTGACCGCAGGCTTTATCGGCAAGTTCTACATCATGGCCACCGGCGTCGAGTCGCAGCTGTGGTGGCTGGTGGGTGCACTGGTCATCGGTAGCGCCATTGGCCTGTTCTATTACCTGCGGGTGATGGTCACCATGTACTTGGTCGACAACAAGATGCCGCGTCACGATGCAGCGATAAACTGGGCACAGCGCACTGGCGGCGTCATGCTGCTGGCCGTTGCGATCCTGACCTTCGTGCTGGGTGTCTACCCGCAACCGCTGCTGGACCTGGTGGTCAATGCCGGTTTGCACGTAGCAGGCTGATCACACGGCAACAAAAAACCCTGCCTTCGAGCAGGGTTTTTTTTGGCGTTGAGATCACTCGGTCCGGCTACGCGGAAATGCGGGTCGCAGCTCGGACCGCGCCTGGAGAAACCCCCACAGCGCGTTTGAATGCACGACTGAATGCCGCCAGAGATGCGTAGCCCAGTTGTCCGGCAACAATCTCCAGGGGCTGGTGCTCATGTCTCAGGCTGTGTAACGCCAGGCGCATCCTCAGCTCTGTCAGGTATAGAAGTGGAGGAATACCTGTTGCGCCGAGAAAACGCTGAGCGAACACCGAGCGGGAATGCCTGGCTTCACTGGCCAGCGTGGCTACCGTCCAGTTTCTACCCGGATGTCTGTGCATCGTAAGCGCCTCATGAACCCCACATTCCCAACCAGCCATTGAAGCTTGAGGCTGTGCTCCCGATTCTTTTCAGGAGCCAGCACCTCATGATGCGACCCGAC
>NZ_LGLN01000032.1:333124-341290 GCF_001293775.1 Pseudomonas syringae pv. cilantro
ATTGCTCGCCAGAGATGCCTCGCTAAATCAGATCCTCATTTTTTTCTAGGTGGGGTTCGTGGCGCGGATACTGTGCATCATGACAATAGCCCGGCTCAATCGGGGATCCTGTAAAGCGCCCAACCAGCCCACGGTATTGCCGCATCCGCTCGCGACCCAACCACGGATAAGCAGCGCGGCAACTACTTCGGCAAGGCGAGCCAGAATCCCAGCGTGCCCGGCCTGCCGCGTCATGGTTTCGCGCTCCATTGCAGCCAGCATTGGTCGTAGCTCGGGGGAGGTTTCCAGTATCGTGCTCACCTGCACCACGTCTGGCATGGCGGCAACGAGTGGCTGCGAGCTCAATGCTGCGCTGATCACCGCCCACCCTCAGGTCTATGCGGGGCTGGCCGCCGACGATCTGAAAACGCATCTTGATGCTGTACGTACTTTTCTCGGGCTGTGCTTTCAGGTCCGGCCGGACGCGGAAACGTTCGAACGGCTGTTGGCGAACGCCGCCATGGCCTCCTAGACGATGACACGCGCCACGCCATCCATGACGGTTGCCGTAGCTGAGGGACTACCCAAGGCACAGTTGCCGGTTTTGCTGCTGTACGGCGGCAAAGACCCGCTTGTAAACATACAGCCGAGCATCGCCCGCGCCAGGCAGCTCAATGCGCGCATCCAGTCGACCGTTTATGAAAACTCGGGCCATGCACCATTTCTGGAAGAGGCACAGCGCTTCAACCATGATCTGGCGACCTTTGTGGAATCGGCCGTGGCCGCCAGGAAGAATTCTGACTGAAACGTGTTCTTGCAACCTGACCATTACAGCAAGACGTCATTAACGTGCCGCGCCCGCATCAGACGAATAATCGCAGGGCGAGCGCGGTGCCTGATCGTCCGCAATACCTTGCACGCTAGCCTGGCAGCTTCACCGTTTTCTTGTCACCGCTGAAGAGTCCCCAACTGGAGATGAACAGGGCGGCCACCAGAGGCCCGATTACAAAGCCATTCAGGCCAAAGACCGACATGCCGCCCAGGGTAGAAATGAGGATCAGATAGTCCGGCATCTTGGTGTCTTTGCCGACCAGAATCGGGCGCAGTACGTTGTCCACCAGCCCGATCACGAATACCCCGAACAAGCCCAGTACCACGCCCTGCCAGATCATGCCGCTGAGCAGAAAGTAGACCGCCACTGGCGCCCAGACGATTCCCGCGCCCACTGCCGGCAACAGCGACAGAAAGGCCATGATCACCGCCCAGAGCAGAGCGCTCGGAATATCCAGCGCCCAGAAGATGAAACCACCCAGCGCACCTTGCGTCACCGCAACCACCACGTTGCCTTTGACTGTGGCACGCACTACGCGGGTGAACTTGAGCTGCAGGCGACGCTTCTGCTGTTCGCCCAACGGGAAGGCAGTGCGTATCTTGCGAACCAGTTCCTGACCATCGCGCAGGAAGAAGTACAGCAGGTAGAGCATGATGAAGACGCTTACCACGAAGTCGAAAGTGCCTTGGCCGAAGCTGAATGCCTGAGTCGCCAGGTACTGGCTGCCTTGCATCGCGCCTTTGGTGATCTTGTCGCGCAGCCCTTCGAAGTCGCCCATGCCCAGACGGTCGAGCAATGCCTGAATCGAGTGTGGCAACAGGTCCTTGAACTCAGCCAGATAGCCAGCGATATCCAGCTGCCCGGTTTCGACGTTCTTGTAAAGCATGGTGCCTTCCTGAACCAGCAAGGCGCTGATGACGATCACCGGCAGAATTGCGATGACCAGACAGATCGTCAAGGTACACAGGGAAGTCAGATTGCGTGACCAGTTGAACTTGATCTGCAACCTGCGCTGCACCGGCGCAAAGATGATTCCGAGGATGACCGCCCAGAACACTGCGCCGTAGAACGGCAGCAGAATCCAGATGAAGGCAATGGTCACCAGCACCAATAGCAGAATGAGGGTTTTGTATTGCAACGTGGTTTCGTTCATGTCCTGTCCATGTCAGTAAACCGCGCCTTGCGCGCGGTCTAGAGCTTAGTCAGCACATGGGCGTACGAGTGCCATCGGATGAGGGCAATATGACGCCAGCGTTTAGACAAGCGCGTCGGCTGGCGTTTTCAGGGTTCATCGACACTGCAAACCCGCTTCAAACCCGGAACTGACCGACCAGCCTGTCGAGGCTTGCGCCCAGCTCGGCGAGGCTGCGCGAAGTCTGGGCACTCTGCCGCGTCTCGTCAGCGACGCTTTCAACCGCACCGGCGATCTGGTGAACGCTGCGATTGATTTCTTCAGCCACTGCCGTCTGTTCTTCGGCGGCGCTGGCAATCTGCGCGTTCATGGCATTGATGGTCGCGATCAGCTCACCGATGGTCACCAGCGACTGGCCTGCTTCGTCGGCTTGCATTGACGTACTATCACCGGCCTCACTGGATCGGCGCATGGCAGTGACCGCTTCCTGAGTACCTTGTTGCAGGCGGTCGATCATGCCCTGAATTTCCTGGGTGCTCTGTTGGGTGCGACTGGCCAAGGCCCGAACCTCATCGGCCACCACGGCAAAGCCACGCCCCGCTTCCCCTGCCCTTGCGGCCTCAATGGCGGCATTGAGTGCAAGCAGGTTGGTCTGTTCGGCGATCGAGCGAATGACCCCCAGCACGCTGACAATTGAAGATACATCCTTCTGCAAGACATCCAGCGAAGAACCGCTTTTACGGATGTCATCCACCAGCGCATGAATCTGCTTGATGCTGCCATCCACCACGCGTTTGGCGGTACGCCCTTGCTCGTCAGTCTGCTGCGCGGCAACGGAAGCACCTTGTGCGCTTTTGGTGACTTCCTGCGCAGCAGCCGACATTTCATTGATCGCGGTGGCCACCTGATCGGTTTCGTGGCGCTGACGATCCATGGCAGTTTCTGAACGTTGTGCCTGTGCCGAAACTTCTCCGACCAGCCCGTTGAGCTGCCCGGTCATGCTGCTGACCTGACGAACCATGCCGTGAATCTTGTCGACAAACCGGTTGAACGAACCCGCCAGATCACCCAGTTCATCGTTGCTGGTAATGGCGAGACGCCTGGTCAGATCACCTTCACCCGCAGCGATGTCGTCCAGGTTGTTTTTCATCAAACCCAGCGGACGCAGCAAGGTGCCGGTCATCACTATCCCGATGACGCTGATAATGACCAGCACCAGGACGGTAATCCCCAGAATGCTGTAGAGCATCTCCTGTAACCGCGCTTCGACGTTCTGCCTGACCACCGCCACCTGAGCGTCGATGCCATCAAGGTTGACGGCAGAACCAATGACCAGATCCCACTTGGGTAGGTAATCGGTGTAGCCGATCTTGGGAACAGGTTCGGTCTTGCCCGGCAGGGCCGATGAGTACATCACGTAGTGGGTACCCGCCTTGCCGACCGCAACCAACTCGCGGTTTATATACACCCCGTTGGCGTCACGAGCTTCACTGAAGCTCTTTCCCACTCCATCCGGGCTGGTGCTGCGAAAGATGCGGATGACCTGCGAGTCGTAGCCGAATAGATAACCGTCTTTGCCGTAACTGACGGCTGAAAGAAGTTTGATGGCGTTGGCGCGCACGGCTTCGTCACCAGGCGCTGCCGCGTCGTAGAGGGGTTTTATGACGGTCATGGCAATTGCTACGTAGTTCTGCAGGGTTGCCTTGGCCTCGGAGAGCAGGCGCTCTCGCGTATCGCTGACCTCTCGCTCGGCCTGCTTGTGCAGCATGAACACCGTCGTGGCGCTGATCACCAGCGCAAACATCAGGACCGGCAAGACCGCCAGCGACAGAACCTTGGCTTTCAGACTGAGACGCATAGGATTGGCCTTATGGTTATTTTTATAAGTCAGAGGTGCCCGTCAGGTTATCGGCATCGCCAGACCTACATTAAGACCCATCCTGTTTTTTTGTACGAAAGCTCCTTTTTTCTGGCGTTTTCCGCGAGCTCAAGGGGGGTTATGGAGCCGTTCGTTCGGGAAGGTCTATGCGCACCCGAAGACCGCCCGCAGGACTTTCCAGTAATTGCAACTGACCGCCCCAGGCTTCGACGATGTCGCGCACGATGCCCAACCCCAGACCGTGCCCGGTGATCTGCTCGTCAAGACGGGCACCGCGGCTGAAAACTTCAGCGCGTCGAGACTCGGGAATGCCCGGCCCGTCGTCGTCGACCAGCAGGGAGTAACCCTGCCCCCCCCGCAGGATACTCAAGCGCACCTGGCTGTCGGCCCACTTGCAGGCATTGTCCAGCAGGTTGCCGAGCAGCTCGAGAATGTCTTCACGATCCCAGGGCAGGTACATGCCGCTCTCGACGTCGTTGACCAAGTCAAGATGACCACCATGAATCATCCCCAAGGTGGAAAACAGGCCCGGCAGCTCGGTATCACAGTCAAAGCGCGCACCGGGCAAAGCATCTCCGGAAAGGCGCGCACGATTGAGTTCGCGCTCCAGACGCTGACGGATGTTTTCCAGTTGCTCCTGAAGGATTTTACGCAGTGACGGGCTGGCATCCAGTTGACCACTGAGGGCCAGGCTGAGCAGGACGGCAAGCGGAGTCTTCAGCGCATGCCCGAGATTACCCAACGCATTGCGTGAGCGTTTGAGGCTGTCTTCAGTGTGTGCGAGCAGATGGTTGATCTGGGCAACCAGCGGTTCCAGTTCCAGCGGGACCTGATTATCCAACTGAGAACGTTGCCCCTGTTGAAGCTGGAAAATCTGTTCGCGAACAGTCTCCAGCGGCCGAAGCGCCCTGCGTACCGTCACGCGTTGCAGGGCAAGTACAAGAATCAGCGCCGCCAGGCCGAGGCCCAGACCGATCTGCTGCATTCGCCGGAAGCTGGCCCTGACCGGGGTGTAGTCCTGCGCGACAGTAATTGAAATCTGCTGGCCGAACTTGCGGTATTCCGTGGTCAGCATCAGCAGCGACTGACCGGTCTTGCCCAGTTCGAGATTGGCGTGCAGTCCCGTGCCTGGCTGCGGCAGCTCGAAATCCCACAAGGAGCGAGACCGCCAGTGCCCCTGCGGTAGATCGACACGAAAATAATGGCCAGAAAGCGGACGTTGATAAGCACCTGACAGGCGATGGTCATCGAGCTGAAGGCCGGATGGCCCGCGAACCAGCGCCACCAGCAGGTTCTCGCTTTCGTTGCGCAGTCCGGATTCCAGATAGCGTTGCAAGCCGACTTCAAACAGCCAGAGACTGGTCTGCGCCATCACCAGGCCGACGACCACCATGACGGCAATCAACCCCAGGCTAAGACGTCGCTGGATGGACTTCAACCTCCGGCTCCACCGTACAGATAGCCTTGACCACGGCGGGTCTCGACCACCGCGCGACCCAGCTTGCGCCTCAAGTGATTGACGTGTACCTCGATGACATTCGAATCTCGCTCGTTCTCGCCATCGTACAGATGCTCGGACAAATGGCTTTTGGAGAGGATCTGGCCCGGGTGAAGCATGAAATAACGCAACAACCGAAACTCTGCGGAGGTGAGTTGCACATCGACACCATCCCGGCTGACGCACTGGCGGCTTTCATCGAGGTTCAGGCCGGCGGACTCCAGGGTTGGCTGGTTGGCCATACCATGCGAACGACGCAACAGGGCCTGAATGCGCAACTGCAGTTCTTCAGGGTGGAACGGCTTGGTCAGGTAATCATCGGCACCGGCCTTCAACCCCTCGATACGCTCAGACCACGAGCCGCGTGCGGTCAGGATCAGCACTGGCGTCGCCAGCCCCTTGCTACGCCACTGTTCGAGCACTTCAAGTCCGGACATGCCAGGCAACCCCAGATCGAGCACGATCAGATCGTAGGGCTCGCTTGCACCTTGATGGACAGCATCACGCCCATCAGCCAGCCAGTCGACTGCGTAGCCTTGTCGTCCCAGTGCCGCAAGCAGCTCATCCGCAAGAGGCACATGGTCTTCAACCAGTAGCAGGCGCATCAGTCGTCATCCTCATCTTTCAGCAATCGGCTGTCACGCGCATCGAACTTGAGCTCGCGGACAACGCCTTGTGGCGTCAGCAATTCGAATTCATATACGTACATATTGTTCTTTTCTTCAAGCTCGGCTTCCAGCAAACGAGCGCCCGGGTGAAGCCCAAGCGCCCGCTCGATGAATTGTTCGAGGGGCAGGATTACACCGCGCTGCCGCAAACTGAGCGCTTCATCCTGATTCAGATCTCTGGCATACACAAAGGAGCAGGCCAGGCTCAAACCGAGGATGGCACAGAGACGCTTGTCGAAATTCATTAGTTATCCTGACGATTCCTGTAGACATGGCCCGTGGCGGCATCTATTTCGAGGTCCCACTCAATCCCCTGCGCATCACGCAGCTCGACATTGTAAACGTACCGGCCGTAGATGTTCTTGAGCTGTGTACCAATAATTCTGGCGCCGGGGTGCTCGTTCAACGCTTTGGCATCAAGCTTTTCGCTGGTGTGAAGGGTGCCCTCATCACTCAGGCGCAACACTTCCTGAGGATCAATGCCCCGTGCCTGAACGACACAGGTCGTCACAATCAGAGGCAAAGCCGGTAGCAGAGTGGTGAGCGTTTTCATCAGCGAATAAATCCATGACAGTTCGGTGCTTTTATGAGCATCACCTTAACCGGAACAACTTAATTCAAGCTGAAGAGTTCTGGCCGAGTGCCATCAAACAGCCTGGCGCGGAAGTGAACATTGGTGAGGGCCCTGCGTGGCGTTTCGGAGCATTGCTGTTAAACTCGCCGCCTGCATTTATCGCGTCAGCGATCGCCATTTTTCGGGGCCAATACACAGTGGAAATCTTCAAAGAGTTTACGTTCGAGTCGGCGCACCTTCTGCCCAACGTTCCAGAGGGGCACAAGTGTGGACGTCTGCACGGGCATTCGTTTCGTGTCGGCATTCATCTGGCTGGCAAGGTAGACCCTCACACAGGCTGGATTCGGGACTTCTCCGAGATCAAGGCTATTTTCAAACCGCTGTATGAGCGTCTTGATCACCACTACCTGAACGATATTCCAGGCCTGGAGAACCCAACCAGCGAGAACCTGGCGAAGTGGATCTGGGAGGAGCTCAAACCCTTGCTGCCTGAGCTGTCTGCCGTTCGTATCCACGAAACCTGCACCAGCGGCTGTGAATATCGCGGAGACTGATTTATCACGGTATGAGAAACCACCTTGAAGGTGGTTTTTTTTATCCGGTATAAACCTGTCTTCATCCAATCGATATCGGTGTGTGATCTTTGTCCGGCTTGTGAGCCCAGGCACCGAACATGACGTCACCGATGTAGATTCCAGAAGACTGCGTGCGCTCCTTGTCCAGACGCTGTTGCAGGGTATCAATACCGATTTCGTCTGCCGTTGCCACGCCCAGCGCGATAATGCGTGGCATGCAGGCGCGCACTATATAGCCCAACGCATAGGCGTTGTCTGGCGTTTGTACGACATATTCCGCACGCACAGACTGGACGATCAGTCCGGCCCTGTTGAGAATTCCGTGCAAGTTGAAGCCCATATGCAGATCGGCGCCTTCGCGAGCGATCATTTGCTGTATCCAGCCTTGTGCTTTTTTGTGCAGGGTAAACGCGTCGATGCTGGCGGGGGCCATTGTCGTGTCGTGCTCCTGGAACACCATGACGCCTCCAGGACGAAGGTGGACGGCCAATGCCTTCACCACCGCGACGGCGCCAGTCTGATACATGAGTACCCTCCGCCCCACGATGGCGTCGAACATACCCACCGATGCCGGAAGATCGAGCAGATCGCTTTGAATGAACGCTGGAGAAGTTTGCTGATCTGCGCGGCTACGCGCAATATCCAGCGCATCTCCGTCGTGATCCACTCCGACGATTTTTCCAGCACTTCCAACCAGGCCGCTTAGCAAAAAAGCGACGTCACCTGATCCGCATCCAACGTCCAGCACCCGCATACCACTGCGAATGCCTGCATCCATGAGAAGCTGGGTGGTGAAGTCATGTCTGGCATTAGGCATTCGGCAAGCTCCAGTAGGTCTGCCCGGAGTCTGAAGCACGCCTGCCTCCAGACGCAATGAGCACACGTGCCGGATAACAGGTCTTCTTTTACTCAGGCATACTGGATTTTCTGGAAACTGAAAAACAAAAACCCTCAACGCGTAAGCGATGAGGGTTTTTGGAATTTAATCTTGACGATGACCTACTCTCACATGGGGAAACCCCACACTAC
>NZ_LGLN01000094.1:0-1818 GCF_001293775.1 Pseudomonas syringae pv. cilantro
ATTGCTCGCCAGAGATGCCTCGCTAAATCAGATCCTCATTTTTTTCTAGGTGGGGTTCGTGGCGCGGATACGATGCATTAGCCCTGTGTCTAAACTCAAATTTATACGTTGCCACCATTTCGCTGCCCTTACAATATGTTCGGATATAGGCATTAGTTTATGTCTGAAATTCTATGCTATTCGGCATTCGGCATTCGGCATTCGGCATTCGTATAGTTTAAGGATGGTCTAGTAGGCTTTAAACTCTATCCGAAAAAGTCTTCGTAAGCAGCGTTGATTTTTTCTAAAATATCGTCAGAATTAAAATTTATTTTCTCTAAGTCTGTTTTTTTGATAGGTAGCAGGTTGTGCCTTATCTCTGTCGGTGTTTCAAGCCCGACATTTTGACGGACTTGATATATGGCACTCAGCTCAAACGGCAGTAAGTCAAAAGGAGGCTTTTTGAACTCAGGATTCCATTTGCCGCCTTTATCTTCCGAGTTTGCCAAATGATAAACGCAAATCGCTTCAAGCGAGGAACTAAGATTCTGTTCATTTTCCCAATTATTCACGACTGCTTGATAAACGCCGAAATCCCTATTCGTCACCTGGGACGGTACGTCACTACCTGCGTAAATTGAATTTAGCCACAGCATGAATGGTTCAAATCTTCGATCTTCAAAATAGCTTTGGTCGACCGCATCTTTAACAGTTATCATTCCCATCAGAATGTCGGCAACATTAGAGGATAAAACGCGTTGATTAGTCGATATGAATGTCGCCAGTAAGCAAGCAGCATTGCTCATCTGATTAGTTAAGTTAGGTACAGTCTTAACGTTTTTAAGAAATCGAGTATTTGAAAAAGATTTTGCTTTGAGTTTTAAAGCCCAATATCTATACATGACGGACTTAGAGATGTCCTGCCAGCCGGAATTGTCTTCGTCGTAAATGGCTACTTCTCCTTTGGTGCCATAGTATGACGCAAGGATACCAAGTGAATCAGCTACATTGTTGAATCCAACCAAAGAATTGCTTTCAATGTCTTCATAGACATAATTAAGTTCCTCTGTCACGAGGTCGCTAGATTTAAAAAGCCATTGTCTGTGTGCGTCAATAGTTTTTTTTAGACAGTTCATTATGGATCTCCCTCAGTTGAAAAGCTTAATCTCGCGCCCAAGGTGAAATGCGCAAGATTTCATTTTTTAGGTCTACCCCAATTACATTTCCGCTTACATTCTCCGGGGCTTGGTTAAACTCTCTTAACATCTGCCTAGCCCTTCTCTGATCAGCTAGATCAATATTTCTATAACGGCCTTCCCCATTGGCAGCTTGATCTAACACATCTTGAATAAATGTAGTCATGTTTTGCTGCCGCTTAGATAGATCGCCAATATTGCCTGTTCTTGACGTTTTTACCTCTGTAAACGCTAGTCGGCCATCAGGCGTTCTGCTGACAATATCGATACCATTTCCACTGCTGTTTTGAATTGCAAAAATATCTGTATGATTATTGTCGCGTAGAAAAATTTTTGAGATGTCCTCGCCTAAATCTCCTACTTGCTGGTTTGTCAGTTTTGAAAGGTCTTTCCCCCTAGATGATGCAAAAAGATCTATATTCGTGTCAGGTATATAAGTCTCAGGCGTCGTTTTTCCATCTGAGCTAGGATCTGACAGGTTTTCGGCTTTTTTCCCATCAACGGTAGAACTGGTAGCACCATTATCACCCCCAGATTTGGGGCTGTATGCCCCTTCACTGTTGGTTAACTTCGGTATCGGTTGTACCGTTGTGGACTCTATTTTTGCAAGCTTCTCCATTCTAGCCAGATCAGCCATCTTATC
>NZ_LGLN01000094.1:3049-4082 GCF_001293775.1 Pseudomonas syringae pv. cilantro
TGGTCAATGCGGCTTTGGATAAATAGACTACGAGGTTCTCGAATTGATATATTAGTACTCGTAGTGAACCTTAGCTTCGCCCTTTTCGTCAATAGATAAGGTCATCCATTTCCAACAGCCACCAGTTTGTTTTTTCATAATTTCGTTTAGCTCAAATACAAGGCTAGATATGCTTTCTTCAGAAGTATCAGTTAAAAATACTGATTTTGTTTCATTACTAATATTGAATTTAAAGCTGGACTCTGTCCAGCCTTCTTCAGTATTGACTTCGCCCTTGTAATAGAGGGATTGATAGTCGCAATCAGCTTCGCTAGAAAGAATTTGAGCGAGCTCATTTAGAATTTCAAATTGTCTTTGCATTGTATTATCCACCGTTCTGGTTTTTAAATCGACGAGTTCTAGGCTCTCCATTGATAGTGTATTTTACTACCAGTGAATCAGGTCTTGGTGAGCCAGCGTCAAGTCTTCTAAAAGTGACGTTTACAGGGCCAACATTATCACCCTGTTCCAACGCATTTCTCAATTGATTTTCAAACTTTTTATAAGCGGAGTTATTAAAATTTTGGTCTTGTGGGAAAAGATTGTATCGATCGCATGTTCCACCGAGCGAGCATGCTTGGACATGACCTCCAACGTCAGTAGAAAGTCCTTCCTTCCCGACGGCAGTCTGACGAGCATCACGAGGCACCTTGGTTAGGGTAGGAGTGAACGTAATATCCTCAACATAGCCATGTGAGTTTGTGATGAATGTTGTTCCGTTATCTAGCTCATAACTTGAATTTGCTTTTAAGTTATTTAATGCGTCGTATTCCGGAGAACCTTTTTCAACTTTTGAGGCTTCAATTTTTATAACTGGGGTTGTTGCATTTTTTGCCGCCAGTGCATCCCGAAGCTCACCCTCAGTCTTAGCAAACTGCCCAAAGTTGGAGCCGGCACGTGCCTCCTGGCTATCTGCAATGGCGCCTACAACACGGTTGCGTGCAGCTTCGGCTTTGGCAAGCTTCTCCATTTTAGCCAGATCAGCCATCTTATC
>NZ_LGLN01000094.1:5594-6261 GCF_001293775.1 Pseudomonas syringae pv. cilantro
TAGCCAGATCAGCCATCTTATCAAGCTCTGCGGCCCCCACCTTGATCCCGGCTTTGGCCAGGCCGGCGACGCCTTTCGCTGCAGTGCCCACGCCCGTGACGATGCTGCCGACCTGCCAGGCAACCTCTCCGAGTGCTACGCCCAATGCCTCGGCGTTCTTGTCGCCGCCGACTTCCAGCGCGTTTGTGATCGTGTCAATCTTCTTGTTTGCGTCTGCTAGAAATTCGGCTCTGAACTGCTTCTGAACTTCTGGATTTGCGATCAGCTCTTTGAGGCCCTTTAGTCCCTCAATAGGGTTCGCCACGAATTGGGCCAGCCCTTCAACATCATTCCAGCCTGCACTCGCCAGACCTTTACCGACACCAAACTGGGTCAGGACATCTTGCTTGCTGCTGATGAATGCCCACTTTGCAAAAACGGAAAATACTTCAGCACCCTTCGCTTCGGCCAATTCCTTCTTGTATTGCACAATCTGCTGCGTCGCCAACCAATTGTTATCCACCGCCGCACCCGCTGCTGTATTCGCAGCAGTCGGATCAACAGAAGCACTGGTCGCCGCTAACCCGGTCACCAGGCTGACGATCAGGTTGCGTTTGGCTTCGCGTTGTTCTTCGCTTTCGTCGGGGCTGCTTTGTGAGAACAGGCCGGTCAGCAGGCTGGAGGCCGC
>NZ_LGLN01000094.1:8325-8842 GCF_001293775.1 Pseudomonas syringae pv. cilantro
TTTTATCGGCTTCTTCCTGCAGCGCTTTGGCCTGCTTGCGCTTGAGGTCCGCTTCCCGTGCCTTGTTGGCAAGGAAGGTGCTGGCTTCGTTGGAGAACGCGGTGACGATCTCGAAACCAGCGCGGATTTCGTCTTCGTCGAAGATCGGCTTGAGCGAGTTGCTGCCGTCGCGATCACTGGACACGTCGCGGTTGAGGCTGGCGACGGTTTGTTCAGCGGTCTGGCCAGTGCGTTTTTGCTGTTCAGCGTCGTTGGTGATGACGACCGCGCCGCCACTGATACCGCTGCGCGTCACGCTGCTGGCGTTATCGCTGGCGCTGATGGCGATTGGCATGTTGGCGCCGAACTGGTTCTCGTTCTTCGCCAGGTCGGTGCCGGGCGTGGCCTTGCCACCCGTCTGCACGTTGCCTTTCTGATCCTTGCCGATTTCGTTGTAGCCGCCGCCCACGCTGACGGTGTTGGCGTCGTAATCGGCCTTGTTCTTGATATCGCGGCTGGTGAGGCTGGAGGTGACGAG
>NZ_LGLN01000094.1:8864-36740 GCF_001293775.1 Pseudomonas syringae pv. cilantro
CCGTCCTGTACGGCTTTGTCGCTGCTGGCGATCATGGCGCCGACCAGATCGGTGTTGCCCCGCACGTTGATGTCGAAACCGTCATCGCCAGCCCTGATGCCCGATTGCTCGGTGACACTGGCGTAGTTGGAGTCGATGTTGGTTGCGCCGAAGTTGCCGCTGGCACCGCTGATGGTGCTCATGCCGGTGCAGAACGGCGGAATGCACAGGCTGACGCCGAAGCCGAGGCTCTTTTCGTCGACCTTGTAGGTGTTGGTGTCCTGCAGGCTTTCGATGTTCAGGTCGCCGCCAACGTTGGCGATGACCTTCTTGCCACTCGCTACAGCACCTTTGATCTGCGTGTCGCCGCCAGACGCCAGCAGCAGCTGATTGCCAGCTTCCACTGTGGTGTTGGTGTGGGTCAGCTCGTCACCGTCAGCCTGACCCTTATTGCCGGTGACGCCCAGGTCCAGGGTAAAGCCGTTTTTGCTGCCGCCCAGCGAGAAGCCGATACCGACGCTGGCGCTGCTGCCTTTGCTGTCGGTGTTTTGCCGGCTGGTGTTGTTGGCGGCCAGCAGGTTGATGTCGCCGTCGGCCATCAGGCTGGCGTCTCGCCCGGCCTTGATCTGGCTGCCTTGTACGGTGATGTCGCTGTCTGCACCGGCGCCGGTCGCGCGCAGACGCACGTCGTTACCGGCGATGATGGTCGACCCGGCGGCGCTGTCGCTGGTCTGGGTGGTTTTGCTTTCGTTTTTCTTGGTGCCCAGCGACAGGCTGATGTTGAGGCCACCTGCCATGTCGGGGTTCATCGCCACCGCAGTGGCGGCGTTGTTACCGCCCAGCAGGACCGTGGCCGCTGCCAGCGCTTTCATGCGCCCGTCGTCGGTTTTCTCCGACGCCTGCTTCATCTGCTGGGTGGTCTGAATGGCGCTGATCACCGGGTTGGTCACGGTCAGGGTGAAACCGGTCTGTTTGAACAGGGTTTCACGCTCGCGCTTGCTGGTGTTGCGGGCTTCGACCACATCGATGGTTTGCCCGGTGATGTCGACACTGCCTTCTGGCGCGGTGACCTGGCTGCCCACCTGGCGGTAGCTTTTGCCCGCTCCGATCAGCACGTCGCCCTTGGTCGACCCCACCGTACTCGCCGCTGCGGTCTGGCTAGTAGTGAGGTCCTTGACGCTCTGCTGCTGCGTCCCGAGTGTGACTGCGATGCCGCCGCCGCTGAACAGGCCGCTTTTCTTCACCGACTTGTCGTGACGTTCGCTGCTGCTCTCGGTCGCGGCTTCGATGTTGATGTTGTTGTCAGCCGCCAGAACGGTCTGGTTGGTGGACACCACGTTGCTGCCGCTGACGTTGATGTCACGACCGGCCTGAACATAGGTTTGCTCGGCACTCAGCGTCGAGCCCTGCGCCTGGGTCTGGTTGACGGTGTCGCGTGTGGTGGTGGTCTTGCTGGAGAACAGGCCGTTCTTGCCTTTGAACTTGTGTGCTTCATCGGCGAACTGGGTGTTTTGTGCAGCCGTCAGATTCACGTCGCGCCCGGCGTCGGCGATGATTGCGCCTTGCTGGCTGGTAACGCTCGCGCCCCGCGCGTTGAGGTCCTGCCCGGCGCTCAGGCGCACATCGCCCTGGCCTTGGACAGTTGAGCCGACTTCGGTCTGGCTTGCGTCCTTGCGCCAGTTGCTGCTGTTCCAGTTGACCGATTGCTGATGGGCTTCGCCAACCGTCGCCAAGTTGATGTTGTTGCCCGCCTGCAGCGACGTGCTGCCGCCCGTACCTGCGTTGACCACTTGGGCGCCGGTCAGGTTGAGGTCTTTGCCAGCGTTGACGTCCATGGTGCCGCCAGCGCCGCTGACGAACAGGCCGGCCACCCGTGACAGGTTGGTTCGCGTGCCCTGAGCGCTGCTGCTGTCGCGACTGCTGGACGCGACGTTGACGTTTTGCCCGGCGTTGATGGCGAGGCTGTCTGTTGCGCCGATCAGGCCGCCGAGGTTGTCGAGGTTTTCCCGGGCCGTCAGCGAGACCTTGTCGGCCTGGATGCGGCCGCCGAGGTTTTCGATGTTCTGCGCGGTAATCGCCATCACGCTGCGCCCGGCCAGGCTGCCGCTGTTGACCAGATCGCCCGCGATGTTCAGGTTCAGGCGTTGCCCGGCAATCAGCGAGCCAGAGCCGTTGAGGTCGCTTTCCTGCACACGCACGTAGACCTGCGGCACCAGCACGTTGCGGGTTTCGCCGCTGGCGAGGGTGACTTTTTTCTGCACCAGCCAGACGATGTCGCTGGTCAGTTGGGCCATTTGCTCGGGAGACAGTTCGACACCCGGCACCAGTTGCCACTGATTGGCGAGGGTGACGGCGTTATCGATCAGCGCCCGGTACTGCGCTTCGTCGTTGGCGTAGCCATCAAGGAAACGTCGGCCGGTGAGTTGCGCGACCTGTTCGCGAATCAGTTTCTGTTCATAGAAGCCATCGCCAAGACGCTGCTGGGTCAGGGCTGGGTCGACTTGCAAGCGTTCCAGCATGTAATCCGAAGACAGCCAGGTGCGATAGCTGGCGAAACGCGGATCAGTTTCGATCAGGTAGTTGCTGGTGGTCTGCGGGTTGGTGGTGAACAGGCTGTTGTTTGGCAATTCAAGGGACGGACCGCCAGTGCGAATCTGCTCGGCCACGCCTTGGGCGTTCTGGGTCGTCTGCGCCGCAACCTGGACAATCGGTGCGACCTGAAAGGTTCGCGCCACGGGTGCGCTGACGGTGCCGGTGGCCGCGATCTGCTGGCCGACCGCCTGAGTGCCGCGCGCGCTGATCTGGGTGCCTGTGCCGCTGACTACCGAGTTTTGCGCGAAGACGGTCGGTTGCAGGGATATTTCCTGAATCAACGGGGCAGGGGTGTAGGCTGCCGTGTTAGAGCCCTGCCGGTCGCGGCCCTTGCGCTGCATGCGGTAAAAGTTGGTAACAGTGCCGCTGTCGACGGTCGTGCGCTCGCCCGACAGTTCGGTGTTGGTCAGGCTGGTCACGTCGGCCTGCAACAGCCCGCCGGCGATGATGCGACTCTTGTCGTTGAGCACATCGCCCGCGCTGATCTGCATCGTCCCGCCAGACAGGATCTGCGCCGGTGCCGAGGTGGCGATCTGGGTTTCGTTCACCACGCGGGTGTAGTCGTAGCGGTTCCAGTTGTCGCGCTGGCCCTCAGGGGTGACCAGGTAATTCACCTCGTCGTTGCGCAGCGAGATCTCGTTGGCTTGATAGCGGTTGGTCGAGCCGGTGAGCTGAAATTCCTGTTCCGGCGTGCGGCTGACTTCTACGTCGCGGGTGCTGAAGTGTTCGTTGGTATTGCGCACGCTTTGTACGTTCAGCGACAGATTGCCGAGCGCTTCGACGGTCGCACTGGCGTTGGTCAGTAATTGAGCGCGGTCCTGAGCGGTGTCGAGAGCGCTGAGGGCGCCGCCGATGGCGAGGTCGCCGGCACTGAAGATCAGCGACTCCTCGCGGTTGTTCAAGGTGCCGGTGCCGATATTCAGCGACTCACGGGCCGCAACGGTCGCGGCGACGCCGTTTTCATCGAGGTTGTTCAATGTGCTGGTGGCTATCGCCAGTTGATCGCCATACAGGCGCGCAGTGCCCAGGTTGTTGAGCGTTGCGGCCTGCACGCGCACTTGCTGGCCATCGATCAGGCCCCGGTTAGTCAGCGTGTCAGCAATGTTCAGGCGAACCTGGCCCGCGCTGATTTCAGCGTTGGCACTGTTGTCGAGTGTCTGGGCATTGACCAGCAGCGCGTTACCCGCCAGTAAACGGCCCGTGTTGTTGAGCGCCCCGGCGGTGTTCAGATCAACGTTATTGTTGGCCTGAATCTGCCCGCTCAGGTCCAGGCCGCTCTGCAAGCTGAAATTGAGGTCACCCAGGCTCAGCGCCCGGCCCGTACCGCTGTAATACGCGGCGTTGAGCGACAACAGTTTGCCCGCAATCAGCGTGCCGTCGAGGTTGTTCACCGATTGGCGACGCTGCGCGGTATCGCGGTCACTGATCGTCAGGTCGCCGGTCGAAGAGATCAGCCCGTTCTGGTTGTTCAGCGTCTGGCTGACGCCCAGCAGCAGGTTTTCATCGGTGCGTACGGCACCGCTCTGGTTGTCGAGGGTGTTGACCGCCAGGTTCATGCTGCGGCCTTCAAGGCCTTGGTTGGTGCCTTGGGTGGCGCTGTTGTCGAGCGCGTCGGTGCTCAGGCTCAATGCGCCGGCACTGCGCACCAGACCGCCCTGATTGTTGAGTGTCTGACCCAGCACCAGCTCGACGTCGCCGAGGCTTTGCAATTGGCCGCCACGGTTGTCCAGTTGTGCGCCTTCGATGTGGACGGTTTTCTCACCAATGATCTGGCCACCGTCGGTGTTGCTCACGTCGCTGACGTTGAGCGACAGGTTGCCCTTGGCGCTCAGAAAGCCGGCACTGTTGTTGATGCTGGCGCTGCGGATGTCCACGGCATCCTGGCCGCTGATGCCTTTGGTGGTGCCCGATTGCAGGTTATTCAGCGCTTGGCTGCCGGTGTCGATGACCAGCTTGCCGGTAGACTGAATCAGGCCCGCAGCGTTGCGCAATTCGCCGCTGCGCAGGTCGAGCGTGGCGCGCGCGTCGAGTGTGCCGTCGCTGTTGTCGGCCAGATTGCCGTTGCTGTTCAGGTTCAGTGCCTGGCCACTGATCACACCGCTGCGGTTATCCAGCCCCTGGGCCGCGACGTCGATGTCACCCTGGGCCTCCAGCCGCCCGCCTGTATTGGTCAGCGCGCCGTTGGTCACGTTGATTGAGAGGCCGGATTGCACCGAGCCCAGCACGCCATTGGTGTTGTTGAACTGCCCGGCGATGATCGCCATGCGCTGGGTCGACGCGAGCGTACCGCCGATGTTGTTCAACTGGCTGAACTGCGCTTGCAGCTCGCCACTGGAGCTGACCGTGCCTTGGGTATTTTCCAGACGGGCGCCGTTCAGTTGCGCGGTGCCGCTGGCCGCCAGCGTGCCGCCACTGTTGTCGATCAGATCACCGGCAGTGACCGTCAGCAGACCGCCGTCAGTGGCGATGACTTTACCGCTCTGGTTGTTCAGCGTGCCGACATTGAGCGCCACAGTGCCTGGGCTGCTGACCTGGCCGCTCTGATTGTCGAATCGCTGGCTGGCGTTGATCTGCAACGGCTGAGCACCGGTTTGCAGAATGCGACCGCGCTGGTTGGACAGGTTGGTCGTGTCTAGGGTGATCTGCCGGCCTTGGGTCAGGCCATCATCGACCACCACATCGGCGGCCTTGATCGACAGCGCGCCGTTGCTGGCAATGCTGCCTGTGTTGCCATCGAGCCGGTTGGCCTGGATATCCAGCGCACCTTGACCGGCGTGTTCAATGTTGCCGCCGCTGTTGTCGACACGGCTGGCACGCAGGCGGGTGTTGTTGGCGTTGGAAGCAATGCGCCCGCTGCGGTTGTCGAGGGTCGCACTGGCGTTGATCGAGGTATCGGCAACGCCGGTCTGCACCAGTTCGCCGCCGACGTTGGACACGTCGCTGGCGTTCAGTTGCACGTTGTCGGCGTTGACGCTGGCGCTGTTAGTGCGCAGGGTTTTCGTCGCGCTGGCCGTGAGGGTCTGGCTGGCGTCGACCCGGCTGCTGCTGAGGTTGGCGTCGCCATTGCTGGCGTTCAGGGAGACATTACGCCCTTGAGTCTGGCTGCCGCTGAGGTCCAGATCATCGGCCTGAACGCTGAGATCGCCTGCCGCAAGGTTCTGACCCTGGGCCTTGACGCTGGTGGCGCGAACAGCCAGGTTGCCGCTGCTGCCCAGTTTGCCGTCCTCGCCTGCGCCCGCTGCCAGGCTTGAACCTTTGGTGCTGCGAATCGCCTTGGCGCTGATGCTGGTCTGATTCTGGCTGGCGATGGTGCCGCTGTTATCGATATCGCCGGAGCTGGTGAGGTTCAGGTCACTTTTGGCGTACAGCGAGCCGCTGTTGTCAACGCTGGTGGCATTGATCCGGGTCGTTGTTGCGCTGCTGATTGCGCCCTGATTCTGCAATTTGCCATCTGCGCTGATGACCACTTCGCCGGCCATGGCACCGATCTGCCCGGCGTTGCGCATGCCGACACCGGACTCGGTGCCCACCAGCATGATCTTCCCGGCGTACATGCCGCCCAGTTGCGCCACGTCGATCGCCACGGCAGGCTTGTCGCCCTCGGCTCCTGCCTGAGGCGTGGCCTGGGTGTTGTCGGCATTGACCTGATTGCGTCCGGCCGTGACCTTCAGATCGTTCGCCCAGATGCCCGCATTGACCTGCACCGTGCGGGCAATCAGGTCGGTGTAATCGGCGTCGCGGGTATCAAGGCCTTTGCCCTGAATAGTGATCGCGCCGCTGTTCACGGTGTAACCGGTGATGGCGCCATTTTCCAGTTGCGCCTGGCCGGTGCTCAGGGTTGCGCGGTTGGCGTTGATGAAGCCGCAACCGTCACAGGTAATGCCGGCCGGGTTGGCGATCACCACTTGGGCGCGCTGCCCCGCGACTTCGACATAGCCCTGAAGCTGGCTGGGATTGCTGGCGTTGACTTCGTTGAGAATGACCCGCGCGTTGCCTTTGGCCATCGCCGCGTTGCCCTCGATCCAGCCACCCAGTTGCGTTTGGCTGTTGGCGCTGCTGTTGTTGAGGATCACGCCACGCTTGTCGACATCGAACTGGTTGTAAGTGTTGCGCGAAACCCCGGCGGCGCTCGGTGCCTGAATATTCACCTGTGGCGTGCCGTTGGCGCTTTCGATCACCGTCGGACGCTGACCCGCCGCAGCCGAAGGATCGGCCACGATGCCCGCTGCCCATGCTGGCACGACGCTCAAGGACACCAACCCGATCGCGGTCATCAACGCAAAGCGCAGCGGCCCCAGCGTCGCGGTGCAACCCGGTGCGACGGCGGCGCGACTGGCGCGGGTGCCCGGTGCCTTGACCTGGCTGGCGACGTTCTCCGCCACCACCATCAAAAGACCGCGTGCCTTGTTGAAAACGATTCGGTACAGGTGCTTGTTCATAGCAATTCCATCTGCGGAGTCAGCCCGCGAAACCAGCGTTTATAAGGGGTCAGGTGACGGTGTAGTGGCGACCGGGTGAGCCGCAAACCAGGCCTTGGCCTGTTCAGGGATCACACCGATGCCCTGGAATGTCTTGATCCGCAGGCCTCGCTCTTCACCGCGGTGATAGAGCGCGCGCCCACATTTGTTGGCGAACAGCTGGCGGTGCAACACGCGCGACAGCGCTGCGCTGTGCCCGAACGGTGCTACCCAGTCGTTGAGCCAGATACGTTCGCCGCTGTTCCAGTCGGCCTCGCTCAGCATCAGCGGCGACTGCTGCAGGTAGCGCCGCTCGGCCGCCTCATCGACGGTGAGCCAGGACAGGTAGCACACCGGTTTGCCGTCTTCGCTGCCGAGCACAAACTGACGATGCTTGAGCGCGGGCAGCAACAATGTCGGCAGGCTGTGCAGCGGCGCATCGCGATGCGCTTTGGAATGCATCCACAGCCACGTGACCGAGCCGAGCACTGCCGCCTCGTTCCACGGCTCATCAATCAGGCCGGGTGCAGTGATGTCTAGCGTTTCGAAGCGCATGGCATGACCTCAGAAGGACCAGATGACGGTAAAGGCGCTGGTCACGTTGGCGGTCTCGAAGCCATCCGGCTTCTTGAGCGGCGTGCCCACCGACCAGTCATAAGACAGACCTTTGTAACCGCCGCGCACGCCGACCACGGCACCAGCCAGGCGCTTGCCGATCAGAAACTGGCTGGCCTGACCGCTGACTTCGCCATAGTCGACCCCGGTGTACAGCTCCTGAACGGTCTGCCCCAACGCGAGGCCGATTTCGTTGCGCAACGTCCAGCCGCGGTCCGCAGACAGGATGTTTTCCCCGTCAAATCCGCGCACGCTGTAGCGTCCGCCAATCGAGAAGCGGTCCTGAGGCACCAGCGGTGTACGGTTCCACTGCGAGCGCCAGCCGCCGATGTAGCGCAGGCGCTGATCGCTGAGGGTGAACGGCACTTGCAGCTGCGCGTCGGCGGTAATGATCTGCGAGCGCGAAGTCCCTGCGCCGGACGGCTCTTCCGGTGCCTGCAACGAGTCATGCGCGCCGGTGCCGCGCCGATAGGCGACCCCGAGGTCAAGAATCGAAGCGCCGATGAATTCACGATGATCGAGGCCGAAATGCCAGCCCGCCATGCGCCGATCCTGGTTGCCGATCTCGGTGTCATCGATGAAGTTTTCCGACGACCGTGTCCAAACGCCGCCCCATGCCGTGGTCTTGCGCACCGCGTCGCGGTACAGCAGGCGCGACAGGCGCAGATCGTTGTTACGGCTCTCGCCACGGTACTGGTAGGTCTGGGTAGCACCTGCGACTGACTGCTCGTAGTTGTACTCGCTGGTGGTGAATGCCAGTTGCCAGTAACCGAAGGGCAGCGAGTAGTGGAACGTATTGCCATCCGAGCCGCGCCGCCCGGACTCGCCGCCGCCCAGGTCGTGGTTGAAGCTGGCGTAGAACAGATCGTTGAGCGACAGCAGGTTGTCCAGAGACAACGACACGTTGCCCTGATATTTGCCTGTGGTCTTGCTGCCCGAGTTATCCACAGACAGGCTCACGCGGGCCGGGAATTGCTGGCTCCACTTGATCACCACATCACTTTCGCCGGGTTTGGCATCCGCCGCACGGGCAGGCGTGATCTGAATGTCGGCCTCAGCGGTCGGCACGCGCTTGAAGTTCTCCAGTGCCTGCTCGATGTCACGCAGGTTGAGCAGATCGCCGGGGTTGGCCGGCATCGCATTCCACAGGTTGGCACGGCGGCTGGTGCCTTCCGCAAAACGAATCTCGCGAATGCGCCCCGGCACTATCGTCAGCACCAGAATCCCGCTGTTCAAATCCTGAGCTTCGGCGAGGACACGAGTGGTGACGTAGCCCGCCTCGATGATCGCGTTCTGCATACGCTTCATCGTCATGTTGATGCCCGCGCCACCCAGGCAACGGCCCACGGCAGGATCATCCTTGGGGTTGGCAGCCTTCAACGCCCACTGAAATTTCTCGGATGCCTCGCCAATCAGGCGAATGTCATTGATGGCAAAGCAAGGCGCCTCTTTTGCAGGCAGACGCGTGCCACCCTCATCCAGCGTCGGTGCCTGAAGACGCACATCGGGCCGCGATTCCAATTGATCACGCAGGGCTCGCTCACGTTCCTGCTGGCGCAGCAACTCCTCTTCAGGCCCGGCCGCCTGGCCCGTAGCGGCCACCAAGAGTGTGCACATTGCCAACGCCGTCAGCGCGAAGTGTCTGGCATTCAATGACGACAAGCGGGTCACCTCCACAAAACGTCGAGCGGGGCTTGGCTTGAGCAGTGGGCAGCGTGCATCCGGGTGCATTTCACATCCTTGTGGGCAGAATCAGAGGCGCAATAAGTGCACCGCCTGGAACGGCAGTGACACTGAAGAAAGAGAAAAAGGTGAGTATTTCGACGTGCAGAAAAAGAAATTTCCTACATGGCGTCGGAGAGTTCAGATAGCGGACCACGCCAAAAGTTTCGTAATGGGTACGCGACTTGATACAAAGTTCAAAAAATGTGACAACTTTCACACGGCCGGTAAGCTATATGAAACGTTCAGGGCCGTGGAATAGAGCGCTGAACGTCCAGAAACGCCGATATTGCGGGAGCATGCGGCCTGTTATCGGCAGGCTGCATACTCATCGTTTCGAATCATCCCGCCGCCTTCTCCGCCGCTCGCGCAGCAAGCATGGCCGCTTCTGTTTCCTGGGTGTGCAGCACGCCTTTATAGGCCAGCTGATTAAAAAACATGCCATCGAATTGTTCTTTCGACGGCGTCGACGTCTTGGGAATAAACAACGCCCCGAGATCCAGCGAGCTGGCGAAGTTCTCCTTGGTCAGGTTGTAACGACCCAGATAACTGCCGCTCCAGGGCGAATCGGCATCGACCAGATCAATGGCCGTTTCCCGATAAGTAGTCGCTGCCGCTTTCAGCCCGCTGGATGCGTTCAACAGCGTGTTCAACTGCTTGGTGTCCGCATCGCTCAACTCACCGGAACTGTTGGTCGCCTTCAAGTTGCCGTCAGCCTCGATCGTGAAACCAAACTTCTTGTCGGCCAGATCCGGATAAACCGACGCCAGCGTCGACTTGAACGCTTCATACGACGTCTTCAACGCCTCCGTCGACGTCCTGTGCTGCGCCGCCATCTGCGGAAACTCAGGCGACTGAGAACGGCCTATCCAGGTCTCGATCACCTCCATTGGCTCCGTCGTGGCAGGAACCTCAGTGCTAGGGTGATAGATGACAGCTGGCGTGTTGGCGGCAGCGTTCTTCAGCGCTTCTTTCTGCGCATCCGTAAGCGGCTTCGGAGTAAGCGTCACGCCAGAATGGGGGAGGGTGATGGTGGGAGATGTATTGTTGCCGGGGGTGAGTGAGATAACCATTTCATCGATCCATGATTGCGGGGTGTAACGAGGGTATCGACGGGGTTGGGGGGAGCTTTAGGCTGGTCACCAGTCAAGCTATTAGGCCTGCCATTTATGCAGGCCCGGTTACCGGGACGCAGAAATCAGATTCGTGATCCTTGCAAGACTTTAAGAGCGGCTGAGGCAAGGAAGGCTGAACGGCTTTTCTCTTCAGGATGGTGCTTTACATACTCATCGATCCTGGTCAGCAAATGACCCGGAAGCGTGATGTTCAGCTTTTCCGCTTTCCCCATGTATTTGGTGACGTCAATGTCCACCAGCGCCCAAGTGCAGCCCTCAAAGTCCGGGTTTTGCGCATGTCGGGTACCAAGGCAGCCAGAGCGCAATGATCGCAGCCTTACCAGGCTTGCGACCAGGCGTATCAATCAACCAGGGCGAGCGGATCACGAACGTGACGCTGGCCGGCACACAGATGGCCATCAAATGGACGACGCAATAAAGCGTAGCGTACAGCGACAATTCCCTGAACTCACTGGCGGCTATCACTTGCCGCGCTTCGCCAAGGTCGTGGCCGTGGCGGATGCGCCGGCCAGTGCCGGACTGTGTGACGACTTCCGACCGCGCTTCTCGGTCGACCTGCAGGTGATGGGGCCAGATGGCGAGATCGATATAGCACTGCCCGTACTGGCCGGCGTGCCACTGCCAATGCCGGTGGGGGGCGATGAAATGGGGTTCTTTGCCTTTCCGGAGGAGGGCACCAGCGTGGTGGTGTGCTTCGCTTATGGCCTGCCGCACAAGCCCTATATCCAGACCATCCTACCGCACGGCCTGGCACTGCCAAAGGTCCCGAAGGGCGACCAGGTGTGGCAGCACAGCGACGCCGTGCAGCAGCGAGTCGACGCGGATGGCAACTGGCTGCGCAAGACCGACGGCAAAATCCAAGACCAGGCGATTGAGCGCGAAGTGGACGCGATGACCAACGCCGAGCGCTTCCAGAGTCACACCAGGACGGTGGACGACCATTCGACTGAGTCAGTGGGGGGCGTGAAGAGGATCGAGGCCCTGGGCGCGCTCAAGCTGCTGTCCGGCGGATCCGCCAGCCTGGCGGCAGTGGACGACTTGCACCAGGCAACCGGGCGCGATCTGAACCTGGTGGTCGGCCAGAAGCACAACGCCACGGTGGGGGGGGACATGCACGAGCGGATTCAGGGGCTGCGTGAAAGCATCACCGGTAAAAGCCAGCGTTTTCAGGCACCTAAAAGCTGGGTCGGGTCCAGCACTGTGAACATCTTTCAGGTGGTGTGTGACCTGCTCGATCTGGTTCAGGACATGAACACCCAGCTTGCTGCTCACACTCATGGTACGTCTCCGTTGCCTAACAATGCAGCCGCATTTGCAACAGACGCAGGCAACGCTGCAGTGCTGCTTCTGCAGCTAAAGGCGGCTACCTATTAGACTCTGTACGAAAAGTCGCTGCGCTCGCTGACTTTTCATACAGAGCAAAGCTTGTTATCGATAGAGCATTGCGTGAGGGACCTGCCACGCTAGGCGCTGATTGAAATAACTAAGCGGCATTGTTATGTCAGGTCCTTGGCGAGGATCGTGGAAAATCACTGACGAAGTGTGTGAGTCTACACCTGTGAGGACTGACATATGCCAGCTGTTATTGGGAGTCTTCCACCCAAAAATTATTGGACCATGCTTGTAGAGGAGTTCTCCAAGTTCTTCGTGTGAAAAGTGCTCGCTTGCGGGTAAGTCTACTTTAGTCAAACCTTCATTTTGGATAAACCGTTCGACGTCAGAGAAGTCCTGTAGACCAGAGTGTCCGGAGCGCTGATCGTAGAGTTCAGGTAATCCTAATCGAGGCCCTGCCTCAACGGAATGTCCTACCATTCTTGCACAGGCATACCAACATCCCATTCGCTCATTTCCTTGGGAGACGTAGGGTACGTGCGTTAAACGAAACATTGGCCGCTCAACTGAAGTGGATGTCGAATTTGAATATTCAGCGTTTGAGCTTGAGCTTTCGGCCCCGTGCCTAGATGATTTTTTCTTAAAGAATCCTCCAAAAGCAGGGGGATCTATTTTTTGCCTTCCTAGTATTGTCTTAGGGACCCTCTGAAAAAGCCCTTTTTTTGGAGAGAAACCGGGCTGGAGCGCCTGTATTTACTGGCTTCTATTTTTGAAGAAGAGGCTTTTTCAGACCTTCCTTAGAGGAGAGCAATGCACGGGTTTCAGGATTTACTAAATTTTTTTTAATCGTTGCATTATCGCCGGTAGCAGAAGCCACTCTTTTTTGATTAGCTGGCTTGGAATCGGGCGGCGAAGGCACGTCATGGCTGGACGGAATATGACTCATCACACTGTGCACAATTTTCATGATCCACCTACGGTAGCTTAATGGGTGATGAGTCAGTGGTCGCAAACGTCGAAAGGTTCCACGTCCAGCTTCGTACATTCATGAGAAAATTTGAAATTTTTGTCCTGCGTATTACTGAACTGCTGTTTGCGTTCGTAGCAAAATACGGTGTTTTCGGTAACTCGTTTTATAGGAGTGTTCCGCCTCCATTGCGCAGCCGCTCGGATGTTCTACCGCCGACTGCCCGCAGCATGAACCTGACATGATAAATTTTATCGCTGCATATTTTTGTATGTCGAACAGTTTGGTTGGTTTTTGATATCTATCCAGAAAATTATATAAAATAGAATGTTCATGTTCGAAAGATTACTTCGTGTAAGAGTTTAAGTGCTTGCGCATCGCATAAAATAGCTACCTCTTATGCTGATTGCTTCCGTCTATCTGGCTACACTTTTTATATAGCTACAATAGTTTGGGGTGGGGCGAGCTTGCTACTAGTTTTAGATGAAGTAACCGAATCAGCTCAGTAAGTCGAGGTCAGAAAACTATGCTCAGAAAGAAAAAAGTGAAGGAAAAGCACTTATCCCCCTCCCGCCGACGGGCTTCGTGTCCGTTTTTTTTGCAAATCTCGATGCAGTGCAATAGCCCTTCAAGCCCAAGCGGGCCGCGGGCCTCTGGGGCTGATCAGCCATTTCACAGAGTGCAAAGTTTTGCAGAGGAATGCAGTGGGATTGCACAGTGGACCTTGGAAAGGCATTCAGGAGTTCCGTGCAGAAGCCCCCGGTTTTGCTGGGTGAAAAACTAAAAAAGACCCTGAGGCCAAGGTTTTCGAAATCAGGGTCGATCAAATCGTAGACCGATTTCGATCACAGCCTCGTTCGCAGTGGATGGGCTGGAAGCCTTGAGCGACAAGGCTTGTAGGTCAGTTTGGAGGTTTCACTGCGTTACACAGTCATTCGCGGGCTTGAAAAACCATGCACCTGACTGTTTTCTTCAATAAAACACTGGCCACGTTCTTGTTGGCCTCGACGAATTTCGGCTTAACGGACTCGGTTAGAAATCTGCGGAGAGATGAGTCGACCTGTATCCCGCAACCATGCTTGTCCAGACGTGATTGCAGATCTTTGAAGTTGATCGCGAGCAACGACTCGGGTGCCGCCGAATGGTTGTACTGTTCGCCTTTGCCATCCAGTAGGTCGAGTGCTGACCAGAATGGAATCAATGCGTCCTCAGCTGACTGTTCGGGCAAGCCAATGGTATCGAGGGCTGGTATCGGCATGCAGAGCAGCGCAGAAAAATGGGCGAGCTGGTCATAGATCGCCGAACGAAGCGCGGTGCTTCTGGTTCGATTCAACTCCCTCAGGAGGAAAACTCGATGGCGGGACAACGCGATCTGGTCAGTGACGCATAAATCCTCGGACATGTTTATCTCCTATGCCCCGAGCGGGTCGATGGCGCTGAAATGTGACCGGAACGTGGGATTTCGTTCTGAAAATGGGGGTGGGGTAAAAAAAATAGCGATATTAGCTAGATGCGAGGAAAAAGGGGTTGGAGGCCCCGGTTTTGCTGGGTCGTTCATATAGCAGGGGGTAGCGATATGGTAGCTATATGAATAGCGATATTTTACCAAACCCCCGGAATCATTGGGTTTTAAGGAAGGTAAATATTACTGTTCATAAAGGTAATATTATCGCCTTCATATCGCTTCAATATCGCTATTTCCCGAAAACGCTGAGAGCCTTGATTTACAAGGGCTGTAGCCGTTTTCAGCAACGCATATTACTAATATCGCTCTTTTTTTCTGCCCCAACAAATTTTGAGACGCTGCCCTTCGGTGGGCTGCTTGGGGAGGTGCGGACGTGTGTTGGCGTGTGCGCTTTTACCGGCGCGAGTAATCACGTCTTAGGCCTGGTCAGGCACAGTGAAAGGATGGCTTGTTACGTGGCTTGTTACGTGTACCGCAAAAAACAAGGGCCTGCATCGCTGCAAGCCCTTGATTTATATGGTGCCGGCACCAGGAGTCGAACCCGGGACCTACTGATTACAAGTCAGTTGCTCTACCAACTGAGCTATACCGGCGTAATGGGCTGCGAGTATATAGCTTCTGATGCGCTTGTAAACCCTAGCTGTCTGATTCAGTTGAAAAAAATTGACCGTTGGCGCCCCAGGTCAGATGTGGGCGGGTGGTTGTGCAGGACGTTTCCGTTGGTTTTGGGGGATTGGTCTGTTTGCTGTGTGCGATTGCTGGGCTTTTGAGTGGTGATTTTGTCTTTTGGATAGGAAGGCACAGCATCAAGAGGCAGTCGATTTTTAACCCGGCCGCGCAAACCGCTGCGTTCAGCGCTGGTGGCGATTTGGGGCATTATCAGGACCTGAGCAAGGCAAAGCGTTTTTGGGCGGTTGCGCAGGGTCGGGGCTTTCCCTAGGCTTGTTCTCAACGGCCCGGCTACTGAGTCAGCAGCACAGGTCGTTAGCTTTTCAGCCAAGTAGATAAAGGACTATCTCATGAGTGGCACGATGGATCGTAACCGGGCTTCGGGTGTTGTATGCCGCAGGCTGGTCATTCACTGAAGAGTGTGTTGACGTAAATTTGTATCGCGTCTGGCCCTCAGGGCTTTGCGCAAGGTGGGGCTGAGGATTGCTGTCTGAATCGCATGAATGTGCGTCTGGACGCTCACGAAAGCTTCATCGACGTTTAAAGAAATGCCCGAATCCTGTGGATTCGGGCATTTTCTTGTGCGCTGGTTCCGGTTTTTCGGTTTGCGTGGCATTCGCATTGGAGTTCGGTGTTTCATGGCCGATACAGGTGTATCAAAAATGGCAGTCGGCCATGGACAGCAAGTGCAATGCAGAGAACACCCACGCATTACGAGCTGCTGAGTGTTGCTCGCGATGCCTCTCCTGAGCAGATCAAGAAGGCTTATCGCAAGCTGGCGCAGAAGCTGCACCCGGACAGGAATTCCGATCCTTACGCCTCGGAGATGATGGGCGTCGTCAATGCATCTCATGATGTGCTGGCGGATGCCGGACGGCGCGCGGCTTATGACGCGCAACTCGCTGCCGACGAGAATAAAGCGCGTGTGGAAGCGGCTCGTCGCAGACAGGCGCAGGCCGCAAAAGGGCAGAAGGTGCATGTTTATGGTTCGGCAGTGGCTCAGGCTCCCGCTGCGCCTCAACGTACCGCTCAGCCTGGAACGGCCGCTAGCGCTTCGTCATCCCCTCGATCACCGTCCAGTGACAAGCGTCGCCGCAGTGCGTGGCGCTGGGCGCTGCTGTTTGTGGTTTTCTGCGCGGGCGGGGCGTGGATGGGGTACGACCCTGGGGCCGGCAAGTCGTTTGTGCCGGCCGAATCGCTCTCGGTTGCACACACGCGGGTCAAGCCTGTGCCTGTTGTTCCGGTTGAAGAGCCTGTGGCCAGCCTGGTAAAGCCGGTTGATCCGGCGGCGTCCGAGTGCGGAGTGCCAGCACTGGACCCGCTGGGCGCACCCTGGGCTGATAAGCCGGGTTATGTGAAGGACATGCCGTTGCTCAAAGACAGCGGCTGGTCGCAGATCACGGTGGATAACACGGCTGGTGAGTCAGCCGTGTATGCCAAGGTCACGGACGCGGTGGGGCGCAAGGACTTTCGGCATGCGTATGTTCCGGCCGGGGCGACGTTTACGTTCAGCAAGATGAACCCCGGGCTGTATCTGCTCAAGTACAAGATGCTGAACACTGGCTGCGCTTTTGCGTCGGGGCGTATTTTGCTGGAGGAGACGCCGATGGGCAGTCAGATCAAGTCCAGCGCCTACAAGCTGACGTTGCGCAAGCTGGCGAATCGCAGTGTGCTGTTTGTCCGGTTGAAGGATGACCAGTTTTAAAGGCGTAACAACGCAGAATCCATGGGTTCACCTGCCTGCACACTCTCTGAAATCCAACGCCAAAACCGCTTCGCGCAGTGTGCGTCGTGTGCACGATTCGGGCGCGGAAAACGCCCGTGCCAGAGCCTTTACCAAATCTTTATGCACAATTGCACTATAAAGATTTGCGCGCGTGACCAGATAGGTGCAGTTGGGCCGAGTCAAGCGCAAACCACTGTTTTTGCGGGTTAACGGAAGGTTGGCGGAAAAAAATAAGTGGCTTCAGTAACTGGCGCGCCAAGCTTTAACGCACTCATCCACATTTTCATCAACAGACTTATCCACAGGTTGCTCAAACGTTTTACATCACGCTTTTCGAGCCAGAATCAGCAGGTTGCGAGGGGTAAGCTGGCTGTCACAGAAAGTGCCAACGCGAACGCTATAACCCTGCTCTCGCACATACATTGCGCGGTCCAGCACCAGCCAGACTTCCAGTGGGCGTCGAAACAGGTTTCGCAGCAGTTCCAGGTTGCGCACTTCTGCCAGTCGTCGCCAGCCGTCGGCCTCCCATTGCGCCCAGTCCTGCTTGCCTAGTGCCGGCAGGTTTTTCAGATTCGCCAGATGAGCGCAATAGTCGGCGTAGGGCGCGTCCAGCCATGACGTCGGCAGTGAAGGCGTGGGCAGATAATCATCAATGCCACGCAGGCCGCGCTGTAGCAGGTCGAAGCCCAGGCGGCGGGCCATCGAGGTGTCGCGTTGACGGCGTACGCGGGCGCCTGCCGTCACGGTTTCGCTCAGCGGCAGGCCAAGCTCGTCTCGCGACAGCTTCAGCCCCGAGGCCTTGCCTTCGCTGGACAGCGGCTGATAGATGTCGTGTCGGGTGCGGTTGTAACAGCATGGCGCGATTGCGATGTGCTGGCAGCCGGTCTGGCTGGCCAGTTCCATCAACTGAATGTGCAGATCGCCGCAGGCATGCAGCGCGACAGGCGTGTGATGCGCGTGCAGACAGCGCCAGGCGTCATCGGCCATCACGTCCTGTCGCATATGCTTCGCGTCGATGCCTTGTCGGGCACTCAGGGTCAGGCCTGCTTCGATCAGCCCAGGGTCTTGCTCAAGGCACGTGAGGCTCTGGTCGTTTCCGGTCAGGCGACGCCCCAGGTGACCTTTGCCTGCGCACCAGTCCAGCCAGTGAGTCGTGCTGTCGCGCATGTCGAGATGGCTGGCGAACGCTTCGATCTGCTGCCATTTGCGGCCAGGCACCTCGACGCTCATTCGCACATCGACGGGCTCGAGAGGCGTAACAGGCAGCTCCGCGAGATGGCTCAAGGCGACCGCTTCTGCAGCCAGTTGAGTGAAGGGGAAAGGCGCGTCGAGCTGTTCCGGGTGATTGTGTGCAGCTTCGGCCTGCTCCAGCGTGCGATGTCGCAGCCAGTTCGCCAGTTCCGGGTATTTGTCTTCCCATGGCAGGCGCAGGTGCGTGAATGGTTTCGGCCGCCACAAGGCCTGATGCGCGAACAGGAAGCTGTCCAGCGCACCGAAGTGGCTGCCAAAATGTTCATCCTGTAAGCATGGATCTACGGGCATATCAGTGGTTTCGCGTGACGAGGTACTGGCGGGGGTGATGCCAGCATCCTTCATATCAGCGTCCCTGACTTGCGTCTACGCGCAATAGCTTTTCCAGCAGACGGAAACCCTGGACCAGCACGAACGTCATGACGAGGTAGAACATGCCCGCCGCAAAGAAGATTTCCACCGGCAGGTAGGTGCGGGCGATGATCGTGCGCGCCATGCCGGTCAGTTCCAGTAGTGTCACGGTACTGGCCAAGGCGCTGGCCTTGAGCATCAGGATCACTTCGTTGCTGTAGGCGGGCAGGCCGATGCGCGCGGCACGTGGCAAGACGATGTAAAACAGCGCTTTCCACTTTGACATGCCCAGCGCCCGCGCCGCCTCGACTTCACCCACTGGCACGGCCTGAATCGCGCCGCGCAGGATTTCTGCGATGTAGGCGGCGGTATGCAGTGTCATGGTGATCACCGCACACCAGAACGGGTCGCGCAGATAAGGCCACAGTGGCCCCTGACGCACTGCATCGAACTGCGCCAGGCCGTAATAGACCAGAAACAGTTGCACCAGCAATGGCGTGCCGCGAAAGAAGAAAATGTAGGCGTACGGCAGGGCGCGCACCGGCCAGTGCCGGGAAGCGCGAGCGATGCCCATCGGGATGGCAAGGATCAGCCCGGCGATGACGGCGATGGCCACCAGCTCCAGGGTCAGGGTCGCGCCCTGCGCCAGTCGCGGCAGCCACTTGATGATTACTTCCCAGTTCATGACGCGCTCCTCAAAAAGCCGCGACCGGCGCGTTTTTCGAGGAAGTACATGCCGATCATTGCCAGCACCGTCAGGCCCAGGTACATGATGGCGGCGACCATATAGAACGTGAACGCCTCTTTGGTGAAGCTGACGGCAATCTGCGCGTGCCGCATGATTTCTTCCAGGCCAATCACCGAAACCAGCGCGGTGTCCTTCATCAGGATCATGAACAGGTTGCCCAGACCAGGCAGGGCGATACGCCACATCTGCGGCAAGACCAGTTTGAACAGGATGCGCGAGCGCGACATGCCCAGCGCCAGTCCTGCTTCGCGATGGCCTCTGGGAATGGCGAGGATCGCACCGCGAAACACTTCGGTGGCGTACGCGCCAAAGCACAGCCCCAAGGCGATAACCCCGGCAGCGAAGGCGCTCAATGCCAGATTGGGAATGCCGAACAGCTCACCCAGCGCACGCATGCCGTTGACGGTGCCGAAGTAAATCAGCAGCACCCAAAGCAGTTCGGGAATGCCGCGTACCAGCGTCGAATAAGTACCGCCCAGCCATTGCAGCGGCTTGTAGGGCGAGGTCTTGGCCAAAGCGCCGAGCAGTCCGAGTATCACACCCAGGCACAGCGCCGAGAGTGCAAGCTGGACAGTCATCAGCGCGCCAGCCGCAAGGGCCGGGCCGAATCCGTGGAGATCAATGTTCATGCGCAGGCTTTGTCAGGGCCGGTCGCCGCGCTTCGACAGCAAGCGGCGGCGACGCGGTCAGGTGAATCAGCGGATGCTGAAAGGGAAATACTTGTCGTTGATCTTCTTGTAGGTGCCGTCATCGATGATTTCGTTCAGGGCAACGTTCAGACGCTCGCGCAGCTCGTCACTGTCTTTGCCTTTGCGCACGGCGATACCAATCTTGTCGTTCTGCACGACCGGCTCGCCTTTGAACTCGAAGTTCTGGCCCGCTTCGCTTTTCAGCCACTCGTAGCTGACGTATTTGTCGGCCAGCATGACGTCGACGCGACCGGACAACAGGTCGAGGAACGCGTTTTCCTGAGTGTCATAGAGCTTGGCGTCCATGATTTCGAGCTTGTCTTCCAGCCAGGAGGCGGCCAGTGTCGAGCGCTGTGCGCCCACTGACTTGCCGGCCAGGCTTTCTTTGGCTTTTTCAATCGACGAAACATCAACGGAAGATGTTTTCGGTGCCAGGAATTGCAGCTTGTTCGAGTAGTACGGCTCGGTGAAATCCACCACCTGCTTGCGCTCATCAGTGATCGACAGCGACGAGATCAGGAAGTCGAACTTTTTGGCTATCAACGCCGGAATGATGCCGTCCCAGTCAGACGTCACCACTTCGCACTCGACCTTCATCTTGGCGCACAGGGCGTCGCCGATCTCGCGATCAAAGCCCACCACCTGGCCACTCGCGTCCTTGTTATTGAACGGCGGGTAGGCACCTTCGATGCCCATTTTCATTTTTTCAGCAAAGGCACTGCCGCTGAAGGCAAGGGTGGCCGCTGCGATCAGCAAGATCTTTTTGTACGACTGCATGGGTGTTGCTCCGTTAGCGGTGACTCGACATGAATTGTTTGCAGCGTGCCGACAGCGGGTTTTCGAATACTTGCTGCGGTGTGCCCTGTTCTTCGACCATTCCCTGATGCAAAAACACCACTTCACTTGATACCTGACGTGCAAAATTCATTTCGTGAGTCACCAGCAGCATGGTTCGACCTTCTTCGGCCAGGGCGCGAATGACACCGAGCACTTCCTGGACCATCTCCGGGTCAAGTGCCGAGGTTGGCTCGTCGAACAGAATGACCTTCGGCTGCATGGCCAGCGTGCGCGCAATGGCGGCGCGTTGCTGCTGACCACCGGACAGCTGCGCCGGATAGGCGTGACGCTTGTCTGCAATACCGACCTTGGCCAGCAGTGCTTCGGCCACTTCGACGGCCTCAGCCTTGCTCTGGCCAAGCACGCGACGTGGCGCTTCGATGATGTTATCGAGCACGCTCATGTGCGGCCACAGGTTGAAGTTCTGAAACACGAAGCCGATTTCGCTGCGCAGGCGATTGATCTGCCGGTTATCGGCGGCAATCAGTTCACCGTTGCGCGCAGCCTTGAGTTTCAGCTCTTCGCCGGCCACCAGAATCTGACCCTGATGCGGGTTCTCGAGCAGGTTGATGCAGCGCAGCAATGTGGACTTGCCGGAACCGGATGAGCCAAGAATCGAAATGACATCACCATCACGAGCGGTCAACGAGATGCCTTTGAGCACCTCAAGCTGATCGTAACGCTTGTGCAGGTTGCGGATTTCCAGGGCGGGCGTGGCCTCGGCCATGTGGGGTCCTCATTCAGGTGTGCGCTTATTGCCGGCGAACGCCAAGCCAGGCTCTGTACGTAAAGTGGCTACGCATCGGTGATGCTGCGTTAAAAACAGGCTCGTGCGCGAGTCCGATCGGAATGCTCATTTACAACACGTAAAGTCGAACGCGACCCCGGCCGTTCCTCGCCTGTTTTTGCCTTGCCTGACCTTCGCTTGCCGACTTTCGTACAGAACCTAGCACAGCGTTTGAAGGACAACCATCAGCGTCTTTCGCCCAAGGGGAACGTGTTCGGCGGGTTGTCGCATCTCGGCAGCGGAAGGTCGCAAAAAAGCAGGTTTGATGCCCGACTCAGCTGGGTGTGCGCGAAAAAGGCGCGATGTTGCCAGCTTTGGCCAACTGTTGGAAGCAGCTTTTGCTCAGCGGCAGCCTGATCGCTGCACCATGTTTGAGCCTGGCAGGTGGAGTGGGGCATTTTTGGTGCGCGGGTGTAGACGAATCTGAGGCGTTCGGTAACAAATCCTACAGGCAGTGCTTAAACATCTTCATTGCGCAGGCTGCGCAGACCAAGCCACAGCGCTTGTATTCCCTAAGCGACGTCGTTTTTGAAATATTTTGGCGCAATTCTTGCGTCAAAAATAAAGAACGGCACCGTAGGTTTCTCTTTACGTAACGCTCCGGTGTGTCTCGCTCGTCTTGCACAGGTGGTTTTATGAGCAGTACCGCTAACTCTTCCGAGCTCGAACAAGGGCTGAAACCTCGACACATCACGATGCTGTCGATTGCCGGCGTGATTGGCGCCGGTTTGTTCGTCGGCTCCGGCCACGCGATTGCCGAAGCCGGACCTGCCGTGCTGCTGGCCTACGCTGCGGCCGGTACGCTGGTCGTGCTGGTGATGCGCATGCTGGCGGAAATGGCCGTGGCCTCACCGGATACCGGTTCGTTTTCGACTTACGCTGACCGGGCCATCGGGCACTGGGCCGGGTTCACCATCGGCTGGTTGTACTGGTGGTTCTGGGTGTTGGTGATTCCGCTGGAAGCCAACGCCGCCGCGACCATTCTGCATGCCTGGTTCCCGGACATCGCGATCTGGATGTTCACGCTGGTCATCACTCTGGTGCTGACCGCGACCAATCTGTTCAGCGTGAAGAACTACGGCGAATTCGAGTTCTGGTTCGCGCTGATCAAGGTGGTGGCGATCATCGCCTTCGTGGTGCTGGGTGTAGCGGCTATTTTTGGTCTGCTGCCGACCAGTAATGTCAGCGGCGTCAGCCATCTGTTCGATACCGGTGGCTTCCTGCCCAACGGCATGGGTGCAGTGCTGGCGGCAATGCTGACCACCATGTTCTCGTTCATGGGCACGGAAATCGTGACTATTGCAGCGGCTGAGTCCAAGAATCCAGGCAAGCAGATCACCAAGGCCACCAACTCTGTGATCTGGCGGATCTTCCTGTTCTATCTGGTTTCGATCTTCATCGTCGTGTCGCTGGTGCCGTGGAATGATCCGCGTCTGGCCGAGGTGGGTTCGTATCAGACGGTGCTCGACGCAATGGGCATTCCGAACGCCAAGCTGATTGTCGATCTGGTGGTATTGGTCGCAGTGACCAGTTGCCTGAATTCGGCGCTGTATACCGCGTCGCGCATGCTGTTTTCGCTGGGCAAACGCGGCGATGCACCGGCGTTGTCCAAGCGCACCAGCAAGGGCGGCACGCCTTACTGGGCGGTGATCATGTCGACTGCAGCGGCATTCCTGACCGTATTCGCCAACTACATCGCACCGGCGGCGGTGTTCGATTTCCTGCTCGCCAGCTCGGGTGCCATTGCGCTGCTGGTGTATCTGGTGATTGCCGTTTCGCAGTTGCGGATGCGTCAGAAGCGTATCGCGGCGCGCGAGGCCATCGACTTCAAGATGTGGCTGTTCCCATGGCTGACCTGGGCGGTGATCGTATTCATCGTGGCGGTACTGACCATCATGTTGATCCAGGAAGAGCACCGCATCGAAATCATCGCCACCGGTGTGCTCAGCCTGCTGGTGATTGGTGCCGGTATGATCGTCTCGCGCCGCCGCAATGCCGGGCGTGTGGGTGCTGCTGCGCTGGGTTGATTGGCTGATCAGCTGCCTGCTCGTTCCCTGCATGGGCGCGATCAGGCAGCACTGTTTCAGCAACCCTCAATAACCTTGCCCGCGGTCGACCTGGCCTTGCATCGCTTCGCCGCGTTCGAAACGACGGATGTTGTCGAGCAGGCCGGGGAACGCGCTTTCCGGCTGAGTCATGGCGGCTACGTGCGGGGTCAGCAGGATCTTCGGGTGCTTCCAGAAAGGATGCTCGGCGGGCGCGGGCTCTTGCTGCAACACATCCAGCACGGCGGCGCTCAGCTGGCCGCTGTCCAGCGCTTCAAGCAGATCGGCTTCCACCAGATGCCCGCCACGGCCCATGTTGATGAGTGCCGCACCTTTCGGCAGTCGCTCGAACAGCTGACGATTGAGAATGCCCTCGGTCTGTCCGGTCAATGGCAGTACGCATAGCAGAATGTCGCACTGACCCAGAAACGCATCCCGTTGCTCATCTCCCGCGTAACACGCGACCCCGTCGATGTGATGCTCGCGGCGTGCCCAGCCTGACAGCTCGAAACCGAAGGGCTTGAGGCTCGACAGAATATGCTGCGCCTGCAGACCCAGGCCCATTACACCCACCCGCCGCTTGTGCGCCGGTATCAGCGGGTGCGCCTTCCACACGCCTTCATTTTGCTGCTGCCGATAACGCAGCATCTCCCGGTGCAGGCTCAACACGGCGAATGACGCGTACTCGCACATGCCGTGACTGATGCCGGGGTCCAGCAGCCTAACCACCGGCAGGGATTTCGGAATACGGCTCAAGTCCAGTTGATCGACTCCGGCCGACAGGGCGAACAGCACTTTCAGGTTGGGCAGCAACGTCTGCACATCGTCCGGTGCCAGCCAGGCGCCCAGATACTGGATGTCGGCCGGATCACCGATGTCCGGACACACCCGCCATTCAATGTCAGGCGCGTGCTCGGCAAACAGAACACGCCATCGTTCGGCGCGTGCGGGGTCGGCTTTGTAGAGCAGGGCGGGCATGGGCATTTCCTGAGCGTGAAGGTGGGCCTTCATCATGCCGCAAGTCGAAAGCAGGATCTGTCGAAACGCTTGTCGACAGGGCTGTGCAACGCCTGAAAAGCAGCGTTGTCCGGCAGATTGCGTGGCGCGTCGAGGGGCTGAAGGATTCTGCCGTTTGACGGGTAAAAAACAGTCGATCTGGACATCTGGAGGGGCAAGTTCGGCGTAGATCATTTCGCTGAACGCTTAACCTGAACAGCATCGCAGCCACCTGCCGGCTGCCCGGCCCACGATAGGTATAGCCATGAACAGCAAAGTCGACGAAACCCCTCATCTGCTCCGTCAGCGCGACCAGTTCGTGCCGCGTGGCATCGTCACGGCCCACCCGCTGGTTATCGACCGCGCGCAAGGCTCTGAACTGTGGGACGTCGACGGCAAGCGCTATCTGGATTTCGTCGGCGGCATCGGCGTGCTGAATATCGGCCACAACCACCCGAACGTGGTCGCGGCGATTCAGGCGCAGCTTGCTAAAGTCACCCACGCCTGCTTTCAAGTAGCGTCTTATCAGCCGTATGTCGATCTGGCCAGGCGCCTGAGTCAGCTGATCGCGGGGCAGAGCGGTATCGATCACAAGGCAGTGTTCTTTACCTCCGGTGCCGAAGCGGTGGAAAACGCGGTGAAAATTGCCCGCGCCCACACCAATCGCCCGGCGATCATCTCGTTTCGCGGTGGCTTCCACGGTCGTACGCTGCTCGGCACAACGCTGACCGGCATGAGCCAGCCGTACAAACAGAATTTCGGCCCGATGGCGCCGGAAGTGTTCCACACCCCGTACCCGAACGAGTACCGCGGCGTCACTACTGAAGTGGCTCTGGCGGCGCTGCATGAATTGCTGGCGACCCAGGTTGCACCGGACCGTGTGGCCGCGATCCTGATCGAGCCGATCCAGGGCGACGGCGGCTTTCTGACTGCGCCAGTCGAATTCCTCAAGGCCCTGCGCGCCCTGACCGAACAGCATGGCATCGTGCTGATTCTCGATGAAATCCAGACCGGCTTCGGTCGTACCGGCAAATGGTTCGGTTTCGAGCATGCCGGTATCCAGCCTGACCTGGTGACCGTCGCCAAGAGCCTCGCGGGTGGCATGCCGCTGTCGGGCGTGGTCGGGCGGGCCGAGATCATGGATGCACCGCTTCCGGGCGGCCTGGGCGGCACCTACGGCGGCAATGCGCTTTCCTGCGCCGCGGCGCTGGCGGTGATCGACACATACGAGCAGGACAATCTGTTGGCGCGTGGCGAACAGTTGGGCGAACACCTGCGTGCCGGGCTGCTCAAGCTCAAAGAGCGTTACAACTGCATCGGCGACGTGCGCGGCACCGGTTTCATGCTGGCCATGGAAATGGTCAAGAACGACGCAGCCCGCAGCCCGGACGCCGATCTCAATCAGAAGGTCATCGATCAGGCGCGTATCGGCGGCCTGCTGGTGATCAAGTGCGGCGTGTACCGCAACGTGCTGCGTTTCCTGGCACCGCTGGTGACCACCGAACAGCAGATCGACGAGGCGCTGACCATCCTCGATGCCGCTCTGGCACGAGTATTGAAGTCCAGCTGAGCACAAGCGGGGTCGCGGTTGTCGCCTGACGCCGCGATCACCGGTGCTGGGATCACGTAATGGAGATATTGCCTGTCATGGGGCTTATTGATTACCGCGCACTGCTGATCGATTGTGATGAAGTTCTGGTGGATCGTGATTCTGGCATCTGGTCGGCCTTGCAGCCGTTGCTGGATAACAGCCTGAACACGCCCGGCAAGGATCAGATACTGACTGAGTTCAACGATGTCATCCGCACGCTGTATCCGCGCTTTGACGAACTGGGTTTCAGCGGATTGCTGTGCTTTGCGCATCGACAGCTGGCCGAACGGCTGGGCATCAAGGCGAGTTGGGAGGAGGGCATGACCTTCGCCCGCTCGGTGCCAAACTGGACGCTGTTCGAGGACGCTCCGGGCGCGATGCTCTATCTGCGCAAATTCTATCGGTTGCTGGTGTATGCCGACCGCGACGTGCAGGATCGCAGCCTGCTCTGCGAGCGATTGGGCCTCGAACCCGACAGCCTGCTGTCGCTGACCACGCACCCGCTGGACGATCCACGCTGGCTTGCCGAGATGGACCTGGACCCGCGCGAAACCCTGCGGGTCTCCCGTCCTCCGGCCTCGGCGCTGGCGACCGGCGGGCTGTGCCTGATCCGTCGTGGTCGTGAACAGCACCGCCAACGCTGCACGGCCGATATCTGCATCAACAGCATGGCCGATCTCGTGGCTCAGCATCAGCTGTCTTTACGGCGCTGATTTTGCTAGAAGGTAGGCACCGTGAATGGCAATACATGAGGTAGGTAATGGAAGGCTTGGTCAAACTGGATCGGATTGATATCAATATCCTGGTAGAACTCCAGAAAGACGGGCGCATGACCAACGTGAGCCTGGCCGACGCGGTCGGGCTCTCCGCGAGCCCTTGCCTGCAACGCGTCAAACGCCTGGAGTCGGCGGGCTACATCTCCAGCTACAAAGCGCACCTCAACCTCGCAAAAATCACTGAGTCGGTCACCGTGTTCACGGAAATCTCCCTGAGCGACCACAAGCGCGAAGACTTCGCCAAATTCGAAGCCAACATCCGTCACGTAGACGAAGTGCTGGAATGCCATCTGATCAGCGGCGGCTACGACTACCTGGTGCGCTTCATGACCCGCAGCATTCAGCATTACCAGGAAGTGATCGAAGAGCTGCTGGACAAGAACATCGGCATCTCCAAGTACTTCAGCTACATCGTCATCAAATCCCCGGTCATGAAAGACGGCGTGCCGCTGCGCAAGTTGTTGCGGCATTGAGACAGCGTAAAGTGTGGGTGCGGGGGGTCAAATCCAGATCGCGTCCCACAAGGGATAATCCCCTACCTTCTTCACCAGCCCTGCGCGCAGCGGATTTGCGACGATATAGCGAGCCAGACCGACCATGTCCTGCTCGCTGCGTACAGCCTGGTCGTGGTACCCGGACTGCCATAGCGTTTCGGGACGGGCTCTTATTTTCCCGATGGCTATCGAACTGCGTGCTTTGATCTGTCGCATCAGCATGGGCAGGTCATTCTTTTTGAGCTCAAGAAGCCAGTGAACGTGGTCAGGCATTACGACCCAGGCAAGCGATTTGACCAGTCCCTGCTCTTCGCATCGTCTCAGCTCTTGAACCAGCAAGCGCCCGAGTTGAACATCGGCAAATACCGGTTCGCGTCCTCGTGTTACTGACGTCACCATATATATCTGGCCTATTACAGAATATCGGCCTGTGCGCAAACGTCGTGACGCAGAGTAAACATGCATTCCCTTGCTCCTGAAGTTAGTTCAACGTCGAACTTTAGCGCTTGGTATCCGGGGCAACGGAAGAATGCTTTACAGCATGTAAATTCAATGATTAATTCGGTGTTTGATAGTCAGCCTTCGTGGACAAGTCCACTCCTACAGTTGCATAGGTGCATAGGTGCATAGGTGCATAGGTGCGTGGGAGCG
>NZ_LGLN01000094.1:36761-52256 GCF_001293775.1 Pseudomonas syringae pv. cilantro
TTTCTGAATATATGCCTGGGCGTGTTTCTTCAATGATGTATTGGGTGGTTGAAAGTCAGTCTTCGTGGACAAGTCCACTCCTACAGGGATCTTCGTGCACAGATTCAAGCAAACACCAGCCCCGACGAGCGCAGCAGTTCCTGAGTGTAGGCCTGCTGCGGTGCGGCGAAGATCTCGCGGGACGGGCCTTGTTCGACCACTTTGCCGTCCTTGATCACGATCAGGTCATGGGCCAGCGCATGCACCACCGCCAGGTCATGGCTGATGAACAGGTACGTCAGGCCATGACGGATTTGCAGATCACGCAACAGGGCGACGATCTGTTTCTGCACGGTGCGGTCGAGGGCTGAAGTCGGCTCGTCCAGCAGGATCAGATCCGGTTCAAGCACCAATGCTCTGGCGATGGAAATGCGCTGGCGCTGGCCACCGGAAAACTCATGCGGATAACGATGCCGCGTCGCCGGATCGAGCCCCACTTCCTGCAACACCCGAATCACCGTCTGCTCACGTTCTTTGGGCGTGCCGATTTTATGCGTCACCAAGCCCTCGGCGATGATCTGCTCTACGGTCATGCGCGGGCTCAGGCTGCCGAACGGGTCCTGAAAAACCACCTGCAACTGGCGACGCAACGGGCGCATCAGGTGCTGACTGTGCAAGCTCAGTTCCTTGGTGCCAAAGCGGATGCTGCCCTCTGAATCCACCAGCCGCAAAATCGCCTGGCCCAGCGTTGATTTGCCCGAACCGGACTCGCCGACAATGCCTAGCGTCTTGCCCTTGAGCAGCTCGAAACTGACCCCGTCCACCGCTTTCACGTACTGCTGCTCGCGCTGGAACCAGGCTTTGCCCAGCGGGAACCAGACCTTCAGGTCCTGCACCGACAGCAGCGTATTGCTGTGCGTGGACGGCACCGGTTCGCCGTCCGGTTCAGCGTTGATCAGCAAGCGGCTGTAAGAATGCTGCGGGCTGTCGAACAGCGTCTGGCAATCGGCCTGCTCGACGATCTCACCCTCACGCATCACACAGACCCGCTGAGCAATGCGCCGCACCAGATTAAGATCGTGGCTGATCAACAGCAACGACATGTTCAGCCGCTGTTGCAGCGATTTGAGCAGTTCGAGAATCTTCACCTGCACCGTCACATCCAGCGCCGTGGTCGGTTCGTCGGCGATCAGCAAATCAGGCTCGTTGGCCAGCGCCATGGCGATCATGACGCGCTGGCGTTGCCCGCCCGACAGTTGATGCGGATAAGCCTTGAGCCGCGACAGCGGATCGCGAATGCCGACCAGTTCCAGCAGCTCCAGCGTTCTGCTTAGCGCCGCCTTGCCCTTCAGGCCCTTGTGGGTGACGAGGATTTCGCCAATCTGCTTTTCGACCGTGTGCAGCGGGTTCAGCGAACTCATGGGCTCCTGAAAAATCATCGCTACCCGATTGCCGCGCAGGCTGCGCAATTGCTTGTCGCTGGCGGTGACCAGATCCAGCCCGTCGTAGCGAATCGAGCCTTGCGTGCTGACCGTTTTCGCCGGCAGCAAGCGCAGAATCGAATGCGCAGTCACTGATTTGCCGGAACCGGATTCGCCCACCAGCGCCAGGCATTCGCCACGGCGGATATCGAGGCTGATGCCATGCACCACTTCTTGGCCGTTGAAGGCGACCCGCAGGTCGCGAATTTCAATCAGGTTGTCTTGCATGTCAGCTCCGAGGATCAAACGCGTCACGGCAGGCTTCGCCGATGAACACCAGCAACGAAAGGATCAAGGCCAGCACCACGAACGCCGTAAGGCCCAGCCAGGGGGCTTGCAGATTGCGCTTGGCCTCACCGATCAGTTCGCCCAGCGAAGCGCTGCCCGCCGGCATGCCGAAGCCGAGAAAGTCCAGTGCAGTGAGCGTGGCGATGGCGCCGGTGATGATGAACGGCAGGTAAGTCAGGGTGCTGGTCATCGCGTTGGGCAGGATGTGTCGCCACATCAGCGCAGCATCGGTCAGGCCCAGTGCGCGTGCCGCTTTGACGTATTCCAGATTGCGCCCGCGCAGAAACTCGGCACGCACCACGTCCACCAGCGACAGCCAGGAAAACAGCGCCATGATGCCCAGCAACCACCAGAAACTCGGTGATACAAAGCCGGACAGGATGATCAGCAGGTACAGCACCGGCAAACCTGACCAGATCTCCTGAATGCGCTGGCCGATCAGGTCGGTCATGCCGCCGTAGTAGCCCTGAAGCGCCCCGGCGCAGACGCCGATCACGGTGCTGATGACGGTCAGCAGCAGCGCAAACAGAATCGAAATCCGCGCGCCGAACAGCACCCGTGCGAGTACGTCACGGGCCTGTTCGTCGGTACCCAGCCAGTTGATGTGGTCAGGTGGGCTGGGCGACGGCGCGTCCAGGTCGTAGTTGATGGTGTCGTGGCTGAACGGGATAGGCGCTGAGAGCATCCAGCCGTTCTTTGCGGCGATCAGCTGGCGCACGTAGTCGCTGGCATAGTCCGGTTCGAAAGGCAGTTCGCCGCCGAAATCGGTTTCCATGTAAGTGTGCAACACCGGGTAATACATCTGCCCGTCGTAGCTGATCAGCAAGGGTTTGTCGTTGGCGATCAGTTCGCCGCACAGGCACACCAGCATCAGGCCGATGAAGATCCACAACGACCACCAGCCACGCCGGTTGGCTTTGAACAGGTCGAAGCGGCGCTTGGTTTGGGGAGAGAACTCGAACATCAGGCGCTCCTCGCGGAAAAATCGATGCGCGGGTCGACCAGCGTGTAGCACAGGTCGCCGATCAGTTTGATCAGCAGGCCGAACAGCGTGAACAGGAACAGCGTGCCGAACACAATCGGGTAATCCCGCGACACTGCCGCCTCGTAACTCATGCGCCCCAAACCGTCGAGGCCGAAGATGGTTTCGATCAGCAGCGAGCCGGCGAAGAACACTTCAATCAGGGCCTGCGGAATGCCGGCGATCACCAGCAACATCGCGTTGCGGAACACATGGCCGTACAGCACGCGATGCTCGGTCAGGCCCTTGGCCCGCGCCGTGACCACATACTGGCGACTGATCTCGTTGAGAAAGCTGTTCTTGGTAAGGATGGTCAGCGTAGCGAACCCGCCGATCACCAGCGAACTGACCGGCAACACCAAGTGCCACAGGTAGTCCTTCACCTTGCCCCACGTGCTCAGGCTGTCGAAGTTTTCCGAGAACAAACCCTGCGCCGGAAACCAGCTCAGGTAGCTGCCGCCGGCAAACACCACGATCAGCAGAATGGCGAATAGAAACGCGGGCGTGGCGTAGCCGATGATCACCAGCGTGCTGCTCCACACATCGAACGCACTGCCATGCCGCACCGCCTTGCGAATGCCCAGCGGGATGGAAATCAGGTAGGTGATCAGCGTCGCCCAAAGCCCGAGTGACAGCGATACCGGCAGCTTTTGCGCAATCAGTTCGGTGACCGGCGCACCCCGAAAGAAGCTGGTGCCGAAGTCCAGTTGCGCGTAGTTCTTGAGCATCAGCCAGAGCCGTTCGTGCATGGGTTTGTCGAAGCCGTAATGCTCCTTGATCTGCTCGATCAGCGCCGGGTCCAGCCCGCGCGTGCTGCGGCTGGCGGTGCCGCTTGCGGCCACTTCACCACCGCCGCCACCGACCCCGTTGGGGCTGAAACCCTGAATGCGGGCGATGGCCTGCTCGACCGGCCCGCCGGGCGCGGCCTGCACGATCAGGAAGTTGACAATCAGAATCGCCAGCAGCGTCGGAATGATCAGCAGCAGGCGTCGAATCACATAAGCCAGCATCTCAATGCTCCTTCGCAGCGATGGTCTTGCCGGGGAGTGCAGCGGCCTGGGCGTTGGTCAGCGGCGTCGGGCTGATCTGCCACCAAGTTTCCAGGCCCACGTCGTAGATCGGCTCGACTTCAGGCATGCCGAAGCGGTTGGCGAACACCAGCGGTATGCCTTTGGAGTAGTAGTTGGGAATCATGTAGTAGCCCCATTGCAGGACCCGATCCAGCGCACGGGCATAGGTCACCATGTCGTTGCGCGTGTTGGCGCTCACCAGCCCGTCGATCAGCGTGTCCACCGCAGGGTTGCGCAGCACCATGGCGTTGGAGCTGCCCACTTCGGTGGCGCTTTGCGAGCCGTACAGGTTGTACAGCTCACGGCCCGGGGAGATGATCGGATTGCCGTTTTTCGGCAGGCTGACCACGATCATGTCGTAGTCCCGTGCATTGAGCCGGTTGATGTACTGCGCCGAATCGATGCGCAGGAAATCCAGAGTGATGCCGATCTGCGCCAGGGTGCGTTTGAAGGGCAGAATCAGTCGGTCGAAGCCGCCCTGACCGTCGAGAAAACTGAACACCATCGGCTCGCCCGCAGCGTTGACCAGCTTGTTGTCTTTCGGGTGCCAGCCAGCCTCGGCCAGCAGCTTCAACGCCTGTAATTGCTTGTCACGAATGTAACCGCTGCCGTCGGTTTTCGGCGGCTGATACACCTTGGTGAACACCTCATCCGGCACCTGCCCGCGCAAGGGTTCGAGAATCTTCAGTTCAGCAGCGGTCGGCAGCTCGGTGGCGGCCATGTCGCTTTTCGGGAAGTAGCTTTGTTCGCGCACGTAGAAATTGCGCATGACCCGGCGGTTGATCCAGTCGAAGTCCCACAGCAGCGACAGCGCTTCACGCACGCGGCGGTCCTTGAAGATCGGGTTGTCCAGATTGAACACGAAACCCTGCGCGGCGACCGGGCGCTGCTGGGCGAAGATGTTTTTTTGCAGACGCCCGTCGTCGATGGCCGGGCCGCTGTAACCGACCACGAAACCGGAAGACGAGAACTCGCGGTTGTAGTCGAACGTCCCGGCCTGCAGCAGCTGGCGAGCGATTTCGGTGTCGCCGTAGTAGTTCACGGTGAGCGTGTCGAAGTTGTACAGGCCACGGCTGACCGGCAGGTCCTTGCCCCACCAGTCCTTGACCCGTTCGAAGGTGACGCTGCGCCCGGCGTCGACCTTGGCGACCCGGTACGGCCCGTTGCCCAGCGGCGGCTCGAAACCGCCGCCGTTGGCGAAGTCGCGGCTCTTCCACCAGTGTTCCGGCAGGATGTGCAGGCTGGCGATATCCAGCGCCAGCATGCGATTGAGGTTGTTCTTGAAGTCGAAGCGAATCTGCAGCGGCCCTTCAATGGTCACCGCTTTGACGTCGGCGAACATGGGGCGATAACTGAAGCTGGCCTTGGTGGTCATCAGCTCGAAGGTGTAGCGCACGTCTTCAGCGGTGACGGGCTTGCCGTCCTCGAACCGCGCCTTGGGGTTGAGGAAAAAACGAATCCACAAACCGGCCGGGTCCATCTCCATTTTTTCCGCGACCAGCCCATAGACTGTGTAAGGCTCGTCCAGCGAGCGGTAGGCCAGTGGCGAGTAAACCCAGGTGTCGACCTGCACCACATTGATACCTTGGTCGACGTATGGATTGAGGTAATTGAACTGGCCGATTTCTTCCGCCGAGCGCGTCAATGAGCCGCCTTTCGGGGCGTTCGGGTTGACGTAGTCGAAGTGCTGGAAGCCAGCCGGGTATTTCGGTGCCTCGCCATAGACAGTCAAGGCGTGGGTCGGCGCGGCTTGCGTGACCTGCCAGCAACTCAATAGCGCTACACCCAGAATCAGGCGCCGCAAAAAACGGGTATGACGCAACATGATGGGGCTTTCCTCGTACGCACTGAATGACGATGGGTCGCGAAAAAGCCCCCGGCCGGGGAAGGTGGATGAAACCTGGGCCGGAGGGGGCGAGCTCGCAATCTGACGTGGCCCACGGAGCATGTATGGGCCACGTCGTCACACTCAGAAGTGGTAAGTCGCGCGTGCGAACAGGGTGCGGCCCAGCGGGTCGGCGTAACGAGGGTCATAGCCGGACTGGAAGTTGTAGGCCTGGTTGGAGAACGGCGGGTTGCGGTCGAACATATTGCGCACGCCAGCGTCGATATCCAGCACCTTGTCGAAGGTATGACCCACCGACATGTCCCACAGCGCATACGACGCGACGCGGGCGTTGGTGGTGCGGTCGTAGTCGTTGTAGCCGCTGGTGAAGCGGTTGGTGAGGGACGCGCGGGTGTCACCCAGCGACCAGGTGCCGGTCAACACGTGTTTCCAGCGCGAAATCACGCCGTCGCCCTGGAAGTCGCCCACCTTATCGGTGTACGGGCCGTCGATGATGTTCTGGAAGTCATAACGGGTCACGTAAGTGCCGGTCATGCCCAGACCGAACTGGCCGTAAGGCGTGTTCGGAAAGCGATAGTCGAGGGTCACGTCGACACCACTGGTTTTGACGATGCCCAGGTTGGCGTTGCCGGTCACGATATTGGCAATCGAACCATCGGCAGCGCGGATGTAACGGTCGGCGTAGGTGTTCGGGTCATCGAATACGGTCGACTCGGGGAACGACTGAATCTGGTTGGAAATGTGAATCCACCAGAAATCCAGGCCCATCGACAGGTTGTTGACCGGCTGATAGACGAAGCCCAAGGTCATGTTACGGGCTTTTTCCGGTGCCAGATCCGTGTTGCCACCGCTGTTGTTGAGGAATTGCTGCCCGCAGTCGCGACCGGCATTGCCGCCAGGCTGCACGGTGCCGCCTGCGCACAGAACCGGGTCATTGTAATAGCCCTGGGTGAAGGTTGTGCTGCGTGGTGCATACAGTTCATAGAGCGACGGTGCGCGGAAGCCTTCGCTGTACGCCCCGCGAACCACCAATTGCTTGAACGGCTGATAACGGAACGAGTATTTCGGGTTGGTGGTGCTGCCGAAGTCGCTGTATTTGTCATGACGGACGGCGGCCGTCAGTTCAAGGCTGTCCAGTACCGGTACGTTCAGCTCGGCGTACTCAGCTTTTACGCTGCGATCACCGCCTGCACTGCCCGCTGCGTCGGCACCAAGGCTGCTGATGTCGTTGACGAAGGCTTCATAGGTTTGATGCATTTTCTCTTTGCGGTATTCACCGCCGAGCGCCAGACCTGCAGGGCCTGCGCCGAACCAGTCACCGATTTCCCGACTGATGCGCGCATCGAGTCCGGCCACGCGGCCTACGGCGCTGGAGTACTGGCCGTGGTATTCGTTGGCATCGATCAGCGCCTGACCCGCTGCAGTTTGCGGTCCGAAGGGGTTAAGCGTGCCATTGGCCAAGCCATTGATCATCGCCGCGTCACTGACATAGCCGCTGTCGACCGAGGAGAGCACTTTGTTCTGGTTGTACGAAGCGCCGACGTTGTAGTCCCAGCCGCCCACCAAACCGTCGAAGTTGAGCAGGAAACGCTGACTGGTGTTCTGGTCGCTTGAGCCGCGTGGGCCGGCCGCCGTTTCGCGCCAGGCAGTTGTGACGGGTTGCGTCGGATCGAGGGTGAAGTCGGTCGGCGCCGGAGTGATGCCGTTGCCTGGGTAGAACGGCGACGATGAGTCCAGCGACAGGCCGGTGAGCGGCGCGGGGCCAATGCCGGTCTCGTTGTTGTTGCGTGCCCAGAAATATTCGAGGCTGACGTTGTGATCGTCGGCGAGCTTGCCGGTGGCTTTGCCGAAGAACGAGGTTTTTTCAGTCTGCGGGATCAGATCGATGTAGTTCCGGGTACTGAAGCGGCAGACACCGTTGCTGGCAATCAGGTTCGGGCCGCCGCAATTTGTGCCCAGCGGGTTGGCGGCATTGTTGCCCTGAAAATAGTTAGCGGGGTACGCGGTACCGGAGGTCTGGTTAAGGCCGCGTCCTGGCCGATAATCTTTGGCAAATGAACGGTCGTTGGCGTCCAGGTTTTGCTGCTTGTTGTAGTTGAACACGCCCATCACGTTGAAGCGATCTTCCTCCAGATCGCCAAAGCCCCAGCTGGCGCTCATGTCTTTGGTCGCACCGCCGCCGCTGGCAGTCGGCGTTTCGCCGCCCAACGTGAGGCTGCCGTCAGTCAGGGATTTTTTCGTGATGAAGTTGATCACGCCGCCGATGGCGTCTGTGCCGTACAGCGCCGAGGCCCCGTCACGCAGCACTTCCACACGGTCGATGGCGGCGAACGGAATCATGTTGAGATCGACGGCACTGCCGCTGGGAACACCGGACAGGGCATTGTTGGCCAGGCGGCGGCCGTTGAGCAGCACCAGCGTCTTGTTTGCGCCAATCCCGCGCATGTCCGCGTAGGAAGCCCCGCCTGTTCCAGATCCGATCGAACCTGCGCTGTTGTTGATCGACTGGCTGCCGGTGATGCGCTGGACCATTTCCTGAGTGGTGGTCACGCCCTGTTTCTTCAGGTCTTCGGCGCGCAGAATGGTAATCGGCACAGCGGTTTCGGCATCGACCCGGCGGATCGCCGAACCGGTCACTTCAACACGTTGCAACTGAGTCGTGGCAGGCACAACCGCTGCAGTCGAGGACACGGCCGAACTGCTCGTGTCTGCATCGACGGCGTCTGCCGCCTGGGCACCGCTCATGCCCATGGCCAATGCACAAAGCAGGGCACGTGGATGACGCCGGACCGCGAGGGCCAGTGGTTTGAGGGTGCAACCGGGAAGATTCATCAGCATGGTTAGTTCCGACTTGATCCAGACATTATTGAAATGGCCTTGTGAGCCCTCTGTTCCCGACGCGGTTGTGCCGAGCGGGTATTCCACTTCTCTTCTTCCAGCAAGCCGCTCCCCTCCAGGGGCTTTTCAGCCCACGGACGACCGCATTCACGGGAGTCGGGTCAGACGGCTTCGCGCGGCGAAGCCCTCGGATCACATTCGGGTCATTTCGCCGTCATGACGGATATCTTTGTTATGCCGGAGCGCTCGATGGACGCCATCGCCTTGGCCACCTGGCCGTAGTTCACGGCGGTGTCGGCCTGCAGCTGAACGCGGATTTCCGGGTCCTTGGCCTTTTCGTCCTGCAGGCTTTTTTCCAGCAGCTCCGGGGCGATTTCCGATTTGGCGAGGTAGAACTTGCCGTCCTGATCGACGCTGACCACCACCGGATTTTTCTTCTCGGCAGGCGCGACCGCATCGGTCTTGGGCAGGTTGACCTTGATGGCGTTGGTCATCAGCGGCGTGGTGACGATGAACACCACCAGCAGCACGAGCATCACGTCGACCAGCGGCGTGACATTCATTTCGCTGAGCACTTCATCGCTGTCTTGAGTGGAGAACGACATTAGCTGGCCTCCCGAACGGCATGGCCGTTCTTGCTGGCGATAGGCTGACGGGTAACGGCAAAGGCGCTGCGCTGGGCAAGGGCGTCGAAGTCGTGGGCGAAGTCATCCATGTCGGCCACGGCGAGCTTGAGCCGGCGCAGAAAAAAGTTGTAGATCAGCACGGCCGGCACCGCGACAGCGATACCCACGCCGGTGGCGACCAGCGCGTGACCGATGGGCCCCGCGACCGCTTCAAGGCTGGCCGAACCCGTCAGACCGATGCTTTGCAGCGCTTCCATGATCCCCCAGACCGTACCGAACAGGCCGATAAAGGGCGCGGTGGAGCCGATACTGGCAAGAATCGCCTGGCCGCTTTCCAGCGCCCGACGCTCTTTCTGAATCTGCTGGCGCAGGTTGCGCTCCAGGCGGTCCGAGCGATTGATGGTGTGCGCCAGTTGCTGCGTGGTCCGCGGCGACTCATCGACCGCCATCGCCTCGAAGCCGCTGTTGGCGATACGTGCCAGGGCGCCAGGGTATTGCGCCGCATGCTCGGCGGCGGTCAGCAGATCCGGCGCGCTCCAGAACGCCTTGGTGAACTGTTTGTTCTGCGACTTCTGGCGGACGTACTGCGCCGACTTGATCAGCAACAGGGCCCAACTCAACACGGAAAACACAATCAATGCCCAGAGCACGGCGGGGACGATCATGGAAGAGAGCGATGCGTTCATGGTTTAAACCTCACCAGCTTTAAATGAATTGTCGGTTGTCATGCGCCGGATCATTCCGGCAGCTTGAAGTCGATGGTCTGCGTCGCGAAGCCTTCTATCGGCGTATCGCCCCGCTTGGCCGGGATAAACTTCCAGTTGCGCACAGCCTCCACGGCCGCTTCGTCCAGTACCGGCTTGCCGCTGGATTTGGTCACCTCGACAGCCCCGGCGCGTCCGTTTGGCAGCACCTTGATGCGCAGTACCACGCGACCTTCCCAACTGCGACGCAGGGCCAGTCCCGGATATTCCGGCGGCGGATTGCCCAGGCTGGCGAGCCCGGAAACAGCCGCACTTTCCTTGGCCGGAGCGGGTGGCGCAGCAGGTGCCGGTGGTGCGGGCGCAGGTGTTGGCGGCGCAGGCGGGCTCGGCGCGGCAGCAGGCGTTGGTGCCGGCGGCGTCGGCTTTTTCACCGGCTCAACCTTCTTGACCGGTTTGGGCTTCTCGACCTTTGGCTTCTCTACCGGCTTGGGCGGCGGCTCCACGGCGTCCGGGTCCTCGACGGGCTGTTCCGGCTCAGGTGGCGGCGGCGGTGGGGGAGGCGGAGGTGGTGGCTCGGGCGGCGGCGGTTCCGGCGCAGGTGGCGTCGGGCTGGTCAGTTCAATGGTCATTTCCGGAACTTGTGGCGCAACTTCCGGCAGCTCGGGCTGTGCGGTTTGCATGTACCACCAGATGACGCCATGGATAAGGACCGACGCAGCAATCAATACCATTACTTGCGGCCTGTTAAGGCCGCCCGGGCGAGACGTATTGGCTTTGAAAGGGATGCCCTGCCACGCCGTCGACGTTTCATCGGGCGATGGACCGGGGACCGCTTTCATTATTACCGCATCATTCATTAACGCTCCCTCGGGTAGTTGAAGGGCAATAAAAAGTCCGTTCGAACATTTCGTGAATATTCGAATGCTGGATATCCGCACGTTAGTCAGGTGCATGACACCATTAAACCTGTGCGCAGGCACAGGCTCAAACGGGGGAACGAGTTCTAAACCAAGCCATTCGCATTGCTCATCCTTGTGTTCTTATCGTCATGTACCAGGACGTACATTCGTGTTCCTGAAAAGTTACATTGCAACCGCTGTGCCAGAAAACCCCTGTGCCAGACGCTCAATGAGCTGGTGTGTCGCTTTCCTGTAATTATTTAACGAATACGGCTTCCAAGGCGATAAAAGCGGGTCGACCCACTAAAAGTTTCTATAAATCTGAGGATGTAAAAATACCCTCTGATCATTCAGACGAACTGAAAACGCGTGACCTGATGGTCGGTTTTCTTGATGCACCAACAAAGTCTGTTGGTGATCAAGTTGGTGCGTTAGTGGGTCATTTTTTCAAAAAGGAACACTCCTGACTGGTGACGAACACTAAAATCCCAAAAATAAATAGCCGTCGGAAGATGATAGCTGGATGAAGATTTTTTAATAGAAATTGTCTGACAATCAAGGCTTGTTAGTTGCCAGTAGTCGCCGCGAAACAGGCGCTCTTTCTTTAGGAGACGCGCAAGTACGCAAGGCCCTGATTAACCAATCAGAACAAGCAAAAGACAGCGCGAATTATTTACGTAAAAAAGTGCCGGGCTTTCAGAGAAACGCCAACGGGCACAGCCAATGCTGAGGTCGCCGGGCAGGTCGGCTCGTCGTCGACCGATAGCGCAGAGGCTGGTCGTCGGTGCAGCACGGGTTTGAAACAGTACTCATTTGGCACGCTTAGATTCCTTTCCTGGTGAGGCACGAGACTTGTGATCAGGCGCCTGCACTGTTTGTGGACGCTTTGGCGTCCGTGGACTGCATTTGGTGCGTGTGGGCACCCCTTCAATGCAGCAAGCACCATTGGTTTATGGCACGCGTGTTCCACAAGAAAGAACTGTGCCAATTTGTGTCTTTTTGTATCTGGAGGGGTACATTTTTTAGATGCAAGCTGCAAGTGGCGAGCCGCGAGCTTTGGAGTATTGGTCGCAAGGGGAAATCGAGGGAGAGCCACCCATGACGTGGGCGGCTTGAGAGGCTTTGTAAATTACCAGAACGCAGCAGGCGCGCTGAGGGCCTTGCTGAATACCTCAATGGCGCGTTCGACATCCGCCTGCGTCGTGTAGCGGCCCAGACTGACGCGCACGCTGGCGAGCGCTTTTGCCGAATCCATTCCCAGAGCAAGCAGTACATGGGAAGGCGCATTACTCGCCGAGTTGCACGCGGAGGTCGAGGACAGCGCCAGGCTGTGCGACAACTGAGAGCTGCTGAAACCGTTGCGGGTGATGCACAGGTTCAGTGTGTGCGGGATGCGCTGTTCAGGGCAACCATTGAGGTGCACGTCCGGCAGAGCCAGCAGCCCTTCGCGCAAATGACTGCTCAGTTCCGCAATACGACGGTTTTCAGCCTCGGCCTGACTGATTGCCAACGCAAACGCTGTGCCCATGCCGACGATCTGATGCGTCGCCAGCGTGCCCGAACGAAAGCCGCCTTCGTGCCCGCCGCCGTGGATTTGCGCCTGTAACAGCGAATGAGCACGCGGTCCCACATACAGCGCGCCGATGCCCTTTGGGCCATACGCCTTGTGTGCGGAAAATGACATCAGGTCCACGGCCAGATTCGCCAGATCGACCTTCACCTTGCCCACTGCCTGTGCAGCGTCCACATGAAACAACGCGCCATGCTCACGCACCAGTGCACCAATGCTGGCGATATCAGTCAGCGTGCCCAGCTCATTGTTCACCAGCATCAACGACACCAGCAACGTGTCTTCCCGCAAGGCCGCCTGCACCGCCTGCGGCTGGATCAGCCCCTGGGCGTCCGGCTTCAACCAGGTGACCGGAAAACCCTGACGCTCCAGGGTGCTGACCGTATCGAGCACCGCCTTGTGTTCCAGCACGCTGGTAATGATGTGGCGGCATGGCGCGTTTGCGTCGTGGGCGATGCCCTTGATCGCCAGGTTATTGGACTCCGTGGCACCGGAGGTCCAGACCACCGCCTGCGCAGGCGCACCCACCGCATCCGCCACCTGACGCCGCGCCTGCTCAACAGCCTGCCGCGCGACCTGCCCATAGCCATGCCCGCTGGACGCCGGATTACCAAAATGTCCTTCACGGCCCATGCAGGCAACCATGGCTTCGATCACCTGTTCATCGACAGGCGTGGTAGCGGCGTAATCCAGATAAAGCGCAGAGGTGGTCATGAGCAAATTCACTTCGTGATCGGGTCAGAATCAGGGGCTGGCCGTATGAGGCCGATTACATGAAAGATTACTGATGCAGGAGGGGAAAATTTTTGATATCTGCTCGGGTATCGGGAGCTAATTCGAAAAATTATTCGCTTTGACTTGGATTTATACGATTAAAAATTCTAGGATGCTGTCAGGCGTGCAATCTTATAGCCAGGCACTTCTCGTTTCTCACGTTCCACACCCAGGGTTATGCAAGTCGCGATGAGCCCTGAATACGGCGCTGTCATGCTTCTGCCCGCAGGGCGTGGGATACATCGGTTCTAAAGATTCCGCAGAGTGGGCTTCTGCCCGAAGGGCGTGGGAGCGAACTTGTTCGCGAAAGGGCCGGTACATTCTCTGAAAAATGTATCGTTTGAACCACAGTCTTCGCGAACAACGCAGGTCGCCGCTCCGGTCGCCCCCGCGATATTTATGTACACGTAAAGGCTCAGCGCAGAACGCGAAAAACGATCAGCGTCTGCCCCGACTTCACTCAGGAACCCCCCATGGACAAATTCGACCGGGCAATTCTCGACATCCTGCAAACCGACTGCACCCGCTCCGTCGCCGATATCGCCGAGCGCATTGGCCTGGGCAGCACCGCATGCTGGCGACGCATCCAGAAACTGGAAGAAGCCGGCATCATCGACCGCCGCGTCGCACTGCTCAATCCGCAACGGCTGAACGTATCCGTCAGCGTCTTCGCCGCCATCCGCACCAACCAGCACAACGCGGCCTGGCTCGAACAGTTCCACGCCGCCGTCGGCGACCTGCCCGAAGTGGTCGAGTGCTACCGCATGGCAGGCGACACCGACTACATGCTGCGCATCGTCGTGGCCGACATCGCAGGTTACGACGCTGTCTATAAACAGCTGATCAGCATCCCCGGCATCAGCGACGTGAGCTCAAGCTTTGCCATGGAACAAATCAAATTCACCACTGGCCTGCCACTGCAATACGCATCGTTTGGCGGATAAGCGATACCACGCTCATCAATTCAATCGAACCCTCAGCCCCACGCCACGTCCACTTTCTTTGGCAAACGAAAAAGGTGGCTGACATGACGACCGATCCGATACTCACCGATCACGTCCCGAAAGAAGACCCGGCCAGCCCGGAGCTGGGTCAATACGACCGCGAAGCCGACCCGGTCCTGGCCATGAACTCGAACAAACCCGGTGTCAGTTCGAAAAGGGGCGATGAAGTGAAAAAACGTACTGAAAAAGATGAGGCTTATGACGAGGGAGAGCCGGAAGTGGATCCGGACGACCCGGATATCGTGGCGGATGAAGGTGGCGGTGTTTCGCCGGGGTGATGCAGTACGAACAAGGCGCTGAGGTGGTGTAGCAGCTCAAAGGTGTTCATATAGAAGACGTTGAGCTGCCCACACTGGTTGGCAGGGATGAACCGATCTTCAGGGACGTGAAGCAATCTCGTCCAGATGATTCAGCAAATCCAGCGGATCCTCATAAACCCTCAACGCACCTGCCCGCTCCAGCTCGCCAATGTCATAGCCGCCCGAGAGCAGACCGACGCCGGTTGCCTTGCAGCGCCGTGCCGCGAGCATGTCCCAGATCGCATCGCCGATCACCAGGCACTCTTCAATCGGCGCGCTTATTTTCTGCGCAGCCGCCAGGAACAGATCCGGATCAGGCTTGCCGTAGCTCACGTCATCGCGCGTAACAATGTTGATCTTATTGATATCCAGTTTCAGCGCCTTCAGATTGATCGTCGCCGTATCAATTCCGCCACTGGTCGCGATGCACCACTTGAGGTTTTCTTTGTCGAGCGTCTCAAGCAATTCAATGGCGCCCGGCAGCGCAATGATCTGCCCCTGAAGCCGCTCGTAAGCCTGCGCATGTTTCTCGCTGAGCCGCTCGGCTTGCTCTTCGGTAATGCTCAAGCCGGTCTCGCGCGACAACGACTTCAACATCAGCCCGCCGCTCATGCCGATCTTGCGGTGGATACGCCACATCGCCAGCGGGATGTTCTCTGCATCCAGTGCTTCTTTCCAGGCAGCAACGTTTTGGTAAACGCTGTCAGTCAGCGTGCCGTCGAGGTCGAAAATGAAGGAGGTTTGAGGTCTCATAGGGTTACTCTTTTTGAATACGGATTGACCCTCTGGCAAGGTCCGGAGCCTTGTGGACGACACCTGCACGTCGGTATCGGAATGCAGCGATCACGGGGGACGCGAGGGCTGAACCGGGGCTTCAAATACGGCGTTGCCAGAGGTAGGGAAAAGGGTTGGTTTTTCAGGTCACAGGCTTTCGAGTGCCTGGTGGGGTGGGGGTTCGATCTTTTGGGTGAGTGGGCAGGCATACCGCCTGAATCATCCAGGGGGTGTCAGAAATTTTGTGTTTGGGCATAACATGAGTAAGAGGTGCATGTATGCCAACCAAAAAGAAACCCGAGCTGCGGAAGCTCCCTGCAAT
>NZ_LGLN01000008.1 GCF_001293775.1 Pseudomonas syringae pv. cilantro
GAAGTCCCAGCAGGCGTTCAAGATCCAGTGACAGGCGCTCGCTGACCAGTTCCAGCGTGAAGCAGAAGGGCTGGTTGATGGCTTCATGGCCGGTGAAGGCAAGGACTTGAAAGTCGTGGTCTATATCATCGGGGCTTGGTCTAAAGCTAATCAGGTGACTCATTTCGGACTGCATGAGTTTCTCTGTCTGTCAGGCAAGAAGGGTACCCCATCGATCTGCAGATCGATGGGGTAAAGCTACAGATCAACCTCGGGCTGATTTGCCCCACTTATCGGAACCTTCTGTATTAGAAGTTACATGAGTTTCTACGATGTCACGATAACTGAAATGTACATCTTGCAAGTGTTCAAGATGTGATCTTTCAGAGGCTTGGCGAGTAGGGGTGTGCTTATTAATGGCAACAATTCTGGCGTCTTTCAGGGTGGTCGTATAATAATGTTGTTTGATACCGTTAGCCATGCGATAGAAGGCTATTGTCACTTCTTCCAATTCTTCTTCCTGGACGAAGGCCTGTAATAACAATGGTGATGCCTTGTCAAAAGATTTTGTGATGCGCACGGGTTTGTGTACGCGTAGACCTGTGCTGTTGCCTGAATGAGGATCGTGAGGAACCGTCATTTCGTGATGGTAATCATGAAGGATCGATTCGTCTCGATGATCTTCCTGATAATCTCCACCCACAGATTCTTTGGCAGAGGCATCCTTGGTTATAAGGCCTTGAATTTTTCCTTTGACTGTCAGGTAAGCAAGTATTGACATGAACATTCTCCTGAAGATTGGTAGGCACTACGCAACGAGATGTTGATGCGCAGCACCCTACTTCTCTAACAAATAACGTGCCAGCTTTGTGCTGGGCCAAGGTTTGCGAGGGTTTGAAGTTTGCTCATCGCGTCGCCACCAGGTTTTACAGATTTTCATGAGAAAATTGCGCAACTACTTGCTCAGCTGAAATCCATTTTCTGCGCAGAAGGATTCGAGTACTGTTTCCGGTGCGCTTAGATTTTCCATTAAGGATGTTCTCATAAAAGGTGCGCAAAAAACTGCGCATCTTACGATGGGCAGTGTGTGAGCTTTTTTTTGTATTGCACTTGCTAGTACGTCCTACATTTCTAACTGGATGCGCGTAGGAAATTTCTGAAAGATTTCGGCGTGCCAATTTTCGACTTGTTTGTTCTGAAGGGTGTGGATAAAGTTGGCCCGGCTTCTTTATCAGGTCTGCCAATCTAAACGTTTAACTGCTGATGTCGGAGGGTGTTTGATGGCTTTTCTAGATAATCTGACCATCCACTATCAGGAAGTCGCCCAGCATCCAGTATCAGATCAAGATTATTCAGGCCAGAACATACGCTTCTCGACCCTGTTTGAATCCTTGGAGCAAGAATTGGGCGGTGCGCAGTCAATTTTGGGGGCTTTAACTATTGACTGGCCCAAAATCAGAGAAGGCAGCGAGTATATTCTTGTCAGTCAATCCAAGGATCTGCGGGTCGCCAGCTGGCTTGCCTGGGCGTTGTATGAGTGTGAGTCTTTTGCGGGGCTAGTGGCAGGTTTGGGGCTTATCCATCATCTCTGCGAACGTCACTGGCAGGTGTTGCACCCAAGGAAGGTGCGAACCCGGTCTGCTGCCATTGCATGGCTGGTACTCAGGCTCGAAAAGGTGTTGGTAGAAGATGTGTCTATCGCCAACCAGCTTACCGTCTTTCAACAGCTGGCAAAGTATCTGGACCGGCTGGACGAGATATTGGGTGGCCATTTGGGCGACGATGCACCATTGCTGCTGCCTTTGCGCAGAAGGCTGGCACGCATGATCGAGCGTGCGCTGCACGCTGAAAAAGAGCCCGTCACAGTGGTCGAGCACGTCAAAAAGGTGGCTGCCCAGCTGTTTTCAAGCAGTCCCCTTGTTGAAAACGAGAAAGATGCTCAGCGTGCCTCAAACTCTCTGGATGAAACTGCGCGTGATCTCTGCAAATGGTGGCTGAAACAAAAAACGACTGACCCGCGCGCATTTCGCCTTGCTCGGGCAATTGCATGGCTCGCCATCGACTGTACTCCCGAGTGCAATGCACAAAAAATAACGCAGTTACGTGGGCTGTCTGTAGAAAAACCAAGACATTACCAAGAGCGATTCGAGCAGGGCCTTTACGCAGATCTGATCGTGAATGTTGAAGCGAGCCTGATGTCTGCACCCTTCTGGTTTGATGGCCAGCGTTTAGTCTGGGGCTGTCTGAATGCTTTGGATGCGACAGCGGCCCTACATGAAGTTGAGGCGCACTTGGCGTCACTGCTGAAACGAATTCCGGAAGTCACTGAGTTGCGTTTTCACGATGGCACACCCTTCGCAAATGCCGAAACGTTAGCGTGGATAGACGCTCATATCATGCCCCCGGTGGTCTCCGTTCAGCACCGATGTGAGACAGACGGAATATCCGGACTGCCTGAATGGGAGGTTGTTTATGAAGAACTTGTATCCGGTTTGCAGGTGGGCGGGTTCAAGCCTGCCGTGCAGATTCTGAACCAGCACTTGCACACTGCCAAAGGCGGAAGAGAACGTTTTTTCTGGAGGCTGTGTCTCGCTCGTTTATGTCATCAGGCGAAAGAATACTCGTTGGCAAAAATTCAGCTTGAATTTCTCGATGGGCAACTTCAATCCTCCAGTTTGCATGAGTGGGAACCAGCGGTTTTTCTTGATGTATCACGCTTGCTGTATGACTGCTACGAACGGCTGCCTCAAAGTGACAAGTCAATAAATCGTAAAGAAGAGCTTTATCAAAGACTGTGTCATTACGACATCGAAAGATTAATCGCGTAGCAACGTCCAACTGAAACAGCCTGGAGAAAAGGGCAATGGCCAAAGAAGGCTCGGTAGCACCCAAAGAACGGATTAACATCACGTTCAAGCCCGCTATTGCAGGGGCTCAGGAAGAAATAGAACTGCCGCTTAAACTGCTGGTGTTAGGCGACTTTACACAGCGAGTTGACGAGCGCAAGCTTGAAAATCGTAAAGCGATCAGCATCGACAAGAATAATTTTAACGATGTGATGGCCAAGCAAGAGCTGGAACTTGTCATGAGTGTTCCTAACCGCCTGCAGCCTGATAGCGAGATTGACGATCTGCCCGTCAGCATCAGGGTCGCCTCAATGAAAGACTTCAATCCGGCCAGTCTGGTGGAGCAAATTCCTGAACTGAAAAAGTTGATGGAATTGCGCAATGCACTGATGGCGCTCAAAGGCCCGCTGGGTAATACGCCCGCTTTTCGCAAAGCGATCGAGAGCGTCCTGGCCGATACGGACTCACGTAACAGCGTGCTGACTGAGTTGGGTCTGAGCACCGGAGCGCAGTAGTGCGTTTGAATTTATTGCAGGGGATTAGAGCATGACCATGAAAGCTTCACCGCAAGCCAATGTTGGCGAGTCTCAGTACGGGATTCTCGATCAGATTATTGCAGAAACCAGGCTGAGCCCCGGTGATGACGCCTATGACATTGCCAAGCGCGGTGTTGCTGCATTCATCGAAGAACTGTTGAAACCCCATAACAGTGCCGAGCCGGTAAAAAAGGCGTTGGTCGACCGGATGATTACGGATATCGACAGCAAGCTCAGTCGCCAGATGGATGAAATCCTCCATCACGCTGACTTTCGTGCGCTGGAGGCGTCCTGGCGCGGATTGCAGTTGCTGATCGAACGAACAGATTTCCGTGAAAATATCAAAGTCGAGCTGTTGAGTATTTCCAGGCAGGACTTGTTGGAGGATTTCGAGGACTCGCCTGAAGTGGTCCAGTCGGGCCTTTACAAGCATGTCTACACCGCGGAGTACGGGCAGTTTGGCGGCAATCCTGTCGGTGCCATCATCGCCGATTATTTTTTCTCCCCAAGTGCTCCCGACGTCAAAACGATGCAATACGTCTCCAGCGTCGCCTGCATGGCGCACGCGCCTTTCATTGCGGCTGCGGGGCCAGGCTTCTTCGGGCTGGAGCAGTTTACCGGCCTGCCTGATATCAAGGATCTGAGAGATCATTTCGAGGGCCCCCAGTTCGCCAAGTGGCAGAGTTTCCGTCAGCAGGAGGACGCTCGTTATTTCGCGCTGACGGTGCCGCGCTTCCTGCTGCGTGCTCCGTACGAGCCTGAGGAAAACCCGGTAAAAACGTTTGCCTACAGAGAAAATGTCGCCAACGATCACGAGCATTACCTGTGGGGTAATACTGCCTACGCGTTCGCGACAAAGCTGACAGACAGCTTTGCAAAGTTCCGGTGGTGTCCCAACATCATTGGTCCGTTGAGTGGCGGTGCTGTCGAAGACCTGCCGTTGCATCACTTCCACAGCATGGGTGAAATCGAAACCAAGATCCCGACCGAAGTATTCGTCTCCGACCGCCGTGAATACGAACTGGCTGACGAGGGGTTCATCGCATTGACCATGCGCAAAGGGAGCGACAACGCCGCCTTCTTTTCCGCAAGCTCGGTGCAGAAGCCGAAGTTTTTCGGCAATAGCCCGGAAGGCAAGACAGCCGAACTTAATTACAAGCTGGGCACACAGTTGCCTTACATGATGGTTGTCAACCGGCTGGCTCACTATCTCAAGGTATTGCAGCGCGAACAGATCGGCTCGTGGAAAGAGCGTACAGACCTGGAAGTTCAGCTCAATAAGTGGATTCGTCAGTACATTGCCGATCAGGACAATCCAAGTGCCGACGTTCGTGGCAGACGGCCGTTGCGCAATGCGCAGATCATTGTCAGCGATGTTGAAGGTGATCCGGGCTGGTACCGCGTCAGTTTGAATGTTCGCCCTCATTTCAAATACATGGGTGCTGACTTTACGCTGTCTTTGGTTGGCAAGATGGACAAGGACTGACGAGACAACACTATGAACGCTCGCGGTAGCCTTTTCGAACGCCTCGCCGATCAGACAACGCCTGATATTGACGATGAACAGCGATTGATGAGTTCGATAGCCGCTCATGTGTCGAAAATGCTGGGTACCCGCGCAGGCAGCGTGAAAATGCTGCCAGATTATGGGTTGCCTGACCTTAACGATATAAGCCTGAGTTCGCATGAGGCGTCAAGACAGTCACGGGCAGCCATCGAAGAGGTTATCCGTACTTATGAGCCGCGTCTTTTCGACGTGCATGTCATGCCTGACGAAAGTAGAGGTTGCCCGCTAAAGCGACGGTTCTCTATTGGCGCCTGTGTAGAGATAAATGGAATCAGAAAGTCGGTCAGGCTTTTTGCAACCCTGAGTGGCAATGGTCAAGTGCGTATCGAGTAAATCGATATCAACAGATTTTTAAATAATACCGTGTGTTTTTGGGCGTTGGTTTTGTGGCCGTTTTACAATTCGGTCGGGTAGGTAGCCGTTGTCATTCAATCACTATTATCAAGACGAGCTGATGGCTCTTCGTCAATCAGGGCGACGCTTTGCTGATCGCAATCCTGCATTGGCGCCTTTTCTGGGGCAGGGCAGTCAGGATCCGGACGTCGAGCGGTTACTGGAGGGCTTCGCTTTTTTAACGGGCCGTTTACGTCAGAAACTGGATGACGATTTACCCGAGTTGACTCACTCGCTCATGCAATTGTTGTGGCCGAACTACATGCGGCCCATGCCTGCCATGAGCATGTTGCAATTCGAGCCTTTGGCCACTGTGGGCCCCGGCCTTGTCGTCGAACGTGATACCCCGGTGGAAAGCGAACCTGTGAAGGGCCTGACCTGCCAGTTTCGCACTTGCTTTGCTACTGAGGTATTGCCATTGAAGATGGCAGGCGTTTCCTGCTCGGCCAGCGGAGGTACGGCGATACTGACGTTGCGTCTGAGCATGACGGGCGAGGGGCATCTGGGCGAACTGGAACTAAATCGGTTACGCCTGCATCTTGCAGGTGATCGTCACATCAGTCAGGCGCTCTATCTCGGTTTCATGCGCAAGTTGCAAGTTATCAAACTGTTGCCGTTTGACGGCCACGGCAATCCTTTGGTGACGGAAGACGGGCACCCCGCTGAGTTCAGCATCCCTGCAGATCACGTCTGCCCCGTCGGTTTTGCCGAGGACGAGGCGCTGATTCCCTATCCCCTGAATACCTTCCGCGGCTACCGCTACCTGCAAGAGTATTTTTGCTTTCCGGAAAAGTTTCTATTTGTCGATGTAAAGGGTCTGGATGCTATCAAGTCAATCAACCACGTGCTGTTGACGACGGCTCGTGGTTTTGAATTGGTGTTCGATATGCGTTGCGAGGATATGCAGCGTCTCAGGCCCACCCTTGAACATATCAGGCTGTACTGCACGCCCGTGGTGAATCTGTTCGAACAGGATGCCGTGCCGATCCAGGCTGACGCGCGTCTGGACGAATATCTGTTGATTCCCGATTACCCAGGGGAAGGCAACTGCGGTATCTATTCGGTGGATAAAGTCACTGGCTGGCAGCCAGGAGGCAAGGGCTATCAAAACTATGTGCCATTCGAATCGTTCGAGCATGATCCCGCTGTCGATGTGCAAAGCAACTCGCCGTATTACAGCGTTCGTCACCGTCATTCCATGCTCAATGACGGCCTTGATACGTTTTTAAGCTTCGACCTTCGTGGCGACCGAAAAAATGAAACCATCTCGATCGAGTTGACCTGTACCAACCATAACTTGCCCCAGCAGATCAGGGCTGGCGGGATATGCAAGCCGTGCGATGACACGCCGGACTTCTTGCGATTCAGCAATATCACACCCGCTACCAAAAGCTATGCGCCGCCCATCACCCGGGATTTTCTATGGCGGGTCATCAGCAATATGTCGCTGAATTATCTTTCTCTGGCGAGTGTGGAAGCCCTGAAAGTCATTCTCGAAACGTATGACCTGCCGCGTTACTACGACAAGCGCGCGGAAAGAGTCAGTCAGCACTTGTTGGGTGGACTCAGGGCTATCAGTCATCAGCACGTTGATCGTTTACACAATGGCCGACCGCTGCGTGGCGTAAAAACCGAATTGCTTATCGCACCAGACGAGTTCGCAGATGAGACCAGTCTGTTTCTGTTCGCCTCGGTCCTAAACGAATTCTTTGCGCTTTACGCCAGCTTGAATTCTTTCCATGAACTGCACGTGAAAACCGCTCAGGGAGGTGGTTACGAATGGACGCCACGGATGGGACAGCAACCGCTGCTTTGATGGCTCTGCGCCAGAGTATTCGCGAGTATTCGATTTATCAGGCGATACCTCTGATCCTCGGGATTTTACGTGATCTTCATCCGGACGCCGACGATGAACAGCTTCATGACTTTCTCGAACTACGAGCAAATTCCGGACTTGGATTTCCAGGTAGCGATATCGAGGACATGGCGTGTTTCGAGGAGCACGGGTGCCTGTATGTCCGCCTGCGTCTGAATATGATGAGTCTGGCAGGAGCAGATTCTCCCTTGCCGGCTTTTTATGTCGAGCAAGCGCTGGGAGAGCGAGACAAGCCTAATGCGACCCGCGATTTTCTAGACGTTTTTAATCATCGTCTGCAGAAACTGATGGTGCCCGCTTGGCGAAAGTATCGCTACCACGCCGTTTTCAGCAGCGGCGCGACGGATCCGTTTTCCGAACAATTGTTCGCGTTGATCGGTTTGCATGGCGAGCGTCTCCGCGAAACGACCGAATTGAACTGGAAGCGGTTATTACCCTATCTGGGGCTGCTGAGCCTGCGCGCGCACTCGGCAGCGCTGATCGAGTCGGTGCTTCGTTATTACTTCAAGCATGCCCGGTTATTCATCGAACAATGTGTAGAACGAGCGGTGGACATCAAAGCGCCTCAACTTAATCGCCTTGGAAAAGCGAACAGTCAGCTAGGGCGAAATGCGTTGCTGGGTAGCCGGGTGCCTGACCGGGCCGGCAAGTTCCGTATCCATATAAAACAGCTCGACTGGGACCGCTTCCATGAGTTCCTGCCCATCGGCCAGGGCTATCCGCCTTTGGGGGCCCTGGTGCGATTCACATTACGCGACCCGCTGGACTACGACATCTGTCTGGAACTCCTCAATGAAGACATCAGAGATCTACGCATCGGTCAATCGAACACCTGTCGGCTGGGTTGGACCAGTTGGCTGGGACGCGAGCATTCGTCGGGCCTAGTAACGCTCAACAGACCGAGTCATTAAGGACCCCTCATGATTAATCCAGATTTGCAGCAACTCGTTAACGCCCTTGATGTACCCACTCGCAAAGAACTTGAGAGCACCGCAGAACGCTGCGTGTCCAGAGGCAGCAGCAAGATTCTGGTAGATGATTTGCTGTTTGCCCTCCTTGAACGCCCAGAAGGAATGCTTGCCCGCGCTCTGCTTGACTCAAGTGTTTCAGCTGCGGAGTTTGCAGGTTTGCTGTTTCCGCCCATCGAGCAATGTGCGGATTGTAATCCGGTATTTTCCAGCGAACTTGTTCAGTGGCTTCAGGATGCCCTGTTGATTTCTACGCTGGACCTGGGGCAAAGCCAGATTGATCAGGCGGCGCTGATACTTGCTTTGCTGCGTCATCCATTGCGGTACGCGGATCGGCCGTACCAGCCATTGTTGGCGAAGATCAACATTGAACGTTTTCGCGATTATGCGCTTGCTGAACAGGTGTCCGGTTTGGCGAGGCAAACGGTTTATCAAGGTGAATCCTTGCTCGAACGCTTCACTCATAATCTGACACAACAGGCCAGAGGCGGTTTGCTGGACCCGGTGTTGTGTCGCGATGACTGCATACGCCAGATGATTGACATCCTGGCTCGACGGCGCAAGAACAATCCGATCGTGGTCGGCGAAGCGGGTGTCGGCAAGACTGCTATTGTCGAAGGACTGGCGCTGAGAATCGTGCAAGGAGAAGTCCCTGATCTTTTGAAAGACGTCGAGCTGTTGTCGCTTGATATGGGATTGCTTCAGGCGGGTGCCAGCGTCAAGGGTGAGTTCGAACGCCGTCTGAAAGGTGTCATTGACGAAGTCAAGTCATCGTCGACGCCGATCATTCTGTTCATCGATGAAGCCCATACCCTTATCGGGGCCGGCGCCCAGGCAGGCACGGCGGACGCGGCCAATCTTTTGAAGCCGGCGCTGGCGCGTGGGGAGCTGCGCACGATTGCAGCGACCACCTGGGCCGAATACCGGCAATATTTCGAAAAAGATCCTGCGCTTGCACGTCGTTTCCAGCCGGTTCGTGTGCTGGAGCCCACCGTAGAGCAGGCCATCACCATCCTGCGCGGGCTCGCCCCGACCTATGAGCGCAGCCACGGTGTCTATTTACGTGACGACGCAGTCGTTGCCGCTGCCAGGCTATCGGCGCGTTACCTGTCTGGACGACAGTTGCCCGACAAGGCAGTCGATCTGCTTGATACCGCCTGCGCCCGAGTGCGCATCAGTCTGGTGGCGGTTCCCGAGCGGCTTGAGTGTCTGCGAGGCGAACTGGCTGAGCAACAGAGGCACTTTGACGCAATACAGCGTGATGTCGATGCCGGCATGCGGGTTGATGCCAATGTTTTGAAGACGTTGTCTTCGACTATCTCAGGGATAAAGACCCGGGCAGCCGGGCTCGAATGCGCGTGGGCTGGCCAACAGGCACTGGCTAATCGGCTGCTTGATCTGCGTCGGCAATTGGCCAGCCGAACAGTGCAGCAGCACGCTGCGCCTGTCCGGGCCAGTGAGTGCACGCAGGCACTGCAGTCAGAATTGGCCGAGGTTCAACAGGCGTTGGTCAGCACTCAGATCAACGACTGTCTGGTGAGTTACGAAGTCTGTCCACGGCTGATCGCGGAAGTTGTGCACGCCTGGACGGGCATCCCGTTATCTCAGCTGGTGCAGGAGCACAGTCTCAGAATTGCCGGTTTCTCATCCGGACTGCGTTCGCGCATCCGGGGTCAAGAGCAGGCGATGCAGGCCATCGAAAGATCCGTAAAAGCATCGGCCGCGGGTTTGAATGCGCCCGGCGCGCCGACAGGTGTATTCCTTCTGGTCGGGCCCAGTGGTGTAGGCAAAACCGAAACAGCTATCGCGCTGGCTGATCTGTTGTACGGCGGCGAGCGCTTTCTGACCACCATCAACATGTCCGAGTTTCAGGAGAAACATACTGTCTCCCGCTTGATCGGTGCGCCTCCCGGCTATGTTGGCTATGGCGAAGGCGGCATGTTGACGGATGCGGTTCGACAAAAGCCCTACTCAGTGGTTCTGCTCGATGAGGTGGAAAAGGCTGATCCGGATGTAATGAACCTGTTCTATCAGATCTTCGACAAAGGCATGGCCAACGACGGGGAGGGCAGGGAAATCAACTTTCGCAATACGCTTATCCTGATGACATCCAACCTGGGCAGTGATGTTATTCATGCGAGTTGCCGAAATGGACGCCGCCCGGATGCAACAGAGCTGGAAGCAATCATCAAGCCGACACTCACTGCACATTTCAAACCGGCATTGCTGGCCAGAATGCGTGTCGTGCCTTATTACCCCGTTGACGGTGCAGTGCTGCAGGAATTACTTGAGCTGAAGCTGAATCGCCTTGGGGAAAGACTCGAAACCCGTGGACTGACGTTCAGTTACTCGCAGGAGCTGGTAAGTCATCTGCTGGAACATTGTACCCAGGGCGATAGCGGCGCCAGGCTGATTGATCATTTGCTGGAGTCGTGCCTGACACCGCTCATCACAAACCGTCTGCTCAGTGCCATGAGCACTGGCGATGTCGTTTCCGTCGTTCATGCAACGCTGGATGGTTCGGGCGGAATTGTCTGTGAGTTCGAATAAAATGGTGTCGCCCTTGAATGCACTGCAGGATCCGTTGAGTGATGCGCAGACACTGATTTCGCATTATTCACGCCTGGCACGGTCAGCCAACAGCCAGTCGCTGCTACATGATTTCGCGATATCCGCTGCTGAACTCAGTCACTGTGAAGCGAGTCAGCTTTTTCTGTTCGATGCTGGCCGAAAATGCCTCGGTCTTGCGGCTGAAGCCATGGATGGCGTCGTTCTGAACAAAACACAAAAGAGTTCTTTGGATGACTACGGCGATCAGCCTTTATTACAGTTCAGCCTGCTTCAAAAAGAGATCGTCAGCATTGCGCACATCGATGACAGCCTTTATGACACCGGCTTTTTGCCAGCCCATGTAAAAAAATGGAAATCACTGCTGTGCATGCCGTTGCTTGATGGCGATCAGTCGCCTCAGGGGCTGCTGGTCTGTGTGAGCCAATATCACAAGGAACTGCGCGGTTATGCCGAAGCGGTAAGTGCGTTGGGCTCGTTCGTCATCTCGCAATTGTCCCTGCTCGAGCTATCGGAAAAGCCGACAGACCCTTCGCGCCCCTCGCGCAGGCGCCGTTCACAGACGGCACAGTACGGTCTTATAGGAAACAGCGCCGCGCTGAGCCGCACCACCTATCTGCTGAGCAAGATTCTGGACAGCACCTGCACCGTGTTGCTGACCGGCGAGACGGGGACAGGCAAGGAAATTGTGTCACGCGCGATTCATGAGCACGGACCTCGTCGCGAGAACGCGTTCGTTGTGCAGAACTGCGCAGCGTTTCCAGAGGCGCTTCTGGAAAGTGAGCTGTTCGGCTACCGCAAAGGCGCGTTTACCGGGGCCGATCGGGATCGACACGGTCTGTTCGATACGGCCGATGGCGGTACGCTTCTGCTCGACGAAATTGGCGATATGCCCATGCTTTTGCAAGCCAAGCTTTTGCGCGTACTGCAGGAGGGAGAGATTCGCCCGCTGGGCTCTAACACCGTACGCAAAGTCGATGTGCGAATCATTGCGGCCACCCATAGGGATCTGCCGACGCTGGTTGCAGAAGGGCGTTTTCGTGAAGATCTTTACTACCGGCTTGCTCAGTTTCCCATTGAGCTTCCTCCTCTGCGTCAACGTACTGAAGACATTGAGGTACTGGCCCGGCACTTTGCCGATGAGGCCTGCTTTCATTCAAATCGCGCTGCGGTGCACTGGTCAGAGGCCGCGTTACAAGCGCTGTCCAACTATGCCTTACCCGGTAATGTTCGCGAGCTGAAAGGGTTTGTCGAGCGCGCAGTACTGTTGTGTGAGAACGGCGAGTTGACACCGGAACACTTTCCTGTCCCCGCCACTGTCAGCGACCCCGTGTGTTTGACGCTGCGTGAGCGTATGGAGCAATTCGAGCGCAGCGTGCTGCTCGAGTGCCTGAGCGACAGCGGAGGCAACCGAACTCGTGCAGCCCGTACTTTAGGTGTGTCGCGACGCACCCTGCTGTATCGCCTGGCGCATTTGAAGGTCGCTGCCCACTATGGACGGCGCCATTAACTGTTGATTGACACTGCTTGTCTGGTTCTTTTTCTGGAGACTTTCGCAATGAATGTTCATGGGTGGCGCATTTTGTTTTCTGTGCTCGCGACGCTGGTATGTCTGGTCGGATGCAGTGGTCATTTCAAATTCAGCGACGATCAGTATCGAGCCTTGGGGAACCCGGAACCTTTCAGTCACAACCGATAAATATGACAATAACTATAAAGGAATCTTCCCGTGAATCGGCCATTCAATACAGACCGTCTGACAGGACTGGAACAGGCGTGTGGGACAGTCGGTGATCTTGCCGCTTTTATTGGCGATGACCCTGATGCCCGGCAAGTTCAAGACTGCGCAGGTGTTGAAGGTGATTATTTATGCTTGCCGCAACTCATTGCGTCACCCATACCCGCTGTAGCTCGCCAGCGTGAGGAACATTCGGACGCGTTCTGGAAGCAGTTCGGTGATGCGCTGGGTGTCGAACTCACTTCGGTTGATCTTGTCACTCGCGAAGCGAGCGCTATAAAAGTTGCCCGCCTGTTCAAGCGGTGTCTGGACGGGCTGCAGCAGAGTTTGAAGATACGCAACGAGATAACGGATGAACTGTACGCGGACCTCTCCGACGTTACTCACCCTGATGTCAGTGGTGTCGAGTCTGCGACGGGCGAGACGCTGATCCACAGTCTGCTGACCGAGGAGCCCCGTCATCTCCTGACTGAAGAAACCATTGCTCGCGCCTTTCGTGAGCTGCAAGCCCATGAGACCGCGATGCTGGCAGGTTGCAGGGTGATGGCGCAGGCAACGCTCGAGCGTTTTTCACCGCGCCAGCTTGGCTGGCAATTCGAGCGTGACCGTGGCAGGCCGTGGCTACTGACCGATGGCCGCCGGTGGCGTGACTATGCACGACACCATCACGATCTGCAGCGGAGCGGCCAGTGGGATGAACGCCTGCTGACCCACAACTTCGCGCCTGCTTATGAACAACAGTTTCGTCTGATCGTCTCTTTTCACCAGGATATTAAGTAATGACCTCCATGATTATTTATTTCGCTCGGCGAATTGGACTGTTGCTGTTGCTCTCGCTTGCCGGTTGTTCGACGCTTTCGCCTTATTCCACGCAAACCCGTCTGGACATCAGCCTGGGTGCCGACCATCAGCTTAATCCTGATTTGAATGGCAGGCCTTCACCGATTGTATTGAAACTGCTTGAGCTCAAACGTCCGGTGACGTTCGGGAACATGGATTTCTTTTCTCTTTATCAACGCGCCGATCAGGTACTGGGCGATGACCTGGTGGCCACTGAAGAGTTTGAACTTCGTCCCGGTGAAGTTCTTGAGTTGAAATTGAGACTGGCCGAGGGCAGCCATTACATCGGTGTGCTGGCTGCGTATCGAAACTTGCCGCAAACCCAGTGGCGTCAAATAATTAAAATACTCCCCAGGCAGCAGAATCGGACCGTGTTCGTGCTGGGTGAGTCTGGCCTCTATCAGGCAAACAATCAGGCCAGCGCAGGGAATCCGACATGAATTCACACAAGGTTATCTGGCAGGAAGGCATGCTGCTGCGTCCGCAACACTTTCAGCACAATGATCGTTATTACGACCATCAACTAAGAGTGCGTACACAACTGGCAGGGCCCTACCACTGGGGTTTTACCGCACTGGAAATTGATCCGCAGTTTCTGAGCTCGGGACAGATCGTGCTTGCTCAGGCCTCGGGCATCTTGCCGGACGGCAGTATCTTCGACATACGCGACCGTGACAGGCCGCTGGCACTGGACATTCCTGCCAATACTTCAAGCATATCAGTGTACGTTGCGTTGCCGATCGTGGCTGGCAACTGCATTGAGGCGCGCAGTCAGGAGCAGGCTGATGTCGTGGCGCGTTTCAGCGCTTACACCGTCAGCATTCTGGATTCAAACGCGGGGGAAGAGAGTGCCACGCCGGTCTTTTGTGCGCGTCCGGAATTTCGCTTGCTGCTCGGTGAACCCGGTGGCGAGCACGCTTACGCGATGCTCAAGTTGTGCCATGTTCTGAGTTGCAGTCCGGACAAGGCAATAACGCTGGACACGGATTTTTCCCCCACATTCATCAGCGCGGGCGGATCTCGCTACCTGATGTCCTGCCTCAAAGAGGTGGTCAGTCTGCTTCGCCATCGAGGGGATGTAATAGCCGAACGTATCGGTGCGCATGGTCAGGCAAGCGGGGCGCAAGTGGGCGACTTCATGATGCTGCAATTGATCAATCGCAGCGCGCCGCTGCTTCAGCACTACCTCAACATCAGGCATGTTCACCCCGAAAAACTGTACAGGGTCTTGCTATGCCTGTTGGGTGAATTGTCGACATTTGCCGATAAGAGCAGACGACCCCGGCTTGACGGCGACTACCAGCACAGTGATCAGGGTGCGACGTTCCTCAACGTCATGCTCGCCATTCGACAGATGCTTTCCATGGTGCTTGAGCAGCATGCCCAGGAGCTTGAGCTGCAAGTCAGACAGTATGGCGTTCTGGTTTCCCCACGGGTTGACCGCGAGCTGTTGGGCGCCGCCTCGTTTGTGCTTGCAGCCCGCGCGCAGTGCGATGCGGAAGAGCTACGCCTGCGGCTGCCTTCGCACCTCAAGGTCGGGTCTGTGGAAAGTATCCGCGAGCTGGTTGCGCTGCATCTGCCGGGTATCCGCCTGACGCCCTTGCCGGTAGCACCACGGCAGATTCCGTTTCATGCCGGCAAGACCTATTTCATCCTCGACATGCATGAGCACGAGCAAGCCGAAATCAACAAATCCGGAGGGTTTGCCTTCCACGTCTCAGGTGAGTTTCCCGGACTTGAATTGCAGTTCTGGGCGATCAGAAATTGAACAGAGCGACCGATATGCAAAACATTCGCGGTGAAAACCCCGTTGTCTACGGACGGAATACGACCCGCCCGGAAAGCGACGGATTCACAGACATCGATGACACGAACCTGTTTGAGGGCTTGCAGGAGCGATTGCTTTACAGCGCTGCGCAGACTCCAGACAAACCACTCATTGTGCATGTCAATCCGCTCGTTGCTGCGGCGAGTGAATTGCTTGCGCATGTGTCAAGGCTGGCTGCGATGGATGGCGTCGGCGATATCCACCTTTTGAACGTCAAGCTGTCAGAACAGGTGAAGCATTTCGAGGCCGAAGCCAGGCGGCACTCAATAGAAAGTGATCATCTGCTGGCCGCTCGTTACGTGTTGTGCACAGTGGTGGATGAGGCCGTATTGAACACCACTTGGGGCAGCGCGAGCGACTGGTCGAAGATCAGTCTGCTGAGTCGCTTTCACAAGGAAACATTCGGCGGCGAGAAATTCTTTCAACTCCTCGAGAAGCTGTCCGCTAATCCGATCAGGCACTTGCCGATGCTGGAACTGATGTACCTGTGCCTGGCGCTCGGGTTCGAAGGGAAATACCGCTCGAATCGCCGGGGTGGCAACGAGCTGGAGGACATCCGCGACGCCCTTTACCGACAGATACGGCACTTGAGAGGCGATGTGTCGCGAACACTCTCACCCCATTGGCAGGGCGCAGGATCGTCGAGCATCAATAACTGCGCATCGCCCCTGTGTGGTTGGTCGTGCTGTTCACCCTTATCTGCCTGAGCGTGCTGTATTCAGGGTTCGCCTGGGTGCTCGGCGAGCAACGTGAAGCTGTCCTCAAGCCCTTCCAGTCGGCAGATCTGACGGTGTTTGAGCGCTGATCCTGAAATGAGAAATGTCATGAAAAGCCTGTTCAAAAAACTCTTCACGTTACTGTGCCGCGCCTGGTTCTGGTCGCTGCTGTTGGTAGTGGGTTCAGCGACTCTGATCTGGTCCGTCGGCCCATTGCTGGCAGTGGCGGACAAGCGGTTCTGGGAAAGTCCGATTGCGCGTCTGGTCTCGATCAGCGTGTTGTTTCTGGCTTGGGGGCTCGGGATCGTTTTCGCCAATTGGCGCGCCGCTGTGCAAAAAAAGCGGACTGAAGACAGTCAAACCGGTCAGCAGCGCTTGCATCAGTCTGTGGCCATGGACAAAGAGTACGTGGAGCTTGCCAGCCGCTTCAAGGATGCCCAACGGGTGCTCAAAGAGTCCGCTGTGTATGGCGACTTGAGCGCGCGCCACCGGAACGAATTGCCCTGGTATGTGCTGATTGGCCCGAAGGGCAGCGGCAAGACCAGCCTGCTGGATTTTTCCGGCCTCGATTTTCCCCTTGCCAGGCCCGGTCGCAGGTTGACCCGCGACACGCGCAGCACCAGCAGTTGCGAATGGCATTTTACCGAGCAGGCGGTTCTGCTGGACACGTCGGGTCGCTACCTGGACCAGTCTGAGCCTGAGGTCGACCGAAGTGCATGGATGACACTGCTGGAGCTGTTGCGAGGCCGTCACCGGACCCATCCGCTCAACGGTGTTCTGGTGACGCTGCCGATGGACATTCTGCTTGATCGAGTCGACGAACGTCTGGAGAAAACCGCAAGCGACGTGCGAGCCCGCCTGGACGAGGTCTTTCAGCAGCTGCATGTTGAGGTCCCGGTTTATCTGGTACTGACCAAGGCCGACTCGATCGTCGGTTTCGATGAGTTTTTTGACCAGCTGTCCCGAGAGGAGAGCGCGCAGGTCCTGGGGGCGACTTTTCAAAGCGGGCAACGAGACGATGATAACGATGTGCTCGGTCTGGAGTTCGAAACCTTGCTGCAGCGCCTCGGCAGTCAGGTCATCACCCGGATTCACCAGGAGCGCGACAGCCAGCGCAGGGGGAAGATGCTCGAGTTTCCCGATCATCTTGGAAAAATCAGGCGCCGGCTGAGTATTTTCGTCGAGCTGGCATTTTCCGGTAACCGCTATCAGCGGGCCAGTCACCTGCGTGGGTTTTACCTGACTCGCGCACCGCATCTGATCCAGGGCGATCAGCCGTCTGGTGGTGAAGAGGGTAGCGTGCTGCCCGTGCGGCATGCCGGGCAGGCCCGGTTCATTCATGATGTGCTGCGTCATGTGATCTTCCCCGAAGCCGATCTGGCCATGCTCGACAAACAAACGCGGCGAGTGATCCGTTGGCGTCAGAGGGGCGTGTACGGTGCGGCGTTGCTGTTTCTGATTGTATCGGGCGTGCTGTGGGCAACCGGGTTCAGCGCCAACCATGAGCGGCTGGAACAGCTGCGTACCCTGGGGCAGCAAATGGTGCAGCAACGTTCATCGCTGACGGCTCAGGATGACTTGCTGGTAGTCCTCGAGCTATTGAATACCCGCTACGCCGCCGCTCGGGTGTTTCCGGACAGCAGCGACGTCGCTATATACGAACGTGTCGGGCTTTATCAGGGAGAACCCGCCAACGACGTGCTGTTACGCGCTTACCATGCTGACCTGCAGACGCAGTTGCTGCCACGTGTGGTCCGTATGTTCGAAGCCCGAATTGTGGACAGCCTGCAAAATCGAGAGCAGTTGCTCAATAACCTGCGCGCCTATCTGATGCTGGTTCAGCGCGAGCACCGGATACCCTCCGCACTGGAGGCGTGGACCGCGGCCGACTGGTCAATTCGTTATGCCGGCCACGCGCAGGCACAGCGCGAGTTGAACCAGCATTTCGGGCGCTTGCTGACGCTGCCTTTCACCCATCCGGTCAACGAGGCGCTGGTTGCACAGGCGCGCCAGACGTTGCGTAATGAATCTTTTGCCCACGTGGTATATCGGGTGCTGCGTGATAAAGCCCGTGTATTGCCGGAGTACAGCCTGGCCAACCACGTTGGTCCTCAGGGAACAGTGCTGGCAGGTGCGGATTATCGAATTCCGGGGCTTTATACCCGGCAGGGCTATGAGCGATATTTTGTCACTCACGGCACTGGCGTGGTGACTGACATCATGCGGGATAACTGGGTGTTGGGTGAAAGCACCCCGTTCAGCGCGACTCGATTGCGTGCGCTGATGCTCGATCTGGAAAAACTGTATTTTCGTGATTATGCCGATCACTGGGCCGAGGCGATCGGGCGCGTTTCACTGCAACCTTTCGAAGGACCTGTGCAGGGCGCAGCGCAGATGGCCGGATTGACCGCAGCCCATTCTCCGCTGGTGCAGTTGTTGATTGAAGTCCGTGACAATACGCGCTTTGCTTTTCTTGCAGACAGTCTCGACACACTGAAAGCCGAAACTGATAAAGCCGTCTCGGCACCCGCTGCGCTCGCGCAGGTCGCTGTGGTTGGTGAGCAGTTGCAGCAGTCGGCTGCCAGCAGTCTGCCCGAGACGGCAAAGAGATCGTTGCAGCGACGTTTCGATCCGCTGCATCGATTGCTGGATGATGATAACGGTCCTGCTGCCGATCTGGTGACGGCACTGACTGTCATCAATGAATTGCAGATGCAAATGGCTGCCCTGGGTCGCTCGGGTCAACCAGATCTGGCTGCCTACGAAATGGCCAAGGGACGAATGTCGGGACAGCAGGACGCGCTGAGCAAATTGCGCAATGCCGCCACGATGCTGCCCCAGCCGGTCGGTGGCTGGTTCAATGCGCTGGCGGAAGACACCTGGAGCTTTGTGCTGTATCAGTCGCACCACTACCTTAATCAGCGCTACAAGGCAGAGTTGTACGGGTTCTACGAGCAGTCTCTCGACAAGCGTTACCCGTTTCACGCACACAGCAGCAGCGATGTGGCGCTTAACGATTTTCGCGAGTTCTTCAAAGCGCAGGGCATTGCCGAGCGCTTCTTCGACAGCTACCTGAAGCCGTTTGTCAGCGGTGACCCCGGGCGCTATCGCTTGCGAACCATCGATGGTTTCAGTTTGCCGATGAGCCGTGCCTATCTGGATCAGATGGCAAGCGTGCATAAAATCCGTAAAGGTTTCTTTGCCGAGCAGATGCAGGAACCGCAGGTGCAATTCACGCTGGAACCTCACACTCTTGACCCCGGCGTACGCCGCGCAGAGTTTACGCTGGGGGATCAGTCGCTGGAGTATCGCCATGGTCCGATCGTGCCGATGCCGTTCAGGTGGCCTGTCGATGTCGAAGATGGACGTGCGAGTCTGATCATGGAGGGCATGGTCGGTCGGCCGCTTGGCATCGAAAAGAATACCGGGCCGTGGTCGTTGTTCCGCCTCATTGACCTGATGCAGGTCGAGACGCTGAGAGGGCGTGATGTTCTGATGCTCAAGGCGGATGTTGGCGGTATGCGCGCCCACTATCTGTTGTCGAGCCAGCGTGCGCCGAACCCGTTCGACATGAGTGCGCTGCGCGCCTTTCGGATGCCTGCGCAGCTTTGATGTCGGGAGGGGGATGAGAGGCAGGCCAGAAAAATCATGGACTTGAGCGTAGAACCTCACAACGAAGATGAATTAAATTTAAGGCAAATTGACCAGGCTTAACCAGCGGCGGTTGATATCATGGCGTGGCAAATGGCTACCGCGCCGTATGCAGCGCTTGGGAATTTGACTCTAGAGCGCCTGGCCTCGCAATGTGCGGGGCCGGGTTCGTTAGAAGAATCGACTTTCGCACCAAAAATACCCATCTGACGTTGCATGAAACGCCTAACTCGCTGCGCCCGGTTGCCAGACCGCTTAATCGAACGACCCCATCTCCGCGTCCAGACAATCGATAAAACAGGAAAAGTTTTAAATGAGCATGCAATCGTTTATCGCGGCCGTGCAAAAAAACGGTGCCCGCACGTTTCGGCAGGCCTTCTGGATAGCCACGTCCGTGGCTGTTTCGTTGACCGGCATAGTGCCCGCACAAGCAGCCAGCGAACCTGCCGTGGTAACACCCTGGGGCACTATAAACGAGCCACCCAGCCCGCCAGTCTGCAAGCAATTACCAGCCACATTGACTCCCAGGGACGGCTCGCTGGACAGTGTTGACAACGCAGCGCTCGACTCCCGTCCTGACCAGGACAGAATCCAGAGTGCAATCAATGGCTGCGCAGCGGGGCAAGCTGTCCAGCTGGTCAAAGGTGCAGATAACAACTCGGCGTTCCTCAGCGGTCCTTTGCAGTTGAAATCAGGCGTTACGCTCTGGATCGACGATGGCGTTACGCTCTTCGCGTCACGCAATCCCAAAGACTACGACAACGGCAAGGGCACTTGCGGCGTGACGACGGTCGCCAATCAGGATGCCTGCAGCTCACTGATTTCGGCAAAAAACACCCGTTCCAGCGGCGTCATTGGCAAAGGTGTGATTGACGGCCGTGGCGGCAGCCTGCTGACCGCCGGTGCAAACGCCAACCTGCGCAGCTGGTGGGACCTTGTTTACCAGAAGACCTTGTCGAACATTTATCAGCAAAAGCCGCGCCTCATACAAGTCAGTGGCGGGACCGACTTCGTTATTCAGGGGCTGACGCTGCAAAACGCGCCGGACTTCAACATTGTGACTGACGGCGTGACCGGCGTGACGGTCTGGGGAATCAAGATTCTGACCCCTAGCAGGGTTTACAGCGTAGAGGGTTACCACTGCCCGACCGGTTCGACGCCCGACCAGAAGACCCCCAGCACCTGCTTTACTCCGGAAACCGTGAAGAACACGGACGGCTTCGATCCCGGCCAGTCAAACAAGGTCCTTCTGGCTTATTCCTACATCAGCACGGGCGATGACAATGTCGCGATCAAGTCCAGCAGAACCTCTGGCAGCCGTGATCTGATGTTTGCACACAATCATTTTTATTACGGTCACGGTCTGTCCATTGGCAGTGAAACCAATGGCGGCGTACACAATGTCAGCGTTGTGGATTTGACCGCCGACGGTGGGGACAGCCAGGACGGCATCGGGCTCAGAATAAAGTCGGGAGCCAAAAACGGTGGGACGGTGGATGGCATCAGGTACGAGAATGTGTGCATGCGCAACGTCAAGTTTCCGATGGTGTTCAACACCAATTACGGTAACACCAGTGGCACGTCGTATCCTGATTTCAGCGGCATCACGGTGAAGGGCTTCCATTACCTGAACAGCCCGCGATTCGGTGGCGGCAAGATGACGTTTGCCGGCTACGAGGACAACGGACAGAAACGGCCGATTGTCATCACGCTGGATAACGTTGTCTTCGACGGCATCCAACCCGGCTTCACAGCACTGACCGCCACCCACTTCATACTGGGACCAGGACCGGTCAGTTTTGCCAACAAATTGGTGCCTTCGATAAAAGATGACGTCACGGTGTCCGGTACTCCAGGCGAGGGCACACCGGTCGACTGCACGGCAGCATTTGTGCCGTTGAGGACGGTCCTGCCTGGCGCCCCGTTCTGACAAGCGTCAGTCGACCAGCCTGACAATACTCGGCTCCATCGAGTCCGCACTCATTTCAAGCAGCGCCAGCGTCACCGGCAGTTTGAAGCGTCTTCTACCGGCACTGCCCGGGTTCAGATACAGCGTGTCCCCGCGCCATTCGATGCGGGGTTTATGCGAGTGCCCGGTGATGACCAGTTTCACACGGTCATCCAGCAGCGCCGGAACACCGGCGATATCGTGGACCAGCAGGATGTGCCAGCCTTCGATGGCGAAGCGCAGGTGATCGGCGATGGACGTTGCCCAGGCAGCGGCCATGTCGTTGTTGCCACGCACGATGTGCAGCGGGGCGATGGCGCTGAGTTGCTCGACGATGTCCTGACTGCCGATGTCGCCGGCATGGATGATGGCTTCGCAGCCTTCAAGCGCAGCAACGGCTTCAGGACGGAGCAGTCCATGGGTGTCGGAAATCACGCCAACTTTCATGCAGATCCTCGGTAAGGGCAGGGTGGACGCGCAGTGTAACCCGTAGCGCGCGCCCATCCGGTTACCAATCAGATGACCGTTATTGATCAAGCCCAAGCGCCAGCACCAACCGCTCAAGCCCGATGCCGAACCCGGCCCCCTCACGATAGGCGCCGCCACCGACCACCTGCTGCTGCGCACCCAGGCCCGGACAGCGCACCTCGAAGCCGTTGCCTTCCAGGTAGTAACTCAGGCCCCGTTTGACGGCGACATTCAGTTCGTAATCCAGCCCCAGCGAGTCGAGAAAGCCCGTGCAGATTGCCTGGCTGCGCAGCAATGCCTGTTGCGGTGAGGGGCCAAGAATTTCCAGCCCCAACTGAGTGAATTCCCGATAACGCCCGGCTTGCGGTCGTTCGTAGCGGTAACAGCGTGCTACGTAGAAAAACAGCCCTTCGCTGCGTCCATTCAGAAGTATTTCGCTGCGCTCCTGAAACAGCGCAGTCGCCTCCGGGATCAGGCAGCAGGCGCGCCCGGCCTTGTCATTGAAGGCCCACATCTGACCGATGATTTCACTGCCGCCGGCTTTTTCCACAAAGGTGTCCTGGCCCCATAATGCCGGGACGATGGCTTCTTCAGCGCCCGCTTCGATGAAGACAGCTCCGGAAACGATTTTCCGTTTCACGCAGGATGGCGGCTTCTGGTCCGGTCACGATACGGGTTCCACGTAACATGGTCATAAGGGTGATCTCCGTTGGTTTGCAGGTGGTGAAACAATTTTCAGGTGAAAATCGACAGGCAATAAAAAAGGCGCCTGAGGCGCCTTGGTCTGTTTCACTGATCGGGTCAGAACATGGATCTAAGTCTGATCAATCGATGAGCACAAGCAACCGCAGCGCCTTGGATAGGGGCCGTGATGGTGATGTCGGTTGCTTCGAGGAATCTGATTCATGGGCTGAACCTTGCATGCTTTCAGTCATAGCTCAAGCGCAGTCGAGCGCGGTACTTATCTCAGTCGCGCCATGCTCAAGGCATCGACGAACACACCATCGCGCACGGCGTAGTCGCGCAGGCGACCCTCGACTTCGAAACCAAACTTGCGATAGAGACCTTGCGCGGCTTCGTTGTCGGCATACACCGTCAGCTCAACACGGTGCAGATTCATCCAGTTGTCCGCCACATCCAGCGCCGCTGCAAGCAACATTGAGCCAACGCCCTTGCCTTGCCAGGCTGATGCGACGCCCATGCCGATCGCGCCCACATGGCTCTGTCGGCTGCGTGCATACTGCTCCAGGCCTATGTTGCCGATCACCTCGCCGTCATTCAGAGCGACCAGTTTCAGATGGCGTTCAGTGCTGTCCGCCAGCCTTTTGCGCCACACATCAATTGACTGGTAGGGCATCTGCAGTACTTGACGACAGACAGCTGGTTGGTTGTACAAGGCGGTCACACCTTCCAGATTGGCGTCGGTCAGGCGCTGGATGACGACTTTGGGCGCGGGCATGTGCACGTGGATTCATTCCTTGAATTGAAACGGGCTGAGGAGTTTAAAGCCCAAACGACGGTTGCGGCCAGCATGCGCAATAAGATGTTGCGCGCTATCTTTCATAAGCGTACCGTTGTGTTCACTTATGAAGAGGGTCGCATCATGTTAGCCACTTCGAATGCCAGATCATTTCAGGAGCCCATCAAGCCAGGCATCGGCACGCGCGTCTTCGCCGGCAAGCAGGCGTTGCTGTCAGGCGAATACGCCGGGGAAATTCGTGAGTTGCTGGAGCAGCGGGGTGTGCTGGTGTTTCCGCAGATTCACTTTACAGACGCTGAGCAGATTGCCTTCACTCGCACGCTCGGCACCTTTGCCCCGGAGGCGAGTGACGGGCAAAACATCACCAAAATCACTCTGGATGTGAAAGAAAATCCGGCGGGCGCGGAGTTTCTCAAGGGCTCGCTTTACTGGCATATCGACGGCACCAGCAGCGATACGCCGATTCTGGCGTCGCTGTTGGCCTGCAAGGCGACGGCGACCTGGGGCGGGAATACGGGGTTCTGTAACACTTATGCCGCTTACGAAGGCCTGTCGAGCGCCGACAAACAACGTTACGAATACCTCCGGGTCATTCATGCACCCTGGGCGTCATTACTCTATTACAATCCCGAGCCGAGCCTTGCGATGCTCAGCGCCATGCAGGCCATTGGCGAGAAGGAGCTGCCATTGGTGTGGAAACACCGCTCCGGTCGCAAATCGCTGATTCTGGGCTGTACCGCACAGCAGGTGCTGGGTGTCAGCCTGGCGCAAAGTGCGCAGATTCTGGTGGGCTTGCGCGAGTGGGCCACGACCGAGGCGTTCAGTTACAGCCATGAATGGCAGGTCGGTGATCTGGTGATCTGGGACAACACGGGCACCCTGCATCGCGCGGAAGCTTACGACCCGGCATGCGGGCGGATGATGCATCGCACCAAATTGCAGGGCGAAGAGCCGTTCGAGTGACCCGTCGGCCTGCGACATGCGAGCGACTTCCCGGCGTCCATACTGAGCCGCTCATTTTGAAACGAATTGTTTTACCGGACAGGAGATGCAGTCATGTGCGGACCTAAAGAGCCTATTGCGGGTGTGATTTTACTGTTGGTTCTGGCTGCCGGAGGCTGGGTGGTCCAGGAGCCATTTCCTCATTTCGGGATTGATCTGACGCTGGACACTCCCGTGAACCGGGAAAACTCATCCAGGCATGTCTCGCCTCGACACTCGCCGTTACTCGATGACAGCCAGTTCAGCAGCGCAATGCTCGAACCCGTGCACATGTACGCAGTTATAGAACAGCCGAACCCGCTCTGACCGGGTGCAAGCTGCGCTCATTGACGAGTCAGCGGCTGTGAGGGCCGGGTTCGGCAATATTGGCAAAGAAAATACAGCCGATCAGTCGCGCAAACAGGGTAAGCGTTTCAGCCAGGTCGGGGTCGTCAAACAACGTCGCGTGTGAATCCAGAGCGCACAGCGCACCATAAAGCTGCCCGTCCGGAAGGAAGATAGGCACGCCTGCATAACTTTCGATGGCAAACTGTTTTACCACCGGGCGATTCGCGTACCAGGCGTTCTGGCTGATCTGCGGGATGAACAGTGCTTCAGGTTTGGTGCAAAGCTCGCTGCACAGCGTGGTTTCAAGTTCGAACACATCATCGTCTTCGATGCCGAGGCCGGTCGGGTCATACACCGAGCAGACTATCCAGTCCGTCTCGGTAAACTTCGAGATACCCGCGAAGCGCATGCCGGTCAGTCGGGTAACAAGCCGCAGTACGTTGGTCGTTGCCTCAATCTCGGCAATTGCAGAGCGCTCCTCAGCCGTCAAGGCGACTCTTGACGCGGTCAACTCCGAACTCATGCCGTTCTCCAGAATACTCAGTGTGTGCAAAACGCCCATGCTAACTGACCCGTTTGAAAAAGCCATATGCGTCAGAGCAACTCGCGAATTATTTGTGAGCAAGAATTATTGGCGCCAACTTTAAAGTTTGCCGCCGCGCTGCCGACATCTGCTTGTTGTATGGGCGGCAAGGATCAGCCGCGTGTATTCATCCGATGACCTAACAAGAGCGACCCAAGTTGAAAAACACTCTGAGCAATATTTCTGTCAGGTCCAAGCTAGCGCTGGGGTTTGCTCTGGTCATCGTACTGACGGTGCTGATTGCGCTGACGGGCTGGACCGGTATCACTTCGCTGAGCGAACGAAGCGAACGGATTGCCGACATCGGCAAAATGAGCACGCTGACGCGTGACGTGCGCATCGCCCGCCTGGCGTATTGGATAAACTACGACGCCGAGCGTGCCAACGACTGGTTAAAGGCGCTCGAACGCCTCGAAGACCACGTCAAATATGCCCAGAAGGTATTCGACTCCCCAAAGAACATACCGCTGGTGAACGCTGCCGCAGAAGCGCTGGTGGAATACCGCGTTCACTACGACAACCTGATGCGGGCGACTGCCGCACGAGAAGCGACCCGGGGAATGTTCGGCCAGTACGCCGATGCCGGGGCTGATGACTTGCAGAAACTGAATGCGTTTGCAAGGTCGGATGAGGGTACGGCGTCCCAGCGCGACGCCATTGTGCAGGCAACGACGCTGTTTCAGAAAATGCGCTTTGATCTGCGTGGGTATACCTATTCTCTAAAAATCGAGAACAGGGGGGCTGCAGAAGCATCCATGAACGCGGTCATCAACTTTGTCAAAGGTCTGCAAGGCTTCGACAGTCAGTCAGCAACGACCAAACATCTTGTAGATTCTCTGGTCAGCTACCAGAACACCATGAACCAATTCACCGCCGCACAGGCCTCCATCGATCAGGCCCAGGCAGGTATCACCAAAGTTATCGGAACGCTGTTTACGTCGGCCGATCAGCTGTCTGCCAATCAGGTCAACCTTCGGATTGAAGACGTGAGTCAGGCCAAGATGCTGCTATCTGCGTGGCTTATTGCAGCGCTGGTAGTGAGTTTTCTAGCGGCATGGATAATCACCCGCCTGATCGTAGGGCCGTTGCTGGACACACTGAAACTGGCCGAGCGCGTGGCTGATGGCGACTTGACTCATAATCAGGCCGTGACCCGCAAGGATGAGCTTGGACGGTTGCAGAGCAGCATGCTGCGCATGACGACCAACTTGCGTGAGCTGATCGGCGGGCTGCGCGATGGCGTGACGCAGATAGCCAGCGCCGCCGAGCAGTTATCGGCGGTTACCGAACAGACCAGTGCCGGTGTAAACAGCCAGAAAAGCGAGACGGACCAGGTTGCCACGGCCATGCACGAGATGTCTGCAACCGTTCAGGAAGTGGCGAGGAACGCAGAACAGGCCTCCCATGCGGCAGTCAACGCTTCGAAAGAAGCGCGGGAAGGTGATGGCGTGGTGTCGAGGGCTGTTACCCAGATTGAAAAGCTGGCCACTGAAGTTCAGCTTTCCAAATCGGCAATGGATGATCTCAAGACCGAGAGCAATAAGATCGGTGGCGTGCTTGACGTGATCAAGGCAGTTGCCGAGCAGACCAATCTGCTGGCACTCAACGCCGCCATTGAAGCCGCACGCGCAGGCGAGGCCGGACGTGGCTTTGCCGTCGTTGCTGACGAAGTGCGAAGCCTGGCCCAGCGCACGCAGACCTCGACAGAAGAGATTGCAGCGCTGATCAGCGGGCTGCACAGCCGTACCACACAAGTGGCGACTATCCTCGATAACAGCCAGGCCCTGACCGCCAACAGCGTGGAGCTGACGCGCAACGCGGGTGTCTCCATCGGCAACATCACTCATGCAATCTCGACCATCGAGACGATGAACCATCAGATCGCTGCAGCGGCAGAAGAGCAGAGTGCGGTTGCCGAGGAGATCAACCGCAGTGTGCTGAATGTCCGGGATATTTCCGAGCAGACAGCGTCGGCCAGTGAGCAGACCGCCGCGTCGAGCGTCGAACTTGCTCGTCTGGGTGTTCATTTGCAGAGCATGGTCAGCCGCTTCAAGGTCTGAGTCTTCAACCAGAAACATCCGGTGCGGGCGCAATGCCTCGCACCGGCTGCAGCATTGCGTTTAACCCCCCCCGTCAGCCCTTATCGTCCCCAAAGTCCCAGCGCAAACTTCACAAAGCTTCTCAGTTTGGGCAGCCGGTAACGGTCCTGCACATACAGCAGGTTCATTGGCCGTCTGGGCAGATGATAGCCTGGCAGCAGCGCGACCAGTCGGCCCTCCTGCAAGTCCCGCTGGACCAGCGCATCCGGGAGCATCACCACGCCCAGTCCGGCGCGGGCCGCCTGATACAGCCCCGCTGACGTGTTGGCCACCATCGAGCCGTCGATATCCACCAGCACTTCGCCTTCAGGCCCGGTCATACGCCACTGGGTGCCGGCGGTGCGCCACTCATCGCCTGCCGGGTAGGCGAACGCCAGGCAATTGTGTGAGCGAAGGTCTTCGGGGCGGACGGGTGCACTATGGCGAGCAAGGTAGTCTGGCGCAGCGCATATGGTCAGTGTGTAGTCCTGCAGGGGGCGGGCGATCAAGGGTGATGATTGCGCGATGTTACCCAGGCGAATGGCGACGTCAAAACCATTGTCGATCATGTCCAGACGCTGATTGGTCAGCACCAGATCGAGTTTGACGTCGGGAAAGCGCCGCGAAAACTCGACCAGGGCAGGGGCCAGCGATTCCGAACCGAACGTCAGCGGTGCCGTCATGCGCAAAGTACCGGTCGGGTCGCCCTGCGCCTGCTCGGCCAGTTGCTCGGACTCGGCCACCAGCCCGAGTACTTCCAGGCAGCGCTGATAATACGCGGTGCCAAACTCCGTCAGACGTTGGCGGCGAGTGGTGCGCTGCAGCAGGCTGACGCCCAGGCGCTGTTCCAGTGCGCGCAGGTGATTGCCGACCATGGTGGTAGAAATCGAACACGCTTGGGCCGCGCCGGTCAGGCTGCCCGCTTCGACAACTTTTACATACACCCGCATCGCCTGAAATAAATCCATTATCAATCCTGGCTTTAAAATGATTGAAGTATTTCGCTGTTTATCCAGAACAGGTGGTTAACGATACTGTAAAAACCGAAACATACCCAAGGAGCTTCATGTCATGACCGCCACTTGCCTGATGACCACCTACCAACCGCTCGCGCTGAGTTTCACTCATGGACTGGGCACCCGACTCTGGGATCGGGACGGGCGCGAGTATCTGGATGCGGTGGCCGGTGTGGCGGTGACCGGGGTAGGGCACTCGCACCCCTTGTTGGTCGAGGCGATTCGCGAGCAGGCGGGCCTGTTGCTGCACACCTCCAACCTGTACAGCATTGACTGGCAGCAGCGTCTGGCGCAGAAGCTGACTGCACTGTCAGGGCTTGATCGGGTGTTTTTCAACAACTCCGGTGCCGAGGCCAACGAAACCGCACTCAAGCTGGCGCGCCTGCATGGCTGGCACAAGTACATCGAGCAGCCCTTGGTCGTGGTGATGGAGAACGCTTTTCACGGCCGTACGCTGGGCACGCTGTCAGCCAGCGACGGGCCAGCAGTGCGTCTGGGGTTCAGTAAGTTGCCGGGGGATTACATCAAAGTGCCCTTTGGCGATCTGACGGCGTTCGATAACATCTGCGTCACCCACGGGCACCGCATCGCAGCAGTACTGGTCGAGCCGATTCAGGGCGAGGGCGGCGCGCAACTGGCACCTGCCGGGTATCTCAAAGCGTTGAGGGAACGCTGCACGCGGCGCGACTGGTTGCTGATGCTCGACGAAATCCAGACCGGCATGGGGCGCACTGGCAAGTGGTTTGCCTTTCAACATGAAGGCATTGTGCCGGACGTCATGACCCTCGCCAAAGGGCTGGGCAATGGCGTGCCGATCGGTGCCTGCCTCGCGCGGGGCAAGGCAGCCGGTCTGTTCACGCCTGGCAGTCACGGCAGCACGTTCGGCGGCAACCCTCTGGCCTGTCGGGTGGGCTGCACGGTGATCGACATCATCGAGCAGCAGGGGCTGGTGGAAAATGCCCGCCTGCAAGGGCAGCATTTGCTCGACCGGCTGCGCGACATGCTCGGCGATCACCCTTACGTGCAAGAGATTCGGGGGCAGGGGCTGATGATCGGCATCGAGTTGCAGCACGTCATTCCTGGCTTGACCCGGATTGCCGCCGAGCAGCACGGCTTGTTGATCAACGTGACACGCAGCAAAGTCATTCGCCTGCTGCCGCCCTTGCTGCTGGATGCCACAGAGGTGGAGCAGGTTGTTCAGCGGCTGGCGGCAACGTTCGACAGTGTCGGTCAGCGGTTGCTCAAGCGTACGGCCTGATGAAACGGATTTAGGAAAAGGACTACGCCGGGCTGTACCGTGACGACCCATATGCGGTAGAAGAGACAGGCATCGCGTGTGTCTGCGCGATGGCTACCCAATGGATTTGAAAGGAGCCCACCATGTTAATCCGGTCCCTGACCCTCGCCACCCTGCTTGTCGCTGCCGGTACAGCGCTGGCTGCCGACAGCGACGGCCCTTTGGCACAGGAGCGCGGCAAGTCGCGTCCCTTGATCATCATCGCTCCCAGTACGCTTGATCCCACGCTGGTCAGTCTCAAGAAAGCGCTGGAGGAGCCTGCCAACCGCGAGGCGTTCGTGCAGCGCAACATGGTGCTGTATACCGTGGTCAACACCATCGGTGAACGTGATGGCAAAGCGCTGGACCCGCAGTCGACCATGGCCTTGATCCGTGAACTGAAGCTGGGCGCAGGGGTGAAGACCCGAGTCATTCTGGTGGGCAAGGACGGCGAGAAGAAAATCGAAAAGTCAGAGTCGATTGACCCCAAAATGAGGCTGGCCTGCTCGGCTATCGCCTCCTTTACCAGGTCGCCGATGGACAGCAGGCCCAGCAACTGTCCGTTTTCCACGACGGGCAAGTGACGCAGGTGGCTGTCGGTCATGATGCCCATGCACGTCTCCACGGTTTGTTGCGAATCAACGGTGATGACTTTGCTGCTCATGATCTCGCTGACTGGCGTACCCACTGACGAGCGCCCCTCGAGCACCACCTTGCGCGCGTAATCGCGCTCACTGACCACGCCGACCACCACGCCGTCGTTGACCACTGGCAATGCGCCGATGTTTTTCTCGGCCATCAGCCTGAGGGCCTCCAGCACCATCTGATCCGGGCCGATGGTGTGCACCTGCTGATTGTGCAGGTCCTTCAATTTCAGCAGTTGGGCAACGGTTTTCATGACGCTCTCCGGGATAAGGACCTGAATGACTGTAGTGCATGTTCATGGCCACTACAGAATCGTGCAGTGCGCGCAATCGGGCAAGATTTAAATCAGGATAAGAGGCATAGACGGAAATCAATGGTCAGCAACTGTTGAATATGCATTGAAAACGACCGCCAACCGCGTCTTTACCCTCGGGGGCAAGTAGAATCAGTCCCTTGATGGTAGCGTCGAGGGTGTAGCGTTGGATTTACCGCAGGGCTTTATCCTGAGTCGGCACTGGCAAGATACGCCCGCCGGGACCGAGGTCGACTTCTGGTTGGCCACCGACCAGGGGCCTCGTCACATCCGTCTGCCTTGTCAGCCCTCGGTGGCCTTCATTCCGGCCGAGCAGGGCGAGCGTGCCCGTGCCCTGTTGCGCAGCGAACGTGGCGTGGAGCTGCGCCCTCTGGAGCTCTGCGACTTTCGCCATCGTCCGGTGCTGGGCGTGTACTGCCAGCAGCATCGTCAGTTGATGAACATCGAAAAATTGCTGCGCCGAGGTAATGTCGACGTCTACGAAGCGGACATCCGTCCGCCCGAGCGTTACCTGATGGAGCGTTTCATCACGGCCCCGGTGCAGTTCACGGGCACAACGAATGCCGAGGGTGTGCTGTGTGACGCGCAGATCAGGCCGGCCCCCGATTATCGGCCCAGCCTGAAACTGGTCTCGCTGGATATAGAAACCACGGCGCGCGGCGAGTTGTATTCCATTGCGCTGGAAGGCTGCGGACAGCGTCAGGTTTATATGCTCGGCCCGCCCAACGGCGGCAACGAGGCGCTGGATTTCCAGCTCGATTATTGCGACACCCGCGCGCAGTTGCTGGAGCGCCTGAACGACTGGCTGGCGCTGCATGACCCGGACGCGATCATCGGCTGGAACGTGGTGCAGTTCGACCTGCGGGTGCTGCATGAGCATGCCCAGCGTTTGCAGGTGCCCCTGCGCCTCGGGCGCGGCGGAGAGGCGATGGGCTGGCGCGAACATGGCAGCCGTAACAATCACTTTTTTGCCGAAATCAGCGGGCGGCTGGTGATCGACGGTATCGAGGCGTTACGCTCAGCGACCTGGAGTTTCCCTTCTTTCAGCCTGGAGTACGTGGCGCAAACGCTTCTGGGTGAAGGCAAGGCCATCGATACGCCTTACCAGCGCATGGACGAAATCAACCGCATGTTCGCCGAGGACAAGCCCGCGCTGGCACGATACAACATCAAGGACTGCGAACTGGTAACGCGCATCTTCGCCAAGACCGAGCTGCTGACCTTCTTGCTGGAACGCGCCACAGTGACCGGTTTGCCGGCTGACCGTAGCGGTGGCTCGGTTGCTGCGTTCTGTCATCTGTATATTCCGCTGATGCATCGTCAGGGTTTCGTCGCGCCTAATCTGGGCGAACGCTTACCGGAAGCCAGCCCCGGCGGTTTCGTGATGGATTCGCAACCCGGGCTGTACGAATCGGTGCTGGTGCTGGACTACAAAAGCTTGTATCCGTCGATCATTCGCACGTTTCTCATCGATCCGGTGGGCCTGATCGAGGGCCTGCGTCACCCTGAGGACAGCGCCTCGGTGCCGGGTTTTCGCGGCGCGCGTTTTTCCCGCACGCGCCACAGCTTGCCAGCCATCGTCGAGCGCGTCTGGCAAGGACGCGAAACCGCCAAGCGGGAACACAACGCGCCGCTGTCCCAGGCCCTGAAAATCATTATGAATGCCTTCTACGGCGTGCTGGGTTCCAGCGGCTGCCGTTTCTTCGATCCGCGGCTGGCGTCGTCGATCACCCTGCGCGGGCATGAAATCATGCTCAAGACCCGGGACCTCATTCAGGCTCAGGGTTACACAGTGATCTACGGCGACACCGACTCGACCTTCGTCTGGCTGGGCCGCCCGCGCGGGCAGGAAGAGGCAGCAACCATCGGCAAGGCGTTGGTGCAACAGGTCAACCAGTGGTGGCGTGAGCATCTGCACAACGAATATGGCCTGCACAGTGCGCTGGAATTGCAATATGAAACGCACTTTCGACGCTTTCTGATGCCGACCGTGCGCGGCGCCGAGGAGGGCAGCAAGAAGCGCTATGCCGGGCTGGTCACGCGCGCCGACGGCACCGAAGAAATGGTCTACAAAGGTCTGGAAACGGTCCGCACTGACTGGTCGCCACTGGCTCAGCGTTTCCAGCAGGAATTGTATCTGCGTATTTTCAAGCGCCAGCCGTATCAGGAGTATGTGCGTGACTACGTGCAGCGCACGCTGTCAGGTGAACTGGATGACTTGCTGATCTACCGCAAGCGACTGCGCCGCAAGCTCGACGACTACCAGCGCAACGTGCCGCCGCATGTTCGCGCAGCGCGTCTGGCCGACGAGTACAACGACCAGCAAGGGCGCCCGAAGCAGTATCAGAGCGGCGGCTGGATCAGCTACGTGATGACCACTGCCGGGCCGGAACCGCTGGAGATTCGTCACGCGCCGATTGACTACGATCATTACGTGACGCGCCAGTTGCAACCGCTGGCCGACGCGATTCTGCCCTTCGTGGACGATGACTTCAGCAAACTGGTCGGTGGCCAGCTTGGGCTTTTCTAGTG